>NZ_APHW01000105.1 GCF_002741985.1 Vibrio rotiferianus CAIM 577 = LMG 21460
AATCAAGAGAACTACACACTTCCTTAATTGATTTATTCCGTTGCAGTCCCATCCAAATAACAAGCCAAACCGCTTGTTGCGCTGGTAAACGTCGTCGCCTAATACTTGCTTTAGATGTATCAAGCAAAGCTTGCTCTATCCATTCAAGTTGAATGGCATTAACTACAGACTCGTAGTTTTTACCATCCTCTATTGTTTCATGAGCCAAAACCAACTCTTGAGCAAACATAAAAAATCCCCACTAACGTTGTTAGTGGGGATTATCATACGATCCCAAGATCATTCAAGTCTCTAAACCGATCAGCATTACTCCAAATTTGGAGGCGTTTTTAGTTCTGGAACCTGGTAGGTTAATCGAGTGACTTCTTGAAGCGAAGTGAAGCAACAAAGAGACCGATAACGGTAAACCCAAGCAGCCAAAGCGTATCTCGCCAAAGCTCCATCAAATCTGCCCCACGTAACACCACACCGCGAATGATGCGCATAAAGTGAGTCGCTGGGAGCGCTTCGGATATCCATTGTGCTGCAACGGGCATCCCCTCATAGGGGAACATAAATCCTGATAGCAAAATGGATGGCAGCAGAATAAACACTGTCATTTGCATCGCTTGAAGCTGTGTAGTGGCGATGGTTGAGATCACCAGACCTAGGGTTAGACTCGCGGCGATAAATAGTAGAGTTCCGAACAAGATCTGACTAATGGCACCGTTTATCGGCACGCCAAATATCCAGTGACCTAGACCAAGAATGATGAACACCTGAATTAAACCAACGAAGATGTAGGGAATGATCTTTGCCACCATGAGTTCAATGGAATGGATTGGCGTCGTAATCAGTAGCTCCAAATTGCCTCGCTCCCGCTCTCGAACAATGGCTGCACTGGTGAACAAAATCATCGTCATGGTCAGGATTACACCTAATAAACCGGGAACAATGTTCACCGCTGAGCGGCGACTCGGGTTGTAATACAGCGCAACTTCAAAGGTTTTGGTTGGAGCTGGGCGTATCTCAAAATCAAAGTCCGTCAACGGCATGGTTTGCAGAGAAAGAATCGCAGAGCTGATCATGGTGTCTGAACCGTCCACAATCCACTGCCCAAGCTCTCTACCTTGCACCATACGTTGGGTTAAATCGCTAGGCAGAATCAAAGCCGCACGAACAACACCATCCTGAATGGCTTGTTCTGCTTGCTCTGCGGTAGCGAAGGTTTCTACCACATCGACCACTTGAGTCACTTTGACGGATTCGGTGATCACGCGCCCGGCGGTACTGCCACTTTGATCGACGACACCAACGGGAATGTTGCGAATATCGGTATTAATGGCAAAGCCGAACAGCAAAAGCTGAATCAGCGGGATCATCACGACCATGCCAAAGGTAATGCGGTCGCGTGAAAGCTGGCGGATCTCTTTGATCATCACCGCTTTCATACGGGCAATAGATTTCATCATTGGCGACCTTCTCCCGTAACACTGACAAACACATCTTCCAAGCTAGGACGAGCAATGTTCATCTCGCAGCCTTCAAGCTCGGGAAAGGTATGGGTTAACCATTCTATCGGTTGTTCGATGCGCTGGTGGATTAAAATGCGCAATCGGATTCCTAGCTGTGCGGCTGAGCGCACCTCTTCACGTTGAAGGACTTTCTCTTTCAGCTCGCGTAAGTTATCCGCTTTTACTTCAACGATGTTCACGCCCATTTGTGCCATGAGTTCTTCAGGCTCACCATCGGCGCGGATTTCACCCGCTTCCATAATCGCAAGACGATGGCAGCGCTCTGCTTCATCCATGTAGTGCGTTGTGACCAAAATCGTCGTGCCTTGGTCAGAGAGGTCAAACAACTGCTCCCAGAAATCGCGTCGGTTCTCTGGATCTACCGCAGATGTGGGTTCATCGAGAAACAACAGTTCTGGTTTGTGCATGGTCGCTGCGGCGAGAGATAAGCGTTGCTTCTGGCCGCCACTCATTCCACCGACGCGCTGTTGACGCAGTTGGTCGAGTCCGTAGGTGGATAGCTGTTCTTCGATGCGAGCTTTCAGCGCCTTGGTTTCCATACCAAAGATTTGTCCAATAAACTCAAGATTCTCTTGAACGGTCAGATCATCATAGAGGGAGAACTTTTGTGTCATGTAACCTATCTTAAGGCGCAGAAGCTCAGATTGTTTTGGGATCTCCAGTCCTAGTACATCCACATTGCCCTCGCTTGGGCTGAGTAGGCCTGTTAACACACGAATGGTTGTCGATTTACCGCAACCATTGGGACCAAGAAAGCCATAAATACTGCCTTTGGGCACATTAAGCGTGATGTTGTTGATGGCAGTGAAGTCACCAAACTTTTTCACTACGTTTTCAGCTTTTATCGCGTATTCGGTCATTGGCTTACTCCACCAAATCCACTTGCGCTGGAATACCTGAAGGCAAGGATTGTGCGGAGTCTTGAAGGTCGACTTCTGCTAAGTACATCAAACGGGAGCGCTCTTCCTCAGTGAGCGCGAAATAAGGCGTGAATGAAGGCTCAGTCGCAACCCAACGAACGGTGCCGCTATATGGTTGCTCAACGCCATCTACATGCACGTTAACCGTTTTACCCGGAACAAAGTCGACTCGATAGTTAGCAGGAACGTAAACGCGGGCGTATGGGACACGGCTTGCTTGAATTACGGCAACAATACCGTTTACAGGAACGCGCTCACCAAGATTAAAGGGCAAGTTATCAAGTAGGCCATCACGCGTGGCGGTGATGGTCAATTCCGCTAGCTTTTGTGCTTGCAGAGCGACGTCTGCTTTCGCTGCCATGAGTGCGGCTTTCGCTTGCTCAATATCCTCAAGACGCGAGCCGGCGGTGAGTTTACTGAATTCCTCTTGTGAGGAGTCAAGTTCAGCGCGTGCTGAGTCTCTTGCTGCTAAGGCGGTGTCTTTTTCAGATTGACTGATGAGTTTCTTGCGAACCAGCTCCGCTTTGCGTTGGTAGTTCTTTTGCGCTTCTATCAATTGAGCTTCGGCTCTGGCAACGCGAGCTTGAGAGGCTGCGATGTCTTCTGGTCGTTCACCATTGGTCAATTTCAAAAGGTAAGCGTCCGCTTTGGCTTGTTCGGCGACTGCGTGAGCTAAAACCGCTTCTTGGTTCTTAGTATCGAGCTGAACCAGTACTTCACCCTCAGTCACTTGGCTGCCTTCCTTGATGGGTAGGGCGCGGATTATTTCACTAGAGGTTGCGGTAAAGGTTACGCGGTCACGTTCTAGTGTGCCAAGGGCTTGCTGTCCGTCATCTTTGGAACAGGCAGTTAAAAGAGTAAGGGCCAAGGAGCCCAGAATAATTCGCTTCATCATGCGACGCTTCCTCTAAGAAGGTGAGCTCGAGTTCGTATCAAGCTATAGAAGAGTGTGGGACGGTATTCAGTGTAACGTGAGTCAGTTTTGTCCGGCTAGGAAGATAATTCCTTCAATATTCATCAATTGATTAATTATCGGAATTGGCTTCACTATTGAATGCGTTTCTAAGAATATTCTTATTCAAATATAGTGGCTTAGCTTAAATAAGGTAGCGTTAGAGAGGATTAGTTGGAGAATCGAGATCGGGATCCGATTTTCGGTTTAACAAGCAAATAAAAAGCCCGGAGGGGGAACATCGGGCTTTTGAGATAAGTTTATCAGGGAGATAAACTAGGGTTACGCAGTTTTGAATTGGCCAACGATTTCTTGTAGACCAACCGCAAGTTCACTTAGGTCTTGGCAAGCAATTGCAGTCTGGCGAGAGCCTGTCGCCACTTCACTGGAGAACTGATTTATGTGCTCAACATTACGATGCAGTTCTTCTGTTACAGAACTTTGCTCACTGCATGCACTTGCGATTTGAATACTCTTCTCGGCAATGTTGTCTGCACTTTGCTCGATCTGACCGATGGTAGTGCCAGCTTTTTGGGCTTGTTCGACACAGATTTGAATTAAATCGCTGCTGTTCGTGGTTGCCGATACTGCACTTTTCGAGCAATTTTGCAGCTTACTAATGATGGCTACGATTTCCTCTGTCGATGATTGGGTACGACTTGCAAGGGTTCGTACTTCATCGGCAACCACCGCAAAGCCTCTGCCTTGTTCACCAGCTCGTGCTGCTTCAATTGCTGCGTTTAAAGCAAGCAGGTTGGTTTGTTCAGCGATATCCTGAATAACATCAACTACAACGCTGATGTTGGAGGCGTCATGCTCAAGTTCGGTCACCATGGTGCCAACAGACTGAATGGCCACAGATGCTTCTTGAATCTGATCGATACATACTTGAACGACTTCTAAACCCTGTTTAGCGTCGTTTGAAGCGCCATTCGCTGTTTCCGAGGCAGCTTCTGTATTATTGGCTACTTCATTGACCGTGGCTTGCATTTCATTCATTGCAGTAGCAATTAAGTTCAGTTGCTGTTGCTGCTCATCCATGCCCGAAGAGGTTTGTTCTGAAATAGCGCTAACTTCTTCCGTCGCGGTACTTACCTGAGCCGTTGTTGAAGCAATACTGTCGACAAGACTAAGAAGCTTTGCTTGCATGTCCACACACGCATCAGCCAATAGACCTAATTCATCATTGCCGATTTGATCACGAGGTAATTGATAAGTCAGATCACCTGATGCAATTTTTGATGCCATTTCAACAACATAATTAAGTGGTGTGCAGATTTGTTTGGTTAAGTACATGCCTGCAATAAACATTAAAACTAACAAACCAACAATTGCAGCAATGCTGTATTTGATTGCGTTGGCGACAACAATATGCGCACCGTTAATGTCTTCAGAAATATAGGTTTGGTTTAATTCAACAAGCCCACGAATTGCTTGCGATAACTCATTGAACGTAGAGAAACCATTGAGGAGAATTCTATTAGCTTCGTCTATGTTATCATTCAACAATAATTGTGCATAATTATTGTTGAATGCGCGATATCTTATCCAAGCATCTTTAACTTTATTAAAGGCATTATGATCTCGTTGGTCCCATAAGCCTTTTTCATATTCATCTAAATACTGGTCGATTTTTTTCTCTGTGTCTTCCAAACCTTTTACCCAGCTTTGAAATTCAGGGTGATCAACGTTTGTAAGTAAAGAAAACTCATCTTTTCTAAGAATGCCAAGTTCAATCTCGGTATTCTTTACTAGAATAACACTTGGTACTGTTGTTTCTGAAAATACAACCAACTTGCCTTCAATTGTTTGTATTTGAGAAGCAAAAAAGAATGACAGCGCTATAACTGAGAATGCAATAACTAAAATCAGCGCTCCGATTTTTTTTCTAACACTTAAATTGGATAAATTCATAATTCCACTGAATGTATAGGTTGTAAAAGATCGGATTCTAATTCTTGTAATAATAATATTGTGTGATGGGTGTCTCGAAATTTTTTAATGCGCTGTAAAATAAGTTGGTTATCAAGTTATTGATATTTAGTTATTTTAGTTGAAGTGGTATGTATATATAAATAATAAACTCAATTATTATTTAGGTAAATAGTTATTTTAGAGTTTATTAATGTAAGGTGGTTAACTATGAAATGCTAGAGATTTATTCCCCCTTGTTTATTGTCACATTTCGCCATGAAACCAAAACTATGGCCTTGTAGTCCTCACGAAGAGTAGGCAAAGTCACCTCTTTAGTCCCTCTTAGGTTTAGTTTTCATGGAAGTTAGCAACAGCTTACGTTTTTTTGTTGGCACATACACAGATTCCTTGAGTAAAGGAATTGAGTCTATTTCATTAGATACAGCGACTGGTCAACTATCGAGTCACCCAGCTCTGTTGAATACTTCTAACCCTTCATATCTGCACCTGACCAAAAATGGTCTATATAGTTTTAATGAAGTGGAAGAAGCAGAAGGCTGCGAGCTTATTTTTTTGAACAAGCAGCAAACCCATTATATTGATATCAATGGCGACTATCCTTGTCACTTAGACTCTGACAGTTCAGAGAGTTTGCTTGCCGTAGCTAATTATGGGTCAGGGAATGTGAGCGTTTACCAACTTGATAGTGAGGGTAAACCATTCTACCTGATAGCAAACTTATTCAACGAAGGCTGTGGCCCAAATTTACAGCGACAAACTTCACCGCACGCGCATCAAGTCAAGTTTTTGTGTCAGAGTTCCGAGTTATGGGTTGTCGATCTTGGCGCTGATCGTGTGTACATCTATGGCTATGCGGATAGTCAATTTGAGTTATGCCAATCAATAGAATTGCCTGCGGGCGCAGGGCCTCGACATTTAGTATTGAATAAGAACGAAGACATTGCTTACATCGTTTGCGAGCTGTCTGAAACACTCGTTACGCTAACAAAACAGGCTAATGAATGGTGTATTGAACATGAATGTGATCTTTTAAATGATAGCGAGAAAGGAGAGGCGGCGGCTGCGATTAAGCTTTCTTCATGTGAGCAATTCTTATACGTATCGTGTCGGCACCAAAATAGAATTGTGCTATTCGATGTGAAGAGTGGGCAACCAGAAAGAATCCATGATATTGATTGTGGCGGGGCGTTTCCCCGAGATTTCACGATCAGCTCTGATGGTAAGTGGTTAATTGTTGCAAATCAGCATTCAAATAATATTGTTAGTTTCCAACGTGATGAACAGAGTGGGATGTTTAAGCCAACAGGGTTTGAAATTGAAATAGGCTCGCCAGTTTGTATCCTTGAGAGCAATACGAAAGATACCCAAGCTTTCTAAAATTGTTTGGATAACTGTTGTTCACAAAAAACGCTCCGAAAGTCGGAGCGTTTTTAGTCGGTTAGATGAGTGGTCATTGGTTATGCCAGTTTTAACTCAGCTAATACGTGATGCAGTGAAGGGACAATCGCATGACCAAACCCGCGGACTTCGTCACAAGGCTCGACGAGGTCTGGAATCTGAAATGTAATCATCTTAGCTGAGACTGCAGAACGAACACCATTATTGGAGTCTTCAAAGGCTAAGCACTTCGTTGGGTCAACATTTAAGCGGCTTGCTGCAAGTAAGTAGATTTCTGGATCCGGTTTTCCGTGCGTGACCTCACAACCTGTAGTTAGGTTGTCAAAGTATTTACTTAGGCCAGCCAGTTCCAGTTTTTTCTTCGCAACTTCATTAGCTGTTGATGTCGCTACTGCAGTCGGGATGCCATTCTTTTTCAACCATTCCAGTAATTCTATGACCCCTTGCTTTACTGGGATGGCTTGGTGTTGTACTACTGCGTTGTAGCGAGTGCGCCACTCCTTGTGCAGACGATCAAGGTCTTCGCCATAAGCTTTACGGAAAATTACCTCGATTCCAGCCGCGTTGCGACCAATGATGGAGAGGTAGACGTCTTCATGAAATGGTAGGTTCTGAACTTCACACGCTTGTTTAAAAATGCGCATGCAAACTCGCTCAGTATCGAGTAGTAGACCATCCATGTCGAATATAGCAGCTTGGTAATTCATCACTTTACGACTTGTCGGTTGAGATAGTGTATTTTGACATAAGCTAACGGAATTTTCTTTGGTTATTCTATTTACTTACTTGCTTTTTACTTTATACCCAAACGCTTCGCTAATCGGTGTAAGTTGCCGTTGTCCAGTTCCAACTGACGTGCCGTTGCAGCCCAGTTACCTTGGTTCTCTTCCAGTGCTCGAACAATCATTGCTTTCTGGAATGAGTCTGTGGCTTCTTTCAATCCGCCTTCTGGCAGCTCTAGCCCTGAGTTTTGCTCCGTTTCCTCGACGTATTTGCTGTTCTGATTTGGTGTTCGGATGTCAAAATCTTGCTCAACTAACTCAATGTTCATAGCGTGAGTACGTGCTTTTGCCAAAACACCAGCACGTTTAATGACATGTTCAAGTTCTCGTACGTTGCCAGGCCATGAATAGTCTTTGAGTGCCTGCACCAAAGTGGGAGACAAACGAATGCTGTTCAGTCCTAGTTTGCTTCTTAAATGTTCGGCAAAAAAGCCTGCTAGTAACACCACATCGTCTTCACGTTCACGAAGAGGTGGAACATGAAGCGGGAAGACGCTTAAACGATGATACAAGTCGGCTCGGAAACGGCCTGCCGTGACTTCCTCATGTAAAACACGGTTGGTCGCAGCGACAATGCGCGTGTTGACTCGGATATGGCGGTCATCACCTACGCGTTGGATGTCGCCATATTGCAGGGCGCGAAGTAACTTGGCTTGCAGCTCTAACGACAGTTCGCCGACTTCATCCAAAAACAGTGTGCCGCCATCGGCTTGTTCGAATTTGCCTTTTCGATTGCTGATGGCCCCAGTAAACGCGCCTTTTATGTGCCCAAATAGCTCACTTTCAGCAACCGATTCTGGTAACGCTGCACAGTTTAGGTAAACCAAAGTGTTACCAGAGCGACTGGATCGATGATGAATAGCATTAGCGACTAACTCTTTACCCACTCCTGTCTCGCCCGTAATCAGCACGGACAATTCAGTATCGGCGACTGCATCAATCTGCTCTTGAAGATTTTTCATGCCTTGAGAATGACCAATGATTTCATTGCTCAGGGTGCGTTTCTCAGCGTAAGAATCACGTGGCAAGCTCGCTTGTGTTTCTAATTGCTCTAGCAGGAGTGCAGTGTGTAAGCCACCTGCTGCCAATGCACTGACAAAGCGTAATTCTTGATTGCGCAGCCCATCAAATTGATTGGGGTCGAAGGCATCGATCGTTATTGCGCCAATCAATTGATCGTCGATCAGCAAAGGTAAGCCAATACACGAATGGACATGGAGTTTGTCTTCGTGGTTTGGGATCAAGCCATCATAAGGATCAGGTAAGTCGCTGTCAGAGGGAAAGCGCACGATGTCGCCAGCTCGGGCAATGGCTTCTAATCTTGGATGCTGCTCAATGGAGAAACGGCGTCCAAGCACTTCTTTCGCCAATCCATTGATCGCTAGAGGTTTAAAGTGCTGGTCTTCATACAAAAGAAGGGCAGAAGAGTCACACTTCAATACCTCTCGAATCGTGGTTAATAACGTATCAAAGCGAGCCTGTTGAGTGAGCGCCGAGTTAAGGTCTTGCGTGATGTGTAGCCATTGCGCGATTAAAGAAGTCATAGCCAATACCGATTGTGTCAATATGACTATTGTAGTGTCTTAATGACAATTTTCAACTGTGTCTAAATGACAGTTGTTAAAGTTGGGTTTGAATTAAAGCATTGAAATATATAGCAATTAAAAGTTGGCACGCCCAGTGCAATACAAGAAGAAATTATTTTTGTTTATCCCGTCATTCAAGGTAGTAATTATGACAATTCACGTAAAAAACAACATTCACTGGGTAGGTCAACGCGATTGGGAAGTTCAAGACTTCCACGGTACAGAATACAAAATGACAAAAGGTACCAGCTACAACAGTTATCTAATTCGTGAAGAAAAAACCGTACTGATTGATACGGTCGATCATCGATTCAGTCAACAATTCATCCAAAATTTAGAAATGGAAATCGACCTTAAGTCTATCGACTTTATCGTAGTAAACCATGCTGAAGAAGATCACTCAGGCGCATTATCGGCTTTGATGGAGAAGATTCCGAACACGCCAATTTACTGTACAGAAGCGGCGATTGATTCGATTGTGGGTCATCACCACCATCCTGAGTGGAACTTCAAAACCGTAAAAACGGGCGACAGCATCGATATTGGTAACGGTAAGCAATTGGTGTTCGTGGAAGCGCCGATGCTGCATTGGCCAGACAGCATGATGACATACCTAACTGGCGATGCGGTGTTATTCAGTAATGATGCATTTGGTCAGCATTACTGCGATGAACGCTTATTCAATGATGAAGTGGATCAAAATGAGTTGATGGAACAGTGTTTGCGTTACTACTCAAACATCCTAACGCCATTCAGCAGTTTGGTAACCGCCAAAATCAAAGAAGTGCTGAGCTTCAATTTGCCTGTCGACATGATCGCAACGTCACACGGCATTGTATGGCGCGATAATCCAGTTCAAATCATCGAGCAATACTTAGCATGGGCAGACAATTATCAAGAAGATCGCATTACGATTTTCTACGATTCTATGTCAAACAACACCCGAATGATGGCTGATGCAATCGCGCAGGGTATTCACGATGTCGATCCTGGCGTGGCGGTTAAAGTCTTCAATGTCTCTAAACATGATAAGAATGAAATTCTCGCCAATGTGTTCCGCTCAAAAGGCATCTTGGTTGGTTCTTCTACCATGAACAACGTCATGATGCCGAAAATCGCAGGCATGCTAGAAGAAATTACCGGTCTGCGCTTTAAGGCGAAGAAGGCCGCTGCATTCGGTAGCTACGGTTGGAACGGTGGTGCGGTGGATCGTATCCATGCTCGATTGACCGACGCAGGCTTTGAAACCGCAGTGAGCTTGAAAACCAAATGGCGACCAGATGGTAAAGCGATGCGTGAGTGCCGTGAACATGGTCAGAACATCGCGAAATTGTGGGCAAAGCATGACCTGACAAGTTCTGTTATTTCTCCGGCACCACAAGTTCAATCACAACCCGCTGCGCCAGCGACAACACAGGCGGTAGTAGATGCTGCTCCTAGCAATCCTAGTACTGAGGCGCATCCCGCAGATTGTCAATGCATGGTTTGCACCGTTTGTAATTGGGTATACGACCCAGCTAAAGGCGAGCCTAATCAAGGCGTTGAACCTGGCACGGCATGGTCTGAAGTGCCAGATTACTTCTTGTGCCCAGAATGCCACTTGGGTAAAGACGTCTTTGTCGAATACAACGGGTAAGGGGGCGAATATGCAAGCACCTATTGTGATTATTGGTAGCGGCTTTGCGGCTTACCAATTGGTGAAAACAGTGCGTCGAATGGACGCACATATTCCGCTGCAAGTGTTTACTGCTGATGATGGCGCGGAATACAACAAGCCCGATTTGAGTCATGTATTCAGTAACAAACAAACGGCCCAAGACTTAGTGGTTAGAAGTGGTGAGGCGTTTGCACAGGAACACAACATCGAACTGTTCGCACATACCATGATTGAGCATGTCGACGTGCAAGCTCAGCAAGTGGTAGCCAATGGCCAAGTCTATCCTTACTCCAAGCTGGTGTTTGCGACAGGCGCGAAAGCCTTTGTGCCGCCAATATCTGGTGAGGCAGCACCTGAGGTGATAACGCTGAACTCGCTACAAGAATATCAATTAGCGGAAGAGCAAATCAGCCGTGCGGAACGAATTCTAGTAATGGGTGGTGGTTTGATCGGCGTCGAGATCGCCATGGATCTCGCAACCAGTGGTAAAGCGGTTACGGTGGTTGAGCCAAATTCCCGTTTGCTCGCTAACTTGATTCCTGAATTCGTTGCATTGCCGCTGGAGAACCAACTTAAGCAGCAAGGTATTCAACTTGCCTTGGAGACTGGGGTTGTTGCGATCAATCGTTTAGATGATTCGCTGGTGGCGAGTTTGAACAAAGGTAAAGCAATCGAAGCCGATGTAGTGATTTCAGCGGCGGGTTTACGTGCTAACACTTGGTTAGCGAAGGCTTGTGGGGTGAGCGTGAACAGAGGCATCGAGGTAGATGCCCGATTACAGACATCAGCAGCCAATGTGTTCGCATTAGGCGATTGTGCTGAAATCCAGGGTCGAATGATGCCTTATCTCCAACCGATCGTGCTAAGTGCCAGTGCTTTGGGCAAACAGCTACTAGGGCAAGAAGCAGAGTTGAAACTACCGCCTATGATGGTAAAGGTGAAAACGCCGAGCTACCCAATTCAATTGGCAGGCGATTTTAGTTCGGTGACGAATTGGAGTGTGCAGATTTCTCAAACTGGCATTGCCGCGAAAGCACAAGATGAAAATAGCCGACTCATGGGCTTCGTCGTGACGGGAGAACAAGTTACGCAAGCATTTCCACTACTTCGAGAGTTGTCTCAAGCCGGTCAGGCTTAACCGATTTTAACGAAAAGAATTGTAATTAGAGAGGGTATCATTATGTCGCATTTACGAATTCCTAAAGACTGGACCGTTCAACGTTCAACGCCTTTCTTCACTAAAGAGAATGTACCACCAGCGCTACTGACTCATCACAATACTGCTGAGGGTGTATTTGGACAGCTGTGCGTCATGGAAGGGCAAGTGACTTACTACGGCTTTGCTGATGAACATGCTACAGAAGCAGAAGTGATGGTGGTGATTAATGCAGGCCAGTTTGCTACCAGCCCTCCACAATATTGGCACTGTATTGAGATGAGTGATGATGCTCAGTTCAACATCAATTTTTGGTCGAATAAAGACAAGAGTGGACAAGCGATGTTCCACACGAAGAAATAATGCATACAGAAGTTAGGGTCTGTTGATCTTTCGCGGTTAAATTTTGTTCGAGATAAAATCGTTTTAGGTGAGGCAAGGAGTGTGTCGCCTAGTCATTCTAAGCAAATACTCCTTAACAAAGCATAAAACGATTTTAGCCGAACCCTTTGGGCAGCGTTTGTTGGTCATTTCTACTGCGTTATCGACTTCTCATGTAGGCTAGCTACATAGCAAAGTCTCTGCCTTGTATAAATATCCAACAATTCGCTGCAAAAATCAGCTCGAAAGGTCAACAGACCCTAATACAGCGCTAATGTGTCGGGAAGAAGCGTGTTCTATCAAGCTTAATCATTAAGCGTAGGTAAAAGGGCAGAGATTCGTCTCTGCTCTTTATTTGTTTCTGAGGTAGGGGCTTTAAGTCATTCATGAGTTTATTTTGTGACTATTATCACTAAGCAATCGCTACTCACCAATGAAATAAGTGTTATGTTATAACGTAATTTGTCGGCCGTTCGAGCTAGCTAAAACAGCGTATCTCTCAACATAGAGGCTGTTGGGAACGGTTAAAGAGTAAAAGTGATTTTAGGTTTGTTGCTTGTGCCGGGCTATTAATATCCGTTTAGAGAGATGGAGGGGTCCGATCGATTTTTCCGGAATATTTACTGGTCTAGCAACCTTATCCAAAGCGATATCAATATTGATATCGCTTTTTTCTGTCTTCAGGGAATCGTGTGTTAATAAGTGTTTCTTTGCATCTATAAACACTGCAATAAACGACGAGGAAGCGATGTTTTATCCATCCAGTGATTTGGAATCGACATTGGTGTGTCGTAGTAACTTGCACCAAGAATGGCACCGAGCGGAATAGCCCGCCCACTTGAGTCGCCGCCACAGTAAATATTCTCACGCATGGTGGTTTCGTAACTTTCGGAATTCATCAACAAATGACAAATCACCACAAACGAAGCGTCTAAACCGCAATGCATCCCAATCGACTCCGCAACGCTGGTGGCGGTTCTGCCGCTCATCGCTTCTGCACGTTGAATGTCGTTGGCAATCGTCGGAGAAACCGTCTGAGCTGCCATCACACACGCTTTGGGCGCAGCGCCTTGCAACGCCATCTGAATCATCACTGCGACAGCTTGGGCATACATAACTGCGGTGTCGTTGTTATTGGTAACCCGCACCGCGGAATCAACCAGTTTAGCGAGTTTGTCATCATCGGAATGAAAAGCCACCAACGGCGGAATCTTAGATAATGCAGGGTTTTGTGTGTCGTCAGCCCCACATAGGGTCACACGCAGCTCTTTGGCTTCCAACTCATGAATGTTGAGCATTGTTTGCTTAGTCGGTTTGTCTGTATAACCCTGCCATTTACCACCAAAATCAAACCATTCTCGAAAGGAGCGAATGTAACGCGCCTCGTCGTAGTGTCCGGTTTGAACTAGAGCGTCTAACATGGCAACAAGCTGTGCGCCATAGTGGGTGAGGTCACCGACTTGCTTGCTACCGTGGGCAAAATAACCTTTGTCATGGTATTCAGTTCGGTTAGGTTGATGAAATTCCGGATGCGGAGAACCAAACTGCCTGATGAGCTCTTGATCGTAAAGCCAATGAAATCCGAGAGATGCTGCATCACCGACGAGTGCGCCGATAATGGCATGAAGAGAGCGAGCGTTTCTATGAGTCATCTTGCCACCTTTATCAACAGGGCTACTCAATAAGTCTTACACAGTTTCTTGGTTTTGTAGGTAAATTTTTCTGTTTTGTATCAAGACTATAGTGCTTAATTAACCATTGCTTTACTAGGGTTAAAAGCAAAACGCCCCGCGAGTGGCGAGGCGTTGGTTTTAGTGGCGTACTATCAATAATAAAGATTAGCTGTAAGCGCGTGCGACACGACCTTCACAATCCAAAGTGACCTGTTTTGCGTAAGCCGGAATGAAAACTGATAGTCCTTTTTCAACTACGCATGTTTCGCCGTTAGCGTGAGTCAGCACAAGTTTGGTATCCAGAGGCATAAGGATCTCAGCGGTTTGAACTTCTAGAGTGCGCTGGTGAGCTTGCTTAACGATGGCGAATTTGAAATCGTCGACAGGAATTGGGTATTCCAACATATCGTCGATTTCATTCGGTGCGAGCAATAGGCTGTCGAATGGCTTCTCGTTGAAGCGTGTACATGCAACGAGCTCTTTCACGTCCATGTATTTTGGTGTCAGACCCGCGCGCAGTACGTTGTCTGAGTTCGCCATGATCTCAAGACCTGTACCTTTTAAGTAAGCGTGTGGCGTTTCTGCATCTAAGAACATGGCATCGCCCGGTTGTAGGGTAATCACATTAAGCATCAGTGGTGCAAATAAACCAATATCGCCAGGGTATTGCTTCTCTAGTTCAAGAATCAGGTTGAACAGAGGTAAGTCGGTGATGCGAGCTTGAGCCAATAGCACCGTCAACGCCATCTCTTTCTGTTCGCCCTCTAGTGACAGTAGACCCGAGAAGAAGGTTGCTAAGCCCGTTGGCGTTTGGTTTGCGATAAGGTCATCCACCAAGCCTTGCAGCTCAGGAATCGTCAGCTCAGAGAAGAAGCTGATGATTTCACTGGTTGGGCGGAAGCCATTCATCGCTTGGTATTCGGTTAGCGCGTAAACCAATTCAGGTTTGTGGTTTGGATCTTTGTAGTTACGGTTTGCAGCGGTTAGAGGAATGCCTTGTTTTTCTTCCAGTGCAAAACCCAATTCTGCTTGTTGTTTGTTTGGGTGAACCTGAATCGACAGCGCTTTCTCAGCAGCAAGCACTTTAAACAGGTATGGAAGTTCACCAAAACGGTTTGTGACTTCTTCACTCAGAAAGGCATTCATGTCTTGAGCAATCAGTGAAGACAGTTTGGTCTCCTCACCGTTTACCATCACCAATGAGCAACCGTTCGGATGCGCGCCCATCCATACTTCTGCTTGTGGTTCGTCCGTTGGGTTTTCAATGCCAAACAGTTGGTTAACAGAAGTAGTACTGCCCCAAGCGTAGTTTTGAATCACGTTGTTCATCAGGAAAAACATCGGATGCTTAGCTTGAGTTTGAATCGTTTGTGTATCGGACATCGTTAAATCAGACATAGAGTGTCACCATGAGAGAAAATCATGCTTGGGCGACATTGCCCAAGCCATAGGAGCCATTTGGGGGGGGAGGGGAAATTAAGCGGCTGCTTGCATCATTTTTGCTTTGCGAACTTTCTTCAGAGTTACACACGTTACTGCGGTAACCACTGCGCCAGCTGCCATACAAATCAGAGCAAGTACTGGGTGGTTCATTGCGCCAAGTAGAGCGACAACTGGACCGCCGTGAGCAACACTGTTGGTAATGCCGAATGAGAACGCCATTACTGCCGCCACCATTGAGCCAAGTACGTTTGCAGGAATCACTGACATTGGATCTTGCGCTGCGAATGGAATCGCACCTTCAGAGATACCAACTAGACCCATTGCGCCTGCTGCTTTACCCGCTTCGGTTTCTGATTCTTCGAACAGGTCGAACTTACGACCCAGTGCCGTTGCCAGTGCCATACCTAGAGGTGCAACTGGGATTGCACACGCCATCGCACCCATAAATTGAGTTTGACCGCTCGCAATCATGCCCACAGAGAATAGGAATGCGACCTTGTTGAATGGACCACCCATATCGAAGCCAGCCATACCACCAAGTACGATACCTAGTAGAACGACGTTACCTGTGCTCATACTCGTTAGTAGCGCAGTCAGACCGTCCATTAGACTTGCGATTGGCGCGCCGATAACGAAGATGAAAAGACCAGCGATGAATAGCGAACCTGTGATTGGCGCAATCATGATTGGCACCAAAGGTTGAATGAACTTGTGGTAGTTAATCGACGTAATCCACTTCACGAAGTAACCCACAAGCAGACCTGCGATGATGGCACCGATAAAGCCTGTACCTGCTTCTGCGCCGTAGAAAGAACCGTTGTTTGCAATCCAACCACCGATTAAACCAGGAGCTAGAGCAGGGCGGTCAGCAATCGCGTAAGCAATGTAACCCGCTAGGATTGGGATCATCAGCGTAAAGGCAACTACACCGACGTTGAGGATTTGGTTCCACATGCTGCCTTCAGGAATAGCCATACCGGCTTCACTTGGCTGCCCACCAACTGCAAGAGCAAGTGCAATCAACAGACCACCCGTTACAACGAATGGGATCATGTGTGATACGCCGTTCATCAAGTAGCGGTATAGGTCCGAGCGAGCCTGAGAGGCTTTGTTGGCAACAGAAGTTTGCGCATTGCTGCTTGCATCTGCTTGGTATTCTGGAGCGCTTAACGCTTCGTTAATCAGACCTTGAGCATCGCGAATAGGGGCTTTTACGTTGGTTTTTACCACGCGTTTGCCCGCAAAGCGGTTCATGTCGACTTGCTTGTCACATGCCACGATGATTGCGTCTGCTCGTTCGATTTCTTCTGCGGTTGGGCTGTTTTTGACACCGATTGAACCATTCGTTTCAACCTTGATTTCGTAACCCATCGCCGCTGCACCTTTCTCGAGCGCTTCTGCCGCTAGGTAAGTGTGCGCAACGCCTGCAGGACAACCAGTAACACCAATGATGAAACCTTGGTTTGCTGGTGCGTCTGCCACTGCTTGCGGCTCTTCTTTAGCAAGCAGCAGTGCCAGTGCGTCTTGGCTGTTTGCTGCACCTAAAAATGCATCAATGAAACCATCTTCAATCAGTTTTGAAGACAGCTCTGCGAGAACTTCGATATGGTGGTTATCGCCACCGTCTGGAGAAGCGATCATGAAGAACAGTTGTGAAGGCAAACCGTCTTCTGCACCGTATTCGATACCTGATTTGCTTACGCCGATCACAACCGCTGGTTCTATGACTGCTGCACTTTTTGCGTGTGGGATAGCAACGCCATCTTCAAATCCGGTATTACCTAATTCTTCACGTGCTTTTATATCTGTTAGAAATTGCTCTTGGTCTGAAATACGACCTTGGGCGTGTAGAACTGCAACCAGTTCTTTAAATACGTCTTCTTTTGAAGTTGCTTGAAGATCAAGCTTAATCAAGTCTTCATTTATTAGTTTGGTGATCATTGTCGAACCCCTATAAATATAATTTTTATTTCAGGGGTATTTTGAAATTAACCAAGCGGAGACAGTAGTGAAGAAAAAATGCATTTACTGGACGATTGTAACCGCCCGACTAGAGTGTGATGTAGATCGTCTACTGGATAAGCTTACTGCATATCTGTGACATTATGTGGAAGTCGATGAACCATAAGTGAAATGTGTTATTGCTCCCATATATAAGGCTTTAAGAGCTTTCTTGATGATTTACTAGACTGGATAATTGATGCGTTAACTGGATTTTTGTAACCTTAAAATGGAAGTGTGATTTTGCTCAATAGCACAAAAATCCAGTAGGGTGTATATCTATAGGTATAGCATCATGGATGCGTGTTTAAGAGTACGTAAAATGATTTTTCATGATTTGATTTCATCAGTATTAAACGAGCGAGAACCATTTCACAATATATGGTTTGCTGGTGATTTTCATACACCACCTGAATTTAGCTATCAGGTTAACTTCCCTCGATTAGAATTAGTCTTGTCTGGTGAATATATTAATGAAATGGAAAGTCATGATCGCAAAGTGACGCATATTGTGGCGAAAACCGGTGATGCGATATTTATTCCACCTAACTGTTGGAATAAACCTGACTGGGATACAGATTGCTCGGTATTAAGTATTCTCTTTGGTCGCCGTCAATTGGGTTTGAGTCTTGTGTCCAAACGTAAAGGGGAAGCGAGCTTTTACGATATCCAAAAGCACAGTATTCAAACTCGTTCTGGATTTGCGATTGATAATATCTTGGAAGCGCTGAGTTCATTGGCTCGTGAGTGCAATAAAAAGCCAATGGATGAGTTGTTGCTGCAAGCCTTGTTGCAATACGCTAAGTCGATGTTA
The DNA here is from genome assembly GCF_002741985.1 of Vibrio rotiferianus CAIM 577 = LMG 21460. Lineage (GTDB taxonomy): Bacteria > Pseudomonadota > Gammaproteobacteria > Enterobacterales > Vibrionaceae > Vibrio > Vibrio rotiferianus. The sequence continues at coordinate 18,213 of NZ_APHW01000105.1, forward strand.
GATGCGCCTATTGAGACGCAGGCGCACAGCCGAGTGCAAGATCTGTATCAGGGCATTTGTATCTATATCCAAGAGAACTTCCACCGCCCAATCACACGTGACAGTATTGCGTCGAGGTTCAGCATCTCTTCTAACCATTTGTCGCGTTTGTTCCGTCAGCAAGGTCACATGACGTTAGCCGATTACATTACGTGGGTACGGGTAGACCGTGCGAAGTTTATGCTCAAGAAATACAACTTTAAGTTGAATGAGGTATCGGTGCGCTGTGGATTCAAAGATGTGAACTACTTCTGCCGAGTATTTAAGAACCGAACGGGCAGAACGCCGACGGAATATCGCGGTTCAATCTAGGACGGAAATCATTAAGCAAGCAGCCTCGACATGGCGTACATCAGAAGCGCCTGTAAGTCGACGCTGCTTTTTGTTAGCAGTAAACGCTCCGCCATTTGGTCAGTGAGCAGGTTGCGGGTTAGGTTGGTGGCGGCGATGATTTGTTCTCGAGTGGGCTTAGCTGGCATCACCAGTGCTATGGCGAGATGAACTTCACCCATTTTGGACGCCCAATCCATTGGGATTTCGTTGGCGATAACCGCGATGGAAATGTGTTCTACACCTTCGAACATCACATGGGGTAGGGCAATACCCGGAGTTACGGCAGTTGAAGAGCGTTCTTCGCGTTTGATAAAGGCGAGAATGAGTTCGTCTGGGTGAATCGGATGAATAAGCTGAGCTAGCCCTTTCAAGCACTCAAATTTGGTGAGCTCGGTGTGTGCTTTGGCGTAATGCCATTGGATTTCACACGGCGGACAAATTTGCGGAAGTCGCCCGGCAAGTTGGCTTGAGAACTCGTAATTGATGTGGGAACCCACAACAGTAAAGTTTTCGGCGATGATGTCTTTGATAACGAAACAGGCAAGCTCGGCGTCAATACCGATGGCAGTGATTTGGCACAGGTCGCCTTGTTGCAAGCCGACCTGTAAAACCGCGACTGACTTGGTAAGTTCAGCGATGCGGTTTTGGGTTATGTTGATGATGTGTAAGGTGCTTTTGAACTTTTTGGCGACGCGATTGAGGGGCTGTGCGATATGAGCACTAGCATTAATATCATCGACAAAAAAGGTAATCTGGTATTCGTTCATCTGCAAAGAGTATCATCGACAGTGTACAAGGAACACCTTATCAACATTAAGTAGCACGTCTTCAATTGGGATTTGGATTTTGTTAGTGCCTTCAAAGCGAGCTGGCTGTTCAATCTCGATATCGGACACAATTAAGACACGATCCGCTTGTGCAATGTCATGGGGAGTGAGCTGATTCTCAATACCCATCGCACCTTGCGTTTCGACCTTAATTTGTACGTTATGCTTAGGCGCAGCTTTCATAAGAGCATCTGCTGCCATATAGGTATGAGCGATGCCTGTAGGGCACGCTGTCACCGCTACGATTTTCATGTTCTATCCACTTTATATTTTTGTGGATATTAGCATAGTGGTCGTCGAAAAGATGGATTTAAAGCAGATAATCACAAGAGCTCTATCACAGTTTAAATCTCATGTTACATTAATCCAGTTAATGCACTTTTTGTCCTGTATTGAAAAGGACGAGTGTTGGTTACTCTGTACGCAGTCATAGATGGACAAATTTAACTCATGACTCACGAGCGTGAACATTGCAAGGTACAAACAATGGACATATTAAACCTTATTGAGCCAGAAACCATTTGCTTGGATTTGCAGGCTCAAACCAAAGATGAAGCGCTCAAAGAGCTCGTCGAATTGTTGGACGCGGCGGGCAAGCTCACTAGCAAAAGTCAGTTCTTGGCGGACATTTGGAAACGAGAAGAGATTGGCAATACCGGCTTTGACGAGGGTATTGCCATTCCTCACGCCAAAAGTAATGCGGTCGCTAAACCCGCAGTCGCAGTGGGCATCAGCCGAAAAGGTATTGATTACGGCGCTGATGATGGCGAACTGTCTGACGTATTTTTCATGCTGGCTTCTCCGGATGGGGATGATCACCACCACATTGAAGTCTTGGCACAAATCTCCACAAAAATCATTGAAGATGGTTTCGTCAAGAAGTTAAAAGCAGCGGAGTCAGTGGATGAAGCTCGCGAGCTACTCACTGATATTCAATCGAATGCGAATGACTCAGGGTTAGACCCTTTGGAGTTTGCGCCTGAGCCTCTTAGTCCTTGGGCGCAAAAGCTGAGTAGAATGAAAGAGCACTTGCTGTTCGGTACTTCTCACATGATCCCGTTTATTGTCGCGGGCGGCGTGTTGCTGTCTCTTTCTGTGATGATTTCAGGCCATGGCGGCGTTCCAAAAGAAGGTATTTTGGCAGATATTGCTGAGATGGGTATCGCAGGTTTGACGCTGTTTACCGCGGTGTTAGGCGGTTACATTGCCTATTCGATTGCGGATAAGCCAGGGCTTGCTCCGGGCATGATTGGCTCATGGATTGCGGTTAGTCACTACAACACCGGCTTCTTGGGAGCAATTGTGGTCGGATTTTTCGCCGGCTTTGTGGTTTGGTTGCTGAAGAAGATTCAATTGCCGGACAGCATGAGTTCGCTCGGCTCGATCTTTATCTACCCACTGGTTGGAACGTTTGTCACCTGTGGTGCAGTGATGTGGGTGATCGGCTCACCGATCGCCAGCGCAATGACGACCATGAACGATGTGCTCACGGGTATGGCGGGCTCAGGCAAAGTGATGTTGGGCACCGTACTGGGTGCAATGACTGCGTTTGACATGGGCGGCCCCATCAACAAAGTGGCGACTTTGTTTGCTCAGACTCAGGTGAATACTCAGCCGTGGCTGATGGGTGGTGTCGGTATTGCAATTTGTACCCCGCCTCTGGGCATGGCGTTAGCGACTTTCCTATCGCCAAGTAAATTTAAACGTGATGAGCGTGAGGCGGGTAAAGCGGCGGGCATCATGGGCATGATTGGCATCAGTGAAGGGGCGATTCCGTTTGCTGCTGGTGACCCAGCTCGCGTCCTGCCTGCGATTGTTGCTGGGGGCATTGTCGGTAACGTGATTGGATTTATGTTCCATGTGATTAACCATGCTCCGTGGGGCGGCTGGATTGTACTGCCAGTCGTTGACGGCAAGATTGGCTACATAGTTGGCACAATCGCAGGCTCGTTTACCACAGCATTGATTGTTATTGCACTTAAGAAGACAGTCACAGAAGACGATAGTCCGGTTGGTCAATCTCAAGCTTACACGTCTGTGCAAGGCGAGGGCGAAGCAGACATTCTTGCCGTGACGTCTTGCCCGTCTGGTGTCGCGCACACCTTCTTAGCGGCGAAGTCATTAGAGAAAGCTGCCTGTGCGTTAGGCATTAAGATCAAGGTCGAAACGCAAGGAGCGAACGGTATCATCAACCGCATCACTGACAAAGATATCGCTAAGGCGAAGTTTGTTATTTTCGCTCACGATGTAGCCATCAAAGAGCCAGAACGATTCAGAAAAATGAAGGTGTTGGATGTCAGCACTAAAGACGCGATGCTCAATGCCGCAGCACTGTTACAGGCGAAAAGAATCCCTTAGGTATATAGCCCCCGGCTATCTGCTAGTTAGCTCCATCCCTTTGATGGAGCTTTTTTTATCGCTGAGAAAAGTGCCGCTATGTTTTTGGTTGGACTGGTTGAGGTAACGGGTGCAATTTTGATGTTAATTGGCTTGTTATCGACGAACAACTTGTTAAGTGCGATAGGTGCAAGTTTTATTGTTTTCACCTCAGTTGGTGCGATGTTTTTCCATTTTCGTTTTGATACTTGGAAAGATGCGATTCCGTCAATTGTGACGCTTTTATTATCACTTTTGGTGGCTTCGCCTTTGATTGAGTTTGTTGCGCTTATTTAAGACGAAATTATTGCAAGTAATGTTCTGAAATCTTTAGTAACATGTTTCAAATATTAACTGTTTCAAATAGTAATAGTTTCAAAACGTAACGTATTTCGAATTCAAGGAGGCTTGCAATGGAAAAACTAAGAGTAGCATTTATTGGTCTGGGTGTGATGGGATACCCAATGGCTGGTTACCTAAGTAAAGCGGGCTTTGAAACCAAAGTATACAACCGCACAAAAGCGAAAGCCGACAAATGGGCTGAAGAATACCAAGGCGTAGCTTGTGAAACACCACGTGAAGCAGCAGAAGGCTGTGACATCGTTTTTACCTGTGTGGGTAATGATGATGACGTTCGTAGCGTTGTTTACGGTGAAGAAGGCATTCTGGTCGGCTTGAAAGCGGATGCAGTGTTAGTGGACCATACAACGACTTCTGCAGACCTAGCGGTTGAGCTGGCTGAAGCGTGTGTTAAGTACGGCAATCACTTCATTGATGCGCCAGTTTCTGGTGGTCAAGCGGGTGCAGAAAATGGTGTACTAACCATCATGTGTGGTGGTGAACAAAGCATTTTTGACCGTGTCTCTCCAGCGATGGATGTGTACGCGAAGCAGATGACGCTACTGGGTGAAAACGGTCAGGGCCAACGTTGTAAGATGGTAAACCAAATCTGTATTGGTGGCGTTTTACAAGGTCTGAGTGAAGCTTTGCTGCTAGCACAAAAATCAGGTTTGGACATCGCTCAAGTTGTAGAAACGTTGAAGCATGGCGCTGCAGGTTCATGGCAGATGGAAAACCGCGCAAATACGATGGCGGAAGATAAGTTCGATTTTGGCTTCGCTATTGATTGGATGCGCAAAGACTTGGGTTTCTGTCTGCAAGAAGCAGAGCGAGTGGGTCTAGAACTTCCACTGACTAAGAAAGTGGATGAGCAATACGCAGACCTTCAACGAGATGGTTTGGGTCGCATGGATACATCAGTACTGATTAAAGCGGTAGCTAAAAATCAGTAGTTGATGAATCAGTAATAGATAAACAGTTCTTTGGTATCAAAGAGCTTAAAGAAATCTAAGTTAATCATAATGAATCTCCTTGAGCATGGTTTTTGATTAGTGATTAATGATTTGAAATCAGGAGGTGCTGTAGGGCACCTCCTTTTTTATGTCTTTTAATCACACAGTGTGATGATTACAGCGTTCGCTTACTTGTTTAAGCCTAGTGCAATCTCAAGACCTTTGCCGTACGCTTCGTCCGCTTGGTATGCGTGTTGAACGTGGCGCTGTTGGATGAACTCTGGCACACCGTCCATTGCGCGAGCTGTGTTGTCGAACAGAGTTTGACGTTGCTCTTCGTTCATCAGACGGAATAGGTCACCCGCTTGGCTGAAGTAGTCTTCGTCTACACGGTGATCGTAGTGATCAGCGTTGCCATTGATGCGTAGAGGTGGCTCAGAGTAATCTGGTTGCTCTGCCCATTCCTGTTTGTAGTTTGGCTCGTAACCTAGTGTTGAACCAAAGTTGCCATCAACGCGCATTGCGCCATCGCGGTGATAGCTGTGAACAGGGCAACGAGGTGCGTTCACTGGGATTTGATGATGGTTCACACCTAGACGGTAACGCTGTGCATCGCCGTAAGCGAACAGACGACCTTGTAGCATCTTATCTGGAGAGAAGCCGATACCAGGTACTACTGCTGCTGGGTTGAATGCTGATTGCTCAACTTCTGCGTAGAAGTTTTCTGGGTTACGGTTCAGTTCGAACTCACCAACTGGGATCAGTGGGTAATCTTTCTGAGACCATACTTTTGTTAGGTCGAATGGGTTGAAGTTGACTTCATCCGCTTCTAGTTCCGGCATGATCTGTACGTACATCTTCCATTTAGGGAAGTCTTGACGCTCAATTGCCTCGTAAAGGTCACGGTGGTGGCTTTCGCGGTCTTTACCTACGATCGCTTCAGCTTCTTGGTCAGTGAGGTTTTTGATGCCTTGCTGAGTTTTGAAGTGGAATTTCACCCAGTAACGCTCGTTTTCTGCGTTGATGAAGCTGAATGTGTGGCTACCAAAACCATGCATATGACGGTAAGACGCTGGGATACCACGGTCACTCATTACGATAGTCACTTGGTGGAATGCTTCTGGTAGTGATGTCCAGAAGTCCCAGTTGTTGGTAGAGCTACGCATGTTAGTGCGAGGGTCGCGTTTTACTGCGTGGTTTAGGTCTGGGAATTTTAGTGGGTCACGTAGGAAGAATACTGGTGTGTTGTTACCAACCAAGTCCCAGTTACCTTCTTCAGTGTAGAATTTTAGTGCGAAACCACGGATGTCGCGTTCTGCGTCTGCTGCGCCGCGCTCACCAGCAACAGTAGTGAAGCGAGCGAATAGTTCGGTTTTTTTACCGATATCAGAGAAGATCTTAGCGCGAGTGTATTTTGTGATGTCGTGCGTTACTGTGAACGTACCGTAAGCGCCAGAACCTTTCGCGTGCATACGACGCTCTGGGATCACTTCACGATCAAAATGTGCTAGTTTTTCAAGGAACCAAACGTCTTGTAGTAGTTGAGGGCCACGAGGACCAGCAGTCATAACGTTTTGGTTATGGGCGACAGGGCAACCTGCTGCTGTAGTCAGTTTTTTGCTCATTTGAGTTTCCTTGCAATATAGTGATTATTTATCGACTTTTCGGCAACTGCTCGAAAGTTATGCGAGGAGAATAGCGCTGCAACTGAGAATAAAAAAACTGTTATTAGCAATCAGTGTGATAGGTATCACCTATGCTTTAAGTGGTTGTTAATTAATGTCTTTGTGTCAATTAACATTATTTATCGTATGGATTAAAGATAACTTCTAACTGTGGTCTGTGTGAATAATTCCTGCCTATTTTAAATCGTTCAAAATAGGCAGAAATTCTCAATGGTTTGAGAAGGCCTCAACTCGATTAACCGAATTTCACCTCAAGTTCTTCTGCTTTAGTAAACGCGGGATGCGTAGCGAGCTGTGCGCCATAACGTTGGATGTTAGGGAAACGCTCAATAACACCAAACTTGTTCAGGACATCGACGACAAACGACATCATGAAATCAGCGCCAGTTAGGCGTTCTTCAACAAAGTAGCTTTTCCCCTCTAAGCTTTGATCAACGTAACCCATGACTTTCATGGTTTCCGCATCAGCGTAGTCCGCAAGGAAATTGGTCTGTGCACCATCTTTGGCAACAAACATCTTAAACAGCAGGGGAACCATGGCTGAGCTCTCTGCAAAGTGCATCCATTGAATGTATTGCGTGTAAGCTTTGCTACCACGTTCTGGTGCAAAACGCCCGTCCGCGTACTTTTCAATTAAGTATTCAGTGATTGCACCCGACTCTGTAACGATCTCCTCGCCATCTTCCAATACAGGTGACTTGCCGAGTGGATGAATGCTCTTGAGCTCAGGTGGAGCAAGGAAGGTGACTCTGTCACGAAGATAAGGCACGATCTCATAATCTACCCCCAATTCTTCTAACAACCAAATGATGCGTTTTGAGCGAGACTGATTTAAATGATGCAGTTTAATCATAGAAGAATCCTTTCTTATACAGGTTGATTGGTTTGAATAACAAGCTTGCCGAAGTTTTTGCCTTGCAGAAGACCGATGAATGCCTCTGGCGCGTTTTCTAAACCTTCTACTAGATGTTCGCGATAGTGGATTTTGCCTTCTGCTAGCCATTGGCTTACATCTTTGACGAAGTTTGTGTAGCTTTGCTCGTAGTGGTCAAAAATGATGAAGCCTTGCATCTTGATGCGTTTAACCAGAATGTTACCCATCAGCATCGACATACGATCTGGACCTTCTGGTAATGCTGTCGCGTTGTATTGAGAAATCAAACCACAAAGTGGCACGCGAGCGCCGACATTTAGCAGAGGTAACACGGCATCAAAGACTTTTCCGCCTACGTTTTCGAAGTAGACATCGATGCCTTTGTCACATGTTGCTGCTAGTTGCTCTGCGAAGTCATCTGCAGTGTGATCAAGACATTCATCAAAGCCTAGAGTCTCTTTTGCATACTGGCACTTCTCTGCACCGCCTGCGACACCGATTACGCGACAACCTTTTAGCTTACCGATTTGACCAACCATAGAGCCCACCGCACCAGTTGCAGCTGCGACAACTAGGGTATCGCCAGCTTTAGGCTGACCAATTTCCAATAAACCCACATAAGCGGTAAAGCCAGGCATACCAAGCACACCAAGGGCATAAGACGGATGCGTCGGTTCACTGCCTAATTTAAACAGACCTTCGCCGTCAGATAGCGCGTAATCTTGCCAGCCTGTGTAAGCCACAACCCATTCGCCAGTTTGGAAATCAGAGTTCTTCGATTCCACCACCTGACAAACTGTCCCGCCAACCATCACCTCGTTTAGCTCTACAGGATCTGCGTAGGATTTGCCTTCATTCATACGGCCGCGCATATATGGGTCAAGAGACAGATACACGCTGCGCAAAAGCACTTCACCTTCACTCGGAGTAGGGATGGCAGTGTGTTCTAAACGGAAGTTCTCTGGGACTGGCGAACCTTTTGGACGGTTAGCCAATACGATTTGACGGTTAAGCGTTTGGGTCATGGTAAGTTCCTATATTAATTATTAGACCAGTCGTCTAGTTTTGATTCCTAAAAAATCCGCCGTACTTTTTGGGTAAAGATAAGGCGGATTAAGTGTGGTTCGTTATTTGCCTTTTAGCATACTTTGAGTGCTCTCAAAGCTACGCATTAAACCGGAACGATCCTGATACAATTTGTTGAGTAAGCTTGCACCAATCCATTGATGGTAAATCAAGTGGGCAGTCTGCTCTGCTGACTCAACTTGGATAGAGCCGTCTTCAATGCCCGCTTGGACACAATCTTCGATGGTTTTCACCACGCGAGTGGCACCCGAAGCCAATTTTACGCGCATCGCTTCTGACAGATCAGAGACTTCTGCACTCAACTTCACCACTAAGCATTTATTGGCGTTACATTGGCCATTTTCAATCGCCATCCAGCGCTCAAAGTAGCTCAAAAGGCGGTCGCAACCAGAGCCTTCACTTTCAGTAAAGTGGGCTGTGATCATCTTAAGGTAGCGAGAGAAGTAATCTTCAATCAATGCCTCACCAAATTGCTCTTTCGACTTAAAGTAATGGTAGAAAGAGCCTTTCGGCACATCCGCTGCCTTTAACAGTTCGGAGAGCCCAACACTGGTAAAACCTTTGGTCACTACCAATTGGTAGCTGACATCGAGAATGTGTTGGCGTGTATCGTTCGTTTTTACGTTCATGAGCAATACTATAAAAGCGATTAGACCAGTCGTCTAGTAATTTATGGTTCTTACTTGATCAGCTCGTACTCAATGACATACAGCTCATCGATGTTCGGGTAGATCTCGCGAATAAGCTCTTTCAGTTTTGGCAGTTCAATCGCTTCTTGTTCTGCGTGGAACTCGTTGATGTCATCAAACTTCAGTGGTGCAACTGATAGGATTTTGATGTCACATACTTTGCGGTCTGTTTCTAGGGTAAATACTTCCACTTCGGTGTTTGGCACGTAGTGGCTTTCTGATTCATCACGAATCGTGATCGTCTTTTTACCTGCAGTGATAAGTGGCGTTAGGAATTCAAAGAACGTGATTTTAGTTGGATGTGAAGACATAACCGATGCTCATATTAATGTAATAGGGCGAGAGTATATCTCGCCCTTTAAGAAAAATATCCAAAAAAGTGCTCACCAAAGACGCCTATGTTGAGTTGTTATTTCGAGGCATGTAGTTTGTCGCTTTAGAGTGTGAGTGCGCTGAAAATATTATTGTTTGACAATGAGTTTCATAAGTTTTGCACAGAAATAACCTAATATAATCCAGATCCAGTTAGTGCTTAAGTCATCAAAACTAAAAGAGCGAGTTGCAATAAATAGTTGGCTGAACTCCTCTAAGGAGACAATGAGCAGTAAAAGGATTAGGAGCCGAATCCCAAAAAGGTCATGGCCTGCCGTACGAGCGAGAGCCGGAAAACTGAATACGGAGGTGAGTCCAATTAAGAAGCTAAACAGGGCATGAAATGTAACGGATCCTCCAAAAAAGTTCTCGAAGTGAAGGTATTCTGGATGATAAAAGCTTGAACTCTTCCATGTGGTGAGAGACAAGGCGATGAGAATGACAATGATAAAAATGATTCGTGAAATCGAGAGGTACATATTTTTTAGCCTATGGGTGAAAATCCAAGCCTCACTCTGACGTAGTAAAGGGATAGCAGATTTTGCAGTGTCATACTAATCGTCATTGCCCACGCGGAACCGATTACACCATAAAGATAGGTGAGGAAAACAAGCGAAAGTATGAGAACAAATGATGAAGTGAAGGAGATTTTTCTTACTGTTTCTTCAAATCCTGTCATCAGTAAGAGACAGCCTGTTGAGCCAGTAGCCGCATTAACCATTTGCCCTAGCGTGAGTATTTTTAAGATAGACGCTGCTGAGGCAAATTCGTCACCATACAATCGCATGATGTACTCAGAATAGAAGAGTAAAGCTAGCACAGGCAGTATCGATGCGATTAGACTTAATCGGCAAGATACCTGACTCAATTTTTTGAGTTTGTTGAGCTCTTTTTGTTGATAAAAAGAAGCAAATTTCGGTGCAAATACAAAGTTAATTGTGACTAGTATAAAACCGACAACAAGTGATGTTCTTTGAGCTGTTGCTAGTAAGCCCAGTTCACTTGATGTCACTAACGTCGCTGCTAGCGGAAGGCTAAGCCACTGTGTAGAGTGTAGGACAACATTCCCTGCCCATATTTTCCGTGCAGACCTAGTCAATGCTCCGTTGCGTGCTGGCTTTATCGAAGTAAGAGCACCGGATTTGATTCCAAAAATGGTGGAGAGTATCGCCACTACTGCAATTACTGTTAGCAGAACTGCCATAAGCTCATCGCTACTTAATGGTCTTTTTAGCGGTATGCTGATTAGCACTAATACTATTAAGCTGTTAATTCCAAGTTGAAATGAAAACAACGATGAAAACAGCTTGTTCTGTGCCTGCAAGGCGCGACTAATAAGCTGGCTGAAAGCGACCAGTGGTACACCGCAAAGCATCATTATAAAGGCCAATTCTGGTATCGTTGTTTGCAGCATAAACAATCGAAAAGCCATGAACGATAAGCTGCAAAGAACGATACAGAAGACCAGACTATTTTGTAGAGCTACGTGAAGATTTTGACATTGCTGTGTTCTGTGTTGGTGACTATGAGCAATTGCATTCGTTTTCAGTAAGGCATGGTCATATCCGAGCTGACCAACGATAGATAGAAAAAACAACAGGTTGAACATAAGGAAAAATTCACCTGTGGTTTGAGCATTTGAAATATGCGCCACCAAAATGGTTAGTGAAATAGCGCAAGCTGAGCTAACCACTCTCAACGCTCCAGCAATTGCCAGCGAGCTGAATAACCTATCTTTGTAGCGGCTATATTCTTTTAGATAACTAAAGGCTCTAATTTGCATTGCTACCCGTAGATGTTAACGAGTGCGAGGCGTTGATTATTTTCACTGAAAGAATGATTGACCTCCTGTGAATAACGCTTGAAATCTATCTCATCATAATTATTTATACAGTGAGCGATTTGCTTAGCCATTTCGACGGATGTTTTAGCCAAAAATGGGTAATTGAGATTTTCGGTTGCCCCTATAGAGCGGATTACCATTGGGACGTGCAGTTTGGATGCTTCAAGGATCGTTAATGGCATCCCCTCCCAAGCAGCAGTGTGTAAATATAAATCGGATTCTTTTAGCCGAATCATTACTTCATCACGAGGCAGCATACCAGTGACATTTATACCGCATTTTTTCATCGCCGCTTCTAGCTCATTGTCTCCTCCACCAATCCAATTAATGGTGTACTTCCTAGCTACCGGTAGATGTTTTAGCTCTGTAAGAGTATCAATCAGAAATTGAGGATCTTTTTGGGGTGCTACGCGACCTAGTATTGTGATTTTTACGGTATCTGTATCGATAGAAGGGGAACTAGCAATATCGGTATACGTCACGAAGTTGTTTAACAGCTCTGACTTTTTGGCTCCTAGCTGTAATGCCAAATCACATTCACGCTGACTGCAACCTGCAACAACATCGATACGCCGAATCAAGAGTTTTTCTAGAGTCCGATAAACCGCTCTTTCAAGAGGAGTAATGTCTTTACGTTCAAATGAGTAGCAGTGTGGCGTGTAGACAAGCTGCGCTTTACCTAAACGTAGGAAACGACCAAGAAATCCAGCCTTGCTTGAGTGCAAATGAACAATGTCGGGCTGAACTTGATCGATAAACCTATTTGCATCCATCATAAATTGGAGGACATTACCTTGACTCCATTGAACGTGACTAAAACCGTCTTCGCCTCCTTCTCTAGTCATATCTTCTTGGCGAGCACGGGCAAAGAGAAAATGTTGGTATGGCTCGGCTCGAGAAGATTGAAGATAACTATAAAGTGCGGTTTGCACTCCGCCACCAAATGCTTCTGTTATGTGGAGAATCTTTTTCATTATCGAGTGCCTTCCATCGCCGTTAACCACTTATTCTTAAATTGTTCTATTTCCTGAGCGGAGTAGAGGTGGCGATAAAGAGGAAGATCGTACATATAAAATAGTTTTGAGAAGTCATACCTTTTCTTAAAGTATGTATATATGTTTGAATACCATTTGTTTTTGGCTTCATTACTGTTTGTTAATTCAAAGTCTTCTATCTGAAGAAAATCAGATAATTCATTATTCAGACTTGATAGTGATTCGCACTTAACTAATAGAACATCCCGATTGTTGTGGGTGAATCGGAAAGATGGCTGTGAACAGTCCGTCTCTTCGGTGAAGATATCTATGTTGAAATTTCTCTTTAGTTCATTATCGAACCAATTTGAAAAGTAGCTTTTATTAATGTGATTATCAAAGCAATGTTCGAGGTGAAGATAAGTTTCATTCATATCCCTATGGATAGATTCGTTCTTTTTTCCTTCGATAAATTGTATATGTAAATCTTGAAAGAAACGTGACAAGACCGTAGCAACAGGATCTCTAACCAATGTGATTATTTTTAAGTTATCTCTTTTTTGAAGCAAGTGCCTGCGGTGCTTAAGAACCATACGGTAAGCAAATCTCTTGGTCGGCTCAAAAAACTTTTTGACATCATGGGTATTGTGATACATGTGAAACTCTTCATGATCATCAAATGTATGGATATGGTAACTAGGGATATTGTTTAAGTTTAATGAGTGCTCGATCGAAGACGACCCAACTTTGCCCATTTGATAAACAAGTACAAAATTTTCATCATTAAGATATTTGTTTTTTTCTAATTGTCGACGAATAGAATACTTCATTAATTCTTCCTTGATTTTTAAATAGTAATCTCATTCAGAGATTGCAGTAAATTTGCTTTGAAATACATGTGAGTGTTCGCTCATGGCTACCGGTATCAAAAGCAGTAAAATAATGGTTGTATTAACAGCAACAAAAAAGACCATTATTAAGGCATAGACAGAAAGTAGTACCGTTGATCTGTTTTTATCTAGTGTTCTCAATCCTTTTAAAATGAAAGATAAATAACCTCCAAATAACAGAACAATACCAATCACACCATACTCAATAGATGTGTCGAGTATAAAATTATGGGTATAAATAGCGAGTTGATCGTAGGTAAAGTAATTGATCATATAAGAAGGAAGCATTTTTGCACCGACGCCAAGCATAATATTATTCATCAAAATGTCAGTGCCATTAACTAACAATAGTTTTCTATGTAAGTTAGATACCCAGCGGGCCTCACTTTGATTAGCAAAAACGATGTCTTCTCGGGTAATTTCTAGTAGCTCTGACAACTGCTCTGAACCGAAGTAAAGGAAAAAAGACCAGCAGGCCAAAGCGATTAAAAGAAAGGTTGATATGAGCAAAACAAAGTGCAAGTTGCTTGACCGTTTATTTAGCTCTTTTTGTAATATCACTTGATCAAAAGTGACCATGCAGAAAAATGCGAGTAGTGCTTTTCGCTCTTGGGAAAGAATCAGCATAGCAAAGGCACATAGCATCATAACTTTGAACCAAGGCACATGGTTGCGATAGATGTAAAGTAGGGCACAGAGAGCACCGAATGCATACTTACTGGTTCCGAGTAACTTAAAGCCAGATTGGTATCCTTGTATGAAGTGCCATGCTGCGACAACGAAGCAAATCAAAAACAGCCATTGAATAAAGCAAATGATGGTGAGTTTGTCTTCAAAGCACTTGTAAGCATAGAGAACACTGAGCAGGCTTAAGATAGCTAGCCATTGAATTACCTCTGTTATTACAAACCTAGCAGGCACTTGATTTAATAAACCATTAAGCCCGATATAGGCAATGAAGCAGAGTATAAAGCCAAAAAATGGGTGATAGAGCTTTGTGGCTTTCCCTTCAAGAATAATAAGTAATGAGAGGCCAAGTGAAGCAAGACTGGCGATATCGGAGAGCGCCAGTTTTACGCCAAACATTGATACTTTTACGGGGATAAAAAATAAAGCCAGGATCAACGCAGCCAAATAACTATATGACTTACTTCTCGGGACATAGTTGAGCGTAGGCTGCATAATATCCCTCCCGAAACTTATCGATAGTATATAGGCTGGCTCGTTCTACGGAGTAACGGCTCGCCTCGTTATATGTGTCGGTATCATTGGTGATGGTAAGAATTTTATCTGCAAGTAAAGTGGGCGATCCTGTAGGGAAAAGGTAGCGTGAGTCGCCAATTACTTCATCGAGCCCTGGAACATCAGAGCCCAATACGGGCAATCCACTTGCCATCGCTTCAACAGAGGCTAGGCCAAACCCCTCTACCAAAGATGACTGGACGTAGACGTCCAAACTATTTAAAAAATTCGGTATATCAGAGATAACACCATACCAGTGTACTCGCTGCTCTATTCCTAACGATGTAGCAAGTGCTTGCAACTCTTCTTGTTTAGGGCCTCCACCTGCCAAATGTAGCTCATAATTCTGCGGCAAAGATTGCATGGCCCGTAATAAAGACTCGTGATCCTTATAGTTATGTAGGCGGCCAGCCATGCCTATTTTGAACACTTTATCTTTAGCAAAATCGCTGCGGATTTTCGGCTGCATTGTAAATTTACTTAACTCAACACCATTGTAAACGACGCTATATTTGCTTTGGTATCGGGGCATGAACCTAATGAGCTCTTCTTGAACTCGACCCGTAATGCAAATGGTCATGTCGAAACTTTTATACAACCAATACTCCATAAATTTGAGCATTGGGTAGTCTCTTCTGCGATTTGTCGTGTTGTGCTCGGTCTGTAACCTTTTTTTCCCAATGGCGAGTAGGGCTAGATAGATAGAAGGATAGAGGTGACCATGGACTAGGTCTGGCCAACGCAGTAGGTTCCACTTTTGTTGAAAAGTTAGGGATTTCCAACTTAGGTATTCAACCCCACACTCTTTTAGCTCCGCCTGATACTCATTTTCATCTGAAAGGATTAAAACCTTGATCTCGAAATGCGGGTCATAGTGCGATACGAGGTCTATTAGGAATCGTTGCGCTCCACCATTTTTTGATAAGTCATTAATAATATGTAAAATTTTCATGTAAACGGTTCCCGTATAATTACTGGTATGCGTATCGTTTTATATATTGTGTTTCACCAATATCGAATTGAGCCTGAGTAATTAACGAGCCTAAGATAGGAATTGAGTGGTTAAACTGCTTTGAAAGGGCGAATTTAACCAGTGAAACTTTGGTTGATTCATAGCGAATGACAGTAACCAAACCATCTGCGATTTTGCCTAAAATGAGCGCGTCCGAGACAGACAGAAGCGGCGGAGTATCAATGATAATTCGATCATATTTAGTCGAAAGCTGCTCTATCAGGGATTTAAATTGAGGTGAAGATAGAAGCTCTTGTGGGTTTGGTGCATGGAGACCTGCTGGTAATACATCTAGTTCTGTATCATCTATATGATAAATACAGTCTGATAATGGGATCCCCATGGTTAGGTGGTGTGTTAAGCCTATGCTATCTTCTGGTAGCTCAAAGCGTTTGGCTACCGAAGGCCTTCTTAGGTCACAATCAATGATGATTACCTTTTCCATCGATGAAAGTGACATCGCCATACTGATGGCGGTCGACGTTTTTCCTTCTTTCGGAATAGCAGATGTGAAAGGGATGACCTGCTGTTTCTTGTTCACCATTTTAAGTAGTAAGGAAGTACGAACTGAGCGACAAGCTTCCCTGAACAGCGTCTCTTTCTCATGATTATATGCGAGGTGATCAATACCGTTTTTACGCAATTTAAACTGTTTAACTTTAGGTATTGAGCCTAAGCAAATCACCCCCAGTTTTTCTTCTACTTCCTGCGGTGTTCTTACTACATTTCTCAGTGTTTCAATGATAACGGCTAACACGCAGGCAATGATGAATCCAAATATTGATGCGATAGCCACCAATTTGATGCGCTTTGGAGCCACGGGTAGCAGAGGGATGATCGCTTGATCGGTAAATCGAGCGGTTACATTCTTATAGTCGCTAGTTGCGGTTGTCTCTTTTTGGCGGCTCAAGAATGTTTCATACAGGTTTTTGTTGGTTTCGACTTCTCTTTTTAGTTGGTCGTATTTTGCTTTTTGTTTCCCAAGGGATTGGAAATCAGACTTTTTGTTATTTAGTTCCGTTCGCAGGAGGTTTTCCTGAGCCTGTGCTGCCAATAAGTCTTGTTGCTTACTCATGGACAGTTCTTGGATCAACTGACGTACTCGACTTTGAATAGACTTAAGCTGTGCTGTTGCTTGAATCATTTTGTCGTGTTTGGGCCCATATCGCTGTGAAAGCTCAGACAGCGACTTTTGAACTTGAGCCTCAGAGTGTTTTAAATCTCTAATTTGCGCGTGGTTTGCAAATTCATTGATGGATAATAAGCTATCCAGGTTTTGTGATGATTTACTCTGCAGTAGCTCGATGAGAGTTTGTGCCTCAATTCGCTTATTAACGGCAATGTTTAGCTTCTTATTGAGCTCTTCTAGCTCGTTAGCGTAGATATCATCGATACCATTGATATCGATCAGACCTTCTTGAAGAAGGTAATTTTGTAATGCTAATTCTGATGCGCGCAAACGGTCTTCTAGCTTGCTAGCGTTGTTTGTTAGCCAAGAAGCCGCGTTCTGTGTCACGACTAACTTGGCTTCAAAATTAGATTCGATATAGGCCTGTCCTATAGCGTTGGCGATATCGGTAGCTAGCTGTGGGTCAGTTGAGCGAAAGTGTATTTTTACGAGCTGTGTATTTCGTATTGGTTCAATATCTAGCTTGCGCTTATATGAATGGAGTGCCTGGTAAAACGTGTTTGTGTATTGTGACGTTTCTTTAGGGTTTGGTGATACATTCAAGGCCTGCTGAACAAATGGTATCGATTTAAGCTGATTAAACAGCTTTTTGACTTTGCTTGTTCCAGTAAACTCTGGGTGGCGAGTGAGCTCAAACTCATTGATGATCTTTTCAGCAATATGGTTGGATTTCAGTATTACAATTTGAGTTTGGAAATACTCTTTTTGCGTGGTGTCTACACCATAGACTTCTTCAATGGAGAGAGCACTTTTTTGCTGCTCTTGTATAAGCAGAGTAGCTGTCGCTTGATAAACGGACTTTTTTGAGTAGATGTGCCATGTGCAGGCTAAAGAAAAGATCAGTGTAAATAGTGCGATACTAAACCAGTGCTTTTTTAGTGTTTGCCAATGCAGGCTAAAGCGAATGAGTTCAGCGGTATTTGATTGAGGGCTTGTCATGTGAGTTCCATTCATTGGTGTTGCCTGCGAATTAAAAAAAGCTTTGATCGATAAATAAAATGTCGCCTGGCTTAACTGCTCTTGTCATCTTCGCTTTCTCTATAGTTTTTCCTGTAGAGTGCTGCGTTAGGTGAATTTTCGTTCGTGAGGCTCGATCGGTTAATCCTCCTGCAAGCGCGATGGCTTTCTCGATGGTCAATCCAGGTTGATATGCAAAACCTCCTGGTTTTCTTACCTCGCCGTTGACAAAAAATAGGCGAAAACTTGTGATGGTAACCATGACTTTAGGGGTGACCAAATAGTCGCCTTTTAAGCCTGCCTCAAGTTCCTCCTTTAGTTGTTTGGGTGTCTTTTGTATCGCTTTGATACGGCCTAAATAGGGGTAGTCAAAGTAGCCGTCAGAAGTAATCAGAATGCGTTCGATGGACAGGTCTTGCTCACCGTAGACTTGAATCGAAATAGTATCTCCCGTATCAAGAACATAGTTTTGCTCGATAGTTTCGGCTAGTGCGGGGGTGAGTATGAGGCTGAAAAATAAGATAAAAATAGTTCTGAACATGTTGTTCCATCCTTGCTACAGGGAAAGGTTAAAAGCGAGAGACCACAGATTTTGGTCATAACTATAACCAGCCCAGTTAGACTCTTTTTCTATGAATTTCCATTGGCCACTAACACTAAGCCAGCGTCTAAACTGGTAATCGACTCCTACCTTCAATGTGTATGAGTCTTCTTCCCTGTCGACTCCGGTATAGTCTTCATTGAGGTAGGAAGTAGAAAAGTCGCTTTTAAGGTAACTGTTCCAATTGTGTTCAATCGTCAAATGAACGCGGGTTTGTAGGTTGTAGTCGCCATATAGATCTGGATTGATTGCCGCTTGTTTGGTTGATAGGCTGACTAAAGTTTGATTTTGTGGTGCCCACTCTGCACCGATATCCCAACTAAGGCCGGTAAAGTCTTCTCTCTGCACTGAATCAAAGTGTTTGTCTTGTACACCTATGCGTGCAACCCCCGTTGTTTTTCCGGAAATCGCCCAACTTACACCAGTAAAATACGTTGAAGATAAACCGTCACGAGAGATTTGGTTTGGATTAGGTGTTATGTAGGTTGTTTTCTTTTGTTCGGTACCAATCAACCAATAAGTATCTGCGGCCATTCTCATATAGAACTCAGCTGTCATTGAAGGCGACCGAAAGTCGTTGTACTTAGCTTTTTTAGTTAGTGAAAATGGTAGGTTTTCACGGTAGTTGGTATAGCGTTTATCAAAGTAGTTGATGCCTAGCTCGATGTTTCCACGTGCGCCGTTGGCGCCAAATCGATATTTGGTGTTCAACTGATGAGTTTGAAAATAAACAAGGTCGGGAAGTGTGTCACCTTGTCCTTCAGTCAAACCTTCACCACGATTCTCATGTTTGCGTTGATACTGGTATCGCACATTAAATCGGTTTCTATGATTGAACTCGAAATGGTTTAACCATCTAACGGTATGATCATTGAAGTCGTTACTTTCATCGGAAGAGATCCCCGAATCCAACTTATAGCTAAGTAAGCTTTTGTATAAGTTGCGTTCAATTGCGATATCGATACTTGGAATAGCGGAATAAACCGATACGGCAGGAGAATGGTTTTTCTCGATCCTAGCGATGTTGTCATTGTACTCGTAGTCCAACGTTAGTTTAGGAGTGAGCTCTATTCCTGATTCCGTCGTGTACGACATCGGCTCACCTTTTAGGTTGTAAGACACCAGTAAAGAAATCATGGCGAGAGCAAGTGATTTAATACGCATTTGAGCCAGTAAATCCTTTGAAAATAGTCATAAAGATAATTTTGATGTCCATCCATACTGACCAGTGATGGATATAATCTAGGTCGAATTCAACTCGCTTTTCCATTTTGTCTAGGGTGTCCGTTTCTCCACGGTATCCGTTAATTTGCGCCCATCCTGTAATACCTGGTTTAACCTTGTGGCGAAGCATGTAGCGGTCAACGATCTGACGATACTCTTCATTGTGTGCTACCGCATGTGGACGCGGGCCAACGATAGACATAGTGCCCTGCAGTACGTTGATAAACTGAGGTAATTCATCAAGCGAAGTGCGGCGTAAAAATCCTCCAAATGGTGTAATTCTAGGGTCGTTTTTTGTTGCTTGTTTTACGTCACCACCTTGTTCCATGGTGGTCATGGAGCGAAACTTCCAAACGGCGATTTTGCGGCCATCTAACCCATATCGGTCTTGCTTGAAAATAACGGGTCCTTTTGACGTCAGCTTTATCCCTAAAGCGATAGCGAGTAGAACAGGAGAAATAAGCAGTAAGATGAGACTCGATAGCACTATGTCTTCTACTCGTTTTACCCACGTCGCAAAGCCAGAAAACGGTGTATCAAAAACACTTAATGTTTGTACGTCACCAATTTGATCCCAACGTGAATGAAGTAAGTTGTAGGTGAAAAAATCGGGAATGAGATAGGTGTTCGCCGTTGTGTCAGAAAACTGATTTAAGAAAGTCGTAATGCGTTCGTTTGCATGCATTGGCATCGCGATATAGACGTAATCAACCTCACCTTTTTTAGCACGCTCAAGAGCACTGGCTACGTCACCTTTAATTGGATAGTTCGGCGTTTTAGGAAGACGATCCGGTGTGCGTTCATCATAGAATCCATCGAATACGACGCCGTGCTCGCCATGTTTTTTCAGTTCTTGCGCTAGTGTCAGCCCGTGAGGTGTTTGTCCGACAATAATTGCGGTGCGAGTATTGTATCCCTGTTTACGTAGGTAAGAGAGCAAGCTTCGCACAATCAGTCTCCATGAAATTAAGAAGATTGGTGTTGATAGAACCCAGCTTGTGATGAGTGATTTATTGAACAGTGTATAAGTTTGCGAGTAATAAACAACGATGAACAAGAAAGCACAGCTAACAAACCAAGAAATACAAACGATAAAGACTTGCTCTTTAAACGAACTGGTACGCCACGAGCGATAGAGCTTGCCGCTCTCGGCTAATACCAAAAATGAAAGGCTCGCTACGCCAGATAGGATGATAGAGTCTTTTGCGACAGTTTGAGGGCCTGTGATGAGAAATACCATCATAAGAGAAATAATGACGAATAAGTCTGCAACTCTATATAGAAAGGCGAATTCCATTTCATGAGAGCGTATCAAACCTTTGTGTTTCATAAGCTAATTCCTTTTTACGCATGCTACCGCCCTTGAGTTTCGTCTCTCAAAATCCGTGATTTATAGGGTGGTTTAGAAGGGCTAGTTCGGCTTGTTACTAAGTGCCACAACTAAGGGTGGCGGAGCTGAATAGCGCAAAATAGTGTAGAAATTCACACTCTTTCGTTAAGTGGAAATAAGCATGAAATTTCGCTTTGAGCTGAATTCAGTTGAGTTAAGAAAAAAATGGTACTTTTGGAAAGTTGAGTGGAAAAAGTGGTAGAGGAAGGACTTTGCATTAAAGACTAAGGTTTACTGTTACTTATTTAATCTCACAACAAAGTAGAGAGTCTAAGTTAGCGATTGTGGTTAATTGGTTTGAAAATAAAAAATCCCTCTCGAATGAGAGGGATTGGTAGCAAGCAAAGGTGATTGAATTCTTATTCTACGTCGATGCCATTTTCTTTGTATAGGCGTCGGCATGCACGACCATCACTATGGAAAAGGTGACAGCGATGAGCTGGGATACCAATTTCAAGTTTATCACCAGTTTCCACTGGTAATGTGTCAGGTTGACGGTAGATAACGTCTGCGTCTGCGCCTTCAAGGTTTAGGTAAACCTGAGTTTCGTTACCTAGCTTCTCTACAATCATTACCTCACCGTGAATGGTTGCGTCAGACTCAGATGCTGAAAGTAGATGCTCAGGACGAACACCTAGAGACATACGATCACCACGGTTTACAGTTGTACCGTCTACTGGGATCCAGAATGACACGCCATTCGAAAGCTGTACTTTCACGCGCTCCGCTTCTACTTCATCAATGAACACACTCATGAAGTTCATTTTTGGTGAGCCGATAAAGCCCGCTACAAAACGGTTTTGTGGGTAGTGGTATAGCTCTAGAGGCTTACCGACCTGAGAAACGTAACCACCATCCAGTACTACAATCTTATCTGCCATTGTCATTGCTTCTACCTGATCGTGAGTTACGTAGATCATGGTACAGCCTAGCTGGCGTTGTAGTTTTGTTATTTGAGCACGCATATTTACACGTAATGCTGCATCAAGGTTAGAAAGTGGTTCATCAAGAAGGAATACGTTTGGTTGAGAAACCAAGGTACGACCAATTGCAACGCGTTGACGTTGACCACCAGATAGCGCTTTTGGTTGACGCTCTAGTAGGTGACCAAGTTGAAGGATTTCTGCCGCGTGCTCAACTCGTTTGTCGATTTCTGCTTTGTCTGCTTTTGCCAGCTTAAGACCAAATGACATGTTGTCATATAAGTTCAGGTGTGGGTAAAGAGCGTAAGACTGGAATACCATACCAACACCACGTTGTGATGGTTCTATGTCATTCATGCGCTGGTCACCAATATACAAGTCACCTGAAGTAATGTCTTCAAGACCGGCAATACAACGTAACAGGGTAGATTTACCACAACCTGATGGGCCTACGAAGACAACGAATTCACCTTCGTTGATCTCTAGGTCTACGTTTTTAGAAATCAGTACGTCGCCATACGCTTTACAAACATTTTTTAACGTGACACTCGCCATGTAGCTCGTCCTCGATCAATTTTTATTATTCACCGCTCATCATTATATGAATTATCTAGCGAGCAGTAACAGTAGGAATTGGTAAGTAATTAATGGAGGTAAGAAAACAGGGTAGCGCTCATGTAAAACTCTTAACGAGCGCTACCCACCAAGGCCAAGTACGAGTTTCTCTCCCCCACATTATTCGTGTTGTCTCCCCCGTGAAATAATTACCACAAACAACACCAATAATGACATTCCACTCGTATGGCAATGCAAAACCAGCAAATCTTGTAACCTATAGGGTAGGTACTGCTGGGAAAGGGTTCTTACCATCCACTCTTGGATGACTGCAGTTTCTAAGATTCTGTTCACTGATACATCCTCCCAATAGAAATAATTGCAGGGGGAGTAGGCAGGGAGGAGTGAAAAAGGAGGAGTAGAGAGCAAGTTGGGCGGATATCACATTATTGCGTGACCCAAAGGTGAATTCGATCACAAGAAGTGCTCATTTTGTGATTTGGGTCGCTAACCCTTGGCGATTCAGATCACGAAAATACGTCATAATTACAAGGGCGTAGGGATTAGGAGGATGAGACATATTGGATAATTTCAGATGATATATGTCGAAATACGGCTGAACCTCAATGGACTAGCCCTACATCAAAAATATAAAAAGGATACGAACATGAAAAAATTAAGCGCTCTAGCACTAGGTACTCTTGTTGCTTTGGGTTCTTTTGGTGCTAATGCTGCCATCGAAGAAGGACAACTAACAATCTGGATCAACGGCGATAAAGGCTACAACGGTCTAGCAGAAGTTGGTAAAAAGTTTGAAGAAGACACTGGTATTAAAGTAACAGTGGCTCACCCAGATGGCCTTCAAGACCGATTCCCTCAGACAGCGGCTACCGGTGATGGTCCTGATATCGTATTCTGGGCTCACGACCGTTTCGGTGGTTATGCAGAAGCAGGTCTACTTGCTGAGATCAAACCTTCGAAAGAAATCCAAGAAGGCATCGTTGATTTTGCATGGGATGCAGTACGTTACGATGGCAAACTAATTGGCTACCCAGTAGCGGTTGAGTCTCTATCTCTAATCTACAACAAAGACCTTGTTCCAAACCCACCTAAAACATGGGAAGAAGTTGCAGCACTAGATGCAAAACTTAAGAAAGAAGGCAAGTCTGCAATCATGTGGAACCTAAAAGAACCGTACTTCACATGGCCACTAATGGCTGCTGACGGCGGTTACGCGTTTAAATACACGTCTGAAGGCTACGATGTGAAAGACGCTGGTATTGCGAAAGAAGGCGTGAAAGACGCAATGAACTTCGTTAAAGGTTTAGTTGACAGCAAAGTTATCTCTCCAGATATGGACTACTCAGTATCTGAATCAGCGTTCAACCAAGGTACTGCTGCGATGACTATCAACGGTCCATGGTCTTGGGGCAACATCGAGAAATCTGGCATCAACTATGGCGTAACAACTCTTCCTAAGTTCCAAGGTCAGTCTTCTAAGCCATTCGTTGGTGTTCTAACTGCTGGTATCAGCACTGCATCACCTAACCGTGACCTAGCGGTAGAGTTCATCGAGAACTACCTACTGACTAACGATGGTCTACGTATGGTTAACAACGACAAGCCACTAGGCGCAGTAGCACTTAACTCATTCCAGCGTGAACTAGATTCAGATGCACGTATCGCGGCAACAATGGATAACGCGATGAACGGCGAAATCATGCCTAACATCCCACAAATGAACGCATTCTGGGGTGCAGCTAAGAACGCGATCATCAACGTTGTAGACGGTCGTCAAACTGTAGATGCTGCTCTAGCAGATGCAGAAAAACAAATGACAAAATAATTCAGTAATACCTTTTAAGGAGGAGGCAACTCCTCCTTACTTTTCTATATTTATTCTATATCGCTAGCAGGTTCCCTATGCAGTCAGTTCAAGGTACAGATGCTATGACAGCACCAGATGCAAACCTTCCGAGCAGCAAAAAAGTGTTTATCAAGTGGGCACTATTAGGCTCAATCGGTTTTATAAATGGTTACGCTACTATTCTAATGTATTCTCGTGGTGAGATTGCGTTTGCACTGCTTACGCTCATTCTTACTGCATTGGCGTTGTATATCTTTGGTAGTAAAAAGACCTACGCCCACCGTTATATCTATCCGGGTATTGCCGGAATGATTCTGTTTATCCTTTTCCCATTGGCGTACACCGTTGGTTTGTCGTTTACCAACTACAGCGCGAAAAACCAACTCTCGCTGGAACGTGCTCAAAGCGTCCTATTAGACAGAACTTATCAGAGTGGCGACAGCTACCCATTTACCCTTTATAAAACTGAACAAGGTCACCAGATCGTAGTTGAAAAAGGTGGTGAGCTACTTGCTACGCCAAGTTTTCAGCTTAAAGGTATGTCAGTCTCAGATCTTGATTTGACGCCAGTGACAGAGATTAGCGGTGAGAAAGAAACGATCAAAACGATCGTGAAAAACCGTAGTGCACTGAGCAGCGTCGATCTGCATTTGCCTAGTGGTGATGATATCCGTATGAGTGGCTTACGTAAGTTCGCTGCTGTGGTACCACTGTTCACACTACAGGAAGATGGTCAGTCACTGTACAACAATAAATCAGGTGAAACTCTACTGCCTAACATGGAAGTGGGTTACTACCAGCCAGTCGATGAAAGCGGTCAATTTGTCGGTAATACTGTTTCGCCAGGTTTCATCGTAACGATTGGTTCACACAACTTTGAACGTGTATGGAAAGATGATGGCATCAAAGAGCCGTTCATCAGTATCTTCATCTGGACGGTTTTGTTCTCTGCACTATCAGTATTGTTTACTCTGATTATCGGCTTGGTATTAGCGAGTGTTGTTCAATGGGAAGAACTGAAAGGTCGTTCCATCTACCGCTTGCTGCTTATCTTGCCTTACGCCGTACCAGCGTTTATCTCTATCCTGATCTTCAAAGGTTTGTTTAACCAAAGCTTTGGTGAGATCAACATGTTGCTTGAAGGCTTGTTTGGTATCAGCCCAGCGTGGTTCTCTGACCCATTCATGGCAAAAACCATGATCTTAATTGTGAACACCTGGCTAGGTTTCCCTTACATGATGATCTTGTGTATGGGCCTACTAAAAGCGATACCTGAAGACTTGTATGAAGCTTCGGCAATTGATGGTGCTAACTTTGTTTCTAACTTTACGCGTATCACGCTGCCGATGATGATCAAGCCGCTAACGCCGCTCCTGATTGCCAGCTTCGCGTTTAACTTCAACAACTTTGTACTGATTGCATTGTTGACAGGTGGTGGTCCGAACATGATCGGTACTTCAGAACCTGCGGGTTACACCGACTTATTGGTTAGCTACACATACCGTATCGCCTTTGAAGGTGCGGGCGGTCAGGACTTTGGTCTGGCAAGTGCAGTAGCAACGCTTATCTTCCTGTTGGTTGGCGCACTAGCACTTATCAACCTGCGTGTAACTAAAGTAGCTCAAGATTAAGGAGACATCACAATGGCAATGGTACAAGGTAAGTCATTAAAGTATCGTGTATGGGCTACGCACGCCGCAATGTGGGCGTTCTTAGCACTGATTATTTTCCCTTTATTAATGGTCATCGCTATCTCATTCCGTGAAGGTAACTTCGCAACGGGTAGCCTGATCCCAGATAACCCAACGCTGGACCACTGGAAACTGGCCTTAGGTATTGCTGTTACCAATGCGGATGGCACGGTGACACCACCGCCGTTCCCAGTTCTAACTTGGTTGTGGAACTCAGTTAAGGTTGGCGGCATTTCTTCAATCTTGATTGTGGCACTGTCTACTACGTCGGCATACGCATTTGCTCGTATGAAGTTCAAGGGCAAGAACACCATCCTGCAAGCGATGATGATCTTCCAAATGTTCCCGGCTGTATTGGCATTGGTGGCATTGTACGCGCTGTTTGACAAGCTTGGACAATACATTCCGTTCCTTGGCCTGAATACGCATGGTGGTTTGATCTTTGCCTACCTTGGTGGTATCGCACTACACGTATGGACAATCAAAGGTTACTTCGAGAGCATTGACTCTTCACTAGAAGAAGCTGCGGCATTGGACGGTGCGACACCATGGCAAGCGTTCCGCCTGGTACTACTACCACTGTCTGTGCCAATCCTAGCGGTAGTGTTCATCTTGTCATTTATTATGGTGATTGGTGAAGTTCCGGTAGCATCGTTACTGCTTTCTGATGTAGACTCATACACTCTAGCGGTTGGTATGCAGCAATACCTATACCCTCAGAACTACCTGTGGGGTGACTTTGCCGCAGCAGCAGTTCTTTCTGCAGTGCCAATCACAGTAGTATTCTTGCTTGCACAGCGCTGGTTAGTTGGTGGACTAACAGCTGGTGGTGTGAAAGGTTAATCTTAGTGGGTCGCTAAGGATTAAGAATAAAAAGAATAAGGGCGACCGCTTGGTCGCCCTTGTATTTGCTTCGATATTACGTTTTTGGTTTGGCCGCCGATCAGTAATATCAGCAATATTGGCGTTACGCATAGCTGGCTGTTAGCTCTGTTCCTTACTATGAAAATCACTAACAGTTTTTGTAACCATTGCCTGAGTTTTAGCTCGGGCATTTTTATATCTATAAATCGTTTGGTTAGTCAGGTGAGATTAGCCGTTTTGCAAAGGATTACACAGCACGGTTAGAACGCTGTGCGTCGCACTTCACATAAATAGTGGGAGGTTGTTCGGTTCCGTTAAGCGCGAGGAGAAAGTTAAAACTCTCTGCTGGATGGCGCGCACCCTACGTATTGAAGCAATGTATATATGCTTGTTTGTTGCAATGCGACGCGACGGAATAGATCGGCAAAAGTAGCATCACCTCCAAAGCAAGTTTGGATGTAATGGTTTATTTCATCATCGTTATACCCTTCGACATACATGGTTCTTACCCATTGATACTCTACGGCTTTAAGATTAGTAAGAGTGGTTTCACTGAGAGTTGTAATTATTTTCAAGGCTTAAGCTCAAGCTTCCTGACAGTGCAGAGATTTAAGCAAAATAAAGTGAAAGAAATATGACAGTGGAAAGGGAAGGGAACTGAGCTGAGCCCTCAAAATGAAGCCATAAAGAAAGAAAACCTTGAGAGCTAAGGAGCGAGTATGCTTAGGAAGTTATCGCTCCACACTAAAACACTCTATTTGAGATACTTGACGTGAGCTTCCATCTCCTCGCCAATTTCTTTGCGCATGTTCATAAGGCGTATTGCCGACTGCTCTAGAGCTTTGTCTTCAGCTGATTCAGGTATCCATTTAGGTACGTCAGTAGGTTTTCCATTCTCATCTACCGCAACCATGATAACGATACAATGCGTAGTGAGGCGGTTTTTAAGTTCTTTAGGATCGCTAGCCTGTACATCAATCGCGATATGCATTGAACTGCGACCGGTATAAATAACCTTTGCACTTACCTCTACCAAGTTCCCAACATGAATCGGAGCAACGAAACGAATACCACCCGCGTAAGCAGTTATACAGTATTTACCACTCCAAGCCGCGCTACATGCGTAAGCGGCTAAGTCGATCCATTTCATCACGGCGCCACCGTGTACTTTCCCACCGAAGTTAACGTCTCCCGGCTCAGCAAGAAAACGAAGGGTAATGTCTCTTTGACCACTGCTCATCTGTCATTCCTTTGTGCGTTGTTGTTGATACAACCATAAAATGATATTTACAACCATAAAGTGATATTTATCACAACCATAAATTGATATTGCCTATTCTTTGTCTAAACTTATGTAAGTTTACGACAATTTCATGAAAAGGCGATTTTTATGCTCTGTCAATATGATAGTTTTTCTGAAGATATTACATTAGCGTTAGATAATGCTTTTCATAATCCTGCCCGGAAGTTGACTAAGTCTCGAGGTAAAAACATACATCGCTATGCTAGTGCCAAGATGGGTAAAAGGGTTACTGTTGAGTCAGCTTTAGAGTGTGATGCCTGTTATCACTTCGATTTTGAAAAAGACATTATTCGGTTTTGCTCTCAACCAATTAGATATTCATATTACTATAATGGCAAATGGCATACGTATGTGCCTGATTTCCTTGTACAGTTTGATACTGGTGAATATGTTCTATACGAAATAAAGCCCGATGATATAGCATCTTCACCCGATTTTCTTGATGAGTGGAGCGCAAAGCAACAGGCTGCAGAGGAAATGGGTTTGGAACTGGAGTTGGTTGAAGAGAAGCAGATAAGAAACAAGACATTGTTAAAGAATCTTAAGCTGATGTATAGGTATGCCTCAAGAGATTGCTTAACTGATACACACAATTTGGTATTAAATATTCTCAGGGACAACGGCCCACAGTCGGCACAACATTTGATTCACAAGGCGGGCTTGACAAGGCGAGCAATTATGCCAGTACTTTGCAACTTGTTATCACGAAATTTGTTGGAAACCGAATTAGATTCTCCATTATCCCTTAAATCCGAATTCAAAGTAAATTGCTATGCCTAAAAAATCATTTAGTAATTTTAATAGGAAAGCAAAGCTAGAAGTTTCAGACTATCAAGAAGATCTGGTCGATATTGATAGTTCTTTAAATGATGCTTTAGCAGAGGACATCACATATAAAGACTTGACAGCTTTTCCTGATAAAGTTGCGAATGAAATTTCTTACCGGTTAAAGGTTCTTAAGTATTTAGGAAAAGAGTGTGACAAGATTACTCCTAAAACCATTGAACCACATCGGGTCGAATTGCAAAGGTGCAATGACAAAAAAATCCCTAGTGCTATTACAATTTATAGGTGGTGGCTAAATTTTAGTCAGTCAGATTTTAATCCTACATGTCTAGCGCCTGATTTCAAAGGCCGAGGTAATAGAGAACCCAAAGTGCCAAAAATCGTTGACGCGCTGATGGAACAAGCTGTCGAGGGAGTTATCTCAGGTAAAAAAATTAATATTAGCTCAGCTTATCGTCGTGTTCGTAGGAAAGTTCGACAGTACAACGTGAAGAACGGGACTAAACACAAGTACCCAAAGTATGAGTCACTAAGGAAAAGAGTCAACAAAAAGACCCCATTTGAAATTTTGTCTGCAAAAAAAGGGGTACGGGTAGCTAAACGAGAGTTTCGTAAGATGGGCAAAAAAATTCTTACGTCTTATGCCCTCGAAAGGGTGGAGGTGGATCATACTGTTTTGGACGTGTTCGTTGTACATGAAGAATATCGAATCCCTCTAGGAAGACCTTATCTCACACAGTTGGTCGATTGCTATAGTAAAGCTGTGGTTGGCTTTTATCTAGGATTTGAGCCACCGAGTTATGTTTCAGTTTCTTTAGCTTTAAAAAATGCGATACAGCGGAAAGACTCATTGTTGTCATCATACCCTTCTGTCAAAAATGAATGGTTGTGCTATGGGATTATGGATTTATTAGTTACTGATAACGGCAAAGAGTTTCTGTCAAAAGCATTTGATGCCGCGTGCGAGACTTTATTGATAACCGTCCATCAAAATAAAGTGGAAACTCCAGATAACAAACCACACGTCGAACGCAATTATGGAACCGTCAATACTAATGTGTTAGATGATTTACCAGGGAAAGCATTTAGTCACTACATCCAGAGAGAAGGGTATGATTCAATTGGTGAAGCAACATTGACACTGAGTGAATTGAAAGAGGTATATCTTATTTGGTTAGTAGATAAATATCATAGAAAACCCAACCAAAGAGGCACTAACTGCCCAAATGTGGCCTGGAAAAGAGGATGTGAGGAATGGGAACCAGAAGAGTTTACTGGTACAGCAGCCGAACTAGACTTCAAATTCGCAATATTAGATAAAAAGAAACTGAATAAGTCTGGAATAACCGTCTATGTTGATTTGACGTACACTAGCGACCGTTTGGCTGAATATAGAGGACGTAAAGGAAATCATGTAGTTACATTTAAGTATAATCCCGAGTGTATGGGGCATATTTGGGTGTTAGATGAAGATGCCAATGAGTACTTTACAGTACCTGCTATTGATTACGAATACGCGAGTTCTATTTCTTTATGGCAGCACAAATTTAATATCAAATATCAAAGAAACTTAAACTCAGCGGATTATGATGAAGATGCTGAAATTGACGCGGAAATACGAATGGAAGAAGTAGCAGAAGAATCTATAGTTAAAACCAAGAAAATTAGGAATAGGCGTCGTGGTGCTAGGTATCAAGAGAATACTGAAAGGGCAAAATCTCAGAATCAAAAATCACTTGAAAAAGCAGAACAGGGGCATCATCAAGAAGAGGACGTTTATGACGAAAATGCTTGGGGTATTGATTACTTATAAGGAAGTGATTTTATATGGACGATAGTAGGGACATTCGAATTGCTAGAGCAAAAAAAGCATTTGTTATAACTCCAAGCGTAGCTAAGGTTCTTAGGTATATGGATAGGTGCAGGGACTTTTCAGACATGGATTCCGAGCCTACTTGTATGATAGTTTATGGAGCGTCAGGAGTAGGTAAAACAACAATAATAAAAAAATATTTGAAGAAAAATGAGGGAGATTCCGATATTGATGGGGATACTATTCCAGTAGTTCATATAGAGCTGCCGGATAATGCGAAACCAGTCGATGCTGCAAGAGAATTGTTGTTGAAAATGGGGGACCCACTCGCCCTTTACGATACCGACCTGGCTAGGTTAACTAAAAGAATCGTTGAACTAATTCCAGCGTTAGGTGTTAAACTGATTATTATCGATGAGTTTCAGCATTTAGTTGAAGAATCATCAAATAAAATTCTTACGCAAGTTGGAAATTGGCTGAAAGGAATATTAAACAAGTCGAAGTGCCCAATCGTACTTTTTGGAATGCCATACTCTAAACTTGTATTGCAAGCAAACTCCCAGCTTCATGGTCGGTTCTCAATTCAATTCGATTTGCGCCCCTTCAGTTATCAAGAAGGTGAGGGAACATTCAAAACATTTTTACAGCACCTTGATGAGGCATTACCATTTGAAAAACAAGCTGGTTTGGCTAACGAGGGGCTACAGAAAAAACTATATGCGTTTTCACAAGGCAATATGCGCTCTCTTCGGGACCTTATTTATCACGCATCGATTGAAGCTATCGATAATCATCATGAGTCAATAACTAAGGATGATTTTCTTTTTGCGTCTCAGCTAACTTCCGGTAACAAGTCAACATTTTGGAAGAATCCATTCATAGAAGGCGTCAAAGTCACCAAAGATATGTTACGGTCGCCACCAAAGAGTATTGGGTGGGAAGACTACTATCAACAAAATAACAGTCGTAAAAAGAAAGGTAAAGGTCGACCGGATTTTTTTGATTAATAATCTATCTATTAATTGGTTTTCGATTGCTATTCTAAATCCCAATAAACGCCTCAATAACCCGTTCTCTAAAATGCCCCAGAGTGAATGACCTATAAGGAATAGAATCTTCGCTACCAATTTGTACACTGGTATCGCAGGTGTTCCATTTCAATTCTCCTGATTTCACGGTGGTACTACCAGTAGCGGATGAGCTAGTTTCAAGTAATTGTAGGTCTTCTGATTCTTTGTCTTCAGGTTGTTTTACATAAAGGCAAGACTCAGGAATATCTTGCTCAATTTCTTCAGTAAATTTCACAAGGTTCTCTTCGGCAAAGGTATATAACCAAGCCTCTTGATTGTCGCCATCTGTGATTCTTAAAATACGTCCCAATACTTGGCGAAAATATAACTCAGTGCGGATATTGCTCAAATGGCAACAGACTTGTAGCCTTGGTATGTCAGTTCCCTCACTGATCATTCCAATACTGATAATCCAGGGTGAATAACCATTTTTAAATTGATTAATAATGCTTTGAGCATTCGGGTCATGATAAGAAACCATCATGCTGGGTTGCTTTAATTGTTCGTTAAGAGTCGTTTGAATTTGTCTTGCGTGTACTACGGACGAAGCAACGATAAGCCCTGCAGCATTGTGATTTGTCGATCTAATCGAATGTAACTTATCTACCGAAAGCTTGAGAATATGAGCTAATGCATCACTATCTTCTAATATGCTGGAATAACTGATCTTTTGTTCTTTAAATAAGGCCTGAATAGAAGCGTAAGATTTACGTTCATCTGGGCTGGTATATTGCAGCTGTTCGTTATCAACTAACACCAGTTTCGGCTTACGACATACTTTGTCAAAAATAGCCTGCTCTAAGGTGTACTGAAAATCACAGATGATTTTTCCTTCGGGATCGCTATATGAACTGAGTGATATTGGCAGGCTATCTGAGCGCCAAGGCGTGCCTGTAAGTGCTAATGTGTATGTGGCTGCTTTCTGAACCTTTAAAATAATCTGTTCACCCCAAGCATTGGCTTCAGATAGTGTCTCTCCTGAACAATGGTGGATTTCATCGAATATCGCTAACACTCTATACTTTGAAACCGTTTCCCAAAACTGTTCATCAAGATATTGAATAGCTTGATAAGTAAGTGAGGTTCCTAATGAACCTAGTTTTCCATTAAACGGGCATTTTAATATGCGGGCAAAGGTTTCTGTAAATCCGTTTGCAACATTTACTGACGGTGAAAAACAAATGATCAGATCAATCATATTCTCATCTAATAATAGTTTGCTTACGTGGGCAGCCATTACAGTTTTACCAGCTCCGGGAGTCGCTTGAGTAAGGAAGTGTTTGTTACCTGATTTGTATTTTTCTAAGGCTAGTCTGATACAGTTAGATTGCCACTTACGAAGCATTAAGCAGCCTCCGATTGGAGTAGTTCTATTGTTTTCGTTATAGCGGTTATCTGACCGGTTAAAGTTGCAGAATGCTGTGTTGACTCTTTATGCAGTTTACTTACCTTTTCCTGAGCCTGTGGAAATTTTTCCATAATTGAACGATATTCGTCCATCTCAGCTATCAGTATCGCTAGCTCCGCATTAAGTCGGCTTCTTATTTTCTCTAGTTCACTTAGATAGAGACTAGGTTTCAACATATTGGGAATGCTAGCTTTATTTCTGTTTTGGTCTTCATTCGTTTCAAGCATTTTAAGATTGGATTGACCAAACAACGGAGTCTTACGAAAGACTTTATTACGATGGGTTCCCGTGCTCGTTAATAGTCCTTGCTTAACCATTGCATTTAGCTGCCTAGATACAAGTGAACGTACATTGTCTTTGTTTTTAATTTGCATACTAGACGCTAACAGTAGATCTCGAATTTCGGGAATTTGAAATTCCTCCATGTCAGGTTGAATTAGGATATCAATGATGTCTGGGTGAACAGTAAAGACTTTTGACACGTATAAACTCTCAGCAATTGATAAGAATAGTTAAAATTAAATACGGATTATAGTCCGTGGTAATGTATGCAGCAAGAACCGATAGTCTTTCTTTTTAATGTACGTTTGAAATGAAAGACTTAGCGAAAAAATTTGGTCACAATGTCCGCTCTATGCGGAAAGACAAAGGTATTTCACAGGATAAATTGGCTTTAACGGCTGACATTGATCGTAGCTATGTAGGACGAATTGAGCGAGGTGAAGTGAACATCACACTAGAGAAAGTCTATCAGATTGCAACGGTTCTTGGTTGCGATGTTCGAGAGCTTTTGCCGTAAGAAAATTGGTAAAAGCTCCGCTGTTGTTGATTTGATAGTCTACCTATTCGGCAGTATTCGTTTTTTGGCAGAGCGGGAGATGTAAATTTATTATCAGCTACTTTGCAGTAGTAGTGAGGATTATAGTCCTCATATTAAGCTAAAGCAAACAGCTAAAGAGTTAGCTGTTTGGAGATGGTAATAGTATTGATTTTTTAAAGATATCTACCTATTCGGCAGTGTGTAACCATTTGATGGAATTGAACATTGTGTATCATTATCAGCTACCTATGCGGTAGTACACTATTATCGATTTAATTATAGTTCATGAACACATGAACATCAGTTAGTTAATGTTTATTCTACTAATTTACCCTTTTAAACCTAATGCTACGTTATAGGCTTTAAAATCAATAGGTTATGAAGAGGGTTTAGAAGTAAGGTTAAATCAAAGGTACAACCTGTAATGAGTTATCTGTATTGCCTAGCCCATAACTGCTAAACTTTCCTGTGCTTAAAGTATCTTCTAACTGTTCCATTTGTATATTTAGTCGGAACCCATTGCCACCGCTACTATTTTCTTCAAGTGAGTGGTAATTATGGAACGCGTGAGTAGTGTTTTGGGAATAATTCGCTGGTTCAAATATCTCGCCACGTTCTAACGCTCTTCTTTCAAGTCGCTTTAGTTCTCTTGCTTGGCCCGCAGGTGTGGCTTTGTCTATAGATTGTTTACGCCTAAATAGAGCGTAGGAACAATCGTCTGGGACGATTTGAGCTGTAGATATACTGAAGTAGCCAAGTTTTGTCATTTGTGTGAAATACCTTCGTGACAACAAAAAATCCAATTCCATTTTGTTGGTACTAACGAATGTTATTTTTTGTCCCACTGTTTCTTGGTTCCAGAGTGGGAATGAGATACCAATTGACCTAGTTTTGTATTCATAATTAAAAGAATGTAATTCCTTCAAACACTTAGCAGCTATAGCTTCATTGTTTCTATATTCAGGTAAAAAGGTGATAGTTTTATAGTACCAATCCAAGTTTAGCTTCCTTTTCGTTGAAGTAGCCCGCCTTTAATTAGGTTTGCTACAACAAAATGCAGGTCATTAATTGTTTCATCAGATAACACATCTCCGGCATCAAGCTGTTCGACATATTCATCGGCTCGCTGCAAAAGCGTAAATAAATCTTTTCCGGTATTTGGGTGACGATAACAGTAAACATCTTCCTTATGCGCTCCATAGTGACTGATACGTAATGGTTCTTCTGCATCCGGATGATACCAGTCGTCAATAGTGGCTATTGCCGCTCCTGTTTTATAGCAACCTAGTATAGGGCTTTTCTCTCCGCATACTTCAGTTTTTTGGTAAATGCGATTTTTTTCTCCTTGGATGGATTCCTTGAACACTTGGCTAGGATAAATGGGGGCGTTTTTGCCTAAACGAAATGTGGCGTTGACTTCGAAAATACAGAGTCCATTTGGTTTGGAAAAAGCGTCGGTGATCAACTTAATTAAAGCCTCCCAGTCTTCATGATCCCTGAACTTATTAATATCAGTATAGTTTCTTCGTATGTCGTTGAACGAGATAATGACTTCCTCGTCTTTCCATGGCCATGGTTTAATACTGATTGATGTAGAGTATGTGCGTTCGTTATTTCTCCAAAGCCACCTACCATTACAAATATTTTCGAGGAATCGGGTGGCTAGTTCCTCCCAACCTACTTTTTGCTCATAGAGCTCAATTAACTGAATCAGGGTTCGTTTTACTTGTGGATCGGAACATTTGAATGGTTTACGAAGACTCGAGGCAAATGAAACAGAAAATTCGCACTCAATACTCTCTGCACCGTAAGGCACACAACAATAGTCGATTTCGTGTGGGTTACCATGGGCTAAAGAATATTCGGTGACATCCTCATTAATTTCATCATCGTTTTTATATGCAGATGATGTACCTTCTTTCCTACCTAGTGCTGTTCGGCTGGAGTACGGGAGTGGTGTTCTCTTGCCGTTAGGCCAGTTAACAAAAAATACAGTATCAGAAGGGTCGATAGATCTCATATAAGACAAGCTATTAGGAAGCTTCATCGGATAGACTCCTGGGAAGTAAAATTGGGCCTTGCTTCGAATAGTGATATTTCCAAAAGTATTGGTCGGGATTTGTATTTTCACTAATTGCGAATAATTTCATGACGCCAAGTATGGTTTCGGCGAAAGCGTGTTTATAGCTGCGAAGTGAGCAACGTTTTTCAATTGGAAGTTCTAACAGGTGATAACCAATGCAGTTGACTGTTTGCATTCGGTTTTCTTTCAATTCATCAATGATATCTTGAATACCATTTAATACCGCTTCGCTATTCAGGCTGAGCCACCTGCCTGTATCAACTGGTATTGTTTTGATTGCTTCAGCTAAGCTTAAGCTTCTTCCTAAGCGTTCAATGGCTGAAATCGCAACCGTTACCTTTCCTCTGGCTAGTCTTCTGGGTAATTGGTACATGAAATCACGTGGTACTAGTTGAGAGTAATTGCTGCATTGAAGAATAAGACTTACGTTAAGGTCAGATTGCCAATCATCTCGCGTTGCAGGAGCCTTAATTTCATCTTTGGTATTGAGAGCCCACTCTCTTGTTAATCCTCGGTTTTCTGTGTGTAAGTTATGAATGCATACGGCAAAACTTTCTATTTTAAAGTTGGGAATTACTGTTTGTAGATTTCTCTCGAAGGCGTGCACGAACCCATAAAATGCCGTCATAGAAGGTAATCCAATACTCACAGGAGTGTTCATGGCAGATGCACCAGAGATTTTAAGGTTTGGCAACAGTAAGTAATTTTCTTCGGTTCCCTCAGGCTTTGGGACCTCTTGAGGTGGTGATTGAATGATTGAACCTATAGAGTTGTAGATTAATTGAGTTAACTGGGGGTCATAAGCATAGCGACTTGCGAACTTTGTTTTCGCTAAGTCGGCATTGAAGCGTTCAGTTAATTCTTTTTTATTTGAGTACTCCCTTTCGCTAATTGTATTTAACCATTGAGTAAGCATTAGCCGAATGTTCTCGATGATGGATTTTCTTTTTTTGGCTAGTTTATTTGGTGAAATTATCCAATGGGTAGATTCTGTATATTCTCGTAGTGCCTTTACCGATTTTTTCGTGAGCCATTGTTCTGCATCAGTTAAATGATGGTGTTTGTATTTTTCTATCGGAGGTAATGAATGAATCATTCTGAAGTTACCACCACAACTCATAGCCAGCGTTCCCATGTTTGTTGCTCGACTGAACCGAGTGAGTGAAGAAAATCGGTAGTGTTCTTTCAGTGTCTCATAACAATTATTTTGTATCGATTGGGATGTCACTGGTGACAATGAAATATATGAATCTTCATTATCCGGAAGAGATATCTGTGTCAGGTAATTTCTTGCTAACGGTGTGCTAATTTCATGTGGAGGAATAAGTGCCAGTTTTTTAGATATTTCTTTGGACGTTTTTACGTAACACCCGAGATTTTTCAAGATATTCCACAAAGGATGTTCAATATCAGTGAGTAGTTCCCCTAAGAAGTGAACACGGTTATGCCAGATAAACTCGCTGGTTAAAAATGAGGATTTATTAACCTGACTTGAATCATTAGCATAAGCCCAATTACATCTTGCTAACTTACTTGAAGAGAGCATAAAAGGTGGTATATCACCCATAGGGATAGCTCGGATGATTCCACTTGCTCTGATGTCAGGGAACTTGGGATTATGACTTTGACGGTATTTAACGGTCTTTAAACAGCTTAACCACCATTTTTCATCTCTAAGCTTTTCTTTACATTTACTTCGGTCAAGCAGCTCTTTTTGTTCTTTGACCGTATCTGTCAGGTTTATTAGTATGGTTAAAGCTTCGCTAGGGAAATCTGATATATCCACAGGAGGAGAAAGCGGTCGAAATGCTCTGCGTAAGTCTCGGTTGAGATCGTCCGTTTCGCTTTTTAGTATTTCTGCCAGTGTCCTCATTTACCACCTCGACACATAGAAAGAGCGATTAAACTCATCGGTCTGAAATTCTGAAAGCCAAAGACAATAAATATCGCCGAAATAATAGACATAATTTGTGTCGATTAAGATTCCCCGACTTTTAGGGTGTCGAGTTGGGATAAGAATCCGCTGTTCAACCATCGACGCTACCTGTTCCTTAGAACAGTTCAGCACGATACATATATCGGACGTATTCAGTCTCAGATTTGCCAGCCTTCCATCATTATCCCACAAGTGTGCTTCTAAATACTGAAAGAGTTCTTTCAAGATAATATTAGAGCGAAAGTTTCGGTCAGGAAGTTTAATCGAGCTAAATAATATTTTGCCCAGAACATTTTTTATTCGTAATTCGGTATGACTAACGACGGCGTATTCAAAGCCGGTTTCGATTTCAGTTTCAATCATGTCGTGGAAGGAGTTTGGCCATTGTTCCCAAAAAGTCACAAATTTTTCAGAGTCACTGGTTTGAGTTGCCCCGAACATTTGAGACCACCAATGAATTAGCCCCCATCGGTAACTCTGAGGAATAATTGGCAACGGATCCACATCGAAGCCGGACAACCAAGATGCGATTTTTACGCCACTTGAATCATCATGGACTTGAGCCGAAGCAATGATGTCACCACATTCAGGGCAGATTCCTGACAAGCCTGCTGTTCGGTAATCATACGTTGATCCGCAAGTGCAGTGACTCACTAACTTAACATTATGTTCGTGACAATAATCGTAGCCGGAGAAATGCCATCGGTAATTCGCATATCCTTTTTCATGAAGACACATTGGGCAACATGGAACTGAGTCTTTAAGTAAAAGTGAGCGTGGAATAACTTCAGCACCACGTATTAGGGCAGTCGTTGATGGTGAGAACTTCATTTGGTTTCTATTCAATGCCATACCCAATAAATTGGCTGGTTCGTTGAATGTCATATGGCTGAGCTCAAGGAGAGCATTTGTTCGTGAAATAGAATGATTTTTAGATGAGTATGGGTTGATTTTACAGATGTTAGTTGGAAATGTTTGGAACTGCCTAGGGTTTTTGTCTATCAGGAAACGCTTGAGTGCTTCTAAAAATCGTTGGATATCATCGTAGCCATTTTTGTTGGCTACACGGATAAAAAAGCTTTCAAGGCTTTCATCTGGATAGGTTTTAGGACGTTGTAGGAGCATTAGATATATTGAATTGCTGTGTTTAGTTTACTTTAGTTCATAAAATAGTTGATGAAAGTTCTTTTCTTGAAAATTTGTTATATATCACAGTGAGTTAGCATGGGTTTTGTTCATTGTGAAGTTCTGCGGTATAACAGTGCTCCTGTAATTAAGGCAAATTTTCAAAACGGTACAATTGACTTTCTTTTATTTTTTCAATTAAATCAAATACTTTGCTGTACAGTGCTATTAATAAATACGTTAACCGAAGTGTCTTTTTTAGCGCAAGATTATTTTCATATTTTTGGACATACAATTGATATGCATCTTCAAAAACTCTGGTTTGAGGCTTCACTAACTCTCTGCAAAATATAAGAAAATCACTCAATGTTTCTTTTTCATCTATACTTGTGGTTTTCTCAAATAGATCCCAACTATCCAGGCGTCCATGGGTGTACAGTTCACTAAGAGCATTACTTTCTTCAGTTTTTATGATTGTAATCCAATCATTGAGCAATGAAGTGTCTTTATATTCTTCATAAATTATTCGAGCTTCTGTGCCAATGAAGGCTAGCCGAGAGAGCTCTAAGCTAACGTGTGAATATCTAAAGTAGTTCTGTCTAAGCATTGGTGTTCTTATCAGAGGTTGTCATAAATGCATATTGAGGATTATAATCCTCAATATGCATTGTTCAATATATTCTTCAGTTTGTTGAGGTATTGTACTAACTGTAGCTACTTAATGAGTTGATATAAAAGTTAATTTTGTTAGGAGTCGATATGTTTTATGTCGGTGTTAGTCATTATTACGCGACGGGTGAAGGCGTCACCATTTATGTCGCTAGCGGTAGCGAAGAAAGCATTCGGGAATCGATTCCTGAGTACTTTCATCAAGGGCTCACTATTTTAACTCCCTCTGAGTGGCTAAAAGCAGCGGCAGGGGACTATGAGGATGAATACTATCAATCTGATGCGGAGGTTCTTAAAGCCTATTTACCAGTGTTATGGAAGCAAATTGAAGAAAGAGCATTGGAAAGAGGGTGTTATCTGGATTTTTTCATGAAGCACCATTTTAACTATGCCTAATGTGAAGTAGAGGATCTTAATGAAGATTTTATATTTCGACATGCTTAGTTTGTTCTATTCGAATGAATATTTTCTCCGTAATGCAAGTGTACACGCC
Organism: Vibrio rotiferianus CAIM 577 = LMG 21460; assembly: GCF_002741985.1. Lineage (GTDB taxonomy): Bacteria > Pseudomonadota > Gammaproteobacteria > Enterobacterales > Vibrionaceae > Vibrio > Vibrio rotiferianus. The sequence continues at coordinate 58,514 of NZ_APHW01000105.1, forward strand.
AAGTATAAAGAATGGTTCAATACTCGAACAAAGACTCTTTTAGAAATGGTGGAACCGGATTTTCAAGCTATCGACAAACTAAGAAATGCAGCGTCAGAAGCGGGTCTACTTCTTTATCCTTTGGGAACTTGTTATGACCGAGCATATCTTATTGAACATGGTGTATTCTCCAGTGATGAATTAGCACCGGAGACAGAGTTGCCCTTCAGGATGCAAATGGACGACAACAACTCTGTGCGTAGGATGATAGCTCACTCATATGGATTGAATGCTCAATGGTATGTCTGCGGAGAAATCGGTTCTGAGGAACTATTACAACCCTATCCAGAAAGTTACTTACGTTCAGAAGTTGGAAAGGGCGTCACTAGTCAACTCATCTCTAAAATACGCGGCTTAAAATCAGCGGATTATTAAATTGACTTACGGAATAGTGTCGATATTTTTTAGAAAAAGACGAACTGTAGAGCAGATTTTAGCTTCCTTTGAAAGCGGAAATTGCACTGACGATTTTCCTTCTCTTGAAAGATTAAAGTTGTACGAACAGTGGAAACCAGGAACTGCACAAAAGATACTTGATGGGGTTTTATCGTATCAAGAACTGCGCTTGCTGGTAGAACTACAAGAAGTTAAACAAGCGATTTATCATTCATACAAAAGACAATTGATATCTTTTTCGGTAAAAGTAGCAGCAATTTTTGCTGTAGAAGTTGTTGTATATATATCAACGTTTACATAGAAGCAGCAGAGGATCTCCTAGTTCAATCTAACATACTTAATCGTTTAATATTTGTGATACTGAATTCCATTTTCTGTCTTGCCGATGAATTAGCACTATGAACGCGGATTAAAGGTGGTTGAAAGCCTTGAGTTGCAACCGCCTCTTCAATCCACAGGATCACGTCATAGCCCGTTCCATGTTCATCGTCTCCAAGATCATGATCGCGACTAATTTCAGTAACGATACCTTGCTTAAGTAAGTTAATGGCTTCCTCGGGCCAGTAAACTCTATGCCATCCTTCTGGAGTTTGCCGTTCATCATCGAGGTAGACTTTCATTTTAACTCCTTGTTTTTATGGGGGTGTTTGCTAAAATAATTCTGAAGTTAGTACTTTGATAACAAGCAGTTAGAGTCGTACACCATTAATTATCATAATTTCGATGAACTATGAGTTGCTTAGCCGTTTATAACGACTTAAAACAGAATTTACACAAATAATCGGTAGTCAACAACGTGCCGTGATCGTAGATATTCGACATAAGAGAGTCTCTATATGAGTCGTAGCGTAAAAGTATTTTTGTATGGTGGTATATACCGGGATTCTTGTTGAAGATAGCTCTGGTTACACTTTTGAATATGATGAGAACTATAATGGTCCTCCCTTATCGATAAGTCTCCCTGTGGCTAAGAAAAAATATCATAGCAAAGAGCTACATCCTTTCTTTCTATGTTTGGCTTCAGAAGGATGGCTTTTAAAGCAATACTCAAAGCATCAAAAAATTGACGAAAGAGATACATTTCAAATGTTATGCAACAACGGTAAAGACACGATTGGGGCTGTTACATTCGAGCTTTGAGTCGATGTGTGCGGGGGACGGATGATGCTGGATATAGAAATTGAGATGATTTTAGGTCAAAGATAACTGACGGCGATTAAATCGTTACTTAATGAACTGACTTTTTACACTGAGGAAGAAGTACCTAATGTGGATGAACATGATGACGCGTTGTGTATTAACATCAACGGTTGGTGCTTTTACCCAATTTTCCAGTTCGATGAAAACTTGCAGATCCGCGAATGTCTTCAGCGGCGATTAAAAGAACTTCGTTTAGGACGAAATGACATCGATATAATGCTCTGGCTGCTAGCTAATAGAACAACATTAATGGTACGCGCGATTGCACCAACAGACTTAGTATCAAAGGCTTTAGATAGTGACGATTTCGAGGCGTATGACAGGTTAGTACGTGCTGAAGAGAAGCAAAGTGTTTATCTTACAGTCAGACCCGTTGAGATTCTCTATGATCCTGATTTTGAAGTGTTTATTGAGGATTCCTTTAATCCTGATTATCGGATTATTAAAGAGGTTGAGATTAAAATTTGACATCTTTAGCTGTACCGGGGATTACCAACCACCCGCGACATGCATGTGAACTTACCGACAATTCAGCTTAAAATTATGGGCTATTGTATTGTCCTTAAAGACTATGAGTCGATATAAATATAACATTTAAGACGTTTGGCATTTTCAGTTCAAGGTTGGACTTCGCGTATACGGTGTAATAGTTTAGGGCAGGTGGTAGTGTTGCTCACTATTTCTTTAGGCTTCAGGTGACAAAGAGTGCGATGTATTACAGGAGTATAAATGACTATTAAAGCAAGTGATTTACGTTCAGCAGCTAGTCGTTCCGGAAGAGTTTTTGTAGCTAAATCACTTAATGAAGCTTTAGCCAAAAATCAGCAAACGGCTTTTTTATGCCATAGTCACAAAGACCATGATCTAGCTAAAGGTCTTCAAATTCTAATGAAAGAGAATGGTTGGGACTTATACATAGACTGGGAAGACAGCGAAATGCCGAGTACTCCCAACAAAGAAACTGCAAATATAATTAAGAAAAAAATTAAGACTACAGACTGGTTCTTGTTTTTAGCGACAGGTAATTCAACTCAATCACGTTGGTGCCCTTGGGAAATTGGTTTTGCAGATTCAGCCAAAGGTTATGAAAAGATATTGATTGTTCCTACGGCAGATGATTCTGGAAACTGGTATGGCAACGAATACCTTCAGCTATATAAAAGGATGGATGAAGGAAGTAACACACTAACGGGTAAGTTTGGGTATGCGGTGTTTGACGCAGGTACAAGTTCAGGGACTTGGGTAGAAAATCTTTAAAGGAAACTAAAATGGCTAAAATTCCTGTTTTTTACAGCTTTCATTTTGATAATGACGTAATGAGAGTTCAACAAATACGTAACATTGGTAGCATTGACGGTAACCCTCCAACCTCTCCAAATGAATGGGAAACACTCAAGCGTACTGGTAAGAAAGCGGTAGAGAACTGGATAGATCAAAATATGAAATACAAACGATGTATTATTGTCTTGATCGGTAGCGAAACTGCTTCAAGACCATGGGTTGAACATGAAATTATCAAGGCATGGAATGACGGAAAAGCCCTGCTAGGTATTCACATTCATAACCTAAAATGCCCTAGGAATGGAATTAGCAGGAAAGGAAGAAATCCGTTTGATCTGATTAAATTCACTGATGGTAGAGCAATGTCAAGTGTTGTGCCTTGTTACGATCCTAGCTCTGTCAATGCTTACCAGGACATAGCAGGTAATATTTCAAGCTGGATTGAACACGCCATTCGACATAAGGCAAATTGAGATGCTTGTGACTGTATTTAATTCAAATTAAAAGCAACAACAACTTAAGTTATGCGACTTATCCCATTGATTTTTAATAATTAATATGGATTTTGCGGATTTTAAGCCACTCAATGTTTAATGGGTTCGTATTACATAACGAGCGCTTACAACATATTTCACAGTGTTCTGTAGTCGCTGCGGGTGAGGGGTATTGTCAATGAAACGAATTGGAGTAAGGGATGACACGGAAAACTTTTTTTTCCTTCCATTATCAGGAAGACGTGTGGCGAGTCTGGAATGTCAGGAATTGCTGGGTCGTAAGTAAGGATCAAGAAGCGGAAGGGTTCTATGACGGCAGTGTGTTTGAAGCTTCTAAAAAGGAAAGTGATGAAGCGCTAAAGACCTTCCTTCGTAATGGTATCAAGAACACCTCAGTGACGTGTGTCCTTGCCGGCCAGTATACCGCTGCTAGGCGGTGGGTCCGTTACGAGATTGTGCGTAGTGTTTTAAAGGGAAATGGGCTTCTCACGGTCGATATTCATGGCGTCAAAAATAAAGAGAAGAAGCTTGGTGTTAAAGGTACAAATCCACTGGATGAAGTGGGTGTCTATCTCGCCAACGACAAAATTTATTTTGCGGAGCGACAGAACGGTAAATGGGTGAAGTACTCGGATTACGCCTCTGCTGTCCCAGCCTCAGATCTGTGGTTTGACGCCCCCACAAGCAATGTGGTTGTCAAACTGTCCAAGTACTGTAAGAGATACGACTTCGTAGCACAAAATGGTAGAGAAAACATCGCAGACTGGATTGAAGCCGCGGCTAAGTTGGCCGGTCGTTGAAAGTGCGTCCTTGGGAGTTCTCGCTGATCGAACTCGACATTTCAGATAATTTAGGTCTTACACATGGCAACCACACAGCGACTGTCCGGAGTTAGAGTTCATCTGTCCGGTTCGAACAACGAAATGCGAGAAGATATTGCGGATTTCGTGCAGAAATTTGCAGCGAAAATTTTCAGTGAAGGGGGCTCGATCGTCCATGGGAGTCATCCTTCGTTCATTGAGCCATTGCGTAAAGCTGCTGAGAGCTTCATTCGAGCCGGTGGGACCAAGGGTGCACTTACTCTAGTGCGGGCGAAGAGCTACTCAATTGACGAGTACACTGCTGAAATTGAAGAGCAAAGAGCGTTCGCCTCTGTAGAGATTGTGCCTGCAGATAATAGCGATGACCAGGCTGCAGACGGCTTGACCCCAATGCGCGATTGGATGGCTGAACGTTCCGATGTAGTCATCTGCGTCGGTGGTGCATGGTGGGACGTTAATAAAGTAAAAGCAGGTGTCCCCAATGAGCTAGATACAATGCTTGATCTTGGAAAACCTGGCTTTGTTGTTGCGGGATTTGGTGGTGCTATCGCAGGCTATCTCGAAGAAGATCCTTCATTACTATCTCGTTTGCGAAACGGACTATCTCACGAGGCGAATGCGATGATTGCCAACAGTACATCGGTTGAACAAGTCGTAGGTCTGATCTCCAGTCAGTTGAAAAACCTACCGCTTACTCGTCGTAACATATCACGAGGCCGAAACTTCCGCATCTTGGCTCTAGACGGCGGAGGGCTTAGAGGCACATTTACTGCGGCGGTGTTGGCCAAGTGGGACGATATGCTTAAGGCCGGTGGTGGGAATGACCTGATTGCTCACTTTGACTTGGTTGCTGGCACATCTACGGGGGCGATCTTGGCTATTGGGTTGGCTATGGCTTGACGCCACGTGAAATCCTTGAGTTTTACAAAGAAAATGGCCCTCAGATTTTTCCGAAGGATCGGAAACTGCGGCACTGGCTCAAATCCAAGCATGACTCAGCGACACTTCGAGGTTTGTTGACTGATGTGTTCGGGGACAAAACGTTGGAAGCAGATTCCCGCTGTCGCTTAGTGATTCCAACCGTGAGAGCCAAGCACGGACAGGCAGAGTCGATCTCTACCCCACATAGCCCAGATCGTACAGCTTTCCGCGGTATTTCAGCCGTAGACGCTGCACTGGCTTCCTCCGCTGCACCTACCTATTTTGATGAGGTTACCATCGATGGGCCTGTTGCATTGGAGACATTCCTAGATGGTGGTGTCTGGGCCAACAACCCTATTCTCCCCGCCTTGGCTGAAGCGGTTCGGTACCTGAAGATCCCACTAGACAGAATCGATGTTCTGAGTATTGGTACACTCAGCAGCGAAAGTGACTTCACCGAACAGCTCGGGAAGGGTAAAGCTGGTTGGGCTCCTCACAGCGTGGATCTATTTTTTGCAGCTCAAGAGCATGGCGCTCTAGTACTAGCTGAGAGTTTCCTAGGCCCAACGCGTCACGTGCGAGTAAACCAGCAGACCCCTAACGAAATCAAATTGGATGATGCCGAGGCCTTCCAAGAGATGGTTCAACGTGGCAATGACGTTGGTAAAGATCACTTTGTGGAGGTACGTTCCAGATTCTTTGACGGTCAACATGTTGAACCGTGGGAACGGTACTAAGAATGCACGGGCGCTTGGAACATAGTCTCGAAGCACCCGTTTGGTTAATAGCGTTTAATCGAAACTGAGAAAGAGGCTGTCATTGTCATGTCATTCATCTACCATCTTGCTGTCCTTGGAGCTCCCTCGGCTGAGCAAGTATCTGAGCTTGAAACGGCTGTAGCTGATGCGGTTTCTAGGTTTGGTTTGAAGTTGGGACAGGAGATTGGCTGGGAAGTCGTTCCTGCTGACTTCACTCCTAATCAGCAACGATCTGCTGCCGTTGTATTTTTCGGTGGTGTAGGAGCGGATCACCCCAGTCTACAAAGCTTGCTGCGAAGCGGTGTTCCAGTTGTCCCTGTAGTGCCTGACCTAGGTCGAGTTGCAACAGAAGTCCCAGAAGTACTTCGGCCTTTAAATTGTTTGTCGTATGCAAATGGTGGGGCGAAGCGGGTAGCCACTGCACTATTGGAATGTGCAGGTCTGCTTCCCAAGCAACGTCGGGTTTTTGTTAGTTATCGACGAGATGAGGCTAGGCAGGCAGCGCTGCAGATGTTCGACGCGCTCTCTGCAAGGCATTTCGACGTTTTTCTAGATACCCATAGTATCGCTCCGGCAGAAGATTTTCAGACCATGCTGTGGCATCGGCTTTGCGATTCTGATGTGTTGTTGATGCTCGATACGCCTGACTATTTCAACAGTCGATGGACGGCTGCAGAGTTTGGAAGGGCTCTTGCCAAGGGTATCAGCGTTCTTCGAGTTGGGTGGCCTGAAGCCAAGTGCTCCGCTCGTTTGGCAACTGCAAGCCTCGCTGAGCTCGATACAGGCGAGCTAGATCTTAGATCAGGACGGATTAGTGATTCCGCGATTGACCGTATCTGTCTTCAGCTAGAGGAAGTCCGCAGCAAAAGTCATGCGGTGAGAACGGTTAACCTAGTGAGCAATTTGCGAATAGGTATTGAAACTATAGGTGGCGAGGTGATCGGTATGGGTTCTGGTCGAGGGATTCGAGTACGTCTTCCAGATAACCGGATGGTCGTGGTCTACCCAACGGTAGGTGTGCCGACCTCCATGACAATGCACGAAGCTTCAATGAATTCACCTGACGAGTCCGTAGCCATACTCTATGATCATGTAGGTTTACATCCTCAGTGGTTAAGCCATCTTGACTGGCTGGGCCAGTACATTCAGGAAACGCGTTGGGTTAAGGCTTGCGAAGCAGGCTGGCAATTTGCAGATTGGAGGGCATAGATATGGGAGAGATTTTCCTTTCAGCAAGTATTCCCGTGATCGGACGAAGGCAATACTATAAAACCGCTGATCCATTTCTTATCCAGTGCGCCGTTCGTGAATTGGCCATCTCTACTGTTCGACGACACAAGATTGTGTGGGGCGGCCATCCTGCAATTACCCCTATGATCTGGAATATCTGCGAAGATCTAGGAGCTGACTACACAGATTCAGTTATCCTGTATCAAAGCCGCTTTTTCGAGGGTAGCTATCCGGAAGAAAACCAATGGTTTGACAACGTGGTATACACTGATTCTGTACCCGGCGACATTAAAGGTAGCTTACAGCTGATGCGGGAACAGATGCTCTCTAGGGAAGATCTGATAGGAGCCGTATTCATTGGGGGGGGATGGATGGCGTTGAAGTTGAGTACGATCTTTTCAGACGGTTCAATCCTGAGGCTTTCGTTGTCCCAGTAGCCGCACCAGGTGGTGCAGCGCTTAATCTCGCTCGGGATAACGGCTATTTTACTGGGCGAGAGCTTGAAGATATAGATTTCGCTACGCTATTTAGTCGTTATTTATCTGCCCAATAGTCTCATTCTGAGGCTCAATATTTTTCTGAACCACATGTGAGTCGCCTCGGAGTTTCTTGTCATCGAAATTGGGGCAAGTGCGCTATACCTCGGTAGATGCTACCAATAAAGAGGAATGCGCTTTGATTGCTAAGCATCTTCTAAATGCGGTTGAAGAAGTAACGTGTATTCATAAATCAAGCTTATAGTGAAGTAAAGTCACCAAACACCTGCATCATGTCTTTACCTTGTGGACGGATAGGATGCCAAGTTTAGAGAAGAAGAATGGCTATAATTCGTAAATCTGAGATACTCCGCCGCTATAACGCCGCACAGACAACATTATTAGATGAGGTCAATGAACGGCGCTGGGCCGCAGAAAGCCTGCAAAAGGCTTTTGAATCATTCTCTTTTTCTGAGCATTACGACATTTTTCTTTCTCATGCATATTCGGATGCGCGAATAGTAAAGCAAATTCGAAGTATGCTAATAGAAAAAGGTTATTCCGTATATGTTGACTGGATTGAGGATGAGCAGTTAGATAGAGGGAAAGTAAGCGAACATACGGCAACAGTACTGCGAAATAGGATGAATAACTGCTCATCATTAATCTATTTGACTTCAGATTCAGCAGAAAAGTCGGTTTGGATGCCATGGGAATTAGGATATATGGATGCGCGTACTGGAAGAGTATCAGTAGCGCCAATTATCGAAGATGATGATGAAGAGTTTGAAGGAAGAGAATACCTTGGTTTATATCCTTATTTGGATTTAACAGGAGATAGTTTTTATATACATAGAGGCGTTGGATCTTGGGTTACGTTTGGAGATTGGATGCAGGGTGAAAATCCGAAGTGAAGCAGGATATATACCTAACATGTGTATTCACAGAAAGCTACCTGCTCACGCTTTCCTCCAGAGTTAACTAAAAGGTGTCTATTAAGTAGGTGGTTATTCATGTCGTCTGCGAATAACTAAGCCGAAACAGGTTCGGTTAAGTTTCTTAACCATAAGTTCTTGTTGTATCGACGCCAGCATAAAGTCAATTTGATGATTTCTTCCAATAACATCATCGCGTAAACTTGTTCGAAACTTAAGTGAAGTATAAAGGCTGCAATTGCCGTAAATGGAAGACCGAACATCCACATGGCTACAAAATCCATCTGCAAACAGAATTTGTTTTCACCGCCTGCTCGTAATATACCGTTGATAATTACCATGTTAAGCATTTTAAGGCTCACAGCGATGCTAAGTAATGTCATTGCAGGTTTAGACAGTAATGCGTAGTCAGGGGTGTTTAAACCTAAAGCTGATAAGAACCAAGGTTGAAATACTAATAAGATAACTGTTGTCGCGATACCCAGTATCGCGAAAGTTTTTGTAAAGAGTCTAGATACAGCTTGAGCGTCATTGAATTCTGCACGCCCAAGGTGTTGTCCAATTATCACTGAGCACGCTACAGATAGACCGAAAAATAAGGAGAAGCATAATGATTCAAAAGGCCCTAGAGTACTAAAGACTGCAAGCTCCAGAGTTCCCATATGCCCAAAGATTACTTGATACAACATGGTGCCCATAGCCCAAAGAACAGCGCCAGAAACTGCGGGTATCGCCAAGGAAACATATTTCTTATGTAGGCCTTTAACATGCAGATTGCTGATGTTGGTATTCTTAAGCCAATGTTGTTTGAATCCTAAATAGCCGAGAAAGACAATAATCTGTACCGCTCTAGATATAGTGGTTGCTAATGCCGCGCCAGCTACCCCCATTGGTTCTAACGTATAGATGCCATTAATTAAGCAGTAGTTTAGAGAAATATTGATGACTATGGTGATTGCTGCAATGACCAAGGGACTAAAACTATCACCAGTAGATCTTAGCGTTGATTCCAGAACAATCACTAAATGAGTGAGTATTAAGACTGGTGAAGCATAGATTAGATAATCGCTTCCTAAAGCAATAACATCTATATCTCTTGTTTGAAGGTTAAGAATGTAATCTGAAAATATGATAAAAGCTGCGGTGACTGGAATTAAAATCCAAACACCAGCTTTAGCCGCCATTAAGGTTACAGCTTTAGTTGTACTGCGATCACCTTTTCCCCAATATTGGGCAACTAGAATACTACTAGCGGTTGAAAGCCCTGCCATTATCATAATAGCGACGAAATGCCACTTAGAAGCGAGGCCTACCGCTGCCGTAGCCTCTTTACCAAAGTTACCAACCATCAATACATCAGCTAAAGCTAAAATAGCTACTAGAGCACTTTGAATTGCTACGGGTACACCAATTTTGATTGTTTTCGACAAAACTCTAGAAGTTTCTGGTGTTAAGTAGATTCTATTCATGACAAATTGGTAACCTTGATAAGAAAATGAGACTGTTCAACTTTAAGCATTTGAGGCATGAAACGAAATGTTCCAAACAAATAAAAATCTGTGCAAATCTGTCATTAGAGATGCTGATCAGTTACCGAGAAAGTGGAAAGACGACGTATTTCTAGCGCCTGAATGCCAGGAACGCTTTCTCGTTTTGTCAGATATACCTGAAATGAAACAATTTGATATTTTTATGGCAGGCTTAGCAAAACTGAACAATGGGTATGGCGTTGAAAGAGTTTCTCCTGAAGTGCACACAGTTCTAATTACGCTAGATGGTGGTGGTGTTTTACATACTCCTGAATCCATTGTTGAAATAAGCGTGAATACAATTACCTTCTTACCCGCAGGCAAGCCTTTTCGATTTGAACTAAACGATCAGTCAAAGTCCTGGGATATGGTTTGGATATTGCTTAATGATGTTGAAAGATGGACGAATATGCGTAAGTCTTTCCGCCCGGTCTTAAACTTTGATGCTGCCGAATCTGTTTGGTCTCTTGTATCGTTAATTTATAACGAAATAGGTGGAAGAGCTGCGTTTAGGAAAATGATGTTGAGTGAGTTGGTTAAAATACTCTCTAATGTTGAGATAGACGTTTCTGACACTCAAATGCGAGTCCTTAGTATGTTAAATACAATTGAATCGCAGCTTCACTTAGATTGGAATGTTGCTGATATCGCAGCTTCAGTGTTCTTAAGTACAGAGCAATTAAATCGAGTAGTAAAACAAATTGTAGGTATGACTCCTAGAGACTACTTAATTCATTTAAGAATGAGTAAAGCTGCTGATCTATTGGGGAACAAAGACTGGTCTGTCAAAATGATAGCTTTAAGATTAGGCTACCAAGATCCAAATAACTTCACCCATCGTTTCCGTAAATTCTACGGTATGTCACCTAGACGATATCGCCGAAGATTTGAATCTTAATTCGTAACGTTTCGATTTGTTCTTTGATGTACGACAATGAGTAATTGATCACATTTAACAAGTGCTTCATATGTGGGCTTTGATCACAAATGAGCTGGATATAGGGCTTGGTTTATTGATCAGATTCACATTAACCTTATTGTAACCCTCCCCAAAAAACTGGTCATTAGCAATTAGAGTTTTTCCGTTTACACTGAAATAAACGGAGAACGCATGATGAAAAAATCACGCTACACAGAAACGCAAATCGTAAAGATCCTGAAGGAAGTCGAAGCAGGCCGAAAGGTCAACGAAGTCTGTCGTGAATATGGCATTTCTGATGCGACATACTACAACTGGAAATCCAAGTATGGTGGTATGGAAGCGTCAGATGTTAAACGGCTTAAAGAGCTTGAGGATGAGAACCGGAGGCTCAAGCAAATGTTTGCCGACCTCAGTCTCGAGCACCGTATCGTTAAAGATATCCTGGAAAAAAAGCTGTAAGGCCAGCGGTTAAACGCGAGCTTGTCGATTACGCTCGCAAACACTATCAGGTCAGTTTGCGAATGGCCTGCCGCGCAGTTGGCATTAGCGACTCAGTCTATCGCTACCGACCAGATCCTCACCGAGATGATGAGGTTATCGCGAAATTGCAGGAGACAGCAGAGCGGTATCCCGCATACGGATTTGGCAAATTATTTAAAGTACTTAGACGTTGGGGACACCGATGGAATCATAAGCGAGTCTATCGGGTGTACTGTTCACTCAAGTTAAATCTACGGCGCAAGGGTAAAAAGCGTCTACCGAAACGAAATCCAGCGCCACTGGCATGCCCAAAGTCGATCAACAGTTGCTGGTCTATCGACTTCATGAGTGACTCTTTGATCTGCGGCAGGCGCTTTCGTACGTTCAATGTCGTGGACGATTTCAACCGTGAGGTGCTAGCGATTGAAGTGGATTTAAATCTGCCAGCACCACGCATTATAAGGGTGCTAGAGCGCATTATTGCCTGGCGAGGGTTCCCCAGTAAGCTGCGCATGGATAATGGCCCTGAATTTATCTCAACCACTTTGGCTGATTGGGCTGAAGATAACTCAGTTGAACTGGAGTTTATTCACCCAGGCAAACCAACGGAGAACTCTTATATAGAGCGATTTAACCGAACTTATCGGACAGAAGTACTCAACATGTACGTGTTCAAAACCCTGAGCGAAGTCCGAGATCTGACAGAAAAATGGATGAAGGAATACAACGATGAACGCCCTCATGACTCACTCGATGATTTGACTCCTTGGGAGTATTTAGCAAGGCATGAAAGTAGGAAAAACTCTAATTTAGAGTGCCACTAAAACCGGGAGGGTTACAGTTATCTTGGAAAAGTTTTACTCTGTAGATGAAGCCATTCAGTTTGCCAACTCTGTTGAATTCAGCTTACATGCAGGAATCTTTACGAATAACCTACATGTAGCATTAACGGCTGCAAATTCCATTGAAGCTGGAGGGGTGATGATTAATGACTCTTCTGATTACCGATTTGATGCAATGCCTTTTGGAGGCTTTAAATATGGAAGCATGGGGCGAGAGGGAGTGCGCTTTGCATATGAAGAAATGACACAACCCCGAGTGATTTGTTTAAATAACATTCTCTAAAAACTAATTATTGATTAGATAGTTGGCTTGGTTTAGGCTGGCTTAAAAATTAAACAGGTTGATTTGTCTGTCTTAATGCATTAATAGGGTGATGATTTATTTTATAATAGTTCACTGTGTTTCCATTCTTGTATTTAACTTTAACTAGCATATATACCTCACTATATGGTTGTTTATTAACTCGAGCCAAATTGTTAGCAAAGCAATAATCTAGTTAGAGTTTTTATCCTACATAAGATATGCTTATGTAGGATTTTTTTATCGATGTAATTCTGCAACACACATTGTAAAAATAATAATATCACTAGTATTATTTATATATTGATGAGGCATATCTGTTCTTGCAATTGCTGATGAGCCTTGCTTTAGTTCGGTTTTTTCACCATCAATATCTAACGTAAGTTTACCTTGGTCCACATGTAATAGCTCATTGGTTCCATGAGGGTGTCCAGAAGACTCAAATTTTTCACCAGGCATAATTGTCCATTGCCATAGTTCTATCATATCAGGCCCTTTAGTCCCTGCTAACAAGCAAGCTTTGCCACCTGACGGGCCTTGCCAGAGAACAGGGATATCTTCTGCTTGAATTACATTAATTTTAGGCTCTTGTGCTACATTGACTATTTCAGCAACAGAAATGCCTAGAGCTGCCGATAGTTTGCACAGGATTGATATACTTGGATTTGCTGTACCTTTTTCTACCTCAACTAACATCCCTTTACTGACTCCAGCCTTTTTGGCTAAAAAGTCCAGAGATAGTTTCTGTTTCTTTCGATGTTCTTTAAGCCTTGATGAAACTGCCAAGCTGACAGATTCAACATTAGCCCCACTACTGGTCGATACATTTACTTTCTTGTTCATTAAATAGGCATATCCGTTACAAATAGGTATCTCATTATATCTACAATTACTCCATATTTGGGAATAGAGCTTGATATTTTGTCGCAAGAATGGCTTTTTTCCTAATTTGAATTGGAGTGAACAGGACTTTTTTAGCGAATTCGAGTGAACTAAATCAGAACCTTACGATCAGAATAATAATACTCACTCACTGGCTACGATTTCATGAGAAAGCCTTAAGATATAACCAACAACAGGCATCAGTACAATACCTCTCTTATCAATCGAGTTTAGTTCACTATTTTGGATTGACGAAGAAGTGATAGATGATTAGAAGCAATCTAACCAGTAAAATCGGTATAGGCTAAGACAGTTTTGTGATCTCACGATAGCTACAATCTAATGGTGAAGCGCTATTTCCCCTTGCCTTTAAGAGCGGTACAAGGCTTTATTGACTCCGTATTGAGACTGGTAAATGTACTATCAGTTTGTCCACTAAACATGAATAACAATAAAAAGCGTACCGTTCATACGTCAGAATTCAAAGCAACTAAATCTCTCCCTGTCCCAAATCTATACATGGTGCAGGAAGGTCAACATGACATCCGACAATAGCGACCATGAATCGGAAATGGCTGCTGAGATCGCTAAGTAGAAAAGACAACTCGCAGAGGAAGCCGAAGAGCTAGAAATAGTAAAAAAGGCAACCTACTTCGTGAAAAATCGAAAGTGGTCATCTATGAGTTTATGCTGGAGCATTTGATCCAGTTCTCGATAACCAGAATGGCTAGTGTTTTACGTGTTTCAAGAAGTGGGTTTTATCACTGGATTATAAACATGCATAAAGAGAGTCAGCGTAACCACCGTCGAAAGCAGCTCGACCAAGCGATAAAAGATGCTTTCAATGAGAGCAAAGAACGTGATGGTGCAGGCGTATCAAAAAATTGCAGAAGAACATGGAGATAGCGAGGATATTAAAACCATCCTAAATAGCAGAAATGTCGAGGGCTTGTTGCAAAGGCGGCTTGCAAATGTAAGGGGACAACAAATTGTAGTCATAAGGTGACTGTTGCTCCGAATTTGCTCGAGTAAAAATTTGATGCGACGAAGCCAAATGAAAAGTGGGTGAGAGATATCACCTCTGTAGTGACAAGTGAAGGCTCGCTCTACCTTGCTGTTATCATAGCGTTCTACTCCCGACAGGTTGTTGGTTGGTCTATGAGTGAGCGAATGACGATTTAGTATGCGATGCTATATCTATGGCGTTGTTTCGTAGAGGCTTCCCTGAAGGCGTTGTCGTGCATAGCGATCGAGGAAGCCAATATTGTTCGTATGACTATCACAGTCTGATTGAGCTGATTAGATTGCAGCAGAGTATCAGTAAAAAAGGTGATCGCTGAGATACTGTGCTGAAAGCTTTTTCCACTCTCTAAAGATTGAAGCTATTCAATATAATCCGTTAATGACACGGGAGCAAATGCGAAAAACGTTTTTGAATATATCAAAGTGGATTAGAAACGGGTTAGAAAACACAGCACTCTTGGTTATCTGAGCCCAGAGCAATTCGAGTTAAAAGAAGTGGCTTAACTTGTTGTCCGGTCTGGCGGGATCGGAACACGTGTTATTAAACCGATCTTTGATAGTTGTAAACACAACATATAATTATCAGTACTAGTGATAGCTTAAAAACACAAGAAACAATCAAACTTTTGTTAATATATTGATATATTTAAAAATCTTTGTTAGGTGTGGAAATGTTATCATTCTTACCTTGACATAGTATGCGGTACTTACGTGGTGTTAAACCTACATATTTTTTAAAGCAATCATAAAATCTGCTACTGGAACTAAAACCTGCCGTAAGAGCTATATCTAATATCGACTTGTCGCTTTCGCTCAAAAGTACTCGCGTATGATTGATTCTCATAGCTGTAATATATTGTTTGATTGTAAGTTGCATTACTCGCTGAAAAATACCCATCGCGTAATTTTGGTTTAATTCAACGTGATTTGATATATCTTGAATGGACAAAGGTTGGCTATGATGCTTAGCGATATACTCTAACATTTGACTAACATAGAATTGAGCATGCTTTGACACTCCGTTGGGCAGAGTTTTTGATGTTTGTTTTGTTAGCAAAGGTGTCCAGCCTGATAAACCAAAGCGTTTAATCATAAGTCCAATTTCATCAATGGCTATTTGCCTTATTTGCTCGTTTCTTTGTCCTAGTTCATCCTGCCAACGGAGAATTTCAAACTCACATATCTGCTGAGAGCGATTAGATTGCACAACTCGTCCGTGAGTAATGTAGTTAACTAGCTCGTGGTTAATTGGCCAAGAAAGGAAGAGATGCATTGGAAGAGTAAATATCGCCATATTGCAGCAATTCCTTGGGTTGGTAAGCCTATGTGGTACACAAGCCCAGAACATCGTTATGTGTCCAGGTTTAAGCTTTACTAGCTCACCATTAATAAGGTATTCCACGCTGTCATCAAAAGGTACATTTATTTCGACTTGCCCATGCCAATGACTCATGTTCATTTTTACAGGTGTTCTTAACTCTACACCTAAGCGTTGATACTCGGAGTAAAGTGAAAGTGGACTTGTATTAGCATGCTCTTTACTAGATGTAATGTCATCGTTTACGGTTATAGACGAATTAGTCATGATGATCAAAGTAATTAATTTAGCTTAGGTAATGAACATTATACTACCACGATTTAGGGAAAAATTTGACTCTACTTTCAATATGTTTCCTAAAAACAATTTCCTAGTAAATAGAATCATTTCCCATTCCTACTTAAATTTTTCCCAATTTCTAATATTTCATCAAAGTCAAAGAGGTAATCTGAGGATCTGGGAATCATCGTTCATTTATCCGCACGAATTCTCTGACTTTTTATGACAAATTTAAGTTCGTAACCAATCATTGAATCTTTAAGGAGTGAAAAGTGAAATACCCAAAAATTACTTTTATCGGTGCAGGATCTACTGTTTTTGTTAAGCACATTCTAGGAGATGTTTTCCATCGCCCAGCATTAAAACAATCACATATTGCTTTGATGGATATTGATGAGTTTCGTCTAGAAGAGTCTCAAGTTGTTGTGCAAAAGCTAATGGACTCTGCCGGAGCAACCGGCACAATTACTTGCCATACCAATCAGAGAGAAGCTTTGGTGGATGCTGACTTTGTTGTAGTAGCATTTCAGATCGGAGGGTATGAACCATGTACAGTTACTGACTTTGAAGTATGTAAAAAACATGGGATAGAGCAGACTATTGCCGATACACTTGGCCCTGGAGGTATTATGCGAGCGTTACGCAGCATTCCCCACTTATGGTCAATTTGTGATGATATGACGGAAGTGTGTCCTAAAGCCACGATGCTCAACTATGTCAACCCTATGGCTATGAATACTTGGGCAATATATGCCAAATATCCGCACATCAAACAGATTGGGCTTTGCCACTCAGTTCAGGGTACTGCTGAAGAATTGGCAAGAGATCTGGATATTGAATATCAGGACCTACGATATCGTTGTGCTGGTATAAATCATATGGCTTTCTATTTGGAGCTTGAGCGTAAAGATAGCAACGGAAACTATGTAAATATCTATCCAGAACTACTAAATGCATATGAAGAAGGTCGCGCACCAAAATCAAATATACATGGTAACTCACGCTGCGAGAACATTGTACGCTACGAAATGTTTAAGAAGTTAGGTTATTTCGTTACTGAATCTTCAGAACACTTTGCGGAATATACTCCTTACTTTCTTAAAGCCAATCGCCCTGATCTTATTGAGCGCTATAAAGTTCCAATTGATGAATACCCTAAGCGTTGCATTGAACAATTAAGTAGTTGGAACCAAGAGTTAAAAGAGTATAAATCTGTTGACCGAATCGATGTTGAACAGTCTAACGAGTATGCTAGTACGATTATTCACTCTCTATGGACAGGAGAACCTAGTGTAATCTATGGTAATGTTCGAAATGATGGGTTAATTGATAATTTACCACAAGGATGTTGTGTTGAGGTGGCATGTCTAGTTGACAACAATGGTATTCATCCAACTAAAGTAGGGCAAATACCTTCGCACCTAGCTGCACTTATGCAAACGAATATCAATGTTCAGACTTTACTTACTGAGGCTGTGTTAACTGAAAACAAGGAACGTGTATATCATGCAGTTATGTTAGACCCTCATACAGCAGCAGTGTTGAGCATAGATGAAATCTATGCATTAGTGGATAACTTAGTAGAAAACCATGGAGACTGGCTACCAGCGTGGTTACGGTCATAAGATAGACCATAGGAAAAACTGATTATAGGCTGGTCAGTGTTAGTACTGTCCAGTCTGTTTTTATAAAATAATATTAAATTAGTTAAGGTATGTAATATGTGCATAAGCCATGTTACGAATAGGTAATAAATACTATTAACTCTCAAGAAAATTAATAAAAATAGCATTCGTATTAAAAGGATTAATTATGGAGTACTATAGCATTATTGGTTATTTAGCAGCGTGTTTAACGACACTATCATTCTTACCTCAGGCAGTAGTGGTCATTAGAACTAGGGATACACGAAGTATCTCTATTACAATGTATATTATGTTTGTATTAGGTGTGTTCTTGTGGTTTGTTTATGGGGTAATAATTAACAATAGTGTTGTTGTCTTTGCTAATGTGATAACATTTGTTTTTGCATTCCCAATATTGGTTATTAAATACCTTGAACAGAGGAAATGTAAGAGAATTAAGTAATTATCATCCCATGATATTTTTAGGTTTAATCGATTTCCCCTGATGGTTCAAGAAAAATAGGATTCCATGAACTTATGAACTTATGAACTTATGAACTACAGTCTGAATGCTGTAGTTCATGCCTAAAATTTCGTAAAACCATCAAATGGAAGTAGTAAAAAGACCATGTTGATTAGCTGGTAAGTAAATTCCTACTATTTTTGGGAAATTTAAGCTGTTACTTCCTATATTGTTTGGTCTCGGAATTTCTGAGGTGTAATACCTACATGGTTTTTAAAAGCTGAAAAAAAGGACCCCGGGTGTTTAAAGCCACTGTCATTGGCAATATTTTTTATTGGTTTTCGAGTATTGCTCAGTAACACTTTTGCATGGTTTATACGCATAATAATCAAATATTGCTTTATTGAGACACTCAGCATATTCTTAAATAACCCCATGGCATATTTTGGATGCAGTTTTACATGGGCAGCAATGTCATCGACTTTAATGTCTTTATTGTGATTCTTAGCAATGTAATCAAGCATGAGCTGCACGTTTTTATAGCTTGTATCACTTGGGTGACGAGTAGACCCATTGCGCAGGAAGCTGAACATTTCCACATTATAGTCGAACGAGCAGAGGCGGCGTAACATTAAACAAACTTCGTCACTGACTATCCCATTCCTCACGCTATTTTCGCTGTGATAGCAGTTAAGCCAACGATTACTTTCTGAAAGGCTGATAACCCCATCAGTCTGAGACGTGATAACCCCACCATGCATCACTTGTTGTACAAACTCTTGGGGTAACACCCAACCAAGAAAAGCACTCAATGGTATATTAATGATCCCAAGTATAGCATCGTCACTGACCATACTTACTCTATGAGGCGTCACCGCCCAAAACACAGCCATCTCTCCAGAAGAGATTTGGACGTTAGCATTGTTGATTGCGTATTCAAGCGTCCCTTCATGCAATACATTGATTTCTACTTGCTGGTGCCAATGATAGTCAGCCATACAAAAAGGTTTGCGCTGCTCAAAACTCAACTCGGTGTCGACATCAAGTAAAGGTGCTGAGCGCAAATCATTGACTAAATAGTTGACGTTTTCAGACTGAAATACTTCTAGGTTAAGCATGTTAAATTGTCCAAATAGCGTTTGATTAGGTGCCATAAAGTAAGTTTTCTGGATAAGCCTATCAGATGGTGTTTGTTTGAAATGTGATCCATATTTGCTTTGTGAGCTTGTTTGTAAGGGGGAGTAAGGTTTTATGCTTAGTGTGGAATATGTAATTTGGTTTTGCTTTTCATCTAAAGAATCTTAAAAAGTAAGGTTTGGTGACGTGGGTGTTTATTTCGATTTGATGACAAAAGAAGAGTCGTTTAATTTGACTGCAAGTTAATCGTTTGCCACATGTCGAGTAAGGTGTAATGAAAGAGAAAAAACTAATTGAGTTAAGCGGAACAGAGTCCCAACTGATTATCGAGGTAGGCGACTTTGCAGAAATTCTACACTGGGGTAAAAAGCTAAGTGGCAGCCTAGAAAACTTTCGCTCCGCTTTGCATCGTCCGGTTCCACATGGACGCTTAGATAAAGACGTAGCCATGACAACGTTACCTGAACTTGGTCGTGGTGTATTCAGCAGCCCGGGGCTGGAAGGGCATCGTGATGGGCAGGACTGGGCGCCAGTATTCTTCCTAAAAGATATTCAACAAAGTAATACTCAAATCAGTATTTCAAGTGAAGATGAGCAGGCTGGGCTACAACTGTTAACAGAGATTTGTTTAGATGAATTTGATGTAGTTAAAACACGTCACACCTTAACTAACCTCAAGTCCGGTCAATATTTCGTCAACCGCTTTGCGAACTCAATGCCATTACCTGTAAGAGTCAATGAATTGATGACGTTCCACGGCCGTTGGGCAAGAGAATTCCAAACACAACGTCAGCCGCTTCTTCATAACGGCTATCAGCAAGAGAACAGACGCGGTAGGACTTCCCATGAACACTATCCGGCAATGGTGGCTGGTACGTCTAACTTCAGTGAGACCCACGGCGATGTTTGGGGATTCCACTTTGCTTGGAGCGGTAACCATCGATTACGTGCCGATGTAAAAACGGATGGTCGTCGTATGATGCAAGCTGAAGTGATCTATTTTCCTGGAGAAGTCGCGCTGGAAAAAGGGGAAAGCATTGCTACGCCATGGTTGTATGCAAGTTACAGTGAGAACGGACTCAATGAGATGAGTCATCAATTCCATTCGCATGTAAGACACTCGATCATCGCGGAAGACTTTCAGAAGAAGTTACGTCCGGTGCATTTGAATACATGGGAAGGGATCTATTTCGACCACGATCCTGAATACATCATGGAAATGGCCTCGCAAGCAGCAGAAATGGGAGTGGAGCGTTTTATCATTGATGACGGATGGTTCAGAGGTCGCGATGATGACACAGCGGCATTAGGGGATTGGTTCTTGGATGAGCGCAAATACCCAAATGGCCTTGAGCCAGTTGTCGATCACGTTAATGCATTAGGCATGGAATTTGGTTTGTGGTTTGAGCCAGAAATGATCAATAAAGACTCAGGTTTATACCGCGAACATCCGGATTGGCTGCTAGCTGTCGATGGTTATGAACAACCGACAGGCAGACATCAACATGTTATTGATTTGCAAAACGATGATGCGTTCAACTTCTTATACGAACGATTGGATCATTTCTTAAGCACCTACAATATTCGCTACATCAAGTGGGATATGAACCGAGAAATCGTTCAGCCTGCGCATGATGGCGTGGCATCTGGCCGCAAGCAGACAGAGCGTTACTACCAGTTGGTCGATAAGGTAAGAGCCAAATTCCCTCACGTCAGTATTGAGTCCTGCGCGGGTGGCGGTGGCCGTATTGACTACGAAATTTTGAAACGCACTGACCGTTTCTGGCCCTCGGATAATAACGATGCGTTAGAAAGGCAAGGGATCCAGCGTGGTATGAGTTACTTCTTCCCGCCAGAAGTGATGGGCAGCCATATTGGATCTGATAAATGTCATTGTACTCGCCGCCGTCATAGTATTGAGTTCCGTGGATTGACGGCACTGTTTGGCCATATGGGAATAGAGCTTGATCCGGTGAAAGAAGATAGTGATGAAAAAGCGAACTTTGCTCGTTATGTCGCGCTACACAAGCAGTTACGTGATCTGTTACATACTGGGAAAATGTGGCGTACCCCGACCGATGATAGATCGCATCAGATAATGTCAGTCGTATCGGAAGATCAATCCGAAGCGGTTGTGATGGTTGCTCAATTGGATATGCCAACACATTCACTAAGTGGCAACCTGAGAATATTAGGCTTGGATGATTCAGCAACTTACCGTATTTATGTTTTGGACGCGCCGGCAAATTACAACGACATTGTCGTATTCCAGCCGCCTTGGACTGAAGCTGGTTGCGAACTCAGTGGTGAGTGGTGCAAAGAGGTTGGTTTAAGCATGCCGCTACTCGATCCAGAAACTGCGATGTTAATTAAAGTCGAGAAGATAAATTGATTCGGTATCTCGGATAAATAAAACGGCTTTGGCTATCAATGAAATGTCGTTGGTAGCCAATTATGCCGAAGACAAAGAACAGGGTAGTAACATGTCTAATCAAATAACGATAAAAACCAAAGCATCCTACGGACTTGCTGCATTAGGTAAAGATTTCGCCTGTGCACCTATTTATATTTTTTTAATGTTTTACTTTACCGATGTAGCCGGTCTCTCGGCAGGCTTTATCGGCACTATCTTTTTAGCTGCGAGAATTATCGACGCTGTGACAGATCCCATGATGGGATGATAGTAGACAACACCCGCTCAAGATTTGGTAAGTTCCGTCCTTGGATTGTCATTGGAACACTTTTGAATGCCGTCGTTCTGATCGCTTTATTCCGCACTCACACGTTTGAGGGCACTCCTCTTTATATCTATGCCGCAGCGGCTTATATTTTGTGGGGCTTAACTTACACAATCATGGATATTCCGTATTGGTCGATGATACCAGCATTATCCAGCTCCCGAGAGGAAAGAGAGAAATTAGTCATTTGGCCGCGTATGTTTGCCAGTCTTGCTTGGTTTCTAACTGGTACTTACGGTCTGACTATCATTGGCAAGTTAGGTAACGGCGATCAGGGGGAAGGTTTTTCCAATCTCGCAATGCTAATAGCCGTACTGTTTATTATGAGCGCATTCTTAGTCGCAAGAAATGTTAAAGAGAGTGTGACTGTTGATAAAACAACGGAAAGATTTAACTTAAAAGATGTGGCTAATATTTTAAAGTCTAATGACCAACTCAAAGTATTAATCAGTTCTGTACTGACGTTCCAGATTGCCAATATGATATTTGGAGGCTTTGCAATCTACTACTTCACTTATGCTTTGAATAAGGCTGAATTGTTTTCTACCTATATGATGGTGTCAGGGATTGCTGAATTCATCGGTGTTATTACTTTTCCTTATATAGCAAAGTTATTCCCTCGTAAAAACTTATGGCTAATTGCATGTGGTCTTGCGGTCTTATCTTGCGTTCTATTGTATGTAATGCGTGCTTTTGTTCCTGGTAGCGTATTTCTGATAGCCATAGGAGCTGCCGCGAAATCATATGGTGTGGGCATTGTAAATGCACTTCAGACCGTAATGTTAGCTGATGTTGTCGATTATGGGGAATATAAGACAGGTCACCGAAGCGAGAGCGTCATTTTCTCGGTACAAACTATGTTGGTTAAGTTTGCAGGCGCAGCGGGCGGATTCGTTGTCGGTGTTGGCCTGTCATTCGTTGGGTATATCCCCAATGCAGTTCAAAGTAGCGAAACCATTGCAGGCTTGGAATTTATGATGATTGGGCTTCCGGCATTATTAATGATAGCCAGTATCGTTGTTTACCGAAAATTCTATCGTCTTCATGACGGTTTTGATAAAAACAAAATTGAAACGGCGATGGAGAGATATGGCTTTAAACGACCAATATTGCTTAGCAACTAAGTAAATAAACCGTAAATTTCCCTCTGATTAAATAATATTGAGGGAAAGGATAACAATTTTATAATCGAGCGAGTACCTTACCTAAACTAATGAATAGTGAATTATCACTATATTAACACTGCTTCTTATTTATTATTAATTAACTTGTTGGATAAAAAATCACTAAGTTATTTAATTTAAAATAAGATAATAAAAGTAACAGAATTTAATTCAGTAACGGAAATATTGTCTTTTTACGAAAGGGCGGGATTTATATTGTTTAAATTCCACGATTTAATAAAAACAAATATAGGTAAAATTATGAACAGAACATTTAAACTATCTCTGGGCGCCGTCTGTGTATCATTTGCACTATCAGCAAATGCTGGTGTTAAGATCATTGATAATGAACTAGGTAACTTTTCTATTGCTGGTAATGTTGAATTAAACTTTAACTACCGCGATCGCGAGTCGAATGCGTCAGATGACCAAGAGTTTAACCAGGACGGTCGTGTGCTGATTGAATTTGCAGGCGAAAAATACACAGATAAAGATTACTTTGTCGGTGTTAAGGCACAGCCACTATTTGAAAGCACTGGTAAGGTTGTATTGGATGATGCTTACTTTGAGTTTGGTAAAAAGGATGGCTGGGCAATAAAAGCAGGTCGTTTTGAGGGAACAGATATGTTCCCTGTGGGTTTGGATGTATTCCTCGAATATTCGGGCGATACCTCTAATGATCTTTACACCGATGGCTGGGCATACACTTACCAACTGAAAGAAGCGCGTGGTCGTGGGTCTGATGGTCAATTGATGTATCACCAGACGTTTGGCAACCTATATGTTGAACTGGGTTCGATGATGGGCGACCGCTCCAACCTGTTTAGGGATGGTGTTGATGGCACCTATCATGGAAATGAAATCGATAAAAGCAAAGACTCATTTTTAGTTCGTCCTCTTATCGCTTACGATTTAGGTCAATTCCGCATTGCCGCAGCGATGGAAACAAATTTAGTTTCTAATGCAGTTGTGGCCAATGGTGTCGATATCTCCGACCGTACTGGCTATGGCGTCACTGGTAACTGGTCTAACGATGGTTGGTCAGTTAACGTCAATGTTGCTTATCTGGACGCAGTTGATGAGACCAACTTTAGTACTGGCGTCAACGCGCTCTGGAACAATGTCGGTATTGGCTATGTGTATGCAGACAACGAATACGACAACAAAGAGCTTTCAGGATGGGTGGATGGCAATGTTGAAGTATCAACCATTTACGCATCATATGCTTTGAGAGATGTATTAGACGTTAAGGATTTCTCAATCCTGTTAGGTTCGTACTATACCTGCATTTCGAATAAGCTAACTCAATCACAATCTGATGAATATTTTAAAGAATATGATGATTTTGGTGCTCGAGTTCGTCTGTTTTATGCGTTTTAAATCTGATTGGGTGTGACATCACCTAAGCCATAGTTAATACCAGCATGGGTATTAGCTATGGCTTATCCATCTTTTCTCTGGTGGTTTAACTGTGTTCAAGTACCTTATAACTTATACAACGCCTTCCTCTGCTTAATAATTGTCAATACTTACACTGTTTACCTACGCGTTAATATTCTGCATCAACTAATACGCTCCTTTTCTTCTCTTCCTGAGCCCCCCCCTTAATTTATTCATCATATTAATAGACTAAAAGCCCTGTAGGTCAAAATCGCACACGAACATTGCACGATTCAGGTGTTATCCATGAACAAATATGAATGTATAAGTATTAAATACTCATCGTCGGTCTATTATTTTGTTAATAACTAATACAAATCTTGTACGGGAGCCAAGGAGGGGCATTTTTCTACATAAAAAACCTGACTATTCCAGATAAATAATACTGTGATCTACATAATGTTTTTATGGATTTTAATGACAAAAAGTAAGAATGAAAAGGTGAAGTAAACACGGTTTATAGGTATTGGAGTGTACGATTGTTTGAGTCTATACCATGGATAGTGTCGGTTATTTCGTGGTTTTATTTGATTGTGTAAGGAATTAATCCATTTACTCTGGAAAAGTAAGAATTGGTGATGTGAGGTCAGAACTGGATTTGATGATAATTAAAGAGTCGGATAATTTGAATAAACAAAAAGAAATAACACGTACTCTACCATCCATATATTAAAGGACCGTGCATAATGAATTATAAGAAGCATCTATTTGGACTCTCAATTGTATGCATATGCTTTCCTGCATTATCGGAAACGCTGCCAGCAGGAGCGACGAAAATTCCGAAGGCTTCGGAAATACCAAATCGCTTATCTATTGAATATTTTTCTCCTGAGCAAATGGTTGAGTTCAAAAAACTTGACCACTATTCAGAGCCTCAATGGCTCACCGATAATTACGTAAAAACCGGTAAATTGCCGCCAGTTGAGCAACGTTTGCCTGATGTTCCAATGGTATTAAAAACGGCGTCTATGCCTGACGGCGTCGGCGTTTACGGCGGCGTTCTTCGCCATGTTATCGGTGGCCGACCACAGGGCTGGAACTGGTCTGCTGCACACTCTCAAGGGTGGGGCGGTATCAATTATACCGTGCAGCAATGTTTAACACGCACTGGTCCGATGTATCAGATTAAACCTGATGAGCTAGAAGTTCTGCCGAATCTGGCTCAGAGTTGGGAGTGGTCTGATGACGGCATGGCGTTAACCATGCATCTGATTAAAGGAGCTAAATGGTCAGACGGAGAACCATTTACCTCCGAAGACGTACGCTTCTACTGGGAAAATACCGTTTTAGAACCAAGAATTCCGTCGTTCTCTTCGCAAAACGCATTGGGTGAAGGGGCTACTCTGGAAATCGTTGACGAATACACCATTCGCTGGCACTTCGAGAAAGCATTTCAGAATCAGGCACTTTATAACATGGCCTTTATGACATTCTGTCCGGGGCCGGCACATATTCTAAAACCACTTCATCCTAAGTATAACGATAACGTCACGTTTGAGGATTTTAGCAACGCGTTACCTGCCAATGCAGTACCTACGGTCACGATGGGACCATGGGTACCAGTCAGCTACAAAGAAGATCAGATTATTGTGCTGCGCCGTAACCCTTACTACTGGAAAGTGGACGAAGCGGGTAACCAACTGCCTTATATCGACGAAATGCGTTACAAGCTTTCTACGTGGGAATCGCGAACATTAGAGACCATGTCAGGCAGTGCGGATTTTTCCAATATGGAAAACCCGCCAATATATATTGAAACGTTACGCAAACTCGCTTCGCCTAATTCACCAACTCGAGCCATGTTTGGGCCACGTAACCTGGCGTTCCAGATTCAGATGAACATGAACCCGACATTATCTGTCAGCGATGACCGAGAAGCGGCGATTCGACAATTGAATCGAGACCTCAAATTCCGTAAAGCGATTTCTCATGCCATAGACAGAAAAAGCTTAGGACAAGCCTTGGTTAAAGGTCCGTTTACGGCTGAATATGCCGGTGGTTTGCATCCGGAAACGGCCTTTTATCGAGCAGATGACGTCGTTTATTTTCCATACAACCCAAGCTTGTCTAAACAGTATTTAGCAGAGTTAGGGCTGGTTGATACTGACGGCAATGGTGTTGTGAACTTCCCTAAAGAGGTGAATAGCGGCGATGACGTTGAAATTGTACTAAACAGCGGCAACGGTACTGCGGACGGAGTCTTCAATGAAAACCTGGTTTCTATGATGTCTGACATTGGTATCAAACTGATCCCAAGGTTACTCGATAGCGTTCAGGGTGACTCATCGCGTGATGCGGCAGATTTTGACTGGCGCTTAAATCGCAGTGACAAAGAATTAATCGTTCCAATGCAACGTATGGAGTGGTTAGCGCCAATTGCGCAGAGTGGTCCGGTATGGCACCGAGGTACCGAAAATAAACCGCAGGTACTTCAGCCGTTTGAAGAAAAGATGGTGACCTTAGCTCATCAGATATTCGCTGAGCGTGACACGGCGAAACAAGCGGATCTTATTGGTCAGTTAAACCATGAAATGACCAAAAATGTGTACCACGTCGGCTTGGTCGCCTATCCAGGGGCTTTACTCGTTAACAAGCGTATTAAGAACGTGCCTAACGCACCAATCACGGCATACCAGTGGGCCGAAGATGCCGTCATGCGCGAACGTTTTTGGGTACCACAAGATCAGCAGCTGAAAGAACTGCAGCCACACACTGTTCCTGAGTACAAGCTTGATACTAAGAAGTAATACAAGGATAAGGCGGGAAGCAATCTCCCGCCTGAATATGGGATGTAACATGATTGAATTTATTACTAAACGGATACTTAGCACTATCGGTTTACTGCTTGTACTTAGTGCTATCACTTTCGTCATCATCCAACTGCCAGATGGAGATTACGGCGATTTAATTAAAAACCAAGCGATTTCTATGGGCGGGGCTTCTCCGGAGCAGGCTCAGCAGTTAGCGGATGCTGCCAGGGAGCGTTATGGCTTAAACGAACCAGTTCTGACTCAGTACGCGAATTGGTTAAAAAATATCGTTTTCCACTTTGATTTTGGCTACTCGTTTGCTTACAACAAACCCGTTATGGACGTTGTTGGAGAACGTTTACCAAGAACGATTTTTATCGCGCTGGGGTGTCATATAGGAGCGACTTTATTAGGGGTGTTTGCGGGGATTTTCGCTGCGACTAACCAAAATAGAATCGGGGACAGAGTGGCGACGTTATTGTCCTTTATCGCGATGACTGTGCCTCGATTCGTTATGGCCATCATTATCGTTTATTTCATGATATTCGCCTGGGACATTGGTTCGATAGGCGCGATGAACTCTCCCGAATATCTATTTGAACCGATGTCCTGGAATAAGTTCTTCGATACCTTGGTTCACATCTGGCCGGTAATCTTTATTGCAGCCTTCGGTGGTATGGCATTCAACCTTCGACTGATGCGCGGTAACTTGCTCGATATTCTAAAAATGCAATACATCGAAACGGCTCGTGCAAAAGGGCTACGTGAAAGCAAAGTTATTTATAAACATGCAGTACCGAATGCCTTACATAGTTTGATTTCTTATCAGGGTGTTGCATTGCCTTACATGATTACCGGCGAGATGGAAGCGGCGATGGTTCTTGGAATACCAACCATTGGTCCTCTGATCATTTCTGCAATGGCAGAGCAGGATACGTATGTTATCGGCACGATTATGTTGCTGGTCGCTGCTTTGCTCATTATCGGCAACCTAATCTCCGATTTATTGTTAGCCATCTTAGATCCAAGAATTCGTTTATCGTAGGTAGTACTCATGAAACAATCACAAAGTTACTCGAGCTTAGTTTGGATACGTTTCAAACGAAATAAAATGGCATTGATGAGTTTAGTTCTGCTTACTCTTCTTGGCCTGACGTCTATTTTCGCCCCGTTTTTTTCGTCTAACGATCCAACGGTGCGCTTTAGTGAAAATATTTATGACGCGCCAGCGAATATTAATTTCTTCGATTCTGAAGGTAATTTTCATTTACGTCCTTTTGTGTACGAGAAAGTCGTTGATCTTGATCCTGTTACTTTCTTACCTGTCGTCACAGAAAATAAGGACAGTCGCATTCATTTAGAATTCTTTCACCAGGGCTGGGAATACGAATTTTTGGGTATGAGCTTTAATACTCATTTAGTTGGGTTAGAAGATGGCTCACCACTTTTTCTACTTGGTTCAGACAACTTAGGGCGAGATCTGCTTGCTCGTTGTTTCTTCGGTAGCCGAATTACCTTGATCTTTGCAATTACGGTTGTGTTCGTTGTGGTCTCTGTCGGTACAGTTGTCGGTATTCTGTCTGGTTATTATGGTGGCCGATTCGATTTCGTTGTACAGCGTATTGCAGAGTTGGCTTTAGCATTCCCTGCGGTGCCACTCTATCTAGCGCTGATCGCGGTGTTACCAAAAACAGCCGATTCACTGAGTGTCTTTATCATGCTCATCGTTATCCTGTCGTCACTGCAGTGGGCATTTGTTGCTCGTCAGGTTCGCGCGCAAGCCCTGTCGATGCGTAACCTGGATTACATTCGAGCAGCGAAATCAGTGGGTGCAAAAGATATGCGTATTGTACTTCGTCATATTTTGCCTAACGTCACCAGTAACGTAGTTGTTCTTGCGACCATTATGTTGCCAACCATCGTACTGACCGAAAGTTTCTTCAGCTTTTTGGCTGTAGGGGTAAAAGCACCCATGTTTAGCTGGGGTTCATTGCTTAATGCAGCCGGACAATTCCAAACCATCGGTTCTTATCCGTGGCTGCTTTATCCCGTTGGTTTCATCTTAGTTGCTGTATTAGGTTTTAACGCACTTGGTGACGGTCTGCGTGACGCCGTTGACCCGTACTCTAATTAACCGCTGATGTTGAGGAAAGATTATGCAAGATAGAAATACACCTGATAGTCAAGCGGCTAACAGACAAACAATTGCGAGAGTGGCAGGCCTTAATGTGAGCTTCAAAACCGAAGATGGTTTGGTGGAAGCACTGAAAGGCGTGAGTTACAACATTAAAGCGGGTGAAATGGTCGCGCTGGTTGGTGAGAGTGGATCGGGTAAATCGGTCTCAGCCCGCTCGCTAATGGGGTTATTACCTAAACATGCGCAAGTCGGAGCAGAGAGTAAGGTAACGTATCGTGATGTCGATATCACAGCAGCAAACGAGCGTCAGTTGTTGAAGCTACGTGGAAATAAGATCTCAATGATCTTTCAAGAACCGATGACTTCGCTAAACCCGCTTTATACGCTTGGTGAACAAGTCAGTGAAGCGATATTGGTCCACCAGAAAATATCCAAAGCTGAGGCGAAAAAGCGAACCATTGAGCTTTTTGAAGCAGTTCAACTTCCTCATCCGGAAGAACGTTTTGATCAATATCCTCATCAGCTTTCTGGTGGCCAGCGTCAGCGAGTCATGATCGCGATGGCACTGACCAATAACCCAGACTTACTGATCGCTGATGAGCCTACGACTGCACTGGATGTGACGGTGCAGGCCAATATTTTACGCCTGATTAAGAACTTGCAAGAAAAAACGGGTATGAGTGTGTTGTTAATTACCCACGATTTAACCATTGTCCGTCAGTTTGCAGACTACATCTATGTGATGAAGCGTGGTGAAGTGGTGGAGCACGGATTAACCGAGAATATCTTCACCAAAGCCGAGCACCCTTATACAAAAATGCTGATCGACTCTGAACCAAAAGGCGTTGCGTCACCGGTGCCTCAGGCCTCTCCGGTCATTTTGCATGCTGAAAAAATGCGAGTGGAGTTTAAATTAGGCAAGAAAGGTTGGTTTAGTCGTGAGCCAGAGAAAAAGCTGGTCGCGGTTGATGATATCTCCGTGTCGCTCAAACGTGGTGAGACACTGGGCATTGTTGGCGAGAGTGGATCAGGCAAAACGACGCTCGCAATGGCGATGTTCCAGCTGCTCAATTCTGGCTACATCAAAGGTAACGTCAATTATGACGGGCAGTGCCTGAACAGCATTACCAACGAACAACTTCGCGTTTTGCGCAAAGAGCTTCAAGTTGTATTCCAGGACCCATTCTCATCGCTAAATCCTCGTCTTTCGGTGAAGCAGATATTGGAAGAGGGGCTGATCGTCAACGGCCTGTATCCTGATCCGAGTAAACGTTTGCTGAAACTGGAAAAATCGCTATTGGATGCAGGGCTATCCGCTAATATTCTCAACCGCTACCCACATGAATTCTCTGGTGGTCAGCGTCAAAGGATTGCCATTGCAAGAGCTCTTGTGCTTGATCCAAAAGTGATTTTATTGGATGAACCAACATCGGCTCTGGATTTAACCATTCAGAACCAGATTGTCCAATTACTTAAGCAGCTCCAGGAAAAACGTGGCATCTCTTATCTATTCATTAGCCATGACTTACGAGTGGTAAAATCGCTTTGTCACCGAGTGCTAGTGATGAGACATGGTGAAGTTGTGGAAGAAGGTTTAACTATTGATGTGTTGGAAAATTCAAAAATGGAATATACACAGAAACTAATAAAAGCGGCTTTTGAAATAGCGGCGTAAAGATAATTCATATTATATTTTTCATCCCGATTTTATATTCAAGATGATCGTTATGATGCACGTTGAATTTACTTGAAAGATAAATTCAACGTGCACTTATTCCTTAAATAAGTTTAAGAATAACTTGAATGGTTATTCGATTTTACTTAAATAGCAAAGGTTAAATCCCGGAAATAAATAACATGCAACAACTAGCAAAAGATATTTTTCGTCCAACAATGCACTTTACGCCACCGTTCGGTTGGATGAACGACCCAAATGGTTTGGTTTACATCAATAATGAGTACCACTTATTTTATCAGTTCTATCCCTATGCGAATAAGTGGGGGCCGATGCATTGGGGACATGCTGTTAGTGCTGAGCTGCGAAATTGGCAACACTTACCTCCAGCGTTGGTTCCAGATGAAAAAGGCATGTGTTTTTCAGGCAGTGCTGTGGTGGATTGGCGTAATACCAGTGGCCTGTTTGACAGCGAAGCACAGCCAGGTGTGCTGGCATTTTACACCGCGTGTATTGCCCACGATGACGGCAGAGACAGTGAACAAATGCAGAGCCTCGCTTACAGCAAAGATGGTGGTTTTAGTTGGAATAAACTCACTGACAATCCGATATTACCTAATCCAGGTTTAAAAGATTTCCGCGATCCGAAGGTAATTTGGCACGAGCAAAGCCAGCACTGGGTGATGGTGGTAACAGAGGGGCAGGAGATAGGCTTTTATCGTTCCAAAGATCTTAAGCAGTGGGAGAAAACGTCTAACTTTGGATTGAAAGAGGGTAAACATGACGAGATGCCTTGGGAGTGTCCGGATCTTTTCCCAATTCAATTAGAAGGCTCCGAGACTTGTTATTGGGTATTAATTGTTGGTGTTCAACGTTGCAGTCACGCAGGTGGTTCAGGCACGCAATACTTCATCGGCCAATTTGATGGAGAACGCTTTACCAACCACCATGATGCAGAAACGGTTCTTTGGCTTGATTATGGCCGAGATTATTATGCCGCCCAAACTTGGTCTGATGTGACAGATGGTCGTCGTACCTCAATCGCTTGGATGAGCAATTGGTTGTACGCTAACGATGTTCCAACTCAGGCATGGCGAAGCGCAATGAGCGTTCCTCGAGATTTAAAACTATCACGAACTCAGTCGGGTTTGCGCCTTTTATCTTCTTTACCTAAACCATGGCTCAATGAAAGAGATAACATTACTTCTCACGACAAAACACTCCATGCGGGAGATTGCTTAGTTATATCTCAGAATTATCATGCAGGGATATTAGATGGCAATTTGTATTTGCATAGAGGAAGTTCAATTTCTATTTCGCCGTTAGGTAATAGATGTTTAACATATAATATTGAACGTGACGAAAAAAGTATTGTTATAACTACGATTCGAAAAGTGGGTGTTGAAGGTGAAGATAATTATAATAATATGTTCAGTCACGAAACCAGTTTAACTATTCCTGATAGTGACTGTTTGCAATTTACGTTAATTGTTGATCGTTGCTCGAGCGAACTTCTTCTACAGGATGGGGAATACTGTTTTACAAACTTGAGTTTTCCTCAGGAAGCCAGACCTATAAATATTTATTGCAGGATTGGGAGTGGGGATTTAAGAAATTTGATTTTTTTATAAGAAGTTATACCCATTCAACTTGAAGATGCTGGTTTTAATAACTGAAATTTATCCGTAATTCTAGACTTTAGCGAACGGCTTTGATGTGATGGACGCACCTCCCTTCTAGCACCGTTGTACCAAACTAATGGTGCAACCAGTAAGAGCAGGAGTAATCATTATGTCTATTAAAGTTGTCGGTATCGATATGGCCAAAAACCTCTTCCAAGTATGCATGTTGAGTTCTGATGGACAAATCTTGTCAAACCGAAAGGTAAAGTGTGACAAGCTTCTTGATACAGTCCGTCAATTACCAGAGAAAACGGATATTGCGATGGAATCATGCGCAACTTCGCATCATTGGGGCAGAATATTTCAAGAGCTTGGACATAGCGTAGCTCTTATCCCAGCTCAGCACGTAAAGCCATTTGTTGGGCGACAAAAGAACGATGCTAATGATGCGAGAGCAATTTGCGAAGCATTTTCTAGGCCTGATATTCATTTTGTTCCTGTTAAGTCTGTTGAGCAACAAGACCTCAAAGCAATACGCAGTGTCCGTAAACGCTTGGTGGAGAACAGAACGGCCTTGTCGAACCAGATCAGAGGACTCGCCGCTGAATACGGAGTGGTTTTCCCTTTGTCTATTAAAGCTTTGCGAAGTCATTTACCGATAGCTCTTGAAGATGCAGAGAATGCTCTTTCCCCAGTAATGAGGAACTTACTGCAAACTTTATACTGTGACTTTGTCAGCCTTAGCGAAGAGATAGATGAAATGACCCAACGTGTCACCATGTTGAGTCAGCAAGATCCAAGGTATGAGGCTCTTCGGAATATTCCTGGTTTTGGTCCGATTTTGACAGCGGCACTGATTAGTGAGGTAGGTGCTGGACACCAATTCCAAAATGGTCGCCAGTTCTCAGCATGGTGTGGCCTGGTTCCAAAACAAAATAGTACAGGTGGAAAAAGTTGTCTCGGCTCTCTATCGAAGAATGGTAATCGCGAATTAAGAGCATTACTTATTCACGGTGCTCGCGCAGTGGCTCGGTGTGGAGCTAACAAAGCGGATTCTATGGGAACATGGTTGAGAGGACTCATTGCACGCCGAGGCAAAGCAAAAGCGATTGTCGCTCTTGCAAACAAGCTCGGTCGGGTAGCGTGGCGCATCTTGGTGAAAAATAGTGAATACGATATTAATCAGGCCTTTAAACCTGTTTGATTAAAAATAGTAAGTTCTAGAGAAGCAACTGAGTTTGCAATAGCTGATGAATAAACGGTGAACCATCCTTACTACACTCTGATAACGCAACATGGTTATTGAAACCGAGGCTTTGAAAAGACAGTGAGGGGCGGATTACATCATGGCGCAGGTTTATTATCGACCTAGAAAGACGTCGGATATATGTTAGCGACCGTATCATTCAATTAGCCATTGCATCCAGAGGTGCGTCCATATATGTTGCTTAAATCGATGGAACTAAATCAAGATGCGGCGATTTGATCGACTACACCCATCAATCGTCGTAGCCTCATGCCTAAACCTCATTATAAAACAACTAACTGGAAGCAGTACAATAAAGCCTTAATTGACCGTGCTTCTCTGACCTTTTGGATTGATGAGGAAGCGATAGCCAAGTGTAAGCAAAACAAACAAGGCAAGCATTGTAGACCTCGCCGATTCAGCGACTTAGCCATTACTAGCGCACTGATGGTAAAGCGCATTTTCTCTATGCCATTGAGAGCGCTGCAAGGTTTTCTAGACTCAGTATTTAAGCTGGCTAACATCCCGCTTGTTTGCCCATACTACACTGTATAAGCCGTTAAACTAAGGAAGTTGAGGTTTCATTTAAAACCAAAAACAGAGGAACAATACAACATCTAGCCATTGATGCTACTAGTCTTAAGGTTTATGGCAAAGGTGAATGGAAGGTCATGAAGCATGGTACTAATGGGAAACACAGAGTATGGCGTAAGCTGCACATCGCAGTACATACGTACACCCACGGAATCGTCGCAACAAAGCTGAGTTTGTTTAACGTAACCGATGCCGTAGTGCTCCCTAATTTGCTAAAGCAGACACGTCGAAAATCATTGAGATATCAGGTGATGGTGCTTATGATACAAAGGGTTGCTATGATGCTATACGAATCAAACGAGCGGTTCCGCTTATTCCGCTACGAGAAGGGGCAGCCTTCTGGGAACGTGGGCATCCTCGCAATTTAGCGGTAGGTTGTCAGAAGCTTTACGGCTCGAACAAGACGTGGAAAAAGCGGTACGGCTATCACAAGCGCTCGCTATCATAGACAGCAATGTATCGAGTGAAACAGTTGTTAGGTGGGAAATTAAGCCTGAGAAACTACTAATTAGTGCTATACAAATGCAGCAAGCAAT
Organism: Vibrio rotiferianus CAIM 577 = LMG 21460; assembly: GCF_002741985.1. Classification (GTDB taxonomy): domain Bacteria; phylum Pseudomonadota; class Gammaproteobacteria; order Enterobacterales; family Vibrionaceae; genus Vibrio; species Vibrio rotiferianus. The sequence goes on from NZ_APHW01000105.1 coordinate 93,767, forward strand.
TATTAGACAAATACGGTGTAGAGAATCAACTTTTTGTTGAACAAGGTGTTGGTCACAGGGCACCGGTCTTTGATACTGAAAAGTATGTGCCAGAAGTTGTTTATTTTGTCCGAGCGCACCTCCCTCCTCAAACCTTCGAAAAGCCTTCAATGTGCACGATATAATATTTTTCGCCCATTAATCAATTTCACTTGTGACAAAGTTATCAGAATTATGCATTTTAGGTAACGTTCCCGAAAGTATTGATCTATCATCCACTCAGACACAAAAGTGAAGTAATCAACACGACTGATTTCTATTTCTTCTTCGATATAGAGCTTGTACATCAAAAGTATAAGCCGAAATGCGCTTACGAATTATTTTGGGAACGATTGCAAACAATCCAAAACAATTAACGTGAGAACATAAGAATGAAACTACACACTTTAGCGGTTGCTGTAACAATGGGGCTAATGACTACATCGGTATTAGCAAGTGAAGACGTTGCAGCATTAGAGCAACGTATTAATGAATTAGAACAAAGAGTTGCACAAACGGAGCAGGTTTCTACCGAAGCCAATGAAAAGGCTTCTTCGTTTGAGTTTCACGGGTATGCACGCTCTGGGTTATTGATCAACGACGACCTAAACGGCGCGACAGGTACTGGCCCTTACATGACAGCGGCGGGTGCGATTGGTGCGCCTATTGGGCGACTTGGTGTGGAAGATGATCATTACGTTGAAGCGAACTTGATTCATAAGCGCTTTGCGGATGATGGATCTAGTGCCTTGTTTCGTATCATGTTAGCCGACAGTACTGAAACAAATAACGAGTGGACAGCCAGCGAAAGCCAGTTGAATGTACGACAAGTGTATTCCGAACTGAACCGTCTGAGCATGTTCTCTGAATCTGAAGCGTTTTCTGAAGCAACGTTTTGGGCAGGTAAACGATTCGATCGCGACAACTTTGATATTCACTTTTTCGATTCGGATATTGTCTTCTTATCAGGTACTGGTGCGGGCGTTTACGATGTTCAGATGAGCGACAACTGGAAAGCGAATTTCTCTATTTATGGCCGAGATTTCGGCGAGATTGATAGCTCATCAACAGATGTCGAAAACTACATTGCAACCATGAATAACCGTATTGGCCAATGGCAAGTGATGTTGAGCGGCATGACCTCAGCAGACAACGATAGCAGCTTAAATGGCGCAGCTGAAAGCGGTGTACACGCAATATTTGCGTACCATGGAGACAACTTCTTTGGTCTGAGCGAAGGCTTCTCTAAAACGGGCATGTTAGTGGGTAGCGGCCTAGGTGCTGAGCTAAAAGGCATCGGTTCAAATGGTGATTTACTGGATGACGCAAAAGCCGTACGCCTGTTTAGCTACGGTGTCACACGCATTGGCAACAACTGGCGCTTAGCGCCTGCATTAATGGCAGAGCATAGCCAAGACCGTTTGAAGAAGAATGACGAGTTCACATGGGCTTCTTTAAACGTTCGATTAGCTCAAGAGTTCACAGAGAACTTCGAGATGGTTTACGAAGGTTCATTGCAGTACATGGATTTAGACAACTCGACAGAGCAAGCAAGCGGCGGTTTCTACAAAGCGACAGTGGCACCAACACTTAAGCTTTCAACCAGCACAGGTTTCTTTGACCGACCAGAACTGCGTTTCGCTGTGAGTTATGTGGATTGGAGTGAAGACCTGAGTGGTTACTCGATCAGCACTGAATCAGATGCTGCAACGATGGGTGAGGGCGGCGAGGTTCTGTTTGCACTGCAGATGGAAACTTGGTTCTAATTACCTGATATATCGTTTAGATAGAGAGTGTTAATCATGATGTGACAGTCGCATCATCAAATGCCAACCTTATCGTTTCAACTCGAAGGTTGGCATTTTTTTATCTTGGGATAACCTGATCCCTGAAATAAAGTGCTAGCAAGACTCTCGATCAATAGTGGTGAAGGTCAACACCATCTTACTCATTTCAAAGCCTTTTTTCTCAATGCGGTCAAGCAGCAGCTTAGCTCCATTTTCTCCCGCTTTATCAAACGCATAGTTAAACGTAGACAGCGTTGGTGTGCATACTGAAGCAAGTTCATCGTCACCCACGCCGAGTACCAAGACATCCTTTCCTGGAACGAGGCCCGCTTCCTGAATGGCTCTGATCGCACCGATTGCGATACGGTCAGTTGCGCAGAACAGGCCGTCGAGCTTGGTGTGCTCTTTTAGAGACTGTTTAGCCAGTTGGTAACCTGACTCTATGGTGAAGTGGCCACGGGCGTGAAACTGCAGTGTGAGGTCGTTAAATTGAAGCGATTGAGCGAAGCCTTCCGATCTCATCTTATCAACCGCAATATCATCGCCTTGCACACCGATGAACCCCATATGTTTACAACCTTTCGCTATGAGGCGATTACCCGCTTCAAACCCTACGCGAGTGTCGTCGTGCACAATGCTTGGGATGTTAAACATTGACCCGTCTTGACCAACCAATACCACCGGTACTGCTGAGCTTTGAATCGCTTTGACTAATTTGCTGTCGAGGTGGGTCGCATACAGGATGATACCTTCAACACGTTTTTGGTTAAATATCTGAATATATTCAAGTTCTTTATGGTGCGTTTGGTGTGTGCTCGCTAATAAAACATGCTTGCCCGCTTGCTCTAAGACGGCGGTTAAGCCATCGACACCTTGAGAGGTGGCATGGGATGAAACCCTAGGAACAATCACGCCAACCAGGTTGGTTTTTTGAGACTTTAAGTCTTTAGCGACTTGGTTTGGGAGATAGCCACACTCTTCAACCGCTTTACGTACCTTCACCTTGGTCGCGTCTTTTACGCCATACTCATCGTTGATTACTCTTGAAACCGTCGACTTGGAAACTCCAGCGAGACGAGCGACATCATGAAGACTAGCCATTATTCATTATCCATTTGTATTTTTAGTTTTGGGATTGTTTGCAAATAGAGCATCAAATGTACCTGTTATTTGGAGATTTTAACTCTGCCTTCTTATCCTAGGGAGATAATTTGAAGATCATTCTCACAGTATTGAGCAGTTATCTTTGATCATTTGTTATTTCTAGGCAATAATTTGTTTTGCAAACGTTCCCGAATATTCAAAGGCTCAAATGATAATCCAATGGGGTATGTAATGAATTATCCAAAAATAGCAAAAGAGCTGCTTTCTCTATTAGGTGGTAAAAGTAATATCACCGCACTTGCACACTGTGCGACTCGTCTGCGTCTTGCAGTCGCAGACCAAGATAAAATTGATGAACAGGCGATTGATAACCTAGAAGGGGTTAAGGGCCAGTTTAAAGTGGCAGGTCAATATCAGATCATCTTTGGCTCAGGCATCGTAAACCAAGTTTATACTGAGTTGGCTCAGCTGACTGAAATGACGGAAATGTCGACCAACGATGTGGCGTCTGCAGGTGCTGACAACCAAAATATCCTGCAACGCGCGGTGAAAGGCCTGTCTGATATTTTTGTACCAATCATTCCGGCGATTGTTGCTGGTGGTCTTTTGATGGGTATCTACAACCTATTGACGGCTCAAGGCTTGTTCATTGATGGCAAATCTTTAATCGACGCTAATCCGGGTTTGACCGACTTAGCAAATATGATCAATACATTTGCTAATGCTCCTTTTGTGTACTTACCTATTTTATTAGCATTTTCAGCGAGTAAGAAGTTTGGTGGTAACCCATACCTTGGCGCGGCTTTAGGTATGTTGATGGTTCACCCAGACTTGCTTAACGGCTGGGGTTTCGGTGGTGCATCGGTTTCGGGCAGCATTCCAGTTTGGAACATTCTAGGTTTCGAAATCGAGAAAGTGGGTTATCAAGGTTCAGTATTGCCCGTTCTTGTTTCTGCGTTTATTCTAGCGAAAGTTGAGCTTGGCCTACGTAAAGTTATTCCTTCGGTTCTGGATAACTTGCTAACGCCGCTACTGGCTATTTTCGTGACTGGCCTACTGACATTCACGGTTGTGGGTCCATTTACACGTGATATCGGTTTCCTACTGGGTGACGGTCTTAACTGGCTATACAACAGCGCGGGCTTCATTGGTGGTGCGGTGTTTGGTTTGATTTATGCGCCGTTCGTTATTACTGGTATGCACCATAGCTTTATTGCTATTGAAACTCAGCTGCTTGCGGATATCGCAACGACTGGCGGTACGTTCATCTTCCCTATCGCGGCGATGTCTAACGTGTCTCAAGGTGCAGCGGCACTGGCGGTTGGTTTCATGAGTAAAGATAAGAAAATGAAAGGTATCGCGATTCCTTCTGGTGTGACCGGTTTGCTTGGTATTACTGAACCTGCAATGTTTGGTGTGAACTTGAAGCTTCGCTACCCGTTCATTGCTGCGGTTTGTGCTGCTGCGGTTTCAAGCGCATTTCTCACGATGTTCAATGTGAAAGCGCAAGCACTGGGTGCGGCGGGTATTCCAGGCATCATCTCAATATCACCAGAAAAAATTGGCTACTACGTGGTAGGTATGATTATCGCGTTCGTAACTGCATTTGCGCTGACCGTCGTATTAGGTCTACGTGAGAGCAGCAAGCAAAACATTAAAGAAACAGCTTAACGTTTCTCCCTAGAAGTGAAGCCCCCCCTTTTCACTTCATTTCCTAAGCTTTGGGGTGCTAGCTAGGTGATTTGGCTTAGCTAGCCTTTTTATATTTTTACATGACAGCGTGAAGTGTAACTTTGCTTTCGGTTGTCATAATTTTCAGTTTTAAGGTAAGAAAGATGAATCAAGTTTGGGTAACTGGAGACGCCGTCGTCGACCTCATTCCGGAGACTGACGCGACATTATTGAAATGTCCGGGCGGTGCGCCTGCCAATGTCGCGGTAGCTATTTCTCGCCTTTTAGGCAAAAGCGCATTTTTCGGCCGAGTGGGTAACGATCCGTTTGGCACTTTTATGGAAGTGACTCTGCAAAAGGAAGGTGTGAATACCGAGCGTTTGGTGAAGGACCCTGAACAACGCACATCAACCGTGGTGGTTGATCTTGATGACCAAGGCGAGCGCAGCTTTACGTTTATGGTTAAGCCAAGTGCCGATCAGTTTATGTCTGTTGAAGACATTCCCGAATTTAAGAAAACTGAGTGGCTACACGTCTGCTCAATCTCTTTGGCTAATGAACCAAGCCGAAGCAGTACCTTTGAAGCGATCCGACGCATGAAAGCCGCGGGCGGTTACATCAGCTTCGATCCAAACCTTCGTGATGAAGTGTGGCAAAACCCATCTGAAATTAAGTCTGTGGTCATGAAAGCGATTGAATTGGCTGATGTGGTTAAATTCTCAGAAGAAGAACTGGATTTCTTAACAGATTCAACTTCGATGGAACAAGGTTTGGCTAACATTGCAGATCTTAACAACACGCTTGTTCTGGTTACGCAGGGCGCGAAAGGCGTTTGGCGAGTATTTGAAAACCAAGGTGTGTTGATTTCAGGTCGCTCAGTGACGCCAGTGGATACCACAGGTGCAGGCGATGCTTTTGTTGGCGGTTTGCTAGCAAAGCTTTCTCAATATGAAGAGTGGAATAATCAACGAGTCGTTGATTCTGCGATCCTGTGGGCGAATGGTTGCGGTGCATTGGCTACAACACAAAAAGGCGCAATGACCGCACTTCCAACGCAAGAAGCTCTCACTCAGTTTATTCAAAAAGACTCTTCAAATACGAACGTCGTCGAGGAGAGTGTATGAGTTTGAACTCGAACTGGACAGTAGAGCAAAGATATCGTCGTATAGAAGAGATTTCACAAGGCAGCATTGATGAGATGGTCAATCTTCGCAAACAAGACGCTGGCTATCCGAGCTACCATATTGCGCCTAAGTTTGGTCTACTTAATGACCCGAATGGTCTTTGTTTCTTTAATGGTGAGCACCATCTATTTTACCAATGGACGCCAGTTGGCCCAGTCCATGGTATGAAGTACTGGTACCACCTTTCTACTAAAGACTTCGTTCATTTCGAAGACCACGGCATTGGCCTGCACCCAGACCAAGATTACGACTCTCATGGTGTTTACTCTGGTGGTGCATTGGTTGAAAACGACAATGCATTGTTGTTCTTTACGGGTAACAAGCGCGATGAAAATTGGCTGCGAGTACCCACTCAATGTTTTGCTAAGATGTCTGCTGACGGCAAAATAGAAAAGTACGGCGTGGTTATCGAAAATGATCACTACACCGAACATTTCCGCGATCCAAAAGTGTGGAAACAGGGCGACGATTACCTGATGGTTGTGGGTGCTCAAACGCCTCAAGAGACTGGTTCAATGGCGCTATATCGCAGCAGAGACCTGATGGATTGGCAACACAAAGGTCCAATTCAAACTCGTTACAACAACCTTGGCTATATGTGGGAATGCCCAGATTTCTTTGAAATAGAGAATCAGTCGGTGATGCTGTTTTCTCCACAAGGTGTGTCTGGCGAAAACCCATACGATTTCAAAAACATCTACTCGGTGGCTTATATTGTCGGTGACCGCCTAAATCTAGATTCGGTAGAACTGGAAAACCACCGAGATATTGCACAGCCAGATTATGGCTTTGATTTTTATGCACCACAGACTTACTTAGATGATAAAGGCCGCCGTATTCTGATAGCTTGGATTGGTCTGCCTGAGATTGATACACCATCTAATGAGCATCAGTGGGCAGGTATGTTGTCGTTACCACGCGAGCTTCACATCCAAGATGGCTATCTGGTGCAGTCGGCTTTACCTGAATTGAAAGCGTTGCAAGGCGACGCGGTTCCGGTTGAAGGCGTTCTTGAGTTGGATACAACCAGTTTCATGGTTCAACTCGAAACAGAAACGGACGAGTTTGAGTTAACGCTCGCTAATGCTGCGGGCAATAACATCGTGTTCAGTGCCACGGAAACGGAGTTCATGCTTGATCGCAGTAAGATGTCTCAACTTTACGCGGAAGAGTTTGGCTCTGTGAGAAAAGCACCGAGGTTAAGCAGTAAACAAACTATCGAAGTTTATGTTGATAAGTCAGTGATCGAGATCTTCATCAATGGCGGTAAGCATACAATGACCAGCCGTTTCTTCATTGATGCTTTGGGTTCATTGTCGATGACTGGTGACGTGAACACCGTTTATCACGCAATGAGCCCAGTTAAAGGACTAGATGACTAAGTTGTTACAATTATACAAACCACTTTACTAGTGGTTTGTATTGTCTGAAGCACTTCTGTAGTGGCCAAGTGAATTGAACCACTACATTAGAGGCTTTGCTATTGTCAACGCCAGTTTAAATTTGACCCACTTATCGACGGTATCGCCGAAGTAAAACTGACCCACCCACGTTATTAACTCTTATTTCCAGATAGACTTTCTAGAACCGCTGGTATGGTTCCAGCCGCTTTCTTTCCTCTTAGCCGATAGCTTTCACCACTGATCTGAACGATGTGTGAGTGATGAAGAAGTCGATCAAGTAGTGCTGCCGTTAGCGTTGTATCGTCATTGAACGCATTCGACCATTGAGAGAACGGCAAGTTACTAGTTAACCTCATATCGGTTTAAGCCATCGCCATCAAGCCTGTTCTTTCAGTATTGGTGATATTGAGCGATGGCTTTTCTGGTTTTAGACAATAAGCGATTAACCCTCCAAGTAGGTTCAACATGAACCCATGCAAGCTTCGATGGCGAGAATGCTCTATCTGAGAGATATTCTTCAGTTGATCATTAATCGTTTCAATAATGAACCTTTTTGAATGCATCGCTCTATCCCAAGCCTCTAATACTTTCGGTTTCATATTCTTACGATGAGTCGTGATCAAGGTAATACCTTCCTCTTTTAAATCTTCAGTAAGGGCTTTACTGATATAGCCTTTGTCTGCATAAAGCTTATCGAGTGAGCCTTTGGATAACTCTCGAACTGGGCTTCTATCATTCGTATTTGCTAGAGTCAGTTTGGCTACGACGATATCACCAAGGTGGTTGGTGATGATATGAAGCTTAAACCCATAAAACCAGCCATGGTTCCTTTACCTCTTGCCGCCGACCCTTTGAAAACTTTATGCCTCAGTATACGTAAGCTATGGCAGACTTTAATACTTGTGGAGTCAATGAATTCAATGCCTGACGGCTCGCCTTTGACATGAGTAAAGAAAGAGCTTAGTGGCACTAAGACGGAAGGCATGACTTCCAGAAAACGGGTATAACTGAGTAATGCTGGGAATTCTTTCTTATGATAACGATGTACGATACCCAGGTAGAAGTTTTTGAAATCACGCTGATGAGACATGTGGAAGGCAATAATAATGGTCATGATTTCGCTTTCAGACATTCGTCTTTCGTGATTACGTTTTCGCTCACCACTTTCAAGCTGAGTTATTTTCCATTGAAGTAGAAAAGCCTGACAAAAGTTATCGACATGACAAAATAAGTCCACTAGTTTATGCATAGCTGGTTCCTTTGCGATAGGTCAATCTTGCTCGAGAGATCTGATCGCAGAACCAGCATTTAGTTCCCTTTCTTTTTTTCCCGAGTTCAGGTTAATTATGTTGTTCATACTGAACATGATAATCAATATTTACCTTCGCTTTTTTGATTGCTACATATCGGTATGGGTACGGAGGTAAAGGAGACAATGCTGGTTTGTCCAATAACCTGAAAGCTTCTTCCCAGTTACCTGGAAGCTGTTTAAACGGCTTCTGATTGAGATCTTTCAACAAAATCCTGATGCATTGGTTTACTTCAGCCAGAGAGAAGAAGGTATGGTGCCGGAGCTTAGCTAAGATTCAACGCTCGACTATCTGGACGGGCTGGCATTACTGCTACGCAGTAGTGCTCAGCCAACTGATGACAGCTGGGATTGAGTTCAGGATCGTAACGGCATGCTTTGCTTACTCCACTTTTTAAGTTGTCCGGGAACAGCAGTTGTGGAACACCACCGAAGAACTCAAACATTCTGACATGGCTTTGTAGCCAGTCAGGGGGTGACTGAGACTCCGTAGCTTCGGCATAGGTGTAATTTGCTGCCCCAAGTACAGCGATGAACACCTGAGCATAACGGACTTCCCCAGTGCTGGCGCAGACAATAGGAATCGTCTGACCACAGTAGTCGATAAAGCATTTTTTCACCCGCCTTATGTATCTGCCGCATTGAGCGTTTTTGTTTTTTATTCAAGTGAAGGTAGCGGTCACAGAATTGGGAGTAGCTGATAACGGTTTGGGTACTGCTCGGTATACTCTTCCCAGAGTAAATGCTTCGTTATCCCTTTTTGCTTTAGTTCTTGATGGATCTAAGACCAATCCGGCACCTGGGCTCGGCTGGAGGCTCTCGTGTCAGAAGCCGCGTAAAACAGACGAGAAAGATCTTCATCTGTCATTGACTCTGGAAGTGGCTAGGTAAGATTAAGTTCATTGGCTTTATGAAGCAGTTTTGAAACGGCTCCAACACTGAATTTCGTGCTGGCGCTTATCTGCCTGATGGATAGTGTTGCCTCAAGTTTTAATCTGAGTACATCTCGAATTTTACGCATTGTAATCCTCTTTGCTGGCATTTTCCTGTTCTTAAATAAAAACAGGTTACCAAAAGTGTTGAAGATCAATACGTTGAAAAAGATTCTGGTTGAATGTGAACAGTGATTCCGGAAATCAGAGGAAAGTGTTCATCTTGAAACCAGAATAGGTGTTCACGTTAAACCAGAATAGGTGTTCACATTGAGCCGGAATGAGTGTTCAAGAAGGGCCGGAATACGCATAATTTAGTCTAATTCCGAAACCTCGCTACAAAACCACTAATTGGAATCAATACAATCAATCGCTTATTAATAATGGTTCTCTGACATTCTGGATGGATGAAGAAGCCATTCGCAAGTGGAAGCAGAGTAAACAAGGTAAACGTGGTAGACCTCGTCAGTTCGGCGACTTAGCCATTACCACTGTGCTTATGGTGAAACGAGTTTTCTCAATGTCGTTGAGAGCATTGCAAGGGTTTATCGATTCTGTTTTTTCATTGGCTAACGTTCCTATAGTCTGTCCACATTACAGTTGTATCAGTCGAAGAACTAAACAAGTCGAGGTTTTATTTAAACCAAAGACTAGAGTCGTAATACACAGCATCTAGCCATCGATGCAACAGGCCTCAGGTTTATGGCGAAGGTGAATTGAAGGTCAAGGTACAAGGTACTGACGGGAAGCGTAGAGTCTGGAGAAAGTTGCATTTAGCGGTAGACACCAGCACTCACGAAATCGTCGCGGCAGAACTGAGTTTATCTAATGTTACCGATGTAGAAGTCTTTTCTAACTTGCTCAAGCAAACACGCCGAAGAATTATTGAGATATCTGGTGATTGCGCTTATGGCACAAGGGGTTGCCACGATGCCATACGGATCCAACAGAAAGTGGAAAAAGTGGTACGGCTATCATAAACGCTCACTATCGGAGACAGCAATGTATCGAGTGAAGCAGTTGTTAGGTGGCCGGTTAAGCCTGAGAAACGACATTGCTTTACGCTATGATTAATGCGCTGAACAAACTTACAGGGCTTGGTATGCCTGAAACGCAGTGTGTTGTATAAGAATTGCTTAATTTCAGGCAGTTTGGTTCTCTAACCGAATTCAAGTCCGAAGTGCGACACTTCCACATTTAAGCAGCCATGCACATTTCTTTGAATATCACGGCTGGCTGTTTAAAGCCTAAACACTTCTTTGGCCTGTAATTTATTCTCGCCATGGCGAGGGATACCACGTCATCACTAACTTCACGTAAATCAGAACCTTTCGGTACATATTGACGAAGTAGACCGTTAGCATTCTCGTTTGCTCCACGCTCCCATGAACTGTACGGATGGGCAAAGTAAACATCTGCCTCTAACGCCTCCGCAATTTCTTCATGATTAGCGAACTCCCTACCATTGTCAGCAGTGATTGTATATACATGCGTTTTATATGGCATGAGCAACTCTATCGTGGCTGCTGTGACATCTTTTGCTGATTTTGACTTCACTTTCTTTATCAAGAAGAAGCGACTCTTCCGCTCGAGTAAGGTAACGATAGTACCAGTTCCATGCTTGCCTAACACCGTATCGATTTCCCAATCACCGAAGCGTTCACGACTATCTACAATGGCAGGCCTGTCATCTATCGAGACAGCATTCTTAATGGCTTCTGCTTGGTTCTTTTGCCTTTACGGTATCGCTTATGGCCTTGTCTCAAATGCCGATAAAGCTTACCACCCATTGCTTTGTCATTTGCAATGCGCTGGTAAATCCATTCACGACTGACTGGCATCCCTGAAGCCGTCAATACCTCTGAAACCTGCTCAGGACTCCAATCGTGTTCAATCAACAATCGGATGAACTCAACTCGCTCCGAGGGTATTTTATACTTTGGAGCCTGACGCCTTCTCTCAATGCAAGCTCGATGAGCGGTTTGAGGGCAGTAGTTTGCTTTTTCGCTATTACGGCTAAGTTCTCTATAAACGGAGCTTCTATGGCAGTCGATGGCAAGGGCAATGTTTTTTATTGATACACCTTGTTCTAAAAGAACTGAAATCTGGTATTTTTTCCCTTCAGTCAATTGTTGATACTTCATGTTGGAACTGCTTGTTTCTTTGGTCAGAAGAGCATACCAATCTCAACAATTGGCTGTCTTCCTCAGTCCTACCCATGAAGTGTCGCACTTATTATCTGAATTCGGGCACCATTAGTTTGGTACAACGGTGCTAGAAGGGAGGTGCGTCCATCACATCAAAGCCCGCAACATCATCAAAAACTGACTTTAGATATTCTGGATCTACTAAAAAATCATCTTATGATGAAATGATATTGTCAGCATGGAAAGTGTGATAGAAACAATTATTAATTTAAGTTTGTTCTTTCGAATATGCTCCTCTAATCAAAGAGGGGCTTAAAAAATATTTTATGTTTTTACTTATTCAAGAAAGGCATCAAGAGCTTGAGTAGGCTGGCGCGTATTTGGATCCCATGCACCCAACGTATAACCTTGCCAACTATATGCCTGTGGCTCCCAATAGAAAATCCCAATGCCTTTATCTTGATTAACATTACGTACTTTTTGGATCATATCGGCAACGATAGTCTTTGCTTGAGGCTCATCCCAAGGCACACCAATTTCAGTGATCATCACTTCCGTTCCGTAGCGCTCGACCATATCATTGAGATTAGAGAGGCATTGATTGTTTGCTTCTTGCCAAGTAAGGCCAGTAGCATTCTTGGGATAGGAAGATGCGCCAATAACATCCCACCAAGCACTGTTGGATTGTAACCCATCAAGAATCCACCGGAAATTAGCATTGTCGTGACAGTTGGCTAAATGGACGATGACCTTAGCGTCTGGGAATACTTCTTTGGCTGCGTTGCGTCCGCTATTAAACAACCATGCATAGTTACGCATGTTGCTTGAAGCCATTCCTTCATTCCATAGCATTCCGTTGTTGGTTTCATTACCGACTTGAATCCATTTTGGTGTGATACCTGCAGCTTTTAAGGTGTTGAGTGAGTCTCTAGTGTAAGACCATACTTGTCCCATTAAATCTTCGAAGCTCAGTTGTTGCCATGCTGCGGGTTTCCACTGGTTACCTGGATCGGCCCAAGTGTCGCTATAGTGGAAGTCAATCATCACATCCATATTCGCGTCTTTGGCCCACTGCGCTTTGACAATTACATCATTCAGTGAGCTGTAATAACCATCACTGGGGTTAACCCAGACACGAAGACGCACTGCGTTCATGCCATGGTCTCGTAATATTGAAAGGACATCTTGTCGATAGCCCCAGTCGTTGTAGAACTCGTAGCCACTGTCTTCCATCTGAGTTATCCAACTAATATCCGCACCTTTAATAAAAGCGTGAGAATAGTTTGAGGCCACTAATGAGCCGAAGATGGCTAGTGTTTTTAGGGTATTGTTCATCGTTTCACCGTTTTTATATATTCACGTTTTAATTGTTTTTAAACGTAAATAATATAGCAAGGAATTTTGGTGTTGAGGTGATGTATAAAAGTGTTAGTGATTATTTATATAAGGTGATTTATGTAGTTGTGATTGTGGGTAAATTATCTAAGTAAATTTACTTAGATAATTGTGATTATGATCCATCTACAAATTTATTAAGTCAATTTTATCATCCGTGATGTTGAAGAATCATAAATTAGCGCGCAGTTAGTTAATTTTAAAACTGTCTCGCCATATAAACTCATGACCAAATAAAACCGTTTTTTTGTATTTCCTGCCTTCCATTTTTTCAATAAACATATCTATTGCTACCTCTCCCATTTCAAACGGGAACAGTCGCATTGTAGTAAGGCTTGGACTCATATGTCGGGCTGACGAGATATCGTTGGTGCCGATGACTTGTATATCGGTTGGAATGGTTAACCCTGCCTCATAAATGGCTCGATAAACACCAACGGCCACCATGTCTGTCGCGGCGTAGACCACGTCGGGAAGCTCATCGAGTTGTAGCATTTCTTTCATTGCTTGATACCCCGACTCGATGCAATACTCTTTACTCACTTTACATAGCGCATCGTGATACAAGCCGTTTTCTTTGGTGACTTTACGAAAAGTATGTAACCGCTCCTCGTTATTGCCAATAAAAGCAGGTCTTTTACAACGGCTTTTTAGTACATTTTGCATAACGTCATTGGACAACGCCAACCGGTCAATTAAGACTGCATCGGTTTTGCTACCTAAAGGGTTAGAATCAACAAATATGATATTGTGGTTAGCTTGATATAAGGTATCTACAATATGTTTGGAGAAATGTCCGACTGCAATGACGGCTGGAGCGTTTTCTAGTAGATTTATATTAGTATCGATCTGGTCTAAATGGAGTGTTCTTAAATCGACTCCTTTTTCTAAGCATCGATTTTGAATGCCAGCACGAATAGAAGTGAAATACGGGTCGTCTATTTCCTGTGTCGGCGTTAAAAAGTTCAACATAACAACATCACGTACGCCAAATGGCTCATTCGTTTTGGTTACTTCATGATGAACAAACTGTTTTTTACTGCGTTTAGGGGATTGATAGCCAAGAGACTCTACTGCCTCCAAAATGGCCCGTTTTTTGTCTTCACTTACAGACAAAGTAGGGTCTTCGTTAAGAAAGCGAGAAATAGTGGAAGTAGAAATCTTCGCTCTTTGTGCAATGTCTTTAAGTGTAGCCAAAAGATTACCCTATATTGTTTTTATCGGACGGTTCTAGCATGCCAAAGAGCATTCTGAATGCTCTTTGGCACTAAAGCGCTAATGTGTTGATTGTACAGAATCAAATTTAATGACGTTTCCATCAGGTTCAAAAATGTGTAAATGGGTAGGTGATGTAAATAGCGAAATTGACTCACCAGGCTGTACTTGTGTGTCCCCATGATGAAGGTATTTGAAGTCATCCACGCCGCCACATTGGCCAAAGATGTAAGTCATGCCTCCTAGTCTCTCGACCACTTCACATTGGAACGCGAGTGTGATCATATCTGGATTTGTCGTGAGGTGTTCTGGTCTAATGCCTAACGTCAGCTGTTTACCTATTTCAACCTGTGCTGCTTTTATCGGTAACGTGATTGAACGGCCCACATCCAGACTCACTGTTAAGCTCGTTTCATCCCAAGCTTCAACGATACAAGGAAGAAAATTCATTTTAGGCGAGCCAATAAATCCGGCAACAAATCTGTTAATAGGATTATGGTAGAGATCCATTGGTGAGCCAACTTGCTCAACTTTACCATCACGAAGCACGACGATCTTATCTGCTAATGTCATGGCTTCGACTTGGTCGTGCGTTACGTAGATCATGGTTGACTTAAGTTCTTGGTGTAGCTTTGCAATATGAAGTCGCATGTCGACGCGTAATTCTGCGTCTAGGTTTGATAGCGGCTCATCAAATAAAAACACTTTTGGATCTCGAACGATTGCTCGGCCGATAGCAACGCGTTGGCGTTGACCACCAGAAAGTTGGGCAGGCTTACGATCCAGCAAATGCTCCAACTGCAGTGCTTTACCGACCAACTGCACTTTTTTCTCTCGCTCTTCTTTTGGAACTTTGTTTACTTTTAGTGAGTAACCCATATTTTCTGCAACAGTCATATGCGGGTATAGAGCATAAGACTGGAACACCATCGCAACCCCTCGTTCTGATGGCGGAGTGTCGTTAACGACATTTCCCGAAATAGATATGGCTCCATCACTGATGTCTTCCAGGCCGGCAATCATACGCAAGAGCGTTGATTTTCCGCAGCCCGAAGGACCAACAAACACCACAAACTCACCTTCTTCTATCGACAAGTTTACGTTGTGAATGGTTTGGGTATCGTCAAAACGTTTTACGACATTGGATAATTGGATCGAAGACATTTTATATTCCTCTTAAATGATAATAAAGTGTGTGATCTAATTCGTCTTTTATTTAGTAAATTTTATTTTCACTTGTTTGTTTTATCACAATAACTGCTAGCTATAGTGATTGAAATCACATCAATGAATAACCTGTATGGAAAAAATAACACAAAGGAGCATATTTGCACCATAAATTTTATTTTTTACCAAAAACGAAAGGCGTGAAATTTTATGGATAATAATAAATTTAGTAAAAAACTATCTGCTCTCGCAGTAACTGCTCTATTTTGTTCGCCAATGGTGTTGGCGCAGCAGTCCTTATTAGTCTGGGAAGACATTCAAAAGTCTTTTGGTAATGAAGAAGCGGTAGCAGCGTTTGAAAAACAACACGATGTGAAAGTGAATGTGCTTGAAATGCCATATGGCGGTCAGGTCGAATCTCTGCGCATGGACGGCCCGGCGGGCACTGGTCCTGACGTCGTCTTGATTCCACATGATCAGATTGGTGGGGCGGTTATCCAAGGTTTACTTGCTCCAGTTCAGGTCGATAAAGCCGTTACCGATACATTTAGTCAATCTTCTATTGAGGCATTGACTTACAATGGTGTGCTCTATGGCTTGCCAAAATCCGTTGAAACGGTATTTATGGTTTATAACAAAGACCTTATTTCTGAGCTGCCTGAAACTATGGATGAAATATTTGAGCTGTCTAAAAAGTTTCGCGAAGAAAATAAATACGGTTTGCTGGCTAAATGGGATGAGCTTTATTACACCTACGGAATTTTAAACGGTATGGGTGGCGATGTTTTCGCTAAAAAAGAAGACGGCTCGTACGATCCTAATAAAATATTACTGAATACTCCAGGGGCAGTAGAAGGCGCAAAATTCATTCAGAAGTTCTATGACTCTAAAGTATTCCCTACAGGCATCATTGGCAATAACGGGCTTAATGCTATCGATTCACTATTCACGTCGGGCAAAGCAGCGATTGTTCAAACTGGTCCTTGGGCGCTCCAGCCTTACAAAGAAGCAGGGATCAACTATGGTGTAGCCCCACTTCCAAAATTGCCATCTGGTGAGCAAATGGGATCATTTATGGGCGTGAAGAGCTACAGCATTTCCACTTTCTCGAAAAACAAACCTTTAGCTCAAGAGTTTATTACGTTCGTCAATAATTATGATAATGCTAAGCGCCGCTTTGAGCTAACTGGAGAGGTTCCGGCAGTGACAAAATTGGTGGACGATCCTGTTATCAAAAATGACCCAGGTGCAAGTGCAGTAGCGATGCAATCCATTCATGCTACTTCTATGCCTTCCATTCCAGAAATGAACGAAGTGTGGGGCCCTGCGAACAGCGCACTTCAGTTGATTGCAACGAATAAACAAGATGCGAAAAGTGCACTCGACTCTGCAGTAGACAGCATCAATATGCAAATAGAAGCTAACCACGCAATGATGGGCCAATAATTTAAAGATATTGTTCTGGCGAAAGCAATTGTCGGCCCTATATAACCATCTTGGGCTGGGGCTGACAGACGCCAGAAGTTTTCCGAAATGGAGTTGTAAGTGATGTCTGACATGAGTGAACATTTTGAGCATAACTCGGGGCTGTATCGATCCCAACGGTTTACTGCCTCTTTATTTTCAGTAATTCCTGGCTTTGGCCAGTTTTATAATCGACAGTTTGTAAAAGGCATGATGTTCTTCATCTTGCTAACAAGTTTTTATGCAGTAACTCGTGATTTTATTTCCCACGGTATGTGGGGGCTTGTCACACTTGGCGAAAACCTACCAGAGGACAACTCAGTTTTCCTACTCGCAGAAGGCATTATTGCTTCGCTAGTGGTGGTATTTGGTTTAGCGGTTTATGTACTCAGCATTAATGACGCCTACAAAAACGGTCAACTGCTTGATGAAGGCCGCCCACTGAACTCACTTCGTGTTCAGTATCGCAATGTCATCAATGCTGGCTTCCCGTATCTGATGATAAGTCCGGGTTTTATCCTTTTAGTCTTTGTTGTTGTGTTTCCGATCATCTTTGGTTTTGCGATTGGTTTTACTAACTACAACCTTTATAACTCACCGCCTGCGAAGCTGGTGGACTGGGTTGGATTGAAGAACTTCTTCAACATTTTCCAAATTAACTTGTGGCGTAACACCTTTATCGATGTGTTGCAGTGGACGGTCGTTTGGACATTAGTTGCATCAACATTGCAATGTACAGTCGGGGTTCTTTTGGCGATTCTGGTTAACCAAAAAGACCTTAAATTTAAGCCTCTGATCCGTACTATCTTTATTCTTCCTTGGGCGGTACCGGGCTTTGTTACCATCCTTATTTTTACCGGGATGTTTAACGACAGCTTTGGTGTCATCAACAACGTGATTCTCGACTTCTTTGGTATTGAGCCTAAAGCTTGGCTGACAGACCCATTCTGGACGAAAGTCGCGCTCATCATGATCCAAACCTGGTTAGGTTTCCCATTTGTATTCGCCATGACAACGGGGGTTCTACAGGCGATCCCTAATGATCTTTATGAAGCTGCGACGATGGACGGTGCAAGTAAATTCCAGCAGTTAAGAACCATCACTTTACCGTTGGTTCTGTACTCAATCGCTCCAATTTTGATTACTCAATATACGTTTAACTTTAACAACTTCAATATTATTTATCTGTTTAACAATGGTGGTCCTGCTGTCATTGGTAGTAACGCGGGCGGCACCGATATCTTGGTGTCATGGATTTATAAACTGACGATGTCCTCATCGCAATACGGTATTGCATCTGCAATCACTTTATTACTGTCGATTTTTGTTGTGGGCATTGCTCTTTGGCAATTCCGTATGACCAAGTCATTCAAAGAAGAAGCGAGATAAAAATATGAGTATTAAACGTAGTAATCGCATCCGATTGACATTGAGTTACGGCCTAATTTTGCTGGTATCAGTGATCATTATTTACCCGTTAGTGTGGACGGTTGGAGCGTCATTCTATCCAGGTAACAGTATCATGGGTGAGTCCATATTCCCGGATAACCCGACTCTGAGTCACTATGCCACTTTGTTTGCTAATGACAAAGTAGCTTACCTGACCTGGTTCTGGAATAGTTTGAAAATCAGCTTTTTGACCATGGTACTAACGCTGATCAGTGTGTCATGTACGTCATATGCGTTTTCACGCTTTCGCTTTAAAGGAAGGAAAAATGGTCTAATGCTGTTCCTTCTGTTGCAGATGATCCCGCAATTCTCCGCCCTAATTGCGATATTTGTCTTAGCTCAGATGTTGGGATTGATTAATAGCCATCTTGCATTAGTACTGGTTTATGTTGGTGGCATGATCCCGATGAACACGTATTTAATGAAAGGTTACTTGGACGCGATACCGAAAGACCTGGATGAATCAGCAAAAATGGATGGTGCGAGTAATATCCGTATTTTTTTGGAAATCATACTGCCTATTTCAAAACCAATTATTGCAGTAGTAGCCTTATTCTCTTTCACGGGTCCTCTAGGCGATTTTATTCTCGCTACAACTATTCTAAGAACACCTGAAAATTATACGTTACCTATCGGTTTATATAATTTGGTCGTAGAAAAAATGGGGGCGAGTTATACTACATATGCAGCGGGTGCTGTGCTTATTTCAATACCTGTAGCGCTTCTTTATCTATCACTACAAAAATACTTTGTATCTGGCTTAACAGCAGGTAGTACAAAAGGCTAATACTAGAGAGAAAGATATGAATACAAAATTTAAGGTTGCACTTATTAGTGCGGCAGTGGCTTTGGCTGGCTGTCAATCTGTAAATACTTCAAATAATAACAGCTCTGATATTAATGCTGATGTGGATAATATTGTTATAACTGCTCCAACACTGAGAGCTGATTTTATTCGTGGTATGGATATCTCCATGTTGCCTGAAATAGAAAAATTGGGTGGGAAATATTACCAAGTTGGCAATGAAAAAGATCTGATTAAAATATTAAAAGATAGTGGAGTTAATTCTATTCGCGCACGTTTGTGGGTAGACCCAATGTCAGCCACTGGTGATGTATTTGGTGGCGGTAATAACACGTTAGAGCGTTCCATTGAGCTTGGTAAACGCGCACAAGAAAACGGTATGTCATTCCTGCTTGATATCCATTACAGCGACTTTTGGGCTGACCCTAAAAAGCAACAAAAGCCAAAAGAGTGGGAGCAACTTACGTTTGAGAACCTAACACAGAAAGTCTACGACTATACAGCAGAGGTGATGAAAGCACACCAAGCTGCGGGTGTCGTGCCAGACATGGTTCAAGTTGGTAACGAACTGAATGGTGGCATGCTTTGGCCGGAGGGTAAGAGTTGGGGTCAAGATGGTAAGGAGTTCGACCGCCTGTCACTGCTTTTAAAAACCGGCATCCAAGCGGTTCACGACAACGACAGTGGTAAAGACATTCAAATCATGTTGCACCTCGCTGAAGCCGGTGATAACGGTCTTTTCCGTTGGTGGTTTGATGAAATCACCCAGCGTGGTGTCGATTTTGATGTGATTGGTATGTCTTACTACCCGTGGTGGCACGGCCCAATTGATAAAGTAAAAGCCAATATGAATGACGTCATCAGTCGCTACAACAAGCCTGTTGTCTTGGTCGAAACGTCTTTCCCGTTTACCACTGAGAATGGTGATTCGTTAGGTAATAGCTACTCCGAGGCGGGGCCGATTGAGGGCTACAGTGTATCAATTGAGGGCCAGGCGCAATACCTGGCTGACATCATGACGCTGTTGAATGAACTGCCTAACGAACTAGGTTTAGGGATTTATTACTGGGAACCCGCATGGTTACCAATCGATGGGGCAACCTGGTCAACAGGCGCTGGCATGGACTATAGCGGGGACAAATGGGACATGGGCAATTCATGGGAGAACCAAGCACTGTTTGATTTTGAAGGTAACGCACTACCGTCATTGAAAGTATTTAAAGGTCAATAATGAACAATAAAGAACACATCATTCCAAAGATAAAAGGCTTGCTCCATGGAGCAGATTACAACCCTGAGCAATGGTTAGACAGACCTGATATTTTAGCGAAAGATATTGAACTGATGAAGCAGACGAATTGTAACGTTATGTCTGTCGGTATCTTCAGTTGGTCTGCTCTTGAGCCTGTTGAAGGTGAGTTTCAGTTTGAATGGCTCGATAACGTACTGGATAACTTGGCAGACAATGGGATTTCTGTATTCCTGGCGACACCGAGTGGCGCGCGTCCTGCCTGGTTGTCTGAACGATACCCTGACGTCCTTCGAGTCAACAGCGCACGTATTAAACAACTGCATGGAGAACGTCATAACCATTGTTACAGCTCACCGAATTACCGTGAGAAAGTGAGCATCATGAACGCTAAATTGGCTGAACGTTACAGTCAACATCCTGCGGTGATAGGCTGGCACGTTTCAAACGAATATGGCGGCGATTGTCACTGTAATTACTGCCAAGAAGAGTTTCGTTTGTGGCTGAAAAACAAATACGGCTCCCTATACAATCTTAATAAGCTGTGGTGGAGTGCGTTCTGGAGTCATACTTACACCAGTTGGGAACAAATTGAATCACCATCTCCCGTTGGTGAGAACTCCGTTCACGCACTGAAGTTAGATTGGAAACGATTCTGTACTGACCGCGTCTCGAACTTCTGTGAGCACGAGATTGCACCGCTCAAGTCGATTAATCCTGATCTGCCTACGACGGCAAACTTCATGGAGTACTTTTACGACTACAACTATTGGGAATTGGCAAAGTCAATTGATGTTGTTTCTTGGGACAGCTATCCGCTTTGGCACCGTGACGGCGATGAAGTTGCGCTCGCTTGCTATACCGGGATGTACCATGATTTGATGCGCACACTGAAAAACCAGCCATTTTTACTCATGGAATCAACCCCAAGCCAAACTAACTGGCAGCCAATTACTAAGCTCAAAAAAGACGGTGTCCATCTGCTTTCCTCATTGCAAGCAGTCGCTCATGGCTCTGATTCTGTTCAGTACTTTCAGTGGCGAAAAAGCCGCGGCTCTGTAGAGAAGTTCCATGGTGCGGTGATCGACCACGTTGGTCATGCAAATACTCGCACTGGTCGAGAAGTAACAGCCGTTGGTGAGTATCTTAAACAAATTAATGATGTGGCGGGAACGAACACGCAGGCCGAAGTGGCGATCATTTTTGATTGGGAAAACCGTTGGGCAATGGATGATGCTTCAGGTCCTCGCAATGAAGGCATGCACTACGAGCAAACCGTGTGTGACCATTATCGAGGTTTTTGGCAGCAAGGTATTAGCTGCGACATTATAGAGCAGCTCTGTGATTTTACTCCTTACAAGATCATTGTTGCACCTATGCTCTACTTAATAAAACCTGGCGTAGCAGAACGTCTGGAAGCATTTGTGGAGCAGGGTGGGACGTTAGTCGCGACTTATTGGAGTGGCATCGTTGATCAGAATGACCTGTGCTTCTTGGGAGGTTTCCCTGGCGGAGAAGGCAGCCCATTGCGCCGCACGTTGGGTATTTGGACTGAAGAGATTGACTCACTCTATGACCATGAACGCGTATTGTTTGAAATGGAAACGCACTCTGGTTTTGGCTTCAGTGGTGAATTTAAGGCCAAGCACTTAATGGAACATATCCATTTAGAGACGGCAGAAGCTCTGGCTTATTACCGTGAGGATCTATTTGATGCTTGTCCGGTCATTACTAAGAACCAGCTTGGTAAAGGTTGTGCTTATTACATCGCTGCACGTACAGAGACAGAGTTTAACGAGTTATTTTACATCTCTCTTGCTAATTTACATGGAATCCGCAAGCCAATTGAAAACGTGCCTTACGGGGTGTCAGTGACAACTCGTGAAGATGAACAGTCTCGCTATTTGTTCATTATGAACTTTTTGAATGATCCGCGAGATTTGAAAGTTCCGCACGGGAATTGGATAAATGCAAATACAGGTGACGATATTCAGGAGAATATTAAACTTCAACCCTATCAAGTCATCGTTATCAGAAATGATAAATAGCTATCCCGCCTGATTATTTAGGCGGGCAATGAATAACAATATTTAAAAATAAGATGAAATTCATCTTACGGGTAAGTATTGCCTAAACAAAGGATATGGCGATATTTACCCAGCCAATAACTCAAAAGTAATACAAAAGGAAATTAAAATGAAAAAAGCAACATTGACAGTCGCTATTTTAGGTTCTTTATTCGCCACTCAAGTTTCAGCAGTCGATTTCTACGGTTACGTACGTGCTGGTTTGGGAGCCAGTGCTGATGGAGGCGGTACCAAAGGAGGAGATGAGTTTTATAAAACGACATTGGGTCGCTTGGGTAATGAGTTTGATACTTATTCGGAAATTGGATTAGGCCAAGAGTTATTTAATGCAGATGGTCGTTCAATGTACTTTGAAAGTATGTTTGAAATGTCATCGGAGGGGAACCTAGAGTCTGAAAATAGTAAAGATGACAGTGCCAACTTTGGTATTAAGCAGTTAAATGTTCAAGCTAAAGGCTATATCCCATCTTCTCCTGATGCCGTTATCTGGGCTGGTAAACGCTTTTATCAACGTCATGATATCCACATTATAGACACTAAATACTGGAATATTTCTGGCTACGGTGTGGGTATCGAAAACATCAAGTTAAATACCGGTGCGATTTCAGCAGCGGTTATCCGAGCCGATAATGAGTTGGCCGAGTGGGATGATACTGGCAATAAAACGAGTTACGGAGATTTGAATACTTACTTCTTAGATTTACGTTACGCTGGCTTTAGCCCATGGGAAGGCTCCTGGACTGAATTCGGTGTTGACTATGCAATGGTTAACCCAACGGATGAGCAAGAAGACGCCGCTGAGAACTTCGATAACGGTTTAATGTTAACTGCTGAACTTAGCCAGAGTTTTTCATTGGGGTATAACAAGTTTGTGCTCCAATATATGGACAAAGGACTTGCACAGAACGCTATCTCACAAGGTGGTGGCTGGTATGACATATGGAGTGGTGACGTCAGCGATGCAAAAGGGTTCCGCTTTATCACTACTGGTGATTTGAATTTAGGCGAAAATGTCGTGATAAACCATGTTTTAACTTACGGTAACGTGAAAGATCATGGTGACTGGTTAGATAAGGAAGAGTTGTTATCATTTGTAGCTCGTCCAACTTACAACTGGTCGCCATACAACAAGACTATGTTAGAGGTCGGCTACTTTGACCAAGAAAAAACTTGGGATTCAGGCTCTGAAGACAAGTTTAGTGGTACAAAATTCACTATTGCACATGCTATCTCAACGGGAGAGTCTTTCTTCGCTCGTCCAGAAATCCGATTCTTTGCGACTTATTTGAAGGACAATGAGGGTGACTCTTTTGACAACAATAAGAGTAACGATACGATCAACTACGGTGTGCAAGTCGAAGCCTGGTGGTAACCAATAAAAATTGCCATTTTACTACTTAGATAGGCCTGTTTAACTCCATTCTGGCCTATCTCAAGCTTAGGCTTGAAACGCTTATTAGTAGTGTGCTCTTAAAGTGGGTCATATTTTACCGAGGGGGAGGGGTATGGCGATGTTATCATTTTAGGAGCTTTTTTAATTTGTACTTGTCTCTGAAATTTCTTTTTCAAAAGAATAATATGATTTTTCTTGTTTTCTGACTTGCAGTATCTGTTCATCACTTCTTGTTTTAAAAAGCAAAACTAAATTTTTGCACTTTTATATAACGCAAACCGTAAGTCACTGGTAGGGCTGCGCCCTTAATCGTAACGATTACATTGCTTGGTGGTAAATTTGATCTCTTTTCAAGTTTTATTCTTATCAGATTAGAGTTGTTACTACCCATCTTCAATTCAGTTAGATCTGATCTGGCTCATTTGTGCCCCGAAGTGTGTTAGTGAGGAATTAGATTTGATTTCAATTTCCGCAATTAGACTTACTTTTCCTTATGTCTAGAACACTAATTATGTGCCTGATTATATTGTATCATTCCACATTAGTCTCTATGAACAACCATGGCGTAGTTCATGGTTGTTCATTGGAGATAGTTATTGATAAGTTTTTCGAAAGCTACGCTCGATTGGTCTGTTTGTAACGGTCGAAGATAACCGCCGCTAACAATATTATGCCGCGAACAACATATTGAGAAAATGGTGACATATTGAGTAGGTTCATCGCATTTTCTACTGTTCCCAGAATCAATACCCCAGCAATAACATAGGATACTTTACCTATACCACCTTTTAGAGAGACCCCTCCGAGTACACAAGCTGAAATGACGACCAACTCGAAACCTACGGAGGTCATTGGTTGACCACTTGTCATACGCGCCGCCAAAATAACCCCAGCAAGCGCTGAGATTAACCCTGATACGGTGAAAATGATCATCTTAGTTTTGACCACATTGACACCAGCCAAACGCGCCGCTTCTTCGTTACCACCTATCGCTAACGTATTGCGACCGTAAACAGTACGATTGAGAAGAAAAGCGAATAGAGCAAAAGTAATCATGGTCAGCCATATCGGTGTCGGAATTCCTAGGATGGATGAGTTGCCCAAAGCAAAAAATTTCTCTTCGGTGATACCTACTGCTCTGCCGTCGGAGATTATGTAGCCGAGACCACGAGCGATCTGCATGGTTGCTAACGTAGTGATTAACGCATTGATTTGCAGTTTAGCTATCACGAAACCGTTAAGTAGACCAAATGCTGCACCAGACAATAAGCCTGCACCAATACCAAGTACCAAACTGCTCGTGGCATTAATTGCTACTGCGGTCACGACACCTGAACAGGCGATAATTGAAGCGACAGACAGGTCGAGATCACCGCAAGCTAAGCAGAACAGCATCGCACATGCCACCATGCCACTCATCGAAATCGCCAGACCAAGCCCTTTCATATTGATGAAAGTCGCAAAGTAAGGCACAAATAAGGCACATAGAATAAATAGACCAGCGAACACGATCAGCATTCCGAATCGGTCCCAAATGCCGGCCAAATTAAAGGAGCGTTTTGCGTCCTGTTGTTCAAGAGGTTTTGTAGAGCTTGTTACAGACATAATAATATTCCTTAATTTTTAAGCGTTAAGCAGCGGCCGAGCCTTCTTGGTCTAGCATTGCCAGACGAAGCGCAGTTTGCTCGTTAAATTCGTCGCGTTGTAATTCACCGGTCACAGCGCCTTCTTTCATGACAACGACGCGATCTGAGATACCCAATACTTCCGGTAAGTCGCTGGAAACGACGAGTACGGTCACCCCGTTTTCCGCCAGCTTAAAAATGAGTTCGTATATTTCTGACTTTGCTCCAACATCTATACCGCGGGTAGGCTCATCCAACAAGATGACGCTCATTGCTGTTGACAACCAACGGCCAAGAATGACTTTCTGCTGGTTACCACCGGACAGTTTTCCAATAGGTTGTTCTAAAGAAGAAGTTTTTACATTAAGTGCTTCTTTTTGCTTCGAAGCGTTTTTTTTCTCCCAGTCGAAATCAATCAAGCTTTTGAACTTTAGATTCCAAGGGCGAGCACTAATGTTGGTGTTTTCTTGAACTGACATGATAGGAACGATGCCGTCGGCTTTGCGGTCTTCCGAGCACAGCGTAATACCAGCTCGAATGGCATCTTGCGGGGTTTTTACGCCAATTTTAATATTGTGAAGAAACAGGTCTCCTGCACTTTTCTTATCGGCACCAAAAATAAGGCGAGTTAGCTCGGTTCGTCCAGCTCCTACTAAGCCAAATAACCCTAAAATTTCACCTTGTTTGATATCCATTGATAGCGGCTGGCTTAACCCTGGGCCTTCGAAGTTTTCTATACGCAGGCCACTTTGACCATGCTGACGTGAACGATAGTTGTAGATATCGTTGATTTCGCGACCTACCATCAATTCCACTAATCGGTCATGAGTCAGTTCAGACATATCATGGAATGATTGCACGTGCTCACCATCTTTGAAGATAGTAATTGCATCACAAAGGTCGAATATTTCTTCCATACGATGTGATACATACATGATGACTTTTCCAGAATCACGCAGTTCACGAATAACCTTAAATAGGTTCTTAATTTCTCGTTGCGATAAGCTACTGGTTGGCTCATCAAAAGCGATAATTTGTGCATTGCGACTCAATGCTTTGGCAATCTCAACCATTTGCCATTGGCCGATAGAAAGATCCTTTAATTGGCATGAAGGATCGAAGGTTTCACCTAAGCGTTCTAACTGAACTCGTGCATTTCTGTTTAGAGTTTCGGTGTCCACTCGGCCGCCCTTGGTTGGCAATTGCCCAAGATAAATATTCTCGGCAACCGTCAGTTCAGGAACGAGGTTGAGCTCTTGATAAATAATGGCAATGCCGTGAGCAAGGGCATCATTGGTTGAGTTTAGCGCCACTTCTTTACCGTCAATGGCGATATGACCGTCAGTTGGTTG
Organism: Vibrio rotiferianus CAIM 577 = LMG 21460; assembly: GCF_002741985.1. GTDB lineage: Bacteria > Pseudomonadota > Gammaproteobacteria > Enterobacterales > Vibrionaceae > Vibrio > Vibrio rotiferianus. The sequence continues at coordinate 120,523 of NZ_APHW01000105.1, forward strand.
ATGAAATCCGCTGAGAGTTTTGAGAAGCGTTGATTTACCAGCACCATTTTCGCCCATCAAGGCGTGAACACTGCCCGCATCGGCGCGGAAGCTAACGTTGTTCAATGCCTTAACACCGGGGAAGTGCTTTGAAATATTGCGAAACTCTATGTAAGAGGGGGACTTAGCCATGACATTCTCTCCGTTAAGTCAGGTGGTGACGACTCATAAGGTCGTCACCGAAAGTGAGCTTAAAGCCCTTTCTTAGCTAGTTCGTCTTTGAAGTTATCACGCGTGATAAGTACAACGTCTGTAACTTCTACAAACTTCTCTGGCTGGATATCGTCAGTCACCCATTTGTAAAGTGACTCGATACTCTTGTAGCCATGTACGTCTGGGCTAGGTAGCAGTGAACCGTAGAACCCTGTCGGCTGAGATTTAGCCAGTTCGTTCACTGCATCGACGCCATTGATACCAATACCGATTACGTCGTTTGCACTGAACCCCTGACCTTCAGTGGCACGTACACCGCCTAGTACAGTATTGTCGTTCATGCCTAAAACTAGCCATTGCTTAACGGTTGGGTATTGAACAAGCAGAGAGTTTGCTGCGTCTAGTGCACCTGGGATGTCGTTGGTTTTCGTTGGTACACGGTAGATCTGCTCGACAGGGAAGCCGGCTTGTTCTAGTGCCGAAATCGAGCCATCTACACGACGGCGTGCTGTATCAAGTTCGTCAGCGGTGATTGCCATTACACCTGTTGTAGATGCATCCCAGTTACGTCTCTGCATTTCATTGTAAAGCTCCGTTCCTTGGCGTTCGCCAATAGCGGTTGCTGCCATCATAACCAAAGGAACGTCGATCATTGGTTCGCCTTTCGCATTCAGGAATTGGTCATCGACAGTCACAACTTTCAGATCATAACTTTTTGCCTTCGCCATAATTGCAGGACCTAATTTAGGATCAGGTGTGCAAATAACGAAACCTTTCGCACCTTGTGCCGCCAGTGTGTCGATAGCATTAAGGGTTTTTTCGCCATCGGGCACGGCCATTTTTACGACTTCAAAGCCTAAATCTTTACCTGCTTTTTCAGCGAATGACCATTCTGTTTGGAACCATGGTTCCTCCGGTTGCTTAACTAGGTAGCCTAATCGAGTTTCATCGTTAGAGCCGAAAAAGGCATTGGCAGAAGCGCTGAGTAAAGTAATGCCAGATAAGGCCGCGACTGTGAGTAGTTTTTTTAGTTTCATTGTTATCCATCCGCTGGTAGAGGTGAGTGTTCGTCCTACATATTTGTGGATCTTGGAATAATTATTAGTGATAAGAATCACAGCTGAGGAATGTAGCGTTTTTGTCCATTTATTTAGCCGCAGAGACTATGATGTAGCTCTCGGTTAGTGGTTTTTTCGTGATTTGAGATTAATTTGTCAGCACTTGAAATGTTAAATTTGCTAATTATGGTGTGATTCTAGCTCGATTTCCCTAGGTGTTAGAGAGAACACAAAAAACGTCTCGTGGCGTTTTTGTCCATAAAGTTAGCGAGCCTATTTATGGGATAACGGCTTCGCTCTCGCTATAACTGCAAGAGGATTTAGTTTGCTGACCAAAAGTTGGAGCTCTTATGGACACATTGAAAACACATCAGCAGCATGTAATTGGTTTAGATTTCGGATCGGACTCTGTACGTGCTCTTGTCGTTAATGCAGACACAGGCAAAGAAGTATCTTCGTCTGTTGTCTATTACCCAAGATGGATCAAAGGACTTTATTGTCAGCCTGATCAATCTCAGTTCAGGCATCACCCCCAAGATTATCTGGATGCGATGACCGACGCTATCCAAGAAGTGTTGAGCACAGTTTCACCTACCGTAACTTCTTCTGTCGTGGGTATTGGTGTTGATACAACGGGTTCGACACCTGCGCCAATTGATGAAAACGGTACCATTCTCGCTTTACTTCCAGAGTTCGAAAACAGCCCCAATGCGATGTTCGTTTTATGGAAGGACCATACATCGGTAACCAAAGCCGATTTGATTAATGAGCTAGCACACTCGGGAACCTATACCGATTACACCCGCTACATCGGTGGGGTGTATTCATCGGAATGGTTCTGGGCTAAAGCTGCGTGGGTCAGTGAACAAGATGAACAAATTGCAAAGCGAGCCTATAGCTGGGTAGAGCTTTGTGACTGGATTCCAGCCACTCTTTCTGGTAATCAACATCCTCAAAAACTACGCCGTAGTATTTGTGCTGCTGGGCATAAAGCCATGTGGCACGACAGCTGGGGTGGTTTGCCTGACCAAGCCTTCTTAAGCGCAATTTCTCCAACACTCGATGGTATTCGTGACCGCATGTTTTCGGATGTATTCACATCAGATCAAGCGGCTGGGTATCTCTCGAAAGAGTGGGCAGAGCGATTGGGACTACCGGAAGGTATTGCCATCGCCATTGGTGAGTTTGATTGCCATATGGGTGCCGTTGGAGCGGGTGCTGGCGCCAATGACTTAGTAAAAGTCATTGGAACCTCGACCTGTGACATTTTAATGGTGGAAGCAGAGCAGGTCGGTGACCGCACTATTCATGGGATTTGTGGCCAAGTAGAAGGCAGTGCTATGCCCGAGTTGCTCGCTTTAGAAGCGGGGCAATCAGCGTTTGGTGATATGTACGCTTGGTTTAAAAACGTATTGATGTGGCCATTGCAGGCTTATGTAGAGCGTAACCCAGACTTTGCGTTGACCGCAGAAGAAATCGCTTCTGACTTACTGCCAATGCTTTCGGAAGCAGCAGAGCAGCAAGGTATTGACCAGTACACACCAGTGGCAATGGATTGGCTTAATGGTCGACGTACTCCCTATGCAAATCAGCGTTTAAAAGGTGCTATTTGCGATTTGAATCTTGGCAGTGCTTCACCCGCTATATTCTCAGCGCTTGTAGAGTCGACAGCGCATGGTGCAAAAGCGATTGTGGATTGCTTTATTGAACAAGACGTAACCGTTGAACGCGTGATTGCCATTGGTGGTATTGCTCAGAAATCACCTTATGTGATGCAAATGTGTGCTGATGTGATAGGCCGCGAAATCGTCGTCGTAGAGTCGGAGCAATGTTGTGCCTTGGGAGCTGCGATATTTGCTGCAGTAGCCGCGGGCGTTTACCCAAATACCAAAGCAGCACAAAGTGTGATGGCCAGCCCCATTCGTCAAGCCTATTTACCAAACCCAGAAGTACAAGCGATGAGAGCGGAGCGATATGCGACCTATCGTCAATTAGGGCAGCACATGGAGCAGCTTGCTGAATTTCATCAATCTCAGGAGCGTGACAATGTCTGAACAAACAGTATGGACCGACGTTGATTTAACCGCAGAGCGCCTTAAAGCACTTCGTCATCAAGTTTGGCAAGCCAATATGGACCTCCAGCGCCATAACCTTGTGACCTTCACTTGGGGGAATGTTTCAGGCATCGACCGTAAGTCAGGTTTGGTCGTCATTAAACCGAGTGGTGTTGAATACAGCGACCTCAGCGCCGCCAACATGGTAATTGTGGATCTACAAGGCCGAATCGTTGAGGGAGAGATGAATCCTTCTTCAGATACCGCGACGCATTTAGAGCTTTACCGTCAATATCCCGATATTGGCGGTATTGTCCATACTCATTCGCCACAAGCGACAGCATGGGCTCAAGCAGGTCGCGCCATTCCGGCACTGGGTACCACTCACGCGGACTATTTCTATGGTCAAATCGATTGTACTCGAGCATTGAGTGACAAAGAGATTGCTGAAGATTATGAGTTAAACACTGGCAAAGTAATTGTTGAAACCATTGGTGACGGAGACGCGATGGCTGCTCCCGGTATTCTTGTTAAAGAGCACGCGCCGTTTACTTGGGCGAAAGATCCACATCAAGCTGTACATAATGCTGTGGTGGTAGAGGTGGTTGCTGGTATGGCATTACAAACATTACAAATCAACTCGAGCGTAAGTTCGATTAATCCATCGCTCTTGGATAAACACTATTTACGTAAGCACGGCGCAAACGCCTACTACGGTCAAACCAAAAAATAAGGATACATGATGAATATTTTCAATGAGAAACAAGTATGGTTTGTGACAGGTTCTCAGCATCTGTATGGCCCAAAAGTTTTAGAAAGTGTGGCAAATAACAGTGAAGAAATCATTGCTGGCCTAAATGCAGCTCCAGGAATTTCTGTAGACATCGCTAACAAAGGCACAGTAAAAACGCCTGACGAAATCCTTGCTGTCTGCCGTGCAGCGAACAACGATCCGAATTGTGTCGGCTTAATGCTCTGGATGCACACCTTCTCTCCCGCGAAAATGTGGATTGCAGGCTTAACTCAACTTAACAAACCATTCCTACATCTACATACACAGTTTAATGCGCAACTGCCATGGGATGAGATTGACATGGATTTCATGAACCTCAATCAAAGTGCGCATGGTTGCCGTGAGTTCGGTTTTATTGGTACTCGTCTGAATATTGAGCGAAAAGTGGTTGTGGGCCACTGGAAAGACGAGCAAGTGCATAAAGATGTTGATGAATGGTGTCGCGCCGCAATTGGTGTAGAAGCCGGCAAACAACTTAAAGTTGCACGCTTTGGTGACAACATGCGCCAAGTCGCCGTAACTGAAGGCAATAAAGTCTCTGCACAAATTCAATTTGGTTACGAAGTGAATGCTTATGGGCTGGGTGAGCTGAGTGATGTAGTCAACTCGGTATCAGAATCAGATGTGAATCATTTGCTTGACGAATATGCATCAACCTATGAGATGGCGCCAGAGCTTCTAAATGATAAAGACCAAAAGATATTGATGGTGCAAGAAGCTCGTCTCGAGTTGGGTATGGAATCTTTCCTCAATTCGGTTGGTGCGAGCGCTTTCACTAATACGTTCGAAAACTTAACGGGCCTAACGAATCTACCAGGACTCGCGACACAGCGATTGATGAGTAAAGGCTTTGGTTATGGTGGTGAGGGTGACTGGAAAACGGCTGCTATGACTCACATTATTAAAGTAATGGGGCAAGGTAGGGAAGGCGGAACTTCATTTATGGAAGACTACACCTACAACTTTGGCGGGAAAGGTCAGGTTTTGGGGGCTCATATGCTCGAGGTCTGTCCATCTATCGCAGCGGCGAAACCTAAACTAGAGATCCACCGTCACACAATAGGTTGTCGTTGTGATATCCCACGTCTGATTTTTAGTGGTCAATCTGGTGAAGCATTGAATGTGTCTGTTATTGACCTTGGTGATCGCTTTAGAATGGTGGTGAATATGGTTGATACGATTACTCCACCAGCATCATTACCGCATCTTCCTGTTGCTCATGCATTGTGGGAGCCACAACCTAGCCTTAATGTGGCAGCGGCGGCTTGGATTCACGCTGGTGGCGCGCATCATGCGGTTTATAGCCAAGCGGTAACCTTGTCTACACTGGCTGACTACGCAGAAATTCTAGGCATCGAAATGGTCGTAATTGATAATGACACTAACTTGCGTCAGTTCAAACAAGACTTACGTCACAACGGCGTTTACTACCGCTAATTAATCTCAATAATGTGCTCCTACAAGGGAGCACTTTGGAGTCAATTTGTGAATGATACAGATGTAGTCGCTACTCCCATTTATCAATTGGATAAATCATGCTGGGTACTTAAGCTCGACAGTGCGCACCCCACGAGTTTTGAACTTCAATACGATGGTGAAATTCATTATGTTGGTGTTTTTGAGGTTATAAATAACGGAAACCTGATTTCAGTATCGGAAGCTAACTGGAAGTTTCGTCACAAAACGGATCGGCTAGAGCAGTGGTGTCAGGTGAAACATTCAGAAACGTTGTCGATTAACATGAATTACTATTTTTCTGGCGATGCTCTGGTGATTGAATACCTAGCGCGCAATAGCGTACCTACACGTTTAGATATCCGCCATGAAATCCAACATTTACCGCGCCCTATTGATAAGGAAGCCCCCCCCTAAACCTCACTTCCCTTGGCAACATAGAAGAGACGGTCTGCCGAGTGACTTTCTATCCAAAACAGAGAAGACCGATTTTTTCAGAGAAGCGTTTTCTGCTAAACAGTGGATTATTCTGGATAAACTGTGAGGAGTCACAGTGACACTATTTCGTAGCCAGAATAGACTGACATAAACCTCAATATAGATAATGCATGCAAAACAACGATCCATTAAAGCCCGGGTATAACTTTGACGCTCACCTTGTGGCTGGCCTCACTCCTATTATTGAAGGAGATGAGCTAGATTTTGTCATTGACCGACCAAATGGGATGAAAGGTTTTATTATTAACCTCACCAGCCAAGGAGAGGGTACTATTTTCCATGGCGATGATGCTTTTGATGTAAAAGCGGGTGACTTACTGCTCTTTCCACCGAGTGCGACTCACTTTTATCATCGTAAAGAAGACAATGCCTCTTGGTTCCACCGATGGGTTTATTTTCGTCCACGTGCATTTTGGAACGAGTGGCTTTGCTGGCACGAACAGCATAAAGGGGTATATCTAACCAAGGGAATAGAAGGCAGCACGGTTTCAATGTTAGAGAAGCTATTTATCGATATAGAATATATTTCTAAATCCGATATGCCTTATCGCGATGATTTAGCGATCAACCTTCTTGAACAACTGATTATTCGCTGTAAAAGTATCCAGCCAGATGTCGTCAATAAACCTCTCGACCCACGTGTGATTGAGGCGATGAACTATATGGCACAAAATTTAAGTCAAAGTTTCTCTCTAGAAGACATTGCGGATTTTACTTGTTTATCCGCTTCACGTTTAGGTCACCTATTTCGTGATGAAGTTGGTATGACGATTACTCAATGGCGAGACGACCAACGAGTCAGCCGAGCTAAGCAACTCTTGGTGACCACCAACTATTCGGTCAACAGGATAGGCAGGGTTGTCGGCTATACTGATCCCCTCTATTTTTCACGAGTCTTTAAACGCAAGTCTGGTGTTAGCCCTAAGCTTTATAGAGAGCAAATCACTTAGTCGTGGCAAGAAAATATCTTGCTTTTCCACATAATAAACTCGGTATATCGCATGAATTACCAATTGCTCGCTTTGGACCTTGATGGTACGGCACTCAGAAATGATCATACTTTAAACCCTTGGGTCAGAGATTATGTTCAAAAAATTGTAGATAAATATTATGTTGTGGTTGTTACAGGGCGCCACCATACAGCAGCAAAACCTTATTATGACCAATTGGGTGTTACCTTGCCGATTATCTGTTGCAACGGTGTTTACCAATACAACTATGTAAATCAGCAGGTTGAAAGCGGGACACCAATCTCCCCAACCTTGGCTAATGCGTTCCTGCAACTCGCTTTTGACTATGACTTGAAAATAGTGATGTACACTGATTTTGGTATGGCGGTTTGGGACCAAGACCCCATGCCATATATCTTACCTCTAAAACAATGGGCTGATAGTTATCCCATCGATAAACGACCTAATATTTACTTTGTGGAAAACCTAGTTCAAGAACAGCAAAGAGCGGAGTGCATTTGGAAGTTTGTGGTTCAAGGCAGTACGGATAACTTCAACCAGTTTTTGCAAGAAGAGCTAATTACCACTCATTTTTCGGGTTCTATTTCAGAAACCAACCGAATTGATTTAGCCATTAAAGGGCACAGTAAAGGCCGAGCGCTATTGGACTATGCATCTAATATGTCGCTTGATATAAACAGAACTGTTGCGATCGGAGACAATTTCAACGATGTGTCAATGCTTTCTATGGCGGGTTGTGGTGTCGCGATGCTAAATGCTAGCGAGAAAGTACAAAACTCCGCTGATCGGTTGACGAGTACGGACAATCAAGGAAAAGGGTTAGCGTTATTATTAAAAGAACTCTTCCCAATGTAACATAATTAGAGGTTATTTTACGATCCAGATGTAATCCATGATTTGCTAATTTACGTAAAAAATCTAAGAAGGTTTTGTCCATTTCTGAGTTACGATGGATGTAGATTTTCTGTGATCACCAAGCGATTCTGTCGTACCTTAATTACCAAGCGACTTTGTCTACTTACACATTGCTAGAGGAAGTGATGGAACTATTTTCTTGTAAGAAAGTTTCTTACTGCGCTTTGATACCTTAAATATTATTGTCACAAAAATATCAACTTATGGTTGTATTAGGTGATATCAACATATGGTTGTATTTTTTCTAATGTATTGATATTAAAGAAATCATAGATATCACTTTATGGTTGCATCAACAGTTGTTACTGATTTCAATGTATCAGTAAGGAGTTGAATCTGGAATAGGCAATGCAACAAAACATTAACTTTTCTATCAGTGCTACCACCCGTTTGTGTTCGATAGAAAAAAGCCACGGTGATGACCATGGCTTTTTAAACGCTTATTGAGAGGTTGCGGGTAATTCTGGGGGCGTAGTGGGTGCTTTCTTACGAATCTTAATTTGTGAAAGAATAACGCCGGAGATAACCAGCATGCCGCCAATGATGTGGTAGACATGTACCTCCTCCCCAAGCATGGTCGAAGCTAAGGCTACTGAAACCACAGGCATCAGGTTCATGAACATGGCACTTGAGTCAGCACCAATCAAGTCAATCGCTTTTACCCACATCAATGGAGCAAAGATAGACGCGGCAATACCAGCGTAAGCAATTAAAGGTAATGCGCTTTGGCTTGGTAGAAGTTGATCGCTGCTTAGCCACAATGGCGCAAGCATAACCAATGAGAAAAAGCCCTGCATGTAAACCAACGTCATACTGTTGAAAGGCATCTTCCAGCGTTTTAGTAACACACAATAAATTGCGTAGCAAAGCGCAGCCAGCAGCATCAAGCTGTCACCTTGCGTCATATCTTGATGCAGGAAGTAGGTGATATCGCCGTGCCCTAACATAAACGCCAAGCCGCCTAATGAAATCACGCCACCTGCCACGCTCAGCATGGAAATCGACTTGCCCAGTAAAGGTACACTCAAGAAAACACTGATCAAAGGAACGAGAGACGTAATCAGTGCCATATTAGAAGCGGTCGTCGTTAGCCCTGCGTAATAACCTAGGGATTGGTTTAGCACCATGCCTAATAGTGCGAGGAAAGCCAATTTAGCCAGGTATGGGCGAATCACATGACGTTGTTTGATCACTGCTGGTAAGCAAAATGGCGTTAAAAGTACCATAGCAACAAACCAACGGTAGAAACTCATTGCGCTAGGTTCGATGGCACTTGCTGCCATTTTATTTACGATGGAATTCACCACCCCAAATCATGACAGTAAAAAACGGAAGCAAATAAACCATGAGAACCTCATCGCAGAATAATTAATGGCGCTAGTCTGACAGGTCTTTATAATGAAAAGTATCTCTGGAAAGACATAGTAAGCGATAGGAAGACAAATTTGAAAAAGAGCACTAGGAATCTTCACCCGTCATTATCAATTGATAGAGCACCATCAGATGTATTTATGAATTTTGAGGCCTTCCTGTCGAATACGGAAACTCGTATTCATAGTCACCCATGGGGGCAAGTTCAACTAATCAGTGGTGGTATCTTAGAAATGGATGCGGAAGATACTCGCTTCTTAGCTCCTCCTCATCTTGCGATTTGGGTGCCAGCGGGTATTCGACATAAGAGCTATAACCGCAAACCATTGGAATACTGCTCTTTAAATATTGCTCCAGAGTTGACGAAGCACTTCCCCTCCAAAACCAGTTTGATCAAAGTGACGCCTATTGTCTCGGCGATCGTAGAAGATTTCCGTCAGCGCGATATTAATGTTGCTCAAAACGAAGAAGATAAGCGTCTTGTACAAGTCCTTCTCGATCAGCTAGCCAAACAAGAAGTTGAGCATCACTTCTTGCCAACCACTGACAATAAGTACCTAGAGCCAATCTTAAAAGCTGTTGAAGAAGCTCCAACCGATGAAATTAGTTTGGGAGAGTGGGCGGAGAAGGTGCACACTACAGAGCGTACGTTAGCTCGCCATTGCCAAAGTGAACTGGGGATGAGCTTTACCGAGTGGCGATTGCGAGTGCGTTACCTGCATTCGATGGAGTTGCTGAGAAAGGGGCAGACTGTAAAAGAGGTGGCGTTGACACTGGGCTACAACCAAGCCAGTCCCTTTATTGCTATGTTCAAGAAATACTCCGGCATAACACCGGAGCAATATAAGAACCGCTTGTTATAGCTGAGCGAGCACGTAGTCTAGACCACCGACAACCGCCGCCACTTGAGCGTCGTTACACTCTTCGTCAGTGACTTTCGGGCTGTCTGGGTAAACTTCTGTTGTGGTGCCGTAAGTACAGTTGGTGACGCCGCCACACAAACCCAGTTTCACCATTGGATAATTAATCACACCAAATTGCACTACTGGCGAGCCAATGATTTCGCCTTGGTCGTCCGCTGGGGCAATGTGGGTCACCTTCGCTACTGACTCGATGACGGCTTTTTGGAACTCTGGTTGCGGGTTTTCTGTATCGCCCACCGTGTAGAAACCATCTGGGATCATGCCTTCGATGTATTCAAGGCCATCACGCGCCGCTAGAGCAGGGCGGAACTCGGTCTCGTCAGAATCTGTTGTTTCGTGTAGGTCGATGTGCATTAGAACATCACCCAAGGTCGCAACAAGCTTAATCAAGTTTGCTGACTCTTCTGCTGGACTGTTTGCGTAGAAAGAGCGGTTTGGGTCGATCGCATTTGGGTTCCAGCGGTTAATCACTTCGTAACCCCAAGGGCTGACACATGGTGCGACAACGATATTGAAGTGCTCTGCATAACGGTCTGCTTGCGTATCAACAAACTTCAGTGCGCCATGAACACCACTTGTTTCGTAGCCGTGTACGCCACCAGTTACCAAAACAACAGGTTTTGCTGCATCCCAATTGCGAGTCTTGATACAAAACAGAGGGAAGCGTGCCTCGTCGTAAGAAAGTGCACCGTATTGCTCAACATCAAAACGCTCGCGAAGGGCGTCAATTTTTGTCACGACTTCTTCTTGGTAGCTACGTTTTACGTCACGTTGCTCACGCCAAGCTTTACGTTCTGCTTCGTCCCATGGCTGACCTGGGGTACCGATTGGGTAAGTGTATCCGCTTTTCATCTATACTTTTTCTTTTGTGTGCTTGAAAGGTAAGACAAGACTAGTCCTGTCTCAGAGCGACGGCAATAGAAAACACAATTTGTGACCTTATTCTTTGCAAAATCATAACTTTGCTGAGTGGTTTAATGGTGTTACATTTTGTTACTTATTCAATTCCATAAAAGAGATAAATAAATGGCTGGAGCAAGTTTACTGACACTGTTGGATGACATTGCAGCTGTATTGGATGATGTCGCGTTGATGTCTAAGATGGCGGCGAAAAAGACCGCTGGTGTACTGGGCGACGATTTAGCGCTAAACGCGCAACAGGTTTCTGGCGTAGCGTCAGAACGAGAAATTCCTGTGGTTTGGGCGGTGGCAAAAGGATCATTTAAAAACAAATTGATTCTGGTGCCATCGGCGTTGTTGATCAGTGCTTTTATTCCGTGGTTGATCATGCCACTGCTTCTTATTGGCGGTTTATTTCTTTGCTTTGAAGGGGCGGAGAAGATCTTAGAAAAGCTTTTTCCTCATGCGCACCAACATGACGAGAAAGAAGAGGAGGTCCTTACCGGAGAATCGGTTGAAGAGTACGAGAAAAGAAAAGTGGCTGGTGCGATTCGTACTGACTTTATTTTGTCTGCTGAAATCATTGTGATTGCTTTGGGTACAGTCACAGGTTCAAGCATCGTGACGCAGATTCTGGTGGTGAGTTTAATCGCAGTACTGATGACTATTGGTGTTTACGGCTTGGTCGCAGGCATCGTTAAGCTTGATGACTTGGGCTTTTATCTTGAGCGCACATCAAATGGTGAAGGCTTGAAAGCGAAGCTAGGTGGGGCGCTAGTGGCGTTTGCACCTAAGTTGATGAAGATGCTTGCTGTGGTGGGTACCGCGGCCATGTTCTTGGTTGGTGGCGGTATTGTCGTTCATAACGTACCTGCGATTCATCACCTTATTGAACCGATCATTATGGACTTCCGCGGTCATACGGTTGCGACAGCGATTGTACCAACACTGCTCAACGGCGTGATTGGTGTGATTGCCGGTCTAGTTGTGGTTGCTGCTTGGACTGTGGTGGAGAAGGTTCGCGGTAAATAAACTCGAATTTTGTTTTGAGGTTTTATTGAAGCTAAAAGAAAAGGGTCATGCCTTTCCATATCGAATATGGTGGCATGACCCTTTTTCATTTCTTGAGGGTGACTATTTCACTTCCCACTCAATCTTTTCATTTGCACGGATTGGCACAACGATGTCGCTGCCAAATGGCATGGTTTCTGGTACATTCCAAGATGCTTTTTCTAGCGTCACGGTATCTGTGTTACGAGCGATACCGTAAAAATCAGGGCCATTCAAACTAGCGAATGCTTCTAGGTTTTCTAGCTTGCCTTCGTTCTCAAAGACTTCAGCGTAAAGCTCTAGCGCTGCGTGTGCAGTGTAAGAACCTGCACAACCACAAGCTGACTCTTTTGCGCCTTTTGCGTGTGGTGCTGAATCTGTACCTAGGAAGAATTTCTTGCTACCACTCGTTGCTGCTTCGATAAGCGCTTGTTGGTGGGTATTACGCTTAAGAATTGGCAAGCAGTAGAAGTGTGGCTTAATGCCGCCTACTAGCATGTGGTTGCGGTTAAACAGCAGGTGGTGAGCAGTGATGGTTGCTGCAACGTTATCAGAAGCGTTGTTTACGAAATTAGCCGCGTCCGCAGTCGTGATGTGCTCAAGAACGATTTTTAGGTTAGGGAAGTCGTTGACGATAGGAGCAAGAACCGTGTCTAGGAATTCCTTCTCACGGTCAAAAATATCAACGTGGTTGTGAGTCACTTCACCATGAACCAAAAGCAGCATGCCAACTTCTTCCATTGCTTCAAAAACGTGGTAGATGTTCTTTGCATCGGTTACGCCAGAATCAGAGTTGGTGGTTGCGCCCGCAGGATAGAGCTTTGCAGCGACAATCTTTCCTGTTGCTTTGGCTTTGCGGATTTCGTCTGGTGTGGTGTTATCTGTAAGGTACAGCGCCATAAGAGGCTCGAATTGCTCGCCGTGTTGCTCAGCAAGGATTCGATCACGGTAGACTAGCGCCATTTCAGTATTGGTCACTGGTGGGACGGTGTTCGGCATGATCAGTGCACGACCGTTATAACGGCTAATATCGCGAACGGTATCTTTTAGAACTTCACCATCGCGTAAGTGAACGTGCCAATCGTCAGGACGAGTAATAGTCAGTGTTGTCATTAATTGCTCCCACCATTAAAAAGTTATGTTTGGAGCCTAAACGCTGCATTTACCTCAAGAGCAAACGCTTGCGCTTAGGCGACAGGATGATAGTGGAATTGCTCTTCCATTTCACCCCATTTTTCACATTTCTTTACGGTAGGAGCTCAGTTGGTTACTTCATCGTCAACCAAAGCGCGTGAATTGTGCCCGGTAGGAAGAAGAAGAAAGTCAGGATAAGGTTGATGAAGAAGTCTTTCTCTAGACCTTTTTCCATGTAAACCGCTACTGGTGGAAGGAAGATACAAAGTAGGATTAGAATCAGTTTGTTAGTATCCATGGTCTATGCTCCGGATAGGTTATTTTTAGTGTCAAAAAGTTGGCGAATTATGTGCTCAATGTCACATCTTGGCAATCCTAATTTCGTCAATAATATGCAAATTTATGGGACGTTATTCATAAAATGCGACGCACTGACACATATCCTAAAGGCCAAGAATGAACCCCTTGTGAATATATCGCATGCAACTTGGAGTTTTATACCCGAGTAACCTCGAGATACTTGGGTCACTAAGCTTATGGGGATATGATAGTAGAACAATTAAAAAAGCACCTGTAGGAAGTAGGTTATGTCGCAATCAGTTTTATCCCAAATTAATGTTTTTCCAGTCAAATCCGTCGGAGGCGTCGCGCTATCTTCGGCTTGGGTTGAAAAGCAAGGATTGAGTTTTGATCGTCGATTTATGATTGCGACGTCAGACGGCTCAATGGTGACAGCCCGTAAATTCCCACAAATGGTGACCATTAAGTCAGCTTTGTTGCCAGATGGTGTGGTGTTTACCAGCCTTGGGGAAGAGCCATTAAAGATCCGTTATCAAGACTTCAAAATGCAGGAAGCCCCCGCGACGGTTTGGAAAGATAGCTTTACCGCATATACCACCACTGACGAAGCAGATGATTGGTTTAGCAAAGTAATAGGTCTTCGCGTTGAGTTGCTTTTTACTGGTGAGCAATCCAATCGTGTAAGAGAGAAGTTGGGGCACAACGTTAGCTTTGCTGATGGTTATCCGGTGCTTGTTATCAGTGAAGCGTCACTGGAAGAGCTAAATCGCAGAAGCTCTGAACAGCACTCAATGGATCAATTCCGAACCAACCTAGTGGTATCTGATACCAAGCCATTTGAAGAAGATTCATGGAAGCGCATTCGCATTGGTGAAGTCGAATTTGAATCAGTAAAACCTTGTGAGCGTTGCATCCTTACTACCGTTAACACTCAACGCGGTGCATTCCGAGAAAGCAAAGAACCACTTAAAACACTGCAAGAGTTCCGTGCGAATGAGCGTGGGGGCGTGTTCTTTGGCCAAAATCTTGTTGCCCTTAACGAAGGCATTATTCGTCAGGGGGACAAGGTGGAAGTGCTGGAATACAAAGAAGCTGAGTTCTATCCGGATAACTCTCCTAATCGCATGTCGCTTACCTGTGTCGAGCGAGAAGAGATTGCGCGTGACTTCGTCACCTTATGGCTTGAGCCAAGTAAAGGTCAGTTACCAACGTACTTACCGGGTCAGCATTTACCTATTGAAGTGGATATAGACGGTAAGAAAGTTGGGCGTCGTTATACGCTTTCTTCTAGCCCATCTCGCCCAGGCCGTTATGCGATTTCCGTCAAGCGTGTTTTTGGTGGTCGTGTATCTAACGCGTTACTGGATAACCTGCAAGTGGGGGATGTATTAGAAGCGGAAACGCCAGATGGTCAATTTCATCTAAAAGAACACTCTGTTCAGCCTCTACTCTTGCTGTCTGCTGGTAGCGGTGTAACGCCAATGCTATCGATGGTGCGTTACTTGGCTGATCACAACCAGCTCGATGACGTGGTGTTCTACCATCAATGTAGTAGCGAGATTGATATCCCGTGCAAAGATGAGTTAAACGCACTAAAACGCCAACATCCAGGCTTAGATGTGAAGATTTGCTTAACTCAGCCTGCGGTGGACTGGTTTGGTCTGAAAGGGCGTATCAGTCTGTCTCATATAAAACAGATTAAAGATGTTGAACAACGCCAAGTGTTCGTTTGTGGCCCAGATGGTTTTATGCAGAAAGCGAAAAACCTTCTGCTGAAGAAAGGGCTGCCTGAAGATAACTACCATCAAGAAGCCTTTGGCGTTTCGGTTGCGACGACCAAACCTGAGAAAAGTGTTGAGATTGAATTCAACGGCTTGAAGTTGGCGGGTAACAACCAACAAACATTGCTGGAACAAGTCGAGAATGCTGGCAAGAGTATCACGAACAGTTGTCGTGCGGGCTTGTGTGGGGCGTGTAAGGTGCAATTAGAATCAGGGCAGGTCGATCATCCGGATGTACCTGCATTAAGCGCAGAAGAACGTGCAATGGGTAAAGTGCTCGCGTGTTGTGCTATTCCGCAGACGGACGTGACACTTACGGACTGAACTCCAAAAAATAAACCGTAACAAACAAAAACGCCGCTAACTTAGCGGCGTTTTCTTTATTTACTTCAGAGCAGATTCAGAAAGAAATCGCTCAGGAATAAAATCGCATTTTAGTCGTAGATCGTTGGGATTGGCTGACGTTTGTGCTGAGTCATTTTGTAGATTGCTACAAGACGATCGCTCACTTCTTGCGATACTGGTTTACCTTCTAGGAAGTCATCGATCTGTTCGTAAGTTAGGCTCAGTGCATCCTCATCAGCTTTTTGTGGTGCAAGCTCTTCCAAATCTGCGGTCGGTACTTTCTTCACTAGCTGCTCAGGAGCACCTAGTGTTGCAGCTACTTCACGAACTTGACGTTTGCTTAAGCCGAATAGTGGTGCCATGTCGCACGCGCCATCACCAAACTTGGTGTAGAAACCAGTGATGTTTTCTGCCGAGTGGTCAGTACCTAGAACCAAGCCACCAACGTAACCAGCGATTTCGTATTGAGCAACCATGCGAGCACGCGCTTTTACGTTACCTTTCACGAAGTCAACTTTCGCAGCATCTGTTGGAAGAAGGTCAGTATCTTTTAATGCAACGTGAGAAGCGGCGTGAAGGCCATCTACACCTGCTTTGATGTTTACCGATACAGAGTGCGTTGGCTGGATGAAAGAAAGTGCAAGTTGTGCTTCATCTTCATCTTGTTGCTCGCCGTAAGGCAAACGAACAGCGATAAACTGGTAGCTATTGTCGCTCGCTTCTTCGTTTAGTTGGTCTACAGCCAGTTGAGCTAAACGACCACATGTCGTTGAGTCAACGCCACCGCTGATGCCAAGAACAAGAGACTTACAGCCTGCTTCTTGCAATTTACGCTTAATAAAAGCGACACGGCGCTCAATTTCGAAATGCGGGTCGATAGAAGGTAGTACACGCATTTCATCGCGGATGGATTGTTCCATTTCGGGTTCCTTTTCCTGCAAATATATTAGACACCAAATAAGTATAAAGAGGCTCATACCGAGGCGAGCGCTCATGGCTCTTAAATGGTGATAAAACACTCACTTGATGCTCACAAACGTCGCATTAGTGTCAAAAAACTCTAAAGATTAGTAGTATCATACCGAATTCATTGGATTAGAAAACTCTCTTCAACCAGGTAATCACCGGATATGAAAAAAATCGCCGTTTTTGGTAGTGCATTTAACCCGCCGAGTTTAGGTCACAAAAGTGTGATCGAGTCATTGAGTCACTTTGACGTTGTGCTTCTTGAACCAAGCATTGCACACGCATGGGGCAAAGACATGTTGGATTACCCAACTCGGTGCAGGCTTGTCGATGCATTTATCAAGGATATGGCGCTTTCCAATGTTCAACGTTCGGATTTGGAGCAAACTTTGTACCAACCTGAGCAAAGTGTGACGACTTTTGCGTTGCTGACAAAAATTCAAGAAATTTATCCGACGGCCGATATAACTTTTGTTATTGGTCCTGATAATTTTTTCAAATTTGCTAAGTTTCATAAAGCAGAAGAAATTACCAAGCGTTGGTCTGTTATGGCTTGTCCAGAAAAGTTGAAAGTCCGAAGCACTGATATTCGAAATGCAATCAACCAAGGTGAAAGCATAGACCGTTATACGACGATTTCGGTCAAGCGCATGTTGATTGATGAAGGCTTATATAAGACAATGCCGTTCGGTAAATAAGAGGTCTTAGATCTATGTTCAGAGCGATTTTAGTGAGTACATGCTCCTTGCTTGTTATAAGCCAGGCGTATTCTGCATGTAACTACGAATCGGATCGCTCTGTTGTATTTGCCGATAATACGATGTCAGTGTGCGAAGAGCTCTTTGATAGTGTCGGTGTGTTAAGTTCCGATGCTCTGAGGTGGTATAAGCCGAAAGTCCTTTTGGATGAGCCGATAGAAAGTTATTGGGAACAATGGGCCATCAAGCCGGAAGATACTCCAATATTGACCCAAAGCTTGGAAAAGAACTACTTTGGGTTAGGTGTTTGGATGCCTGAAGAGCTGAGAGACTTTGAAAGAGACATGACGACAGAAGAATGGCTAAAAAGCCATGGGTTGATGTTTAGTGTCGGTTTTGGAGACAAAGGGGATGGAGAGCCTCGAATGAGATTTGATTATCGATGGCATGACTATTATGACGCCAATTGGATGATGCAAATCGAAGTCCCTTTCTGAACCAATAAAAAAGCGTGCCAAGTGCACGCTTTTGAATTTCTTTGGTTACAGTTTCTTGCCTAATAACAGTTCACTTAGCTGATCACATTGCTGCTCACTGCCGTCAAACAAATCCTCAACTACCTGCCTTTTCTTAATGCCAGAAAGCGTTCTCTTTCGAGCTTCTCGTACCAACAGAGCAAGATGGAGTTCTTTTAATGCCTGATCTTTACTCTGCGGGCTCCATTGCTTCAAGGCTTCGCTTACTTTAGATGTGATGATTTTCGGCTCAACGTCGAGCACTTCATGCTTGATAATGCGCAGTAGATCATTGTGAAGTGACGTTTCTGCGTCACATACTTGTATTTTCTCAAGTGCGGCTTGAAGCAGAAGAGAGCGCTCAACAAAACCAGCCTGCGGAGCAAAGTTATCTCGCAAACGAACAGAGAAATCGCAACGAATAACAATACAGTTTGGAAAATAAGTGATGGAACTCAAACATCCTTGAGGAATCCAAAAAGAGTTACCCGGCTCAATGGCATACTCATGTTTACCTAATCTGATGGTTGCGAGCCCTTCAACAACGGTTAACAAGCTGTGTTTTAACGCCTTCTTTCGAGCTGTTGTGGTGAGAAGGGAGTATGATTCGTTGTGAAATTCAATCGCGTAGTTCATTAGAAAGACCTGAGTTTTCGGGGCGCTAAGGGTAACGCTAAACCCCCCCCAAATGCCAACCAGATATAAAGGCAAATTGGGGGATTATCTTGTGATGTTACTGGTATGACCATGTTAAAAGTATGGGGAGAAATGCTGCGGGCTTGCAAAACTCCGCGTAGAATGTGCCAGCTTTTTTTGAAATGTAGTGAACAATGACTTCTAATACAGATCCTTATTTTGAAATTCGTCCATACAATGACGAAGAAATTCCAGCAGCGCTGGACCGCCTGATCAAAGACGATGAGTTTATCAGCGCGATTTTAAACCACCGTTTTGCAGACAAAGCGGCGTGGTTCAAAACACTCATGAGTCCGATTATCCGCGTCTACTTAAAAGCGAAGTGGAGTAAACTGGATTCTGTGGAAGCCATTCAGCTAGAAGTAAAGAAATACCTTCAAGATACGTTGGATACAACGACTGATGGTGTCACCTTCTCTGGTTTGGATAAACTGGACAAAAACACATCTTACTTATTTGTTTCTAACCACCGTGATATTGCGATGGACCCTGCGCTCGTTAACTATGGTTTACATCAAACGGATCATCGTACTGTACGTATCGCGATTGGTGATAACCTGCTAAAGAAACCGTGTGCTACAGAGCTAATGAGACTGAATAAGAGCTTCATTGTTAAACGCTCAGCCAAAGCCCCGCGTGAAATGATGAAAGCACTTGGCCAGCTATCAGGCTACATCAAACACTCTCTAGATACTGGCAACTCTATTTGGATTGCCCAAAAAGAAGGCCGAGCTAAAGACGGTAATGATTTCACTGACCCTGCGATCTTAAAGATGTTTCATGTTGAAGGTCGTAAGCAAAAAATCAGCTTTGGTGAATACACTCGTTCATTGAAGATTGTACCAGTATCAATTTCATATCAAAACGATCCTTGTGACATTGCGAAAGCCAAAGAGCTGTATGAAAAAGCAGAAAACGGTAGCTACGAAAAAGGTGAGTTTGAAGACATTGAAAGCATCATCCAAGGCATCGTGGGTTACAAAGGTAAAGTGCATGTTGCATTTGGTGATGTAATTGACCAAGAATTTGAGACGCCAGACGAGTTAGCAAACGAAATCGACCGCCAAATTCACAACAAATATCGAGTATTCCCTATCAACCTGCTTGCTGCAGGGTGTGAAGATGAGAGTGTTTCAGATGACGTCAAGTCTCAACTAGCAGCAAAGCTTGAGATGTTACCAGTTGGTGCCCAGCGTTTTCTCGTAGCGAGTTACGCAAATCCGGTTAACAATAAAGAGGCTTAGTCGGTTAGCCGAAATTGACCAGTTCAGAGGAACGAGGTAAATAAGAACTTAACATAGGCGTGTTATCTATAGGTTCTTAGCTCGTTCCTCACATCAAAGTCTAAAAACACCTCATGGTGCGACCGCGCCGCCTAAGTTAAGCGTCGTAGGCCATTTAGATATTCGATTACCACCTAAGAAAATATTACCCTTAACTGTCATAGTATCGGGAAACTCTCTTAGCGCAGACCCTCCAATATATAGGTTACCTTCCACGACTAAGCCTTCTGGTAATGATTCGATAGGCGTTCTGATTACGCTGAGGTCACCCTTAACTTTGAGCCAATTAGGCAATCGCTTTAGTGGTGTGTCGGTTAAGTTTAGGTAGCCGCCTAATTTGACGCCTTTAGGCCAACTCTCAATTTGACTGCCTAGTAGGTTGGCATAGGCCTTAATGGATACGCCGGGCATCACTTTCTTCAAACTACTGTTTGTTGCTTCTAAGCTTCCCCCCCCACGTCGAGGCCTTTGGGAAGTTTAGTTATAGCAGTTTTAGATATGTTCAAGTTGCCTTTGACAACAAGGCCACTTGGCAAAGATGAATATGGCTTGTTTCTTAAGTCGATATTGCCATAGTTATCAACGTGATTGAGCTTACTGTATGAATCGAGTTCATAGGAATTCGCTGTCAATGGACATAGTAGGCAAATTGTGAGAAGAAAGCCGCGAAACATATTATTTGAACCAAGTGGCAACAACATACTTGAAAGAATAACTAAATCACGAGATATCTGCTAGATGGTTATATCTATTTAAATCCAGTAACAATGTTATGGAAGCGATATCACTAAATAGATTATTTATTAAGTTTTAGAGTTTATTTAGCAATTTATAATATTAAGCAACTTGATGTTATTTCAGGTTTGTTGTCCTCAATAAGGATAAAGTCTATAAATAGATCAACAACTCTAAGCACCTTCTTACTGGGCGGAAACAATATGAATTACTTAACACCATTATTCGCTATTGCGGTTTCGGGGATATTATTAGTCACTGATGATGCGCATGCAAAAACATATACAACATCTGACATAAAGCCAGTGATTGTTGCAGATGGAAGTATCGGTAAACGTGTTTGCTATTATGAGGATAAGGCATACAGTATTGGCGCTGTACTTAAAATCGATAGTGTCTTAATTCAATGCGCCCCAGAGAAAGATTTTGAGCTCAATGGTGCTTTGAAATGGGTTGTGTTTGAAAGTAATAACTAAAAAAAGCGAGCATAAGGCTCGCTTTATGTAGAGGGAGTGACCTTTGATTAACGAGCTAGAGAGCGGGTCTTTAGTTCAAAGATTAGCTTTTCAGCACTTACATCAAACTTGAAGCGAGCTTTTAACTCTTTCGATTCTTCATTAAGCTCAGATGTGTTGTACTCAACGTCTGCGCATACTGCTTTTGCTAGCTCTAGGTATTTTGCAAACTCTGCTTCTAATGCCGCTTTAGACTCAGCAAAAATCGTTACGTCAGCAACATCGTCACCTTCTTTGATGATGAAGCCGATTTCACCAGCGCAGCCACAAGCTTCACATACTTGGTTTTCTTCTAATTCGACACTCATAACGAATCCTCTTGTAAAAACTATGGGTATTCTATCAGGTATTTGATCTGTATCTACAAAAATGAATGAATTTGGATAAAAAAGGCTCGGTATGCTATGTTGTTAATCGAAGGTTAATGCTGATGAAACGCTACAATTTGATTGATAAATGTGATGTGTATCAATATTTAAGAGTAATTGATGAATTGAGCAGTCAGTTTTTTGTCAGGTGAGTTGAACTAAGTATTAATTTATAAGACTATTTCCTGATTGATTATTTTTACATAATTATCATTCTTGGCAAAAGCATATTCATGATGAATAGTCTGGCATTGGTTTTTATTGGATTGAACTAAGTGCCATATTTTTAATCACAGATATTGATAAAAAGGTCAATGTAAACCACGATTTACGCCGCGTGGTTTCGAGTTGACTGAGCTTATATTGAAGAAAAAGCTCATCAATAGATAATGCTGAGATGATTTTCATTCTGGCCTCATTTAACTGTGAGTTAGATGGATTTAAAAAGAGAAGAGCTTAAAATATGCCAAAGCGTAGTAAAGAAGATACCGAAATCACTATCCAAAAAATAATGGATGCTGTTGTTGATCAGTTGCTTAGACTTGGTTATGACAAAATGTCATATACAACGTTGAGCCAGCAAACAGGTGTATCGCGTACAGGTATTAGCCACCATTTCCCGAAGAAAACGGATTTTACCGCAGCACTAGATGGTCGAATTTTTAAGATGTTTGTTGAACATCTAGAATTTGACAAAGGTGTTGATGCGTTCTCTCAAAGCTGGGTTAAGGCCTTAGAAGACAAAGAATTCTTAGCAATTCTACGTCTATTATTCCATCATATTGTTACTTCAGAAAGCGCACACGAGTTTGCTTCAAACGGCATTGATCGTTTGTACAAAATGGCAGAAAGCCAATTTGGCGCTGGTAGTGACAGAGAGCTAGAGTGGTTAATAGGTAAGTCTCTAATTCAAATGAGCAAATAACACGAATCAAATAAAAAACCCGCTATTGAGCGGGTTTTTTTGTTTCTTGGAGCACTTTGCTGTGGTCGTAGCACAGGCGCTCTGTTTAAGCCGCTGAGTGGACTTGCGGGAAATCCATACTTGGGTGCTTCGTTACGATAGAACGATAGCCATAGACACGTTCAATGCGTTCTGGTGTCAGGGCGTTCCAAGGTGTGTCATCACAAACCAGCTTTCCATCATGCAACAGCACTAATCTGTCGGCATATTGAGAGGCTAAGTTAAGATCGTGCAATACGATAACAACGGCAGCGTTGTTTTCTTTCGCAGCCTTGCGAGCGATCTTGAGTGTGTTGTGCTGGTGGGCAAGATCGAGCGCTGAAGTGGGTTCGTCTAACATTAAGATTTTCTTATCACCGGACAGGTGAAGCTGCGTTAATACACGAGCTAAGTGTAAGCGCTGTTTTTCACCGCCAGAAAGAGCAGGGTAGAGGTTATCTGCCAAATGCAAGACATCGGTCTGCTTCATGTATTGCAAAGCAAGTTGCGTGGTCTCTTTATTTGAAATCGATAGAGGAATCGCACCTAGCTCGACGACTTGTCTTGCTAAGAACGGAAACGTCAGCGTGCTGTGTTGAGGTAGCATGGCAACGTGTTTTGCACTTTCAGAGGGCTCCCAGTCATTTTTTTGTTTGCCAAAGTACTGGATGTCACTCTGAGAGGGAATTTCACCACACAGTAGCTTGAGCAGCGTACTTTTCCCCGCGCCATTTGGCCCCAATAATGCGGTGACCTCACCTGCACGAATATCGATACTGATGTCGTCTAGTACTACTCGGCTCCCGTATCTCATAGAGATATTTCTGCCAGACAAAACGATGTCATTCATTACAGGATCTTCCCTTTTTGTTGGAACAGTAAGTAGATAAAGAATGGCGCGCCAATCAGCGCAGTCACAATGCCTACAGGTAACTCTGCGGGCGCAACAGCGACGCGTGCAAACATATCAGCGGCGGTCAGAAGCAGTGCGCCCATCAGCGCTGAAATAGGAAGTAGTGTACGGTGGTCAGGGCCTGCAAGCATCCGGCCAAGGTGTGGAATCACCAGACCAATAAAGCCAATTGCACCACAGATACTCACCGTAATACCCACTCCAACAGCAGACAACAGGATAAGTTGGCGTTTGAGCTTTTGTACCGGTACTCCTAGGTGTTTGGCTTCTGACTCGCCCAAGAGCAATGCATTTAATGACATGGCTTTTTTCTGGAACCAGAACATCAAGCTGATGAGAGTAACAGCGGCTAAGCCAATCCCTGACCAGTTTGCTCCTGCTAGTGAGCCCATCGACCAAAGCGTTAAGTCTCGAAGCATCTGATCATCGGCGATGAAGTTCATAAAGCCAATCGCAGCACCAGAAAGAGCACTAATTGCTACGCCCGCTAGTAGCATGATGGTTACTGACGTACCAAACTTATTCGTGCCTAGCCAGTAAACTAATACCGTCGTAATCGCACCGCCTAGAAAGGCGAAGAATGGTAATGCCGCTAAGTTCATTAGTGTTGGGTAATTTTGGCTGAAGTCGGCAAATACGACTATTGCAAATGCACCACCAAGCGCAGCACCCGCAGAAACACCGATGATGCCTGGCTCGGCAAGTGGGTTACGGAATAACCCCTGCATTACAACACCACAGATAGCGAGAATCGCACCAATAAACATACAAAGAATGGTGCGTGGAAGGCGGATTTCGTTGATGACGAGCTGAATATGAGGAGCAAGGTCTGAACCTGATCCTGTTAAGCCTCTCAGGCTGTCTTGGAGGCTAATATTCATTGGACCTACTGTAATGGACGCTACAGCGATAAAGCTAAAATGCCCGATAACGCAAATAGAGTAGTAGATAAAGGGATACGTCTTAACAGCATTGAGTCTCTCTATGGGTACAGTAGTTCGTTAAGGCGCTTGGCTTCTGAAAGACTCTTAAGCCCCAAACCGCCAACCAAAGCATGGCCATCAATCGTTACGATGTTTTTATTCTTCCCAGCAGGGGTAGCGGCAAGAAGTGGCATTGCTTTCAAAATCGCGTCTGCACCGCCCATTGTTTGATAGCTACGGCCACTTACAAGGATCACGTCTGGCTGCATCTCAACCATTGCTTCGGTTGATAGTGGTTTGTATGAAGAGAGTTTGCTCGCTGCTGGGTTTTCGCCACCTGCAAGTTGAATGATTGCATCCGGTGTGGTTTCTGAGCCAGCGACGTTTGCAGGACGGCCTTCGTGAATCAGCAGGAAAAGTACCTTCTTCTTGTCAGCTTTTGTTGGTTGGTTGCTTTCTAGTGCTTTTACTTGCGTTTCAACTTTTGTTTTTAGTGCTGTTGCTTGATCTTCACGATGCATGATGGTCGCTATTTGGTCGATACGATCAACCAAACCTTCCACGTTTGCTTCTGTGTTGACGATTTCGACATCAACACCCGCTGATTTCAATTGGGCTAGCGTGGTGTTTGGGCCCATTTCATCTGAGCCAATCACTTTAGTTGGGCTAAGTGCTAGCAAGCCCTCAGCAGACAGGCGGCGGTGGTAACCAACTTTTGGTAGCTCCATCCCTTCCGGTAGCTGGCTTGTTACGTCGACAGCAACAAGGCTGTCTTTGGCATCAAGAGCAAGCAATAGCTCAGTCACAGCGCTACCTGCACTGACAATACGTTCATTTGATGGTGCTTCGTTGGCAAACAGGGTCGCACTTGCAAGCATAGTAATGGCGGCTGTCAATGCGGTACGAACGGGCGAAAGTGTTTTATTCATTAGTGTGTTCTCAATCTATGTTCTTTTATTGCGACTCTTCAGTGAGCAGTTGAGTCGCT
The DNA here is from genome assembly GCF_002741985.1 of Vibrio rotiferianus CAIM 577 = LMG 21460. Lineage (GTDB taxonomy): Bacteria > Pseudomonadota > Gammaproteobacteria > Enterobacterales > Vibrionaceae > Vibrio > Vibrio rotiferianus. The sequence goes on from NZ_APHW01000105.1 coordinate 145,806, forward strand.
TGAATTCCGTTTTCTTGTAAAAAACCAAGAAGCTTAACCAGTGATTGAATATCTGCGGTCTTTTCCGCGCCAATCACAATGGGTTTGTCAGTTGATTTGCTTTCTTCTAACAGAGCTATCGTGAAGTTTTCCCAATCGATGTACGCCTTACCATTGATCGCCCAATGTGGCTCTTCTTTAAGGATGTTCACTGTGATCGATTGTTTGTCTACTTCAGCAACTGCTTGGGAATCAGTACTTGGTAGGTTCACATCGAGGGAATCTAACTTCACCGCGGCGGTGAGCATCAAAAACACCATAACGATGAAGATGATGTCGAGCAGCGGAGTTAAGTCTGGTGTTAAGCCGTGGCTGTTATTGTCTTGCGGTGCCTTTATCATGAGCTTCTCGCTTCAACATGATTTGCAACAGTCGCGACTTCTTTGCTGTTTTCAGGGGATACGTGTTGAAGCGAAATGCCTTCAAGCCATAGATTCACGTAGTTCAGAGTGTGTTCAAGCTTTGCGATAACACGATCAGCCCATAGGCCAATAAGTTGCGCTCCAGAAATTGCTGGTAATGCAATGATCAAACCTGCAGCTGTCGTGCGCATCGCAAGGCCAAGACCATCGGCCAGATCGTTTGGTGTGATGTTGCCTGTAGAAGAAGCAATACCTTTAAACATGTCGATAAGCCCAAGTACTGTACCCAACAGACCAATAAGAGGCTGATCACGCCAATCAGGGTCAATAAACGCAGCCCTGAGTGCAACTGATGACGTTTTTCTTGTAGCCAAATCCCTGCTGCGTCTTCTCGTAATGACTTAGAAAATGAGTGGTGGGCAAGCAGCATCGCAACGCCACGGTATAAGAGGGGGCGCTTGCCGGAAAACTCATCCGCTAGGGCTTCGATGTCTTTGTTGTTGGTTGGATCAAGGTCGGTCAACTTTTGGCGAATCGCGCGTTTTCCGACGCCTAAGCTAATGAATACTTGAAAGAGTCTTTCCGCAATGATCATGACTGTAAGTGCAGAGCAAATAACTAAAGGCCAAGTCATAAGACCAAATTGGTTTTGTAAATGTTGTAGTTGTTCCATTATCCATCCAACTTAAAACGAACTGGGATTTGAACTCGGTGAGCAACTTTTTGCCCACCAGAAATATGTGGTGAGAATTGCCATTGTTTGATGGCACGTAGAGCAGAAACATCAAGCATCTCTGCACCTGATGATTCAATAAGAACCTGTTTAATCTGGTTGCCGTTTGCATCTAGCCACACTTCATAGAGGGCGACACCCTCAATACCGCGTTTGCGTGCTGAACGTGGGTAGCGGGGCTGAACTGGTTGAGACACAAAAGCAGGCTGATCAAGCATCACAGGCTGTGATGTCGCCCCTTTAGATTGATCAGTAGGAGCCGCTTGTTGTGGTTGAGGTTCTTTTGCGATTTTCTCTTCCACTTTTTCTTTTGGTTGCGGATCTTTCTTTGCAACGGGTTTTGGTGGTTGAGGTTTTTTAATCGGTTCAGGTTTCTTTTTGACGGGTTTTTTCTTCACCGCTTCTTTTTTTACGATCGGTTTTTCCACCGTTTTTTTAACCGGCGCAGGCTTTGGGTTCTTAGGTTCAGGTTGTTTCTTTGGCTCCGGTTGCTTTTCTTCCACCACTTCTTGTGGCGTTGGAGCCGCTTGTACCGGTTTTGGCGCTGAGACTAAATTCAAGCTTACCGAGCTGGTGGGATTGCCTGCTGGCATTGCAAACACTTTCGTCTCTTGAGAGACAAAAAGAAGCGCAGCGTGCACCACTAAAGAGGCGCCTCCGGCAATGGCATATCTTTTAACGTTCACGGATAAATCTCGGTAGTAGGAATCATTATCAAGTGGAAGGGATTATTACGCGAAAAGGAAATAAGATCAATTATCAATTGCATTATCATTACGTGCAAATTATGATCTTTACAGTTTTTTTGAAATGAGCCTCAATCCTTTGTGTGGTGGGCTTTAAGTGAGTAAATATGAGCGTCGACATTTATAAATTTGACGAATCAATTCTTGGGAGTGATAGCCCCGATCCGCTGCGCTTTGCTTTTGTGAAAAAACACTCCGCACATGCGGGTGGTAGCAGCATGCCAGTGCCACCGCCACAACAAGGTGAAATTCTGTCACGGATCACTTCCGAAACAACGCAAAAGAACAATAAGCGTTGCCTGTACATTCATGTGCCATTTTGTCGTGTGCGCTGTACTTTTTGTAACTTCTTCCAAAATGCCGCGAGCCGTAAGCTTGTTGATGAGTACTTTGATGCTCTGATGAAAGAGCTGAAAGAGAAAGCTGCACTGCCATGGACACAAAGTGGCATTTTTCATGCGGTTTATATCGGTGGCGGTACGCCTACAGACTTATCTGCAGATCAAGTTCGTATTCTTGGTCAGGCAATTCATGACTACTTCCCTTTAGCCGCTGATTGCGAAATTACGTTGGAAGGTCGCATCAACCGATTTTCAGATGAACTCTATCAAGGTGCGCTAGATGGTGGGTTCAACCGCTTCTCATTTGGTGTACAGAGCTTTGATACTAAAGTTCGCCGTAGTGCTAAACGTTTAGATGATCGTGAAGATGTATTGAATCGCGTTGCTGAGCTCGCTAAAGAAGACAAAATTCCCGTCATTATCGACTTACTTTACGGTTTACCGTATCAAACCAGAGAAGTGCTCGAACAGGATTTGAATGATTTCATATCTACTGGGGCGCACGGTTTAGATTTATACCAGCTTGTTGTTGGTGGTACCGCTCCGATGCTGAACCTAGTTGAGAAGGGCAAGATGCCACCACCAGCAACTACACCAGAAAAAGCTGGCATGTACGAGCTTGGTGCGAAATTCATGTCGAAGCACCACATGAAGCAACTCAGCGTTAACCACTGGGCGATCGATAACCGTGAACGAAGCTTGTACAACAGCCTAGCAAAGACGTATGCAGAAGTGCTTCCTATTGGCTGCGGTGCTGGCGGTAATATCGGTGGTTACGGCATGATGCAACACCGCACGCTAGACACTTATGTGAAGGCCGTGAATGAAGGGCAAAGCACTATCGCGATGATGATGAAGCAAAGCCCACTAGAGCCACTCTTTGCTGCGCTTAAGTCAGGTTTTGACCGTGGCATTGTCCAAGGGAATAAACTGCCAAACTTCATGGGTGAAGATACCTTTAACTTCCTAATGCCGCTGTTCAAAGTCTGGCATGGCAAGGGCTTGGTCGAGCTTCAAGAGCGCAGCCTAGTGCTAACCCTTGCAGGGAGCTTCTGGGCTGTTTCTCTCGCGCAGGCATGTATTCAGGTACTAACATCGGAAATGAACGAAAACGTACCAAAAGTATCTAACAATTAATCTGAAAGAAATGGAAAAAACAATGGAATCAATTAAGCAACAGGTCGAACTCCTACTAGAACAAGAACCACAACTGCTGCCAGCGGCGATGGCAGAGCGCCTTGGCGTATCGGAATTTGAAGTGGTTGCAGCATTACCTCAAGAAATGGTATCGGTGGCTCCGGGTGAGCAAGCACAAGGCATTTTAGAAGGTCTTGTTGGCTTTGGTCCTGTAACGACGATTGTTCACTCTTTCGGCTCAATATTTGAAGTGAAAGCACCGTTCCCGAAAGGCAAAGTAGCACGTGGTTACTATAACTTAATGGGTAAAGAAGGCGAGCTTCATGGCCACCTTAAACTGGATAACGTGAAAAACATCGCGCTAGTAAGTAAGCCGTTTATGGGACGCGAAAGCCACTACTTTGGTTTCTTCTCTGAGTGCGGTAGCAACATCTTTAAGATCTACCTCGGTCGTAATGAAAAGCGCGAACTGATTGAAGAGCAAGTAACTGCATTCCGTGCAATGCAAGCTGAGTTCAACCAGTAGTTTAATAGTGTTAAATGCGTACGACGCTTGCTCCATCAGCCAACAGGTGGGGTGGCGTCGTTTATCAAAGAATAACCGAGTTTAAACTCGGAAACACAAAACAAGTAAAGTTAGGTATCAAAATGGATCAGCAAGTTAAACAAGAGCGTTTACAAGGTCGTCTAGGACCAGAAATTAAGGAATTTCGTCAGGAGCGCCGTACAATTCAACTAGCAACAGTTGATGCGGAAGGTCGTCCAAACGTAAGTTACGCCCCATACGTTCAAAACCAGGAAGGTTACTTCGTTCTTATTTCTCAGATTGCTCGTCACGCACGCAATCTATTAGAGAATCCAAATGTATCTTTGATGATGATTGAAGATGAAGATTCGTCGAAGCAGTTGTTTGCTCGTAAGCGTCTAACGTTTGATGCGGTTGCAACCGTTGTTGAGCGTGATACTGAAATGTGGCAACAAGTTGTTGGTCAAATGAAAGATCGTTTCGGTGAGATCATTGATGGTCTGAGCCAACTAGAAGACTTCGTTCTGTTCAACCTAAAAGCAGAACAAGGTCTGTTCGTGAAAGGTTTTGGTCAAGCTTACCAAGTATCAGGCGATGATCTGGTTGATTTCGTTCACCTTCAAGAAGGTCACAAGAAAATCGAAAACGCATAAGCCGATTTTCTAACTTATTATCGTCTAAACGGATGTGAATGCCCAAAGGGAGTTAGGCTATACTAACTCCCTTTTTATTAGAACCAAAGCACAGAGAAAGAGCATGAGACCAGTAAGTAAGGAACTTGGCGAGATTTGTTACCCATTCATTTATGAAGACAGCCCGGTCTGCGATTTTGAAATTACGGCAGACGAGTTGTGCAGTCGAATTGGGCTTGTGCTATCGATGGAGTTGGATGATTTTAGCCGCGACGTCCTAACTCGCATGCAGCCAAACGTGTACCATGTTAATGGTTCTATTCGCGGCAAGCTGGCGATCACAGAAGCGGAAGTTGATGAGCTCAAAGCCGACTACGACGAAATCAAAGCGCGCATTGACGGCGGCTTTAAGGGGTTTGTACTTCCCGGTGGTCACCCAACTTCCAGCCAATTGCATTTGTGTCGCTGCCAAGCCAAAAAGGTCGTTCGTGCATTGGTTGCGGTAGAGCATTCGGGTAAAAAGCAACCCGCCCCAATTTTGTTCCGATATTCAAACCTGCTCGCCAACGTTCTCTACAGCTTGGCTTCCTACATCAATCACATCTATCAAGTGGAAGAAACTGAGTTTGTGTCTCGCAGCTACACAATGCCAAATAAGTAGTTAAAAATAATCTAATAGTTTGAATTTAATGACTTTAAGCTATCCGTCGCAGATGCCCATACGAGTACTGCGATAACCTTTCCTTACCTTACTGCCTTTGTTTGAATAACAAGTAACATTAATTCAAAGGAAAGATACGATGGGATTAGTTATTGGGGTTCCTTTATTAGCTTGGGTGATTTGCCTGATTTTGTCTATAAGGGCTGGATTTGTATTGTTTGCAGGACAGCCTGTTTCAAGCGTCACCGCTGCCATGGTTTTAGCTGCGGGTGTAGTAGTTGCTATTGTTTTCTACAACTGGTATTCGATCGCTAAAAGGGAGGAAGTCTACTTTTTCTCCCTTGCAATGGAATTGCTGTGTCGCTCGGTATTAGTTTCACCAACGCTTGTCGCGATAGGGCTGTATTTCTTCGGTGGAGAGTTATTACTCAACAGTCACATAAAGACGTTCGTCTTTGTTACGCTATTTTCATGTTCGCTAGCGAGTATCACTAGCTTGTTCACCGCCGGAAAAATCATCGATAAATATGAGATAAAGCAGACGTACTAGGTTTGATTAAGAAGCCATTGCTTTTGCTTCTAGCTCTTTTGCACCGCGCAGCATTGCTTCAATCAGTTCGCCAGCATTGAACTTCTCTAACGCTTCATGCGCGCCAACTTGGTGAGCTCGGTCGACACAAATCTCGCTAGAGAGTGATGTGTGAAGAATACGGTAAGAATTGTTCAGCGAAGCATCATTTTGAACTTCAAACGCAAGTTCGTAACCGTCCAGTCCTGGCATTTCAATATCACTCACCAGAAGGTCAATTGGGCGGTTGGCTTCAGCTTCTCGTTTCATTAAGTCGAGCGCGTCAGTACCGTTCTTACAAATCTGATAAGGGATGTTGATGCGGTCTAATGCATCGCTTAACTGCTTACGTGCAATAGAAGAATCATCCACTAAAAGGATGCTTAGGGCTTTCAGGCGTTCACGTTCGATGTCTGTCAGCATTGGAATCTTGGTGTTTTCGTATTGAGGGTAGATCTTCGAAAGCAAAAGCTCCACATCCAGCATTTGAACTATTTTCTCTTCATAACGAGTAATGCCAGTTACAAAGATGTTGTGACCTGCACTTTCTGGTGGCGTTTCAATAGCTTTCCAATCACATTCAATGATTTTCTCAATACTTCGAACCATGAACGCAACTACCGTACGTAAGCAGTCGGTCACGATTAAATAGCAATTCTGGTATTCCTCTTCTTGAATAGGACGGAATCCAATCGCTGCAGCCATATCGATAACGGGTACAGTTAAATCGCGAATTGTTACGGTTCCAATCACATGGTGATGTGAATAAGGGATCTTGGTCGTTGGCATGTAAGGAACAATTTCACGGACTTTAAGTGTGCCAATTGCGAAGTTCTGTTGCAGGGTGAGTTTAAACACCAACATGCCTTGAGATTGGTTCGCTTTGCTTGCGACTTTTGCCATGAAATAACCTTATCAATGTTACTGATTTATGTAGTATATCTTATCTTATAATCCTTACTCTTCAACTATTGGCTGAAGAAAGTTGAGCTCTTAACGAAATATCGCAAATCTCATTTGACTTTTATTTTCATACAAAAGTGTACTAACGCTTGAGCGTAGGTGGATACATTGGTTAAACTTGCGCCCCCACAAATAGTGAGAGACAGACAAATGGCAAACACAGCAGCTGCATTGCATATTCTTGTAAAGCACAAAGAACAAGCTGAAGACATCATTAAGCAACTTAAGAAAGGTGCTAAATTCCAGGCATTGGCAAAGAAATACTCCACTTGCCCATCTGGTAAACGTGGTGGCGATCTAGGTGAATTTCGCCGTGGTCAAATGGTGCCGCAGTTCGATAAAGTTTGTTTTTCAGGAGAGGTACTAACTCCACATCTAGTCAAAACCAAATTCGGTTGGCACGTTGTGAAGGTGTTGTACCGCACTTAAAAAGTAGCGCGTTTATCGCGCTATTTTTGTATCCAGCGTTCTTATTTGTCCCCCCTCTCGCCATCTTTTTGAGTCTTTCTCTTCTTTTCTATCAATTTATAAACCGCACCAACTGTGACATAAGCTACAGTTTCGTCTTCTTAAATATTTGTTACATATTGAATTTGTGCCTCTACTTAGACGAAGTGCTCAAGGAAAGGCGTAATAGCGATATCATCATTTTCCGATATTTGTTTTAAAAATGCCTTTAAAACAACTACTTATGAGTTATCTCAAGTCGTTCTGGTGTTTGTTTTTAGTGAACATTGTATTCAAGTACTCCTTTAAGCCGTACCCAAGGTGGAGCTACGCCTCGTTTTTCCCCCTAGCACAAACATATTAGGGGGGGGAGGGAGAGGCGCCAATACTTCTTATAATTTCAGCTATTGGATTCGCTCACGACGAATTCGAGCAATAAATGGGTGAGCGAACGCGACGAGGAGAGAAACATGAGTGGCTTACAAGACACACAATCGACGGGTGCAAATGTAATCTTGCATGCTTTTGATTGGAAGTATGCTGATATTGGCCAACGTGCAGCGGAGATTAGCGAGCTAGGTTATGGCTCGGTTTTGGTTTCTCCACCAATGAAAAGTGCACAAGACGAACGCTGGTGGCAGCGTTACCAACCTCAAGATTACCGTGTTATCGATAATGCACTTGGAGACACCGCAGATTTCAAAAACATGGTTGAAGCTCTCGACCGTGTAGGTGTATTAGTTTATGCCGATGTAGTATTTAACCATATGGCTAATGAAGCCCATCTCCGCGCGGATTTGCAGTACCCGCGCCAAGCTGTGATGGACGAGTACCAGCAAAATGCAGACAAGTATCAAGACCTCGTTCTATTTGGGGACTTATCTGAGCCGCTGTTTGATGAAAATGATTTTGTCGAAGCTTTTGGTATCAAAGATTGGAAAGATAAGTGGCAAGTACAAAATGGCCGTATCACAGGGGGGGGCCGACCGATCCGGGTTTACCTACGTTACGAGTGTGTGAGCATGTTGTCGCTCAGCAGAGACTGTATCTTCAAGCGTTGAAACAGCTTGGCGTGAAGGGGTTCCGTATTGATGCAGCAAAGCACATGACGCTAGAGCACTTGAAGCAGGTTTGGACTGAGGATATCACGCATGACGTCCACATTTTTGGTGAAATAATTACGGATGGTGGCGCGACTGAAGAAGAATATGAGCTGTTTCTTGAACCTTATTTGAAAGAAACACGACTCGGTGCGTATGATTTTCCGCTGTTTTCAACAATCTCGAAAGCGCTTAAGAAAAGTGGTAGCTTCAAGTCACTCATCGATCCGTATTGCTTTGGGCAGGCGTTATCCAATGGCCGAGCTATCACCTTTGCCATTACTCACGATATCCCAAACAATGATGTATTTTTAGAGCATGTAATGGGTGAGGAAGAAGAATGGTTAGCGTATGCGTATATCATGGGGCGCGACGGAGGAGTCCCTTTGGTATATACCGATCTTGACCCTAGTGGTATCAAAGATCGTCTTGGAAATCCTCGTTGGCAAAACTCATGGCGTGATCCTCGAATGGCGAAGATGATCGCATTTCACAACCTAACGCATGGTGAGCCGATGAGAATGGTAGAAGGTAATGATGATATGCTTGTGCTGCAGCGAGGTGATAAGGGGATTTTGGTTCTTAATAAGTCTCTACGTTCCCAGACGTTAGAGCTACCTGGCGATGCATTAGTTACGGATCTACTCTCAGGTGAACAGTTTGAACTTGGCCAACCCATTAAGGTACCAGCTCTTAACGCTATGATGCTGGTAAACTGCTAGATCGATTTAAATACTCTTCTCCTCATAGTGGAGAAGGGTATTTATATGAAAATAGGATTTATTTACAGCTAAGTCACAGATATTTAAGAAAAATATTATGTGAATAATATCACATTATTGGTTGCCCAAATTTGTTAGATAGGCCGCAGCGAGTTGTTCAGTCATGAGATCACGGTATCTCCGGTAACTATCTTTAAATTCTGATAAATATTTATAATATCATTGCGTTAGTTGAGATATAGATAGATTCACACTCAATAAACATCTTTACTTCCCCGCCTTGTGCACTTTAAACGATATAGTGTTGTTCATGTAATTTCATAATCCGTTCGTATTTCATTCACATTACAACATTCTCCATTCACACCTGTTAGATACAATTTCCCTTCCTACCTTATTTAAATATTAATCCAGCTACTAGCCTGTTGGAGAAACAAGTATGTTTAACAGTATACGAACAAGAATTGCAGTGAGCGCCGGTGGTGCAATGGCTTTCACTTTATTGATTGCGATGGGGATGACAACCAGTGCCTTCACTGAAGTAAATCAACAGATTACAACACAAGTAAAAAAACAACTGACAAATGCGACCACCTCTGATCTAAGAAATGCCGCTCTACAACAGGAGCTTAGTATTTCAAACCAGCTGGAGCCAGTGCTTGCCAACCTGAAACAAGTGCGATCAATTCTCGAATTGAGTGCAGAGTCTAGTGCTACACCACAGGCGGTGGTAAAACAGTTCATCGCTTCTTTGGAGGCTCAGAATAAAGCTGTATTTGCTGGATATATGGTATGGCAAGACATGTCTTGGCCTAGTGAAACAGCATTTGACATAAAAGACGGCTTCAATACCAAAGGCTATTTGGCACCATTCTTCTCTCCTAATTCCAAAAATAGCTTTGATGTTGTTGCAATGGAAAGCTTCAGCAACACTGAACTCAATAGTAGTGGTGAGCGTAAAGATGATTGGCATTTGAAACCATATGAAACGGGTAAAACGTTTGTTATGGAGCCGTACATGTATCCGGTTCGTGGTCGAGAAGAGCTAATTACTACAATCAGCCAGCCAATCAAAATGAATGGCGAGATTATTGGTTCTGTCGGCTTTGATTTATCACTAAATGAGTTACAAGGACAAAGTGAGAATCTAGCGAGCGGTTTATTCGAGGGCCAAGGTAAGATTCTAATTTCCTCTTGGAAGGGCGCCGTTCTTGCGAACAGTGATGATTCTGCTTCTGTAGGGATGAAAGTACCTTCCGAATTACTATCACAGTGGAAAAATATCCAATCGTTAGCGACACAAAAAGAGATCGGAATTATTTCGTTTGATGGCAATGAGTACGCCATAACTTCGATTGATACCAATGATGCACCATGGGTCGTGATTGTTTCGGTTCCTAGTAGCCACCTAACAAAAAGTGTGGCTGACTATGAGCAATGGAGCGACGAGCAGAACCAGTCAGCCATAGAAAAAGGTGTTTGGGCTGGTGGGATTGCTGCACTTGTCGGTATTTTGGCAATGGCATTCATCGCTAACTCGTTAGGCAAAGTACTAACGAACTTAGTCGAGCGTTTTAAAGATGCGGCACAAGGAGAAGGCGATCTTACCTATCGAATTGAGGTCAAAGGGAAAGATGAAACGGCTCAATTAGCGCATTGGTTCAATTCGTTCCTAGCCCGCATACAGGAAATGCTGTTAACGGTCACTGAAACGGCTGATCAAGTTGACAAAAGCGCAACTGAAGGCCAAACGCGTGCTGATATTTCGAAAGAGCAGTTAAACGCTCAAGTTAATGAGGTGAACTCCCTCGCTACAGCCATCAATGAAATGAGTGCAACCGCTCATGAAGTGGCAAACTCTGCGGTTCAAGCAGCAGCAGCTGCGAGCCAAGTGCAAAGCAATAGTGTGAATGGCATGGCTAGGATGGACAACGCAGCCAACGCGGTGGCACATCTTGCTAGTCAAGTGAGTGATGCACAGAACCAAACGCAAAACCTTGTTGCGTCAAGCACCGCCATCCAAGGTATCTTGACTGAAATCGGCGGTATTGCGGAGCAAACAAATTTACTTGCTTTAAATGCTGCCATTGAGGCGGCTCGAGCAGGAGAGGCTGGTAGAGGCTTTGCGGTTGTGGCAGATGAAGTGCGTAATTTGGCAACAAGGACTCAAGGTTCTACTGAAGAAATTCGTACTATGCTGGCTCGTTTAGAGCAAGAGACTCAATCAATAGTTGTTTTGATGGAGCAAAGTCAGCAACAAGCTGTCGATACTCGAGATGAAACTCAAGCTGCGCAACAGGCGCTTTCTGAAATCAATCATGCTATCGAAGTAATTAATGATATGAACAATCAGATTGCGTCGGCTGCTGAGGAGCAAAGCTCGGTGTCGGAAGAAATTAATCGCAACGTTGTCACTATCAACGATACAGCAATGGATGTGATGGACTCGATGACATCTTCTGTTGAAATCAGTAATGAGCTTACGCGAAAGGCTACCGAGTTACATGGTGAACTAAGCAAGTTCAAATTATCCTAGTTGCAATATAAGACGATTGTTGAAGTTGGGCAGGGTTGTCATTAGGCACCTTGCCTTTTTTATACTCAAATAACCTCGCCCTTCGGGAGCGTGTCACTGAAGCACGTTCTTTGCTAACTAAATAGCTTCGTCAAACAATTTGAAAAGAGCTAGCTATTCCGCTTCGTTGTTTTTCATCGCTCACTTTCGGTAAACCGGGAATCAGTGACAACGCTCTGAACCCTGTATCTTGAAGTCACTTGAACATATATCTTCAATAGGAGAACAGGACGCGTGTAAATAGATGTAGCAGGGTGCTGGAAAGGATAGGCTTAGCCAGAGAAAAAATAGCAAGAAGAATAAAAATGCTGGGGAACCAAACCCAGCATTCGGAACACTCATTTACCTATATTTTCGAACCGTAAATCAGTGTTTAGAGGTATGTGAACCGAAACGTGTCGGTACGGTGAGAATAATAACGATATTGCTGAATCTAGGCTATGTTCCGGGTTTCTAACACCTTCTAACAAAGTGTACATTTTCATGTACACCTTAAAAATTGAGCGCTACAGCTCATTTCCTACTATCTATAGCAACAAAAGACTAAATAATCGGCGGTTATACAACATATCTGTTGCATCAACTGATAGTTGTTAAAATATATGGCTATAAGATGGAGCTTTTGCTTTTCAATCGTCCTATTTATGCCTTACAATCCTTTTGAACCAAATCCATTCAGCAGAGAATGGGATTGACGAAAAAGGATGCGCTGATTTTGCTTCGAACCCAAAGTGAGACATTCCGTTAATTGAACTCTGCCCGGAAATGATTCCCTACATCCCTAATGTACTCAGACAGGATAGATCCATCTTGAGTTTAGGCTTTTTGCACCTTGAGTTACTGTTTCATCGTGAATTCATTGGCTGCAGGGTAGGGCGTCTCCGTAGATCGTGCTTCGAACCAAAAGCACGATAAGTCACAACAAAACGGATTAAATTTAGAGGTATTAACCGTGAACTCAAAACTTGTCGGCAGCTCCCTGATCGTTGCAGGTACTGCTCTTGGCGCTGGTATGCTCGCTATACCAATGGTGCTAGCTCAATTTGGCCTCCTATGGGGCACTCTTCTCATGCTGTTCATCTGGGCAGGTACGACTTATGCGGCACTTCTTCTGTTGGAAGCAAGCTGTAAAGTAGGTGGTGGCGTGAGTATGAACGCCATTGCTCGTGAAACCCTTGGTAAAGGCGGTCAGCTTGTTACTAACGGTCTTTTGTACGCATTGCTTGTTTGTCTATTGATGGCGTACATCATCGGTGCTGGTGACTTGGTGCAAAAAGTCACTACGTCAATGGGCCTACCATTTTCTACTATTTCTAGCCAAGTTGGCTTTACCGTTTTGGTTGGTCTTATCGTATCGGCTGGTACAGGCGTTGTTGATAAGCTAAACCGTGGCTTGTTCGTCGGTATGATTGTCGCGCTTGTTCTAACGCTACTCTCTCTTGCGCCAAATGTATCGTTTGAAGGCCTAAGTGAAGTAGTGAACGCAGACAAAATGGCACTGATCAAACAAAGCTCAGTTCTGTTCACAAGCTTTGGTTTCATGGTGGTGATTCCTTCTTTGGTCACTTACAACAAAGAAGCGAGTAAAAACCAACTACGCAACATGATCATTGTTGGCTCTACGATTCCTCTTGTGTGTTACCTACTGTGGTTGTTCGCGGTAGTGGGTAACTTGCCACCACATGAACTTGTTCAATTCTCAAACGTGTCTGAGTTGATCTCTGTTCTTGGTCAGCAGTACACAGGTCTTGAGTTCATCCTGTCTATGTTTACTGGCTTGGCACTATTGACGTCTTTCTTAGGTGTGGCAATGGCGCTTTACGACCAAAATGCAGATCTTCTAAAATCAAGTAAGCCAGTGGTATTCGTAACTACGTTTATTCTGCCCTTACTTGGTGCGGTATTCGCTCCAGAGCACTTCTTAGCGATCCTTAGCTACGCAGGTATCATCCTTGTATTCCTAGCGGTGTTTGTTCCACTATCGATGACCATGAAAGTGCGTCGTGTACCTGTAGAAGACAGCAGCGTGTACGAAGCGGGTGGTGGTGCGATGGGGATGAGCATTATCTTCCTATTCGGATGTTTCTTGCTGTTCGCTCAAGCGGTATAAATCGACTCGACGAACACACAGTAATTGAACTATAGAAAGCCGCTTGTCCACAATTGGGCAAGCGGCTTTTTTATGCGAAGGTGTTAGTGCCGCATTAGCTGTGTGTATGGCCTGAGCATTGCCTGATAAATCGCGATGATATTTGACGTTAATGCGAAACTGTCTCGCCAGAGGCTGACATGACTTGCTGTTACTCTCTTTATGATGGCGAACAAGTTATAAAGTAAAGGGGAGCCGAGTGTCGAAGCGATTTTCTTTCACAGTCGTTGGAATGATGCTTTCTTTCTATAAGTAGAAAAACAGCGAGCACATGGGCTCGCTGTTTGTTTGCTTGCTTGTCGGTTAAAAAAGAGAAGTATCTAAACTGTAAAGCGGTTTAGAATTTCATCTTGTTTACGAACGTTTTCATTTTGTTTCTGCATAGCTTCATCGGCAAGGTCAGCTGAGTGAGATACTTGTGTAGACAAATCTTTAATATTGACCGTGTTATTGTTGATCTCTTCAGCAACCAAGCTTTGCTCTTCTGCAGCAGAGGCAATTTGCAAGTTCATATCAGAGATCTGCTGAATTGAATCACGGATTCGTTGCAGAGCGCCGTTTGCTTGTTCCGCTTTATCAACCGCCTCAACGGCACTATTTTTACTTTGGTGCATCGCACTCGCCACAGAAGATGCGCCGGATTGAAGTTGTTCAATCATGCTGCGAATTTCCGTCGTAGATTCTTGCGTACGCTGTGCTAGGGTACGAACTTCATCAGCTACAACGGCAAATCCTCGACCGGATTCGCCTGCGCGAGCAGCTTCGATGGCTGCATTCAGTGCAAGTAAGTTAGTTTGATCAGCAATATCGTTAATTACTTTCAAGATTGTCTCAATATTCGCTGTTGCAGACTCAAGGCCTTGAACTTCCTCAACTGCTTGGTCGATGTTGTCTGAAAGTAGGTTAATCGTTGCAGTTGATTCATTAACTACATTGGAACCTTGTATGGTGGCCTCGTCCGCTTCTTTCGCTGCACTTGCGGCGCCTTGAGCATTATTCGCAACTTCTGTCGCCGTTACAGACATCTCGTGCATGGCTGTTGCTAATTGCTCAAGCTCTTGCAGCTGAGTTTGCATCGCAGAAGCTGATCCTTTCGCCCCTTCTGCAGTTAACTGAGTTCCCGTTAAGATCTCATCAGAGATTTGCTTGGACTCGATGATTTGATGCTGAAGGTTCTCCATAAAGGTATTGAAGCCATGTGCTAACTCGGAAAACTCTTTATCAGTCTCTGTAGACAAGCGCTGAGTTAGATCACCTTTACCGGAAGCAACACCTTGAATAGCGGAATTCAGCTCATCTAATGGTCGCATCAAGAATCGAATCAACATAGTAAGCGCAGCAATTGAAAATACTACGGCAATAAGTGAGTAAATGATTGCGCTAGTACGCAACTTATCTACGGCTGCGTAAGCGATACTCTCATCAACAATTGCCCCTACGTACCAATTCTCGCTCTTAATGTGAGATAAGCTCACCATAAAGCTTTGGCCATTGACTTCGATATGTTGCTCACGTTTACCTAAGTCAATCTGGGGTAGATAGCTCGACAGCTTTTTGCCATTGTTTGCAGCTTCTGGGTGCGCGATAGTTGTACCGTCGTTGGTTACAAGGAATAAGTATCCCGCATCAAATACATCTACCTGGTTTACCAATTCAGCCAGCTTAGTAAGCTCTAAGTCGTAGAACATACCTGCAATGAATCGACCATTCTCTTTTACTGGGGTGCCGATAGAGATAATGACATTTTTAGAGGAGGCATCGACATAAGGGTCAGTAACGACAAGGCTACCTTGATTCTTTGCAGCTTGGAACCACGGACGCTGGCGAGGGTCATAATCAGAACCAGCTTCCCAGTTGTCATCATTTTCGATGACTGAACCGTCAGCCTGGTAACCGAAACCTATCGCGAGAAAGCTTGACTTAGGCTTGGGCTGCTCAAGAATGTCTTTTACATACTGTCGGTCTTTAGGAGCTAACTCAATTACTTCTGTTAGAGATTGTGCCAGCGCTTTTTTTGCATCCATTTGAGACTCAACGGTGTTCCCAACACTCGTTAGAATCTCCCCTAGTGATTCATTGATATGATCTTCGATTTCTGAGCGTACCGTCATTACCTGTTGAATAGACAGAAGCGAAACTGTCACTAACAATAAAATCGAGGACGCGGTTACTACTTTATGACTGAATTTCATAGATTTTCCTCAAGTCTCCCTGTTTACACTATCTCTGATTCATCTCTTATTGGGGGATGATTTACGACAACAGATAGCAAAAAACGTGTTGTTGTTATTTTGTTATCGACAGTTTTATCAGATTCCTGAATGGATTTTTCATGTTTTTTAACTTTCACTGCAACATTGAGCTAAATGTGTGAGTTTGGTCATCTTGATAAAGTTTGATAATAAAAGTGTCAAAAAACGAAATGTTAGTCGCTTGCTGTCAATCGAGATGGGATGGCGTGAGGTTTATAAAATCAATCTTATTGGGGGATTGAATCGATTAAATGTAATTTGTGTGTTTCACTTATGAGACTAAGTGGGAGGGATGTTGGCTAGAGCTCTATTTTTTTGTGTTTACTTTTTATGTTGATCTCAGAGTTGGGCGTAATAAAAAGCCCTGCAAAAGCAGGGCCTTAGGAAAAAGAACTTTAGAAAATCAAATGCGCTACACCTGCAATTACAGGCAGTGTAATTAGTGTTCGCAGGATGAAGATAACAAATAGTTCGATAATATTTACCGGAATCTTGCTACCCAGTAGTAGAGCACCAACTTCAGACATGTAGATAAGCTGGGTTACTGACATTGCAGCAACGACAAAACGCGTCATCTCATTGTCAATTGAGGCAGCAAGAATTGCAGGGATAAACATGTCTGCAAAGCCAACAACGATAGTTTGAGATGCAGCCGCCGCTTCAGGTACTTGTAGAAGCTCTAGGTACGGGATAAATGGTTGACCTAGGATTTCAAATACGGATGTGTATTCGGCAATTACTAAAGCCACGGTACCAAGACCCATTACAACAGGCAGCACACCAAACACCATATCGATAGCGTTATGTACGCCTTCTTTAAATACCGACTGTACAGAAGTCACTTGACCAGCGCGTTTTAGCGCAAGATCCATGCCCCAAGAGAATGTTGTGTGACCTGCTGGAACTGCATCAGCGTCTTTCTTTGGTTCACTTCCGTCCATGTAACGATCTTTCTTCAGGCTTAATGGTGGTAAGCGAGGAATAATGATCGCGGCGATGACACCTGCCAAACAGATTGCACCGTAGAAAGGTAGGAACAGGTGTTCTAGCTGAACTTGAGCAAGAACAACCAAACTGAAAGTGATGGATACTGCAGAGAAGGTAGTACCAACAACCGCCGCTTCACGTTGAGTATAGAAATTGTTTTCGTATTGCTTACTGGTTAGCAGGATACCAACGCTGCCGTCACCTAGCCAAGAAGCCATACAGTCAATCGCACTACGGCCAGGTAGGTTAAACACTGGACGCATTACTTTACTGAGCAGTGCTCCAAATAGTTCAAGTAGACCGAAGTTCAATAGCAGTGGCAGTAGAAGACCCGCAAAAATGAACACTGCAAATAATGTCGGTAGAAGACCTGTTAAAACAAGACCACCAGTATTCTCTTCCCAGATTGCTTTGGGACCAACTTGGAAGAATGTCATCAATACTGCCGCAGCACCAATGAGACGAACAAACAACCAGAGAGGTGATGGGTTAAACAAACCGTTTAAGAAACTGTTACGCAGGATTGCTGCTGGCTTGAAAATTTTACAAAGAACAGAAGCGACAGCCATAAAAGCAATAATAGCGGTTACAATAGCAATTAATGTATCGCCCAGAACTGCAGGAATGACTTTTGCCATTACTGCAACTGGAATTGTCAGGCCACCATCGTAAGAGATAGGAGCCATGAAGAGTAGAAGACCAATCAGGGATGGGATGAAGAACATCCAGAAATTGCCCTTAGGCGCTTCAGCAGCATTAGTGTTGTTATGCATATTTGTCTCGTGTTACTACTAGTCAATACTCGCCATATTCCATGACATAAATATTCACTAAACATCCGTATTTAATCACAGTGTGCGGAGATTACCCGCAAACTGTATCCTTTGCAATACTATTCATTAAATACATCTAGTTATTCAGCCGTTTTTTCGGCTAATCTGATCAAAACTAGAATCTTGTATATGAAATTGTTGCTCGTGTTAGAAAATTGTAGCACGCAAACTGCTCGTTGCATTCGGCTAGACAACACAATGTGACTAGAGCAATAAAAAGCATAGTAAATGTGATTCGGATCTCAAGGGCGCCTCAGGATCTTCTCATCCTGGTGGCACTAATTGTAAGGAGTCAGATCAGACTTTGATAAACATGTTTGGAAACGAGCACAAGAAGTAGGGAAGGACGGCCTAGGTGTATTACTTAAACCGTCATTGAAATTAGATTAGAGATAGGTGCTATGCGGCCTGTTTTCGGCTGAGCAAGTAAAGGTAGCCCCAGTAAGCGATAGCAATAACAAATGCCAATAATGCAGGAAACACCAAAGCATAAAGCTCATAGACGTTAAAAAGCGCAGCTCCCGCTGTACCACCAAGTAAAAAACCTAAGAAGATAAAGATAAATAGTTTTGCTTTTCTTCTATCAAACTGGCGTCCACGCAAACTCTCGCCAATCATTATCCCAAGATCAGTGATAATCCCCGTCATGTGTGTTGTTCGCACTACGGCACCGCTAAACGTTGTAATCATTGCGTTTTGTAAGCCACAAGCCGCCGAAGCGAGGTATTGGCCGTATACGTCGCCCTGCACTAAGAAGCCCAAACTTAGAAGTAGTAAGCTTCCTTCAATACAAAGCGCTACACCGTAGCGGCGTCCTAGTTTTAGCGCGCTACTTTCAATAAAGAAGCCACTAAATGCTGAGCCAATTAAAAAGCTGAATACAATGAGTAGTAGGTGGATGGTACTGTCCACACCGACTAAAAGGCTGTTCCCTAGCTGAGTTACCGTTCCGGAAAGATGTGTTATCGCTTGATGTTGAAAGCCGAGTAGTCCTACGGCATTGACGCAACCAGCCAGAAGAGCCAGCAGAAACGCGCCATATTCCACCCAACGAGGAAGTCTGGAAATCACAATTAAGCCTCACCAAATGTTAGGAGCAGATTATAGCGCTTACAAGTTATAACGAAAGCCTTTCACACGATACTCGGTTGATCATTCTCAATAAAATTTCAACTATTGTTGAGCGGATTCAAATATTATGTCCTGCGACCTTGCACGCTTTTCTATTCGATATGCTCCATAGTACATTCAAAATGTACCCATCCATGCTTCCTTTGCTCGTAAATAGAGATAGTAGGCTGTGGGAACTCATTGTTATTAAACAAACCTACCGGAACGACGACAAAGTCAGTCGCATCTGACAATAATAAACGCATTGTGGTGCCGCAAGCTGGACAAAACTCATATTGTACTTGGTTGCCAGAATCACATAATCGCGTATAACTCGTCACGTCACCGTCTAAGATCACTTGCTCTTTATTGAACTTGGCTTGCACGCCAAAGACGCTTCCAGTGCGTTTCTGACACTCGAAGCAATGACAAATTGAAGTCCTAATGGGTTCTGCCATACAACGTAGTTGAACCAAACCACAGGCACACTCGCATGTGTGGGTGATTGTTGTCATTGTTATTACCTATTGGATGTCAGTTATTGTGATTGAAGTGATGTTGTAGTGCTGGGAGCAACTAGGCTGCTAGCGAATCACTTGAGTATAGTTTAGTTTAACTTTGAAACACTTGAGTCAAAATCGTACTGCGGTCTTAACGATTGAATTGGTATATACTCAGCGCAGAATTATGAGAGCAAACACAAGGAAGCACGCATGACTCGTAAGAGAATTCTACCTATTCCACTTATTCTTCTCATCCCTGTGCTGTTGTTAGCCATTGTGGTGATTGCTGGTATTTACCGTTTTAGCCTTTCTGATGAAGACATCATGGCGAAGTTTCCTCAAACTCAGTCCCAAGCTAACTCAATCGTAGCTGAAGTACTTGGGATTCAGTCACGAAATCCGTGGACGGTTCAAGTCCCTGAACAAGGTGCGGTGACGTTTTTAGATGAATGGGACAAAGAAAATGGCTTATTGAAAGGTCAATACGATGCGGGCGCTACCAAGGGTGAAGTGCTGGTTCCTACCGAGTTTATTGCTCAACGAGACATCAATGGTACACCTTGGATTATTGCGCCAGTGATTGTAACAACACAGGGTTCAGGCGCATTTTATTACCTCGGATTGTTCAAGTTTGATGCAGTGCCAAGTCGAGTAGTGTTGCTCAATAGTGAATTTCTTGGAGACCGCATCAAAATATCATCGCTGGAATGGGTGAGTGATACGAAAGTTTCGCTTTCTTATCTTGAACATGGCGAAGAACAAGCGCTTGCGGAGCAACCAAATCAATTGATCTCAGCGACAATTCTTCGTGTAGGTAATAGCTTGAGTATGCAACAGTGATGATTTTTTTTTGCTTCTGTAAAAAATAGGCATTTTCTGCGCTAGATCTCGTAATTTGCTAGTGATTTCTGATTCGGGAATGCATAAGCTATGAGCCTTATTAATAAGGAGATAGTAATTCCCGTGTCTGAAAATGTGTCAACAAAGCGGTTTCCTAGCTTCACAAGCCGTAAAGCGTTACTGCTGTACTCCTTACCTGTGTTTGTTGCGATTGGTGTTTCTCACTCGATCAACGAGTCTTCTCTTACCAAAACGATCGCCCTCAATTTACCTGAATCACAGGTTGTAGAAAGAATTCTAGATGCTAAAACGGCATCTCTGGCTGTGACCACGCCTCCAAGTTTTGAGTATCAAATTCAAGCTGGTGATAATCTAAGTTCAATTTTTAGCCAGCTTGGCTTTGGTTATAGCTCCTTAATGAAGGTCATGGAAACAGACCTCAACTTCTTAGCACTAGATACACTAAAACCTGGTAATACACTCCGCTTTTGGCGAAATGAAGAAACGGGTGACCTAGAAAAAATGGAGCTTCAGTTCTCCATTGCTGATAAAGCTGTGTATCAAAGAAACAATGACGGTAGCTATGACTTCAAAGACGTTTCTATTCCTGGTGTGTGGCATCAACAACCTTTAGTTGGTGTTATAAATGGTAGTTTTTCATCTTCTGCCAACCGATTAGGTTTGACGACAGCTGAAATAGGTCAAGTCGTCAATTTGCTTAAAGAGCAAGTCAATTTTGGAAAGGACCTGCGTGCAGGTGATCGTTTTGAAGTGGTTCGCCGTTCTCAAACGATTGATGGTATTGCTACAGGTAAGAATGAAATTGAAGCGATCAAGATCTACAATCGTGGTCGTGAGATTTCTGCATACCTTCATACCGATGGTCAGTTCTATAATGCTAAGGGCGAGAGTCTTCAGCGCGCATTCCAACGTTACCCAGTAAGTCGCAGTTGGCGTATAAGCTCAAGCTTTAACCCAAAACGTCTTCACCCTGTAACTGGGCGTGTTGCGCCGCATAATGGTACAGACTGGGCAGTGCCTATTGGTACTCCTGTCGAGGCTACGGGGGATGGCACAGTGATTATGACCCGTAAACACCCTTATGCTGGTAACTATGTTGTGATTGAACACGGCAGTAAATATAAGACGCGCTACTTACACTTGAGCAAAATTCTAGTGAAGAAAGGGCAGAAAGTATCTCGTGGTCAACGAATTGGTTTGTCGGGTAAAACTGGTCGCGTAACTGGACCGCACCTTCATTACGAGTTAATTGAATATGGGCGCCCGGTGAATGCAATGCGAGCGAACATACCAATGGCGAGCTCGGTACCTAAGAAAGATATGGCTGCGTTTATTGTGAAACGAGATGAAATGGATCGTTTGCTGCATAAACAAGAATTAGCATCTCTTTAATCTGAAAAAGGCCAAACAGTGTTTGGCCTTTTTTATGCGCTTTTAATATCTCTTTCATTTATGATGCAGACCATTTCTGATACTTCCATTGGTTTAGAGAAGTGATACCCTTGTATTTGATGGCAGCCAATATCTATAAGTTTATTGAGTGCAATATCGTCTTCGACCCCTTCTGCGACCAAATCGACACCAAGCAATTGTGCTAGTTGAGTGATGAGCTTAACCACCTGCTCTGACGTTTGATTGGTTAGCATATTTCGAATAAATGTTGCGTCTATTTTTATGCTATCAATTGGGTAACTATGGATATAGTTTAAGCTTGAGTAACCAGTACCAAAATCATCTAGAGCGACTTTGAACCCGAGGTAGCGAAGTGAGTCAAGAACCAACCTTTCCTGCCCTGACTGAGCAAGCAATACTGTCTCAGTTAACTCGATAACGAAATCGCTAGGCTGATGTCCGTATTTTTCGATTGTGTCAGTCAGATGGTTAATATAGCGTTTTGAGTTGAGTAGCTCATAGGCGGAACAGTTCACGCTAAGTTTGATCGGATAGCCAAGCTGAGATTCCAATTGCTGTTTTGCTTGACAAGCGAGCTCAATGATTCGTTCACCGAGTTCTACGATGAGGCCAGATTGCTCTGCTGCTCCAATAAATTCCATCGGCGATATTGGGCCGAAATTTCTACTGTTCCAACGAGCAAGAACTTCAAAATAATCCCATCGGTCTTGCGTGATATCGACAATAGGTTGCACGACGACATATAGCTCATCATTATCTGAAGTTGGATGGCGTAAAATATCTCTAAGTGCTTCAATAAGCTGAGTTTGTTTATGGTATATCGCGCTCAGATGTGTGTCATAATGTTGAATTGAAATGTCTCGATGCTTCTTGCAGTCTTTTAAGGCAAGGCTGGCATTCAAGATTAACTCATCGCTGTTTGTCAGACTTGTACTTGCTTTCGCCAATCCTATACTGACGGTAAAGTTGATTCGATTAGCGTTGTCTTGATACCCGGACTCAATTTTATCGAGTATTTCTTGGCAGATCGTCACGGGGTCTTTTTCAAAACTGATAAAAGCAAATTCATCACCGGCGACTCTGAACGCGCTATTTTGTTCCCCCAAAGTTTGCTGAATGACATTGGCGGTAAACTTAATGATTTGATCGCCAATGTAGTTGCCGTTGATATCGTTGATGGATTTGAAATTGTCGATATCAAGGTAGGCAAGGTGAAAGGGCTTTGTTGATTGCTGCGTTAGCATTTCTAGTGAGTCAGCCAAACAACTACGGTTGAGGAGACCAGTCAAGTTATCGTGGGAAACTTCGTAGCTGAGCTGATTGAGCAATTTATCAGATCGTTCGCTGATCCACTTTTCTCTTAAACTATGGACGATTAAGCTCGCATAGAATTGATGATGCCGGATTATTTCTCTGGCTTCTTCATCGAGTATTGGCCGTTGATATGTGGAATGAATAATGCCGAGAACATCACCATTGTGGTTCTTTAGCGGTAGCCCAATGTAAGCCTGTATTCCTACGTCTTGTAATAGAGCGTCTTCTGGAAAGAGTTTGTAGACTTCATCTTGATAGAATACTTGTTTGCCAATATCCGCACATACCTGTTCGCAAGGCGTTTTTTCAAGTCCGTAGGTGCTGTTGTCAATAATTTGATTGTTCTCAGCGAACGATAGGGTGACGGCATGGTGGTACAAATGCGCCACCTCCACCACACATGTGCAATAGCTATCAAACCTCTGATGTAGGTCTAATGTCGTTTTATTTAGTAAGTCGAGTCCATCAAGGCTTAACGTTTCTTCTAGGTCCGAGACGCTGATGTGTGACTCATCTAGTGAATACTTCATCTGACGTTATCTCTTTGTTCGTGATTTTGATATTTTTGTTACACGCTAAATCTCAAATTATTTCGATATGCATCACGTTAAATATCGGTGAAAACTAAATATTTTTCAAATTCAACTTATCTCAATGTTGAGAAAATACCTAAAAGAACTTCCTTCACACAGGGTATCAATCGGTATGAGCATCGGCACTATGATGAATTACAATGCAAGCAGCTCTTTTTTTTCATCTTCTAAGCGTTTCCTTAGGTAGTCTAGAAATAACTTAGTACGAGTGTGTTGGTAGTCTAGCTTGGGGTAGTATGCATACACAGTCGCTTCGTCAGCTGTGATTTCGGGCAATACAGGGACAAGATTGCCTTGCTTCAACTCTTCTCTGATCATGACGTTGTTAGTCAGTATAATTCCCATTCCTCTCTTAGCGCCGTGAAATAAGGCTTCAGGGTTAGTGGTAGAGAAGTTGCCAGATATAGTAAACCGATGGCCATGTATGGTCTTAACGTCTCTAGATGGTTTTTCACCCCAAATAAGTACGTTGTGGGTGCTTAGCTCTTCTATTGAGCGAGGGGACCCGTATTTCTCTAAGTACTTGGGTGCCGCATAAAACTGGGCTTTGTGCTCGAAAAGGGGCGTTGCTTTGAAACTAAGTGAGTTGAGCTGTTCCAGTTCTCGGCTAATAAATAAATCCAAACTCAGTTCTGGAAGTTGCCCTGGTAACGTTGTAAACAACTGAAGTTTAATGTCTGGGTATTGATCGAGAAAATCATCCAGATAATGCACTAGAAACTTTGATCCTACCGCAAGAGTGGCTCCGATTTTAAGTAGACCTGCAGGGGACTGGTTTACTGAGCGTGTTTCATCTAACACCGACTGCCAAGAATCGAGCTGTACCTTAGCGCGCTCATAAAAAAGCGCACCAGCTTCGGTTTGGCTTATTGACCGTGTTGTTCTTTTTAGCAATTGCACGCCAATCTTGTCTTCTAGCCATTGAATACGCTTACTAATCGCCGAACTGGTCGTGTTGAGCTTTCTAGCCGCCGCATTGAAGCTTCCTTCTTCTACCACACGAATGTAACTGTGCACGCTCTGAATCCAATCCATACTATTCTATCCTAATAGGAAATAATGCCTTTCCATTTTAGTTTATTATCATCTTTGAGTATCAAATATACACTGTCTGTCGTGAAACTGTCATGTTGTTAGGAGGGTATATTGCGTAAAACACCATTATTGTTAGCTATGATGATCATCGCGACCGGTCAAGTTGGCGTCAGCATTTATCTTCCCTCTTTACCACTTATTGGTCATGACCTTAACCTTCAGCAGCACGAGATACAAAACCTCGTCACACTATTCCTCGTTGGGTTTGGTGTCTCTCAATTGTTCTATGGTCCATTATCGGACTCAATAGGGCGTAGACCAGTGTTTATTATCGGTCAAAGTGTCTATTTGGTTGGGACGGTAATCTGTATTGCATTTGCAGACCATATCTCAGCGCTAGAAGTAGGGCGATTATTGCAAGGTTTGGGGGCAGGAAGCGCTTCTGTGCTTGGGCGCTCGGTATTACGAGACAGTTATGATGGGGCACAGTTGACCAAAGCACTTTCTTATATCTCTGTGACCGCTTCTGTAATGCCGATTGTTGCGCCGTTATTTGGTGGATGGATTGCCTATCACATCAGTTGGCATGCGGTTTTTGTGTTCGTTCTCCTTTATCTTGCGGCGATTTTTGCCCTTGGTTTTGCGGTGCTGCCAGAAACACTACCGTATCCAAAGCGACGCTTTGAGCCAAAGCGAGTGATACTAAGTTACTTTGACTTACTGACTAATAAGCAAGTAATTGGTAGTGCCAGTTACAACTGGTTGAGCTATCTATCTGCTTTGGTGACCTTGTCTTTGTATCCTTTTTTGATGCAACAAGGACTTGGTCTTACAGCGGCAGACTATGGCACTTTGATGATTGTGCCTTCGGCTGGGTTATTAATGGGAAGCTTGGTTCTCAACTTTATTAATGCTCGGTATAAAGAGCAGCAAATATTGTTAATGAGCTTTGTGATAGTAGCTTTTTCTGGGGCAATGCTTCTCCTACTGCCGTTTACAGTGACTTCACTATTGATTGCGTTTACTTGTTTGAGCTTTGCACAAGGCATGTCATTCCCTGTCTCGATAAGTTTATTGCTGTCGCCGCACAAGAAACAAGCAGGAGCGGTTTCTGCATTGTCGGGGTCGATACAAATGTGTCTCGCAGGTTTGTTGG
Organism: Vibrio rotiferianus CAIM 577 = LMG 21460; assembly: GCF_002741985.1. Taxonomy (GTDB): domain Bacteria; phylum Pseudomonadota; class Gammaproteobacteria; order Enterobacterales; family Vibrionaceae; genus Vibrio; species Vibrio rotiferianus. Next base: position 171,564 of record NZ_APHW01000105.1, read on the forward strand.
GAGGTTATTTGGTAGAACATTGGGTAACCAGTCAACAGCAATTAGGTTTCTTTTACATGTTGATTGCACTGTTATGTTGTCTAGTTTTGCTACTGAGTCAGATTCGGAAGCCTTATCATCGCTTTGTCGAACCAGAGAGCTCACGTTGAATCTGCTTGCAAGCTTACAATCTCCTTTCTAAAATGCGCCGTAAGTTACGCTAGCTTTGCGTTGACTCATAAAGGGGTCGCGTGAGCAAGATACCAGTTAATCGTTAGGTGAAACCATGCAACAGAACGAATTTGAAGCACTACTAAAAGAAATCGGTGAGAAAGAGAACCTACCTCAAGCCCTTGAACTGCTAAAAGCATCTGATGAAGAAGAGATCGCACAAGCTGCAGAATCACTTACAGGTCAATTTGGTCTTGCTGAAGTCGATGGTGAAAAACGTATTTACCATATTACGATCCAAGCTGATGAGTCTGGTGAAGAAAAAGAGTTTGTCGAGCATGTTATGAATGAAGGCGAGCACTTGATAAAGTTTGCTGCTTGGTTCTTTGAAACTTTCTTTGAAATCAAACAGAAAGATACATATAAAGCTGCGGGTAAAACTTACCAACAGCCTAAACGTTGATAATCAAAATTTATCGCTAAGGTTAGAAGTTCTTGTAATTTAATTACAGAAAAGTGTGATCTAAGTCTTGTAATTGCGGTTTTTGGGTGTAAAATTACAACATAAACCAGTCAATTATATCTTAGGAGAAGGTCATGGGTAACGAACTAGGTGGCGCTTACATTGGCCAAATGATAGCTAAAGACGCAATGCATAAAGCGCTTTACGGTAAAGCAAAGAAGAAAAAACCTTCGATGTTTACTCGCCTAATGAAAAAACTAGCGAATTAATAAGAAAAGCCCTGATGTGATATCAGGGCTTTTTGCTTTTATGTATGTATTATTTTTTCGATGAGTGATATTTATGCGCTTTGACTAGGGATCTCAACCACGTTATCTGGCACATTATCTAACCCTTTCTCTGCTAACCACTTTTCCAAGTTATCGGCACCCCCGATGTACTCACCATCTAACCAAATCTGCGGTACAGTTACCGGTGTTTTTTCACCAATAATGGCTTTCACTTCTGGGATCATTCGATAAAGTGCTGCACTGTCTTTGACAACGTCATGGTATTTGTACTCAACACCCGCTTCATCAAGTAGCTTTTTAGCTTTTACACAGTAAGGGCAAGTCGCTTTCCCGTAAACGATGTTCCCTTTCAGCTGGTCTCGTTTAGTCCATTCAGCAATAACAGATTGAACAAGCACGCCTCGGTTTAGCGCTTCCCCTTGGCTGACGACTTTACCTTCAACGACGAGTATCGGGGCGTGCCATGCTCCAAGTTTTAGTGGCTCCCACCAGTGAGACAACCAATCTTTCACTTCTAGCTCAACTGGTACATCTGCGAGTTCATTTTCAAATGTGTCAGCAAGAATATCTTTGGTTAATGTGCATTCTCCACATGGGATATTTACTTTGAATGGTCCCCAGCTTCCGCCCCAACGATATAGTGTCATTTTGATTGGCTGTGTCATACATTGCTCCTCATTTCTTTCCTGAAAATATAGAACCTAAAACTTGAATATTTCTTTCAACTTACTTTCTTTTTTTTGCTTCCCAATGGGTAATGAAAGCAATTGAGCCGACAATAATGGCAGCGCCAAGCCATAACCGACCAGGTGGCACCCAGTTAAATACTAGCCAACCTGCGAAGACGTTTAGAGGCAATTTTGCATGGTCAAATGGCTGTACAAATGATGCGTCAGCGACCGCGTAAGCTTTGACTACAGCCCATTGCGCTAAAGCAGTGAGCACGCCTGCGGCAACTAAAATGCCCCAGATACTCCAACCTTCTGGCATCGCAAAAGTAGGAACCGCTAATAGAATATTAAATGGTGTGATCAGTAAAAGCAGATATACCACCATGGTTGACGGTGGATCATTCACAGATAGCTTCTTTACCATTAAAGAATAGGATGCCCAGAAAAAAGCAGCACCGACAGGCAGTAGCGTTGCCCATGTAAATGAGTCTGACCATGGTTCGAGAATAATCATGGCGCCGATAAAACCTGTAAGTGTCGCAATCCACCGAGCGACGCCAACTTTCTCTTTAAGGATTAAACCTGAGCCAACCGTCGCAAATAAAGGGGAGGTCATCAGCAGTGCGATACCTTGCCAAATTGGGACGGGGTAAGCGAGAGCCCATAGCCATAGTTGGATGCCAATGACTGCTAGGAAAATGCGTAATGCGTGCCACCCAAAGTGGTTAGTGCGTAAAGATTGACGAATGCCTAATGTGCGCAGGTACGGCAAGATGGCAAAAAATGCGATAGCGTATTGGAAGAGTGCAAATGTTGTGGATGACACACCAAAGTGAATACTTGCGATTTGAGCAAAGCTATTAACGATGGCAAAAGCCAAGCCTGCGGTAAGCATCCAAGATGCTCCTTGGACAGGATGATGATTCAATTGGATATTTCCGGTTTTAAACAATGGGCAGGATCATACGTTCTATTGATGGGGGAGCCAATAAAAAAATGCCTCCCGGAGGGAGGCGACATTACCAATTCAAAGGACGTGCCTACCTAAGTAGGTACAAAGAACGAGAAGCACAAACGCTGCCATGCATTTGCTCGATTTTACTGTTGCAGCTAGCGTGCCAACTTTGAATTTATTGATTTTAAAGGGCTATAGCGGTCTTGAGCTGGAGAAGCTAGAGGAAATGCACTAACTTCGGGATTCGGTGCATTAAAATGGAGCAGTGTTAAAGTGCCAGAGGAAATGAAAGAGGCTAGCATTAAATGCTAGCCGTCTGATTGTTATTGAAATGGCCAACTCGTTTAGAAGTCGTAGCGAATACCAGCTTGTAGCTCGTCATCACCAGAGTCGATTTGCTGGAACTTGTATCCTGCATATGTACGTAGGTGACCATTGAACTTATAAACGGCTTCGATAGCAAATTCATCTACGGTGTCTTCTTTAGAGCCTGCTTTTGGATCCACTTCTTGGAAGTTATAAACACCAACTAGCGATAGGTTTTTCATTGGTTTGTAGATAGCTGACAACTCGTAACCTGTGTAATCATCGTCCGCAATTGTGCCGATAGTAAAGAGGGCACCTAGAGTGAACGCATCCATTGAGTATTGGCCGACGAGGTTAAATTGGTCGTCATCATTGTCACCATTACTTTGAGATACGTAACCTGCACCGATATCAAACGCGCCAAAGTTATAAAGGCCAGCAAGACCAAAGCTATCTTTGTCTTTCGCATCAGAAGCGATGAAGTTTGCCTTAATAGTTAGTGCGTCAAACTCACCAGAGTAAAGAAAGTTGTTTTCACGTTTGTCTTTGTTGCCAGCAACGATATCCGCCGCTTCAGCACCAAATGTTGCCATTGTATCCGTAATATCTGTAAGCATTACCTGAGCAGAGTCTTGCTTACCGTAAGAAAACTCACCGATAGTGGTACCCAAGCCAGCGAAGAAGTAACGGTTTGTGATATCTGAGCTATCATCAAACTCCGCTTCGTACTTACCAAAGCCATATAAGTCGTCAGAGATTTGAGACTTGCCCTTTAAGTTAACACGAGCTCGTGATTTGTCTTTGAAAGAGCTGTTACCGTCTTTTTCATGTTTGTCAGAAATATTAAAACGCGCTTCTGCACGGCCGCCAACTTTTAAAGTTGTTCCTTCGTTATCGTAAACAGTTGCTGCGAATGATGGTGCCGATACCAATGCTGTTAAAACTGCAGTAGAGAGTGCTGCCTTTTTCATTTTCTTATTACCCTAGTTGTAATCGATGGGCTTACTTGCCCGATGAATTGATGACGCTAAGGTAAATCGTGAAAATGAAAGATAGATTTCCGTTAAGTTATGATTTAGTTGCATTTTTATTTCAAATGCATGAACCACATTCTATTCATGAAGGTAAAGGGATAAGGTTTTTTAGCTTTTTTGATGTTTCTGTTCTTTCTAATTGACAGGGTATTTTTAAAAAAGTTCCTAATCATATTTCTCACCTCAAAATGTAACATTAAATTTCAAGTTCTGTTCATTGTTTTACCAATAAACAATCACTTATCTATTTATCGCTCATTAAATGTAACAAAGTGTTTCTTGAGCTTGATGCTCGTAGCCAAGTTTACATATGAAAAACAGGTAAACGTTTGCCTGTTTTCTTTTTTCTTACATCTTTTCACTCTGCTCTTGGGAACTTCTGAAATACATTGATTGGCAGTTGTTAAGCAAAAGTGACGCAACATTGGTGGAAGAGATGAGCCAGTCCGCTTTTGTATAAAAATGACTTATAAACTAATACATAAATACATGGATTTTATAATGAACAAGAAATTATTAGCAGCAGCGATCGCAGCAGCAACTTTCGGTACTCAAGCAGTAGCAGTGGAGCTTTACAACAACGACGGCACTACTTTCTCTATCGGTGGTCACGTTTCTGTTAATGTGAATGGTTCAGAGCAAGGTGACACTGATGTGGGCCAAAACTCACCTCGTATCAACTTCAATGCAACTCATGATATTGGTAATGGCTTCACTGCCGATGCTCGTGGTGAATGGGCTCTAAACTATCTAGAAGGTGGCGAAAACTCTTTTACTACTCGTCTTGGCTACCTAGGTCTTACTCATGACGCATATGGCCGTGCAGTAGCCGGTACTCAGTGGGCACCTTACTACGATATCGCTGGCGTTGCTGATATGCCAATCGCGTTTGCGAACGACTTTATTTACGACAACCACGGTAACCTAGGTACTGGTCGTGCAGAAAAAATGCTTTCTTACCGTAATGCGATTGAACTGGGTGAAGCTGGCGCTATTAACTTCGGTCTAGGTTGGCAAGGCAGCAACAGCGATGCATCGTCAGCATGGGAAATTGTAGGTGAAGCTAATGGTGAGCCAGTATATGAGAAAACATACTCAGGTGCTGATTACGATGATCGCTACCAACTAGCGCTTTCATACACTGTTTTCGGTGCGCAGCTTGGCTACACATACAACACTGGTGATTTCACAAGCTCTGGTGCAAGCAAGAAAGAAACTGCTGAATCTCACCTAATCTCTGCGGCTTACGGTTCTTACGGTCAAGGCTTATACGTAGCAGGTGTATACGCTTCTGACGAAAACATGAACTCAGGCCTTGAAGAGAGCAAAGCGTACGAAGCTCTAATTGCCTACGCATTGCCAAGCAGCCTAAACCTAAGCTTGAACTACGAGATGGTTGAAGGCGAAGCGGCTAAGGGTGACAAGACAGAAACAACTCGTGAAGAGATGGCGGTACAAGCAGAGTACAACTTCACTTCTAAGTTTGTAGGTTTTGCTGGTTACCAATTTGATCTTAATAACGAAAATAACCGCAAAACAGACGACAAATGGGCAATCGGTGCTCGTTACTACCTATAATAGTAACCTGTCCTAGTTACTATAAAAGCCAGCCTCGTGCTGGCTTTTTTCATACTCGTGTACCGTCCTAAATAAGGTTGACACATTTCCGACATGAAATTGGAGAGTGTCATGAAATCAACAAGTAAACGAACCCAACGAGATTATTCTCTTGCTTTTAAATTGACGGTCGTTGACCAAGTAGAAAAAGGTGAAATGACCTATAAACAAGCTCAAGAGCGATATGGGATACAAGGTCGGTCTACTGTCTTAGTTTGGCTTCGTAAGCACGGTCAGCTAAATTGGTCTAAAGGAATAGAGAAACCAAACACAGTAGGTAATGGTATGCCTGATTCTCCTTCTACTCAAACTCCTGAACAACGGATAAAAGAACTCGAGCAACAACTCGAAGAAACTCAACTGAAAGCGGACTTCTTTGAGGCTGTCGTAAAAGTAATGGATAGAGATTTCGGTGTCCGAATCTCAAAGAAGCACAAAGCCGAGTTATTAAGGAAAAAACGGTCAAAAGGCTCACAGTAACTAAAGCTTGTCACTTCATCGGGATTACTCGACAGGCATTTTACAAACGCTGCGCGCTCGAGCTTCAGCGAACTCAGAAAGAGCAATCTGTCATTGGGTTCGTCAAAGAGCAAAGGATTCGACATCCTCGATTAGGAACTCGAAAGCTAAAGTACTTACTCAGTCAGAGTAACATTTATATAGGGCGAGACAGTCTGTTTTTATTGCTAAAACAGCATCGCCTATTGGTCTTAAACCGTAGGGCTTATCATCGAACAACAAACAGCCATCACCGGTTCCACTGCCATCCAAACCGAATCAAAGAGGGCATGGTTCCAAATAAACCGGAGCAGTTGTGGGTCGCTGATATTACTTACTTGGCAACACGAGCGGGAAATACTTATCTCAGCTTAATCACTGACGCTTACTCGAGGAAGATAGTTGGGTATCATCTCGATGATAATATGAAGACGCAAGCCGTTAAGAGTGCGTTCCTGAAAGCTTTGAAAAAGCGGCGATATGAGGGAGAGCTTATCCATCACTCTGATCGAGGTATTCAATACTGCTCTGAAGAATATCAGTCATTACACAGAAAATATCATGTGACATGCTCTATGACTGATGGGTACGACTGCTATCAAAACGCTCTAGCGGAAAGAGTAAATGGTATCTTAAAGATGGAGTACTTGCTGACTAAGCCGAATGACTTGAATGAAGCTAAGAAAATGGTCGCTGAGTCTGTGAAACTCTATAATGAACAGAGACCACATACAGCTCTAAAATACAAAACGCCCGATGAAGTTCATCGAGCGTTTTAACTAAAAGTGTCAACCCATATCAGGACGGGTCATCGCCATTGTAAGAATTGGGGTAACCCGATTAAATTTATACTCTCTCAAAACGGGCTGAATGTCTTGTTTTTAACATCTCGAAAAGAGAACTAGTGTCAACAACGTAACGTGTTGGATTATTATGCGTTTTTTGTTTTGCAGGGAAGAGCAATGAGCGTCATTCAGGTTGAAGAGAAGAAAGTCAAAGTCGGCAAAGTTCTTTGTGTTGGGCGTAATTACGTTGAGCACATTAAAGAGCTGGATAATGCCATGCCTGAGCAAATGGTGGTATTCAATAAACCTGCGACTTCTGTTTCAACCAAACTCATCGCATTCCATCAAGAGCCTTTGCATTACGAAGCAGAAATCTGCTTTCTGATCAAAGATGGTCAATACAGTGCGGTTGGACTCGGTCTGGATCTGACCAAACGCGGTTTACAATCTACCCTCAAAGAAAAAGGATTACCTTGGGAGCGCGCCAAAGCGTTTGATGGAGCTGCAGTGTTCAGTCGTTTCCGTTCCCTCCAAGGTGTCAATATAGATGATCTCAACTTAGAGCTTTTGATTAACTGTGTTCATGTTCAAAAAGGGCACGTTAAACAGATGCTTTACCCCCCCCAATGAAAATCCTCGACGAACTGAAGAGCTACACAACGCTAGAAGATGGCGATGTTGTGATGACAGGCACACCAAAAGGCGTGGGAGAAGTACATCAAGGCGATGTCTTCCTCGGGCGTTTGAAGTGTGGAGACATCACCTTGTTAGAGATTGAATGGTTAGCGGGTTAGTAACCTCCCTACAACCAAATTCGAAGTAGTAAAAACGCCACCATACTCACAATGGTGGTGAGCAATACATTCTTAGTGAGGTATGCAATCACAGCGGCTAATAGCGCAGCCAATAGAAATGGGTTTTGCCAACTGACGCTCAGTTCACCCTCTGGTAGAAAAACAATTGGAGCCCAAATAGCAGTGAGTACTGCAGGGCTTGCATAGCTCAAGATTTTCTGAGTTCTAACCCCTAACTTAAGCGGCAATTTTGGTTCTAGAAATAGATAACGGCTAGTGAATACCAACGCTGTCATGGCCAAGATAGATAAAAAGATCATTGGCGTTCCTCCGAGGTATCCCCAAGGTTTGGTGCTTTCGTCGTCAATGGTTCCACAAAATAGCCCGTCAACATGGCGAGAACACTCGCGAACATCAAGCTTCCTTCCACTTGGAAATAATTCAGCGCCACTGAGCTGACTAACGCCACCAGCACACTAAACAACACGGGCATACTTTTGATCGTTGGCACCACAATCGCGATAAAGGTTGCAGCAACGGCAAATTCCAACCCGAGCTCATTCAATTCAGGTATCAAACTGCCAGCGACTATGCCTGCTAGCGTTGCGAAGTTCCAAAATAAGTAGAAGCTTAATCCAGCGCCAAGGGCGTACCATCGATCAAACTGTTTATCGGATTGATGCCCGACGATGGCAAACAGCTCGTCAGTGAGTAAGAAGCCAAGTGAAAGACGCCACTTTAATGGCAAAGGCGAAATTTTACCGCGCATCGAGACACTATAAAGAAAATGTCGAGATGTAATGAAAAAGGTTGTCAGCAACATGGTAGTCAAGCCCGCGCCTGCTTTAATCATCCCCATGGTCACAAGCTGTGCGGAGCCTGCAAACAGAATAGCGGAAAGTGCCTGACCTTCCAAAGGGTGTAAGCCAGTATCAATGGCAAATGAGCCCGCGAGTAAACCCCAAGGCAATACAGCGATGCTCAGTGGCATCATTGCGATGGTGCCTTGTAAAAAGAGCGAGGTCTTTGAGTCTTGATGCGTTGGCAAAGTAGTATCCATAACTTCAACTTGAATAGAAAAACATGCTGTTAAGGTAGGCTGACCTCAGCATGTTGCCTTGTACAAAATTGCTAACAATGCTTGATGTACTGCCCGGGTGTTACACCCATGGCTTTTTTAAAGTGACGATGCAAATGGCTTTGGTCGTGAAAACCGCATTCTTGAGCAACATCGGAAATCTTTTGCCCTAGCTTGAGTAGCTTTTTCGCCATTCTTAGTCTTTGTTGAATTTGAAATGCGTGCGGTGGAAAGCCAAACTGCTTTTGAAACTCACGCAACAGGTGAAAAGGGCTCAAGCCCGCCAATTTGGCAAGTTCTTCTAAAGAGACATCGGCTTGAGGAAAGTCTTCAAGAAACTCTTTGACCAGCTGCACTTGCCTTTGTGCTTTTGTTGCGTCTTGAAGCGGGGCTCGATGTGTACTGTGCTTGCTGGCAAGTTTGACTAACGTACCGTAGACAAGTGTCTCTCTTAGTAAGCGGTTATCGGACTTCTCTAGAGTATCGAATACCAACCGAAGTTGGTTCGCGAGTTCTGGATCGTAAACAACGGGTTGGGTGAAGTATGGTTGAGCTACATTGGGTGCGCCGAGTTCTTCACCGAGTGTTTGAAATTGCTCTGGCACGGGGTACATGGCCTTGTATTCCCAGCTCCTTCTGACGCTGAATGCCCGTTATGTACTTCGTCTGCATTCACCAGAATGATGCTGTCTTGCGGCGCAATATGGTTGCCGCCAGTGCGAAAGAACTGTTGTGCGCCTTTTTCGATTACGCCAATGGTGTAGCCTTCATGACTATGGCGAGAGAAGTTTTGCTTTTCGTATTTTGCATCGAGCAGCTCCAAGCCACCCAGCTCTTGAGCAATTTTAAAAGTCGCGATTTCCTTATTCTTTTCTTTCATCTCTTTTTGTTTTGCTCAAGTGTCAGGCTTGTTGCTTTGAAGTCTACCGGATACATCCTGCTTATTTTTGTACAAAATTGCTATCGGTATTAAAAATAAACATCAAAAAGGTTAATTGTTTTTAAATTGAGCATAAAACCTTTTGTATTTTCTGATTTTATCTTGCGGTAAAGGTATTTGGTCTGGTTGTTATCTATTCATTGGTATAAGATCCGCCGCCTGTTTTTGAATAGCTAGTTCCACCATGATCGATTTATCTGTACTTCCTGTTTATCTCACCGCTGTTATTGCGCTTCTTCTATTGCCTGGGCCAGACATGCTGCTAATAGCCAGCTCTAGCATGAGTTATGGTAAGAAAGTCGGTTTGTTCGCAAGTTTAGGCAATGCAACATCAGGCGTAATCTTAACCTTACTGGCAGCAATGGGCGTATCGACCTTAATTGCGATGAGTCCAATCGCGTTAAAAGTGCTTCATCTACTTGGTGGCGCGTACTTACTAAAAATGGGATGGGACTGCTTACGAGCGGACGCTTCAGCTGCACCAGAGCTAGATCAGAAGAACAAAATGGCGTCGACTTACTATCAGCGTGCATTGATGAGTAACCTGCTGAACCCTAAAGCCTTAGTGTTCTTCGTGATGTTTTTGCCACAGTTTGTATCTAGCAACATTACCGCATCCTCGGGTGAGCAGATGCTTGCGCTTGGTTTGCTTTTAAACGTATTGGGATTGCTATTCAACATCTTGTTGGTTGCGCTGGCGGGTACATTAGGCAAAGGGTTACTGGAAAACGATAAATTCCGCATGTACCAAGGTAAGCTAATGGGTTTGGTGTTCGTAATCCTTGCGGTGTGGATGCTCAGTAGCTTCGCGATGTAGTGTGTAGGAACAATCAGATTTTTTAACAAAAGCCAGCACTCGCTGGTTTTTTGTTTTAGTATCACTCTGATTTCCAAGGAGTGGCAGTATGAAACTTGAATTTAAACTCAACCCAGAACAAAACGATCTCGATTTTATCCGTGATGGCATCCGAGCATATAACCGCATGCATTTACCGGATGGTGATGTAAATGCCATTGGCTGTTTTGCCCGTAATGACGAGGGCAAGATTGTTGGCGGGCTCACGGGTGAAATGTTCAATAACACTGTGTTCGTTGAATACCTTTGGGTTGATGCAGAGGCGCGCACGTCGGGGGTAGGAAGCAAGCTGATTGCTTTACTAGAAGAGCAAGTGAAGCCACACGGGGTGACGCATTTGTATCTCGATACTTATAGCTTCCAAGCGCTCGACTTTTACTTGAAACTGGGCTTTGAAAAAGTCGGCCAGTATTCGGGTTACCCTGCCGCGGGTATCGATAAACACTTCTTGCAAAAGCAGATTGTTTGATTCGTTTTGAATAGAACAAAAAAGAGGCGCTCGATGCGCCTCTTTTGCTATTTACTGTTGTCACAGAGTCGATGCTTCAAGCTTGGATTACAAACTTTGTTGATGTGCTTCGATCAGGGCATTCATCTTCGCTTCCGCTGCTTGGTTAGCTTGTGCGTAATCCATCTCTGCAGGGAAGTCGCTGATAACTTCGTAGTAACACTTCAACTTAGGCTCCGTACCTGAAGGGCGAACAATCACACGTGATTTATCTTCTAGGTGGTAAATAAGTACGTCACTCGCTGGTAAGTTGATGGCTTCTGTTGGACCATCGGTTACGAAGCGAAGTGATGACTTTAGATCCTCAATGACTTCAATACGCTTACCGGCGATCTCTTTCGGTGGATTTGCGCGAAGCTTGTCACCGATTGGTGGTGATTTAGGATCAAGAGCTATGCTGCGCTGTGCGTTAAAGTAGAAACCGTGTTGGCGGTATAACTCCTCTAACTTATCCCAAAGCGTTTTGCCTTGTGCTTTTAGCTTACCTGTCAATTGAGAGAAAGCGACCAGTGCTGACAAGCCATCTTTATCCCATACTTTGTTCCCTACGGTGTAGCCCAGTGCTTCTTCGTAAGCAAACAGGAACGGATTTGCTTCTGTCTCTTGAGTCATTGCTACGTTGGTTAGCCATTTAAAGCCAGTTAACGTTTGGTAGTATTCTGCGCCGTGTGCTTTAGCAATGCTGCTCAATAGGCGAGAAGACACAATGGTATTACCAACAAGTGCGTTTGGTTGAGCTTGCAGTAAGTAATCACCAAACAACGAACCCACTTGGTCACCCGTTAGCATCTGGTATTCGCCATCTGGACGTTTTACAGCCACAGCAAAACGGTCTGCATCAGGATCGTTCGCGCAAGCAATGTCAGCATCGACAGATTTACCTAGCGCCATCACCATATCCATTGCGCCCGCTTCTTCCGGGTTCGGGAAGTTTACGGTAGGGAATGTGCCGTCTGGTTCACGCTGTTCCGAAACACTTGCCACTTTCTCAAAGCCAGCATCTGCAAGTAACGTTTCTGCCATGTCCGCACCGACACCGTGCATTGCCGTGTAAACGATCGAGATATCTGTGTTGTTATCTGGCGTAAGCAGTGCATTGTCATTCATTGCTTTGCGGTACGTTTGGTAGTACTCGTCTTCAAGCCAAACCAACAATCCTTTTTGCTTTGCATCATCTAGAGACATCAGAGGAAGCGGTTTAGTTTGTTGCATTCATACAATTTTTGCAGCACCAGAATCGTGCGGTGGAATATCTGTGC
>NZ_APHW01000106.1 GCF_002741985.1 Vibrio rotiferianus CAIM 577 = LMG 21460
TCGCGGCTTTCCGGGGAAAGCCGCTTTTATCTTTAAGAAGAAGTAATCAGTATCTCGATAGCCATATCCCATCCGCTTAATTAACTTTATCTTGTTATTTATCCCTTCAAGCGTACAGGTATTCAGCGGGTAGCTTGCTGAAGCAGTGATCCCATGAAGGTATGGACGGAGCTTTCGAGCGAACTCTTTGAGCGGCTTAATTCCACTCTCATTCACTTGTCCCAACCATACCTGCCACAGGTTTTTAGCCTGAAGTTCAGAGCTGCAACGCCACAGTTCTTTTAATTGCGCACCCAGTAAGTAGGTTGTCATCAAGTCCTGATTCATATTCAATATTTCTGTGAGGTAGCTTTCCTGTTGTGTATTTAAATTATCCTTATTTTTCAATAATACCCAGCGCGAACGCTTGACCCATTGCCTTGCTTTTTTGTCCTGTTTTAGCTTATTGGCTTGGTCGACTCTGACTCTATCCATCACTTCACGACCGAACTTAGCAACAGCGTGGAACAAGTCATAAACGACACGGGCATTTGGGCAATGCTCTTGGACTTCAAGGTCAAAAGCCGTATTCATATCCATTGCTACTGCTTCGATATTTTTTCCGTGCTCGCCTAATTGTTCAAAGAACGGTCGAATATCCTTGCGGCTACGACCTAGCCCTATCCAGATAACCTGATGACTTTTCGCATCTGCAATGACTGTCGCGTAACGGTGCCCTTTAAAAATGGCGAACTCGTCCATGACGAGTTGCCTTAATTCACCCCATTTAACTGGCGGTACTACCTGTTGAAGCCGACGTTTATCTATCTCTTTGATTGTGTGCCAATGAACGCCAGTTACTTGGGCTATATGTTTGATTGGTAGCAGGGGCAACAACTGTTCTATATAGCTTCGTAGGCGGTTAGTGATACGAGCATAGGGTTCCAACCAAGATAGTTGTTCTGTTTTAATGCCGCAGTGGCTGCACTTGATGCGTCGGGTTTGAACGGACAGTTCAACGGGAGCTCCTAGCAGTGTGGCTTCCTTCACGTTACGCCATTGATACTCATGTATGGCTTGAGCTTTAAGCCCGCACGGACACTTAGCGATAGAGTTAGGTTTGAGAGTGAGCTTTATTAATGATGGAGTCTGATGAGACTTTACTATATGAAAGCCTTCCCAGAATGAAGATAGGAAAGTATGATTCGACATGAAAACGGTAGTTTGTGTAGGTTTTGTTTGGCGATAAAACTCTATCACTTACTACCGTTTTTGTTTTCAGTTCCCGCTTATCCGCGATGAACCTTAAATTAGGGATTGCATCCGGTTAATGCTGAATTATGATCAATCGCGAAATTAGGGGGACAAAAGTCCTCCTTTTTTATTGTCCAAAGCTCCTAAACTGCCTTGAGTTAATTTGTATTAAAGCTTAAGGATTCAAAGTGAGTAAACAACCACATATTTGTGTCGATAAAACACAGGTTGCACCACGAGTTATTGTTTGCGGTGAACCAAATCGAGCTAATCGTATTGCATCTTTATTGGAACAAGCAGAATTGGTCGCTGAGAACCGAGAATACCGCGTCTTTACTGGCACTTATAAAGGTCAACCTGTTTCTATTTGCAGTACCGGCATTGGCTCACCCTCAATGATTATTGCAGTTGAGGAGTTAAAGCAATGCGGTGTGACACATATTGTTCGTGTAGGCTCCGCGGGTGCGATGCAAGAAGGCATTCAGCTTGGTGAGTTGATCGTAGCCGAAGCGGCTGTACGCGATGAAGGAGGCTCTAAGTCATATGTCGAGCCGTCATTTCCTGCTTATGCAAGCTTCGAGTTACTTGCCAGCTTTGAACGCTTTTTAAATAACCAGCGGGTCACATATCATCGTGGTGTTGTACGCTCCCATGATAGTTTTTATACCGACGATGAGGAGCGAATTTGCCAATACTGGAATAGTAAAGGTGTGCTAGGCGCTGATATGGAAACTTCTGCTCTATTCACCGTAGGCAGGTTACGTGGTATCGAAACCGCCTCTATCCTCAATAATGTTGTTCTGTACCAGCAGGATGTTAAAGAAGGTGTAGGGCAGTATGTCGAAGCTGAGCGAGATATGATGGATGGTGAGAAGCTTGCATCCATTGCCGCGTTAGAAGCGTTGATGACTCGGAACTGATAGCGACGAATGAACCGTTAATAGAGTGTGTTCTCGCTTTGGGAAAGTGCAGTACAAGATACGGCTGATTCTTATCGCGACATCGTTCTCCTAAATACGTAGAATGTGTCGTTTACGTGTTATAGCTCAGACAATATGGCGGCGTTATGAGAATTAGTCCGTACTCAACGGGGCGTTTCAAATCTTTCCTTAGTGATCAAAGCAAAGCGTTTAAAGACCTTGTTTATCAATGCCAAATCAGTACTCGTTACTTTGATGCTGGTCAGGAGATCCTCCAGCAAGGTGCAAAGTTAGACTACTTATACATTGTTCCTGTTGGCCGTGTTTCAATGAGTATTCTCGCGGCGAACGGACGTAGATTTCAGCTAGGTGAAGCGAACTGTGATTATCATGTTTTTGGTGAAATGGAGTTTTTTACCAAAACCGCCTGCCAGTGGAATGTGATTGCAGACGAGCACCTTCAGGTGGATGTGATTTGTTTAAATCTTCTCACTGAAGCATTACACAAACACCCTGAAATGATGTTCTTTTTTGCTTCTGCATTAGCGGAAGATTATCAAGACTCGCTGGATATCTATACCAATCGACTATTGCATCCTATCACTTACAATATCGCCTATGATTTGCTGGTGCAAAAGCAGACCAATACAATGCTAGGTGGGTTTGGCAAGGTAAACCAAGAGGCAGAACGATTTGGTACTTCAGGTCGGGTTTATCGCCGTGCAGTAAAAGATCTGATGGACAAAGGTCTGATTAGAAAAGGGGAGCAGGGGCTTGAGATTGTCGATGAAGCGGCACTAAAAACGTTTCTTGATGCCTACGAATAAACCGCAATGAGCAAGTCTATATAGCGAAGCTGCAGACTACCGTACTTTGCTTGTTTCGGAATATACCCAAGCATCTCAAGATTACTTGGGTATAAGATCATTCAGCGTTTATTTAGTTTAGAAAACGCAGTGCTTAGCAAAATCAGAAGCTTCGTTCGCTGTCCATTCACCCTTCGGCTTTTCTTTCATGTCATTACACCATGCCTCGCTGCCCACTTCAGTACATGCCATCAGTTGTGCTGCTACAAATAAAACTAATGCTAACTTCTTCATTCTCTAGTCCTTTTTAGTGAGTCATTTAAAAGAAGTATAAACATTCATTAAAGTGATAAATACTAAAATTATAACTTTGCGCTTATCGTCTCAAATTCTGTATAGGTGTAGAGTAATTCGTTGATTTATTGAGCCAATTAAGAAGTGTAACGAATGTAAAGTTGTTAAATAATCGGTTGAATGCCTGAATGAGTAACGATATATTGCGAATGCGCATGATAATGGATCTCATTTAAGGCTAAAATAATGGAAAAACTCGTCAGTGCGGCTCTTATTTCGCTGCTCACAATCTCACCTTCTTTTGCTGCAACCGTCAAAATCGATCACTACATGGGAACAACAGAAATTGAGCAATCACCCAAGCGCGTGGTTGTAATTGGCTTCGGTCCACTCGATACTTTGGATAGTTTCGGTATTGATCCTGTGGCGGTATCTAACGCTTCCCACCTGCCTAAATATCTCTCTAAGTACGATAAAGACAATTACACTTCTGCAGGTAGCTTGTTCGAACCGGATTTCGAAACCATCTATATGCAAAAGCCGGATTTGATTTTGGTTGGACCCCGAGGTTCAGCAAAATACGACGAGCTTAGTGAAATTGCACCAACGGTTGTCTTTGCATCAGGTGAGGACGAAGATTATTGGCAGGGCACAAAAGCGCAATGGCGCAATGTTGGCAAGATCTTCAATATTGAAGGCAAAGTTGAACAAAAGATCGAAAACTTAGACGCTCAGTTCAAGGCGATTCGTGACTATAACCAAGCTCATAATAACGATGCGCTTACGATTCTAAGTATTGGTGACAACATCAGTGCATTTGGCGCGAAATCTCGCTTTGGCGCGATTTATACGGACTTTGGTTTTCAGGAAACTGTGCAAAATCTGAAAACAGGAACACATGGTGACGTTATTTCTTATGAGTTTATTCGTGAAGCCAATCCAAAGAACATCTTAGTCATTGATAGAAACTCTTTGCACGCAAAATCCGATCACGACTTAGCAAAAGCGCTGAATAACGATCTCGTTAAAGCGACTTCGGCTTATAAGAACAAGAAAATTACTTTTCTAGACGTTGATGCTTGGTACTTAGCAATGTCCGGTGTAACTGCAACGGAAAAGATGGTGAGTGAAATTAAACACACCATCGATCTGTAAGTGAAGTACGCTGAGGTTAACTTTGAAAAAGTTATTGCTTGTTCTTGTTGTTCTAAGCGTCGCATCGTTGTTTGTTGGGGTGGCAAATATGACACCCCAACAGTTGTTTTCAGGCGATGCAAAGGCACTAGAACTTTTCTTTACGAGTCGGATTCCACGTTTATTTGCCATTCTCCTTGCTGGGGCAGGGCTTAGCATCGCTGGATTAGTGATGCAGCAAATTAGTCAAAACCGATTCGCCGCACCTTCGACGACAGGCACCATTGAATGCGCCATGCTCGGTTATGTCATGAGTGTTGTGTTCTTTGGCAATGGTGAACAACTGTGGCTTGTTTTCGCTGTCTCCATTTTGGGCACCTTAGTGTTCATTCAGTTCATTCAACGAATTCAGTTCAAAAGTGTGGTGTTTGTGCCTCTCGTCGGAATCATCTTTGGCAACGTTGTGGATGCTGTCACTACTTTCATTGCCTACAAATACGATGCGCTGCAAAGTCTTTCAGCTTGGAGCGTCGCAAACTTTGCTAACATTCTGCGCGGGGATTTTGAGCTGCTTTATATTGCTTTGCCTGTCGCGCTTTTAAGTTACCTGTTTGCTGCTCGTATCTCTGCTGTGGGCATTGGCAAAGACTTTGCGGTAAATCTTGGTCTTAACTATCAGCAAGTGGTGACGTTAGGCGTACTTTTGGTGTCGGTGATGTCAGCCAGTGTGGTGATGATAGTTGGTCAACTGCCATTTCTTGGACTTATCGTGCCAAATTTAGTCAGTTACTTCTACGGTGACAATCTAAAACGTAATATCCCGCTTACTGCTATGTATGGGGCGATTCTCGTTTTAGCGTGTGACTTGGTTAGCCGAGTGATCATCTTCCCTCATGAAATGCCGATTTCGATTGTGATCAGTATATTGGGTGGTGTTGTGTTTATCGCGATGTTGTTGCGAGGTAAGCAAAGTGCGTGATTCCAATAAACTTCTTTTATTGGCGGCCATAGCGCTGCTTTTCGCATTTTTGTTCATCGGTATTGGCTTAACTGCCGACAACTACCAGTACTTCCTGTCACGACGCGTGCCTAAAGTATTGGCCATGGTGTTGGCTGGTGTGGCGATTGCTCAATCTTCGTTGGTATTTCAAACGATTACCCATAACCGAATCCTCACCCCAAGCATAATGGGGTTTGATGCGCTGTATGTGTTAACACAGGTTCTTATTGTTTTACTTTTTGGTGGCTTGAGTGCTCTGGTACTTAATGTGTATATCAACTTCTCCATTGCTGTATTAGTGATGGTGGGCTTTTCACTGTTGTTGTTTGGGTTCTATTTCTCAAAAGGTGGACGCAACCTTATTACGTTGCTTTTGGTCGGATTAATCTTTGGGCAACTGTTCAACAATATTGCGGTGTTCTTTTCCCTTCTGATGGACCCAAATACCTTTGCGTTTGTGCAATCTAAACTGTATGCGAGTTTTAACAATGTAAAGGTGAACTTGGTGTACCTAAGCTCACCAATGTTGCTATTAGCCTGTTGGTTACTGTATCGCATGCATCGCACTCTCGATGTGTTTTGGCTCGACCAAGACAATGCAAAGAGCCTGGGTGTGGATGTGCCAAAAGTAACGCGCAATGTTTTTGTTCTCTCTGCAGTGCTCATCGCTATTTCTACTGCATTGGTTGGGCCCATCATGTTCTTTGGTTTATTGGTGACGAATTTGAGCCGTGAAATGTTCCGTTCTTACCAGCATCGAACCTTGTTGGTTGGTTGCTCTTTGATGGCGATTTGCGCCTTGCTTTCAGGGCAATGGATTATTGAAAACCTATTTTCATTCGAAACGACGCTGAGCGTAGTAATTAACTTTATTGGTGGTATCTACTTCTTGTATCTACTGCTAAAAAACAAAGTCGCATAAACATGATTGTTATAGATAAACTTACTAAAGCATTTGGTTGCAACAAAGTGGTTGATGAGGCCGATACCCAATTTGAAAAAGGGAAAGTGACATCGATTATCGGCCCTAATGGGGCAGGGAAGAGTACCTTGCTCTCGATGGCATCGCGATTGACCGATCGAGATGGCGGGAGTGTCATGATTGATTGCAAAGAGATTGCTGAATGGGACACCAAAGAGCTCGCGAAAAAGTTGGCGGTGCTACGCCAAGCAAACATGATTACGATGCGTTTTACTGTCAAAGAGTTGGTCTCATTTGGACGTTTCCCGTATTCGAAAGGTAACCTAACCAAAGATGATCACACGCTAATCAACCGAGCCATCGATTACTTAGACCTGAAAGAAATCCAAGATAAGTTCTTAGATGAATTGAGTGGGGGTCAACGACAATTGGCGTTCATTGCGATGGTGATTGCCCAAGATACGGATTATGTCTTTCTTGATGAGCCCTTGAACAACCTTGATATCAAGCATTCATTGCAGATCATGAAAGTGGTTCAGCGTCTTGCGCACGATATGAACAAAGCCATGGTGGTAGTGATTCATGATATTAACTTTGCGGCTTGTTATTCCGATGAGATCCTTGCTTTGAAGAAGGGAAAAGTGGTTGCAAGTGGCGGGGTTGAAAAGGTGATTCAGGCATCCACGTTAGAAGATATCTACGAGACACCTTTCAATATCATCGAGCTTAATGGCAAGCGTATGTGTACTTACCACTAAGTGTCTTTTCAAATGCTGGCGAGCTTACTTGGTGAGCTCGTCCATGATCGGGCAGCGGCTTTTTGCATCCCCTGGGCAAGAAGAAACCCAGCCTTCCAACTGCTTCTTAATCTCCAATAAGTGGGCAATTTTCTGCTCCACTTCATGAAGTTTGTCCATGGTTCGTGCTTTTACTTCGCTACTTTTACGGTTTGGGTTGTGTGCCAAGTGTACGAACTCTTTGCACTCTTGTAGTGAGAAACCTGCGTTCTTTGCTCGAGAAACCAAGTTGAGTTCTTGAATGTGTTTTTCCGAATACTCGCGATAGCCTGAGTCGCTGCGTGTTGGTGACGAGATAATACCTTTATCTTCGTACATACGAATGGACTTAGATGATAGGCCCGTTAATTTGGCCACTGCACCAATATTCATGATGACCTCTGTATTTCAGATAACCTTTATCGCGAGTATAACCTCAAGTGTTGTTTGACCCAAAGGGCTTTACACGAGCCAGTCCTTTCTTAGTGGCTATTAACTACTTCATGAGGCGCAACACCGAATACTTTCTTAAATGCGCTCGTGAAGTTTGATGGGTGGTGGTAGCCAGCCTCATAAGCGGCTTCAGTTATGGACATGAGCCCATGCTCCAAGTTTTGACGCGCAATCTCTAAGCGGCGATGGCGTATATAACCATTAACCGTCATGTCTAGAGACTGTTTAAAGCGGCGTTGGAGATTTGAAACACTCATCGAAAACTCCTCAGCTAAACGTTCTAAACTCAACTCTTCTTCAAGGTGTGTTTCGATGTAGCTAATGATATTTTCAATTCGAGCATCGACCGAATGTTTCTTCTGTTCGGATTTTTTACAGTATTCGTCGGGCATTTGGCCTATCGCATAGGTGACAACTTGGTAGATTAGACTTTCAACTTCTAGGCGTTCTTTTACGTTGACAGGAGGCTCACGCCGAAAGAGTGTATGGAGAAGATCAATGACTGCCGAGTTAAGCTTTAGTTGATAAAAGGCGTTATGCGTTTCAATAAAGCGTTGATGATCAATACTGCCTTCTATTCTCGACTCTAACCATGTGGGCTTGATGGCTATATTGATCTTGTTCATATGATTATTTTGGATAAGAGAACGGTGGAAATTTGCAGGTTTGGTCAAGTTCACAACGACACCTTGCGGCGATGAATTTGCATCAAAATCGAACTTAAGATCGTCGTAGCCAAATGAGAGTTTGCCTTCTAAAAGAATGGTAATCAGCATGGCGGGACGAGCAGTAGAAACAATATGAGAATCTACGAGTTCTATGCAACCTCCACCATGGACAAAAATCTGGTCATTGTACTGATACGAGAAGAAGCTTCCTTCTGCCAGTTGCGTTTGACGGCTTTGCCCTTGACTTACGATGTACTGCGTTTCTGTGCCCTCAAGTTTTTTAGTTATAGCTACTTTGGCAATTCTAGTTCTTTTTTTGGTCTCTTCCGTCATTTGACGTTTCCTCATAACACCTAGGCGATTCTGCATAAGTGATTCGTCTTTTTATTTATCATTAGCGACCCTATCATACGTGAGAATTATTATCATTTATATTTAGGAAGACGTTTATGGAAAGCCCTGTTCGCTCACCAATTGAGCTTTCAAGCCTATGCCTGGCGGTGAGTATGGCACTTGCTCATCCAGTTTTAGCCCAAGGCCAAGATTCTCATTTCGAAGAGGTTGTTGTTTGGGGTACTAAAGTATCCAGCAATACTGAATCCATGTTTGCCGACGACATGTCATTAAAACAAGCGGACCATATGTCCGATTTGCTGCGTGAGATTCCAGGTGTTGATGTTGGTGGTACGCATTCTGTCAACCAACGCATTACGATTCGTGGCTTAGGTGAAACCGACCTTGATATCCGCTTAGACGGTGCATCGCAGCATGCCAACATGTTCCACCATATTGGCAACCTGACTCTTAACCCAGATATTCTCAAGTCCGCGGATATCCAAGTAGGTAATAACTCGGTGACGCAAAGTGGTCTTGGTGGTTCGGTGTACTTTGAAACTAAAGATGCACGTGATCTGCTGCGTTACGATGAAAACTTTGGTGCGCGCGTGTATGGTGGTTATGCGTCCAACGACAATCAACAGGGCTCATTAACGCTTTATGGATTGCTGTCTGAAAACGTGGACGCGATGGTCTACGGCCATTACGTAACACGAGATGACTTTGAAGATGGCGATGGCAATAAAACCTTTGGTTCAGAGGGCGACGTTTATAACATCTTAGGCAAACTAGGGTACGAGTTTGGCGACATCCATCGCTTTGAAATCTCTTACGACATGTACCGTGACAGTGGTGACTACAACCCGCGTCCTGATATGTCGGGCAGTGCGAACAACGGTCTATCCAATAACCTGCTGGTTCCGACGGATTACGATCGTGACACGGTCACTCTTAGTTATGAGTTGCGCGGTGAGCAACACCAAGGTGACGTGACGCTTTACAATACCGAGACTGAAGTGGTACGTGATGAATCAGTGATGGCACCGCGTTGGCCAGCTAATCGATTATCGGAAAACACCGCAAAAAACCAGAACGTTGGCTTAAGTGCAAAATTCCAATCATTGCTGACGTTGGGTAACCTTGACCACCGTGCGACATACGGTCTTGATTACATGGATAAGACGTCAGAGAGTTACTACGGTAGAAGTAAGTTCATGTCTGAATCAGCGGTTTCTACAGCGCTATTTGTTGAGGACCAAATTTTCATTTCTGATGCTCTTTCTATTACTGCAGGTTTGCGTTTTGATGACTATCAGCGTAAAGCGGAAACGGGGGACAACGATTACGATGAAGTGACCTGGTCGCTCGCAGCGGAGTGGGCAGTAACACAAGACTGGACGTTGTTTGCAAGTTCTCGCTCGCTGTTTAAAGGTCCAGAACTAATGGAAACCTTTATCGCATACCAAGGTGTGGCGTACTTAAAAGAAGGCTTGAAACCGGAAACGGGCCAAAACACACAAGGTGGTGTGCGTTTCAATAAGAGCATGGATGAGCACTCCTTTGGTGCAAATCTGACCGTATTCCAAACAGATATTGACAACTACATTGCAGACGAGTACCAACGCGCTACTCAAACTTATCTTATATACAATTTAGGTGATGTGGAAATCAAAGGCTTCGAAGCTAGCGCCTTCTATGGTTTCGAAAGCTTTGGCAGCAAACTGTCTTACTCTAAGTCAGACACTAAAAACAAAGATACTGGCGGTCCAGTAGCCGGGGGCAATGGGCGCAGTATTGATATGGGTGACAGCATCTCGCTGACATTGGATTACCAATCTGATTCGCTAGAAACCATCTTTGGTTGGAACTCAATGTTTGTTCTTGAAGAAGACAACGTCTTTGATGGTCAGCCTAAAAAAGACAACTATGACGTGCATAATTTATATGCCCAATGGGTGCCTTCCAATATCGATGGTCTATCAGTAACGTTCGGTATTGATAACGTCTTTGATGAGTTATATACGTCCCATGCCTCTCGTTCGGGTACCGCGCGAGGAATCACGCTGGATGACTACGAACCAGGAAGAAACTATAAGTTATCAGCCGCATACCAGTTCTAATTTTAAGAGTAATAACAACCTTAAATATTTGGTTTCTGAGCAGGAGGTTATCCCAATCACAGTAATTGATCAGAATTAGCGCAGGAAAAATGCTTGAGAACAAGGCTGAAATTCTAGATAAGTAGTTATTCTACAATCAAACTTTTAAACGAAGTAATCGAGCATTATGACAAGTTAGAATGACCGGTTATTTACTACGATTGGTATTACCCCACCAATACAGATTGGGAGTAGGGTGGGGATTCTGCATCGGATGCGTTAGAACGAAAAAGGCCCGCTGGTTATTCACCTAGCGGGCCTTTTTAAAACTAAATTTTTACGCTTTTTCAGGCGTTAGGCTTTTTTTTTCCTGCTGCATTTTTGCAAGGAAGTACACGTTAACACACGCGATGAAGCCGTTAGTCAGTACTACAGGCCATGAATCAATCATTAGACCGTAAGCGGTGAACAGTGCACAGCCAACAAAGTTAAGAATACGAAGCTTCACGATATCTTTCATTGTTAGCGAAATTGCAACCATGATTGAAGCTGCATAACCCAAAATTTCAACCATATTCATTTCCATTATTTGACCCTCTAAATCTGCCGAATTCTGTCGGTACCAATTCTTCTCATCTTGAGATTAGTGAGGAAGCTCCATGCCTCGAATGGTCTTGTTCGTTTTGATGGGTTAACTATAGCAATGGAAAAACCGTGATGAAAGCCTCAATTAGAGGTTAAGAGAAGGTTAGCGATTACGCAAACGTTTAAGAGAAAAATCATTGATAGTTTTACTTATTATGTTGATTAATAGTAAGAGGGTATTTATCTGCTTAGTTGATAGAAACACTTTGAACATGAACCTTTGTTTAGCGCATGCTATTGAGGAGGGGGTCGTCCTGAGTTTGTATCCGTAAGGAATTGTGAACTAATTGTCCCTTATGAGTTGAACCTGAGTGATTATCTACACTATAATGCAAGTGAGAATTATTATCATATAGATGTAGTATGCCGATTGTTATTAGTTTTATATTTACGTTTGCTTTGGTACTGCGTACTAAACCCCACTATTGGTGTGTGCTAGCACATTTGTTTTCGCATGTAAGTATGCTGTTATTGATCCCTCAGGATTACGTTCTTCAGTATTTGATTGTTATGTTCTTCTCAGCACCAATATTGATTAGGTTATCGAAGAGAAGTGAGTATTTCGATGTGTTTTTCGCTTTTATGCCTTTGCTAGTAGGGAGCGGTGGGTTGGCGTTAGCCTAACTTACCTTTTTAGGCATAATGATAAGAGTAAACCGCCCCTAAAGGGCGGCGTACCGAAAAACTAATTATGCTCTGTTAAAACATGTAAGGTGCTAAGCAGCGACTCGGTAGTGATCGAGCTTACGTCACTTACATTATTCACATTGAGCGTATCCCAACCAATCCCTTCTAAAGTAATATTCGTTACCGCACCAGTAGTATCCTCTACGGTAATCGTTGTAGATGAACTTGCTGAACTATCTGGCAGTGCAGGATCGTCATTGACGGTGACTTGAATTAAGTTTGCGTCGAGTAAATCACTCACACTGGTGTTAGCTGGGAGTAGATCTGTGAGATCAATTTCATCACCATTTGGGTCATAATCGGTGATGGTATTAGTGCTACCAGAGTTCTCTTGTAAGAACACAAAGGTGTCGATGCCTCCTCCCGAAGTCAATATATCATTTCCTGAGGTTCCACTAAGGGTGTCATTGCCCTCATGTCCAAAGGTCTTAGAAACAACGAGTTGACCTGTCTCAACGAGAGAACTAACGCGCTCTTGATTAGAGAGGTTATCAACATTTTGGCCGTATAAGTTTGATAAGCTTACACCATCAAGCGTAATGGATTGAAGTAACTGACTATCAGTTTGTGTGATTTGCAGTACTGTGTTCCCGTCCACCTCAGTAATGGTTAATTCGTTGCTTAGAGTGCTCGAATCCCATGCGCTGGTCAGATTGAAAACTTGCTCCAAGTCGATAACATCAGCGTTGACATCGAAATCTTTGATGATGTCATCTCCAGGTGTTGCGCTGGTTCCCAGTACATTATCGCTCCATAGGAAGGTATCTGAGGTGCCAATATCAGAACCATCAGTAGGGCCTCCCCATAAGATCTCGTCATAACTAGATGTGACGAGAATATCGGAGCCCAATGAGCCTATATGTGCAGTACCAAGAACAGTCACTGTGACCTGTTTAGCCGTGATGGTTGTTCCATCACTAACGTTTATTGTGAACAGTTCATCAAATGTCTGCCCCACAGATAGTGTATCAGCTGCTCCTGGAGTGAGTGTATACGTCCACGTCAAGGTTGAATCATCAAACGAGAGTGTACCGTAGCTACCGCTGGTATCATCAACGGACCATGTTAAGTTACTGGTGTTAGTATCCACGTCATCAACAGTCAGCAATCCCGAAGCTTGGTCGACAAAGCCCGCTTTGACCTGTCCTGCGGCAACGCCATCAACGGTCGCAGGATCATTGTTACCATTGAGCGTGATGGTAATGAGTTGGTTGGTTTCATTTGCCGAACCATCTTTAACCACGACAGTGAAGACTTCTTCAGTTATGCCGCCAGGCAAGGCCTGAGATAGCACAGGGTCTAATGTGTATGTCCATTCTCCGTTCGGCTGTAGAATAAAGGTACCATAAGGCGAAGCAGGGGAGTTGAGCTCAAAAGTCACAGAGCCGCCTTCAGGATCCGACGCTTCAACTTTTCCTGATGTTTGTTGCTCTAATGCTGTGCCATCTTCCGTAACACTACCTGATATTTCGCTTGTATTTTCGATGATTGGAGAATCGTCGTTTCCGTTTAAGGTGATAGTAATGGTCTGATTTACTGATTTACCTTCGGTATCTTCAATCGCGACAACAAACTGTTCAGTCGTTATGCCTGCAGGTAATGTTTGAGATTTAACAGGGTCAAGTACGTAGTCCCATTCTCCATCATTGTTGACAGAGAAAGTACCATACTGGGATTGATTTGAAGTTAGGCTAAACGTTAAATCCTGGTTTTCTGCATCATCAGCAGTGATTGTGCCAGTCGCAGATTGTTCCGAAGCCGTACCATCTTCAGTAACTTCTCCTGAAGTATCTGTTTGGTTGTCAACCACGAATGGCACATCATTATCGCCAAATACTTGAATAACGACGTCCTGAGTTATCACTCCACTATTTTCATCATCAATAGTAACCGTAAAGGTGTCAAAGATGTTTTGGTCTGTATCAGTCAACGACTCCACTAGCGCTGGCGTCATGACATAGGTCCAAACACCAGTGTTCTTATCAATCGTGAGCTCACCATATTGACCTTGCTTGGTCTGAGAGCCTGCATTGTTGTCAAAAGTGAATAAGTGATTGTCTGATGCATCGACATCATCGATATCGATAGTACCTGTTGCAGTTCCCGAACCTTGGCTAGGATCTTCAAATACTTGTCCGGTTGTTACAGAATCTTGGGTAACTTCAGGTAAGTCATTGGTACCAGTTATCTTAAATGTAACGGGTTGCGTGTCCTCTAAGCCATGCTCATCTTTAGCTTTGATTTCATATTGCAAGGTTAATGATTCACCTACCGCAAGCGCTTGTACTTCAGGAAGGTTATTGTCATAAGTAAACTCCCAATCTCCACTAGATGAGTCAATCGTTAGCGTGCCTCTAGGATCAGAATTGATGACACTCCAAGTGATGGCATCTCCAATATCTGGGTCACCACTGTCGAACGTTCCTGTAAGTGGACTTGTATCGTCTTCGGCTACGGTTTGCGTGGCAATGGCCGCTATTTCAGGGGCATCATTCGTACCATTAATGGTGATAGTAATATCAAGCGGAACAGAGTTTCCTTTTCCATCTTTGGCAATGATGGAGATAGTGTCGGTTGTTGAACCACCTTTCGGGAGCGCATTGATATCTGGATGAGCACTATTGAGCTCGTACTTCCAAGTATTTCCATCTATGGTTACGTTTGAACCAAAGGTGCCTGAATTGACGACTTGATAACTAAGTACATCACCAAAGTCGACATCATTCGCTCCGAGATTGCCGGTTGCAAGCGTAGGGCTGTCCTCGGTTACTGTTCCCGTCGTTGTACCTTGGATTGTCGGGATATCGTTGTCGCCTAGTATAGTAACAACAACTTCTTGAGTGACTTCTGCTCCAAAACTATCGGTCGCAGTTACGAAGAAGCTTTCAGTTACAATAGCGCCTTCAGGCAGTGCTTGAATATGTGGGTCATTGTATAGCGTGTAACTCCACTTTCCGTCGGAGCCGAGAACAAACTGGCCGTATGTACCAGAAAGGTTTTTTGGTGCAAAAGTTACCGAATCAGCATTATCTACATCATTCGAAGTTAATTGCAGTTCTCCAGTGGTCACTTTAATGTCTTCCTGAACTTCTCCCGTGACATCACCTGTGATCTGTGGTGCTTGGTTGGTACCTGTAATCGTGATCACGACGTTTGTTGAATCCGTAGCATTGGCACCATCGGTCACAGATACGGGAAAGGACTCTGTCAGCGTTTCGTTCGGGTTCAATGCAACGACATCAGGATGGTTTTCGTTGAGATCGTAGGTCCACTTGCCGTTTGAATTAAGCGTAAATGTACCGTACTGACCATTGACCGTAGTTAATGGATCCCACGTCGCTGTATCGCCAGTATCGATGTCACCACTTGCAAGTTGGCCAGTGATGTTACTGGTGCTATCGGCACTGACTGAGCCCGTTGTAGCTCCACTAATCACAGGGTCGTCGTTTGTGCCAGTCACCTCGACTTCGATTTTTAGTGGAATAGGGTTGCCATTCTCATCGACAACCGTTTTACCATATTGATCAGTGACGAATACGGTAAATGTATCCGTCACTGTTTCACCTTCCTTGAGTGACTGAACGGCTGAACTGTTGTTATCTAATGTGTACTCATAACTACCATCAGGATTGATAGTAATGCTTCCATAGGTGCCTGAGCCATCTACAAGCTGCCAAGTAGGATCGCTACCAAGTTCACTTGGAGGCGTAAGGTTGCCACTCTGGATAAAGGTGTTGTTTTGGTCTTCTGTTGCATCGAGCTCTAAAATAACATCTGGATCCACGGTTATATCATCCGCAGAACCATTCACTTTAATCTTGATTTCTTGCGTATCAGAGTCACCTTTTTCGTCGGTCACTTTTACGGTGAAGGTATCGTATTCAACGTCACCAGCATTCAATGGTTGAACTGCGTTGTTGTCGATATTGTATTCCCACTCTCCTGTGTCAGGGTTTAGGGTTAGTGTGCCGTAGTCACCTTGCAGTTGGGTTACTTCGCTGTTGCCATTACTTGTATCGACAATTACCCAATCTTGTGAGTCGTTGAAGTCAGGGTCGTTATCTTCTAGCACTCCTGAGCTAGATAGAGTGACATCTTCGGTAACCTCGCCAATGACATCTGGTTCAGATATCGAGATTGGTTGGTAAGAAATTTGCGGAGCATCATTGACACCTTTGATGGTGACTTCAACTGTGAAGGTGACGCCTTTGTTTGAAATGTGCCAAACCTCAGTGACTGTTTCACCTTCTTGTAAGCCATCTACTAATGGATTGTTATTGTCGATAACATAGAACCATTTCTTGGCGCTGTCATCGTAGACTAATTCACCATATGCACCGCCTGAATGAGGTGTTGCTGTCGCTGAATTATTTAAACCACTACCAACAGGGATCTCTACCGATTCTGTTGGGCCGGCAGTTTCATCGCCTTCGGTAATGTCTACAATT
Source organism: Vibrio rotiferianus CAIM 577 = LMG 21460 (assembly GCF_002741985.1). Lineage (GTDB taxonomy): Bacteria > Pseudomonadota > Gammaproteobacteria > Enterobacterales > Vibrionaceae > Vibrio > Vibrio rotiferianus. The sequence goes on from NZ_APHW01000106.1 coordinate 16,422, forward strand.
CGGTCGGGTGGGTTACCACCACCACCGCCCGCAGCATCGTCATCCCAACCATGGACAAATACGGTTACTTTATAAGGTTGTGAGTTTTCGCCTTTGTCGTCGGTACCAATAACCCAAAATTCCTCTGTAACTACTTGGCCTGGGGCTAGATCTTGAATGGAGTTCCCTTTAACTTGATAGGTCCATTTCCCATCGTCAGTGATAGTAAACTGACCATATGTGCCTAGGCCTGTACTCTGGCTGCTATCTATGCCCCAATTAGTTATTGATGAGTTATCATCAACATCTGTAGCGGTCAACTGGCCTTCGGTTATCGACAAAGAACCGTCATTGCGACCTGCATCATCTTCAACGATATAACCCGTGTTATCACCGCTAATGATTGGTGGATCATTTTCGCCATTAATAGTGATCACGACTTGATCAGTGATAACAGCCCCAAAACTATCTTTACCAATTACGTTAAAGGTTTCAGTGACGATCGCACCTTGTTCAAGGCTGTTAATTGCAGAATCGTTCGGAATAAACTTCCAATTACCTTGAGCATCAATAGAGAAGGTACCGTAGTTTCCTTGAGAGGGGGTGCTTTCACTTATGACATTGAAAGTTGGTGAATCACCATCGTCGATATCAATCAGGTTCAGTTTGCCGGTAACGAGATCGGTTGAGTCTTCCAAAAATGTTGCGCTTAAATCGCCAGTGATGGTTGGAGAGTCGTTAACACCGTCAATAGTAAGCGTGATGGGCTTCGTCGATGTTTCTCCTTTACTGTCAATTACGGTGACATTAAAGGTTTCTTGATAACTTTGATTTGGGTTTAGTTGCTGGACTTGGGTTGTATCTAATGTATAAGTCCACTTCCCAGTATCGGAATCAATGCTGAAGCTACCATAGCTACCAGCCCCGTTATCAACAGAATAGGTGTGGGTATCACCAGCATCTGGGTCACCTGAGGATAAATTGCCAGTGGTAGTAACGGTATCTTCTGTCGTGTGCGGAGACAGGTTTCCAGACAGATTTGGGGCGTCATTAGTTCCGTCGATGTTGATGGTTAGATCTTTGGTCGATGATTGACCGTATTGATCGACAACTCGAATGGTTATGACATCTTGTAGACCTGCAATATCTTCATCAGTTAGCGCATTCACAGCAGGGTTTGAGTTATCTAGCTTATAAGAGAACTCACCAATGGTTGGGTCAATGAATGTAAGGGTGCCATACTGGCCAGTCGAACCGACGATACTCCACGTGAGTGACTCTCCATCATCAGGGTCTCCAGAATTTATGGTACCGGTAATGGTATCAGGTATGGCATCTTCTTTAATTGAGTAAGTATCGGTAATGATGATATCTGGTGGGTTATTAACACCTGCGACATTGATTATCACGTCGATAATGGCAGTTGCTCCATTTAAGTCTTCTACTTCAACTTGGAAGATATCTTGTCTCGTTTCACCGGGTGGAATTTGCTGTGTTTCAAACTTATCGTTGTGTAATTGGTAAGTCCATTTACCGTTTTGATCAACAATTAGCGACCCATACTTTCCGGCTGGATCACCCGCTGGATCTGTATTGAGAACATCCCAAGTATGAGAGTCGTTTACATCAATGTCAGAGACGACTAATTGACCTTGAGCAGAATCTCTATTGTTTGTATTTTCAACTACGCTACCAGTATCACCAGACAAAGACGGAGTGTCATTGTCACCGTGTATCGTTACGGTGATAGTTTCCGTGGTAGAGCTTAAACCATTGTTGTCTGTAACCGTGACGGTAAACGTGTCGGTTAAAGACTCGTTAGGTAACAGTCCTTGAACGCTCGAGTTTGAATTATTGAGTTCGTAAGTCCACTTGCCATCATTATCTATGGATATGGTTCCGTACTTACCTTGATCTGAGTTTAAAGACCAAGTGTGGGTGTCAAGCGTATCCACATCAGTTACTGATAGGTCACCCGTTGTTGTAATCGGCTGGCTCGGGTCTGGGGTGTCTTCTGTGACAGAGCCATTGAGTTGTTCGTTAACAACTATTGAAGGTTGATCATTGGTACCAACCACAGTAATGGTTACGGTAACGTTATCTGTTGCTCCGTATTGGTCTGTTGCATGGACGGTAAACGTTTCAAGGGTACCAACTTCCCCTTCAGACAATGCTTGTAGAGCGTCATCCTGCGACTGTGTCATTGAAGGAGTATAAGTCCATCGACCATTATCTGCGATTGTTAGCGTACCGTATTTGCCTTCAGCACCATCTATTGTCCAAGTGATGTCTTTGTTGTCATCAGGGTCATTATCGTAAAGGCGACCACGGCGAAATGCTTCTACATCTTCAGTCAGTGTTCGACTTGTTCTGCCGGTAATCTCAGGCGCATCATTACTACCTACAATGTTAACGACGATAGGAATTTCGTCTGTACCACCGTTGCCGTCAGAAACAACAGCTGTAAATGTGTCTTGGTAATTTTTGCCTTCTTCCATACGGTTAGATAACGCAGGATCAAGGTTGTAAACCCAATTGCCATTATTATCGATGCTAACTGTACCGAATAGCCCTTGGTCTGAGTTTTTGATAGACCAGGTTAGGGTGTCTGGAGTGAGTTCTGTATCAATATCGTTTGCGATAAGCGTACCACCACCAGTTACAGTCACGTCTTCTACGAGATCATCTGTCGCAGTACTTAACGTAGTGTCTATTACCGGGTCGTCGTTGGTACCAGTTACCCTGACAACGATAACTTCAGTGTCTATGCCTCCATCATTATCATTTACTTGGATAGTGAATCGTTCTTCAACAATAGCACCTGCGGCAAGCTCTTGGGCTTTGTCATTATCTAGCGTGTAGCTCCAAGTTCCCGTTGTTGGATCAATGCTAAACAGACCGTATTCACCCGAGGCACTGTTAGGATCGACTAATGACCAGCTATGGGTATTACTCAGGTCTGGATCGGAATCAGATAGGTTTCCCGAAACGGTTAACTGACTAGCATCTTCTGCGACAGTTTGGGTTAGAGTTCCTGAGATATCTGGCACATCATTGCTACCCTTGATAGTGACAACCAAGTCAAACTCATCAGTACCGCCATTGCCATCGTCTACTTTGATGGTGAATGTTTCTTTACGAATATCGCCACTTGCTAAAAAGTCGACTTTGGTATCATCTAGCGTGTACTTCCAAACGCCATTGGAGTCGAGAGTAATAGTGCCAAAAGTTGCATTTATTGAAGCTGCTGTTCCGGATGTCGCTTCTTGGCCATCAATTGACCAAGTGTGCCCATCCTGTAAATCCACATCGGTAACACCTAAGTCACCCGTAACCATGTTCGCTAGGGCGTTGTCTTCTTCAACGTTATTATTCGTCGTAATGTTGGTGATAGTTGGTTCATCGTTCTCACCAGTGATAGTAATCGTTACGGTCTGACTAATCGTCCCACCGAGACCATCGTCTGCTTGAACAACAAAGCGCTCAGTGATGATTTGTCCTTTTGCCAGTTCTTGGGCTTTGTCATTATCAAGGTTGTAGGTCCAGAAACCGTCTGCAGTAATGCCAAAGTCACCATAGGTTGAGTCTGTTTGCCCAAGCGCTGACCATGTATGTGATGCTCCTTGATCGGCATCGACCACTGTAAGCTGCCCATTGGCGAGTTGTGTTCCATCTTCTTCTACATTACCAATCAGAGGGCCCGTAATTTGGCTAGGGCTATCATTTTCACCTGTTATGTTGATGGTAACTGTCTTGACTTCACTCGCAGTCCCGTTGTTATCGATAGCGATATATGTAAAGGAAACAGAGGTTTGCTGGCCTTGAGCTAAATAGTCAAAGTCAGTGCCTGTATCAAAGATGAATGTTCCATCAGGGTTTAAACTCAGTGTTCCTTGACCGGAGGGAACATCGTTAACGAGTTGGTACGCAGCAATCGTACCGTCGACGTCTGATGCTGTAGGGACACTACTGCTTAGAACGTCATTTTCATCGATATTTTCTGTACTATTAAAAGCAACTGGAGCGTCGTTGGTTCCTTGGATAGTAACCTGAATTGTGTGCTCAGTGCCGTCAACAGATTTAACGATAAAATCACTAACCAAAGGTGTACTGTTTACGTTGAGGTAATCATAAGCCTCGTCTGCAACAAACGTCCAATTACCTTGAGCATCTATCGAAAAGGTACCGTACTTTCCTACGTAGCCCGTTTGAGGAACAAACTCATCAGTATTATCAACATCTGATACATTCAATTTGCCAGACGTTTGCAATGGTGCATCGGTTTCACTAAGTACTTTAGTGTCATCTCCATCGATAATAGCAGGGTCATTGACCCCGTCTACGGTAATGGTGACCGTGGATTGTGATACGCCACCGTGATCATCAGTGACCTGATAGTTTATAACGACAGTGGCTGACTCATTATCGTTTAAGTATTCAAATTCATCATTAGTGAAGAACACTAATTGGTTGTTAGCAACGCTAACACTACCTAAGAGGTTATTTGGATCACCATTAACAGAAACTACCTGAGCGTTTGTAATATTTAGAACCGTGTCGTCAACGTCGCTATCGTTCGCAAGTGCGTCGATAATGTAACCCGTTTCGGTATTCGTATTAGGGTCTCTGATACCATCTTCAGTAATTTTGCCAACATCAGCCACAAGTTCCGGAAGGTCGTTTGTACCTGATATAGTCATTGTGATGGTTTGCTCTGTGCCATCAGCTGCTTTGACCACAAACTGATCTACGAGTGGTACGCTGTCGGTATTTAGGTTGTTGAATGCATCGTTGGTAACGTATGTCCAGTTACCATCTTTATCGATATTAAATACCCCGTAGCTCCCGGCTTGGTTGGTGACAACCTGAAATTCGTTTGGCCCATCAACATCTTGAACAGTTAGTTTGCCACTGTCTGTTAGAATAGCGTCGGTCTCTAGGAGTTGAACATCAACATCACCGGTGATTATTGCAGGATCATCTTGGCCATTTATCGTAATGGTTATTTGATGCTCAGTTCCATCAATTGTTGAAACAGTAAATATCTCTGTTTTACTTTCACCAGACTTCAAATATTGAACATCATCATTCGCTACTAAATAACTCCAACTGCCATTCTCACTAATGGTCAACGTACCTAAGGCATTGGCCGGAGGCACTATCGTTGATGGATCGAACTTAGCTTCATCGGTGCCATCAGGGTCGCTGATAGTAAGCGTATCACCGACTTGCAAAAATGGTGTGCTCTCATCTTCAGTTACTTCTCCAAAGTCTACACCACCAATTATGGCGTCATCGTTGACACCAATAATAGTCACGGTGACAGTATGCTGCGTTCCATCCAATGAATTAACCGTAAAGGTTTCGATTTTTTGCTCGTCTTTACCGAGGTATTGAACTAGCGAGTTGTCGACTTCATAAACCCACTGACCTGCGGCTGTAATAGTGAGCGCGCCTAAGTTGGAAGGATTGGTGGCGACGCTTGATGGGTCGAAAGACTCCTCATCAGAGCCATCTACATCGTTTATCGTTAGTAGTCCAGTATCACGCAGAGTAGGGGAGGCGCTGTCTTCAATCACTTGACCAATATCATCCCCTCCGATAACTGCGCTGTCATTAACGCCAGTGATAGTGATTTCTACAGTATGTTCGGTGCCATCAATAGATGTAACAGTGAAGGTCTCTAGTTTGGTTTCACCTTCACCTAGGAATTGCACATCAGCGTTGCTTACTTGGTAATTCCAATTCCCTTCAGGGTCAATTGTTAAGGCGCCGAGAGTACCTGGCGCAGACGTGATGCCATTTGGATCAAATACTGCTTGTCCTTGGTCGACATCAGTCACAGTTAGTTTGCCAAAGTCGGTCAATAAAGGATCACTTTCATCTTCGGTGACTGCACCAATAGCATCACCGGTGATGATTGCGCCGTCATTAACACCTGTGATCGTGATCGTGATGACTTGTTCTGTTCCGTCATCTGTTTGAACCGTGAACTGCTCAGTTTTGGTTTCGCCTTCACCTAGGTATTGAACCAAAGCGTTGTCGACTTGATATTGCCAATCTCCTAACTCATTGATAGAAAGACTGCCAAGAACGGCTCCGACAGCTGACACACTATTAATATTAAATAGGCCACTGTTGTTGGTATCAACGTCGCTCGCTCGTAAAGAGCCGTTATCGGTAAGGAGAGGGGTGCTAGTATCTTCTACAACCGCGCCTATATCATCGCCAGAAATGATCGCAGAATCGTTAACGCCAATTATTGTTACGGTAATGGAATGCTGAGAGCCGTCGACAGATTGAACCGTAAAGGTTTCAACTTTAGTCTCACCTTCACCTAAAAACTGAACGTCGGCATTAGGAACTTGGTAATCCCAGTTGCCATTCGCATCAATGGTTAATGAACCAAGGTTACCTTGCCCTGGCACTACACTGCTAGGGTCAAAGGCTTCTTGTTCTTGCCCATCGGCATCAGCAATTGTAAGGGCACCAGTTTCGGTGAGTAAAGGGTTACTCTCATCTTCAGTAACTGTGCCAGTGTCAATGCCACCAATTATCGCAGTATCATTAATGCCGACAATGGTTATGGTTATCGTATGTTGAGTTCCGTCTAGCGTGGAAACAATGAATGTTTCAACTTTAGTTTCACCCTCGTCTAAATATTGAACGTCAGCATTGGGAACGCTGTAATTCCAGTTTCCGTTAGCATCAATGCTCAATGTGCCGAGCGCATTTTGAACGGGGATGATGTTATTGGGATCGAAGCCTTCTTGCGCTGAACCGTCAGAGTCTACAATAGTTAAAGTCCCGCTATCGGATAATAGGGGATCGGACTGATCCTCAGTGACCGTACCAGTGTCAACGCCCGCTATAACGGCGCTATCATTCACACCAACGATGGTGACGGTGATGGTATGTTGAGTTCCGTCTTCAGACTGTACAGTAAAGGTTTCAAGTTTAGTTTCACCTTCATCTAGGTACTGAACCAAACTATTGTCTACCTGATAATTCCAATTGCCGTTAGCGTCAATGGTTAGAGAGCCCAACACATCAGGTTCAGCTACAACGCTATCGACTCTGAATGATTCTTGGTCAGAGCCGTCAGCATCAGAAATTGTCAGCGTGCCAGACTCTAAGAGTCGCGGCGTACTTTCGTCTTCAACGACTTCTCCCGAGTCTACGCCACCAATATTCGCTGCATCGTTGACACCGTTTACGACTATCGTAATAGTCACGGGGTCGCTTGGAGCACCTTGGTCATCAAGCGAGATATAGCTGAATATTTGAGTCTCGGACTCACCCTCAGCGAGAGAATCAAACTCCCCATTTGTGTCAAAAGAGTAACTACCGTCAGGGTTGAATGTCAGAATGCCTTTATTTACATCATCGACAAGTTGGTAAGACGAGATGCTACCGTCGTCGTCAATTGCTGTTGGTACATTTGTAGAAATATTGTCATCTTCAGATAATTCGATAATGTCAGCGAAAGATTGTGGGGAGGCATTTGCGGTAAGGTCTGTGTCCAACTGCTCGGTCTGGGAAAGTGTTGGAGTACCTTGAGATCCGGTTTCGAAGAATGTTGAGACGTCTGCTTCAGGGTTATTAAATTCTACCGTTGCCGCGCCAGCAATTGATGAGCTCAAACCTTCACCGGCAGCAGGGGCAATATCTTCAAATTGAGTCGGATCGTTACCTTGCTCGATGGCAGCAATGATATCGCCAACATCGTCCGGCAGAAGATTGTTATCAAGACTGTTGGATTCGTCAACGTCGTCCGAGGTAAAGTCAATGGTTTGTGTGCTTTGCGTTTCCAATACCTCGACCATTTCACCTTTGTCATCAATATAACCGACTAGTGTGTATTTCCCAGTAGCGAACTGTTTTTCTGAAACTGTGATGAGCTGTCCTTTACTGTTAAGGACAACGTATTTCTCGACACCTTGAGGAATGAAATCGTTCTTTGCGGTCATTTAGAATCCCCTTTGAAGCAAAACTTACTAATAACATTAAAGAACTCTCTTAGACTTATAGTTAGCGTTAATTGATTGTCTAGAGAAATCACGTCTTTAATGACACTTTATTAACATGCATTGTCATGTTTTTGAAGAGATATGTCTTCGTAAATAATTATTAAATTATAAATTAAGCGGCTTAAAAGTGAGACAAAATCAACTTTAAACATGAATATCGAGCAAACTGCCGATTACTTCATTATTTTTTTCAACAACTGACGCACCGATGCGGTTATAAGTCGAGGCTTGGATAAGTGATACTAAAGGGTCGATAGCATCGTTTGAAGGAGGGGGAAGGGTTGAGTCAATTAGGGTGTTAAGTGATTCAACTTTGTTGAAGCTGAGAGTTTCATCTAATGCAAGTTCAGGTTGTTGTATTTCCTGCACGGCTTGCTCAGCCATCTTTTGAGAGAGCTGAATCATCTGGTTACCGGTACTAATCCCTGATACTGGCATACCGCCTCCATCACTTAATATGCTATATGAAGCATAGTTGGGTAGGGGCTAATTTGCAATGTTGACCTCTATCGCCAATTAGACAAAGAGCTTTGACAACATGTCTTTTTCTTCGCTGGATAGTACTGGTGAGCTAGTCTTATCCAGTTGGTGATTAATCTGGCTCTTTAAGGTTTTCAATTGATTTGAGTTTAGTAGATCCAGTTTATCCATCAGCTCATTAAATTGTTGAGTCGTCATCTCTTTTATCTCTCTCGTCTTTATCACTGCCATGTTTAACCCCTTTGTCATAGTGGCTAGGTGGAGTTGATTACACGTCTAATGATTTTGAGAGTAGATTTTGAACGGTGATTTATTGTCCGAAAATTGTCAGGTGACGTAAGCAGAAGGTAAGAATTTTCTGACTTTTCAGGGCATCAATGACTTACAAGCGCCAGAATATTTCTGGCGCAGGATTTGCTGTTTTAGTTTGCTCTGACTGCAAACTTGGAGGCGAGAGAATGTAGTTCAGGTAGCATCCGGTAGATAAGATGTAATTGCTGCAGCACCATTCGAGCTGAGTGGTCATCTTCATCGCGCCATTCATTCAGGCGTTGTTCCAAGTTGGAGTCGTCAATTGATGACAAATCACACTCTTCACAATGTTGATGTAACTGCTGATGAAGAACGTCTAAGTGCTGGTGGATGCAGCGGTGAGCATCGAGCACCAATTGATGGATTGCCTCGTCTTCAATTCTCGTACGGTGCGCACCAAGTGCGGAGATGTAGCTGAGCATTGCATGATTAAGCGTTAAGAATCGGAAGCTTTCATCCACAGCTGTTCGATATTTACCCGGCTCTGCCAGCATCGTACTGATGGCAGAAGAAAGATTGGCGTCGTTATTGTGAGCCTGACGACGGGCGATTCGGTAACTGAGGTTATCCTTTTTACCAATACGATACTGACCAATGATCTGACCAAGGTATTGTTTGTTTGCATCTATCGCGTCTGACATCACTTTGTGTAGGCGTTTCGATTGCCAATCTGGTAGAACAACTAAAACTGCCCCCACCGCTAGCACACAGCCAATCAGCGTATCTGCGAGTCGAGGGAGTACAACTGCATAGCCTTCGCCTAACTGGTTGAACAAGAAAAGTACCAGCAAGGTAATGAAGCCTGTAGCGTAGCCGTAGTTGTTGATGCGGAAGGCGAAGAACATCACGCCTGATAGCACGATGAATACTAACTGGCTTTCTTGTGAAGGAAAAAAGGTGAGAAGCGGAACACCAATTAGTAAGCCTGCTAATGTGCCTATCACACGCGCTGTCAGTTTTTGTCGCGTTGCACTGTAGTTAGGCTGGCACACGAACAGCGTGGTGAGCAAAATCCAGTAGCCACGGTCAATATCGAAGGCTTGAATAATTCCATAGCCTACGGTCAGTGCTATCGACATGCGCAGCGCATGGCGAAACAGCATTGAGTCTTTATGTAGGTTGGCTGCAATACGTTGCCACATCGCTTTTAACGTGTGTGGGTTGGTGTCATCAAGCACGTCTTCTTCTAAACGTTCTGCATCAGGGTTGTTGATATTGCTTAACTGTTTCTCTACCGTCGCAAGGTTGTTGAAGAGGTAGGTAAGTTGAGCCAACAAACGCTTCCAGTGGCTTTGTTGCTGCTCTTCCAAATACCCTAATGAGTTTTGTAACTCCGCCAATGCCAAAATAGATTGGTCTGTGTGGGTGTATTCGTTTCCTAATCGAATAGCATGAGCAATATCACGACAAGCTTGAGCTTGTGATTCCAGTAAGTATTTAAAGCGGAACAATACATCTGAACGTTCGAATTCTGTGGCTAAGTCTTGATAGCGATAGTGGCTTGAACTGACGCGCTCATGGATATCTTGTGCAATAAAATAGATGTTCAAGAATCGGTCACTCGGGCCGTCAATGTGTCCACGCTTAGAGCGGCTTAATAACGTGGCTTTACACGCATTGAGTGCATTTACTGTTGCTGCATTGAGTTTTGCAGCCTCAATTCGCATTGGCTGTGGCGTCAGGTTCGTGACCGGGTGAAATAGCTTTGCTTTAGCGTCTAGGTAGTTGGCAATTTGTAAAAACACAGTTGCAAGGCTTTGTTGAACTGGCTGAAGGGGCCAGAATATTTGCCAAATCATGGACATAAAGTAATACCATGCAGCACCTGTCAATAGCAGTAATGGTTGGAACCAAATGTTGGTACTTTCATGCGCTCCGAGCATGGCGTAGATAGCTATCAGTAGTGAACCAAATGCAATGCTTGCGTATTTGGGGCCAATAGCGCCAAGCATAATAAAGCCAAAGGTTGACACAAACAGACCAACAGCAAACGCCCAAGGTGTATTGAACAGAATCTCAATAGAGAATGCGGCGACAGCAAAACAAATAAAGGTAAGAATTAGTGCTTTAATCCTACCAGTGAAGCTATCATCACTTTCCGCCAATGCGGCTGCAATAACACCCAATATAAGGGGAGTTATTAGTACATTTTGATCGAAGTACCAAGCAGGAATCACTACCCCTAACAAGGTAATTAAAATCAGAATGCTGTAATTAATGGTTTTGTTTGCCCAATAGAGGCGTAATTTTAAAGCAGCTTGCACAATGCGCCTTTCGTTGCCGGTGGAAAACGAGAGAATTCTAACAAACTCACTATAACGTGTTTATGACCTATTTTAATAAAAAACGTCACATGGTCAGGAAATCAACAGAATAGTCATTGACTTAACGTGTTGGTTGTCGAAGAAGAAGTGATACGTGTATACAAATTCTACAGTAATGTGATTTTTAATTAAGAATACAGACAGAAGGCGATTTGTACTTCATCCATCGCTACAATTTGAGCGTCTAAAATGATATAAAACGAAAACTTCTATACTAAAAGGCGCACCTTTCATGCAGCTTACTGCCTCCAATAAAGCACAGTTTTTTATTCAAAATGAGTATTACCAGGTAGAAATAAAAGAAAACAGTGTTTTATTGAGTTCAGTGGGCAGTGAAGAACACATACCCTTTACGATTTGGAATGGCAAAGTTAGCGTTAAACGTGGTCTACTTTGGAGCTCGCTTCAGTTCTTCGCTCATGAACAAGATAGCATGCAACAGAGCTGGTTAGTGCAAGGTTTGCCGTGGCCGCAGTGTCGCAAGTTTGCCGTCGAGGCGGTTAGAAAATATCAAGAGTGGCACAATAATCAGTGCCGTAAGCTCGCAGAATACCTTCCTAAGTGGGAAGATGAATTGTATCAACTTCAGCATTTACCTGCTTATCTACCGCATTCGAAAGTGCAAAATTGGGTCGAACAACTTAATTCTGAGCTCGTTGAAATCAAGACCAGCTTGGCAGAAGCGAAAATGCGTATGCCAAATCGTATGGCAGAGATTGAACCATGGCTTTCTGACACTTCTAACACATTGAGCAAACGAAATCATGAGTGGCTGGAGAATGAACGCCCAAATTGGGAAGTGCTATTTAGCCGTATTGAGTCTTCACCGTTGAATCTTTCGCAGCAGCATGCAGTACTGCTTAACGATGATCATAACCTTGTTTTAGCTGGGGCTGGGTCAGGTAAAACAAGCGTACTGACGGCACGTGTGGCGTATTTGCTGCAAAGCCACCAAGCTCAAGCTGAAGAACTATTGATGCTCGCGTTTGGCCGTGATGCTGCAACAGAGATGAAAGGTCGTTTGGTCGACAAAGTGGGATTGGCTGCAGAAGGCGTACGCGTCAATACTTTCCATCAACTTGGTTTGCGCATTCTAAATCAAGTTGAGCCGCAACCTGTAGAGATCAGCCCGCTCGCATTGGATGACAATCAACGTACAGCATGGTGCATCGATTGGCTCAAGAAACACTGGATGACTCCGACTAACTTTAAGCGTTGGCAAAAGCACTTGGACAAATGGCCGATCGCTTATTTGAAAGGTGACGATGAGTTAGGCAGTCACTCAGAAAACCCAAAACTTATCGCTTGGCTAGATCAACAACTGTCACAGCTTGCGGCGGTTGGTCTTACCAAGAAGCAAGTGCAAGAGAGGCTGGTTAATCATCAAGACTACACGCGTTTAAACAGTGAGTTGGCGCTGTGTTGGCCATGTTTTAGTGCGTGGCAAAAGATGCTGAAAGAGACTAATCACGTTGATTTTCCAACCATGATCAGTCGTGCAACCGACTACGTGAGCAAAGGTAAATATATATCACCTTGGCGCTTTATCATGGTGGATGAATACCAAGATATTTCCCCTGATCGTTTGGCTCTGATTGAAGCCTTGTGTGAGTCAACACAAAAGCAAGCCGGTGCGACCTTGTTTGCTGTCGGAGATGACTGGCAGGCGATTTATCAGTTTGCCGGAGCAGATGTTGACTTGACGACAGGCTTCCAAGACCGCTTCATTCATTCGACAGTGCATCACCTAGATACGACCTATCGCTTTAACAACCAAATTGGTGATGTGGCGAATACTTTTGTGCAAGAGAACCCATCTCAGTTGCCGAAGACACTTAATAGTCATAAGCAACGTAAGCAGAAGAGTGTGCATACTACACCGAGTAATCAAGTTGAGAAGATTCTTGATCAACTTAATCAACAAGCGAAGAAAACCAAATCTGTGCTGTTGTTGGGACGTAACCATTACCATAAGCCAGATCTATACGATGATTGGTTGAAGCGTTTTCCAAATCTTGATGTTCGCTTTATGACTTGTCATGCGAGCAAGGGGAGGGAAGCAGACTTTGTTATCATTCTCTCGGTCGATGAAGGACAGTTTCCTGCTAAGAAGAAGCAAGTGCATATCGACGGTGCACTTTGTGAATCAAAAGACAAGTTCCCATATGCAGAAGAACGCCGCTTGTTCTATGTTGCGTTAACACGAGCAAAAGAAAAGGTATGGATTACTCATACTGGTGCGGGTTCTGGTTTTGTTCAAGAATTGGTAAACGGAGATTACCCGGTTGCAAGTATGCAATAGAATGAAGGCGAAGCGATTGTTCGCCCTCTCTATTCTCACGGTAAGGGCAAATTAAGTACGTTCCGCTAAATAGGCATCGTAATCAGGGACTTCCACTTCTACTTCTTGATTAAGTAGTGGAGACTCAAACAAGAACTTTGCTGTTGCTCTGTTGGTTGCAACAGGGATGTTCCAGACACTTGCAATACGCAGGAGTGCTTTTACATCTGGGTCATGTGGTACAGCATTAAGTGGATCCCAGAAGAAAATAAGCATATCGATTTTCCCTTCTGAGATCAGAGCGCCAAGCTGTTGGTCTCCTCCCATCGGGCCACTGATCATGCTTTTGATTGCAAGGCCAGTTTCTTTACTTAACATATGGCCTGTTGTGCCAGTCGCGTAGAGAAAATGTCCCTGTAACTTATCTTTGTTCTGTTTCACCCAGCGTAGAAGTTCAGGTTTGTAGTTGTCATGTGCAACCAATGCAATATGCTTGTGGGTAGGCATGGTGCGAATCGTTTTTTGCATCAAGTTATTTCCGTTATCGATTTTATTCTGTGTAATTTGTTGTTACTTATAGAACACGTTTTTCGATCTTCATTCAACCGCTTTAACGCTGAATGTCGGCCTATACTCTGACGGAGATAACGATTCTTCAATTGTTTCGTCATGAAGGGTCTTTGGGGTCAGTGCTTTTATCTTAGGGCTAGCTTGTTTTTCGTACGATTGGTTTCGTAAATAGCTTGCAGCTTGAATCAAAGATAAACGGCCTTGCTCGACCATCTTGTCGGTAGGAGCGAACAATACTTTATCTCGAAGTAGCCCTCGATAGACACCATGACTCAAATAAACAGACACTAAGCCAATTTCATCTGTCTTTTGTGCACTACGTAACTCACTAATTGCAGCCTCAATAGCCACGGCACTTCCAACAATGTAGTCAATGTCACCCATGTCAATAACACGTTGAACAATGTTTCGCTGTAGTTCTTTATCGTTGTCAGCCCAGAAGCTATCAACAACATGGATGTCGCTACCCTTAATGGCTTCATAGAAACCCTCGGTAACGGGCTTTGTGCCTCCGCGAGTTTTTGGGCCTAATAACAAAGCGATATTGGTTTGACCGCTACCCTTAGGATGACGCTGAGCTAAGAATTTCCCGGACTTGTAACCCATCCAATACCAGTCAACCCCAACAACACCTTTTAAAAGTTTGCTTTGCTCGTCATCTAGCTTGAGTTCGTTGACTGTCGCAAATACGGGAGTGTTACCTACCCATGATTTTAGGTTGTGTTCGTAAGCTTGCGGATCGACAGTACCCAGAATAATAGCGTCTGCACCCCATTGGGTGCATAGGGCTAATTGTTGTTCCTGGCGAGACTTATTTGGATAACCGCCTGCCTCAAGTACACGTAAGTCGACACCGAGTTTTTCCGCTTCGGAAACCATTCCATAGTTTACTGATAGCCAGTATGAGTCCTTTAAATGTGGATAAATGGCACATATTTTTTCAGCTGCGAACGTTGGCACTGAAGCGAAAAGTGACAGTGTTAAGGCAGAATGTCCGAAAATTGTGCGAATTAAGCGCTGATTTATAACCATGAAATGAAGTTCGTTGGCATAGATTAAGTAAACACTGCAAAATATAACGTAAACTAACGCCGAACACGAACATTAAGGTAAGGAATATATGTTGCTAGCAACAGCGAGCATCGGTCGCAAGTTACTTTTGTCTTTTATTGCGATGGCGATGTTGGTGATGGCATCTGCGTTAATTGGGGTGTCAGGGTTTTCTTTGGTAGCCAAAACTGAACGTAATGTCGTAGATGCCGCTATCCCTGCAATGATTGAGGCTCGTCAGGTTTCTGAGCTGAGTACGCGTATCATTTCTTCTGTTCAAATGCTTTCTAATGCACAAAATGAAAAAGAGCGTAAAGAAGCAGGAAAGGTACTTTTTGAACAGCTTGAATCACTACTTTCCCATATTAAAGAGCTGGGAGGGGAGTCTTTCGACGCGGGTCTTTTAGAAAAGTTAGAGACGAATGTTCAAAATGTCATCAATAACTTGGCAGATCTTGGTGTCTCGGTAGAACGCAAGCTTTGGCTCGCTAAGGAAATAGAAACTCGTGTTGAGGAAATGCGCTTATTGAGTGAGGAGTTAGAACAACTAACACGTACCCAAGTGCAAAATACAAGCACGATTGCAGTAGCGAATGTCACCCATATTTACGACTTGCTAGAGGCAAATAAGAAGCAACAAGTTTATCAAGCGTTAGATGCTTTGGTAGAAGTGGACCTAGACCTCTCTGAACGTTTGCACGAGTTACATTTGTTGGCTTTTAAAATGCTCAATCAGATTGAAGAAGCCCGTACGCTAACAAATATGGATCGTATCCAGCAAGTTCAGCATGCATTTGAAGATAATCTGAAGATAATGAAGCGTCGCGTACTTGCTGTTGAAGACCCGACTCGTTCGAAGCAAATGGCCCAGCTTCTAACTGAACTGGGTAAGCGTCAGGTTGTGTTCACCATATTAATGCAACAATATGAAAATAATGACCAATCTCAGCAGTTAATGCACAAAACGTTGGAGTTATTCTCGGAACTAAACAGCACTGTTAACAAATTGGTGGATGACTCAAATCAAACTACTACTGTTGCGGTTGATCAGCTCACTAGCACACTGAAGTTTGCTCAGTGGTCGCTTACAGTTATTTCTATCGTTGGCCTTATTATCGTGGTGCTTATCTTATGGCGAGTCGTTTATGTTTCGGTCGTAAAACGTTTGGCTGAATACTCTGCGGCACTGTTGTCTGTCGCTCAAGGGAATCTGGCTGTAGAGTTAGAGGTTAAAGGGAAAGATGAACTGGCTCATATGGGGCAGGCGATTATTACGGCAAGAAACACAGCACAAGCTTTAAAAGTCGTCGCTGAAGGTGAAGCGAAAGCAAAGCGTGATTTAGAGGAGCATAAGGAGCACCTTGAAGAGCTAGTTGAAGATCGCACCTCTCAGTTGAAACAAGCGAACCGACGTCTGAATGAAGAAGTGCTAAATCATGCGGAAGCCCGCAAGCAAGCTGAGCAAGCAAGTCGAGCAAAATCGGCGTTCTTAGCCACAATGAGTCATGAAATTCGTACACCTATGAACGGTGTGTTGGGGACGGCTCGATTATTGATTGATTCGGGTTTGAATCCTATTCAGAAACGTTATGCCGAAATCATCAACCGCAGTGGTAAAACGCTGCTGGCGATTTTGAATGACGTACTGGATTACTCGAAAATTGAAGCAGGGCATTTGGAGATCCGCAGTTTAGGTTTCGATTTACATCAAATGATTGAAGACACTTTCCAGTTAATGAACGGCAAGGCTCAAGAGAAGAAGCTTCTTTTCTCTTACCACATTGAGAGCGATGTAGGCCGTTACTGGAAGGGAGATGTAACTCGCATTAACCAAGTTCTAAGCAATTTAGTCGGTAATGCGATTAAGTTCACCGAAGAAGGCGAGATTGATATTTACGTCAGCTTAAATCCTGAAGATGAATCCCAAGTTCTGTTTGAAGTCTCTGATTCAGGGATAGGTATAGCGAAGAAAGATCAGAAGACACTGTTCGATGCTTTTACTCAAGCGGAGGGTGGCTTGAATCAAACGGGTGGTACAGGTTTAGGCTTGGCGATCAGCCGTCGGATTATTCAAGCGATGGGCGGCTGCTTGGATGTAGACTCGGATGAAGGGCAAGGCAGTAGGTTTTGGTTCTCTATTCCATTAGAAGAAAGTGAACCTGTAGAAACAGTGTCTATTGCAAGTGCGCGCTGTAAAGTCCGTGCGAAAGTACTCGTTGTAGAAGATAACCCGGTCAATCGTGTCGTTGCTGAAGGTTCTTAGAAAGCATGGGGCACGAAGTTATGATGGCAGAGACTGGCTTAGACGCAGAACAGATCATTGATAAGCATGATTTTGACATTGCATTAGTCGATATCAACTTGCCAGATTGCAACGGTGCTGATTTAATCCACCGCCTTAAACGTATTGAGAGAAACAAACCAGCCGACAAAGCGTTGGTGCCAACCCCAATGGTGGCCGTTTCTGCTCATGTTTTTGCTGAAGAAGTAGAAAGCTATTTGGCAGCAGGTTTTGACGGCTACTTACCTAAACCCATGGAAAAAGAAGCGCTTGCGGCACTGATTCAAGATATGCTGGAAGGTAGACAACTCTTACTTCCTCAAAATTGCGTGGCTCAACACGAGCAGAACACAACGACAGAAAATAATGAAAAAACGGTCCTTGATGACCCAATAGCAGAGGAGCCAACGATGGTTATCATTAACCCTAACGTGATTCAGTCTGATATGAAGATTTTGGGCAGAGAGAAAATGCTGCACATTATCGATCTGTTTAGACAAACGAGCGCGGATGTATTGAGCCAACTTGAGACCTCTGATAAAAATGGAGACAGCCGAGCGGTAAAAGACCTTGCTCACAAGCTCAAAGGCAGCGCGGGTAGCTTAGGTTTGACGGCGTTGATGAATACTTGTCAAGTTATCGAGATTGCACCAGAGCCGTTAGAAGCGTACGCAAAGACTAGTGACGCGTTGAAGCAGCAAGTTAATGCGTCAGTCATCGCTCTTGATGAGCTTATGGTAGAATAACTTCGGATTCCTAGCTTAATAGCGAAAGTACAACAGCATTCAACCTGTATGTAGTCAAGCGCGTTGGGGTTACTTGAGTATATAAATAAAAACCTCCGGCTCAATCCGGAGGTTTTTTTCTATTTGGTCAAATTATCATCCCACTCAAACCGAGTGTCTATGGCGTATGGATCATCGTCCAATGGATGTTCCACTCTGCCACGTAAGTATTCGAGTTGGTGCTCAAGCATATTGACCGTATCGTAGTCTCCCTCTGAGCAGGCAACGTAAATTTGTTGCTCGAGAGCGGCAATGTTATCTCGGATACTCATGAGAACCCCCTTAGATCATCATCGATTCTCAAAACGATTATAGTCAAGTAAACCAAATTCGATCGGTTGTTTTGTACGATACCAATCATGCAAACGATCGCTAAATGGCCAGAATTCGTCAGAGCTGCGGCGAATCGCAAACTTATCCAACAACTTAACGTACTCGTCCTCTGATTTAAGATTGCTGAAATTATCGACAAATTCTTTTATCTGATTTTCTTTAAGCGAGAAAAATACGGCTGGGTAACTGCCAACAACACCTCGAACGATGGTCATACCATCGTTTGCGAAGTCGCGGTTACTCTCTTCATCAAACAAACTAGAAATATTGATATGTGCATTATTATGCAGCAGGGTAAACAGCTCATCTTGACCTGAATTACTGCGCACCATCAGCATGGTGATTGGCGGCACAGTTTGGAGTCCCTCTCCACGAACTTGGTTGATACTTGCCAACTGCTGTTCACTCTCTACCGTTAGCGCGGTATCTACAATGTCATAACGTGGTAACAGGATAGGTGAAACCTGCTTGCGCAAGATGTCGAGCAGTTCGGATTTCGGGTCGTCAGTATGGTACACAACGCTAGTCGGTTGGCTAAATGGCGCGACATTACGCTGTAAGAAGTCGCTCAGCTGACGTGGTTGATCTTGGTACCAACTTGAGTGCTCTTGATGACGCATATCGGCAGGCAATAGGGCAATAAAATTACTTTCCCCTTCAAGACGAAGGAAGTCCATGAACATACGAGTGATCAACTGATGGCCAAAGTTGCCATAAACATCAAACCCAGCAACGAGTAGGTAGTGAATTCGCTCAAGTAGAGCATAGTCCAGCACCCAAGCTGTCTTTGGTTGTTCTCCGACTAAGCCCTGCACGACAGATGCGCTGTCAAAGTGACGGAATACCGTTAGCGCTGCATTCGGATTGGTGCCGTTACCATCCCAAATCACATCCGTAGAAAGATGCTCGCCGTTTTTGAACCATTTGTTGATGAAGTCTGATTTAGCCTCTAGGTAACGAGCTTGCTGGCGTGAGTACTTCACCCAGTTTGTTACTGGTACGGTATTGCTTTCTAACTCGCCCGGAAGCTTCAAATTATCTGCTTGGGAGCGATAAAACTCGTTAACCTCAGGAATATCCGCTTTGTCTGGATCGAGGAAGAACACCCAGAAACGGTCGTTAATTACATTCAATGCTAATTGACCGCGACACACCGGACCTTTGATGTAAGCCATAATGGTGTTTTGCGCATTATCCAGCATGAACTCGAAGCGAGATTTCACTGGTAGGTCAATGAATGCAGTCATCGGGTTAGCAGCGACTTCCGGCTCGTAACTTGGCAGCTGTGCCACTTTGTAATCGGCATCAATGAACCACTTTTTCCAGTTTTCAATGCGTTGTTTATTCAAGGCAAACGGCATGTGGGTCTTATCCACGATAGTGCCTTGCTCTGGAATAATACGGTAGTAAACGCGTTCCACTTTGGGATCATCATATGGACGACGTGTGGTAATGCGTTTTACAGGTTCGCCGGGAGGCGTCGCAGAGCGAACTAATATAAAGAATCGAGGCTGTTCTCCTTCTAATTCAGAGAAATATATGTGAGACAAAAACAGATGTTCGTAGATGTAGCGAGCAGCAAGTTGATTCTTACGAGAGCTCTTGTTGAGTAACGCTTCGTACTTGTCTACTTCTGCTTGTTGTTGCTCAGTCAACGGTACATGTGCGTTCATGATCGCGCCGTTCTTTAACCAAAGCATCAATGTTTGATACTCCGCTGAAGTCAAGTTCGGCATACCAAAAGGCATTCCCCATGTTGGGTTGTCTTGCTCATATTGCGCGTATTCTTCAATCGTCGGACAGGTTTGTTCACGATCGATAGAAAAATCGAAGCCTTCTAGCTGAACTTGGTCGGGAAGAGGGTGTCGCTCCTTTTGTTGCAGCATTCGTGCAATTAGACCGGCATCCATGTTAGCCGCCATGCTCTGCTCACGTTCGTTAAGCACAGGATGGAAGCCAGCGTCACGCCACTCCTGAGTGGTTTGTGCATCTTCAAATAGACGAGTTGGGGCAGCGGCAGTGAGGCGAGTGCCTTCATATACTAAAGCTTTGCTTGCTCCTCGGTCTATGCCTTCTACGGAAGAAAGTTTGAGCTGGCAAGGGGCATCGTAGCAGGCATGGCAAACCACACAGCGATTATCAACAATAGGTTTGACGTCATGTTGAAAGAAATCCGCTTGTGGTTTATCAATCGTTGCGGTTCGTTCACGTACTTGTTCAGGACCGAACAAACTATCGTAGTTCAATCCAGCATAGGTTGCGCAGCCTGCAAACAGAGTCACAAAGCTAACAATAATAATATGTTTATATCTCATGAATATTGAAGGTTTTAGTTATTGTATGTTTATTATACCTAAGTGGCTTAATTGTGCAGGGTTGATTCCAAACTCGCGCTTGAATGTATCATTTAAATGTGAAACTACGTGCGGTAGGTTTGTGTGAATTACTTAATTTACCATTAATAAAAAGCTCAGAAATGTGATTTAAGCATACCTTTGTGGGGGATTTTAAATTTCTTTTTGTTATACAATGCCTTGATAGGTTTGGGGATTTGAAGTGCAAATTTTAACCACTCCTCGGTTTCTCTATAAAGCTCAAAAATAAAAATAGAGATAAGTTGTCTATTGGGTAAATTGCCATTACCCCGGCGTATAGTTTGATGCCGCGTTACATTAGCAGGGAATTATGAAAACACGTTCAGTTTCAGCGCTTACCATTGCGCTAGCTTGCTCTATGGGTTCGACTTACGTACTAGCCCAAGACGGTGCTCAGCCAGACCTTGTTGCTGCTGTTGACCAAAAAATCGAAATTAAGCATCAAGAGATTCAAGATTTAGACGCCAAGTATGACGAGCAAAAATCGGCACTGCGTCAATTACAGAATGATAAAGTGCGCTTGGCATCTGCGGGTGAAGAGCTAGAGGCTAAAAGAAACCGTGCTAAGTCAGCGCTTGATAAGCAGTATTCCCGCTTGCTAGAAGACCCTGATACAGATCTTGTCTCATTCCAAAAGCAGTACCAAGAGAGTTGGGCCGCAGTAAAAGATAATCAAACAGAACAGCTTAAGCTAACCCAGTCTATAGAAGAATCCGAATCTCGCCTTTCACAGCTTAAGCATAAGTTAGCTAGAATGAATAGTGAGTACACAAACCTTCAAGAGTCGCGTTTTGATGCTCGTGTAAAGCGTCTGGAAACAGAGCTAAGAGAAAGTGCCGTTTTAGAGACTCGTTATACAACAAACTGTTCACCTTCTATGACTTTGGGCGAGTGTAGTAGTCAAGGTCAGTACCTGACAAAGCAAAAAGCGGTGAATACCTTTAAAGGTAAGTTGATCAACGATTTAACTGAATCAGAGCTTGTACGTCAGAATTTGCAAGGAGTTCAGCTGAACATTTACGTACAGGAAAGCCAAGTAATTGAAAGTGGTTTCTCTGGTAACGGTGATTACGCGACACATATTCAAGCGCAACTTCAGGCAAGACCGGAAGCGACGGCAGCATGTAAGCTACTGGGGCTATCAACTCGTTACTGTCTAAATGGTCAAGCAACAACAAAAACGTCAAGTAAGAAGCAGCCACCTAAAAGTTGGGTTAACTTGACAGTTCGTTCTGATCAATATGGTGATGCGGTGACGATTAACGGTGTAAGCTATGGCAGCACACCCGTTGAGTTGATGCTGCCGAAAGGTAAGCACCAAGTTACGGTATCCAAGCAAGGCTATGAAACTTACAATCGTGAAATTTACCTTAACAACCGTGATACGGTTTGGGTTAAGCTTGCCGAAAACAGCAAAGGCTAAGAGTCTTCAAAGCTATTGAATCATCGCCACTTTACCATACATATGGTGAAGTGGCGTTTTGCGTCATAACTAGAAATATAAGTAGGAACAATGCGTTACGGTTTATCTGCTCTTGTGTTGGCGATGGTCCCTTCACTTGCATCACTGCCAACTCTCGCTCAAATTGAGCCTAGCCAGACTCCAACGGCTATTCAAAGTACGTTGTTTGAGAAAAACTCAGAATTGCAGGATGCGAAGGAACATGTTTCTGAAATCCAAACGCGATTTGACAATCAAATTGCTGAGACTTCCAGGCTCTCAAAGCAGATTAACAGCTTGGAAACGAAGCTAGCCAAAGCGAAATCACAATTATCAGCGGATTATGCCAAGATGATTGATGAACCAGAGCTTGATATTACTCCTAGCCAGCAACATTACCAAAGTGCTTGGAATGACGTTAAAAAAGCGCAGTCAGATTTGTTGGCATCGCAACAGAAGCAGGAAGAAATCAAGAACGAGCTTTCAGAAGCCAAAGCAATTCAACATCAAGTCGAGTTGACGATTCATGAGTTAAGCGAGAAGAAAAAACGAGCTCGAGTTGCGTTGCTTCGAGAAGAAATTCAAAAAAACGGTACAGAGACAGTGAGTTATGTAAATACCTGTGCCAGTGACATGACATTGGATGCGTGTAAGAAGCAAACATTAAACTTAGCGATTCAGAAAGCGGTTGGGCAATTTAAATCAAATGTCATATCCAACACTTCAGAATCGCAAATCGTGTTGCAAAATCAAGCTTCGGCATCTTTGAATATCCATGTATCAGAGTACTCAGAGGGGGCGTCACGTTTCTTTGACCAGAACAGGTATAAAACCACTTTAAAAGTGGGCCTGACGTCAAAGCCTGCCGATAACGCTGCGTGCAAGTTGTTAGACCTTGATTCAAAGTATTGTTTTGCGCCATCACTAGGAGAGGAGCAATCGCAAAGTGTCGAGATTGCTTGGCATACGGTGATGATTCGCTCTAGTCAATTTGATGATCGTGTGACAATTGATGGTGTTCGCTATGGCTCAACGCCAATAGAGGTGATGCTATCAGGTGGCACTCATCAAATTACGATTGAGAAAGAGGGTTACAAATCATTTAGCCGCCAATTTACCATTGGGCAGGATCAAACAATCCGTGCAAACCTAGTTGCAAAATCTAATGCACCAAAGGCTGGGGAGACTTTTGCCGACTACATCAATAAAAACACTAATGCACCAGAAATGTCTGTGGTTACCGCTGGTACTTTTTTAGTCGGTGAAAATGCGGCAAAACAGGTTACCCTGTCTAAAGGATTTGCATTGGGGATTGCCCCAGTGACGGTCGAAGAGTTCAACGCATTTGTGACAGCAACGGGTTACAAAACCGACGCTGAGTTGACTCATATTTGTACAACCATTGATGAAGCGACGATTGTGCCAGTGGCAGGAAACAATTGGCAGTCACCTGGTTACAAGCAAAATACCGATTATCCAGTGGTTTGTGTGAGTAAAAATGATGCTAATGCCTATGCTAATTGGTTATCTAAGCAGACAGGCTACAAGTACCGTCTACCTTCTGAGGATGAGTGGGAAATCGCCAGTCGAGCAGGCTCTACAGATGCGTACTGGTGGGGCAGTGATTTCGGTGTAGGTAGAGCAAACACAGGTTGGGGCGGTACACCTTGGTCAAACCAAAGTGCGTCTCCTGTTAAGTCATTCGCAGCCAACCATTTGGGCATGTACGATATGGTAGGTAATGTTTGGGAGTGGACAGCCGACCCGAAAGGTATATTAAAGGGTGGAGCATGGAGCTTCTCCGCGGATAAAGCAAAATCTGAAGCTCAACTGTTTATCTCACCGTCGTCTGCTGCAAACTTTGCTGGATTCAGGGTTTTAAGAGAGCTATAAAAAGGATAGGGCAACCATGGTGATTGGCTTTTTAAACCAGATGTTGCTCTACCGTTTTAGTCTAAATTTCAACCTGTTGACCATCGGATTGATATTTTTTACTCTCATTGATTTTACTTTGGCTTTACATCTAACAGGTATGATAACAAGAGTTAAATCGTTGCGAAATGTTGAGCACGGATCACGCTTCCCATCTTTAAAGTGATGCACAGTAATATAGGGTGCAACCGAATTTAGCTTATACCATGGTACTTGTTGGTTTCTTTCATTGTTAGCTAAGGTTGTTGATTCGGGCATTCCGTATTGGGTTCTCTGAAAGGGAATCTTCTGAGCTAACACAGCATATTTGCTTTGATCATGTTGGGCATTGTGCGATCTTTGACTTTCATTCTACCTATAAGACTCTTCATAGTGTGCTAAAACTATGTGCGTTGTACATTAGAAATTTGAGGGTGTGACAACATACTGAAGACATAACCATTTGCATTAGAGGTTACGTCATTTAATCACGCGGCATGGGTAGTTGTGTCCTGTCTTTATTTCTGCCTAACTGTCAGTGAAACAAGAAAAAACTTCGATATCGATTAGACTCAAAAGAGTCAAAGTGAATTGCAAGGAGTGGTTATGCTCTCGTATCAGGTCAATCGAAGTATCGAAATTGAAAAGACACAAAGTGACATCATCGAGTATTTGAAAGACTTTACCCATTGGCCTGATTGGTCGCCATGGATCATTATGGAACCGGAATGCGAACTCACTTACAGTGAGGAACAAGGTGTCGTTGGCTCTGGGTATCAGTGGAACGGTAAGCGTATCGGAACAGGTGCGATCGTGCTAGAAAGTACCCAAGAATATCGTCTAGACATGGAGTTACACTTCTTTCGCCCTTTTCAAAGTCACGCAAAAGTTACCTTTATTGTCATGCCGTCTTCTAATGGTTGTACTGTAGAGTGGCAGATGCAATCACGTGTTCCATGGTTTCTCGTCTTCTTTAAAACTATGGTTAAGTCCATGATAGAAATGGATTATGAGCGTGGTTTGCGTATGCTTAAAAGTCAACTGGAAACGGGCCAAGTGCTGTCTCAACTTACCGATGTCGGTTCCCGCAAGCAAAATGAAATTAACTACATTGGCTTAATGGGAGCCGGAACCATTCCAGAACTGGGACCCGTCATGCAAGATCATGTAGCGCGACTGTACGAAATGGCAGAGCGAGAAAGGTTGCCAGTGACAGGGGAGTTGTTCTGTTACTACCTTTCGATGGACATGAAACGCGGTTATTTCGAGTTCATTACATGTTTACCAGTACAAAAAAGTGTTGTAGCGACCGGGGATTTTGTTGCTGGAACTATTCCGACTTGCGAAACTTATGCAGTGGAACACAAGGGTGAATATCAATTTTTAGGTAATGCATGGTCGTATGCGATGAATCTTACTCGGCACAATGGCATCAAAGTGAAGACCAAACCGTTGGGCATTGAACGCTACCTTAATAACCCGAATGACACTGACAAAGCAGACTTGTTGACCGAAGTGATTGTGTTCAAGAAATGATGTGTGTTGTAAAACTATGAAGCAACGCCATGTTTCATCCTAAGTGCATGATAGTATTCGTTTGCAAATTAGAACGATACTCAAGTTGATGTGTGCCTTTATGGTGCCATCGCATTATGTCATGGATGAGATATGAGACTTAAATACTCCCTAATTACCGCGAGCCTCTTGGCTACCCATTCTTACGCAGGTGACGCGCCGAAGAACATTATTTATATGATCGGTGATGGCATGGGGCCAGCCTTTACGACCGCTTATCGCTATTATCACGATGATCCAAATACAGATGAAATAGAGCCGACGGTTTTTGATTCTATTTTGGTTGGTATGGCGAAAACGTATCCTGATGATGCGACTTACGTTACTGACAGTGCAGCAAGTGCTACAGCGCTGAGTACCGGTGTCAAAAGCTACAATGGTGCTATTGCGGTGGATACGGATAAGAAGCCGATCAAAACAATGCTAGAGATGGCGAAAGAGAAAGGCATGACCACTGGCTTGGTGGCTACATCACAAATTAACCACGCAACGCCAGCCAGTTTTGCCGCTCATAATGAATCTCGCCGAAACTATGACGATATTGCCAATGATTACATCGACAATAAAGTGGGTGAGAAATTACCAGTCGATCTACTCTTGGGCGGTGGTGTTCGTTATTTCGAGCGTGAAGACCGTAATTTAGCTGAGGAGTTCAAGCAGCAAGGCTACCAATACGTTGCCGACTTTGCTCAGCTTCCTGCACTGCAAACTTTACCCGCCTTAGGCTTGTTCGCGGATAAGGCATTTCCGTTCGCACTAGATGAAAATCCCACTCGCCTAGAAGAGATGACCAACAAAGCGCTTTCTCTATTACAACGTCAAGACAATGGCTTCTTCGTGATGATTGAAGGTAGCCAGATCGACTGGTGTGGGCATGCGAACGACATTGCGTGTGCGATGGCGGAGATGAATGATTTTGCTAAGTCAATTGAATTGGCTAAAGCGTATGTCGATGCTCACCCCGATACTTTATTGGTGATCACCGCTGATCACTCAACTGGCGGCTTAACAATTGGTGCGAATGGGCAGTATCAGTGGGACACAGAGGTGATTAAGGGTGTTCGTAAAACCGTATGGCCTTTGGCGATGTCTCTTGCGCAATCCCACGACATGATCGCGACATGGAATGAGTCGGTTGATTGGTCATTATCTAAAGATCAAGGTCGAAAGCTGGCATACGCCAAATTGAGTGAAGAGCCAGCTAAAGCCCTCTACAAGGAAGTGAAAGCAATCATTAATGAGAAGAGCTACACCGGTTGGACGACAAAAGGGCATACCGCTGTTGACGTCCAAGTGTTTGCTTATGGGCAAGGTGCGGATAAGTTTGTTGGTTCACAAAATAACACTGATATCGCGAAGAAGTTAATCAGCTTTATTCAGTAGGCTCTCAACTCAATAGATTTAAACTGTCCGTTTCTCGTAAGCGAAAAGAAAATGCCTCAGCATGTGCTGAGGCATTTTTTATAGGCCAACTTCTCTTGTTAGAGAATTATTGTGCACGGTATTTACCGCTGTTTAGTTCAATTTTAGACGCTTTTACGCGACTGTCAGCATTTAGGTAATCGCTAATGCTCAGAAGATCTTGGCCTTCGGCTGCTTTGAACACGGCTGATTCACCTTGAGCAAAGACGACGTCAAGTTTGAGCTCTTTAGCTACTGCCTTTGCATCGGCTGGGTTTTTTACCGTAACAAAGATAAGGCCCGTTGCTTTAGATACGTTACTAAACGCATTCTTAAACACCTCATCACCAGCGTGTAGCTCTGCCGCTTCGGCAAGGCTATCAACAGAAAGTTTTCGGTAATCTTGACCATTAATTTGTACGGCATCAGATGGGACAAACAGTTCAGGTGTAGGTTGCTGAGCTAATTGTTGCTCTGCTTGTACAGCCGTTGCCATTGTCGATAGAGCCAGAATAGAAAATGTCATAAATTTCATGTGAATGACTCCTTAGTGACCGAAGATACGCATAGACCAGTTTTTGATAACACCTGGTTTTGCGTTGTTAGCCATCGGTACATCATAGATAGCTGAAGAATTGAAATATGCAATGAATGAGAACACTTCATCGCCGTTGGTATCGATCGCTCGTAGTGTCCATTCGCCTTTTGCGTTTTCACCGTAGAATTGGTTAGAAAGCATTAATTGGTTTTCATAACCCGCTACTGTTGAATCCAGAGATTGACCAACGAGACCATTACGTGGTGTTTGCAGAACTGAACGTGTACCTGATGGAGAAATCAGCTCAATTGCCAAATCTGGTAGACGCGAGTGTTCAAGTGTTAGTTTCACTTGTACTGACTCAACAGTAATGTCATCGGTAACAGCAATCGCTGAAGAGCCACCCGCTAAGCTTGCGTCTGGAACACTCACTTCCGTCGCATTGCTTGCCCAAGGTGTAATAACTTGTGCAGGTAGAACATTGTTTGTCATACGAGCAAGTTTCATTGCTTCATCTAGGTTAACTGCGCCAAAACCGTAGAAGGTATGGAAGTCAACGCCAGCTGCGTTTTTCTGCCATGGTGAAATCGCTTCGTAGCTTACCAAGTCTCCTTGGCTATTAACGAACTCAAGTTGAACACCTGGGTGGTCTTTGTCGGTTACGCTTGCTGTTTCTGCCAGTAACGCACGGACATCACGAGCGCTCAGCGCATGGTTGGTAGACATAATCGCAGCAATTGCACCAGAGGTGTTTGGCGCCGCTGAAGACGTACCATTCATTGTGCTGGTGTAGTTACAGTTCGGATCTTGCTCAGTACCGCCGTGCAGGCCGTTAATACCTAAATCTGCACTGGTGTTTTGACCTTCTTCACAGCCTACTAGATCTGTCGTTACCATTGCTGGGAAGTCTTGACCGTATTCACCTGCTGGTGCTGCGACCCACACGTTAGCACCAACTGATGAGTAGCTGGCGCGAGTTCCGTCAGCACGAAGTGCGCTGGTTACAAGGTTGTAGTAACTCGCATTGTCGTAAGACTGTGCCGAGTTATGCATTGGTAGGCCTTTGTTACCACCACCTGCGAAGAAGTCGCTAGGAAGCACGAAGAAACGACCAGTGTTGAAGTAGCGGTAACCGTTACCAGCAGATTTCACGAAGACAGCACCACGACCCCAAGCATTACCTTCGCTAACGTTTTTCATTACATCCATTTCAAGCTTGAACTGCGGATCGTTCTCATCGAATGGAATAGGGTAGATTGGGCTAAAACCATAACTTTGGTTGAAAACGCGAACATCGCTGGTTGCAGCGTCCACGCCGTGAGAAATCAACCAGCCTTCCAGCGTTTGGTTTGCGAGCCAGTTAAAGCCCATTAGAGAAGAGCGAGAAGCTACGCCGCGAACGCCCTCACCGTTGTTACCAACAGCGCTGATTAAGCCGGCTACAGCGGTACCATGGCCATTTGTATCAACTGGGTAATCGGCTGGGAATGAAGAGTCTTCAACGAAGTTTCTGCTACCTGTGACTACGTTACCTGCAAGGTCTGGGTGATCGATCTGTACGCCAGAGTCAATAACGGCAACTTTTACACCAACACCAGCAATGCCCATGGCTTGTGTCAGTTTGGTGTTCAAGTCATTACCCGCAACGGCAGGGTTTGCTGCAAACGCAGTTTGGCCTGTGTTGTCTAGGTGCCATTGCTCAGAGTAGAGCGGATCATAAGCCGAGACGGCAGGTGAAAGGCCTACTGCTAACATTGCAGCGAATAGGCGATTAATGCGTGTTTCCATTTGTGACCTCATGTCTTTGTTTGGAATTTTTGTCCCTGTTCGATACTCCTTTAAACAGGTCTAAACAAAGCTAGCGGCTTAGAATGGAAACGAAAACCGTTTACATTCTCTTTACTTTCATTTTTCGACGGATCGCGTTGTAATAACGCTTAGGGGTTGATAGAACGTAAGATTCTAGATATTGGATATGGGGAAGAGATGTGAAAAGTCGCAAAAAAGTAGCGATTATTCTCGCTACTTAAAGGTGTGAGGTTCTCATATAGCAGGTTGTATCGTAACCTCGCTTTCAGTGTGGCTTTCTTCCTTCTTCGTAATCAGCGTATCGACCCATTTTTCGATGTACCACTTATTGCGTTCTTTATCGCACCACTTTTTGTTTAAGCCTCGTCGGTTGAACTCAGAGCCAATTGCTGCCAATGTCTGGTTTGTTTGGCGTTTATAAAACAACGTCTCACATAGTTGCATGTTGCTCATTTGCTGTGCGTACACATTGACACTACTGCCTCTCATGCCCATTTCAGCGGCTTGTTGGTTCGAGCAGGCGCTAACTAACAAACTAGCGATGATCGTGACGAATAGATGTTTTTTCATAATTTAACCAGAATTGATTTTGTATTGGTTTCTTCCTGCTTGTTTCGCTTCGTAAAGCGCTTGGTCGGCAAACATAAAACAGTCATCCCAATTAGTATTGAGCATAGTGACGTTCATTGTTTTTATCGCACCAATCGAGATGGTCGCGCTAAGGGTTAAACTATTAATGCTAAGCTTTTCGTTTTCAACTGCTTTCCTTAGTCTTTCTAAAGTTTTTGAACATTCGTCGATGTTTTTGGCTTCAAAAACTAAAACAAACTCCTCGCCTCCCCAGCGGGCAAGTAAATCTTTAGATCGGACCGAACGCTTAATCACAGAAGATACATGTTTCAGCATTTGATCTCCCTTATCATGACCGTACGTGTCATTGAACTGTTTGAAATAGTCGATATCAATGACTGCTAAAGAAAACATACTCTCAGGTGCGGTGTTGGCCATGTTACGCAACCAATGGGGTAAGTAGCGACGATTATGAACTTGGGTTAAAGGATCAATAACGTTTTGCTCAGCGAGTTCTCGGTTGACTCTTTTGATTCGAGATACATACCTTATCCCTAAAGATGCGATACCAATGAGTGATAAGAAATAGAAAATTTCTCTGTATCGCTGGGCTTGTAACTTAGATGCTTGTAGATCATTTTGAGCTTCCAATAGCTTCAATTCTTTTTGGGCGAGTTTAGCTTCTAACTCAAATTTAATGTCTAGCATCTCTTCGCCATTGACATGGCTGGCATACTCTTTTTCTAGGCTTCGGAGCTTAGAAAGTTGATAGAAGGCTTTCTCATACCGCCCTAGCGCTTGATTTGCTTTGACGAGTACCAAAAGCATCCCAATTCTTTCTTGCGACTCTGGAGTTAAGGTTAAAGACATTTGTTCGAGAGCTTTATTCGCATGTACAATTGCTAGCTCGAACTGTTTTTTGCCCATATAAGTTTCAGAAAAAGCTTCATAACAAGAAGCTTTTGCACCACTTTTAGGGCTGCTAGTAGGTAGATCTAAGCATTGCTGAGCGAGCTCTAAAGACTCATCGTGTTTACCCATCGCATTCAATAGCTGAGATAGGTTCGCCAAAGATGTATGCTTCAAGCTGTCAGACCCTGTCTCCATACTTAATTTTACTGCTTGCTCAAAGTAGTATTCTGATTCGGAGTACTTTTTTTTGGCAAAGCCAACGACGCTTTTGTTGGCGTAAAGAATGCCAAGGAATAAGCTATTATCAAAGTCGTTGGCTTTATCAAGATAAGTGCTGATTGCTTGATTGATGTAGTTTTCAGCTCGGACCCAATCGGATGTATCCATATATACAGAAGCAATATTATTTAGGGTCATTGCAACTTGAATTTCAAAATGCGAATCGTCAAGTAAATCAAAGGCAGTTCGATAATACCTCATGCCAGTTTTTACCTGTGCTCGATGAATTTCAGCGTTGCCAAGCCAACGGTAGGCACGGCCTTGGAGAGCCTTGTAACCAATTTCACGGCTAATATTGATAACATCGTGCAACAACAACTCCCCTTGCCAGACATCATTCGCTTCTATGTATTCTATCGCTTTGTTCAGTTTAGCTTCGGCGACTACCCATTGGAGTTGGTGCTTGTTTCCAAAGGCCACCATATCAGGCAGATCAGATATTGGAACACCTTCGTATCGTTCTAGGTAGATACGAGCGAAATAATACAGTGCTTGAGCCTGAGGGGAAGTACGTTTAGGCTGCTCTAAAGCAGTGTTTTTGATTGCTCTTGGTTTACCGATCGACTCAAAGTAAAACTGCAGTGTAGGCAGGTCTTCAGCTGCCGTATTCTGCATTAAGTAACACGAGTGTTTTTTACCTTCCTTTGCTGCAGAAGGAAGCGATAATGACACTAGAAAAGCAGTTAGAATGGCTAAACAGGGCTTTGAGAAAGAAAGTACACGCATTTATAAGAGACTAATACCGAGAGTGGTGCAAAGACATTGGTAATATAGCATTTATAAGATTGCATTACTTGAAAATTAACTTGTGGTATGTAAGTTGCAGTAGTTAGAACAACCAAGTTTGAGCGTAGTTAATCTGAGGAAATATAAAACGCTTCTAGAATGGATGCAGTCATCAACATAAGGAGGTGGTTATGCTCAAATCCACAACGTCTTTATCTGGGGCAATAGCAGGGAAAGCCACACAACAACGAGCTTACTACCGATTACAGTACCCTAGTTGCGCTAGACCAAGTCTACTGATATCAGGTACTAGATACTTAGTGAGTGAATTATCGGAGCGAGGTTTAAGATTATTGAAAGCCCACCACTCTTTAGGCGCAGTTGGAGTCAAGGTTAGAGGCGAACTTTCTCTGCATGACAATACAGAATTATCACTAGCCGGACACGTAATAAGAATGGAAGAGAAGGAAGTCATTGTAAAACTTGATGCGGGGCCGAGCTTCAAAAATATGCTCGATGAGCAACGCTTTATGCGATCAAATTATCCAGAAATTACTTGATAGACTCAACTGATTAAACGAGTAGGTCATTCGACATCTAAAATTTCATCTGACTGTCATAAATATTTAATACAGGTATGTATTGTGTGGAAAGTCGCTTTTGTACATAGTGTTATTAAGCCATGAAAAACTGGCTGTTCCCATCAAAAAGGAGATTGCCTATGCACAACGAAATGATTCAACCTTCTCGCTTCGGTATTATCGGTCGTACTTGTATTGCTTCAGTTCTGATGATCGCAGGTGTTTTCACTCTCATTCAATGAGACAGTAACGAATCATCACTGACAAGAAAACCATAGCAAAATTCAGGGAATTACCTTAATAAAAAATAAGGTATTCCCCTGAAAATCTCGCCTAAGTCTCTTTTCTTAACTCAACAAGCTAAAAACCAACGCACTTACTGCAACAATACCTGTCATTAGTACAAAGTATGTAGATGCTTTTCCACGATACTTCTGCAGTCCTTTCACTTTGTATACCGCTAACATCGGCATAATAAATAAGATCATGGCAATGACTGGACCTGATAGAGCTTCCATCATGCCTAGTATGCTAGGGTTCATGATTGCTGCGATCCAAATCGATACAAACAGTACGACAACACTAATGTGATCAACACGTCGTTTTGGCATATCAGAATGTTTAGAGATCAAACCATTAAGGCTTTCGCGTGCGCCAAGGAAGTGCCCAAGGAATGAAGAAGTAATTGCCACGAAGGCAACAAGCGGACCTAAGGTTGCAATGAATGGGTTTTCCGTCGCGTTAGCTAAGTAAGACAATACCGATACGTTTTGTGCTTTTGCTTCTGCCAGTTGCTCCGGGGAAAGAGCAAGTACGCATGAGAAGACAAACAGCAACACGAATGCGATCAGCATGACACTTGTACGGCGTAAGATCAGTTCTGATTTTACATCGGCGCCTTCACCGTAATGTCGGCGTGTACGTTTGCAAAACTTGAGATCGCCGCTGCGTGGCTAAATGAGAA
>NZ_APHW01000107.1 GCF_002741985.1 Vibrio rotiferianus CAIM 577 = LMG 21460
GTAATTGCCACGAAGGCAACAAGCGGACCTAAGGTTGCAATGAATGGGTTTTCCGTCGCGTTAGCTAAGTAAGACAATACCGATACGTTTTGTGCTTTTGCTTCTGCCAG
This sequence comes from Vibrio rotiferianus CAIM 577 = LMG 21460, assembly GCF_002741985.1. Taxonomy (GTDB): domain Bacteria; phylum Pseudomonadota; class Gammaproteobacteria; order Enterobacterales; family Vibrionaceae; genus Vibrio; species Vibrio rotiferianus. The sequence continues at coordinate 111 of NZ_APHW01000107.1, forward strand.
TTGCTCCGGGGAAAGAGCAAGTACGCATGAGAAGACAAACAGCAACACGAATGCGATCAGCATGACACTTGTACGGCGTAAGATCAGTTCTGATTTTACATCGGCGCCTTCACCGTAATGTCGGCGTTGTACGTTTGCAAAACTTGAGATCGCCGCTGCGTGGCTAAATGAGAAGATAACGACTGGAATCGCAAGCCACATCGTGCTCGCAAATGAAGACATTTCTGGTGCATCCATGACAGGCATGCTCCAGTTTGGCATTAGGTAGAATGATAAAAATGCCAGAATCGCAACCAATGGGTAAACCATGATAGCGAACGCACGAAGCATCACTTTTTCACCGGCCATCATGATTGCAATCAAACTGAATACCAATACGCCAGACAGTAGGGCACGTGGCAGCGGCTCCATACCTGCTTGGTTGACCATAAAGCTGTCAACAGTGTTGGTAATACCTACGCCATAGATCAGTAGAATCGGGAAGATAGAAAGAAAATACAGCATCGAAATCGAACGACCAGCTTTCGCCCCAAAGTGTTCTTCTACTACATCGGTAAAGTCTGCGTTTTTGATTTTTGATGACAGAACAAAGCGAGCAAGACCTCGGTGTGCTAAGTAAGTCATTGGGTAAGCGAGGACTGCCATAACTACCAATGGCCAGAAACCACCGATGCCCAAGTTAATAGGAAGAAATAGAATGCCAGCACCCACGGCGGTACCAAACAGACTCAATACCCAATGAGTATCATGTTTCGTCCAAGTAGTTGTTGTGTTTAATTCACTAAAATTTAACGTTTCTCGAGATTCTTTCACTTAAAACTCGCCTTTATAAAAATAATAATCGCGCGGATGTTATATGTTTTAGTGATTGTTATCACATTGATGTGGTGGTGAATCGTGCTAGTGAAAAGGCAAAGGTGTAAACTATCGAACCATGAAAATTTGCAAAAAGCGATATATAGTTCTGGTTTTTTGTGTGTAAATTGAAACTATATCGCGAAATTTAATGAATTTTTGGTTTTAGATGTCGCGATTAAGCTTTGTTCGATAACTTTTTAAGGTAGCCCTGCAAAGGAAGTGGCTTAGCAACGCCAAACCCTTGAGCAAACTGAATATTTAGTGACTCTAGCGTCTCTATATGTGCTTCGGATTCCACAAACTCGGCTACCGTTACAAGTTTCATACTGTTAGCGACTTGGCTGATGGCTTGAACGATAATCCGGTCATTTTCACTACTAACAATGTCTTTGACAAAAGAACCATCTACCTTAAGTACATCAAGTGGCAGGCGGCGCAGATAGTCAAAACTTGCGTAGCCAGTACCAAAGTCGTCTAACGCAATAGTACAACCGGCTTCTCTCAATAGAGAAAGATTCTGTATAGCTATGGATTCATTTCGAAGTGCATCTGACTCAGTGATCTCAAAACATACCTTTTTAAGGGGAACACCATATATATCAGCGTGCAGTCGAATATTGTGTGCCAGTGACGGAGAGTTTAATGCTTTTGCTGTCAAATTTATGGAGCATTTCCCTAAGTTATCCCAGTCGACGATATTCTGGCTCAATTTGCAAAATGTATTAGTAATTACCCATTCGTCCAGTTCAATCTCAAGTCCAAACTCATGAATTAATGGAAAAAATTCAGCTGGCGACATCACGCGTGAGTCATCTTGGTTCAATCTGAGTAGAACTTCAAAATAGCTCCCGGTATTTTTCGTATTCAACGCTAGATATGGCTGGCAGTACAATTCAAACTTGTTTTCTCTGAAACAAGATTGAATAAAGCTGAGCTTGTTGAGTTTACTTTTGCTTGTGCTTGCCGCGTCTAGCCAGTTAATGGCTAGATTGCTTTGAGGTCGTTGTTGACACAGTTTGGAAACTAAAGCTTCGACATTGTCACTTTCAGCAATATCGACACACTGAATGGTTCGTTTCACTAAACTCACCGAACTATCCTCAAAATAGAAGTAGAAGTCATCAAGCAATTGAATCAGCTTTTTTAGCTCAGTATTAATATAAGGAAGACGTGGCGCGAAACATATCAAGCCGTTTGCAAATGGTGGTAAGTAAGCCCGCTGCAAGTACTCGGTGTTTTGTGCGAGGTATTGGCTCAATTGTCTCATTAATTGCGCTTGGCCTTGGTGGCCCAAGCCGTTCAATTTAGAAAGCGTGGGCTTCAAGTCGATGTATATCAAAACCACATTGTTTCTTGGTGATATGTCCTCTTGTAGTTGAGACAGTGTGTACAGGCCTGTAAAGCTATCAACACGTTCTTTTTCTACTGCTTTACGGGCAGTTATAAAGTTCTTGATTGTATGAGCGCCAAGCAGAAATGTTAGCATTGATAATACAAATAAGACCAAAAGCATGCCGTATAGGTGCTCTTGTTGAATTAGGCCTGCATTGTATTGACTGACAATGTTTTCCACACAAATCAATAGTGTGATAGAGGCAATGAGAAATGGCCTAATGAGGCCAAACTTACCAAGTCCGACTCCCACTAAACAAAGCAAAGAAAGACAGAGTGTATTGATCAAAAGTGAGTTATTTGACGTAATCGCTCCAAGCAATATCATCCCACAAATTATGAGCCATATCCGATAACCTTGTTGAGAAGGCTGATTTCTCAGCATAGTGAGATCTAGTTTGAGATAAGGAGACTTATTGCCATCAAGAATATAGCTAAAGCCCAGGCTCAATAGAGGAGTTAGGGTCATGTGAGTGAGTACGCCACTGAGTATTGAGTAAGAGAAAAAGTCAAAAGATAGTGGAGAGTGCTCAATATATATATGGCTCATGCTCCATAGTATGACGGTGTTCGCTACCGGATAAAGCAGGCCGAGTATAAGCACATAGTACCCAAGCTTTAATGTATAGTTTGAGTCTTCAATAGAAATTAATGCCCTTTTATACAAAGCAGCAAACACAAGTGGGATACAAGGTAGAAGAGACGAAAACAAAAGCGCCACGTTGCTCGGGCGCCCTGAGATAACCAAATAGTAAAAAAGCAAACTCATACTGAGAGTGGGTAGTACTTTCCAGCCGTATCGGATTAAAGCGGAAACGACTAAAGCAGCCGTGAATGACAGTACCTGAACGCTGTCTTTAGACACGACAAAAAAGCTAGAGATGCTGAAGCTAACTTGAACGGCAACAAAAAGTAGGATTTGAATACCCAGCCAGTGCCAAATGGATAGTTTATTGTCGAAAGCAGAACGACCTTGTTTGAGACTGTATAACGACATTACTCAACTACACTTAAAATTAGAATAATAAAAACAAATGGTTAGCTATCCTGAGTTCAATGGTTCTAATAATAGGAAAACTAACGAGTAAGTAACGAGCCTTTAGTAGGCCCAGTTATGCACTTTATTATTGTTATTTCTATCTATAAGTGCTCGAAACATTCTACAAAATTATGACAATAAGTAAACCACATTAAGAATGCCGTTCCATTAACGAAGAGTGGTTTTACAATTAACCTTTGACTCGAGATGATAAAGAACTATTAGTTTAACTAACTGAAAAATATTAAACTTTAGCAATAAACTTAGATGTTACATTTTAGAACAGAGCGTAGAACTAAAACACCATGGAATTAGTTATTACCCAAAAGTCAGATATTGACGCTATTTTTAAGCTAGAACAGAAATTATTTGGTCATCACGCTTACCCGCAATTTTTCTTTCGGCAAGCATTTGATTGTTGGCCGCAAGGTTTGTTGATTGCCAAAGAAGAAGATCAAATTACGGGTTATGTACTGATGGCGACAAGCGATGAACAAAACACCCATTGGATCTTGTCGCTTGCGGTAGATAGCCGGCATCGAGGAAAGGGGATTGCTCGTTCGCTTGTGGAGAATGCAATCGTAAAAGCAAGTTCCGGTTCTGTCATTAAGTTAACTGTCGATCCAAACAATGTGCCTGCTTGCAAGTTGTACACTTCGCTAGGCTTTAAGGTTCTGGAAAAAGAAGAAGATTATTTCGGTGATGGAGAACCGAGACTGGTCATGGCACTAGCCCGTTAATCTTGCACTTCTGTGATACAAGCTCGCCCCTAATCAGTGCATTGCCAAATATAAAGTGAAAGCTCATTTTGTTAAGTTATTGAAATGTAGTGCAATATAAAATTGGCACTGGGTTTGCAATTTAGATTGTGTTCATCGTTAACTCGATGCACCGCTTTCCCTTAGCAGGCGGTTAAGCGGATAGGGTATTACTTTTTTGAGCTTTTATAGGCAATGCAGCCTCTCTCGTTTCGGGAGAGGTTTTTTTCGCTTGTAGCTCGTCATTCTAAGGAAAGAATCAGGGGGCGGAATGTCGCAAGGATGCAAAAAAACCACTTGTCCCTATTGTGGTGTTGGATGTGGTGTCGAGGTCAATGCGAAAGGAATCGTTGGGGATGCGTGTCATCCTGCAAATGCGGGATCACTGTGCGTAAAGGGCGTCGCGTTGGCAGAGAGTTTGAATATGCCTTCGCGCTTGTTGTATCCAAAGCTTGTTACCAAGCAGCGACCTCAAGGGCAAGAAGTGCAATGGCAACAAGCCACGGATCTGATTGCAGAAAAGATTCATCAAGCGAAAGCAGAGTTTGGACCGGATTCCGTCGCGATGTACGTGTCAGGCCAGTTGTTGACGGAAGACTATTACGTCGCCAACAAACTCATGAAAGGCTATGTTGGCAGCGCTAACATTGATACTAACTCGCGTTTGTGTATGTCTTCGGCGGTTGCGGCTCATGTACGAGCATTTGGCGAAGATGTCGTTCCCGTCAATTACGATGACATTGATAAGACTGAGTTATTGATAATTTGCGGTGCCAATACCGCTTGGACGCACCCTGTTTTATTTCGACGTATTCAACAAGCGAGAGAGAACAATCCTAATCTAAAGCTGGTGGTCATTGACCCGCGTGAAACGGTCACCGCGCAGCAAGCGGATTTGCATCTACCGATTAAAAACGATGGGGATGTATCACTTTTTAATGGGCTGCTTAAGTTTCTTATTGAGCAGCAATGCATTGATTCTCAATACATAAATTCCTATACCGACGGATTTGGTACGCTTGCAGAAGAAGTTTCTTATTTGCGTTACGATGTCACTAATTTAACGTCTTCCATAGGCATTTCAGAAGAAAAACTCACGACATTCTTCCAATGGTTTGCGCAAAGCCCAACCGCAATCACGCTGTTTTGCCAAGGGGTTAACCAAGCCGAAAATGGTGTCGATAAAGGCAACGCCATTATTAATGCACACTTGGCGACGGGTAAAATTGCCAAGTCAGGTTGCGGGCCGTTTTCTATTACAGGTCAGCCGAATGCGATGGGCGGACGAGAAGTCGGTGGATTGGCAAACCAGTTAGCGGTTCATCGCGCTTTTGACGCAGAGTCTATAAAGCAAGTGCAGGCGTTTTGGGATTCACCAGAAATTGCCACTCAGCCCGGTTTAAAAGCTGTTGAACTGTTTGAGGCGGTAGAACGTGGTGAGATTAAAGTTCTGTGGATCATGGCAACCAATCCGGTTGTCTCTTTACCAGATAACCAATTGGTAAAACGTGCACTAGAGGTTTGTCCGTTTGTGATTGTTTCCGATATTACAGCGGATTCGGATGTAGCGCATTACGCGGATCTGTTGTTGCCGGCCGCTGGTTGGGGTGAGAAACAAGGTATGGTAACCAACTCTGAACGTCGACTTTCAAGGCAGCGTCAGTTTCAAACTCCTCCGGGTGAAGCAAAATCAGATTGGTGGGCGATAAGCCAAGTCGGACAAGCTCTGTGTGCATTGGAAAAGACACGAAATGGTTTTGCATTTACTTCTGAGCGGTCGGTATTCAGGGAATATACGGCGATGACAGGCATGAATGCCGATTCACCTTTGAAGCTCGACCTGTCTCAACACGCGAACTTAACCGAGCAAGAATACGAAGAGTGGGTGCCGACACAATGGGGAGGAGAGCGCCCTTTTGCTGATGGCGTCTATTCGCACCCAGATGGCAAAGCGCGTTTTGTCGTGACCAGTGAATCTCCGATGCGTTTAGAGAGAACAAAAGGTTGGTGGCTCAATACGGGCAGGCAACGCGACCAATGGCATACCATGACTCGCACAGGGCATATCGCACACCTTGCCGTCTCTGAGTTAGAACCAACCGTGTACATGAACATTCTCTCTGCTACTCAAAATCGCTTAAAAGCAGGACAACTCACAAAGCTGTTCCAGCCTACTTCAAACACCAGTATTTATGCCAAAGTTGCCATTGATGAAGGTTTAGGTTTTCAAGAGCTGTTTATGTCAATGCACTGGGCGGGTCGATATGGCGGTGAAAGCGGTGTTAACGCGATAGTAAACAGCGCAAAAGACCCTATTTCTGGGCAGCCTGCATTTAAGTCGTCTTATGTTGAAGTGCAAGACGCAGCGGTAAAAAACTACGGTATGTTCATCGGTACACAGTTTGATTCCGGCAAGTTTCTCTACAGCGCATTTCAAGCAGAAAGTAATTTGGGCATCTGGCGCTTTGCACACGATAAACGACCAAAGAAGCAGAGTTTTTGTCGAACGGAAAAGAGCCGCAGAATTACGATAGATATTGCCCAAGGTTGGCTAGCAGTGGATTACGACCTTGTTGGAGACGTTCGTATCATTCGTTCTGTTTTAGTGGTGTCTAGTGAACCGATTCAAACCGACTACACCAACTTTACCGGCTTGATTGGCAAACCGATGGAGCTATCGCAACTGCTTACCATCACTCAATCGCAAAGCAGTGCCAAACTGGTCTGTAGTTGTTTCCGCGTCACCGATAAACAAATACATGACGCGATGGAGAAACAAGACTGCACGTCATTGACTCAACTGCAAAACAAACTCAAGTGCGGCACTAACTGTGGCTCGTGCGTTTCTCAAATCAAACAGATGGTCGACAGTCATCAGCATCAAAAGGGTAAACAGCAAGCGAACCAGCAGAGTCTGGCTATTCAAATAAAGTAAGTCACAAAGAGGATAAGCACATGGAAGCGCCTTATCAAAAGTCTTGGTTTAAGAAAGGACAAGCGAGTCAGAAACAAGAACGCTCGTCTCGCTTTTCTAAGCATGACCAAGCAAGCAAACTGAACCAACTTTTAGAAGACCATTCAGTAGACCTAGATGCGAACCACAAAGGTTTTGTCTCGATTGTCGGAGCAGGACCGCACGATCCTGACTTGTTAACCGTGAAGGCTGTGAAAGCGATTATGTCGGCAGAGGTTCTGCTGTACGACCGTTTGGTTAACAAAGATATTTTGGAGTTGGCTTCGCCACAAGCCGATTGGATTTACGTGGGCAAAAGATGCGGACAACCTAGTATTGGTCAGGAAGAAATTTGTGACTTGATGGTATCGCTCGCTCAACAAGGAAAGCGAGTTGTGCGCTTAAAAGGGGGAGATCCTTTTGTATTTGGCCGTGGAGGCGAAGAGGCCTTAGCACTCGTCAAACACTCAATCGCTTACGAAGTCATCCCCGGTATTACTGCTGCGATTGGATGTTCAGCAAACAGCTTGATTCCGCTGACTCATCGTGGCGTTGCTCGCAGTGTTACCTTTGTGACAGGGCAAGTGGTAACAGGCGCATTTGAGGCTTGGAGCAATCTGATGCAAAGCGGACAGACGTTAGTCTTCTATATGGGGTTAGAAAAGTCATCGCAAATACAAACGGGTTTATTAGGCTCCGGTTTGAGAGTAGATTTCCCTGTCGCTATCATCACTCATGGTTGCAGTCCTCAACAACAAGTTCATGTTACCCAACTCAATCAGCTCAATGATTTATCGATTACACTTAAAGGCGTGAGCCCAGCATTGATTGTGATGGGAGAAGTTGTCAAACTGCGCGAACAACTAATAGAAACCGTACAGTCAGTGACGGAATACGAGGGAATATGAGCAGCATTTTGGAATGTATTAGAACAGTCGGTCGTGGCGAACGTGGCAGAAAACCACTGAACTTTGACCAAGCGTTTCGAGTTATGGATGAATACCTAAACGGTGAGTGCGACGACGATCAGATGGCAATGCTGTTGATGCTGATCCGCGTACAGAACGAGACTCAACAAGAAATCGCTGGCTTTGTTAAAGCATTCCAATCCCGCATGCCAGCTATTGGTGCAGACATTGATTGGCCATGTTACGCAGGCAAACGTGAAGCGGCAGGTCAACCTTGGCACCTGTTGGCAGCGAAGATTCTCGCCGATAATGGTCATAAAGTGTTGATGCATGGTTATCACGATCGTCAATCTGGTCGTTTACACGCAGAAGATTACCTCGACAAGTTTGATATCAACAAAGCGGAATCAGCAGAAGACGCGAAGCGTGTGTTAGAAACACAGAACATTGTGTATCTGCCGCTGAGTGCGTTTGCACCTCAAGCAGAAACCATGATTGGTTGGAAGAATCGTTATGGGCTTAGAACGCCGACTAATACCGTGGTTCGAGCACTGAACCCGGGGCAGGCGACCGTCGGTATTCGTGGTAGCTTCCATCCTGGATTCCAACAACTTCATGCTGAAGTCGAATATGAGATTGGTCAAACCGCTCACGCCGTTGTGTCATTTAAAGGACAATCGGGTGAGTCAGAATACAACCCGAAAGTAAGCCAAACGGTATGGTTAAGCCAAACAAGCGGCGTGACATCGCACTACTGGACGGAGCAAATGCTGTCTGAGGTGCCAATGCCAGTAAATTGCCCGTTTGGAACGTCAGAAGATGACATGAACCAAATGGCAAATACGGTTCTCGCTACCATGACAGTGGTCTTGTTTGCACAAATGCACGACAGAGAAAAAGCATTCGAACGCGCCTTCTCTTACTGGCAAGCCTATTGCGGCCAGCAATAACGTACTATTGTCAATGAATGTAAAACCAACGACGCAAAGTTGTTGAATCTGAATCCATTATCTATTGTTTGAAGAAGGTAAAAGATCCTAGCTCACCAGTGATGTGTTTCACCACCTTGCTCCGTATCAGAGAGGTGAAACTGCAGTTTTGACCTCAATTGCGCTCATTCTTTACTTCGCGTTTGAGAATTAGAAATTCCCATATGGTAAGACGTAGAGGACATGGATAATGGTTCTAAAGCATACCCCTCCCAAACAAAAGGCTTCTCATCCTATCCCGCAAGAAGCCTTCGATTGGTACGATGAATACGCTCACGGAAAGATCTCACGCCGCGAGTTCCTTAATAGGCTGGGTGGCCTTGCGGTGCTGGGTTTTAGCATGACGGCACTGGTCGATGCACTAACCCCGAATTACGCACTCGCAGAACAAGTTTCGTTTAACGATCCTGACATCAAAGCAACTTACGAAACCTTTCCATCTCCAAATGGGCATGGAGAAGGGCGTGGTTATTTGGTGATACCACAGAAGAAGACCTTGAAATCGCCGACCGTGTTGGTGATTCATGAAAACCGAGGTCTGAACCCTTATATCAAAGATGTCGCAAGACGACTCGCGAAAGACGGCTTTATTGCTTTTGCCCCAGATGCCTATACCCACTTGGTGGCTATCCGGGGAATGATGATGAGGGTCGCGCCATGCAGAAAGAGATGGACAGAGCCAAGATTGAACAAGACTTTATTGCCGCAGCTAATTTCATCAAACAGCACGAGGATGGGAACGGTAGGTTGGGGGCGGTAGGGTTCTGCTTCGGTGGTTATATTGTCAATATGCTTGCAGCAGTGATGCCCGATGAGCTCGATGCAGGTGTGCCTTTCTATGGAACACCAGCGGCACAAGAGATCCAAAAGCAAGTCAAAGGGCCGTTGATGATTCACTTTGCAGGACTCGATAAGCGTGTTAACGACACATGGCCCGCTTATGAACAGCAATTGATTGCAACCGACGCACAGTATCAAGCGCTAATGTATGAGAACGTCAACCATGGTTTCCATAACGACTCAACAGCACGCTACGCACCGGAAGAAGCAGCACTCGCTTGGGAGCGCACACTCGGCTTCTTCAAAGAACATCTCGCCTCTAGTTAAAAGGCTTCTACTTTAGTTGGCACAGTCCTTGTTATGTCTCTCTTAGTGAGTGAGATATAAACAAGGAATGTGCATGACTCAATCAACGTCAAAAACACCCATCATAGTATGCTGTGATAGCCTCCAAGAGCAGGCTCGATTATCGGGCTTATTGAGCAAAGATTACGACGACATCATCGGTTGCCAATTGGCACAGCTAGAAACGCTTATGCAGCGAGAGCCGTCAGCAAGCGTTGTGGTTGGATGGCAGCAACCAACCGCAGAACTGCGTTTGATCGTCGATTTCTGCCGCAGAAAATCGGCACCACTTCTTATCGTCTTAAAGCAATTATCATCCAATGATATCAATCGTTTATCAGAAAAAATGGACTATGTGCTCATGCCGCACGATAGTGAGTTTGCGCTTCAGCCTTGGATTGAACATGCGACATTAGTGAGAGCGAAATTCGAAAGTATGCAATCGGAAATTGAATCGCTGACCCATAAGATCGAAGAGCGCAAGCTAGTGGAAAAAGCCAAGGGTCTGCTGATGAAGATGCACAGCGTTGATGAAGAACAGGCTTATAAAGCGCTAAGAAATTCAGCCATGCAATCGAGCCAAACGCTCGCACAAGTTGCCAAGAATTTGATAACTACTTTGGAAGTGCTTGATTAGTTTTTCTACCACTTTGGGGTTAGGGTGCATTTTCTAACGTGGTGCGTGTTGCACTATCAGCAAGCAATAACGGGGAATAACAAACAGCAAGATACGCTAATTTATTGTATTTACAATGAAAAATAAGTTGGCACAGTAATTGGATTAGTAGATTTGGGTTTATTGTTGAATCGCTTATCTCAATTATCAACGGCGGTAATTGTAGACTTAGCAACGGCGCTACTGCTCTTCGGAGTAGTGGCGCTTTTTTTATGGGAGCAAACCAATGAAATGGAGTTCGATGCTGAAAGTGTCAGCAATTTCGTTATCGGTATTCACCACGGTCAGCGTAAAGGCAGAGTTGGGTGAGCCAGAAATTGAAGACCTGAAGTTTGGTTTTATTAAGTTAACCGATATGGCACCGCTGGCGGTTGCTTATGAGAAAGGCTTTTTTGAAGATGAAGGCTTGTACGTCACTTTAGAAGCGCAAGCAAACTGGAAGGTGCTATTAGACCGAGTCATCGATGGTGAGCTTGCTGGTGCACACATGCTTGCTGGTCAGCCATTGGGCGCGACGATTGGTGTCGGCACAAAAGCAGAAGTGATAACCGCGTTCAGTATGGATTTGAACGGTAACGCAATCACGGTTTCCAATGATACTTGGGAGCAGATGAAGCAGTACATTCCAAAGCAACCGGATGGTAAACCAGTTCACCCAATCAAAGCGGATGCATTGAAGCCTGTGGTCGACAGCTATCTGGATAAAGGCAAACCGTTCAACATGGGCATGGTGTTTCCTGTATCGACGCACAACTATGAGTTGCGTTACTGGTTAGCGGCAGGCGGGATTCATCCAGGTTTTTACGCACCAGAATCCGGTGACAACAGTGGTCAGTTGGATGCTGACGTTCTTTTGAGTGTTACACCGCCACCACAAATGCCAGCAACGATGGAAGCGGGCACGATCAAAGGGTACTGCGTCGGCGAACCATGGAACCAACAAGCCGTATTCAAAGGCATAGGCACACCAGTCGTGACCGATTACGAGATCTGGAAGAACAACCCAGAGAAAGTGTTTGGTGTTTCTAAAGCTTGGGCTGAGAAGTATCCAAACACGCACATTCGCGTAGTGAAAGCCTTGATTCGAGCGGCACATTGGTTGGATGAAAACGACAATGCCAACCGCCAAGAAGCAGTGAAGATGCTATCAACAAGCGAATACGTTGGAGCCGATGCCGAAGTTATCGCCAACTCAATGACGGGCACATTTGAATACGAGAAAGGCGACAAACGAGACGTGCCAGACTTCAACGTGTTCTTTCGTCATAACGCCACATATCCGTATTACAGCGATGCGATTTGGTATCTGACCCAAATGCGTCGCTGGGGGCAAATCTCAAGCGAGAAATCCGATGATTGGTACATGGATGTCGCAAAAGAGGTTTACCGTCCGGACATTTACCAACAAGCGGCTCAAGCACTGATTGAAGATGGTGTGTTGAGCAAAAAAGACTTCCCAGATTTTAGTGCTGAAGATGGTTTCCGTGCGCCACAAACACACTTTATCGACAACATCGTTTATGACGGTCGCGAGCCAAATAAATATCTAGAGAAGTTCTCTATCGGGCTTAAAGGAAAAGACAAAGTTTAGGATGAGCAGTCCTACAAAAAATACAGCGGGCAGGTGAGTCTGCCCGCAATAACAAGGATGTAAATTTCTTAGGAGTGAGTATGTCTAGTAATGTCATTTCCCTGTTTCCTGCTAAGCAGGTAGTGAACCGAAGTCGGTTGGTGCTTTTGCCCGTCATTGGTTTGCTTATCTTTTTGGCAATGTGGCACTTAGCAGCGAGAGAAGTGCAAACCTCATTAGGTACGCTACCGGGACCTGTGCAAACTTTTCAGCAGTTCAGCAACCTTGTCGATGACCATTGGCAAGAGCGAGAAAAGGAACAAGCGTTTATCGAACGTCAGGAAAAACGAAATGCTGCGAAGTTAGCCAAGAATCCAGACGCGGAAGTGAAGATTCGTCCTTACACAGGTAAGCCGACGTTCTTCGATCAAATCATAACAAGCTTAGTGACTGTGACTGCGGGCTTTTTGCTGGCGACGGTTATCGCGATTCCGCTTGGCATCGTGCTTGGTCTTAATCAAGGGCTGTATCAAGCGTTCAACCCAATCATTCAATTGCTCAAGCCTGTATCACCTTTGGCATGGCTGCCTATCGTTACTATGGTGGTGAGTGCCACTTATGTGAGTGATGACCCGATGTTTGCTAAGTCGTTCATCAACTCACTGATCACAGTGGCGCTGTGTAGCTTGTGGCCGACGCTGATTAATACCGCTGTGGGTGTAACGAGCGTTGATAAAGACTTAATCAACGTGAGCAAAGTGCTTCAACTTTCGTGGTGGCAGCACATCCGCACCATCGTTTTACCTTCTGCCATTCCAATGATCTTCACAGGTTTACGTCTCTCTTTAGGTATCGCATGGATGGTGTTGATTGCGGCAGAAATGCTCGCGCAGAACCCAGGGTTAGGCAAGTTCGTTTGGGATGAGTTCCAGAACGGCAGTTCAGCATCATTGGGGCGCATCATGGTGGCAGTTATCACCATTGGTTTTATCGGTTTGATGCTCGATAGAGGCATGCTGCAACTTCAAAAGTGGCTGTCTTGGAACAAACAACAAGCGTTGAGATAAGGGAAACGATCATGGAAAAAGCATTATTAGATCTAACGCGTTTAGGGATGCGATTCCCAACGCCAGATGGCGAGTTCATCGCGCTTAAGAACGTCGATTTACAAATCAATAAAGGCGAGTTTGTATCCCTAATTGGTCACTCTGGCTGTGGTAAATCAACGGTATTGAACTTAGTCGCAGGGCTGCACATGCCAACAGACGGCGGCGTGATCGTCGATGGACGAGAAGTAGCTGGACCAGGACCTGACCGCGCAGTGGTGTTCCAAAACCATTCATTACTGCCTTGGTTAACCGTGTATCAAAACGTTGAGCTTGCAGTAAAACAAATTGCCGGCAAAAAGGGCAAAGCGTGGATTCAGGAACAAGTGAACCACTATTTAGAGTTGATTCAAATGCAGCATGCTGCGCACAAAAAGCCGGATGAAATCTCGGGCGGTATGAAGCAGCGAGTCGGCATCGCGAGAGCACTGGCACTTCAACCAAAGGTTTTGCTGATGGATGAACCATTTGGCGCGTTGGATGCGTTGACACGTGCACACCTACAGGATGCACTGATGAAGATCCAAGCCGAGCTAAACAACACTGTCATCATGATTACCCACGACGTGGATGAAGCCGTGCTGCTATCCGACAAAATCGTGATGATGACTAACGGACCGGCAGCAACCATTGGAGAAGTGTTAGAAGTGAATCTACCTCGCCCTCGTGAGCGTGTCGCACTGGCGGATGATGCGCAGTATCAAAAGTGTCGACAAGCGGTGTTGAAGTTCCTTTACGAGAAGCAATCCAAAGTCGAGATTCCTGCTTCGAAAGAAGACAAACCCAAAACCGCAGCGCAAACGGCATAAGGAGGCAACGATGAACAGTCCTTTAACGATTCCAGTAAAGAACGCATTGAGCCACATCGTTGTGGTAGGCAACGGTATGGTCGGGCAACACCTCGTCGAGCAATTAGTGCAGAAAAACGCGCATTTGGAGCACCGAATTACCGTGATTGGTGCAGAGCGTTTTATTGCATATGACCGTGTACAGTTGTCCTCTTTGTTTGCGGGTAAGTCTCATGATGATTTGATGCTGAGTAACCAAGAATGGTACGACATGCATGGCATCCAACTCGTACTTGGCAGCCAAGTAACAGGCATCGACAGAGAGCAAAAGCGCATTCTGCTTGATGGTGAAGATGTGCTGGGTTACGACCAACTCGTGCTCGCTACCGGTTCTTACCCATTTGTGCCGCCAATTGAAGGTAAAGACCGAGACAACGTGTTTGTCTACCGCACGCTTGATGACCTTTCACAAATCAAGAAGGCATGTGAAGGCGCAAGAACAGGTGCAGTGATTGGCGGTGGCTTATTGGGTTTAGAAGCGGCAAACGCACTTAAATTATTGGGGTTAGAAACTCACGTCATTGAATTTGCGCCTCGCCTGATGCCCGTACAGTTAGATGATGGTGCTGGCTTAGTGCTAAAAGAGAAGATTGAAGCGCTAGGGTTAACCGTACATACCTCGACGGGTACGGAGCGAATCTGCGATGGTGAAACGGCTAAACATCGCATGGTGTTTAAAGACAAAGATCCTCTCGAAGTGGATGTGATTGTCTTTTCCGCAGGGATTCGCCCTCAAGATGAGTTGGCAAGAATAGCTGAGCTAGAAGTAGGCGAGCGAGGCGGCATTGTGATTAATAACCAATGCCAAACCAGCGATGAGAACATTTACGCGATTGGCGAATGTGCCCTTTGGGAGCAGAAGATCTTTGGTTTGGTCGCACCCGGTTACACTATGGCGAGAACCACTGCCGATGTCTTGACTGGTATGCCAAGCGAAGGTTTTAAAGGCGCAGACATGAGCACCAAGCTCAAGCTACTTGGGGTGGATGTGGCGTCTATCGGCGATGCACAAATGCAAACCGTAGGCGCACAAGAAATGGTCTTGCAAGATGCGGTCGCAGGCATCTACAAAAAGCTGGTGGTTGATGCGAGTGGTACCCAATTACTTGGTGCGATTCTCGTCGGTGACAACAGCGACTACGATGCGCTCTTACAGTGTTATTTGAACAAAACGGTCCTGCCAGACCACGCGGCGAACCTGCTGTTTGATACCGGAATGCTGGATGGAGAGATGCCAGACAGCGCCATTATCTGTTCTTGTCACAACGTCACAAAAGGTGACTTAGTTGCCGAGATACAAGCTGGCACCACCAACCTGACGGACCTTAAAGCCAACACCAAAGCCGGTACTGGCTGTGGTGGGTGTAGCAATATGGTGAAGTCGGTATTGGATACTCAACTGGCAGCTATGGGGGTAGAGGTTAACAACCACCTTTGTGAGCACTTTGAGCTCAGTCGCCAAGAGATGTTTCATATTTGCCAAGTGGAACAAATCAAAGACTTCGACACCTTAATTGCACTGCATGGCAAAGGGTATGGGTGTGATATCTGTAAGCCGACAGCAGCATCCGTGTTCGCTTCTTTGTGGAATGAACACATCATGGAGCCTCAACATCAATCTCTGCAAGATTCTAATGATGCCTTTATGGCAAACCTGCAAAAAGATGGCTCTTACTCAATTGTGCCTCGTGTTCCGGGCGGTGAAATCACACCAGACAAACTCATCGTGCTAGGCGAAGTCGCTCAGCAATACGATCTGTACACCAAAATCACTGGCGGTCAGCGCGTGGATTTATTTGGTGCGCAGTTAGAGCAACTCCCAGAAATCTGGCAAACCTTAATTGATGCTGGTTTTGAAACAGGGCACGCCTACGGCAAGTCGGTGCGCACCGTGAAATCTTGCGTGGGTTCTACTTGGTGTCGTTATGGTGTTGATGACTCGGTCGGATTAGCCATTGAGTTAGAGAACCGCTACAAAGGATTGCGAGCGCCCCATAAGCTTAAGTTTGCCGTATCGGGCTGTACTCGCGAGTGTGCAGAAGCGCAGAGTAAAGACATTGGGGTGATCGCTACTGAAAACGGCTGGAATCTATACGTTTGTGGTAATGGCGGCATGAGACCACGACACGCTGATTTATTTGCATCCGACTTATCCAAATCAGAGTTGATCACCATGATCGACCGAGTATTGATGTTCTACGTCAGCACCGCAGATCGCTTGCAGCGTACGTCGGTGTGGATGGAGAACATGGAAGGGGGCCTAGATTACCTTAAACAAGTGATTTTGGATGACTCTCTGAATCTATGTGATTCTTTGGATGAACAAATGGCGCGCGTCGTAGATACCTATCAATGTGAGTGGAAGAGTACGCTGGATAATCCTCAGAAATTGCAACGCTTCCGTCCTTTCTTGAACAGCACGTCGGGCAGCAAAGTCTTACCGTACCAACGTGTGCGCGGTCAGCGTATTCCGGTGAAACAGGAGGTGTAAATGGCAGCTTTAACCAAAGTGAAACTGTGTCAGCTTGATGACCTAATGCCGTTCATCGGTGCCACTGTATTGATTGAAGGCGAGCATGTCGCGTTATTCTACATTCCTGATAGCGGTGTTTACGCCGTTCAAGATTGGGACCCAGTTGGTAAGGCTTATGTAATGAGTCGAGGGATTGTCGGTGATATCGATGGTGAGATGTGTGTTGCATCGCCTCTATACAAACAACACTTCAGTTTAAAGAGTGGGCAATGTTTGGAAGACGAAGCGCACTGTCTAAAAACGTGGCAAGTAACGGTCGACGATAATCAGGTTTGTTACTTAGTCGAAGAATGATCCTCGAAATTTGCTTGCTCGATATGAGTAAATTCTTAGCGTAAGCGATAAGCGAATAAAGCTCCAGAGACAGCACAGTATGGCTCTGGAGCTTTTTACTATTTGGAAGGATTCACTTGTAGTTCGGTATAGCCAGTCGAGTCGTCCATCGCTCTAGTGAACTCAAGTTCTGGATAAGAATGGATGATCAATTCTGCGGTAGTATCAATCACTGTGCCTTCTAGCAAATGCCCACCCCAAACTCGTCCTTCACGATCAGAGACTGATATATGAACGTGTTGATGTTCAGGCGTTAGGGTTCCCATCACAGAGACGATTTCAAATGGCTCTTGTTTGGTTAACGTGCTTTCTGCACCTGCCAAACGAAGGTTGAGGTCAGAGACACAACCAACACATGACGCAATCGAGCCTGCTTTGATATCGTGCTCCGCGACCAATTTCGCTAGGCTCAGCTTTAAGTCCATGCCTTTGGTAAGACGTACTGCTATCACTTCAATCGACATATTACTTCCTAATCAAAACCAGCAAGCAGGAAAGCGCCGTATCTAAGTCGGCATAACGTTTGGCTTTGCCAAGTACGCGCATGCCTTGCATGTTGTTGAGAACGAAACGAGCGAGTTCTTCTGGTTTCAGCGTTTTCGGCACTAAGGTTTCTTTTTGCGCATTGGTCAGCGCATCCGCAATGATGTCGATAAGATGGTCAAATAAGAAATGCCCTTTGCGCAGTACGTCATCGTCTTCACCTGCATGCTCAATCAACGCATTTTGAATAAAACACCCACAGTTGCGTTTGCGCTGCAGCTCAGCAAAAGATTTAAGGAACGATTCTAACTCAGGTAAAGACGCGTCGTCTTTTTCCAAATCATTCAGTGAAGGTAGCGAGACCTTCTTCAAGTAGGTATCGAGCGCTTCGTAGTAGAGCTGTTGCTTGTCACCATAGGTGTTGTAAAGACTGAAGCGGTTGATGTTCAGTTCGTCGGTGAGATCCGAGATAGACGTGTTCGCAAAGCCCTTACGCCAAAACACATCCATAGCCACGAGAAGCTTTTCATCTCGGTCGAAGTTGGCTTTTCTTGCCATAAATTACCTGCCTGGGTCTGCTTATCGGGTAATTAAATTGCTTTGGAGGGATGGTACAGAGAACCTCTAGCGTTCGAACTGAACCAATATGATGAATACCCAACTATTCTTGGGTATCAGCCTCCAAATTCATGTGAACTCACAAACGGCATCAAAAATCTCGCTCAGCAAACAGACCCACAACTGTTTGAAAATTTTTGATAGTGAAGTTCTTGACTGATCGTTTATAAACTGGCTACAGTATATCCTAACCAATCGGTTAGAAAAAGATAAAAGGATGTGAAATGAAGCTCTATGAAACCGCAATGACTCCAAGTTGTAAGCGAGTTAGCATTTTTCTAAAGGAAATCGCTGGCGAGGTTGAGCGAATTGCGCTGAACGTTCGTGAGGGCGATAACCTATCTGAACCGTTTAAATCGAAAAGCGTGAACGGCAAAGTGCCTCTACTAGAACTGGATGATGGCACGACGATCTGCGAAAGCGTGGCGATTTGTCGTTACCTAGATGAAGCGTTTGAAAATGATCTGGCGCTGTTTGGTGCTAACCAGCTCGAACGTGCTCAGGTGGAAATGTGGCATCGCGTTGTCGAATTCCAAGGTTTGTATACGGCTTTTCAGGCGTTTCGCAATATCACAGCAATTTACCAAGACCGTGAAAACTGTGTGGCTGCGTGGGGTGACGAGTCGAAATCTCGCGTATTAGAATTCCTACCAATTCTGGACAAACGCTTGTCAGAAAGTGAGCACATCGCCACGGACAACTTCACCATCGTAGACATTACCGGCTACATTTTTGTTGGTTTTGCCGTAAATGGTTTGAGTATTGAAGTGTTCGAAACCTACCCAAATATTGCACGTTGGTTTGAACAAGTATCGGTGCGTGAAGCGTTTCAAGGCTAACTTCTAGCGTAATTTTTCTAAGCAGCAAGGCTTTTGTAGACTTGCTGCTTTTTGTCGTTTTAAGCGCAAAGATCTTCAATTTGTTCAGGTTTTCTCTTCTTTTTCTGCCTTTCTCCTATAATTAACTCTGTTAATGAAACAACATCAATTGGCTCTCACGGCGTTTTGGAACCTTGAGTTCTTAGTTTGTAGACGTCCCAATCATTATTGGACTTCACCAAGTAATGAAGGACACCAAGCGACAAGGAGAGGTTATGCGTGTTCGAAGTAAAACCATCAATGGCGTATTGTGTACGCTGCTCGTAGCGTCTGTGTGCGGACTCGTTGCCATGTATCAAAACCACAGTCAGCAGCATCAACAAATCGAGTTGCTGCGTGGGCAATTGATGGAAAAAGAAAACCAAATCGTCATCTCGAATGAGGCGTTGTCTTACACTCGTTATCAACATCAACTTTTAGCGGAAGATTACAGCCGTTTTAGAGATGCCCAATCCATGAGTAGCGTACTGCAATAGAACAAACAGGCAAGGAGAGGTATGAAGTCCATATTGTTGGTCGACGACAGCAAAACGGTCCTGCTCTACATGACCAGTGCATTGCAAAAGCAAGGGTACGAGGTCATTGCCGTTGAAGATGGTGAGTCTGCGTTAGAAGTGCTGACTCACCGAACTGACATTCAGTTTGTCCTCAGTGATTTGATGATGCCGGGCATCAGTGGCATTGAGCTTTGCCGTGAGCTTAAATCGTCGGCGTTTTCTCGTTATATCTTCTTTGTGCTTCTCTCTTCCCGTAACGATCAAGAATCCATCATCAAAGGCATGGATGCAGGCGCCGATGACTTTGTCGATAAGAAGACATCTGTAGAGGAACTACAAGCGCGCATCCGAGCGGGCTTTCGTACCTTAGAACTGCACAATACGCTCACGACAAAAAACCAAGAGCTCGATTTAGCGTATCAAACCATTCAGCAGGATTTGGACTCTGCTGGAGAGTTAATGGGGCAACTGTTGCCCGTGGAAGAACAGATTCACACGGCACAATTTAGCTTCACTTATGTCCCTTGTGCCAAGATTGGCGGGGACATGTTGGGCTATGTCGAGCTGGATGAGTCCCACGTGGCGTTTTATGTCTTCGATGTTTCCGGGCACGGTATTTCTTCGGCTTTAATGGCGTTCTCGATTCAACAAACTTTGTTACAATGTAACAAATCGGAGTCGATAACGTTAGACTGGAGCGACAACGAATACCGCATCAGTGAGCCTGCTGCTGTGATTGAAAGGCTTAATCGACGTTACCAGCAAACGCAAAACAGCAAGCTCTACTTCACTATCGAATACGCCGTGTTGAACACCGAAACTGGTGAACTGAATTATTGCACTGCAGGACATCCTAAATTTGTTTGGCAACAGACGGAACAAAACCGCTTGGAACTTGTTGGTGACAACAACTTCATCGTCGGGGCATTGGAGCCGATGATGTACCAAGGTGGAAGTATCCAACTCAAGCCTAATGACGCGCTTTGGTTCTTCTCCGATGGCTTATTGGAAGCCAAGCGAGGCGAGGAGCTTTACGGCATTGACCAACTGCTAGCTAACATCGAAGGGAGTAAAGCGATGCCAGAAAAGGCACAAACCAATTCCGTTTTAGAACAAGTGCAAAGCTGGCAAGGAAAACCAGAAATCGACGATGATGTGAGTTTGTTGAAAGTGCAATGGTTGGGCTGTGCACAATCGCAAGCCGTTAAGTCGACAAGTTCGCTATTCCAGAAATCCTATCAAGCGTCTTTAGACGTTTCACGCCAAGCGAGTCTCGATTTGGTTGAGTTCCTTCAACAACACTCGGTTTCTTCTCACGTCGCGCAAACCCTTGAGTTGTGTGTGGTTGAGTTGATGAACAATACTTTCATCCACGCCTATCAAGAACAAACCGGAAAAACGGTTGAGTTAGAATGCGAAGTGATTCAAGGGGAAAAAACAAAAGTTGAACTGCGCGTGGCTGATTACGGAAACGGTATTGATGAAGATACGTTCAAAGCTCACATCTCTAAGCAGATTGAAGCGCCCAACTTGTTCGATGAAGGCAGTTGGTTGCCTTCTGGTCGAGGGCTTATATTGATCGCTCAAATGACAGATGGGTTCTCGGTGTGCAGAAAAGCCGGAAGAAACGAGTTTACTGTGATTAAATCGTCTTAGTTCGATAAAAACTCACCCCCCCCATAGGCGAGGTGAGTTGTATTTGATTACAGTTTGTTTTTAAAGATCTGACCATCTTTCATGATGAGATCCATTTCTGTTAGGTGAGAACCGTCTGGCTTCGCATCGTTGGTAAACCAAGTCTCACGTCCGCCGACTAAGGTAATGTCTTCTAGCGGGTTACCATCAATAAGTAAGATATCTGCGTAAGCACCAACCTCAATCACACCGATTTTGCCGTCTGAATATGGGTTGATCCAATCTTCCATCAACTCTGCTGGGATTCGACCGCCGACCGAAGTCATTGCTTTAAGTGCATTGTAGTTTCCAAAGAACTTCGCATTTAGGTAAATCTCATGCGCAATTTGTTTTGCACAGGTCGATGCAACGCCAACACAGTCAGTATTAAACGCGCGATAGTCCGGGTTCACTTCATTGACGTTATCAACATAAGAGTCGAAAGCTTTTTGCGCTGAATGCAGCTTGGCTTGGATCATTGGATCTTGCACTACAGGCGTCTTCGCAAGTTCTGGAGAAAACGCAGTTAGGTTTGTCACCAAGAATGCACCTTCTTCTTTAAAGCGTTTATGGTGCTCAGGTGAATACATAAAACCGTGCTCAATGGTCTTCACACCAGTATCTAGTGCTTGGTTAATCGCTTTTTCTGAATAAGCGTGTGTCGATACGTAAGATCCATATGAGTTTGCGATATCAACGGCCGCTTTCAGTTCCGAATCTAGCAATGACTGGTACTGCCACGGGTCGAACTTAGACGACACGCCACCAGATTGGAACACCTTTAAGAACTGCGCACCCTGACGGAAGTTGTATCGACCTTGTTCATGGATGGCATCCACACCAGCAGGCGTCGACATGATATTCAGAATTTCAAGGTTTTGAGGTGAGTCTGTTAAGCGACGAGATTGAAGACCAACGTCAGAGTGACCACCAATAGGGGCGATAGGAGCACCGGAAACAAAAGTACGAGGGAAGGCGTTCAAGCGACCATCGCGTTCCATGTCTGTCCATGAGCCTTCTGCGCCGCCCACATCACGAATTGTTGAGAAGCCCATATTTAGGTACATCTCACCAAAGCCTTGAGCATGAACTGCGATTTCCGACCAACGCATATCGTTTGTGCCCAATAAGCCTTTTGGCAATGCAAGGTGCATGTGTGATTCCACCAAGCCCGGCATCAAGGTTCTGCCTTCACCATCAATGATTTTAGCGTCAGCAGGTGCGTCGGCATTCCCATCAGTGATCGCGGTGATTTTATTGCCCGTTACAACAACCGAGTGGTTCTTATACAGCTTGTTATCGGTGCCGTTGAAGATATTCACGTTAGTGAACACGGTAACCTGGGGTTGTTCGACAACCGTTTCGGTTTGAGTCTTGGTAACCACGGGTGCCGCCATCAGTGAGCCAGCAACAACAGCAAGAGAAGTAGCGATAAGTGTTTTCTTAAGCATAAAAACCTCGTTGAATTTCAAACTGAATTTGGGAACTGAGGCTATCTTAGGAAAATAGACTTGAACTGGATTGCCATTTCGCGACAGTTGGATGCTTTGGAAGATAGGTAAGTTATGGGGGTAGGTTAGATTCAGGTTTGTATTATTGCCTTTAGTGAAATATGCCTGTGTTGCATCGCCAATTGATAGCAGTTTCCATTGTTCAAACTAGCATGGCTCACTTAATCATCTTTACTATTATCTATAGACAGCAGGGCGTTTAACTCTTCTTGAGAGAGGATATCCATGATTGACGAGTGTTTGTGCGCGTCTTCTAAAGACAGTTGCGCTTTATTTATTAGGTATCTTTTTTGAGTATCGCTTAAGTCATCCAACTTAGCGAGCAGTTCTCTGAAACGAATATCGTCCATCTCGTTACCTCCTATGGCGATATTGAGAGTTTAGGTTGTGGTATCCTGAATACTCAAGTTATCCCTAATAGGTAATTATTTATCTGGGTGTTATCTTTCGAGTTGTGAGATACCAAGAAGTTCAGCCCGGTTTGCCACATTCTGTAGTTGTTTGATTAATATAGAAGAGTTTTTATAGTTGCTCATGTAGGTCAGAATACACCAGTTATTACTTCCAGATCGCTGCCTACCTATTGATTCACGACTCCAAAATCAGGCATTCATTCTCCTTTATGAGAAATCGAAGTTAAAAGGTTTGGGGAGTTGGGGGGGGCATGAGAACCTAAAGAAAAGTCCTTAACCCAAACCAACCAGTTTGGAGGGAGTGCAAGTTGGGTTAGACTTTTTAGTGTTGCCGTTGTCTCATGAACACCTGAGTGCGAGTGTTGCCTAACTAAGTAATTGAGTTTTGCTTCAATAGAAAACGGGAACTCTTCGATTGATACACCATCACCAGTGCCACGATTATTACAACGAGTTATATACTCAATCTCGGGTTCACTTTGCTTGTAATTCAAAATAAATTGGAGGGAATTCTGTAATTCAAACTCGCCAAAAAACTCCATCAAAGGTATCGCTAAACGCAATATTATAGCTGGGCAAGCGAGTAAGTTTTTATAGTAAAGGCTAATAGAAAGTAACAGCTTTTGGTGTGCCTCTTCAGGTCTTGATTCTTTCAAAAGCAAGTTGCATTGCATGATCTGTTTTAGTGCACTTAAATCTGCTTTCTGATTCTGACTCAACTGGCCCAATGCAATTTCACAAAAGTGATTTAGTTTCGTCAGTAACTCTCTTTTTTCTTTGATATTCGTGAGCTGACCGTAGAGGTTTGATACGAACTCAACGTAACAACTGATCGCGAACAACCAGTTTGGATCGGTTGGCGATAAACGAGCAGCGTAGATCAACCCAATTTCAAATAGTTTCTCTTTTTTATGTAGTTTACTCGCTATTCTGGACACGCTGAGCATTCGGCAACTATTACTTGGTGTTAGAGAGAAGGCTCTATCTGCAAGTAACAACGCGTTGGACAATTGCCGCTGAGACTCGTACAGCCCTGCTAAATTATCCATTGCTCTCAAGCAGAGTGGTTTTCTTGCAACATAATCGGCGAGTAATTGAATCGCATGGAAAACTGACCCTTCCTCTTTAAGTAAGTAAGCTTGAGCACACGCTAAACTGGCGTGATCTTTGTGTTGGCAAAATGGTAGGAACTGCTTTAGCAAATTGAGGCGATTATGTTTGACGAGCGTGTCGATAATTAAGGATTCAACACAAATACTATTTTGATATTTTGTTTTTAGAGATATGACTTTTTCTAAAGTTAAGTGGCTGAAAAGGTTAAGTTCTCGTTCAACTTCGGATATTTGCTGTTGCTCTTGGAGTGCTAGCTGTATCTTATGGGATAAAGCTTTGGTTTGGAGAGGTTTTTTAAGGAAGTGCCTAACGTGTCCCGACAATGAGGTAGCGACAGTCTCTTGCCGAGCATCGCCTGAAATCATCAGAACTGCGGTTAGGTGAGATATCAGTTTAGACCGTAGCATCAAGTTTAACAGCTCAACCCCGGTAAGCTCATTCCCCAAATGGTAGTCGAGAATAATGAAAGAATAGAATCGAGATTTCACGGCTTTCAACGCGTCTGCAGCGTTATTGACACAAGTGATATTGGACTGACTCACATCGAGCGATTGTAGTTGATGCTTGATCAACAGACTGGCTGTTTCACAATCATCAACTATCAGTATATTAATTTGGCTAACTTGGACCTTCTTAATACTCAAAATGCGATCCTTTGTGTCACAACTCCTTCTTACAATATAGTAATCCAGTTGCATAACGGCAAGGCATGTCACTTTTAATTTAGTGAGTTAGCACGTTTTACTTAAGAAGATGTCTCAACGAGCACTTTTCTATTAGCTTCTCTCTATCTGTTGCATAAGAGCGTTGGCTTTTTGCATTGCTCGTCTTGCACTTTTAGCCTTACGCTTGTTCAAAAGAATGTCTGAGAAGTCTAGGTACTTATTAGCAATTTGGAATTTCAATGCATTGATATCTTCGAAATTTTCAGGAAACCGCTTAGATAGTACGTTGAGGTCATCAACGAGTTTGTCGAGATGAACCGTTGTCTTCGCCTTCTCTAAGCGGAAATGCAAACCATCAAAATCTTCTTTATACAAAATTCTTGCGGCGTGAGTTGGGAAAGGTAGTGGCGTATTTGAATCTAAAGATTGAATATACAACTTCATCTCCAGTATAGAGTCTTTCATTTGGTTGCTCGTGACCAACTTATCTTTATATTCCTCGATGCCAGAAAAAAACGTATTGCCAACTTTTAGCAAAGTAACGAGAGAGGCTGCGTCTTTTTCTTTAAGTGCTTCAGTTAATTGTTGGCCAAACACCTCAGAGGCAAGCGAACTTGGTACAAAACGGTACTCACGATGAATCGTATTTAAATCGTGTTTAAGATCGTAAATAGAACGTACATCGGGCTCTTTGACGTAGCGTGACTTTTCGAGGTGACTATTGATTTGCCGGGATATTGATAGCAAGGTCGAGTGCTTGCTAGATTGAATGTCTACAGACAAAACTTCTATTTTGTGAGAGTCAGGGTAGTAACTCCTCGCATTAGATAGCACAAGTTCAATTTGATCATAGTTTGGATAGCTAGTGCTGCTTGTGTTT
The DNA here is from genome assembly GCF_002741985.1 of Vibrio rotiferianus CAIM 577 = LMG 21460. GTDB lineage: Bacteria > Pseudomonadota > Gammaproteobacteria > Enterobacterales > Vibrionaceae > Vibrio > Vibrio rotiferianus. Next base: position 25,931 of record NZ_APHW01000107.1, read on the forward strand.
AGGATACTATCAATCTCAGATTCAAACTGTCCGAGAATACTCTCTTTGTGTACGCGTAAATAGCCTTCCTTGATAACAGGGTGAACAGTTACTTCACTGTCAATGAGCTGTTTAGCTTCAGTAGCAGTAAGCTTCAGTAAGTCTAGCTGTTCACTTAATACCTCTTCACTTTTCTTTAAGGTTAACGCTAACTCTGAAATTTTATTTTGTTGGTGCTGGAAAGTATAAGCTGCGCCAATAGCTAAAGTTACGGTTACAGCCAATGGAGTGATTAGCTTCAAGTAGTTCTTATTAAGTTTATCTAACAGTAGCCGCGCATTTACTTCTTCTTTCACACTGCCGCTATTTAGGATAGAGGCTAAAACAGGCCACTTGCTAAATGGGAGGTTGTTAGGTTTTACAACTTTTACGCTTTTCTTTAAGGCTTCATTGACAGGGGTTCTGTTATAAGGGTGCTTACAAGATAGCAATTCATAAATAATGCAGCAGAAAGCGAATAAATCATCTTGAAACTTTGGTTCTTTCCCTTCAAGAACTCGTTTTGATGCGTAATTTGGAGTGTAGCCCAACGTGTCAAGACTTTGAGATTGTCGCCTAGCGGCATACTTATCTTGTTGTACCCTGTGAGTCTTGGATACTCCGAAATCAAGTAGCTTAACGTTGCCTTCAGGTGTGATCATAATATTAGCAGGTTTTAGATCGGCATGGACAACGCCTTTCGTATGAGCGTAATCAAGGGCATTGAGTGCCTGCCCAACAATACTCATAGTGGCAGAAAAAGATAATCCATTTGGCCTAGAACGTTGAATTAATTGCTCTAGTGTTTCGCCGTCGACATACTCCATGACCAAAAAGTACACATTAGCATCTACGCCGAAATCATAGACTCTAAGTATATTGGGATGGCTCAGCTTCTGAGTTTGCTGTGCTTCTCTAATCAGCATGCGGGCAGTTTCAGGCTGTTCAGCGAACTCATCCTGAAGGATCTTCAATGCTACGTGAGGGTTATCTGCACCGGAAGAATCAAGGATTATATCCTTGGCTAAATAGACATCACATAACCCTCCGTGGCCAATCAGAGATTCAATTTCATATCGATTCTTGATGACCTTTCCGAGCAGCGAGCTACCATCGGAAGTTGATGCAGGTTTAATGGAATTTTGATTATTAATTGCATTCTTAGCGTCGTTGCAAACTTGAGATGAATTTTCATTTCTTGTGCTATTCGATTTGAAGTTACCCTCAGTTTTTAAATTTCTTTTATTAACTTTATTGTTGTCTTTATTTTGACTCTTTACAACTTTCGTCTTATCACCATCAGATCTATTACTAATAGATTTGTCTTTATTACTGTCAGCCATCAAAAGTGCTCCATAAATAATGATGAGTGAAATATATGATTTCCTATCTACATAAAAATGATTAGATTCCTGTTTCTCGGTCAAGCTAACATCAGAAATTTGACGCATGAAACTTGATGCGTCAAAACTTTGAACTCCGCTGTATTATTGGAGTAATTCAATATTCACTTATTGCTTTGGGTTGAAAATGATTCATTATTCTTTCCGTGTAATTAATTAGTGGTCTTTTCTAAACTATTTACTTATTTGAAAATATTGTTATTGATTGAATTGTATTTTATTTTTGCTACGTGAATTTTCGGCGAGGTTTATTCGATGTTGCTTTTAAGCATTACAAGTTTTCACAAGTTTACTCCAGAGATTGAAACGGAATTTAAATTTAATGAGGGAAGTGAACATGCTAAAGCTACGTTTGGTCGCTCAGAAGATTGTGATTGGATCTTGCCAGACCCTGAACGAGTAGTATCTAGCTTACATGGTGAACTAGTCAAATTTGGTGACACCTTCTTAATTCGCGACATGTCAACTAATGGCATTTTTGTTAATAACGCTGTAAGCCCGATCGGACAAGGGAATGAAGTTCACTTAAATGATGGTGATACATTATCTATTGGTGATTACCAAGTTACGGTGGAAGTCACTTTTGAGAGCGAAATTGGGTCAACTAGGTTAGACAATAATGCGAATGAAGAGCATCAAAAGACCCTCGTACCAACAGTTAAACCGGACTACGATGATTTTGGCTTTAGTATACCAGAAGTGCTGGAAACCAACCCAAAAGAGGAATGTAGTACTCAATTAGATATTGGTTTGACTGATGATTTCTTTGATGTAAGTGACATACCACATGTTATTGATAATAAGGTTGAAGCAGATGGGCTTAGGGATAATAAATCATCAATTAATGTTGGAGGGTGCGAAGAGTTAAACGCATTCATTACTGGGCTTGGTATAAACCCGCAATTGATACCTGAAAGCAACAAAGAAGACTGGTACAAGCAAATTGGAGAATCATTTTCTTTGATGTTAATCGGGTTGATGGAAACGCTACACAAGCGGGCTCAATTTAAGCAAAACAATCGGCTTAACCATACTGCATTTCAAAAGCAAGAAAATAACCCGTTGAAGTTCTCTGCTAACTTAGAAGACGCAATTCACAATTTGTATAATCGACAGACTTCCAGCTTTATAGATCCCAATGCAGCTATTCGAGAAGCATTTCTAGATATCGAAAAACATGAGAGCGCTTTGATGAAGGGGGTTGAAGGTTCAGTGCTTGGTGTTATGTCCCTCGTGGATCCAGAGTCAATCTCAATATCAAATCAAAGTGGCAGTTCGCTAATTAACAAGATTAATCCATCAAGAAAATATGTCACTAATTGGAGAAGTTTCCAAAATATACACCGTCAACTTTTTGATGAGATAGTAAATAGTGATACGCCTTTTTATTTGGATGATTTTTCTAAATATTATGATTCATCACAGCGTGGGGAACATTAGAAGAAGGGATTTAGTATGTTGAGAATATTTTTAATATTGTTTTTGTCAATTGTGATTGTAGGTTGTAGTGCCGCAAACTTTGTTGTTAAGCCTTATTCTACTTTAGAGGTAAAGTCAGCGCATAATATCAACCCGGACTCAAATGGAAGGCCGTCACCTGTTGTGTTTTATGTGTTTGAGCTTACTTCTGATACTATTTTTTCTAATCAGGATTTCTTTTCGTTATATGAAAATCCGGAAAAAGTACTTGGTCCAGATCTGGTTAATAAGTTTGAGTTTTCGCTGACACCAGACTCAGTGGAAAACTATCAAGCAAGTATGAACCCTAAGACAGAGTTTATTGGGCTAGTTGCAGCTTTCAGGGATATAGAAAACTCCAATTGGCGACAAGTTATCAAAGTAGATAAAACTGGCTATAACACCTATGAAGTCTTGATTGATGATTTATCACTAGTAGTAAAATAAATATTGGCAATAATAAATGACTGAATACTCTTTAACTGCATGGTGTGAGGGGATGTTTTTACGTCCCCAACACTTTCAACAGCAAGATAGGGCCTTAACCTCTGAATTTAGGGATTTAGCAAAGTATATATCTCCTTATTACTGGGGAATATGGAACTTACATTTGTCAGAAGCAGCCTTGAAAGACGGACAAGTAAGAATCGATTCTTTGACTGCCATTTTTCCAGATATGACGGTAATAGACTGTCCAAACAAACACAAATCTCCTAAGCCAGTCTCTATAGATAGAGGTGTGGAAAATACGTTGATAAAAATTGTACTGCCGGAATTAAACGGTCAAGAAAAGAGTGTAAGTCCTGATAATGCTGAGGAGATTAAACGGTTTTCTCTTGATGATGTCGAACTCATCGACTCGAATACTGGTTTAGATGAAGAAACTATCCAAGTAAAAACGTTTAATATCGAACTCAAGTGTTCTAATGAAAAATTAGCGGGTTATGTAGAGATCCCAGTTTGTCGAATAAAGGAAGTGACGCCCGAAGGAGAAGTTGTTTTAGATGAGGGTTTCATTCCACCTAGTTTGAATGTGAAGAAGAACTCACAGCTTACAGAGTGTTTAGACAACGTTACAGCAATGACAAAGATCCGAGCTGACTCAATTTCTCAGAGGTTAGGTCAAGGTAAGGCTGCGTCAGCCTCTGCGGTTGATTTCATTATGCTGCAGATGTTGAACAAATATGAAGCTAAATTTCGCCATATAAAAGAGTTAGATCACATCACTCCAGTCGATTTTTCAATGTTGTTACAAAGTTATCTTGGAGAGTTGGCGACATTTTCAAATAAGTCCAAACGTTTACCTAGCGTAGAGCAATATGACCATTTAGAACTGGGCTGTTTCTTCCAATCTTTAAACCAAACAATAAGCCAATACCTAAGTGTTGTCTTGGATCAGACCGCGACTAAACTGCCATTAGAGTCAAGGCAATATGGGATACACGTTGCGCCTCTTCCGGATAAAAAGTTGCTCGAAAGCTGTCAGTTCGTACTAGCAGTTAAAGCGGACATTAATACTGAAGAAATTCGACGCCTTGTTCCTGGACAATTGAAATTTGGTGCAGTGGAGCAAATTCGCGAACTTATCAACAACCAAATTAACGGTATCTCTGTTGCGCCTCTATCGGTTGTTCCTCGTCAAATCGCTTACCAAACTGGCTATGTTTACTTTGAAGTCATAAAGAAAGGACATTTTTGGACACGACTCAGTGAAAGTGGCGGTATGGCGTTACATTTGTCAGGTAACTTTCCCAACGCTGCATTAGAGCTTTGGTGTATCAGTCAATAAGAGTGACACGAATGGAACAAACAATAGTCAAGCCGAGCCCTGGTCGAAAGAAACCACCGACAACGAAAGAGGTATCATCGGATAGTACGATAGTACTTAGCTCAAATGCTGAACATATTAACAATGACAGTATCGTTGCTTATGGTAGCAACCCAGTTCTCGCGGAAGCGAATGGGATCTTGTCTATAGTGGCTCAGATCCGAGCCACTGCGACTCATTCGGATATTCACCACTTAAAGGAGTCACTAGCTCAAAAGTTACGTGACTATGAGAATCGTCTGCGTCAACAGGAAGTAAGTCTAGAAACGATAGATATTGCTCGTTATAGCCTCTGCTGCGTTATTGATGAGGCTGTCTTAAATACGAATTGGGGCGGGCAATCTGCATGGAGTCATGATTCTTTATTGTCATCTTTTTACTCGTCTTCAAAGGGGGGGGAGAGGCATTTTATGAGAATCTGAAAAAATGTATGGGTACCGCAGAAAGTAACCTTGACTTGCTAGAGCTAATGTTTGTATGTATGTCTCTTGGCTTTGTCGGCCAGTACCGTTTAGAGCAAAATGGCCTAGAGTCCCACAGGAGGCTACGAAAACAAATTACTTCCATACTTAAAAATTTTGGCCGTTGTAATAACATCGAATGGGCTTACGACCCAACTGAAAGTGTCACAAGTGGCTCTCAGTCAGCAGAGAGTGCGCCTATATGGGTATTATGCTCTGTAACTGCCGCAATTTTGGTATGTGTTTTTATGTACTTTAACCATGCTCTCAACTCGGCGTCGAACAAGACTTTCTCAAGCCTGATGAACCTTGTTTCTAAAGACCAATCAATTATTTCTACATCTACGATTATCAACACTAAGCCGATTGCGGAAAAAATCTCAGTCTATCTTGCGACTGAAATTGAGAAAGGCATCGTATCGGTAGATTCCTTGCAGGATAGAGTAAGGATCACCATTAAAGCTCAAGATTTATTTGAATCTGGGAGTGCTGACCTTGTTGAGTATATTGACCCGATCATTTTTAAGATTGCTCAGACTTTGGAGTCTGTCGAAGGGAAAATAGTGATTACCGGACACACTGACGATAAACCGATATTCACTAGCAAATTTCCATCCAATTGGCACTTATCTCTTGCAAGAGCGACAGCACTAACAGACAGACTTTTAGATAACGGCGCTTTGAAGAGTAGGGTAATTCCTGAAGGTGTAGGTGATGCGAGACCTTTGGTGGAAAATGACAGTGAATCAAACAGGTCAATAAACCGTCGTATTGAAATTGATTTGTTATTAACCAAATAACTATTGGGATCATTAAAATGAATATGAAAGACATTGGAAGGTTCTTTTCCCAAAGGTGGCTTATTAGCCTAGTAGGAGTTTTTGCCTTCTCAATCTTTATTTGGTTTGTTGGCCCGCTTATTAGTATTTCATCTTATGAGCCATTAAAAACTGACTTTCAACGGTTAATCACTATTCTTACTGTTGTTCTAGTATGGGCGTTAGTTTCTATTTTGAAGCAACATAGGCAAAAAGCTCAGGATGATGCAAGTATTCAAAACTTGTTAGAAGTCGACAGTCAGTTTGATAAAGAGGCTGCATCAGAGATTGCTCTAATGCGCGATAAAATAGAGCAAGCGGTAAAAACAGCAACTCACAGTCATAAAGGAAAGAGAAGCCTATACAGCCTACCTTGGTACGTACTAATTGGACCACCGGGAACAGGTAAAACCACGGTTCTCAAACAATCTGGATTGGAATTTCCTTTAGCCAGCACTATGGGGGCTGAATCAGTCGAGGGCATAGGTGGTACTAGGCATTGTGATTGGTGGTTTGCAAACAAGGCTGTGCTTATAGATACAGCTGGTCGATATACAACGCAGGACAGCCAGGCCGCAGTTGACTCTAAGGCATGGCATGGTTTTCTCGGACTACTTAAAAAGTATCGAACACAGCGGCCAATCAACGGTGCAATTGTTACTGTGAGCTTAGCGAGTGTGATGTCGCTGACACGAACGGAGAGAAGTTTGCATGCTCGTGCAATTAAATCTCGCTTGCAAGAACTTAAAAATCAGCTGGGAATGCAGTTTCCGATTTATGTGTTACTAACAAAAGCAGATCTTGTTGCGGGATTCAGTGAATTTTTTGCCGATGTCACAAAGGAAGAGCGTGACGAACTGTTAGGGTTTATGTTTCCGATGGAAGTTGTTGATGAGCGTGGCTCTATTGGTTTGTTTAATAAAGAGTTCTATGGGTTATTAGAGCGTTTAGATAAGAGAATGCTACGTATTTTAGAAACAGAGGATGACTTAGATAAACGCGCGTTGGTATTCGAGTTCCCAAAACAGTTAAGGATGATGCAAGCGAATTTAGATGAATTTTTGTCAGAAATTTTCGCTCAGAACAGCTTTGAAGAACCAGCCATGATCCGTGGTATTTTTATTGTAAGCTCCGTTCAAGAGGGGGCACCTGTAGACCGACTAATGCATGAATCCGCAAGTGGCTTAGGGTTAAATCGGTTAACACTAAAAATGACTAAGCGAGCATCACATAGCTATTTCGTAAGAAGTCTGTTTGAAAAGGTCATTTTTAAGGAACAATGGCTAGGTAGTGTTAATAAACACTATCAAAAACAGAATCGATGGCTCAGAAAGGGGGTACTTGTCGGTTGTTTAAGTCTATTAGTATGTGCGTCGTTATTGTGGTTTTTTAGCTATCGCTGGAATATAGATCTTATTAAAGAAGTTAATCAACAAACCCGTGATATTGAGGTGATGATTAATGCTGAGGGACTCGATTTTGATAAAGACATCATAAATGCAGTCGCAACACTCGACCGAATAATGATGCTTCCACTGGGAGCGGATAACCACTACCCAGATTCACAGCTTTTTAACAAATTAGGTCTGTATCAAGGGGATAAAATTTCTCAGTCAGCCAATCAAGCCTATAAAGATGCACTATCGTTCTATTTTTCAGAGTTGATTTCGAGCGCACTTGTATCTGAGATGGATGACAACAAGCATCATCGCGAGTATTTATATGAAACATTAAAAATATACTTAATGTTATTTCACTCAGATAAGTTTGACATGCAGCAAGTCATGAATTGGTTTGATTTCTATTTTCAACGAGAGTTCCCAGGAGCCCTGAATGAAGCACTACGAGAGCGACTAAGTGTTCATACGCAACACTTTCTAGTAGCGAGCGAACGAGGACTCAATTTTAACGAAAATTCCGTCAAAGATGCGAGGGATGTATTAACGAAAATGTCGCTCCCAGAAAGGGCTTATCAGCGAATGAAGGTACAATTCTCTAAGAGTCATGTTCCTTCGTTTCGACTCACTGATGTTCTTGGCCCGAAGAGTTTAGAGCAGTTTGAAAGGCGAAGTGGAAAGCCTCTCTCTCAAGGTATTCCAGGCTTTTATACTTACAATGGATTCCATAGCATTTTCCAAATACAACTCGGCCGAACTGTGAAAAGTTTGATGGAGGAAAACTGGGTATATGGTGATGATATAGAAGTAAGGAACATTGACGAGAATGCTGCTATTAAAGGGGTTCAACAAAGATACTATCAGGACTATGTTAATGAGTGGAAGGGACTCGTAGAAGATATTCAACTAAAGCAAGCGCCAACCTTGTCAATGGCAACTGAGCAAGCTCGTATTTTAAGTGGTGTCGAAAGGCCGATAGAGTCTTTGTTACGAGCCATTCAAAAAGAAGTTGGTCTAACTAAAGTGACGTTGACTCAAAACCAAAAAGCAGCGTCAGAGGTTACGGCTAAAGTTGCCAAGGTCAAGTTTTCGAATACTGCAGATAAGTTAGATCTTTATTTACCTGATGAAAGTGAATTCGCCGTATCACTGCCAGGAAAGGAGGTAGAAATACACTTTGCGGATATTCTGCATTTAAGTGAGCAGGACTATAGCGACATCCAAGATGCTATGTTGAATCTAAGATCTTACCTCACTGATTTGTCTAGCTCGGGAAATAATCAAAAAACAGCATATAAAAGTATACTGGACGGCACTCTTACTCAAGAAGTAGCGTCTTCATTTTCTGCAGCGAAGGCCGTATTGCCAAAACCATTTAATAATTGGTTGGGTGAGCTTTCCCAAGAATCCGTCAAGTTTGCAGAGTCGGGTTCTAAGGATCATCTCAACAGACTTTGGCAAACCAGAGTCGTCAAAGCATACAACCAAACTATTGCAGGAAGATACCCTTTTAAACCCAGTGCTGACAAAGAAGTTCGCTTGAAAGATTTTAAGCGCTTCTTCGGGTACGGCGGTACTTTGGACGCTTTTTTTCAAGAGTACCTAGAACCATTTGTTGATACTTCTCAGGGGCGTTGGAAGTTTGAAAAAGAGATTGGAGTGAAAACGCAAACGTTACATGTCTTCCAACGAGCTCAAAAAATCAGACAGTCATTCTTTGAATTAGACAACTCGTTAAAAGTCGATTTTGGAATGAAACCTGTCTATCTAGATCAGCATATAACAAGGTTTGTATTAGAACTTGGTAAGCAAGACTTAGTTTATAAACATGGGCCAGCAAGAGCGAGAGACCTCACTTGGCCATCGAAGACGGCGCAAACGAGGATTGTATTTACACCACCGGACTCGAAGCGTGAGATATCACACACTTATGAAGGTGAATGGGGCATCTTTAAGCTACTGGACCAATCTTTGAAAGCAAGACCGGAGTCAAGAAATGACAACATTGTCATGATTGATTTGAAAGGAAATAAGGTGCAACTCGAATTGATTCCCAAAAGTGCTTTTAATCCATTTTGGTCTAACGATATGGAGAGGTTTAGATGTCCACAAACCTTATAACCGAAAGTTGGGGCTATATTGGTAAAATTCCTTCTAAGGGGGACTTTATCAAGGAAGGATTACCATCTGAGTTTGTTTCACAGTTTCATGATTGGCAACAAGCCGTGTTAGCGGTGAGCAAAGAGCAGTTAAATGAGACTTGGGTTGAGTTATTTCTTAATGCTCCAATTTGGCACTTTGCTTTAGACCAAAATTATATTGGAGGTGCTACTTATATCGGCACTTTGATTCCGAGTGTCGATGCCGCTGGACGTTATTTTCACTTTTCTGTAGTTAGGCCGGTTCGCGGCCGGGCTATTGATTACTGGGAAAGCCGGGATTGGACTCAAACGACAGAACGCTTGGCCCTTGAGGTATTAGGTGATGAGTTTCAATTTGATAAGTGGCATCACAATTTAAAAGAAACCGGTGAAGGTTTAGATACCATAGAGCCAACTAGTTATATCGCAGAGTTGTTAGATCCGAGTACCTCGAACGCCGTGTTTAGATTTTCGGAGTTGTTCGGTCAACGAGTTTTGCTAAACCACATGCTCGCCACAAAGGGAAATCATCCGTGTTTTTGGTGGACTGAGGGGGCACAAGCTGTGGAGTCATCGATGGTTATCACAAGTGGCTTGCCTTCAATTGGCCAGTTTTCAGCGATGCTTGATGGAAACTGGAAACAGTGGGGATGGTAGTAGAGTGAATTGGAATTATTTTACATTTGCGAAGAGCCACGCCGGCAAGGTAAGACCATACAACGAAGATGCTTTATTGGATATGACCGAAAAAAGAGTCTGGGTTGTTGCTGACGGAATGGGGGGGACACTGCGCTGGTGATATCGCAAGCCAGATGTTAGTTGATCATATTGAGCGCAGAATTATCGACGACGATGTAAGCAGTATTGATGATTTGAGAGTCACAATACAACAAGCAAACGCGGCTATATATCAATACGCGCAATCGGAACTAGATGGGGCAACAATGGGAACAACTTTGACATTGTTATTCATCAATGATGGTTACTTTCATTGCCTGTGGGTTGGAGATAGCCGAATCTATCAACTCAGGCACAATGTTTTTACTCAGAAAACTCGTGATCATAGCCAAGTAATGGATTTGGTTGACCAAGGCTTACTGGCGTTGGAGGACGCAGAATCACACCCGCTAGCGAATGTAATAACTAGAGCAATTGGTGTTGATGAATATGTCACTATTGATCAGGTTTCTGGTCAACTTTTGGACGGTGACCAATTTTTGCTATGCAGTGATGGATTAACGAAAGAACTTAGTGACCAAGAGATTAAAGCTACGCTACAAGCTGATACGGTGAGTCAAGCTGGGCTAGCGCTATTGCATTCAGCTTTGGTGAGAGGGGCGAGTGATAACGTCACTTGTACGATCGTAAAAGCGCGTAGCGATAAAGTCGCGTTGGAAGTCGATGGTAACAATGATGCGACGATTCCTGTCTTTATGAATGGAGGCTCTAGATGAATACCAACTCTCATTTGTTTGATTGGTATGAGGCTGCATTGGAGCCAATTAAGGGTAGTTTGGCTACCGGAATTGATCCCAGAGAAGATGTTTCCCCGCAGTCCGCATACTATCGATTAAAAGATCAACGTATGCTTGCCCGAAATGAAGAACGTAATGCAATCATCGAAGAAGAATCCATATTGCTCCATAGCGGGTTATGGCGAGTATTCTTGGAAGAGGTGCCTGATGTCTTGTCAAACCAAGCCAAAGACCTTGAGTTTGTCGCTTGGCTAATAGAAGCATTGACTCGATTGTATGGGTTTAGAGGGATGGGTATCGGCTATGAGCTAGCAACCGGTTGGTAGATACTTACTGGGATGATATCTATCCCATGCCTGATGAAGATGGGATGGAAACGCGTATCTCCTCGCTAATTGGTCTAAATGGGATTGAGTCAGAAGGTACGCTAATATTTCCAATTGCTTCTATTCCTTTAACTGAAATGGGCATTGATCAGGCATTTGCCTATTGGGAGTATCAACAGGCCGTAGACTTAGAGCGATTAGATGAAGATAAGCGTCGTTATAAGGTTGATGGGGGAGCGATTGAACTGGCTAAGATTCTTGAAACGGTAAAAACGACCTCTGATGAGTTTTATGTCGATTTAATAGCCGACCTCGAGTATGCAATTGCTTCATTTAGTAAATTTTCTGAAACGTTAGATAAAGCTGTTGGTGATGTAACACCTAGCTCTTACATATCTCAAAAGTTAGATTCAATACTCTCGGCACTTAAGCATGTGCTTGGGGGGGGCGTTACCCAAGCCAAAGGGGAAAGGCAGAAACCATCAACGATGAGCTTGAACAAGATTATGTTCCAGAAGAGATTATTTCTCAGGTCGACTCAACAGAGCTGTTAGCAACCAATATGCGCTCGAGAGAGCAGGCAATCAATCAGTTACAGAATGTCGCGGATTTTTTCCGTGAAACGGAACCTCACTCACCAGTTTCTTACACCATCGAGCAAGTGATTCGTTGGTGTGGAATGCCTCTGCCAGATTTATTGGCGGAACTAATTTCCGATGGGGATGCAAAAAACAGCTATTTCCGTCTGGTTGGCATAGCAAATCAAAACAATGAAGGATAAAGGGAGAACGGTATGACGAGTATCCACTCGAAACTATCACGAGTAAGGAAGCCTCGTGTTCACATTACCTATGATGTTGAAACAGAAGGCGCAACGCTTAAAAAAGAGCTTCCTTTTGTTGTAGGCGTGATGGGGGACTTTGCTGGACAGAACACTTCGGAGTTAAAGCCTCTTAAAGATCGCCGATTTATTCAAATTGACCGGGATAATTTTGATGATGTGCTAAAGAAAATGAGTCCATCTGTTCGGTTCAAGGTTGCGAATAAGTTAGCGAATGACGACTCGGAATTCGCAGTAGATTTGAGTTTTAATTCGATGCAAGACTTTGAACCCGCGGCAATTGTTAATCAAGTTGATCCCTTGCGTAAGCTAATGGAAACAAGAAATAAATTGAGAGATCTGATGACCAAAGTCGATCGATCTGAAGAGTTGGAAAATATCCTCGAAGATGTTCTGAATAATACCGACAACCTTACGAAGTTGGCACGAGAGCTAAAACTTGGTAAGCAGGAACCAAGTAAAGAGGGGGCTGAATAATGAGTACTGAACTTGAAAAGCAACTCGATCCAACAGTAGAAGAGCAGTCTTACTCATTTTTGGAGCAAGCGATTGGAGCTACTAAGCAAACGGAAGCTTCTCGTGCAGAAGAGTTGATTAAAACTCTTACTGAAGAAGCTATGAAAGGTACCGTCTCGTGGAATAAAAACCTAACAGTTACTTTTCGTGAAGCAATAACTCTACTAGACAAGCAGATTTCGGAGCAGTTATCTGAAGTCATGCACCACCCGGAATTACAGAAGTTAGAGGGTTCTTGGCGTGGGTTAAACTATCTAGTGATGAACTCAGAGACAAGCTCTTCATTGAAAATTAGAATGATGAGTACAACCAAGAAAGAGTTGCACAAAGATTTGAGTAAAGCGGTTGAGTTTGACCAAAGCCAGATCTTTAAAAAAGTCTATGAGTCAGAGTTTGGTAGTGCAGGCGGCGAACCATATGGCGCTCTTATCGGTGACTATGAGTTTACAAATCATCCGGAAGATATCGAAACACTTCGTCTAATGTCGAACGTAGCGGCTTCTGGCTTTTCTCCATTCCTTTCCGCAGCATCACCTGCTTTATTTGGTTTCGATGAATGGACTGAGCTCTCTAAGCCTCGTGATCTTGAGAAAGTCTTTGAATCACTTGAGTATACTCAGTGGCGTTCTTTTAGAGAAAGTGCGGATTCACGCTTTGTAAGTTTGACGATGCCAAAAGTACTTGCTCGATTACCATATGGCGAAGCGACCTCACCCGTTGAAGAGTTTGGGTTTGAAGAGTTTGATGTAGATGCGGTTTCAGGCGTCGCCGTCAATGCGGAGCACAATGATTACTGTTGGATGAACTCTTCATATGTGTTGGGTGCAAAATTGACAGATGCATTTTCAAAATACGGTTTCTGCACCGCGATTCGAGGCGCTGAAGGTGGTGGGCGTGTAGAAAATCTACCAACTCACTTCTTTATGAGTGACGATGGTGATCCGGACATGAAGTGTCCAACTGAAATTGGTATTACTGATAGACGCGAAGCGGAGCTAGGTAAGCTTGGGTTTTTACCACTGTGTCACTACAAGAATACCAATTATGCTGTTTTCTTTGGCGCTCAAACCTGTCAAAAACCTGCTAAGTATGACTCACCAGATGCAACAGCAAATGCTGCTATCTCAGCTCGACTACCTTATATGATGGCAACTTCACGTTTTGCACATTACTTAAAAGTGATGGCGCGAGACAAGATAGGTAGTTTCATGGAAGCTGAAGATGTTGAATCATGGCTAAATCGATGGATCCTCAGTTATGTCAATGCGTCCGAAGGCGGTGGGCAAGAGATCCGTGCGAAATACCCTCTGGCGGATGCTCGTGTACAAGTGAAAGAGATTCCTGGAGCTCCAGGTTCATACAACGCGGTCGCTTGGTTAAAGCCATGGCTACAAATGGAAGAGCTAACGACCTCTTTACGTTTAGTCGCTAAAATTCCCCAATCAGGTGGATAACAGCCTAGTGCGCAACAAGCTCTGTTAATAATCGAAGAGTACTTATTAGGTCATGAATACGAAATCTGGATTGAATTTTGTTGAACCGACTCAGTTAAAACACGAGTTTGTCGACAGTGGTCATGCAGAACTAGACAGCTATTGGTTTTCTAATTTTTTAGATTTATCTGATTCAATACTCTCGGCGCGAATGTGGTTGGAAGGGTCAAAATCTGAGAGCTTGGAAATGTTTCGTCATAGCCTAATGAGTACTATCAATCATATCGATGAGCTATTACAAAATCAGTTGAATGAAATTATTCATCATCCAACATTTCAAAAACTGGAGCGCACTTGGATTGGCACGCAATATCTTTGCGAGCAGATAGACAAGCAATCTGTAGATACGGTGAAGATAAAGGTAATGAGTGCGACTTGGGAGGAGATTAGCAAAGATTCACTGAAAGCAATTGAGTTCGATCAATCTGCACTTTTCAAATTGATTTACCAAAATGAATACTCCATGCCGGGAGGAGAGCCTTTTGGTGTTTTGATTGGGGACTATGAGCTTGGAAACAATGCCAGTAAACTCGATAAAGATATCTCGGTGGTTCGTAAGATCTCTCAAAGTGCGGCTGCCGCGTTTAGCCCATTCATTTTCTCGGCTTCGCCAGAGATATTTGGTGTCGACAGGTTTTGTGATTTGTCATCGATAAAAGAGTTTTCATCTCAGTTTGAGCAAATTGAATATTTAAAGTGGCGAGAACTTAGAAATTCTGATGACTCTAAGTTTATAGGGATGACAGCTCCCAATGTCTTGTTCCGTTTACCCTATCAGTCGGATGGTTCGAGAGGTGAGCATTTCGTCTTCGAAGAACGTGTAAAGCTTTCAGACAAAGAGCTTTTATGGGGAAGTGGGGCGTATTGCTTTGCCGCAGTTGCGATCCGAGCATACCAAGAGCATGGCTGGTTTACTCATATTAGGGGAGTTAAGCAAGGGGACTATAGCCAGGGTTTGGTTGTTGCTCCAGCACGTTCGAAGCTGAAGTTAGACGCCAAAAATTACCGCGAGCGTTGTCCGTTAAATTTAAAGTTATCTGAAAAGAAAGAGCAAGCGCTTTCAGATTGTGGCTTTATCCCAATTTCTCCTGTAGCTGAAACAGATATGGTTGGGTTGATGTCTAATGTCTCCATTTATCAATCTAAAAAATACCAAGACAAAACAGTTGAAGTGAACGACAAGTTAACTTCCATGCTGCAGTATACCTTGTGTGTATCACGAATTGCTCATTACATTAAAGTGATGGGGAGAGATAAAGTTGGTAGTTACCAAGATGCGAGTGTGATTGAGAGAGATTTTCAAAAGTGGTTGCACCAATACACAACAGCCTCTGATGAAGCATCAGATGAATTGAGGGCAAAGTACCCTTTAAATGAAGCTCAAATAAGAGTGCGTGAAAAACGAGACAGCCCGGGACACTACTATTCAACTGTCCATCTAAGACCTCATTTTCAGTTAGACCAAATGGTCTCAAGTATTAAATTAATAACAGAGTTATCACCAGAACACTCTGCATAAGGAAAAAAAGATGCAATGGAAAGATCTATTAGCACAATCAGAACTAGACTCTGCTTTGAATGTGATCACCGATAATATTAAAGGTGAACCAAAAGATGCAAACCTTCGCAGCGTGTTTATAGAGTTATTGTGCATCAAGGGCGATTATGAGCGCGCAGATGAGCAGTTGATGCAGTCGATAAAGCTATTTCCAGAATACCTAGCTGGCGCTAGCCAACTAAGACACCTTGTGAAAGCCGCGCAGGCTCGTGCGGATTTTGCTTTTGGAGCCGCGTCGGCGCAAATCCTTGGAAAAAATGAGCAAATGACTAAGTCTCAGGTTGATTTAAACCTTGCTTTTACTAGCTCCAATTTTGAGCAAGCCCTAGCACTATCTCGGAAGCTTGAATCAGACAGAACCATTGAACCATTTGTCGTCAATGGTACTGAAACATTAGATGTTAGAGATATTGATGACCGACTAGGTGGCTATCTAGAACTTTTCTCAAGTAAAGGGAATTACTTCCTAGTTCCCCTTAGTAGTGTTGTGTATTTAGAGTTGAAACCCGCCCAAACAATCCTAGAAAACATTTGGCGACCAATAGAATTTGATATTGAAGGATTAGGTGAAGGGGAAGCTCATATGCCTTTAACCTATATTGACTCTGAGAGTAATGCTCAGAAACTCGGACGGGAAACAGATTGGAAACCGTTTGGGGAAAAAGTTTTTCTTGGTCAGGGGCAAAAATGTTGGCTAGTCGGTGATGATTCGTTACCAATCTGCAATCTAACTACTCTGGAGCGTCAGGTTGAGGTACCACAGTAGAATATGGTCGGTGCATCAATAATCGATAAGCTAATAGATAGTGAGCCTTCATCTCGAATCGAAAAAGACTTTCCGATCACACAGCAATGTGTTCTTGATAACTTATTGAGGGATTTAGAAGCAATGCTTAACAGCCGTATTGGTTGGACGGCATTACCTGATGATTTGTTGGAATTGCGTTATTCGATACTGAACTATGGTTTACCTGATTTTTCATCAATGCCATACAGTAGCCAAGATGGTCAAAAGCAGTTGTGTGACATTGTAAGCACTGCAATTAAAGAGTTCGAACCTCGTTTGAAAGAGGTATCTGTATCCATTGCAAATGAAAATAACTCAATAGACCGCTCTCTAAGTTTAAGAATTGGTGCGGTGTGCTTGATCGACAAAAGCATGCACAAAGTTACGTTTAATTCTGCAATTGAACCAGTCAGCCTAGGAATGAAACTGAGTAAAGCAAAATGAGCGAAGATTTTCTAAAGTATTATAATCGTGAACTGGCTTATTTACGCCATAAGGGACAGGAGTTTGGGGAACAGTACCCTAAAATTGCCTCTAGGCTACGAATTAGTGAAGAACAAGTAGATGACCCTCATGTTGAACGTTTACTCGAAGGCTGTGCTTTTTTAACCGCTAGAATCAGGCAGAATTTAGACAACAGTTATCCTCAGTTTACTGAAGCCTTAGCTGGGCAGCTATTTCCGGATTTTCATGCTCCAATTCCATCAATGTCGATCATAAAAATGCGTTGCTCTGACTCTACCACAGATCATTTTGAAGTACCGGTAGGGGAAAAGGTAGTAATAGGAGCCCCTGGCTTTAAAGAATGCGAGTTTAGAACGTGTTATCTCACTAAGATGTACCCAGTTGAAGTGGTGAATAGCTCGTTCGAAAACGCACCTGTAAAGCCGGTAGGATCGAGATGGGAATCGAAAGCGCAATCTATGCTAAAGGTCTGTCTTTCATCAAATGATGAGGAAAGTTCATTAGCCGATTTAGGTGTTGAATCTCTAAAGTTCTATCTAAATGGCCAACCTCAACTATCTTTGCGACTTTATCAGATGGTATTTCAACACTTGATTGGGATTTCATTCGTTATTAATGGCAAGGAAGTTCATTCCGTTTCGAAAAGATGTATTAAAGAGGTTGGATTCTCCGATTCAGATCGAGTTGTACCATATAGTAAAAGAAGCTTTTCAGGATCGCGTTTGCTTGTTGAGTACTTACATTTTCCTCAAAAATTTATGTTTTTTGAGCTAGATAAACTCCAATACGACTCGATTGGTAGCACTCATGAGTTGGAGATCAATTTCTATTTTGATGTAAGTGACGATTGGCTACCTAAACAAGTGGGTGAGGATAGTCTCATGCTTGGTTGTACACCAATCATCAATTTGTTCCAAAGTACGATGGAGCCCCATCGATTAACACCTTCGGATTATGACTATCATTTGGTTCCTCAATACCAAGATGCAGAGAGCACAGAAGTTGTTTCTATCTCTGATGTGACCTTAAGAAACTGGAATAAAGCATATAAAAACCTCCCTAGTTATTACTCTGGTGAGCATACCCATTACCTAGGAAGTGGTGAAATATACTGGCTGATGAGGAGAGAAGATAAGAACTGGGCAGGGGGATATGATGAACCTGGGCGAGAAACCTATTTGTCTTTCGTTGATAAAAAGCATCAAATCTTTGCTCCCGAAAGTAGAGAAAATTGGTTGATGTATGTCCAAGCTAAATGTTGCAATCGAAACCTTCCTCAAAAGTTACCATTTGGTGGCGGGCTTCCCGAAGTAGCCTTACCCGACGTAAATGACAATTTTTCTAGTGTGAAGTGCCTCACTTCTTTATCTGCAACCATTAGACCAGAAATGGATGAAAGCACCCGTTGGCAGTTAACCAAGCTTCTGACTCTGAATCACTTTTCTGGCGAAGATGGGTTATCTACATTAAAGCAGACACTAAACCTCTTCGCTTTCAATGGTACAGCAGAAACAAAGGCGCTGGTTGATTCATTAGTTCATCTTGAATATGAGAAGAGCACGGGACGTATAAGCGCTGGAGGCAAAGTGGGCTTTGCGCATGGAATCAGAATTACGCTGATGATTTCCGACCAAATCCTACCGCCAGAGCAGATTTTTCTATTAGGAAGTGTACTGTCTATTTACTTTTCTCAATACGCTGAAGTCAACATTTTTACCCAGCTAGAGGTAAAACTTAAGTCGACCAGTAAGCGCTTTCATTTATGGCCAGCGATGACAGGAGAGAAGCCACTCCTATGAATGCAGAACCGTTCTTTGACGAAATAACTAAGCATCCCTTGTTTGAGGCTCTTCACCTTCTCGAGTTTGAAGTCTTAAAGCGTGAGGCTCAAATAGGGACCGATGCTCTTCCAAAAAATGAACGCATTAATCTGAAAGTCAATGCAAAACTAGGGTATGAGAACAACCAAGTTTGTCGTGTTGAACAGGGAGGCAACGACCGTTTAGAAGTCAAAACAAACTTGATTGGGCTGATAGGAGAGCAGGGCGTTCTACCGCAACACTATAGTGAGCTTGCACTAACGAGGCTGCGAGAGAGCGATTCAGCAATGGTCGACTTTTACGACATTTTTAACCATCGCCTGCTCTCATTGTATTATCGAAGTTGGCAGTTAAGTCAGGTAACGGTCCAAGTACGAGCTCACTCGAGAATGGAAAGGTCACCTTATGCAGACTGCTTGAATTCAATCTCCAGCGATAATAGTCATTTAGCGCAACACTTTGGCGGTTATCATTCTTCACCAGTTAAAAGTAAATATGCGTTGAAGAGCATTATCGAATCCTTAGCAAGTTGCGACGCAAAGGTTCATGAATTTAAAGGGCAATGGCTGTATCTGAAGCCGAAAGAGCAGACTCGTTTAACATCTAACTCAAATCCAGAGGGGCAGTTTTCTCAGCTAGGAAATGGCGCATCAATTGGAAAACGAGCATGGGATATTAATGCCAGTGCAACAATAGAGCTACTTCCAGAGAAGTCAGAACAAGTGAGCGAGCTCCTTCCATTTCATGCTCGGCTAAAAACAGTCAAGCGTGCCGCATCAGCATTCATAGGCGAACACAAACAGCTTCACTGGAAGCTAACAACACAACATAGCATGCTTCCTAAAGCGCGTCTGTCTAAGCAACAAGGGCAGCTAGGTTTTGGCTCTGTTTTAAAAAAACATGATCGTACAGAAGATCGTGAAATAACAATTAATATTTAAAGGGAAATAAAATGGCTTCGTTATCATTATCAGCGTTGGTTGAGCGGTTGTCACCTCATGCTAAAGAAACATTGGAACAAGCAGCGGCATTGGCAAGCTCGCGGACTCACCATAGTATTGAATTATCCCATTGGCTTACAGCAATAATTCAGCACCCAGAAGATCTCTATTTAGATGTGTTCGATAAGTTAGATATAGATAAGCAAACGGTACTGAATGAATTACTCACTCAGTTGGAAAAATATAAGACAGGATGTGAAACAGTCCCTGGTTTATCTGCACATACAGTGACCGTTATGCAAAATGCATTTATGGCTGCAACTATTGAGTTCAAGCAAGATAAGATGACTTGTATTCATGTGCTATACGCTTATTTGTCTGATGATACGCTGATTAATATGTTGAGTGCGGTGAGCCCTGAATTAAGTCAAATCGATCCAAATAAGTTGTTAAATCTTGGAGAGCATACCGAAAGCAAAACACATGTGAGCCAGACCGCTGGTGGAGCTTTAGAGCAGTTTACCATTGACCTGACTGAGCAAGCACGACTGGGACTTATTGACCCTGTGATAGGTCGAGATGATGAAATCAGGTTAATGATAGATATTCTTCTAAGGCGTAGGCAGAACAATCCCATTTTAACTGGTGAGGCTGGTGTAGGTAAAACTGCAGTGGTCGAAGGTTTAGCGCAGAGAATAGTCGATAAAGATGTTCCCCCTGCTTTGCAAAATGTATCGGTCAAGTCTCTTGACCTAGCCCTTTTGCAAGCTGGTGCGGGTATGAAAGGGGAGTTTGAAAATCGTTTAAAAAATCTAATTAAGGAAGTTAATCAATCAGTTGATCCTGTCATTCTGTTTATTGATGAGGCTCATGGACTTATTGGTAGCGGTGGACAAGCTGGTCAAGGTGATGCAGCCAATATACTCAAACCCGCTTTAGCTCGAGGGGAACTCCGAACGATTGCTGCAACAACTTGGGCAGAATACAAGAAATACTTTGAAAAAGATGCAGCCTTAACTCGGAGATTTCAAGTTGTCAAAGTTGACGAACCATCCACTGAGTTAGCGATTGATATGTTACGAGGTTT
Source organism: Vibrio rotiferianus CAIM 577 = LMG 21460 (assembly GCF_002741985.1). GTDB lineage: Bacteria > Pseudomonadota > Gammaproteobacteria > Enterobacterales > Vibrionaceae > Vibrio > Vibrio rotiferianus. The sequence goes on from NZ_APHW01000107.1 coordinate 46,764, forward strand.
ACTGACGGTTATGGCAGACCATCATGACGTATATATTACTAGCCAGGCTTTGGCCTCTGCTGTTCAACTTTCTGCTAGGTACATTAATGGTCGCCAACTCCCGGACAAGGCAGTCTCTGTTCTTGATACGGCTTGTTCTAGGGTTGCGTTGAGTCAGTCATCAACGCCAGGATTGCTCGATTCTAAACGCAAGAAATTAACCTTGAAAGAAGAAGAACTCACCCAGTTATCTAAGGAAGCTTTATTTGGTTCAGATCTCGGGCATAACGTTGGCCAAGTCGGTAACGAAATTGAGGTGTTAAAGGGAGAAATAATAGCGCTAGAAGAACGTTGGCGTGAAGAAGTTGAGTGGGTCTCTCAAGCAAAAGCATTACGTCTAAAGATAACCGAAGATGGTTCAGATGAAGATAGACGAGAGCTAGTGGAAATAGAAGAAAAACTGTCTCTTAGTGCAGACCCGCTTGTATTCTCGCATGTGAATGAAACCTTAGTTGCGGAAGTTATATCAGACTGGACTGGTATTCCACTTGGTAAACTTCAAAATGATGAAATTGAAGCGGTATTGAACCTGAAAGACAGTTTGTGTGAAAGAGTCGTTGGGCAAGATCATGCTTTAGAGGTTATGGCAGAAGTAATAAAGACTGCCCGAGCTCAACTTATGGATGAGACTAAACCTAATGGTGTCTTCTTACTAGTCGGGCCAAGTGGTGTAGGCAAAACAGAGTCTGCACTAGCTATCGCGGAGAAGGTCTATGGGAGTGAAGATAGTGTCACGACAATCAACATGTCTGAATTTAAAGAAGAGCACAAAGTTTCCTTACTATTGGGTGCTCCACCTGGGTATGTCGGCTATGGTGAGGGAGGAGTTCTTACTGAAGCCGTAAGGAGAAAACCATATAGTGTAATTTTGCTTGATGAGATGGAAAAAGCTCATCCTGGAGTACAAGATATTTTTTATCAAATCTTTGATAAGGGAATCATTAAAGATGGCGAAGGACGTGATATTGATTTTAAGAACACGATTATAATCATGACTGCTAATACAGGTTCTGATACGACTACCACTTTGTTTAGTGATCCAGAACTTGCGCCAGATCCTCAATCACTAAAAGAAGCGCTACGTGAAGACTTACTTAAGGATTTCAAACCAGCGTTTTTAGGGCGAGTCAATATTTTACCATACGTACCACTTAGCAAATCAGTATTGATTAATATTAGTCAGCTAAAGATTAATAAGATAAAAGCGCGTGTTTTGGACCATTATGGTGCAACTCTTACAGTTACAGATGATTACATCTTACATCTAGTAGAAAGTAGCAATGAATCTGAAAGTGGTGCGAGGGCCATTCAAACTATGATGGAAAACCTTCTTCTTCCTCGAATTTCTAATGAAATATTGTCGTCAGTTCTCAGTAATAAGAAAATTAAAGATATTTTTGTGGATTATACCAATGATGATTTAATTGTCTCAGTTTCTTAACATCTGTTTCATTGGGAAAGTAAACTGAGAAGAGAATCGAATTAAATTAAATTTAAGTAATTCAGTGCTTAAAAACAGAACAAAATAAAGTTATAAAAGTTTGTATTTAAAACTAACCTTTTGATACATGAATCAATAATCATTTCACTTAGCTGATATGATTTTAATATAGTTAAATGTCAATTATTAATGCTATAGGAGATTAGCATGCAGTCTAATACGTATCTTAAATACGCAGATATTAAAGGTGAGGCAACTGCTGAGCAATACAAGGATTTAATCACACTGCTATCTGTTGACTGGAGTGTGGGTCGTGAGATTTCGTCATACACTGGTACAGCAATGGATCGTGAAGCCAGCGCGACTCGTTTGTATGACCTTACTATCACTAAACTTCAAGATCGTGCTTCACCAGATTTGTTTAAAGAAGCAACGATCGGTAAAGGTAAACCTGCTGTTTTCCACATCACGAAGCAGGGTGAGAAAGTAGAAGAAATCATGAAGATCGAACTTACAGATGCAATGATTTCAAACTACTCAGTATCAATTCAAGATGACCGTCCAATGGAAACAATCACTATTTCCTACACAGAAATGATGATGACAGTGACACCGACGGATGATAAGAACAACACTTCTGCGCCACTTGTATATGGCTATAGTGGTGTTAAAGGTCAACAAATGTAATTTGGCTGCGGGGGCAAATGCCCCCGCTATTTTTAAAGAAGTATGTAATGAAAAAAGCAACACAAGATAATAACTTTATAAGCATCTCTACTCCTTTTGGCAAAGATGCCGTTATTTTGAATTCCTTTGAATACAGAGAAAAGGCTTCAGAGCTTTTCTCATTGCGTGCCAATGCCTACTTTAATGGTCAAAAAGGTGAACTAAATAGTATTATTGGCAATGAGGTTGTCATCACACTAGAGAATAATGAAGATGTTTCTTCTCAACCAAGATATTTTCATGGTGTTGTTTCAAGAGCAAAACTAACTGGAACAAGAATAAGTAAAGAAAATGATGGCGAGAACTATAAGAACATAGAGATTTTTATTGAACCTAAATTTAGATTTTGTCAATACCGTGTTAATTGCAGAGTTTTCCAAAACAAAGACTTGAAAGAAATTATTTCTGAAGTTTTGTCGGAGCATGGAGTTTTGTTCAGCTTCAAGTTAAATAAAAGTTACCCCAAATATACTTATAGAGTTCAATACGAAGAGTCTGACTTAAGCTTTGTAAAGAGAATATTGGCTGAAGAGGGTCTATCATTCTGCTTTGTGCATTCGAAATCTTCTCATACTATTGAAATATTTGATGATGTAAGCTACTACAAGCCAGGGGTGGAATTTATGGTAGACCATGACAGTGGTACTGCCAGCGCAAGTCACATATCTGCCTGGAGTGAAAGCCAAGCTATTGCTACGAAAGCAAGCCATAAAACGGGTTTTAACATGTTAAAGCCAGCGGCTTTCCCGAAAAACAGTGTAAATGGGGCTTCGGCGTTATTTACCATTCCCTCCAGTGAGCACTTTGAATATATGGGAGAGTCCGAGACTGCCGACCATTATGCTTCTAGGAATATGCATGCAATTGAGTCAATTCAACAAAACATATACTTGTGTGGTGGAGAAGCGACATGTCGAACCTTTACAGTTGGTAAGTGCTTTAAATTTAAAAAACATGAAGATAAATCTCGAATAGGCAAAGAGTACGTTTTAGAGTCTGTTGTCTTATCAGCTTCTGTTTTCAACCAGACTGGCCAAGGCGGTACCGCCTCTCAAGGGGTAAGGGTTGCATTTACTTGCGTTGATTCGACAACGATTTTGCGTCCGGCAGTAAACTATGTGAAACCGGAAATAAAAGGGCTACAAACCGCAATTGTGACTGGTAATAAAGATGGTGAGATATACATTGATAAACATGGTCGAATTAAGGTCCAGTTTCACTGGGATAGGAAAGGCAAGTACGATGTAAACAGCTCTTGTTGGATTAGGGTCGCTCAGAATATCGCTGGCAATGGTTGGGGAGCAGTTTTTCACCCTAGGGTTGGTCAAGAAGTAATAGTTGAATTTGTTAATGGTGACCCCGATCAACCAATAGTTACTGGGGCTCTATACAACGGTAGTCAGTTACCTCCTTATTCGTTACCAGAGCAGAGTTCACAAAGCGGTTATAAATCGCGTTCTATCCAGAAAGGCGCTAGCAACTTCAATGAGTTACGCTTTGATGATAAACCAGGTGAGGAACATATTTACCTTCACGCCGAAAAACTCTTTCAAATGCTTGTTGAAGATAATGCTGAAATCTCAATAGAAAACTGTCGAACCGAGCAGGTTACTAATGATTCGATGCAAACTATAGGTAAGAACCTGTCAGTTGAAGTAGGCGAGAACTATTCCGGAGATATCGGGAAGTCACTTGCCTTAAAAGCGGGTAAGAGCATTGAAATTAAAGTCGGAGGGGCATCAATAGAGATGTCTAGCTCTGGAGAAATTAACATCAAAGGGAGCAAGATATCTATTAATGGATCTGCGATTGCTCTAAAAGCGGGTCAAATCTCTCTTAACTAAGGAGGAGTCATGGGTAAGCCTTCGGCAGTAATTGGTAGTTTTCATGTCTGTCCTAAAAAAACAGGAAAGATCCCTCATGTTGGTGGGCCTGTAGTGATGGGATCCCCCAATGTTAAAATTGGGGGGGGATTCCCGCCGCAAGACAAGGAGACAAGCTAGTATGCGTTGGACCGCCAGACAGTATTTCCGCAGGTTCATCTAGTGTAAAAATCAACGGAAAAGCAGCAGCTCGCGCTGGTGATGCAACCTCCCATGGAGGACGAATTGTCATAGGAAACCCAACTGTACTCATTGGTGGTTAAATTGGCGTTAGGTTTTGAAACACAGGTGATATGTTTAAATGGCCACGAATTCTCTAGCATTAAACCGCTCTTCGACTTTGCTGATACCAACATCTCAATGTCTATGAATCCGCTGGAGTATCATTTTGATAGTAGACCGAGCGAAACTATCAGTTCCTATTCGCTACAGCTTAAGAATTTCTTTATTAAAGGAACTTTGATTGTTCTTTTACCCGCCGATACTAAAAAGCATGAAGTTCAATCCACGATGCAAATGCTAAGAGCGACAGTTGAATTTGAAAGTGATACTAAATTTCAAATATATCCATACGGAAATGCATCTTTCTTGCTAGCGCTTTCTCATATTGAAAGAGCAACAAAGCAAAACGATTGCTGGATCTTGGCTATACAGCCAGCTACCAATCAGGCACCAACAAAGCTTAACAACGGTGCGCTCATCTTAGCTAGAGCGTTCCCTTGTGATACAGGACTTGAGTGTTTGCCTGCTAGAGTTGACCTCGCAAGCTCCACTAATCAAAGCGCGATTGGCAAGGTAGTGTCGCAGCTATCATTCAGAAGTAGTTCCTTGTTTACCTCGCTCTCCTTATCTCTCGATGCTAATGAGCCACTTTGGTTAAATTCAATAAAGTATCTGGCTCCTTGGATAACGGAAGCTACGAACTACGAATTTCTAGATGCTAAATTGGGCTCTCTTGGTGCATGTGGTGGCTTGTTGAAAGCAATAAATGCATTCGAGAAACAAATTAGGCAGCCCGAAAAAGGCTTTCATCAATTACAGCTAGATATCGAGCCTAGAGGGTACGTAGTTGGTACAACATATACGTGGGTTTGAGTGTTGAAAAACGTATAGCTTTATTTGCTGTGTTACTTGATAAACCACATGAAAAGCATACGAACTCACGATATCCTAGAGGGATAATAAGATAGCGCCATATTGATGGCAGAAAGTGAATTCGAATGAAGTTTATCCATACCTCAGATTGGCACCTTGGCCGACAGTTTCATAACGTCTCTTTGCTTGACGATCAGCAAGCCGTTCTTGACCAGTTAATCCAATACATTGAAAACAACCCTGTTGATGCGGTGGTGGTTGCTGGTGATATTTATGACCGTTCTGTCCCACCAACCATTGCGATTGAACTACTTAACAAAGTAGTGAAGCGAATCTGTGGTGAGCTAAACACGCCGATGATTTTGATTTCTGGCAACCATGATGGTGCAGAGCGTCTAGGTTTTGGTTCAGAACAAATGAAAAACGCGGGTCTTCACATCATCAGTAACTTCGAAGACATGCTTACCCCTGTTGTTATTGAAACCGAAAGCGCAGGGAAAGTGGCTTTTTATGGCATGCCTTATAACGATCCTGAGCAAGTCCGTTTTGCCTACCAAGAACCCGTTTTGACCCACGATCAAGCGCACAAGTTACTTGCTGAGAAAATCACTGAGCAGTTCCAATCAGAGCAACGAAACGTTTTAGTCAGCCACTGCTTTGTCGATGGTGCCATTGAGTCTGAATCTGAGCGTCCACTTTCGATTGGTGGTTCTGACCGCGTCAGTCACGAGCATTTCCTAAACTTTGATTATGTGGCGTTGGGGCATTTGCATCAGCCACAGAAAAAAGGCGAAGAATACATTCGTTATTCTGGTTCACTGATGAAATACAGCTTTGGTGAACAAAACCAAAAGAAAGGTTTCACGCTGGTGGAAATTGACCAAAACGGGTTTGTCTCGGCCGAGCATGTTGACCTTGCTGCACCTCATGAGATGCGAATCGTTGAAGGTGAACTTGAACAAGTAATAGAGCAGGGCAAAACCGATCCGAAAAACGAAGACTACTTGTTGGTACGTTTGATGGATAAGCACGCAATCTTAAACCCAATGGAAAAGCTACGTACTGTTTACCAGAATGTTTTGCACCTAGAAAAACCGGGAATGTTAATTGGTGTCGAGCAGGAAATGGCGCAAGCGAAGTTGGCGAGAAGTGAGATAGACATGTTCCGAGACTTCTTCACGGAAGCGCAAGACGGCCAGTTATCGCAAGAACAATATCAAGCGATCAGTGACATCATTAAACAACTTTCTCAGCAAGCTCAGTAAGGACCAAACATGAAACCCATTAAACTGACAATGCAGGCTTTTGGTCCGTTTGCTCAAACAGAAACGATTGAATTCGACAAGCTGGGAACTAACCCTCTTTTTCTTATCAATGGTCCTACTGGTTCGGGTAAAACCTCGATTCTCGATGCGATTTGTTTTGCGCTTTATGGTGAAACAACGGGTAACGAGCGTCAAGGCATTCAAATGCGTTGCGATATGGCAGCGCCAACGTTATTGACCGAAGTGACGCTAGAGTTCTCTTTACACGGCAAGTCTTATCGAGTAATTCGCTCACCAGAACAAGAAGCACCAAAGGCGCGTGGTGAGGGTATGACGGTGCGTAAGCATACCGCAGCTTTGTATGAGATTACGGACGAAGAAAAGCTCATCACTAGCAAAACAACGCAAGTAAAGACAGAAGTGACCAATATTATTGGCTTGAACGAAACTCAGTTCCGCCAAGTGATGGTGCTGCCACAAGGTAAGTTTCGAGAGTTGTTACTTGCGACGTCCAAAGAGCGTGAAGAGATCTTTGGTCAGCTATTCCAAACGGATATCTACAAGAAGATTGAATATGCGCTGAAAGACAAAGCGAGTGCCATTAGCAAAGCCAAAGACGAGTTTGATAACCAAATTCGAGGCGCACTGCAGGTTGCTGGTGTTTCTTCCGAAGTGGAGTTAACAGAGCAGCGTGAAGCGTTATCTGTTCAATTTGAATCTGTACAAAAGCAAGAGCAAGAATCTCTGGCGCAATTAAATGCGGTCAAAACTGATCTGCAAAAAGCAGAAGCATTGAGCAATGAGTTTAAAAAGCGCGAGCAAGCCGAAATTGCATTGAAGCAACATTTGGAACAGAGCGATGCTGTCTCATCACGTCAATTGCAGTTAGACAATGCGAAGAAGGCAAGCAAGGTTGAGTTGCCTTATGTCACGTTACAAAACGCCTCAAAACAAAAGCAAGAACTTGAGCAAAAGGTGACTAAGCTTTCTCAAGATCTTACAGTGGCAAATGACGCGGTAAAATCCAAAGAAAGCGCATTGCAAACCGCGAAAGAACAAGCCGCACAATTGCCAAAACTGACAGAGCAGCAATACCAACTTGAAGGCATGAAAGGAAAGTTGGTTGAAAAGTCAGAGCTAGAGAAAGCCATTAACGCAGGTTTGACGCAAAAATCCGAGTTTGAAGCAACACTGAAGAAATATAGCGCTCTGAAAGAGAAGTTAACGCTAGAGGCGCAACAAGGTCAGAAGTTACTGGACCAAGCTCGAGTCGATGTTGCAAGTATTGGCAGTGTAGAGGCTGAGATAAACAGCAGCAACGTTTGATGCAAGATCTACAGAAGATCACAGGGTTAAACCAAGAGCTGGCGAAATTGGATACGTTGGCGCCTAGTAAACAAGCTTCGGTTGACCAAGCAAAAGCGCGGTACGTTGAACTTCAACGCTCAGCAGATACACTTGAATTGAGCTGGCACAATGCTCAAGCCGCTGTATTGGCTCAGCGCTTACAAGCCGGTGAAATGTGTCCGGTGTGCGGTAGTGTAGAGCACCCTCAACCCGCTCAATTTGTTGGTGAAGAGGTCACTAAGGATCAAGTTCAGCGCGCTCGAAACACAGAGCGAGAAGGGCAAGTCGCGCTTAACCAATTGAGCAATCAGTTGGAGCAGCACAATATCGCAGTCGGACAATACAAACAGCAGATAGAGCAACTATCCGTTGAACTTGGCCAAAACGCATCAATGGATTTAAGCGCGTTACAAGCGTCCATGCAGCAGCTCAATGAACGTTTACAGCAATTGTCATCGATTAACTTGGTTCAGTTGGAACAAAGCGTCAATGAGTTAAACCAGCGTTGTGTTACTGGGGAAGGTAAGATCAATGATCTGCAAAACCAGATGGCAGCGAATGAATCGACGATAAAAGTGAACCACGAGCAATTGGCTAAACTCTCAGCTTCGTTAGATGCTAAGTACTCTTCCCTTGAAGTTCTTGAGCAAGACATTGTTGCGATTCAAAAACAGATTGCGGAGTTAAATTCCGCTTTAGAAAATGCACAAAATCATTTGCAACAAGCGGTGCTTGCGAAGACCAATATTGAAAGCCAACTGACAACCAATCAACAGTGGTTGAATGAAGCGCTCGATCGTTTGAGCACAGCCAAAGCTGATTGGGAGCAAGCGTTGCAGGCGAGTGCATTCGAGGATGAAGCGCAATTCCTAGCATGTAAAGTTGATGAAGCCGAGATGCAGGTTTGGCAGCAAGAAATTGAGGCGTTCAAACAGACTCAAATCAAGCTAGAACAGACCTTGGCAGACTTGAGTTCCACGTTGAAAGACTTGGCGTTGCCTGATTTAGAAGGTCTTAACGTTAAATTAAACAGTGTTCAGCAAGGTTATGTTGAAGCGCGTAATCAGCTTGATAGCACGCGCTCTTTGTTTGAACGTCTAGAGAAAGTCCACAATGACATCGCGACGTTACATGATAAGAACACTAAGTTAGAAGACGAATATAAAGTGTTTGGTACCTTGTATGACGTTGCTAGCGGTAAAACGGGTAGTCGTATCAGTCTGCACCGATTTGTCCTTGGTGTGTTATTAGACGATGTATTGATTCAAGCGTCACAGCGTTTAAGTCTGATGAGTAAAGGTCGTTATATCTTGGCTCGTAAAACTGAAGGCTTCAAAGGTGCGGCAGGACGGGGCTTGGATTTGGTAGTTGAGGATAGCTACACAGGTAAAACGCGCGATGTTGCGACGTTATCAGGTGGTGAATCTTTCATGGCAGCGTTGGCATTAGCGCTCGGTCTATCTGATGTTGTGCAGTCTTACAGTGGCGGTATTCGCTTGGATACGCTGTTTATTGATGAAGGTTTTGGCAGCTTAGATCCGGAATCTTTGGATCTTGCGATTCAAACCTTGGTCGACTTACAACAAACGGGTCGCATGATTGGCGTGATTTCTCACGTATCTGAGCTGAAAGAGCAAATGGCGCAACGCATTGATGTTGAACCGTCGCGACTTGGTTCTACAGTTTCTGTGAAGTCTCAGATGGCATTTGATTCTTAATCAGTACTGGAAAATATGAATAAACAAAAAGCCCCGCTAGATTACGGTGTAAAATAGCGGGGCTAATTATATGGTCCGCCTCACTCTCAAGCCCTACGCTTAGAGTAGGCTCTCAGAACGAGGTGAACCATATGTCTACCATTCACATCTTAGGTATCGATTTAGGCAAGCACTGCTTTCATGCGGTTGGCAACAATCACACTGGCAAAGACGTTATTCGCCGTAAGTTTAGTCGAAGCCAACTACTCCGTTTCTTATCTGTACTTGAACCTACCATCATCGCTTTTGAAGC
>NZ_APHW01000108.1 GCF_002741985.1 Vibrio rotiferianus CAIM 577 = LMG 21460
AATCAAAGTTATTAGGCATGAGTAAACGAGGGAACAAACACCTTCGCGCTCTATTTATACATGGAGCGAGGTCCGTGCTATCTAGGATAGAAACAACAGGAAAAGTGTTTGGAGATTGGTTAGTCAATTTACGAGCAACAAAGCCGTTTAATGTAGTGGTAGTCGCACTTGCCAATAAGCTAGCAAGAATAGCTTGGGCGGTGTTGTTCCACCGCCAAGCTTTTAAGGCTATATAGCCATAACCAAGTTTGCAACGCCAATGAACGTGATGACAAAAACGGTCGATCGGCCAGATTAGTAACCTGATACAAAAAATAGCACCTAGTTGCTTTGGGGCTTTTAAGGATAATCTGGCGCGGATATCATCGTGGAGCGGGGAAGTTAATGTTCCCAACGTGGACTCAGAATACATTAGCGCAAACCAACTCCGTTATGACTAAATTGTAGTTGCAATAACGGGGCGGACCATACATTTTTGGTTCTCAGTCTCGAAGCATTTATTGTTCGCAGAAGCGACCTTCTTTCGGTGATTGTGTAATCGCATACTCACCATCAAGGTTGCGGTAAACAACCGTGTTCCAAACTGATCCGTCATTCAATTCAAACTCTATCGCGTAGTTCACACCACTCACAATTTGTGCATGAACGGACAAGATCTGTTTAAACGAAGCGAGAGTTTCCATTTTGTTTAGGACAAAGGCCATTGCCTTTTGAGCGTCTGGGGTAGTATCGAATTCGTTCCACCCACCTGGCATATTTCCTTGTGTATTACATACATCTGCCGAGGTTGTTGGCTGTGTCGCTTCATCTTGATTTTGCTGGCATCCGACAAGCAAAATCAAGATTGCGCAAGCTGACACTGTTTTTAATTTCATAAAAATAACCTCTATCTATGTAAGCCCGAATTATATAGGTTGGCGTTCTAACCCAATGTCTACGTTGTGCAAACTTTTTATATGAACAGGGTTAAATCCTTATTAAATCGTTGCGATCGAGCTCAAAAAAATAGATTTTCGTAAACTTTTTGCCTGATTTTGCTAGTAAATCACGCTTGAAAGCGAACGCTAATTTCCCATTCATTTCGCGTCGTGAATTAAGATCACAATTATAAAATAGACATTAAAAACATAACTTTGCACGTGTATCTGTTTTCTCAATGCAGCCATATAATCCAATAAAAATTCATTAGGCACCAATAGAAAGTGCTGAATGATTGTTGTGATGAAGCAAAATGGATGAGAGGTAACACGATGAAGCAAAAAGCGCTATATCTAGCAGTAGCATTGGGTTTAAGTGGTCTTTCAAACGTAGCATCCGCTAATGAGATGGTGAATCCAGATGGTGGTGTCGTAGTAGGTTATTGGCATAACTGGTGCGACGGGGCTGGTTACAAGGGCGGCAATGCACCGTGCGTGACGCTGGATGAAGTTAATCCTATGTACAATGTGGTTAACGTCTCCTTTATGAAAGTGTTCAATACCAGCGATGGCCGTATTCCAACTTTTAAGCTCGATCCAAATATTGGCCTTTCAGAACAACAATTTATTGATCAAATTGGCGCACTAAACCAACAAGGACGTGCCGTTCTTATTGCGCTTGGTGGTGCGGACGCACACGTTGAGCTGAAAACTGGCGATGAGCAAGCATTCGCACAAGAGATCATTCGCCTGACTGATAAGTTCGGCTTTGATGGTCTGGACATCGATTTAGAGCAATCTGCAGTAACCGCGTCAGACAACCAAACAGTCATCCCAGCTGCACTTCGCCTTGTAAAAGAACACTACCAACAGCAGGGTAAAAACTTCCTAATTACGATGGCGCCTGAGTTTCCATACTTAACAGAAGGTGGCAAATACGTTCCTTATATTACAGGATTAGAAGGGTACTACGATTGGATCAACCCTCAATTTTACAACCAAGGTGGTGATGGTATTTGGGTTGAAGGTGTGGGTTGGATTGCACAAAACAATGATGCGCTAAAACAAGAATTCATTTACTACATTTCAGACTCTCTATCGAACGGTACACGTGGTTTCCATAAAATTCAGCATGACAAATTGGTGTTTGGTATTCCATCTAACATTGATGCAGCCGCAACGGGCTTTGTGCAAGACCCTCAAGATCTTTACGATGCGTTTGACCAACTTAAAGCGCAAGGGCAGGCACTTCGTGGCGTAATGACATGGTCGGTGAACTGGGATATGGGCACAGACAAGAATGGTCAGGCGTACGGTGAAAAGTTTGTGAAGGATTACGGTCCGTTTATCCATGGTCAGACTCCACCGCCACCTAGTGAAGGCGAACCGGTGTTCAGCGGTATCAGTGATGTTCGAGTGCATCACGGTAGTTCATTTGATCCGTATGCAGGTGTTACCGCATCTGATAAAGAAGATGGAGACCTAACTAACAGCATTACTGTCGAAGGTTCAGTCGATGTGAACACCGTTGGCACTTATGTTTTGGTTTACAGTGTAAAAGACAGCGACAACAATGAAACCAAGCAAAGCAGAACGGTTGTTGTTTACAGCCTTGTGCCTGAGTTTGAAGGTGTCACGGATACAACTATCCAGCTTGGTGATGCCTTTGACCCAATGGCAGGCGTAAAAGCGACGGATGCAGAAGACGGTGATTTGACTGATCAAGTGCGTGTAGAGGGCAGCGTAGGTGTGAACGTACTAGGTGTCTACGACTTGGTTTACCGCGTAACGGACAGTGCTAATCAAACTACGACTACGCAACGCTCTGTGATTGTTTCTGATGGCAGCAGTTACCCTCCGTATGAATCTGGAAAAACGTATGAAGCAGGTGACATTGTCACAGGTTCAGATGGCAACTTGTATCAATGTAAACCATGGCCATACACGGGCTGGTGTTCAAACCCTTCTTATGCGCCAGGTGAAACCGTTTATTGGTCAGACGCGTGGGATAAGTTGTAATTAGTCCATTAGTTGTTGCACGCCTCCTTAACGGGAGGCTTTTTTATGCGCGTTACTTCACATCCTATTGAACCTACACTAGAACTTTAAAGCGTAATCATTAGTATTCCGCCTCCGCATTTTCCCGACTTACCTATAGTTGGAGTGCGTCGCTCTTTGTCAATTTGGTACGGTCACCTAGGAGGATTAATGAAAAGGATCAATGTAGTAGGCAGCAGCGGAAGCGGTAAATCGACGTTTTCAAAGCAGCTCGCAATGAAATTAGGTGTCACGTACATAGAAATGGACAGGTTGTTCTGGCTTCCCGATTGGAAAGAACTCGATGATGAGACGTTCTTCTATAAAGTCGTGGACGTCACTCAACAAGACGCTTGGGTACTCGACGGGAACTACAGCAGAACACAACCATACAAATGGCAAAGGGTCGATACCATCATCTGGCTCGATTATTCACGTTCTATCACCACTTATCGCTCCGTCACTCGTGCTATCAAAAGGGCTTGGACTCAAGAAGAGTTCTGGGAAGGAACTGGAAATAGAGAAAGTTTTAGAAAAGCGTTTTTGAGTAAGGATTCGATTATTTGGTGGTCGGTTAAGAATTACCAAAAGAATCGGAAGCGTTATTTAAAACTGAAGGAGGACTTAAAAGGTTCGCCTATCGAGTTCATCCACATCACTTCGCCCAAAATGGCAGAAGATTTTTTGCGCTCTCATGATTTTATAAATAGATAACTAACTTATTTAATTGACTTTTCGGTCACAGCTCGCAGCTTTGTGAATTTATAAAACCAATCATCATTCAAATGATGAATACTATCATGGTTACCGTCGTATTCATTGTGGAGGTACTATGATCGGTCACGAAGAAATGGCAATATCGAGCTATCTTGGTTGGTTACTCGCTGTTTTATTGGTTTACCCCTTTGCTTATGTTGGTATTCACATCGGTATATTCGACATAAAAGTCCGTACCAAAGTTAGCCGCTATTTCAATCGCACTGTATTAGTCCTGATTGCATTTCTGCTGATTATGCATATGCAAACGGAAGTGATTTATGGCAAGTATTTTCTCGATCTTTGGGAAGCGCAACAATAACTTTGATCGCATTAATTCATATCTCCTTGTGCTAAGTTGTCGAAAGTGAACTAAACATCGATAACTTAGCATGAAGCCATACGACCTTTATTTTCTGCATACATCACCCGTACACATTCAACCTTTCTCCGAACTGATGACAGAGCTCGCACCTGATTTAAAAGTCGCACACTCTGCAGATGCTGACTTACTGGATAGGTTGGTTGCTGGCGAGGACGAATCTAAGGTAAAACAAGCTGTGCAAGACAAAGTACGTGAGCTTTCTGGGCATGCAAATTTGGTGGTTTGTACCTGTTCCTCGATTGGTCGCTTTGCTGAATTGCTTACAGAGCAGGGTATCAATGTTCAGCGTATCGACCGCGCAATGGGTGACCAAGCCGTAACTCATGAGCGAGTGTTGTTACTTGCGGCATTATCGACAACGATTGAGCCGAGCTTGGCGTTACTTGAGACAAGTGAGGGCAATTGTATTCTTCAGTTAGATACGTTTGTGGTTGAAGGTGCTTGGGAGCGTTTTCTCGACCAAGATAACCAAGGTTATTACGACAAGATCAAAGCGGTAATAGAGCAAAAGGCTCGTGATTATGACGTAATCGTATTGGCACAAGCTTCGATGTCAGGTGCGGCATCATTAGTTGATGTCGATATACCAGTATTAAGCAGCCCACGTTTAGGCGTAAAAAGGGCGATTGAAACCTTAAGGACATTCCATGCAAATATCTAGTTGGATTCAGCTTTGCTTACGTGAGCTTGAAGGTACGCCCATAAAAGAACATTCCGATATCGACGCGTCTTTTGCGGAGTCTGAACGTTTCTCAAAATGGAAGGCAAGCAAAAGAGAAGTACGCTTGGAAGAAGTCAGTGATCGTTGCTGGATCAAGAGCTGCACAGGTGGCTACATCACAGAGGTGCACTTACATGCGGATGGTTCACTCGATGAATACACCTTGTTTGGACGCCTTCATACCAAAGGGCATTGGGAGCTAGAGGCTGGCGTACTTCATATCACGATCTACAAAGGTGAAAACACTTATGAACTTTCTGTTGTAGGAAACCGTGAACCTTCCATCCACTCTGCGATTGAATACAAAAATGGAGAAGTGCACTCCTATCTAAAACTGACTCCAATTTCTCAATAGCAATTTAACAAGGACGAGTACCACAATATGGATATTGTATTTGTAAGGCATGGCGTGCCAGATTTTACGTTAGCGGATGAGCGGCAGATGACTCAACTTGAGAAGGATTATGCGCCGCTTTGCCGAGAACATTTGCCTGCGTTGCAGGAGAAACTCAACCATGCAGTATTTGACGATGCCGATATCATCATCAGCTCACCTTATACGCGTACTCTTCAAACTGCAGAAATTCTCAATCGTCATCGCGCTTTGCCTTTGTTTGTTGAGCATGACTTGAGAGAGTGGCGTGCTGACAAAGAAGGTGGCTACATTACCTTGAATGAGAGAGACCGACGTTGGCACGAATATCGAGAGCTTTTAAAAGTAGGTATTTCAATGACTGACCCCCGCTATGAACATGTTGACGAGCTAAAAACACGAGCGGAGTTAGTACTGGAGCGTTACCGTCAATATCGAAAGGTTGTTGTCGTGAGCCACTTTAATGTGTTTGAAGCACTGCAAGGTTTCCAAGAGGTAGGACTGTCCTGTGGAGAATTTAGGTACATTCGTTTTTGATCGATTTCTTATCTTCTATAGTAAAATCAGACACTAAATTAATTTCAGGTTGCTGTATGAAATCTCTTAAAACACTTTTACTTTTGTCCCTTGCAACGTTGTTTGGCTGTACGTCTAAACCGGACGGCGTGGAGCCGGTCAACAACTTTGAACTTCAACCATATCTAGGCAAGTGGTATGAAATTGCGCGTCTTGATCATTCCTTTGAGCGTGGTTTATCGAATGTGACGGCTGAATACGAGTTACGTGAGGATGGTGGCGTAACGGTTATCAACCGAGGCTATTCAGAAGAAGATAAAGAATGGACGCAAGCTGACGGCAAAGCGTATTTCGTTGATGATGAAAATACAGGGCATTTAAAAGTGTCTTTCTTCGGTCCGTTTTATTCGTCTTACATCGTATTTGAGCTAGGCGAGAACTACGACTACGCCTTTATCTCTGGTTTCAATCACGACTATCTATGGCTGCTGTCACGCACACCAACCGTCGATAAAGCAACGATCGAGCGCTTCAAACAAGTAGCTAAAGATAAAGGCTTCGCGTTGGACGAATTAATTCTCGTAGACCAAACCAAATAAAACACGACGTAATCGGCCTATAGCGACGATCTGTGTTTCATAAAATTCAGTGGTGTCTGTCCGGTTTGTTTCTTAAAGAACGCAATAAATGCGCTGTCTGATGAGAACTCCAAACAATGGGCAACATCACTGACTTGTCTTTCTTCACATAAGAGTTCAATAGCTTTAAGCAGTCGCCATTGTTGACGCCAATCTTGATAAGACATCCCAGTCTCAGCCTTGAATAGGCGCGTGATGGTTTTGCTGCTCGCGCCAACGGTTTGGGACAGTTGGTTTAACTCAGGTGCTATAAAATCACACTTGGTCATCGCCTTGCGAAATCGAGTTAAACGTCGATCAGAGGGCAAGGGTAAAGAGAACTCAAATTGCTTCGCTTGGTAAAACTCTTCCCAAAACAAAGTGCTCGTAGCCTGAGTTTTTGTTTCTTCAATATCCCATTCCCATAATGCCATTTTGTCGATCAGTGCTTTTAAAAGATCGTTCACTTCAATCATCACGATATCATCTGGGCAGGTGTGTTTACTGCAATCGAAATAGAGCGAACGGTACGCAACAACGTTAGTCATGACAGCTCTGTGAGAAGTATGCGGCGGAATCCACACCGCTTTGGTTGGAGGTAACGTACAAATGGAGTTGTCGAGTTCGAACGTCATGCAGCCTTGTGGCGCATAGAGCAGTTGTCCTTTCTGGTGTTCGTGCATTCCCGAATCATGTTTGCCAACATCCGCTGCAATGCCAACCACACTCGCGGCAATAGCGTCCGCATCAAATCGAGTATTATCTTCAATAATTGCCATTTGTCCGATTCTTGATGTTTTTGGTTTTAATGTTGTTAATGGGTAAAGCATAACGCCTTCTATACTGCACGCCAAGTTAAGTTCGTTACCCACTTAAGCCACGAAATATCGGCACGGGTGGGACAGAGAGGTAAAAATGAAAACGAAACCTTCTATTGGATTGATGGTGGTGATGCTGATGTTTCCGCAAATTGTGGAGACTATATACAGTCCAGCGCTTGGCAACATTGCTCAGTCGTTTGCTGTGACGTATTCCCAAGCGGCGCAAACCCTATCCATCTATTTTTCTGCGTTTGCTATTGGCGTGGTGATTTGGGGAATCTTGGCAGATAAGTGGGGAAGGCGCCCAACCATGTTGGCGGGGTTGTTGGTTTACGGTGTATCTGCTTTGGTCGCTATGCAAACAGAAAGCTTTGATGTGATGATGCTAGCACGAGCGTGCAGTGCTTTTGGTATTGCGGTTGGATCAGTCGTGACACAAACCATGTTAAGAGACAGTTTTTCTGGTGATGAGCTAGGCAGAGTATTCAGCGTAATGGGTGTGGGGATTTCTATTAGCCCTGTGGTTGGCATGCTGATCGGCGGTCAGTTAACAGCACTCGGTGGCTATGAACTTGTCTTCTTTGCTTTGTTTATCATGGCGCTTGTACTGCTGTGCTACAACGCGGCAAAGCTGCCTGAAACACAAACTCAGAAGCAGCCATTAGAGATCGGTTCTTTGCTAGGACGAATGTTGAAAGACGCTCAAATCTGGCAATCTGCACTGTTGGTTGCACTATATAACATTGCTTTGTTCGCATACTACCAACTGGGCGCATTCACCTTTGAACAACTAGGACTAAATTCGGAGCAGTTCGGATACAGTGGTGTGATATTGGGCATTGGCACGTTAATCGGCAGTTTGATGAACAAATCATTGTTAGCAAAAGGTCGCTCTCAAACGAATCTACTTTGGATTGCATCAACACTCTTGGCTATCGGTGGCTTTGGTGTGTTTATGCTTCAAGACTCGGTTTGGTTCTTAGCGCCAATGCTGTTCGTGGTTATATCATTTGGTATAGCCATTCCAAATGTGCTGAGTTCTGCTCTAGTGGATTACAAGCAACAAGCAGGTAGTGCCGGGGCAGTGTTAGGATTAATGTACTACTTGATGATTGGTTCGGGTCTAGGTTTGGCTGGAATGATTCAAAACCTTGGATTTGTTCTTATGTCGTGTGCAGCTTTGGTTTTACTGGTGACATTGTCACACAAAGCTTAGCTGAAGCATGTTGAAGAGAGCAACAAAGAAAAGCCCTGCAAGTTATGCAGGGCTTCGTGTTATTGGTTTGAGCCTAACAATCTGAAATTACAAGCTATTAAATTCAAAGGTGTTACTTAATCAGTCGAACAACCAAAGAACCTGGCGCTCGGATCGATTCAATGTTGTGACTCAGTACCGTGCCTTCTGTTGGCGCTGTGTAACGCTGAATTTCATCACCAAAGCTGTCGTATTGAATTGCAACCAATTGACCTTGTTCTACCTTATCCATCATCTTCACTTGTGGTAGTACAAAACCACCCAATTCAGCGCGAATGCTGATGATGTCTTTGCCTTCTAGGCAAGGCGTGATTTCTGCAACTTCACCAGTTACTACGTCATGGCGAGCAAGGATATTGAAGATGCCAGTCACTGTACGGTCGATCAGGTCCTGTTCTGTGTAACGACCCATACCCACTTCAATGGTGATGCTTGGAATGCCGCTGTTGTTCCAGACGGTTTCAAGTACACCAGCGTCACCCGGATCGTTAAGAATCACATCAGGGTTAATAAGGCGAGCCATTTCCAGAGATTGCTCGATACGGAAATCAGCAAACACGTACAGCGGGTAAGCAGCACCGGTGGTTTGAGTGTGCAAATCAATCGCCAGTTCTGCGTTTGGCTTAAGAAGGTTATTCCACAAAGCAAATAGGAAGCGGTTTGCTTCGTTGCCGTTTGCATCGCCAGGGAAGAAACGGTTTAAGTTTGCAGGAGATGCATCAGGATCTGCAGAGAAGAAGTCACGGCTGTGGTTCAGCATGCCAGTTAGGTTGATGGTCGGAACGACAGTTACAGTACCCGCGATGTCTTTACCAATCAGTTCACGAGCGGTCTTTTGAGCTGCTAAAACACCATTGTATTCGTCACCATGAACACCTGCTGTGATCATGATTTTCTTACCCGGTTTTTCGCCTTTGAAAACCAACACAGGCAAATGTTGCCATTGAGATAGGGCGTTAGTTGCGATACGGAACCAAAACTTATGCTCGCCTGCAGGCAAGTCTGTTACGTCAAGAGATTGAATGACTTGATGACCTTGAACCACGTCATCCAGAAATTGTGTTGCCATTAAAGTTGTCACTCCAAAACATCTTACTTAGATGCTTGTTTGCCATACGGCTTGAATTAAAAAAGGCGAGAACTTGTCTCGCCTTGTTACTTATTTGGTAATCAGTTTACGCAAAACCCATCACGTGAGCTGCGACGACGACAATGCTCGATAGGGTAAAGAGTAATAGCATAAAGCGCCAGCAGAATTTCGCCCAGTCACCCCAGTCGATACGACATACACCCAGTGTTGCCATTAGAGACGCTGAAGTAGGAACGATAACGTTAGTGAAACCATCACCAAGTTGGAATGCTAGAACCGCTACCTGACGTGTAACGCCAGCGATGTCTGCAAGAGGAGACAATAGAGGCATTGTCAGCGCTGCTTGACCAGAACCTGAAGTCACGAAGAAGTTGAAGATAGATTGGAAAACATACATCAACCAAGCCGCTGCAACGTCAGGAAGACCGCTGATCACGCCACCAGCGCTGTTCAGGATCGAGTTCAGTACGCTCGCTTCATCAGTAGTACCGCCACCTAGGATAAGCAATACACCTTTCGCACAACCAACCAATAGAGCAGGGGCAAGCATGATTGCTGCACCTTCTTTAAATGCGTCAGCCGCGCAGTTTAGCGTCATGCCGTTCAGACGGAAGATCGTACCGATAATCGCAACGACAAAGCCCATAGTGAAGAATTGAGACGCGATTTCCGGGATGTACCATGCATTAGCCACTACGCCCCAAACGACCCATACCGTCGTTGCGATAACCGTAAGGATAACCAGCGTGTCACCTAGGTTCCAACGAGAGTCGTGGTCACCAAGCTCTTGCTGACGGAAGTATTTGTCAGTACGACGGCTGTAAGAAAGCTCAGGGTTTGCTTTGATACGTGCAGCATAGATCATAGTGAAAGCAATACCAATTGCGGTAAACGCAGCCCAAAGACCCATACGCACAGTCATACCAGACAGAACGGGAATACCAGCGATGCCTTGTGCGATCGCTACCGAGAATGGGTTCATCCAAGACGTTGCGAAACCAATCTGAGTTGCAACGTAGGTCACCATTACCGTGGTAATACCGTCGTAGCCAAGGCGAACCATAAGTGGCGCGATGATAATCGCAAATGCAACGGCTTCTTCTCCCATACCAAATACTGCGCCGCCCAAAGAGAACAGCAAGAACAGAACTGGAATGAACAGCGCTTCGTTACCTTTGGTCTTATCGATAAGGCGAAGGATGCCGTTGTCGATTGTGCCTGTGCGCATTACCACGCCGAAAGCACCACCAATAACCAGCATGAACATGATAACGCCAATCGCGCTGCCCCATTTAGAGCCTGAAACCAGACCTTCGAATGGGAAGTTCATTAGACCAATGCCACCGCCTGAAGCGAACAGTCCAACCTTGTTGTAAACCAATTCACCGTTTTCGTCGGTTGCATAAGAGAAAGAAGATGGATCGATAACTGTGCGCGTTTTTTCTGCACCGTCGACCATGTACGTCACCTGTTGGCTATCGAAATGACCAGCAGGAATTAAGTAGGTAAGAATCGCAGCAAGAATACCAACAATGAAGATCAAAATGAGGGTATCAGGCATCTGCCATGATTTAGGGGTTGCCGCCGATTCCGATGGCTGAGCGTGTGTGTGGGACATAACCTATTTCACGTCGAATTATAGAAAGCATGAAATATCGATAAAATAGAATAAAAAGTCAATGTTAACCGAGTTTGTGAACTATAAATTCATCAATAATTTGATCTGGAGAGGGTTAGGTTGTTTATCAATGATTTAATGGTTAATTGTTTTGGTGAGATGTTGTATGAATGAAAACGGAGTTAGGACTTGTGGCGATTCACAAGTCCCATAACTATTCACTTTTCTGAATGAGGTGTTTGTTCTGAATAAAATGCAGCGACATCGCGTAAATCTTCATCATTCAACATGCGTAATTGGGCTGCCATCATCTCTGCCAAAGGACCTAAACGAAGCCCGTCTTGATAGGCTTTCATTGAATCATACAGATACTGAGCATTCTGGCCAGCTAGGTTAGGGTAAGTTTCGTTAGTCGTTATGCCATTCGAGCCATGACAATACACACAGCTTGGTGATTTGAGTTTGCCTTTTTCTGCGTCACCGAATGGTTTCGCCACAACAGAGGAAGAGAGAAGAAGAGACGCTAGAAGCACGTATCTAAGCATGGATAGTTCTCGAATTTAAAATATTGGTTTCGAGATAGAATAAAGCTTCCCCTTAGGGGAAGCTCAATGATCAAAATCAAGTTAAAGCATAGATTTAAGGCTAGATAGGAAAGTATCGATGTCTTGTGCCGAAATATCTTTGTGCGTCACGAAGCGGATTGGGTTTCCTGGCGTAATCGTGATGCCTCGCTCCTTCATCTTTTCTGCAATACTAGTGATATCCACTTGTGGATCAAGCTTGGCAAAGACAATGTTGGTTTGAACAAATTCTGGATTAACAGAGAAACCAGGTAATTCCGATAAACCTTCCGCTAGTTTTTTTGCGTTGATGTGGTCTTGTTTCAGCTGTTCTACTTGCTCGGTAAGGGCAAGTTTACCGGCTGCAGCAAGAATACCCGCTTGGCGCATACCACCGCCGACCATCTTTCTTAGGCGGCGTGCTTTTGCGATGTACTCTTTGCTACCGAGCAGCAGTGAACCAACAGGGGCAGCCAGACCTTTCGACAGACAGATAGTCATTGAATCAAAGTACTGACCAATCTCTTTCACCGGAACATCAAGCGCAACGGCTGCGTTAAATACGCGAGCGCCATCTAAGTGCATCTGCAGGTTATGTTTGTTCACAAACTCACGAGCCTCTGCAAGGTAAGAAAGAGGAATCACTTTACCATTGATGGTGTTCTCCAAACTAAGTAGGCGAGTACGTGCAAAGTGCGCGTCATCTGGCTTGATAGCAGCTTCTAGCTTATCGAATGGCAAAGTACCGTCTGGGTTGTTTTCAATCGGTTGAGGTTGGATAGAGCCCAGTACCGCCGCGCCGCCAGCTTCGTACTTATAGTTATGCGCTTGCTGACCACATAGGTATTCGTCACCGCGTTCACAATGCGCCATTAAGCCAAGTAAGTTTGCTTGTGTGCCAGAGGTGGTGAACATTGCCGCTTCAAAGCCCGCAAGCACAGCAGCAAATTGCTCTAACTCGTTAACGGTTGGGTCATCACCGTACACATCATCGCCGACAGGAGCGGTAAACATTGCTTCACGCATTGCTTGGGTAGGTTGCGTAACGGTATCTGATCGAAAGTCCATAATTCTCTCCTCGGTCGAAAAGACCTAAATATAACCGCAAAGACGAGCTTTGCTTAGGCAAGCGATAGTTTTGGCATCGGTAATAATGCCTTGAATAATTTTTTGTTCGAGTTCTTCTCGTGACAATGTTACCACTTCAATCACTTCGTCATCATCACACTCGTATCGATTGGTTTTGTTCAGTTGTTCTGCAACAAACAAGTACTGGATTTCATCACAGAAACCAGCAAGAGGGGTAACTTGACCAAGCGATGTGAATTTTTCGGCGCTGTATCCCGTTTCTTCCTCTAACTCTCTTTGGGCGCAATGTAAGGGCTCTTCATCGCCTTCGCGTGTACCAGCAGGCAATTCAAGCAACCATTTATTAAGAGAGGGGCGGAATTGATTAACAAGAACGATTTTGCCATCAGAAGTGATCGGTAAGATAACGGCAGCTCCGGGGTGTTGGATAGTGGTATGTGTAATCATCCGACCAGTTGGAAGGTTAATTTCTTCTTCAACCAAAGAAATTTGCTTCCATGTATGAATTGTTTTGCTCATGTCGTTTGTAGCTCTGCTTTGAAGACGACCTCTCCGAGAATAGAGAGTGTTTTGGAACATTAACCATATTTGACGTGAAACAAAAGTAGAAAATGAAGTCTAGATACGAAAGCGATTGCATTTTCAGTGAGTTAACTCCCATAAATGGAAACTTTGTTTGCTCGCGCGCGCGTCAATAAACGGTCTGATATAAGTGACATTCACTAAAAAATGCACTTGTAACAAAGTGATAACAAATGTATAAAATTAAATATACAAACGATGTTTAGAAGCCGGAGCTCGTATGATACAACCATCTTTTGCATCAAATGCTGAAAAAGCCCTTCTTTCAGAGCGCATCAATAAGCTGGCGAAAGCATTGACCGACGGCGTTTACGAGCGCGAACACACCATCAAACTCTGTCTTCTTGCTGCTTTATCCGGTGAAAGCGTCTTCCTTTTGGGGCCTCCTGGTATCGCAAAAAGCTTAATTGCTAAACGTCTAATCCAAGCATTTGATAACAGTAGCTACTTTGAGTACTTGATGACTCGCTTCTCAACACCAGAAGAAGTGTTTGGTCCGCTGAGTATTCAAGAGCTGAAAGATAATGGCCGGTACGTCCGTCTTACTCAAGGTTACTTGCCAACGGCGCAAGTGGTTTTCCTTGATGAGATCTGGAAAGCAGGCCCTGCCATTTTGAACACGTTGTTGACCGTTGTGAACGAAAAGACGTTTAAGAATGGTAGTGACATCGAACGTGTACCGATGCGACTTTTGGTTTCGGCATCAAACGAGCTGCCAGACGAAGACAGCGGCTTGGACGCACTTTATGACCGTATGTTAGTGCGCGTATTTGTAAACCGCATTCAGGACAAACAGAATTTCAAATCCATGCTGACAGTGGGTACGTCTCAAGAAGCGCAAGTTCCAGAAGGCTTGGCGATCACAGACGAAGAATACCACCGCTGGCAGCAACAGCTCGACAAACTCACTCTGACGGACAACGCATTCGAAAAGCTATTCCAACTAAAAACTATGTTGGAAACCAAAGTTGAGTCTGAGTTTGGCGACGCATCATTAACAGATATGTACGTTTCTGACCGCCGTTGGAAGAAAGCGGTCAAATTGCTTAAAGCAAGTGCGTTCTTCAATGGGCGCGACGAAATCAACCCACTTGATCTTCTGCTACTTCAAGATTGTTTGTGGAACAGCCCTGAGTCACGCGATGTCGTTCGCGGTGTGATTCAAGAGTTCGCACTAAAACATGCCTTTGATCAGCAAGAAGCAGAGCAAGAGATCGAATATTGTCGTGAATCTTTGGTTGATGTTCAACATGAACTTGAAGACAAATATCGCATGACGCTAAATGCAGAAGCGGCAACAGGTCTGCTTCGCAAAGAAACCATGAGCTTTGATACCTCTAAAGCAAAAACCTACAAAGTAGGCGCAGCAGTGAATCTGGTTAAGCTGGTTATTCTACAAAGCAACATGTCGGTTTCCGAATCAGAGAAGGGCGACAGCCGTTGGGTCTACATACCAAAAGATGAATTGGATCGAGTGATCAAAGAAGGTCATGGTGATGTGTATGGCTACGTGAACCAAAACACCAATATGTGCCGTTTGCGCTTCGATGTCGATGCGGCAAACAACCTTGTGATCCGTGACATTGCAAACCGCGGTGTGTTGGTGAGCTTAGTGACTCAACAAGGTTTAGACGTTGAGCTTTACCAAAAATGGTTGGCTGAAAGCGAGAAAGCAGTAAGTCAATTGAGTGAAGCTGAGCACCACATGCGTAAGGTTAAAGCCAACTTCCATGGCGCATTGCCACACAGTTTCGTGGATCCAGAGTTACCACGTCTAATGGAGTCGAGTCTGCAACAGGTGAGCCAGAGACTTGAGTCTATCCAAGGTGAAAGCGAGAAGATCCTTCAACGCTTTAAAAACTTACATCAGTTTTTCTCTTAAGGAGGCGACATGTTAGGTGCAGACGGACTCAACTTGGCGCTCATGGTGGCGGACTCTGGCATCATTGATAGTGCGGTTAACGATTTAATGGCACGTTCACAAGTCATGATGATGGCAGAGAATCGAGG
This sequence comes from Vibrio rotiferianus CAIM 577 = LMG 21460, assembly GCF_002741985.1. GTDB lineage: Bacteria > Pseudomonadota > Gammaproteobacteria > Enterobacterales > Vibrionaceae > Vibrio > Vibrio rotiferianus. The sequence goes on from NZ_APHW01000108.1 coordinate 15,351, forward strand.
TATGAAATCTTCTGTTAAAAGTCATCTACTAAAGTGGCGTGGCAATGTAAAAAAGCGCATGACGAAAGTCTGTGAGACAGAACGTTTCCAACAAGAACTCGCGCTCTACCAAGAAGTTATTTATTGGGATGAAGAAGAGTTCTTTGAACGCATTGATGACGTAATCAAGAAGCTTGAATGGCATTCGGCGTTTTACATGCAAGCACGCCGCATGATGGAGAAGAACAAGGGCGTGAATAACCCAATGTTCCCTCATTACTTCTGTGACCAGTGGTATCAAAGCCTTGTTGAGGCCATTAAGCAAGCGCAAGTCTCTGAGCTTGAAGAGAACAAAGAAAAAGTCCTCAACGATCTTTACCAGCGTATGGAAACCATGCGTAGCATGGATAAAGTGACGGAGTCTGGTGACGAAGAAAGCGTAGGGCGCTTGTGGGATATGGCGTCAGCCAAGTTGAGTAAAACTGACTTAACCGTGATGAAGCGTCACGCAGAGTTCCTTAAAAAGCACAAAGGCTTACAAGAAATCGCTGAACAACTTGGTCGCATGGCGGGGCAAGTCAATGATCCAGATCTCAACCGTGCTCCAGCAGAAGAGCTGCAAATGGTCGAGGAAAAGAGTGACGAAGCGACCGACGACATCGTCGGTATTCACGAAAGTGACGATCTCAACAAATTGCTACCGAATGAAACCATGTTCTTGGCGTATCCAGAACTGGAAGTGGTGTTCTACAAGCATTTGGTTGATAAACGTTTGATGAACTACCGCACGCAAGGTAAGTCTCGCACATTGCGTAAAGTCAAAGCGCACAAACCAGATCACAAAGCGGTGGACGTTGAAAAAGGGCCGTTTATCGTTTGTGTTGATGCGTCAGGCTCGATGAGTGGCTTCCCTGAGCAATGTGCTAAAGCCATGGCTTACGCACTCATGCAAATCGCTTTGGCGGAGCAACGTGATTGCTACGTGATCATCTTCTCCACAGAGCACATAACCTACGAGCTAACTCGTCAGGATGGCTTACGTGAAGCTGCCGACTTTTTAACTTACAGCTTCCATGGTGGTACGGATTTGGAGCCAACGTTGATTAAATCCATCGATTTGATGAGCAGCGACAAATACAAAAACGCCGACATGGTCGTTATCTCAGACTTCATTGCGCCAAAGCAGCAAGATGAATTGATTGCAAAAGTCGATGCGTTAAAAGCGAAGAAGAACCGCTTCCATGCTATTAGCTTGTCGAAGTACGGAAACCCAGCGTTAATGTCGATGTTCGACCACACTTGGTCTTACCATCCAAATGTAGTGGGGCGCTTGTTCAAACGCGTTGCCAACGGTTGATCGCGAGAATAGAGATACAAAAGCGGCATCGATTGCCGCTTTTCTTTTGTCTATCTGTTTTGATTTGTCTTAACCAAAGTGAGTAAATCTGTACGGTTTAGCTCGAATTAACATCGGATTGGTTTAAAACAAAGCAAACAGATAGGAAAGTACAGTTTTTTGTTTGACTATATTTTCTGAATCCGTAAAGTAGCAACCAACGCAACGGGGCAAGGCTCTGAAGCGTTGAAAATAAAGGCGCTTGGCAGAGTGGCTATGCAGCGGATTGCAAATCCGTGGACCTCGGTTCGATTCCGGGAGGCGCCTCCATTTTGCGACACTAGCTCAGTTGGTAGAGCGCAACCTTGCCAAGGTTGAGGTCACGAGTTCGAACCTCGTGTGTCGCTCCAAATTATGGATATGGATATGGCAATGGCGGTATCCAGATGCGAAGAGCATCAACATCAAACCAGCGAAAGCTGGTTTTTTTGTATCTGTTGTGTGGTTCCTCCTCTATTTCTATCAGCCCATGATCGGATGTAATCACACAAGTGTGACTTTCCGATCTGCATTTGGCTACAAAGCGACTTACAATATGTTCTTCAACAAGGAAGCAATGAAGACACATGAGAAATACTGACGATTACATCATTTTCTATCATTTAGTTGAACAGGGTTCGTTCAGCGCAGCTGCAAGACAAATGGAGCTTACTAAGTCGGTCGTCAGTAAGCGTATTGCCAAGTTGGAGCAGGAGATTGGCGTTCAGCTTCTGTATCGCACAACGCGCACGCTCAAGCTCACAGAAGCAGGGCAATCCTTCTTCGAACATGCACGTAGTGTCTATCAAGCCGTCGTTACCGCAGAAGAGTCGATTGTTGGCTTAGGTAAGAGTTTATCTGGCAATATCAAGATTACGGTGCCTACCATCTCTGGTGAGCTCATCCTTCCTACGGTTATTTCTGAGTTCAACCAAGCGTACCCAGATATCAATATTGATATGGAGCTGGACAACCGGTTTGCAGATATCGTCAATGAGGGTTTTGACCTTGCAATTCGTACAGGGGTTTTGCCTGATTCAAGCCTTATAGCGCGTAAGCTTGTTGATGCAAACTGGATTGTCTGTGCATCGCCCAAGTACGTCGCCAAACATGGTAAACCCCAAACGCCGAACGAGCTCACCAAGCACAACTGTTTGGTTTACGCCTATCAAGAGACGGGGGCGCGTGAGTGGGCTTTCAAACGTGATAATGAAGCTTATCAGGTTAAGGTGGATGGAAATCTATGTACCAACAACTCGTCTGCGTTACGTAATGTCGCTTTGCTAGGGCAAGGCATTATTTATGTACCTCGTGTGCTGGTTTATGAAGACTTGCAGCAAGGTAAGCTCATTCAGTTGTTTAAAGACGAAACTGCCAAGTGCTTAGGCATCTATGCGGTGTATCCATATACACGTCAGCAGCCAGAAAAGATCAAGATCTTTATAGAACATCTTTATCAGTGCTTTCAAAATCGTAGCCATCAATTCTAGCTGGCCACTTTACTCAAAAGGCATGCCCCCCCCTTTGGATAGGCCTCATCGCTGAATCCAAAACTCTACCATCCGCCTGTTTTCTTTATTGATCTACAACGTCACAGCTATGTAACGCTGCCATAACGTATCGGCACTCACATGTTGTGCTTTTGGTTTGAGTCAGCTTTCTGTCAAGGTAAGGAATATAAAGCCTTGCCAGCCTTTTTGATTTTCTTGTTCTTCGATATTGTGCACATTTGTTAACAATGTACTTTGCTATTGTTTCTTTTTGGAAACGATAAGTTTCTTTGTTGAATTTGTGGTTTTGTAAAGTGTAACTAACTGAATTTATGAATGAATATTGTGGTTTGCTTTACTTGGGCGTAGTTATCTGACTTTAGTGGAATGGACGTTCAGATTCGGACTACTTATATTGGTTGGGCATAATAACTAGAGATACGGATATGAAACAGAAGCAGCTCATCGACGCATTTGTCACCATTGTCGGGGAAGAAAACGTCCTTACCGATGAAATCAAAACCAAGTATTACCGCAGCGGTTTTCGCTCTGGAAGCGGTACGGCATTGGCGGTGGTTTTCCCTAATACTCTGCTAGAGCAGTGGAAGGTGATTCAACAATGTGTGGAGAACAATTGTATCATCATCATGCAGGCGGCTAAGACCGGCCTTACTGAAGGTTCTGCGCCAAGTGGTAGTGATTATGACCGCGATGTCGTAGTGATCAATATTACCAAGATGAAGCAAATCTATCTGTTAGACGGTGGCAAGCAAGCGGTTTGCCTTCCGGGAGCAAGTTTACATTCGCTAGAAAAAGAGCTGCGAGCAGTAAATCGAGCACCACATTCTGTGATTGGTTCTTCTTCTCTTGGCGCTACTGTGGTGGGCGGCATTGCAAACAACTCTGGCGGGGCTCTGGTTAAACGTGGTCCTGCATATACTGAGTTAGCCATATTCGCTCAGGTCGATAAAGACGGTAAGCTCAATCTTGTTAACCACCTTGGTATTGAAGGATTAGGCTCGACACCTGAAGAGATCTTGCAGAACATCCAAGATGGTAACTTCAATCCAGATAAAGTGATTCATGATGAGCGCATGGCATCGGACAAAGAGTACGACGAACGTGTCCGCGACGTTAGCTCTGATATCCCATCGCGCTTTAATGCCGACGAACGTCGTCTGTACGAGGCAAGTGGCTGTGCGGGTAAACTGGGCGTGTTCGCTGTTCGAGTTGACAGCTATCCAATCCCAGAGAAAGAGCAGGTGTTCTATTTAGGTACTAACGATCCAGATAAGCTCACCAAGCTCAGAAAAGATTTCCTTACGCAGTTTGAAAACTTGCCAGAAATGGGCGAGTACCTTCACCGTGACATCTTCAACATGGCGGAGAAATACGGTAAAGATGTCTTCCTATCTATCGATTTATTAGGCACGGATAATCTACCTAAGATGTTCTCGCTCAAAGCTAAGGTTGAAAACTTCTTAGAGCGTGTACCTTTAGTCAGCAAATACCTGCCAGATACTATTCTCTACTACGCAAGCAAGTTATTCCCACAGCACCTTCCTAAGCGCATGTTGGAATACCGTGATAAGTACGAACACCATCTTGTACTCAAAATGAGCGATGGCGGCATTGCAGAAGCGCAGAAATACCTCAAAGAAGTTTGGGCGGCTGAGCACGATAGTGATTTCTTCGAATGTACGCCAGAAGAGGGCAAGAAAGCGTATCTACATCGCTTTGCAGCAGCAGGTGCAGCAATTCGTTACGAAACCATTCACCGTGACGAAGTTGAAGATATTGTTGCTCTAGATATCGCGTTGCGACGCAACGATGAGGATTGGTTAGAGATGCTACCAGAAGAGGTGACTAAGAATCTGGTTAAGTCTCTCTATTATGGCCACTTTATGTGCTATGTCTTCCATCAAGATTATATCTTTAAGAAAGGCACTGACACTAAGTTGATGAAGAAGCTGATGTTGGAGCACTTAAACAGTCGTGGTGCGAAATACCCAGCCGAGCACAACGTAGGGCATCTATATGAAGCAGAAAACTCGTTGCAAAAGTTCTACCACCAACTTGATCCGACCAATACCTTTAACCCGGGTATAGGTAAAATGGACCGCTACAAGCGCAACTGTAACTGCTGTGCTTAAGCCCTAAGCCAGTATGATATGGAGAGTCGCTTTAACAGCGGCTCTTTTTTATCAAGAAATGGTGGTAGATGGCGTTTGACTTTTAGTCGAATCGCTCAACTCCCATACGTTCAGTCTTGTTTTTAACCATCTGAATCAAAAAGAATAAACTTATTGTTGACCTGAAAATTTATTCCGTTAAAGTACGCCTCGTTCTCACGGCTAAGGTCGTTAGAGCAGGTGGTGTTGCCATCGCATTGATTGCGTTGCCCTGGTGGTGGAATTGGTAGACACAAGGGATTTAAAATCCCTCGACGTTCGCGTTGTGCCGGTTCAAGTCCGGCCCGGGGCACCATCTCTCATTATTTTGAGAACAATAAAATTCGGTAAGGCGCCTTGGCAGAGTGGCTATGCAGCGGATTGCAAATCCGTGGACCTCGGTTCGATTCCGGGAGGCGCCTCCATTATTTCGAAAGCTCGTCACAATGACGGGCTTTTTTCGTTTTTGGCGTAGACAAAACCGTGCCCAAAAACTTAAGGCAGTCGCTCTGGCAGCCATCTCCACCCTGACTATTTGATCTTACTTCCAAAAATGCTGCTATTTAATTATTGGTTTTATAAATGTTACACCTCTCAACAATTGTAGAGGTCGATTGATGATAATTTTTTCTCGATTGTAGTCCGAGCTTTTTGTTGTACAACAGACGGTTAGTTGGGGGTTTTAAAGCTAACTGTCATGTTTCCCTCAAGTCGGCTCGTGCTTCGTCTTAAAACGTGAGAGAAAATATAATGAAAACATTCAACCTTAAACCTACACTTTTACCCTTAACCTTGTTGCTCAGTTCGCCAGTCATGGCGGCACAAAATGGAACTATGATGCAATATTTCCATTGGTATGTACCCAATGACGGAGCTCTGTGGACGCAAGTAGAAAACAATGTGCCGGCGTTATCGGATAATGGTTTTACGGCGCTTTGGCTACCTCCAGCGTATAAGGGGGCTGGTGGCAGCAATGATGTGGGGTATGGTGTTTACGATATGTATGATTTGGGCGAATTTGATCAACAAGGATCGGTACGCACCAAGTACGGTACGAAAGATCAGTATCTAAGCGCTGTTCAAGCCGCTCATAGCAACAACATTCAAATCTATGGTGATGTTGTGTTTAACCACCGTGGTGGTGCCGATGGCAAGTCCTGGGTAGATACAAAGCGTGTAGACTGGAATAACCGTAATATTGAACTGGGCGATAAATGGATCGAAGCTTGGGTCGAGTTTACTTTTCCTGGTCGTAACGACAAATATTCAGACTTCCATTGGACTTGGTACCACTTTGATGGTGTCGATTGGGATGATGCAGGCCAAGAAAAGGCGATCTTCAAGTTTAAAGGGGATGGTAAAGCATGGGATTGGGAAGTCAGCTCTGAAAAGGGCAACTATGACTACCTAATGTATGCAGACTTAGATATGGATCACCCAGAGGTTAAGCAAGAGCTTAAAGATTGGGGTGAATGGTACTTAAACATGACTGGTGTTGATGGCTTCCGAATGGACGCAGTCAAACACATCAAATACCAATACCTGCAAGAGTGGATCGAATACTTACGTTGGAAAACGGGTAAAGAGCTATTTACGGTCGGTGAATACTGGAACTACGACGTCAACAATCTACACAATTTTATTGCCAAGACTTCTGGTAGCATGTCATTGTTTGATGCTCCGTTACATATGAACTTCTATAACGCTTCACGCTCTGGTGGCAACTTCGATATGCGCCGAATCATGGATGGTACCTTAATGAAGGACAATCCGGTGAAAGCGGTAACATTGGTTGAGAACCACGATACGCAACCTCTACAAGCATTAGAGTCTCCAGTCGATTGGTGGTTCAAACCACTCGCTTATGCGTTCATCTTATTACGTGAAGAAGGTTACCCATCCGTCTTCTACGCCGATTACTATGGCGCGCAATACAGTGATAAAGGGCACGACATCAATATGGCTAAGGTGCCTTACATTGAAGAGCTAGTTAAAGCTCGTAAAGATTACGCGTATGGTAAGCAACACTCTTACCTAGATCATTGGGATGTGATTGGTTGGACGCGCGAAGGAGACGCAGAACATCCGAACTCAATGGCTGTCATTATGAGTGATGGCCCTGGTGGAACGAAATGGATGTACACGGGCTCACCAAGTACTCGCTATGTTGATAAGCTTGGAATTCGCACGGAAGAAGTTTGGACTGACGCAAATGGTTGGGCTGAGTTCCCGGTAAACGGTGGCTCTGTTTCTGTGTGGGTGGGCGTTAAATAACTCTTGAGACTGAATTACAGTTGTGAGCAATTTCGAAAATAGTTCGCATTTAATCAATGTCTTGTTTGATATTCATAAAACAAATGCGTAACTTTATACCTGAGCATTATCGATAGGCAGATTAAGGAAAGGAATCTATGGCTGACGTTTTGATTGTTGCGATTGTATTTGGTGCAATATTTGGTGGTGGTATCGTTAAGCTGATTCTCAATCATCGTAAAGAAGTAAGAGCGCTTGAGATTTCCGAGCGCAACCAGATGAGTCAAGAAGAGCGAGATGGTTTGAACAAGCAAGTTGCTGAGCTCAAACAGCGTGTTGAAGTATTAGAGCGCATCGTTACCGACAACAAGTACCAACTTGATAAAGCAATTGCTTCCTTGTAATTCTTACTAAGACAAAAAGAGTCAGCTCAATGCTGGCTCTTTTCGTTTCTGCTCCTCGTTCCAATGAAGTGTCATACTGGACTAACGCTCATCAAAAAAGTCTTTGTTACGAATATACTTGCTCATAAGGTGATAGGAGAAAGGGCGAATCAACCAACTCGCCAACGAGCGCCCTAAACGTATTAATGTTGGTGTGTTCTCGTAAATTCTCCCGTTATAGAGCCAAAGCAATTTACCCACATGCCAATAGAGGAACGGTATTGGTGGCATAAAAGTAACAATATCGATGTCGCAGCAGATCCGATAGGTTTTGTGCCCCAAACGATAGTGATTTTTGAACATCCAATCGCCAATAGCGGGCTGTCCAAATGTCACCACTCGTTTAATGCTTTTTGGATACTTACGCTCGATGTAATCGGCAAACACACTTCCAATAGCCCCTCCTGAAGAGTGCCCAGTAATGGTTATTCGCTTGCCTTGCAGTATTAGTGGCACAACCGTGGCTTCTAGTCGCTCAATGATGCTTAAACCGAGACGGTCTTCATTTCGTGACGGTTGGCTTTCTTGAAACAACAAATGGTAAAAACCTGCATGAATGCGATAGGGAAGTCCCAAGCGTTTGCAGCTACGAGTCCACATGGCAAAGTTCAATAACCAATCAGTAATGCTGTGCGACCCTTTTATTACTACAACTACTTCTGTGCTCTTTTTACTCCACAAAACTCGGATCATGGTTTTGCCAAACTCGTTTTTAATGATTCGCTGTCCATTAGGGTCAAACCCATAGCGGGTCTGCTTAAACACTCTAGGGTAAGCGAGATTGCACAGTACAGCGTAGCGTTCGTATTGGTATCGTTTTAAAGGTTTCACTTAAGACTTCTTTGTTTGTGTCAATGACAAACTCTAAGACTGAAATATTAAAAAGACATGACTGTGAGTAAATTTTAACCACTTTAAGGTGTTGGCTAATGCATGATTAAACAGGCTGGTATGCTCATAAGCGATTGTAATTGAATGCAAATCACAAACCAGTGAACTATATGTAATTGATTGAATTGATATGGGGTTTATATCGCTGAAAATCAGTGGCATAGATGAGAGGATTATCTTTTGTCAGTGGTTTTATAAGAGGTTCTATTTATGCAATTAAGTCTAAAGAGAAAAATGGTTTTCTCTGTGGTTTTGGCAATTGCAATCACATCTGCGATTCTTCTTTTCATTGGTTATAAGACTTTTCAAGGTAATAGTTGGCAAGCGATAGAAAGTGAGAGTCGCAATATCTTGCAAGCGAATGCGAAAGGTATTGGTGATTGGTTCTATGACAAAAAGCAGGCTGTCCATGGTTTGAAGCAACAGATCCAACTTGATCCATCATTGGACATTGTTCCTCATTTACGTCAGACCCTAGTCTCTGGCGGATTTGGCCTTAGTTATTACGGAAACAAGCAAGGGGAGATGTTTCGCCATGACCCATCATTAAATAAAGCGGGATACGATCCAAGAGCTCGTGGTTGGTACAAACAAACATTGGCGGAGAACAAAGCAATCACAACTAAGCCATATGTTAGCGTCACCATGCAAACCTTGGTCGTAACGCTTACTGACCCTGTTATGGAAGGTGGTCAAATCATTGGTGTTGCAGCGTCCAATTTGGCGTTGGATAAGCTTATTCAGGACGTATTGGCGATTGAAGTCCCAGGTGATGGTCACGCTATTCTGATCGATCGTCAAGGTACGGTCGTAGCACATAAAAACAAAGACTTTATTTTGAAACAAGTCTCTGAGATTGCACCTGAGCTAAATATTGATAGCCTAAATCAAGCGTCACAAAATCTCGCTACAATCTTCACTACCGTGGATGGTAAAGACAAAGTTGTGATGGCAGAGCCAATCAAAAACACGGATTGGTTACTCGTGATTGAAATGGACAAAAGTGTGTTAGAGCAGCCTTTGTTTGACATGTTGAGTAGCCAAATTACAACAGGGCTGATTGTACTAATCGTCATGGCGATTGCGACATCTTGGTTCGTTGCGCGTCAGTTAGTAGAGCTTGGTCGCGTAAGTGAGGCTCTGGCTGATATTGCTGAAGGTGAGGGAGATTTAACTCGTCGATTGGAGGTCACTAGCCAAGATGAAGTTGGTCAATTAGCTGAGAAGTTTAACGTATTTGTGGATCGCTTACGTCAAATGATGAAAAACGTAAGCGAGGTTTCGACGGCGATGACACAAGGCGCCGATCATGCCAACGTAAGCGCAACGAAGCGAAATGAAAGCGTAAGTAGACAGCAAGATGAGATCACAATGGTCGCCACGGCGGTGACAGAAATGGCGACAGCCACGGCTGAAATTGCATCCAATGCTGATAATACGGCGAAGAGTGCAAGCCATTCAGTAGAGTTGAGTGATCAGGGCTTCAAACAAATGGAGAAAAGCCAAGCATCAATCAACGAACTTGCGAATGAACTGACTAGTGCAGTCTCTATTATTAGCGAGCTTGAAGAGCATGGTAATCAGATTGCAACCATTCTGGCGACAATCCGAGAAATTGCTGAGCAAACCAATTTACTGGCATTAAATGCTGCCATTGAAGCCGCTCGCGCGGGTGAGCAGGGACGAGGCTTTGCTGTGGTGGCTGATGAAGTTCGAGTGTTGTCTCAACGTACACATGCTTCAACGGAAGAGATTGAAGATAAGATCAAACGTTTGCAACAAGCGACAGACGGAGCTGTTAAGGTGATGACACAAAGTCATGATATGGCGAAAACCAGTGTTCACGATGTTGATTTAGCTGGTGAGAGTTTGTCACAAATCCGTGATGCTATTCAGATGATCAGCGATATGGCGACGCAGATAGCGTCTGCGGCAGAAGAACAATCGTTGGTGACTGCGGAAATTAACGCCAATACCGAGTCAGTTCGTGAAGTAAGCGAAGTGATGGCAAGTGATGCGACAGAGGCCGTTGGACAAGCGCAACAACTAAACCATTTAGCTAATAACTTAAAGTCAGAGCTATCGCGTTTTAAGTTGTAATTTCAGTTGTTCACGATAAGCCGAGATCGGTTGATCTCGGCTTATTTGTTTTTATAAACGGACAAGAAGTCGACTGATTCCACCCGTTTTCTAAACTGTTTTAGTACATCCAAAGCGCTCGCTCTTTGTTGAGAGCGAAGCACTTTTTTTTTGTTTTATCAAGGAACGTATCGTTTGTTTGCCTTTTTTGCCGAGATCATATTTGGATTTGAGGCTAGATAGAAACGCAATTTGGGTTACGCTGTCGTTAAAGTCGCCCAAGCGATTCTGCATAAGCTTCAATTGATGAATGTTCTGGTTGTGTGCTTTCTTTGGATACAGGTTGGTGAAAAAGTCTAGTAAGTAACGCAGCTTTTTACATTCTATGCGTAGTTTATGAATGTCGTCGTCAGAGCTTTGTGTTCCAAGTTTGCGGCTTAACTTATAGATTTTGCCCGCATGTAGCGAAATCTTCTGATTGGCATATTCTAAAGTCCCCATTTCTGTTTCAAGACTTTCATGCACGCTTGCTCTATGCAGGCTATTTTCAATGATTACACATGTTTTCCTATAGCAATCTGTCTCGAGCCAATCTGAGACTCGTTTTTGCTCTACCTCCCTAGAATGCTGTATATGATCGAATATAGATGTTAGTGCGCGTTGATACTTGAGTTGTTTGTCTAAGTAAGACGATTTTTCGGCAACAAAGACATCTAAATCACGTAAGTAATTGGTTTGCTTCATCAGTATTCTGAGGTTGCGGGCTAATAAGTGACGTTCAAAAGAAGGCAGTACATCTTTTAACAGTTGGCTAAGAGAGCGGATTCGACGCAATGTTACCCTGTATTGATGATTAAACTCTAAATTCTCACCAGCTTTAACCCCTTGCTCAAGCTGCCGGGCGTAACTGAATTCATGAGAGAAAAAACGGGGTAGGGTAAACTTTAAATCCGATTCTGTGTGCAAAATCAATTCAAAAGCTGGCTTTTGACTAACGCTCATGTTCAGTTCTCCCTGTGTATACTCGGGCATCTCGAGGTTACTTGGGTATAGATGTAATTAATTTTAGAATATTGCTCTTACTATCCCCATTGCTGCTGATAAAAATTTAACTTTTAAACGCTAACATAATGTTTTTATGGGCTTATATTTAGGTGATATTAAAACTGTGCCATAATAATCTTGTTTATATTATTTCAATTTCATAACAAGTAAAGTAAAGTAAATTTATTTTTCGGCATCGGCATGATTTGCAAAGCGTTATTTAAAAACTATCAAAATTGATAACTAGGTTGGTTGAAATTTAATCTATTAGTTTGCTAGTATCGCATTCACAACGAATTACAGTCATTCTAATAAATGGATATAAAGTGGTGGAATAAGTCAGTTTTTCTAGGCGATTCGAACTAGAAACCTACCTTTGTGATTACAGGCGTATTCCCAAGTCGAGTATGGCTTGGTGTGTATCAGTGCATCCCGTAGTGTCGGAATGTTCGGTCTTTTTGTGTGTTGAATACCTAAAATCACCCAAGCACAGTCTATTTTTGGCTAATGAAACCTCGCGTCTGTTACGCGATGAATTCTGTACTTGTATATTTATTTGACTACTTAAATTTATCGTGGGTGGGCGAAAGCTAATAGATGTAATTATATAAACTCTACAACAATCATTATTCTAATAAGAATGGTGATCTAAATTATATTGACGTTGAATATCAAGGCGTCATTTTTAATTGTGATTATTGAACTTCATTACTTTCTTTTCGTGAGAGGAGGTTAATGCTGTCGGTAATTTAAAGTTGCAATCTGTCTTTGTATATTTAAAAGGCTAAATTTGAGGTTAATAAATTGAATTTATTCAACTCTACCAATGTCTTAAGTTTTGTTTCAGGCTTAGCGTTGAGAGCAAAAGGAAAAGTTACAGTTTCTGTTGCTGCACTACTTAGTATCTCTACATTTTCGGCGTTCGCAGGTGACATGCTGCCTACGAAAGGTGAACAAAAAACATTGGTTCTACTGGTTAACTTCCAAGAAAACCCAAACGACCAACCTATTAGCATCGCTCAAGCCGAGAGTCTTGTATTCGGTGAAATAAACAATTTCTACCGTGAAGCATCTTTTGAACAAACTTGGTTATCTGGAGAGGTGGCAGGTTGGTTTACTCTACCGCTTTCTAATCAAGTGTGTGACTTTACAGCTGTGCAAAATGCTGCTGACGATAAAGCGGTGGCGGCTGGCGTTCCTTTGGCGCACTACGACCGCATTATTTACCTTATGACAAAAACAGCATGTGGTGTCGCTGGCTCTGCAACCCTACAAGGTATACCTTCAAGAGCTCACATTAACGGAGATTTTTCCGCAACCAACATTACGCATGAGCTTGGACACAACTTTGGCTTGCATCACTCTCGCGCTTTAGATTGTGGTGATGAAACCTTGGGTAGCCAATGTGAAATTCGTGAATATGGTGACACCTATGATGTCATGGGTGGCCCTGATATCGGGTACTTCAACACGTTCCAACGAGAGCAGTTAGGATGGTTAGATGGTGAGCATTCAAATAAGACAATTGAAGTAACACAAGACGGTAACTATTCAATCGCAAATTATGAGGTGCAAAGTGATCAGCCGATCACATTAAAAGTGCCGCGCGGTTTAGATTCAACGACAGGAATGATGCGTTGGTTCTACATTGAATATCGCCAGTCTGTAGGTTTTGATGATTTTCTTGATGATCGCTCGTACTCTTTCTACCGTGGTGATGTGACGGATGGCATCATTATCCGCAGTGCGACTGATGGTGATGCACGTAGCAGCAACCTTCTTCATTTTAAAACAGATTCTGAGTACAAGGCTGTATTTGGTCGAAATGATTGGTTTGATCCAGCAATGCCAGTAGGTGGAACATACACTGACCCGGATTCGGGTGTCACAATGACTTTGAATAGTGCTGCAAATGGTATGGCTGAAGTGAACATTCATTTTGGAAATCCAGGCAATGGTGGTGATGATAAGGTTTGTACTACCCATATGCCAATACTCAAAGCAACAGCAACAACAGACAGTTCTGTTTATGCTGGGGAAAGTGTGCAGTATCAAGTGGCTGTCACTAACCAAGATAGTGTAGATTGTGCGAATACGACGTTTTCCGTGAGCGTCACTGTACCAAGTGGTTGGCAAGCTACAAATGGACAATTAACCTTAGCTCCGGGGGAGTCTGGCCAATTGCTATTGACTGTGACTTCAGCGAGTAACGCAACTGCAAAAGACTATTCCATCGGCATGACCGCTTTGCATAGCCAAGACTCAAATGCTAGGGCGACAGGCACAGTGACTTACACTGTGATTGAAGAGGTTGGAACAATTCCCGAGTTAAGCGCCGTTAACGATAGCGTTGTGCTAACACAAAAGCAGCCAGTAACCATTGATGTACTTGCTAACGATGTGATTGATGAGGAAACGAAGGCTTCTATTGTTTCATACACTAGCCCAAGTAAGGGGCGAGTTGAATTATTTTCTGATGGGACCTTCCGTTACACGCCAGAAAAGCGATTCAAAAATACGGACAGCTTCAGCTACACCATAAGCGACGGTCAAAGTAGCTCCACCGCATGGGTTAGCATCACTTTGCAAGAGTCATCAGATGGTGGTGGCAATGGATCTAAGCCAGGTAAAGGCAACAATAAGTAACTTAGTTAAAATGCCCGGCATATGATATGTCGGGCATTTATTCTTTTGGGTTACCAATCTCAGCCTTTATTCAGGACATTGAACAGGTTCTGGGCAAGTTGGACATAGAGTACATTCAGCATAAGCAGTCATTGCTTCTACAGTTGCACCAAAGACTGTTTGACCAATAGCATCCACCGTGTCAGCAAATGGCGGAACATCTCCACCCGCAAGAGGCAGTCCATCACCTTCTCCCGGTACAGGCTCATAATCACCTTCAAAGTCTGCACATTGACCCGGTGTCAGTGTACCAACAAAGATAGGATCAGAGTCTTTGTTATCAATTACAACAACGTCATTTATGGTAATTTCCGATGTATTACAAACACTACCATTGTAATTGACTTCAAGACCGTACTCATGAATACCTGTGTTTGCAAAGCGGTTCACGACAATCACGTTACACTCTTTTTGAAGTGTTAGCGCGCCAGGAATGTTTTGATTTGGACATTCCCAATCGGCATTGTCTGAAACTGCAACCTCTCCACCACCAGCAAGTGCTGCAGTTACTTCAGCGTAGTTGGTAATACCATTCTGAGCTACTCTAAAAGTACCGTTAAATGTTTGGTAGTCGCCGACTGCAAGCGTAGCGAGTTCAAACATATGAACACCGTTATCAAGGTCTTCTTCAACGGCAGTGGTGTCTGTTGCTTTAATATCGTAAAGAGGCAACTGGCCAGTATTTTCGACTTTCAGCTCGTAGTCATATTGTAAGGAGTCACCGTTAACAATGTTGTTAAACGTACAGACTTTAGTGATTTTGATTTCAGGTTTACCAGGGGTGTAACAAAACGAGATGTGGCTTAAACCATAAAAATCATCCCCTCGACGTACCGGAGAATGTAATCCGGTATCGCTACTAACTAAAATGCCATCTGCAAAATACTCATACAAGTTACCAGTAGGGCCACCTTTCACAAAGATGCCTTGAATGATGACTGGACTTGAACCTTGATCCCAAGAAAACGTTTTGGCCCCTTCTTGTACCGATATTGCAACTTCTAGTTCACCATCAGAGTAAACACCATCGGCAACAGGTTCAATTTTGAATTCTTCGAGGTCTGGTATTCCATAGAAGTCAGCACAGGTTGGGTTACCGTTGTATTGAACTGGTTGAACGCCTTGACCTGATGGAGGGCCGGCTTCAGCTCGGACATTCTGCGATACTAAAAACGCAGAGCAGACCAAAAGCGAAGTAAGTAACTTGATCAGTTTTGTGTTCAGAGAACTGATACAACTGAAGTCCATGTTGTACCAGCGCGTATTGTTTGTTTCTTTCATAAAACCTCCGGCGGGTATAGAGCGAGCTATACAACCGCATCGTTGTTCTTTCAGAAATAAGTTCGATACTGCACCGGAGTCTTAGCATAGAGTGTTCCATGTATAAGTGGTTGTTTTTGTGGGGCTAATTATTTTGGGTGTGTTTGCCTTTGCACAGTTTGTCTACTCAAGGCTGAAGAGATTTATTTGAAGGGGTTACTAAGTACCTGATTAAAAGCAATTAAAGCGAGGGCTTGTTCGAGTGTTCACTAAGTGAACAAAGTGTAACTGACTCTGAACAGAATGTGTGTTAAAGCTAAACACAACACAAAACAGAAGTAGGATGTATGAATGTTATTATTGTATGAATAGCGATCATTCCGGGTTGCTTTTTAAACATATGAATAAAAAAGATAAAATAAACGGTTGACCTAAAAATTTATTGAGTTAAAGTACGCCTCGTTCTCGCGGCAAAGGTCGTTAGAGCAGATGGTGTTGCCATCGCATTGATTGCGTTGCCCTGGTGGTGGAATTGGTAGACACAAGGGATTTAAAATCCCTCGACGTTCGCGTTGTGCCGGTTCAAGTCCGGCCCGGGGCACCATCAGCTATTTTAGTGTGTGGATTGAAAATCCTTCCGTCGAGTTGACCGGCCGAGTGTCAGACCATCAATTCCGGTCGGGGCAGCATCCCTCATTATATGAGAACAATAAAATTCGGTAAGGCGCCTTGGCAGAGTGGCTATGCAGCGGATTGCAAATCCGTGGACCTCGGTTCGATTCCGGGAGGCGCCTCCATTCGAATATATAGAATTATTAAGCCCCGTCAGTGATGACGGGGCTTTTTTCGTCTAAGCGACATAAAAGTATATTGCAGTACTGAGCCTCATAGCACCTACGTTAGCAGAGTAGTCTTTACTTATTGAACGGTGACACTATACATAGATGTATTGGTTTGTAGTGTCAATATTACAAATCGATACATTAATTTTGTTGCATATGTTGTATAATGCTGTTTTGGCATACATTAACTGTAATTATTAGTAGTAAAAATGAACATCATTGACTTGTCAGCGAGACTGAGAATCTTAAAATATCGATCCTTAGATTTAATCACTTCAAAAAACACCATCCGACGAAATACTAAGCTAGCGAGTTTGTATAGTAGATTAGGAGACTATACAAACTCAGTTAAGCATGCTGAAGCAGTGTATAAGTCAGGTTCAAGAGCTGATTACTACTACATTTTAAAAAATTTACACATCTTAAGTAATGCCACTCGGCCTGTCGATATCGTTGATGACCCAACCCCGATTCCTGATGATATAGTCTCCCTAATTGGTGCATTAGACTCTAACATTTGTGATTTTGATAAAATAAAATTCATTCAGGATTATGTGTTAAGTAAAGGAGCGATTCCTTGCCTTATTGGTATTTCAGGAAAGGGTAAACGGCTAAAAAACAAAACTATAGAAGAAAAAGAGCTAATATCCAATCCCGATCTATATACTAAAGGTAGATATAAATGGGGGGAAAGTGATAGAGTCCCTAGCTATATTAA
Organism: Vibrio rotiferianus CAIM 577 = LMG 21460; assembly: GCF_002741985.1. Taxonomy (GTDB): domain Bacteria; phylum Pseudomonadota; class Gammaproteobacteria; order Enterobacterales; family Vibrionaceae; genus Vibrio; species Vibrio rotiferianus. Next base: position 32,581 of record NZ_APHW01000108.1, read on the forward strand.
ATACGTGTATAGAAATTACAATGATATAAAAATATCCGAACTATTTAATTCATTTTCCCCTGTCGTAAAATCGACCAAAGTTGTATTGCGAGATTTTGAAAACCCATGCGTTTCAGTGCAAGGTGGTAGCAGAGTGACGACTTCTCAGCCAAGATCCTTCAATCGCCGTGTATTGGTGTTTGGTACTTCAACGACATTTTCTATTGGCTCTAGAGATGAAGATTCGATAACCAGTATAATCCAAAGAGAACTGAACAAAAGTTATAGCGATATCAAGGTTGAGAACTATGGCGTTCAGGGAATGCGGTTGATTCTTGCAATTAATAACTTAGTGCAAACAGACATAAAAGAAAACGATATTGTTGTGTTTTTTGACTATGACGAGTTTAATAGGGCTAAAAATGAATATATTTTTAATATTGATCTAAATAAATTAGATAGAGGTCGAGATTTTTTTATTGATTTAACAAAACACCAATGTCATTTTTCTCCAAGTGGAAACTCAATACTAGCTAAGTCTATTGTCAATGAAATTATACCGAGTATGATAAACCGAGATGTAGCTAATTATCGAGAGCCTTGTGATAAGATGCTTCAAGTTCTAGATAACTTAAAATACTGCTTATATAGACACACAGCTCAGTCGTTAGAGTCATGCGAAATGAAGAGTTATCTTTCATTATTAGAAAAGCATGTACCAAAAGAAGGCACAAAGGTAGGTAGTGTTGCGGTCAATTGTAACCCGATAACGCTAGGACATTTACACCTATTAGAGTATGCGGCGGGTGATGTTGATGAGTTATTCGTATTTGTAATTGAAGAAGATAAATCCTTTTTCAAATTTGAAGATCGCTTGAAGTTAGTCTGCGAAGCTACAAATCATCTTGAGAATGTGACTGTTCTTAGGGGAGGCCGGTTCATTTGTACAGAGTTGACGTATCCAGATTACTTTGACAAAGATACTAAAGAAGCTAAAGCAGATGCGTCAATGGAAGCTTGGTTCTTTTGTGAGTATATTGCAAAGAAACTTAATATTGGCAAAATATTTCTAGGCGATGAACCCAATTGTATGATTACAAAGCAGTACAATGACAAGATGCAAGAGTTACTCCCAGGCTATGGTGTAGAAGTTGACATAATCGATCGCATCTCCACAGGTGGGCAGGTGATAAGTGCCTCGAAAGTAAGGGCTTATTTGAAGGAGCGAGATTTCCAATCGATTAAAGCAATTGTTCCTGAGGCTACATATCGCTTCTTAAAGGCAAACTTTTAAATGTAATTGGGCCCGATTTGATTGGGCTCTCAGTGCATGAGAATAATAAAATTCGGTAAGGCGCCTCCATTCGAATATATAGAATTATTAAGCCCCGTCAGTGATGACGGGGCTTTTTGCATTTGTTCGTTTGTTTTTCACACGACAGCACGGCAGATTTTTAGTGGTCGTAATCGTTATGGGCGGGAGAGTTGAAGGTTGGTGGTTGGGCAAAAGCGCTAAAGATATACGGAGCTTGTATGCAAAGTCGCCATCTTGATGGTCTTTTTAGCTAACGTTCTTTTTTAACAAATTAATCTTTGACTAAACGAAATAAATCATTAAAGTACACGCCTGTTCTAGGGGGAAGTCCCGAGACAACCTTTCAAATGTTTCTCTACGAAACTCAAAGATGGCGCCTTGGCAGAGTGGCTATGCAGCGGATTGCAAATCCGTGGACCTCGGTTCGATTCCGGGAGGCGCCTCCATTCCTAATGTTTTTTATTCCTACCTCGGTTACAGCGAGCTTAAAACGTTAACCTGTCACGCCTGTAAACCAGACTGTATCAACCTGTAACATCATACTCGTTGCACGTTAGTCACTCTATTTATTGCTATTTTTGTTCTTATTTCATTTCAGTTTCCATTGTGATTGAACAATGTGTCAACTAAGATTTTATATCAACTATTTAACTACATATAAATCAATAGTTTACCCTGTGGCACGCTCTATGCCTTATTAGTCGCGAAAAGAAAGCTGTATCACACTTTCTATCTATCTAAACGCTATTAATGACATAAGGACCTTCGTCAAGTTTTAGGAGTGTTCTAAGGAGTAGATTATGAAACCTCACACGCCAGAGCTCTGGCACACGATAAAAATCTTTATATATGCAGTTATTACAAGCCTATTTATAGGCAGTTCTGCGTTTGCTACGCCAACTGATGGTGTCTTTGAGTTAGAATCAAATGCAAATGCTGTAGATGATTCGGCAGCTGGCGCGCCCGACGATTGGGGCACTCCACCATTAGATGGGTCTGCACAAGTATTTAGCTTTGAAGATGATACCGCCACGCCGGATACAATATTCACAGGGGGTAAGAAAGACATTCAAGATATCCCACAATTAGGATGGAAGACAGGTACCGTTCTCGATAAAGGGGATATTCTCCATGCTTATGCTGCGGCCTATATCATCAATAATGAACTTGTATTGACTTTTGGTGCCGACCGTTTTGGTAATAGCGGTGACGCATTTTTAGGCTTTTGGTTTTATCAAGATTCTGTCGGAACCAACCCTGATGGCACGTTTTCAGGTCAACATGTCGCGGGTGACTTACTTATCCAGGTAAATTACTTACAATCAGCGAATGCAGGGCCTGAGATTTTAGTCCTAGAATGGGATACAAGTTGTAAAAAAGCTGCGAGCAATAACCCACAAGATGGGGAGTGTGCTGCAGCAAACCTTCGTTTAAAAGTTAGGAGCAACGCACTATGTGCTCCGGGAAATCAATTGGTTTGTGCTTCTACAAATACGTCTGATGCAACTTCGCCATGGCCATACACTCCTAAAGATGGTGTAGATGATGTATTCCCTCCGGAAACCTTTTTCGAAGGGGGAGTCAATATTACACAGCTTCTCCAAGCAGATACGTGCTTTAGTGCTTTTGCGGCAGAGACACGTGCATCAAGTAGTATCACAGCGCAGTTAAAAGACTTTGTCGTTGGCGATTTCGAGCTATGTAGCGTAGATATTACTAAAACTTGTAATCAGGCACAGGTTAACGATACAGAAGATGGTTATGTCTACACCTATAGCGGTGACGTTATTAATGATGGTGTGGGTACACTATATGACGTAGTCGTTGAAGATCTTGAAGCAGGTACAATTCATAGCCTTGGTAGTATTCCGTCTGGTCAAAGCGCAAGTTACTCAGGAAGTTTTGAGAGCACAAGTAATGGGTTAACAAATACTGTAAGAGTCACTGCTGCTGCTACACCTGGTGGGCAAGCTACGATTACTGATACTGCTAGCGATCCTTGTGAATCGTTGAGCTTGTCACCGATGATCAGTGTGAACAAGTCATGTACTAGCGGATTCAAGCAAACCGCGAGTGGTATAATAGCTGAAGTAAGCTTCTCTGGTATGGTTTGTAATACAACGCCTGATTTGACGTTGGTTAACGTTTCTGTTGTGGATGATTCAGGTACACCGAGCGACACTGCAGATGATGTTGTGGTACTGAGTAATGTTGTACTTGGACCTCCAGGTAGTGGTAATGAATGTGAACCATACAGCGGTAGCTATATTCCTACAGCGTTTAGTAATTCAGAAACACAATCATTCCGAGATACTGTTACAGCGGTTGGTTTCTTGAAGATTGACGGAACCCAAGCAACTAATACTGCCTCTGCTGACTGTGATATCTGTCCAGCACCAACAGACTAAATGATATTTGTAAATAGAAAAGCCTGGTGATAAAAACCAGGCTTTTTCATGCTTATTTCTGTTTCCCTTTACCGCCATTTCCACCGTTTCCGCCGGAACTAGATTGTAAAGAAACATTAATTATCGCTGTCGAAGTTGAATTTCCATCATCAATTGTATATGAAAAGCTGTCGCTATTTTTAAACTTATTTTCTGGTACATACTCTATTGAACCATCACTAAGCAAACGAGCTGTACCTTTATTAGGTTTGCTAATCGTTATATTTAGATTTGAATTATTTTCGAAAATGTCATTATTTAATTGATAGATACGCGTAGTAACTTTTTCAGTAATAATGATACTATCATCAATCGCTTGAACTTTAGTTTCAGATGAACTTTCTACATTATAAGAAAGAGAGGATTGAGCTACTTGGTTATATTTACTTTCACTAACCTGCACCGGGATATTATAGTTATCACTATTAGCACTTGAACTTGATGTAACGCTAATATTTGTATCTTTTGTTATACCTGATGCAATGGATATAGAGTTTGCGTCATAAACCCAACCGCTAGGTACATCAAGTGATGGTAAATAAGTCACGTCCTCACAGTTGTCACTATTTTGATTAGTAATACGTAATTGGTACTCAAGCGTTTCTCCAGCTTGGGCTGCAATATTCGATACTGGCGTTATGGAAACTTGTGGGGCAGTAGCAACACATTGTGTGTTGTTCCCGTCAAACAATACGCTGACTTGAGCACTAGAACCATTCGCACTTTCTAATGTGATGGACACTCCGGATGTCGGGTCAACAAAAGTTCCACCAATAGGTAAGGCAGAGTCTTCCCAATCGTTGTTTCCAAACAATTGTTTGAATGTCGAGTTTGGTTTCATGTGCAATAGACGACTGCTCTTTGGAGTGTCATCTGTAGCGAGGCGCACAACAATACCTTCTGTTACATCTTGGCGGTAAAGCTTGTAAGAACGTTCATTTAAGAAATCATCAAAGCCAATAGGTTGACGATATTCGATATAAAACCACTGAGATTTTCCCGTTACTGGGTCGACTCCACGAGGAATCTTTAGAACAGATGTTTGTGATGAGTCCAAAGCTTCATATGGGTTGATGGCATATACTCCATCAACGGAAGCTACTTGAGCCTGAGAACCCAGCCACCCAAGGTTTTCCAACTGAAATGCATTGAAATATCCCATTTCATAGTTACCCATAGTGTCATAGCTATCCCCATATTCAATAACACGACAACTGCCAGTCATAGCACCATCTTGACAGTCTAGAGCACTTGAATGCTGAAGCCCAAAGTTGTGACCTAGTTCATGGGCAATCACTCGAGGTTCGAAAATTCCATTGATATTGGCGCGTGAAGGAGTCACTCCCTGGCTTCCGGACCCTTCCGAAGAGCATGCCGTTTTTGTAGTCAGATAGATAAAACGGTCATAATCTGCTAGGTTAAACCCTGCATTTTGAGCCATTTTATTTGCTTCAGATGCAACAGTATCGTCATTACAAATTTGGTTTGAAATCGGTAGCGTAAAAGTTCCTGCGACCTCACCAGTTAACCATAAGCGTCCTTGCGAAGCTTGCGAGTAAAACTCATTAACAGTCTCAAAAACTAAGCTATGGGCTTCATCGTTTGAAATAGGGATCTCTTGTGGGTTTTCTTGAAAGTTGACTATCAACACCAAGGTAGTTTGCTCACCAATCGCTAAATTGTTAGCATAACTTGTTGAAGAGAAAGAGACTGTTGTTATTAGAGTAATCAAGCTAAAAATTAATAGTCGAAAATTTGGCGCGACAAAGCTCGATTGAGGGAGGGTGACCTTCTTCAATTCCATATACCTATTTAGTTTTTTATATTAAATTAATTTGTAAAAATTCAGAGCTAACTCGTTGGAAACAGAACCAAAATATCACCACGCAAATAATGTTATAAAATATTGGTGCTCATTGAATTATGCAAATTGTTTTTTATTTATATATTAATGTTACATATAAATTAGCCGCTAGATAATAACAGTATTTTTGGCTAATTTTCAACCAAATCGTTTGTGTTTAATGCAATGAAAAAAAGATTAGTAATTTCAATTAAGTAGAATGTGAATTTAATATTTATTTGGAAAAATATGAAATGAGTTTATATGCTATGATTTTATCTTATTTACCGATTATGAAATATTACAACATAGAGTATGCAACAATTTAAATATTAGTTTGTTAGCATGATTTGCTATGTCTTTTAGCTAAATATCTTATAGGAATGTTTTCTGAAGGCAAAAAAGAAGGGCCTTATATGATTCAGGCCCTTCGTTTCATTAGCGGTTGAATTGAGTCATCAAGCGCTGCATTGCTTCGATACTGTCGACAAGCTGACTGGTTCGCTCAATTGAAGTGTTTGACGTCTCTGATGTGTCGTCTGCTAACTGCTTGATGTTGATGACGTTTCGGTTGATCTCTTGTGTCACACAAGCTTGCTGTTCTACTGCGGTAGCAATTTGATGACTACTATCAGTTACAGAGTCAAGCTTAGCCGAAATCATTCGAAGAACTTCACCCGTTTGGTCAGCTCGTTCCTTGCAGTTATTCGACAGTTCATTACCTTTTTGCATTGCTTCGACCGCAAGGTTGGCAGTGTCTTGCAGTTGCTTAATCATAGAGTGAATTTCACTAGCAGAAGAGCCAGTCTTCGACGCAAGATTTCTCACTTCATCTGCAACGACTGCAAAACCTCGACCAGCTTCACCGGCTCTTGCTGCTTCAATTGCAGCATTGAGGGCCAGTAGATTAGTTTGCTCGGAAATTGCAGTAATGACTTCCAAAATGCTGTCTATTTTTTGGCTGTCATTGGAAAGCTGATTAATGATAGATTGCGAACGAGTAAGCTCCTCATCTAAGGCGTCCACTTCAGATATTGTCTGTTCTATGCTCGTTAAACCTTTCTGTGATTCAGCATTTGCTTGTTCGGTTAGTTGAGAGGCGTCAGTAGCTGCCGTTGAAACTTCATTGATGGAGTTAGTCAGCTCTTCAACTGCGGCTGCGACTTGTTCAGTTTCGCTACATTGTTGCTGAAGGCTTTGACCAATACTCTGTATGGTGCCGAATTCATCTTCTGCTGATGCCAATATTTTCCCTGAAGTTTCACTCGCTCGACCTGAAACTGCTCTTAGCTCAGCTTTGCGCATCATTAAAGCCAACTCAATGCGTGAGTAGTCATCTTTATGATTCGTGTATGGGTACTCCATCAACTCATTTTCATACGCTTGCTTTGTTAGCTCAGACAGATCGTCAAAGCGTTTCTTTTGCATGAGAGCATTCCCGCAAAGCAGTAACGCAAGTAGAGCTGGTATTAGCAGTAACCAGTTTGCTGACATCACGCTTAAAGCGAGTAAGGAAGCCAGAAGGGCAGGTAAGCCAATAGCATTTATAAGGTGATACTTGAAGCGAGGTCTTACTTTCGCTTTATTGTGTGAGATTTGTTTGTAAAGGCTTTCTGCGCGTAGGATTTGTTCTTGGGAAGGCTTAGACCGAACCGATTGGTATTCAATCACGTTACCTTGAGGATCTCGAATTGGCGTTACAAATGCGGAAACCCAATAGTGGTGCTCGTTGTCACTGCATTGGTTCTTTACCAGCCCCATCCAGCTCTTACCAGCTTTGAGATATTCCCACATTTGTTTAAATGCGGCTTTCGGCATGTCTTTATGACGAACCATATTGTGTGGGTTGCCAATGAGTTCATGATCTTCATACCCAGCTATGTCACAAAAGTCACTATTTGCATAGGTGATATGACTGCTAGGATCGGTTGTGGAGATCAAGTTGGCAGCTTCGCTAAATTCCTTGTTGAGCATATTAGTCGTTCTATTTTTACTGTTGGTTAGAAGAGTTGTGCTAAAAGCAAGAACTCAGACTGTTGATTTTCAAGCAATAGTTTAGATTTGGAATGAAGATCAACATATGACACAAGTCAATTTGAGCGGATTATTTATAAACAAAAGTGAAAACTATGAAATCGATTCTTATTATTTGCCAAATCAATTTAATTAATATTATCAATTTCATTTTTGCCTGATTGGTGTCTCGAAAACGGCCTAGTTTGACGACTTTTACTTGATTTATTAAAAATTATTAACAGCCTAGTGAGGTGGTGACGGTTTACTACATAAATATGTGGCAAATTTACTGTTAAACCCTCTTGTAGCTAAGGTTTTTTATCATCTACCCCTTTAGGGTAGTTTGATTCCGTAATTGATTTACATCATGTATTAATTTTCTTTCACATTTAACAATGCGCTCAGTTATAAGAACCTAACCCTTAGGAAGTATTATGAGCAAGTTGAAGCTGGTCGTTATCGGTAACGGTATGGTAGGGCACCGTTACATTGAAGACTTAGTCGAAAAAACGGATGCATCTCAATATGAGATCACAGTTTTCTGTGAAGAACCACGTGTCGCTTATGACCGTGTCCACCTTTCTTCTTACTTTTCTCACCATACAGCGGACGAGTTATCTTTGGTTAAAGAAGGTTTCTACGAGAAGCATGGTGTGAATATGTTAATTGGCGAGCGTGCCATTAACGTAAACCGTGAGAAGCGTATCGTTCATTCAAGCACTGGTCGTGAAATTCAATACGACAAGCTGATTATGGCAACTGGCTCATTCCCGTTCGTTCCACCTATCAAGGGCCGTGAAAGTAAAGACTGTTTTGTTTACCGTACTATCGAAGATCTAAAAGCGATCGAAGCGTGCGCGAAGAAGAGTAAAGTCGGCGTGGTTATTGGTGGCGGCCTACTTGGTCTTGAAGCTGCGGGTGCATTGAAAGCGCTTGGCGTTGAAACTCACGTTGTCGAGTTCGCACCGAAGTTGATGGCTGAACAGCTAGATCAAGCGGGTGGTAATCAACTTCGCCAAAAAATCGAGAGCATGGGTGTTAAGGTTCATACGAGCAAAAACACACTTGAAATTGCTCCTGAGGGTAAAGATGCACGTAATGTTATGCGTTTTGCCGATGGTACTGAACTAGAGACAGATTTCATCGTATTCTCTGCAGGTATTCGTCCACAAGATAAGCTGGCTCGTGACATGCAGTTGGATGTTGCACCACGTGGTGGTATCGCCATTAACGACTTCTGTCAGACATCTGATGAGAACATTTACGCGATTGGCGAGTGTGCGTCTTGGAATGAAACCTTCTACGGGTTAGTTGCTCCTGGTTACAAGATGGCAACGGTAGCGGTTGACCACATTGTGGGTAATGACAGCAAGTTCGAAGGTGCTGACATGTCAGCGAAGCTTAAATTGCTTGGTGTGAAAGTTGGTTCTATCGGTGACGCTAACGGTCGTACTCCTGGTTGTAAGAGTTATGTTTACCAGAACGAAGAGCAAGAAGTTTACAAACGCTTAATCGTATCAGAAGACAACAAGAAGCTTCTTGGTGCGGTGATGGTCGGTGATACTTCTGACTACGGTGATCTTCTACAGCTAATGTTGAATGAAATCGACCTACCAGAACACCCAGACGCATTGATTCTACCAGCTCATGCCGGCGCAGAAAAACCAACACTAGGCGCAGATGCTCTGCCTGATTCTGCGGTTATCTGTTCTTGCTTCGACGTGACTAAAGGCAAAATCGCTGAAGCTGTTGCACAAGGGCACCACACTATTGGTGACATCAAAGCGGTAACGGGTGCAGGCACAGGTTGTGGTGGCTGTATCCCACTTGTAACGTCAGTGCTAAACGCTGAGCTTGAAAAAGCGGGCGTTGAAGTAAAAGCAGACGTTTGTGAGCACTTTGCTTACTCTCGCCAAGAGCTTTTCCACCTAGTGCGTATCGGTGAAATTAAATCGTTTGAAGAGTTGCTAGAGAAACACGGTAAAGGCTACGGCTGTGAAGTGTGTAAACCACTAGCAGGCTCTATCCTTGCTTCTTGCTGGGGTGACCACATCCTGAAGCCATCTCTGGTTAAACTGCACGATACCAACGATAACTTCCTAGGTAACATGCAAAAAGATGGTACTTACTCTGTTATTCCACGTATGGCTGGTGGTGAAGTAACGCCACAAGCGCTTGCTGCACTTGCAGACGTTGCCGCTGAATACAACCTGTACACCAAGATCACAGGCGCTCAACGTATCGGTCTATTTGGTGCGCAGAAAGATGACCTTCCTGCAATCTGGAAAAAGCTAATCGAAGCAGGTTACGAAACAGGCCAAGCTTATGCGAAAGCACTGCGTATGGCTAAGACGTGTGTCGGTTCTACTTGGTGTCGTTACGGCGTTCAAGATTCAGTTGGCCTTGGCGTAATGATCGAGAACCGTTACAAAGGCATCCGTACACCTCATAAGATGAAGTTTGGTGTGTCTGGTTGTACTCGTGAGTGTGCAGAAGCGCAAGGCAAAGACTTGGGCATCATCGCAACTGACGCAGGTTGGAACATGTACGTTTGTGGTAACGGTGGTATGAAGCCTCGTCATGCAACGTTACTAGCCGGTGACCTAGACCAAGAAACGCTGATCAAGTACATCGACCGATTCATGATGTTCTACATTCGTACAGCAGCGCCACTACAGCGCACATCGGTATGGTTCGAAAACCTAGAAGGCGGTATTGATTACCTACGTGAGGTAATCATGGAAGACAAACTGGGTATCAACGAGCAACTTGAAGCAGACGTAGCGAAGTTGGTTGAAGAGTACCGCTGTGAGTGGACTGACACTATCAACGATGAAACTCAGCTGAAGCGTTTTGCACACTTCGTGAACTCTGATGAACGTGACGACAACGTTATGTTCGTGACAGATGGCCGTGAGCAGCATCGCCCGGCTACATTCACTGAAAAACATCCTGACGCGAAAGGTGATATCCTTCACGTAGAAGTGGTTTAAGGGGAGAAAAGATCATGGCATTTACAAAAGTTTGCAACATCGAAGACATCATCCCAGGTACTGGTGTAGTGGCACTGTTTGAGGGTGAACAAGTCGCGATCTTCCGTCCACGAGCGACTGAAGAAGTCTTTGCAATCAACAATATGGACCCGTTTTTTCAGTCAAATGTACTGTCACGAGGCCTGATTGTTGAACACGATGAGCAATTATGGGTAGCAAGCCCACTTAAGAAGCAACGTTTTAACCTAGCAACAGGTTCATGTATGGAAGATGAGCGCATGAGCGTGAAATCGTACAAAGCACGTGTCGCAAAGGGCAAAGTAGAGATCGCCGCGTAAATATTCAGCATAGCCCAAATAGTTGTTGTAGCAGCTAGGTGACAAATAAGAAGGCTATGGAGATTTAATAGCTTAAAGATTCGTTGTTTCTCAGTTGGGGAACAGAGGAACAGCGAGTCTTTCACTATTCAATTTCAACTTTTAACTTTCAATTTTGAATAAGGACACATTCATGTCTACAGACTTTAAACCTGCTGAATTCGTACAAACCATGATCAACGTGGGTGAGGCGAAAACCAATACCAGCACTCGCGATCTTCTGCTTCGTAGTACTATGGCGGGTATCATCCTATCGCTTGCGGTTGTTGTTGCGATTACCACAATCGTACAAACAGGTGTTGGTGTTGTAGGGGCACTTGTCTTCCCAGTCGGTTTCGTGATTCTTAGTGTTATGGGCTACGATCTCGTAACGGGTGTTTTTGGTCTAGCGCCTCTCGCTAAATTCGCAAACCGTCCTGGTATCACTTGGGGTCGTATTTTCCGTTGTTGGGGTCTTGTAGGTTTGGGTAACCTAATCGGTTCACTAATCGTAGCTTACCTAGTGGCAATCTCTCTAACAGGTAACTTCTCTCTAGAACTAAACGCAGTAGCGAAGAAATTTATCGCTGTTTCTACCGCACGTAGCCTTGGTTTTGAAAACATGGGTATGGACGGATGGATCACGTGTTTCGTACGTGGCATCTTCTGTAACCTGATGGTGTGTCTAGGCGTTATCGGCAACATGACAGCACGTTCAGTGTCTGGCCGTGTAGCAATGATGTGGTTCCCAATCTTCATCTTCTTCGCGCTAGTATTTGAGCACACAGTAGTAAACATGTTCCTATTCCCACTAGGTATGATTCTAGGTGCGGATTTCGGTATTGCGACTTGGTTGAATTTCAACCTTATTCCAACCATCCTGGGTAACATCGTTGGTGGTCTTGTAATGACTTGTATTCCACTGTACCTAACTCACGCAAAAACTGCGCCTTCTATCAATGCTGAAGAAGAAGTAAAAGCAGAGCCTGTAATGGCTAAGTAATCGAGGTTTATTGCCAATATTAGGTAATGAACGAGTCGGGACTCTCTTGGGACTTGAACTGAGAGATTCCCGACTACGCTCCTTCGTCGCTCTCGGGAATGACTCAAAAGGAGCAATTCAACAAAGACTGCTTGTCTAATGCGATGACAAGCAAAGCGATAAGTCTGTCATTCCCTAGATGGAGGAACGACAGAGTAGGGAATCTCGTTCCCATCTACGAATAAGCTATTTGGCTATAAAAAGCGCTTCTTTGCCAAGAGTCTCTCTTTATATCTAAATTTTTCGATAGGCGTTGATATGACTACTGTTAACTCATCCTTAAACAGCGGCTTTGTTTCTCTTGTTGGCGCAGGCCTGGTGACCCAGACTTACTTACTGTAAAAGGGTTAAAAGCAATTCAAGCGGCTGAAGTTGTGGTGTACGACCGATTGGTGTCCAAAGACATTCTTGAATTGGCTCACGCATCAGCAGAGATGATTTATGTAGGCAAGAAATTAGACTTTCACTGTGTGCCTCAAGATCAAATCAACCAAATCTTGGTGCAAAAAGCGCAAGAAGGTAAGCGTGTAGTGCGTCTGAAGGGCGGTGATTCATTTATCTTTGGCCGAGGTGGTGAAGAGCTTGAAGAATTAGCTGAATTCGGTATCAAATATGAAGTCGTTCCGGGTATTACTGCGGCAGCAGGAGCAACAGCTTACGCGGGGATCCCATTAACGCACCGCGATCATGCTCAAAGTGTTCAGTTTATTACAGGCCATGTACAAAAAGATGGTCGCGAGATTGAATGGCATTCGCTAGCGCAATCTAACAACACACTTGTGTTCTACATGGGATTGAAGCAAAGCGGTCATATCATGGATAAACTGATTACACATGGTTTGGACCCTGAAATGTCATGCGCAATCATTGAAAACGGCACGCGCCCAGAGCAACGTGTTTTCCAAGGTAAGTTAAATGAGCTATCGAGCATGGCGGAACAGGCTGTAAGTCCTGCGTTAATTGTGGTGGGCAGCGTAACGCAGCTGCACAACAAATTGGATTGGTTCGGCAAATAACGAAAGCCCTAACCGCTAAGCACTAAATGGCGCAAGGACTGCGTTTCTGTTGCATCTCTCTTTTCCGCATTGGCATTTGATCGATAAGATTATTGATGAACTGCCAATCGGTCTTTGCACCCCAGCGGTGTTTCTCTTCGCCATCTTTACCCAACAGAATTGCAGTGTGTTGACCGGCTTTGACGTCGTAGAGTGCGGCCAGCATTTTCAAATCGAACTCTTCTTTTAGCCAAGAAGGTTCAGTAAAGCCGTCTTCCGCTATGACCAAGGTGATGACGTCTCGATCTTCCAATTCGCATTCATTCATCAATGCTTCCAGCAAAAACTGCTTAACGTGATCGTCGTTTGCGGGGGCAAAATAGAGCACGCTACGATGTGGCCAGTATTGGGCATGCGCTGGATATCCAAATGCTGGACTTGATAAGAGGCATGAAAGCAACAGGGTAATGATCGTCTTACTCATGGCTTCACTCCTTGAAACGCGGATACCAAGTTATACGGTAAGTTTAGTGGAATTAGCTCATTGTGCTTTGGTGCAAAGTGGCATAGGGTATGCGACAAACAAATAAAGTGTATTAAGAAGATGAATTCGGATAGCAAACAAAAGATCGCAATCTTAGTCGACGTACAAAACGTCTATTACACCTGTCGTGAAGCGTACCGCAGCAATTTTGATTACAACCAGTTTTGGTATGTTGCAACACAAGGGAAAGAAGTGGTAAGCGCGCGAGCTTATGCTATTGCGAGTAACGACCCTAAGCAGCGCCAGTTCCACCATATTCTGCGTGGCGTTGGCTTCGAAGTGATGCTTAAACCGTTTATTCAACGCCGTGATGGCAGTGCTAAAGGGGATTGGGATGTGGGTATCACGCTTGATGCGATTGAAGTAGCGCCGGAAGTAGATGAGATCGTTCTTGTTTCTGGCGATGGGGATTTTAGTATGCTGGTGGAACGTATTCAGCAACGATTCAATAAAAAAGTTACTGTGTATGGTGTACCAAAGTTAACGTCTCAAACACTGATTGATTGTGCCGATCACTTCGTTGCAGTCGATGATGATTTTCTTCTTTAGTCTCAACTAGCCATGTGGCTTCGAGAATAAAGAAAGGGCGAGTCACTTCAGGCTGTACGCAAACGTACAATGACTCGCCCCAAACTTTCTTATCTATGTTCAGTTTATGATGGGATAATCATTTGTCCTAACACGTAACCTAGGCAGCAAGCACCAATCACCCCAATCAAGCCCACAGACATGAATGAGTGGTTGAAGTACCACTTACCAATCTTAGTCGTACCCGACGTATCAAAGTTAACTGTCGCGATATCTGAAGGGTAGTTAGGGATAAAGAAGTAGCCGTAAACTGCTGGCATTAGGCCGATAAGCAGCGCTGGCTCCAAACCAAGACCCAGACCCACTGGTAGCATCATACGCGCTGTCGCAGCTTGAGAGTTCACCACAACAGACACAATGAATAGTGCTAGTGCGAATGTCCAAGGGTAGTTGGTTACCATCTCTACGATGCCTGACTTAAACTGAGGCATTGCGTATTGGAAGTAAGTATCTGACATCCAAGCAATACCGAAGATAGCAATCGCTGCCACCATACCTGATTTAAAGACAACGCCATTTGGTACATCACGTGGATCGGTTTTGGTCGCAAGTAAAATGATACCGCCAAAGCAGAGCATCATCATCTGAATAACCACTGCCATGCTGATTGGTTTTGCTCCGTCAACGATGGTACGTACTTCCGGCCACATCGCGATGACGACGATCACAAGAATTGAAAGAATGAACAGCAATACCGAGTTACGTGCGCTAGTTGGTAACACTTCGTCCAAAGACGTTGCGGTTGTATTCAAGATCTTCTCGCGCCAAACCGGATCTTTCAGACGCTCTTGATATTCTTCATCGTCTTCAAGTTCTTTACCGCGTTTTAAGCTGTATAGCGACATCAACAAAGTACCGAACAAGGTTGCAGGTACCGTCACAAGTAGAATCGACAATAGTGTGATTTCGTGTTGAATGTCAGACAGTTGTGCTAGGTAATAAACCACGGCTGCTGAAATTGGTGACGCAGTGATAGCAATTTGCGATGCAACCGATGCCGCTGCCATTGGGCGTTCAGGGCGAATACCGTTTTTCAAAGCAACGTCGCCAATGATCGGCATGATGGAATAAACCGCGTGACCAGTACCAAGTAAGAAGGTCATAGAATAGGTTACAAAAGGAGCAATGAGAGTCACACGTTTTGGGTTTTTACGTAAGACACGTTCAGCGACTTGCAGCATGTATTTTAAGCCACCAGCGGCTTCAAGAATGGATGCACAAGTGACCACCGCTAGGATGATAAGCATAACGGTGACGGGTGGAGAGGTTGGCGGCATTTTGAAAATGAAAACTTCAATCACCAAACCAATGCCAGAGACGACACCAAGACCAATGCCGCCATACCGAGAACCGATATACAGCATCACGAGCAAAAAGAGAAACTCAAGATACAACATGTTTAATTTCCTTATTAGAAACAGGGACATCTATTGTTTCTATATTCAAGGAAAAAATACTTTGCCTTGTTCACATTCCATTTTATAAGAAACGGTAATGTTCAGTTATTTGGGACAGTTCACGCTCAGAACGAAAAGTGTTATCAGGATGATATCTAAGGTTTGCGTAAGCTTATTTTGCTTCAATATCATTTGTTAACATTTGCGCAAAATGTGACCGCGGGGCACTGTTCGATAAAGTTAATAGAATGTTTTGTTGTCTTTTATCTAAGACATAAATTTATCAGTAAGTGGGGTTTGGTAATATATATTCCAGTTGTCAATAACTGTATGTTATATGGGTGTGAGCTATTAGAGTATTTGGATACTTCGCGGTAACAATTTTCTTAAAGATTGATATGCATCAGGAATTTATGCGTTCAATTTAATAGATTCGGTCTACGTCAGTAAAAATATAAACAAAAGGCTAGTCTATGAAATTGAGTAACCTCTCCATCAAATATAAGCTCTTATCACTCGTCGTCTTTTCAGCTCTTCTTCTTATCGCTTCATGTGCGTATAACCTGAATGAACAAAGAAAGTCTTCGTTACAAGAACGAGAGAATAAACTGAGTGCACAAGTAGAAGTTGTGGTTAATTTACTTAGCTACTACTACGAGCAGAGACAAACCATGGGTGAAGAAGCGGCGAAGCAAGCAGCGATCGGCGCGATCACCAAAATGCGATACGACAACAGCAACTACTTTTGGGTCGTCACACCCACTCTAGAAGTTGTGTTGCATCCGACAAAACCAGAATTAAATGGTGTCGATGCGAGTAGCTTTAGAGATGGTGCAGGCAAGTATCACTGGCGTGAAATGGCACAAATCGCCAAAACGACGCAATCAGGATTCTTAGATTACCAATGGAAAAGCCCTAAAGGAGACTTAAAAGACAAGATCTCTTATGTGAAACTTTTCCCAGAATGGCAATGGATTGTTGGCTCAGGAATTTTAGTCGCCGATATTCAAGAGGTGTTTTACGCTAATGCGATAAAAGAGGCGGTAGTTGCATTCGTGCTTATCATCGCGTTGACCGCTTTGGGCTATGTTATTTCGAGCAATATTGTTGAGCCTCTACAACGCCTAATTAAAAACACTCATAAGATCGCCGATGGTGATTTGACAGTACGCCTAAATGCGAGTCGTAAAGATGAGCTAGGTGAAATGAGTAATGAAATTGACCGTATGTTAGAGCAGCTACAAGGTACATTACTTGCTGCCCATGAATCGGCGCTGCAATCATCAAATATGGCACAGAGTATTGCTCAAGCGAGTGAAGAAGCCGCAACAAGTGTAAATAGCCAACATGCGCAGTTAGAGCTTCTTTCTACCGCCATGACTGAAATGAGTACCACTATTGCTGATGTGGCCAATAACGCAGAAAACACTGCTCATAGCACTTCACTTGTAACCACACATGCTGAGCAGAGTGGTAAGGCGATGGAGCAGACCGCGACGACGATTTCTGATGTTTCAAGAGAGATCGCATCAGCCGATCAGTTGGTAAGTGAACTGCAAGCTGGGGTTAATGATATCCGCGCGGTAGTTAGTGTGATCCGTGAAGTCTCGGAGCAGACCAATTTACTTGCCCTGAATGCTGCGATAGAGGCGGCACGAGCTGGAGAGCAAGGTCGAGGATTTGCAGTCGTCGCCGACGAAGTGCGCAATTTAGCAAGTCGTACTCAGCAATCGACAGATGAAGTTCAACAAACGATAGACTCGCTCATTGAACGTACAGATCGCACTGTAAAAGCAATGGAACGCAGCAACGCTAAAGTGGAAGAGAGTGTTGGTATCTCACAATCTACTCAACACCAGTTGGGAGACATGGTAGAAGAGCTTGTTCGCTCAAACGACATGGTCTCGCAAATAGCCGCAGCTTCAGAGCAACAAGGGTTAGTTGCCAATGAAATGACGGAAAATGTCAGTACGATTCATTTAGCTGCCAATGAAGTTAAGCATGCTTCTCAAATGCTCGCTGAAGAAAGCCAACATTTAGCGGCCGCTTCAGAGGTACTGCACGACCAACTGAAGTACTTTAAAGTATAGAAAACAGATGGCTAAGCCCCAGTTAAACTGGGGCTTTTAGTACCTTCGGTAGTATACTAGGCCACTAAAGTGATAAAACACAAGTAATATTGATAATTATTTGCATTGCTAACTTTGCATGCGTATAACTCTGTTTAAATCTAAATACGTTTAAGAACATTGATGTCTACTCAGTTTTTCCCACAACTCTTCCATTACTCAAAAGAAGTCACCCCTTTTTTACATGGCAGCATAGGCGAGATTGATGCCAGTGCCATCCATATCGATAACAATATCAACCCAATTGTTCAGTCTCTTTATGAGTCGCTTTCTCACGCCCATCCAGAGGCTGGCAAAGCTTATTGGCTTACCAGAACTTGGGATCTACTATGTTGGCAACCTATGTTTGTTGCTTTCATTTCTATCTATGGATTTCATACGCTGCCGCGCTTAAGGGGGATGGGGCAATATGTGCAAGATGGGTTTGTCACTGGTTATCGTTTTGAAGATGAGCAGCATATTCATGGTGATATCGAAGAATTGATTGTCGAGGCGGGTAAGCAAATACGTGAACTTTATGACTTTTACCAACTTCAAATGAGTGAATGGATACGTATTCGACCGGGTTTTACTCATCAATTGATGTCCGATGGCGTGATGGCATGCTTAATACGCCTCCAACAGCACTTCCCTCAGTTTAGTAATGACATCATCCATGCCCACGGAATCCTTTGGCTACAAGCTTTAGGGTTGGATGAAGGTAATGTTTCATCTTTGCATAAGCTTACCGAAGATCAGCCCCTAAAGCTCGTTCGCAAAAGTTGTTGTCTCGTGTATAAATGTGAGGGAAGGGAGCTCTGTAAAGACTGCCCAAGGACAGAAGAAAATAAGCGGCTAGTGAAATCAAAAAGTCTTTATCGTTAACAATTATTAAACATATGTAACAGTGCTAGATCTGCTGTTGAGAATGAGTATTATTGTCGCTTCTTTTAATTTATAAAAAGATAAAGACAATGATAAAAAGGAAGTTCTCTCTAAATCTCATCGTGCTCGCGATGAGCAGTGGCTATGCATTTCACGCACTCGCTGACCAACCAAACCCAAACAAACAAAGCAACACCGACGAACAGATGGTTGTTGTTGGCAGTATTATGCCTAAGTCAATTTCTGACATTCCAGGCACGGTATGGTTTGTTGACCAAGAACAGATCGCTCAACAATACCGAGCAGGTAAAAGCCTTGGTGACATCTTATCAGCGACCATCCCTTCATTAGACGTTGGTACTGGTGGTCGTACTAACTACGCGCAAAATCTTCGCGGTCGTGCGATGTTGGTGATGATCGATGGGGTGTCGTTACAGTCTTCACGTCCCATTAGTCGCCAATTAGATGCCATCGACCCATTTAATATTGAACGCATAGAGGTGCTTTCTGGTGCAACTTCTATTTATGGTGCTGGTGCAACGGGCGGTGTCATTAACATTGTTACCAAGAAAGCGACGTCGGATGAACTTTCTTTTGAAACCTATGTAAGTGGTACAACTGGCTTTAATAACAGCGATGATTTCGATTACAAAGTCGCGCAATCTGTATCTGGCGGTAATGAACAAATTACTGCTCGCGGCTCAGTAGTCTATGGTGAAACTCAGGGTTTCTATGATGGAAATGGTGACATTGTCACTCCAGATATTTCTCAAGGCTCTTTACAATACAACTCAACGCTCGATGTAATGGGTTCTGCGGAGATTCAAACGTCAGATGAAAGCCAACTAAGCCTTATTGCACAATACTACGACAGTCAGCAGGACTCTCCTTACGGTTTGTATATTGTGGGACGAGACTTTGTTGATGTACGTAAGGGATTTGAATCTGACCGTGAACAAGGCACAGAGCGTATTTTACTGAGTGCCAATTACAGCCATGATTCTGTATTTGGACACCAATTGATTGGCGAACTTTCTTACCGAAGCGAGAATCAAACTTTCACGCCTTACTTTCAGAGTGCCTCTCAACAAGAAACCGAAGTATTAGCAGGGCGTTTAGCACTTGCTAAAGGCTGGGATGCACTCAATTTAGTTTATGGTGTTGATGCGTACCTTGACCGTTTTGATAGCAACCAGGCGCTGTTTGACCCAACTATCGCGAATGACTCAGGTAACTTGGTTAACAAGACTTATGCGCAAGTAGGGCGCTACCCAGGCGTCGATGTTTCATCATATGCTCTGTTTATTCAAGGTGATTACGAGATAAATGCCGACTGGTCTATTCAGGCGGGTTACCGTTATCAGTACATGAATAACAAGATCGATGATTTTGTCGCTTACAGCGTACAGAAGAAGATCGCTGCAGGAACAGGTACATCTGCAGATGCCGTCCCAGGTGGCAGCACAGATTACTCGGTAAGTCTTTTTAATCTAGGCACTATCTATGAGCTGAATGATGACTCACAAATCTGGGCGAACTTTTCTCAAGGCTTCCAACTGGCTGACCCAGCGAAATACTATGGACAAGGCAGCTACGATGCGCCGGATGCAAATGGCCATTATGCTCTGAAAGACAGCATCAACGTATCTGATTCGAAACTCTCCGGTATTAAAACGGACAGTTATGAGCTTGGTTACCGCTTGGATACAGATTCATTATCACTGCAAGCGGCAGGTTACTATTCGCAGTCCGATAACTCGATCAAATACGACCGCAAAACCTTGTTGATCACCAGTGTGGATGATGAGCAACGTGTATATGGTGCGGAAGCGAACATCAACTATTGGGTGACGAGTGATATTTTGCTAGGTGCTTCGGGCCACTATGTTGTGTCTGAGCTTAAGACCGATGGCAAGTGGGAAGATTTAAGTGCTGGTAAGGCGAGTACGTCAAAGGCAAATGCGTGGGCGGCTTGGTATCAAAACGACTATTCTTTACGCCTACAAAGTCAAACCATGTTTGATTACAAAGATGAAGCCGACAACAAGCTAGATGGCTACACTACGTTCGATTTGCTGGGTAACGTAACGCTGCCAGTTGGCCAACTTGGGTTCGGAATCCAAAACTTATTTAACGAGGATTACACCACGGTGTGGGGACAACGTGCACAAATCCTATATGCGAGTCACTATGACTCAGCTGCTTATGACTACAAAGGAAGAGGTCGTACGTTCACGCTTAACTACAGCTTTAACTACTAAAAGTCTGTATCTGAGATACAAGTAAGCACGTTAAATTTGGATAAATAAAAGCCGCGTTGTGCGGCTTTTTTTATGCTTCGTCAGCAGACTGGGTTACTTCAGTTCCTTCTGAAGCTTGCGCAGCGGCTTGCTCTTCTGCTTCCATTTTCGCACGTTCAGCTTTAGAGATGTAACGTGGCTTGTTGCTCTTATGAAGCTTTGCGTTTTGCTTTTTCAACTTCGCTTTTAAGATCGAATTGATTTTCTTCTTGCGGTTCATGGTGTTGGTCCTTTAATTTAGCGGGGCAGGATAGTGATTTTTCCGCCAAGTTACAACCCTAATGGATTCCCTATGAAAACGCTTACAACCGAGCGACTCACACTGCGTCTTGTCAGTGTAGAAGATGCACCGTTTATTTTAGAACTCTACAACCAACCCGATTTTTATCGTTTCGTCGGTGATAAGCAAATTCGCACTTTAGACGAAGCCAAGCGCTATATCCAAGAAAACATGCTTCGTATGCAAGAACTTAAAGGGGTTAGCTTGCTGGTGGTCGAAACCAAGCATGACCAACAGCCAATTGGTATCTGTGGCTTGGTCAAGCGCGATACATTAACCGCGTTTGATATTGGTTATGGCTATTTACCAAGCGCGTATGGCAAAGGTTACGCGAGTGAAGCAGCGAGTGTTGTCGTGGATTTTGCCCGTGAGGATATGAAAATAGAAAACTTGGTTGCCATCACTAATAATGACAATATACGTAGTATAAGTTTGCTAGAAAAATTGGGATTTCAGTTTGAGCGCATCGAGCAGACCTACGATAATGGTCGTAATTTACAGCTTTATACCATGAAGTTGTAACTCGATAAGCCGTAACTAAAGTAGTTGCGGCTAAAGGCGATTTAGCTAGAGGAAAAGAATGAGCGACATTTTATTGGGGAAGCTCGCCACAGAGTTTAAAACCGTCAAGGCGATGGTAGATATCTATTGCAAAGATAACCATGGCACGAATGGTGAGTTGTGCTCAGAATGTCGCGGATTATTAGAGTATGCGGAAGTTCGGCTTGATCGTTGTCCTTACGGAGAAGAAAAGCCGACTTGTAATAAATGCCCAATTCACTGCTACAAACCGGAACCTAAAGAGCAAATGCGACTTATTATGCGTTACTCTGGGCCTAGAATGTTGCTTAAGCACCCAATTCTAGCAATTCGGCATTTAGTACACGAGAAACGTGATGTTCCGGAAAAGCCTGCTGCTAATGCTTCGAATCGCCATAAGCGGATGGAAAACAAAAAACGAGGGTGCTAGACCCTCGTTTTTGTATTTTGCTTCGCAGATATTACAGCCCTGCAGCCATTTGGTGCTTTGATTTGGTTGCTGCGATTAGCATGTAGATACAAGTCGCAAGCAGAGCCGCAAATAAGTAACCTAACAGTCCATGAATTTGCCCCATGAATTTATCAGCAACCACTGGGCCAGCTACTGAGCCAACGCTATAGCTGAACAGCATTACTTGCGTGGCTGATACGATGAAACGCTCGTCTAATCCTTCGCAACCTAAGTTAATTGCGATTGGGTATAGTGCAAAAGTTGCCATGCCCAACAGGAACAGTGCCGCTGCAAGTACTACCGGTGATGAAGATACAAAAGTCAGGCCGATAGAGAAAATACCTAAGATACAGAAAAACGCCATCAACACAGTACGTGCCATGTACTTGTTTAATGCTGTAACCATAGGTTGAACCAGCATGCCCCCTAGGATCACGAGCGCCATCAATGTACCGATGTCCTGGTGGCTGATCTTACGGTTTGCGAGTTCTACTGGCATCAGGCCATAAATCGCACCCAAAGTTAGACCTGAAACAATACAACCAATGATGGCTGCGTGGCTTAGCTTAGAAATTTGCTTAAACGATAGTGCTGTTGATTCATGGCTGTTTGGTTGTTCGCAATCAATGAACAGCAAAACCAGTATTGCCATTAGGATCAGTGTAGTGATCGCGACAAAAGGAACACCGCCGCTTACTCCTAGGATACCAATACCAAACTGACCAAGAGCAGAGCCACCATATAAAGACAGCATGTAAAGGCTCAAGCGTTTTGCTCTAGAAGATTCATCACCAGACATTAGCCATGATTCCACAATCACAAACACGCCTGCAACTGCCATACCCGCAATGAAGCGCGCAACAAGCCATACGATACCATTTGGAACCAATGGAAGTGCGACGATGGTGAATGAGAAAGTCGCTAGGCAGCCGACAAATGCTTTACGGTGGCCCACACTACGAACAATACGTTCAAAGAAAATAGCACCGACTAATAGGCCGCCATAGAACACACTCGCCAACCAACTCGCGTAATCAGCAGAGATGTTGTATTCACCAAGCATAAGAGGGATCAAGCTCATCAAATAGCCTGATGCCACTGCATAAAGAGACAGTGCTACGACAGGAACTGTGACTCGTGGTGATGCTGCAGGAATGGCTGTGTTTTCCAATGTTTTGCGCCTATAAGTTAAGTAAAAATCAGGGGTTATTTGGCGCGAATATGAGGCTAATTAATAGGCAAGTAAAACGATATATTTAAGTCGTTTCGACAAAAGATATTTATCGATATTCTATGAGGGAATGCTGCATAAAAACACCAGCCTAAGAGTTAGGCTGGCGAAGGGGTTTATTTGCTAAGTGCTTGATTTAGCCACTGATCAAATTGAGTTTTTGGTAGGGCGCCGTTGATCATGTCAACACGCTGACCATTCTTAAAAACCGTAATTGTTGGAATACTGCGAATACCGAACTGTGCCGCTAATTGTTGTTGCGCTTCGGTATCAATCTTGACAAAACGAGCGTTTCCAGCCTGTTCTTGCGCGACATCCGAAAAAACAGGAGCAAACCCCACACATGGATTGCACCATGGTGCCCAGAAATCGACCACGACTGGCGTGTTGCTTTCTAGCAGCGCTGAGAAATTATCGACAGTGCCTTCTATTGGGGCACCATCAAATAGAGCATTCTTGCATTTACCGCAGCTTGCAGCTTCCGCAACTCGCTCATTAGGGACGCGATTTAAACCGCCACAAGACGGACAACGAGTTTTAAACGATGACATGACTTCTTCCTTTATGACAACTTCATGAAAACATGACTTACCAGTCAGCCTCATAATTTGTATACTTCTTTTTTAGCCTGCCGATATATAAGACGGCAAGTCTGTATTTGGACCCGAACAGGTTCTAAGAAATTTCATTAAAATACAACAATAAATAGGTCTGCGATGACAAATTACTACGCTGAAATTACCGGTTGGGGAAAATGTCTTCCACCAGCCACGCTCTCTAACGACGACCTTAGCACTTTCCTTGAAACTTCAGATGAATGGATTCGCACCCGTACTGGTATCGAAAACCGTCGCATTAGCCACGTAAACACGTCGGACATGGCAACGGTAGCCGCGCAACATGCAATGGCACGTGCAGGTGTAGAAGCGAGTGATATCGACCTTATCATTGTTGCTACATGCTCTCCTGACTCTCTTATTCCAAACATTGCTTCTAAAGTTCAGCAAAACCTTGGTATTCGTTCTGCTGCGTCATTTGATTTAAACGCAGCATGTACTGGCTTTGTATACGGCCTTGAAACAGGTACACGTTTGATTCAATCAGGCAACTACCGTAATGCAATCATTATTGGTGCTGAACGTCTCTCTTTCTACATTGACTGGGCAATGCGTGATACTGCGGTATTGTTCGGCGATGGTGCAGGGGCCGTAGTTCTGACTCGTACAGAACAAGAAACAGGCCTACTGCAATCGCAAATTGGTTGTGATGCAAAAGGGCGTGACATCCTTTCTGTGCCTAAGTTTGGCACATGCATGGATCGTTTTGCGGAAGACAACGGTTACTGGGATTTCAATTTTGTAGGTCAAGAGATCTTCAAACGTGCCGTAAAAGGCATGGGTCTAGCGGCGAAAACGGTTTTGAAAGCTTCAGAGCTAACCACAGATCAAATTGACGTGGTAATCCCGCACCAAGCGAATATCCGTATCATCCAAACGCTGTGTGACCTTTCAGGTATTCCACAAGAAAAAGCCTTTGTGAACATCCAAAATTACGGTAACACTTCGGCAGCAACAGTGCCAATTGCGCTGTGTGAAGCGTTAGAGCAAGGACGTGTTAAGCCAGGCGACAACATGCTATTAGCGGCATTCGGTGCGGGTTTGACATGGGGTGCTGCAGTATTGAAGTGGGGTGACCGTGTAACGCCTGTTGCTGAAAGCGACGCGGTGCTACCAGAAAGCGATAAGACAGCGTTGGAGCTTTTAGAGCGCGCAATCAAGTTGTGTAACGAACGCCCTCGCAGTGAAGACGCGTAAACGAAGCAATACATGCGATAAACAAAAGGGAGCATTTTGCTCCCTTTTTTGTCTTTTGTGTTTTGGTAAATTAAGCCATAAAGCCTAAGTTCGATGTCGAGAAATTTCGAATGTTAGGGAATACGTAATCTAGTGCCGCGCCATCACTGATCCCCATCCACTGAGCCAAAGTAGCACCGACTTGGTCTGCGGCAATCTTAGGAATTAACCGACCTTTGGAATAATCATCTTCACCACCTAATACTAGTTCAGGCCAAGTACCAATTGGTTGAGCGCTTTTTACTGCCCCTCCAATGACGAGCTGATGCCCACCCCAACCATGGTCAGTGCCGTTACCATTGCTGGTCATTCTTCTGCCAAAATCAGACATGGTAAAGGTAGTTACGCTGTCACTAAGTCCTTGTTCATCAAGGGCTTGATATAGAGCACTGAGGTTCTCCGAAAGATCTTTTAAAAGCGAAGGATGTTTTGTTAACTGAGCATCATGCACGTCATAGCCAGTATGTTTAACAAAGAAGATTTGTCGTTGTTGTGACAGAGAGCTCTGGCGTGAGATTAGCTTAAATACCATATTAAGCTGTTTCCCTAAGCTTGATTTACTAAACCCTGCAACTGGCTCGACGGATTTAAGCTCACTCGCTAAAAGTTGGCTCATCAACATAGATTGCTCTGTCATCGTATTGAAATGGTTACCGAAAAGACTTGCAGGTTTAATGGCCTGTATTTTTGCGTATGCCTCGTTGAAATCACTTTTATTAATTGCTGTTAGTTGAAGTACCCTGTCTTGTTTTAAAACCGTCTGTGTATGGTCGACAGATCTGAGCCATAGAGAATCTCCATGGATACTATATAACGGTGTTACATCAGCCTGTGAACTCAATACATCCAACATTCTTCCGGCCCAGCCTAAATTTGAATCAACGGGCATTCCACCGGATAACCAGCTATTCCTTTGAGAGTTATGAGAAAATAAGTGAGTAGGGAGTACATCCTTGTCTTGTTCTATTTCAGACTTGCTCAGAGGGCGTTCAAGAATACCACTGTTTAAAACGACGTTAGCATCACCGCGTTCGAACAGGGGCTGAAGTGCTGAAAGGCTTGGATGTAAGCCCAGAGGGACTTCATTTCCATAATTATCGGTGGCAGTTAAGTGAGTTGAGAGAATCGTATCTCGCTCTACAGCCAAATTACTTCTCACCGCTTTATACGCTTGATAATGGGAATCAGACAGAGGTAGTACGGTGTTAATTGCATCGTTTCCGCCGGACAAATATACACAAATCAGCGCTCTGTAATCATTACTTGGTGAGGCAAGCGTCAGACTCGGCAAGCCCATGGATGCTAGGACGCTAAGGGAGGCAGTGCTTTTCAATAGGTTTCTTCGAGATATATCCATGTTGAGCTCCTAATCTTGAACAAAGAATTCTTGGCTAGATAACACGGTAAAAAAGGCTAACGACAATTTGGTTTTGGCAACGTAATTGGATTTGTAGGCATCTAGAACGTTGAGCAGAGTCTCTTTGAGTTCAGTTGATGCGTCACCACCAAGCAGTCGTTGGTCGATTAATGTAACGAGTGCAGGATGATCATCAAGCAGTTGGTAGTACTCATTAAGTGCCAGAGCATGAGTCCTTCCGCCATTTTGGCGTATTTCGTTGTACATTGTGTTCACCACATCGGTGTAAACAGACCAATCGAGCAGTTCAAACTCAGGGGCCACTAAACCCGCATTGCTAAATGATGTAGAAGGCACATAATCCGGAGAATAGAAATTGAAAACGCTTCGCGAGCGCAATGCGCCTTGGTTAGCTGAGTTCATTAGGCCGACAGCACCGTAATAGCGATTATCGATTGGCTCAAACCCTAGAGCACGGTGAAAGTTCATAAAAACTATAATGGGCTCTTTTAATTTAATAGGTTGTACCGTGCTTAAGCCTAAGGCTTCGGGATCAGTCAATATTGCACTAACAACCGCACCTAAATCGCCTTTTGTCCCGCTACCGTTGTCATTAAATACCGACGCAACTCGCTCGACATAGTCAGGTGTTGGATTCGATGTTACTAAGCGTTGTATTAGTTGTTTTGACACGAAAGGTGCAATATTGTCATGGGCCATTAAAATATCCATGACTAGATTTAGTTCATCATCGGCGTTCAAACCGGAAGGAATCGTGCTCCCAAGAAAAGCTTTTGAGCCATCGTCATGGCGCCAGTCAACAATACGCATGGGTTTTGTAAAAGCGCTATCTGATTTCAACCATCCCGTTAGTGAACGAGCTAACTCTTGCACATCTGACTGGCTATAGGTAGGAATGGCGTTTCCAGCGGAGTCTCGTTTCTTTGTACCATCCAGATTCAACTCATATAAGCCAATAGTAAATAACTGCATAAGCTCCCTGGCATAGTTTTCATCGGGTAGGGAGCCAGTCGTATTATCTGCTTTTTTACTTCCCATCATCGAGAGGTAGCTGCCCATAACTGGATGTGTGGCCGTTTTATAAAGTAGATCCCGATAATTACCGAATGCGTTTTCAACTAAAAGATCGTAGTAGGTCACGAGTCCTAGTGCTTTGCCTGAAAGGCTGTTTCCATACCTAGACACTACGAGTATTTGACTTAGTGCGAACGCAGTTCGTTGTCTTAATTGATCTTGAGACGTTACTGAAATTTGATACCAAGAATTTTCTCTATTTGCTTGGGCTCCTCGAGTAAATGGGGTTTGATACAAGTTTATGTGGAGAGTGGGTGGATAATTGAGTTGATTCTCTAGCCAAAGGTTTAAGCCTTGCGACTCAAGCTGCGCTCTACTCTGAGGAGTAGGCCCAAAAGTCGCTTGATATAGTGTGCGCGTAATTTGTTGCTGTGTTAATTCAGCCATAACGGGTTGCATGGAACCAACTGAAAGCACGAAGAAGAAAAATAGGGTTAAGTGATATAGTTTCTGACGTTTCATATAAACTCTCTTACCTACGTATAGCCGTATGGGAGTGAGTGACAATGAAAGAGCAAAATCGTTTGAGCTAATTAAGAAAAAGCTAACATACTGTTTCAAAGCGAGTATAGACAAACTAAAGCGGAGATTTAGCGGGTGCGTGAGACAAATACTAAAATCAAGGCTTTCGTTAGTTCAAAAAAACGAGGTAAAAGATTGAAACAGCCGTATAAAAACGTGATCTAAGCATCAATTAATTTTATGTAAACAATAAGTATTGGCGGGCTATTTAACGGCGTGTTGGGGGCAAAAACCATCATGCAAAAGCATGAATTACTTTAGCTGATAGCTCATTTTTCAGGCTGAGGGATAAGGTAGGCAGCACTTCGCGTGCTACCTATACAACAAAGTAATCAGTTACTATTTCTGGCGAGCTTATGATGTGCTCTAGAAAAATGATCGGCACAGAATGCGCCAACAATTGAAAGCTCACCCGCTAAGCATAGGCCGGCAGCAACTTCTGCCAAGGCTTTCGCTTTGCCATTCCCATGCAAGCCAAGAATATCCAAACACGCTTTCTGTGTTGGCAAGCCAGTACCGCCACCAACCGTACCGACCATGATGTTTGGAAGAGTCACAGAAGCGTACAGGTTACCGTCTGTGTCAACGTCCATTCTTGTAATACCAACGGCTGATTCGGCAACACATGCCGCGTCTTGCCCACACGCGATGTAAAGTGCGGTAAGAGCATTTGCATAGTGTGCATTGATACCAATCGACCCACTGAGTAAACCACCAACCATGGTCATTTTGCCAAATTTAACCATGGCTTCTGGGGTGGTATGGAGGTATTTCTCAACAAGTGTTTTTGGAATGGTCACTTCCGCTGATACTTTTTTTCCGCGCACAGAACGTAAAGTATGCGCATTTGCCTTCTTATCACCGGACAGATTGCCATCTAAGAAAGCATCAATTGGTTGGATAGGACTGTGTTCAAGAATGTAGTGGAACACTTTATGTGTTGCGATGGTCACCATATTCTGACCAGAAGCGTCCCCCGTTACGTATTCAAACACCAAGTAAACATGATTACCTTCAATGTTGACGTTGATATCTTTTAGCTTTCCGTGCGTCGTAGTTGACTCCGCTTCTCTACGGAAGATGTCATATTGGGTAACCACCCAACTAACAAACTGTGCGGCTTCTGCGAGAGATTGGAATCCAAATACGGGTGTACGGCTGACGCCCTCGCTGATCAAAAGCGTGCTTGCGCCACCAGAGGCCGTAATTAAGTTCGCACCGCGACTATAAGAGGCAACTAGGGCAGCTTCTGTTGTAGCAAGTGGAACTAAGTAGTCGTCATTAGCAAACAAGCCGTTAATGCGAAGTGGGCCAGCAATGCCTACAGGGAGGTTCACCGTGCCGATAAAGTGCTCAATGTTGTTGGCGTATTGGTTGTAATTCGATTGAGTGAAAGGATCCAGAAGAAGATCTTTGTCCGTCATGGATTCTAGAACTTTCCAACGACGTGCAATGTGCTTTTCCGTCAGACCTGCACTAAGGCAGAGTTTCTTTTCTGGCTTGTGGTATTTCGGTTCTAATGCCGATTGTACTTTTTCGCAGGTTTCATTCTCGGAGAGTGCAGAGCTATTCCTTGCGCTGTCTAAATTTAATTTCGGCATACAAACGTTTCTTTATTCATTTGGTTTGGAATTGTAGTGATACAAAACGTGATTACAATCCCGCGTATACGTTTTGCAACAAAAGGTTGCTCAGCTTCAAACAGATGAATATTCGGATTAAGCCGAAGATCGCGTGCTAACGGCTGCATGAAAGACGAGATATGAGATTTTATTGAGACTTAACCTATTGAAAATAATTAATTAAAAATCGCAATGGCGCGTGAGGTAGATGAACAAGATGCGAAAAGAACGCCGAATTCTCATCATTGTTAAAATTACGCAAAGTGGGTGAATTACTCTAATTTTGAACATCAAAATGATGAAATTGAAATATGCTAACGTGGCGTAAAATGGTAAATAACTTGAGTAGTGCTGCGGCATAATAGCCCCACGTTTTCAATTGAGGGTAACGTATGATTGTTTACTTTCGAGTTCAGGACGTAGAAGTGCTGTGTGATGAAATAGACCTCGCAACACTGATGCAAGCCAAGCTCAAACAATTACCAACTACCAAGCCTCAAATGGACTGAGCAGTATAACGTCACGAAGTGCTGGATGCGTTCAGCGCAATAGACTGTTTATACACTTTAGGAGATAACCCGGACACTCTTTTAAATGCGCGTGAAAAGTGCGAAATACTGGTGTAGCCAAGTTGATTGGATATATAAGTGAGAGAGTGTCCTTCTTCCATCAATTCGCAAGACACAGAGAACATCAATGACTCTTTAATATGTCGAAAAGAAGTCCCTTCATTCTTTAACTTTCGTTGAAAGGTTCGAACAGAATAGCTCAGCAACTGAGCCGCTTCTTCTATCGACAAATTACGCTCTCGCACATAAGGGCGAAGGAGTTCAAACACGCTATCAGTAAAACTCGTATGCCACTGGAGCTGACTAGGTTTGGCGCCTAATTGAGAGTCTGATATTTGGATTGGTAAGGCCAGAATATCTTCTGGTATGTAAACGCCAGCTTTTTCTTGACCCACAAAGATCTGGCATTGGTTAGGCACGATACTTTTTACGATGTCGCTGTTGTGCCCTTGTAGACGCACCTTGCTTGGATACCACGTGGTTTTGGTCAAAATGCTGATGAGCTCAGTAATGTAAATGACTGCAAATGCTTCTGACCAGTCGGCGATTTGAGTGTCTTTCTGTTCTGAGAAACGACAGAACCAAGCGTGACCATGGTGGATTTCGAAAGAAACGTTACTTCCGGGTGAGTCTAAACTGAATATCTCGTCGATGTGTTGCATCGAATCACCAATGGTCTGAAATGGCATAAACTGATGCAAGACATTAGGTATGACACGACGACGAAAGATGAGTACTAATAAGTCAGTAAACTTGCGGACACCAAGTTGAGAAGAGGTTAAGTGGATTAAACGTTTTATCGATTCAGATGGAATATAGTCGCTGTCAGACTGGAATAGATCCGCTGGTAGTCCGGCGTCACTGAGTAGTTTGTGCTTGTCCAAACCATAGTTGGCAAAGACTTCTACCATAATTCGTGCGTAGTTGCTTTGAACAACGGGGAAATGAAACGCGGGATTTGGCATTAAGCGGATACTCCATGTATAGCCAATTAACCTCAAACTATCTTAGCGCACAACGCTTGCTTTTAGATATAGCTCGATAATTATTGTTCAATTAATGGCAGGTTGGACAGGACGGTATATTCTTAAAATGTTCAATCTATTCAATGGCAAGGGGATAACATGTCTGAGAACGAAAAAGAAAAACAGCCAGCGGAAGTGGCGGAAAGTAAAGATACGAGTAAAAAAGACAAGGTGAAGACGGTCACCAACTATCTGCTTTTGTTCATTGTCGTCATGCTCGGCTTCAGCATTGTGTCAGACCGTATTATTCCAGTGACCGACAATGCACGAGTCAAAGGCTACATTGTACCTATAAAACCGCAGGTTTCTGGCAATGTCCTCAACATTAACGTTCGTCCTAACCAACTTGTTGAAGAAGGTGATGAGCTTGCCGTTCTCGATAAATCTGATTACGAGATCGTGGTGAAGCAAGCCGAAGAGAATCTAGAAATCGCTGGGCAAAATGTTGGAGCGCAAACCGCGTCCATCGCTTCGGCTCAAGCAAGATTAACCTCTGCGATTGTTGAACGCCAAAACACAGAAGCGCAAGCGAACCGTGTCCTTGCCATGGCAGAGAAAGGCGTAGTGTCGAAATCAGACGCAGATAAAGCAAGAGCGTCCTTAGCAACCGCTAGAGCAAACGTCGTAAATGCCGAAGCGGATCTTGAAAAAGCGAAACAACAACTCGGTGCTGAAGGTGAAGAAAACAGCCAAGTTAAAGCGGCATTGCTGGCACTTGAGCAAGCTCAGCTGAACTTAGAACGTACTGTGATTCGTGCGCCAACTCAAGGTGGTGTTTCAAACTTCAGTTTGACCGAAGGCTTCTATGCTTCAGCAGGTCAGCCAATCATGACGTTTGTGTCGACAGAGGACATCTGGATAGAAGCATACTTTCGTGAAAACAGTTTAGGCAACGTCAGCATTGGTGACGAAGTAGAAATTGCCCTCGATTTTGTTCCTGGCAAAGTCATCAAAGGCAAAGTGAGCAGCATCGACTGGGGTGTCGATTGGGGACAAAACCAACAAGCGGGTAAGCTCGCGCAAGCTAATCAACAAACAGGTTGGTTACGTCAAACGCAAATGTTACCAATCGCGATTGAGTTTGATCGTGAAGAAGTAACAGGAATGCTACGTGTTGGTGGGCAAGCAGACGTGATTGTTTACAGCGGTGACAACTTCGTGTTCAACACCCTTGGCAAACTTTGGATTCGTCTACTGAGCGTACTGTCTTATGTCCGATAACCTGAGCATCGATAACGCAACTCAACGCCGGATTCTGCGCTTCACCATTGGTGTAGGTCTGGCGGTGTTTCTCGCTGCTTGGATTAATTGGCAACTGGCGTTTGTCGCGCCGGTATTTACCGCGAAGTTCTTGGTTGATAAGCCAAACCTTCACAGAGAAACGATTTACGAGTTGCTGCTGGCATTGATTGCCACCATGGGATTGGGGCTGCTTCTTTCAGGAGGCATTACTCAGTACCCAATTGTTCTACTGATTGCTGTCGGTTTGATGATGGCATGGGGTTACTACTTGTTTACTGACCCCAAATGGAATCTGTTCGCGACCATTTTGTTGATTGCGGTGTTGATGTTGCCGTTTATGGCAATAAATAACCCAGCAATTTCTATTGTGCTCGCGAGTGGCTTGGCAATTTCCGGTGCGGTATCGGTGGCGATTTTTGCTCTGGTTCATATTTATCTACCAGAGCCAGACAGTGAGTTCGCGGGGTATGCGGCTCCACCAATTGGTAAAGAACAACGTTGGCATGCGTCATTTCGAGCCATGCTGATTTCGTTTCCTGTGGTGTGCTTCTTCTTTGTCTTTCAGATTTCAGAAGCATTGCTCACCATGATGTTTGTCGCGTTGCTGTCTTTGATGATTACGTCAGAGAAGTCAGTCAAATTAAGCGCGTTTTTAATCATCAGTAACGGTATCGGCGGGATACTTGCCATCTCGGCGTTCTCGATACTCGCCATCGTGCCAAACATTTTCTTTTACACCGCCTTTATCGCGTTGTTGGCGGTATTGATCGGGAAGAAGATTTACACCGCACCAGAGAAGGCACCGATATTCGCCACGGCGTTCAGCACCTTGCTTGTCTTAATCGGCAGCACGCTAATGAGCTCCGGCGATATCGACAGCAACACATTTATTCGAATCTTCCAACTGGTGTTGGTCGGGACATACATGATCCTCGCATCACTCTTTTTGGAAACCAGACAATGGAAGTTTTTGCAAACATAACACTTAACAGACAGTGAAAAGGTAACGCTATGAAAGCTTCAAATGATTTCTCTAAACAGGCGATAGACGCCGCTATCAAGATCGGAGCCGTAGCGTTACTGATCTGGTGGTGTTTCTCTATCCTCAGTCCATTCATTATGTTGGTTGTGTGGGGTGGCATTATTGCCATTGCTCTCTACCCAGTCATGATATCCCTTCATAATCGCTTAGGCATTTCAAAAGGCAAGGCGAGTGCGCTCCTCAGTACCATCGGTGTGCTGTTACTTTTAGTTCCCCTCATTGCACTTTCATCCGGTCTTTATACCAGTGGAACCGAGGTGGTCACTGGGTTACAAGATGGCACTTTAGTCGTACCTAAGCCCCAAGAAAGCATAAAAGAGATCCCTGTAGTGGGCGACAAGCTGTTCGTTGCGATTAACTACGCATCGACCAACATGGAAGGCTTCTTAGTTAAGTATGGCGAACAAGTGAAAGGCTTTATTTCTCAAGCTGCCTCAATTGTTGGCTCGGTAAGTGGTGGTTTTGTTCAATTCATTATTTCGACCATGATTGCTGGTGCGTTCATGAGCAATGCAGAAGTATGCCAGAAAGGTTTTACCAAACTAGCAGACCGCCTCACCAACAAGAAAGGCGAAGCGTTGATTGATCTTTCAAAATCGACCGTTCGCAGTGTCGTTCAAGGTGTAATTGGCGTTGCGCTGATTCAATCTGTCATGGCGGGTGTTGGTATGGTCGCGGTTGGCGTTCCTGCTGCTGCACTTTGGATGGTTGCCGTTATTCTGATTGCGATTGTTCAGTTGCCGCCGATTCTGGCGTTGATTCCTGCGATTATTTACGTGTTTAGCGTCGAATCAACACTGGTTGCTGGCATCTTCCTAGTTTGGTGTATTTTGGTGAGTGCGAGTGATGCGGTACTGAAACCAGTACTTCTAAGCCGTGGCTCTGACACACCGATGCTTGTGACACTGTTAGGTGCACTGGGTGGTATGGCAATGTCTGGCATCGTTGGTCTGTTTGTTGGTGCCGTAGTACTGAGCCTGACTTACCAGTTGATGGTGAACTGGTTAGATGAAGATGACGCTGAAGCAAACAAAGCTCTGAACATTGACCAAAAAGCGAAGGAGGAAGACAAAGTAGAGGTGGTATCATGAAACCGATGACAAGGGAAGATAACTTCTACTTTTTGTTTTTCGCGCTCATTGCGCTGTTCTTCGGCTGTGCTGTGATGCATCAGTTTTATCCAGATGGGCAGGAATTTGTTCTTGCTCTTTTGGTGGTGACATTAGGTGCTTCGATTGCAGGTATCAACAAGAAGAACAAATCCAACCGAACATGGTATGGCGTGTTACTGATTGTGGCCGTCATCTCCTATGGGATGTCGTTTCTAGAGCATTTAGATCTGTCCATTTTGACGCTAGGTGCGTTACTGGTTTTCTTGTTTTCGCACATATACTCGGCGCTAAAGCAGGTGGTGTTAACTAAGTCGGTGACGACAAACCACATCATCGGTTCGATTTGTATCTATCTGCTACTAGGGCTTGCATGGGCGGTGATTTACTTGTTGGTGTTGGAGTTCTTCCCGAGCTCTTTCACTGGATTAGAAGCAAAGCCTTGGCTGTCGAACTTGTTTAATGCGTTGTATTTTAGCTTTATCACGTTGACGACGGTGGGGTATGGAGACATTTCACCAACAGTTCCAGTGGCTCAGTTCTTCGTTTTCTTTGAGGCGATAGTCGGGAGCTTCTATCTGGCCATTATGGTGGCAAGTTTGGTGAGTATTCGTTTGGCTCAAGCGCAGAGCTAGATATAAGACGGAGTGATTTGAATGGCGGAGCTGAAGAGTCTCCGCCATTTTTGTTTTAAGAGGTAATGAACTTAGCCATTAAACGCACGAGCGACGCGACCTTCGCAACTGATTGTGTAGTTCCCTACATAAGCAGGAATGAAAGCCGATTGCCCTTTACCAAGTACTAATGTTTCACCGCTTTCTGCGAGTAGTGTTACGTCCGCATCGATCGGCATCAAGATTTCCGCACTGCTCATCTCGACTTGTTGATCTTTTGGCTCTTGGATTACAGAGAACTTGAAGTCTTGCACAGGAACAGGAAAGTGATGCTCACAGCCTTTGATTTCTGCTTTGGTTAGTAGCGTGTTCATTGGCTTTGGAATGAAGTCGGTGCACTTAACCAGTTCTTCCACATCCATGTGTTTTGGTGTCAAACCAGCGCGAAGTACGTTATCTGAGTTCGCCATAATTTCAAGACCGGTGCCTTTAATGTACGCGTGGGGCGTTCTTGCGCTTAGGAACATGGCTTCACCCGACTTGAGCGTAATAACGTTTAGTAGCATTGGAGCAAACAAACCAACGTCATTTGGGTACTGATCAGCAAGGTCTAAAATCAATTCGCATACTGAACGTTCTTTGTTCATTGCTGCGTAACTTAATAAGTGATCCACTGCGTTAACCTTACGTGCTTCTTCCATAGAAAGAATCTCCACGAAGAAGTGACACAAGCCGTCTTGGTTAGGGTTACGCTCAAACTGTTCTAGGTAGCCGTTAATCTCGGGAATGTCACACTGGCGGAACTCAGCGATGATTTCATCAAACGGACGAAAGCCGTTCATCGCTTGGTATTCTGTTAGGGCGTAAACCAGCTCAGGCTTGTGGTTGGCATCTTTGTAATTACGATTAAATGCATTCAGCGGTACACCTAGCTGTTGTTCTTTTGCATAACCAAGCTCTGCATCTTGCTTGTTTGGATGCACTTGAATCGACAACGCTTTATCTGCGGCAAGAATCTTGAAGAGGAAAGGTAGGTCACCAAAGGCTTTAGTCGCGCTTTGCGATAGAAATGCAGATGGATCTTGCTTGATCAATTCTGACAATGAAACTGACGAACTTCCTTCTTCAATCATAGAACAACCATTTGGATGCGTGCCCATCCAAACCTCGGCTTGAGGTTGTTGAGCTTCGTTAGCAAAACCAAACAAATCTTGGATAGCTGTGCGGCTTCCCCAGTCGTAGTTTTGGATTTTATTGTCCATTTTGAAGAAGCATTTTGATGAAATAGTATTCGAATTCATGAATTTTACCCGTAGAAAACCCTCCGAACTGAATCGGAAGCAAAAAATAGTGGAGATTAGATGGGTGAGCGGTTAACTCACCCTAAGAGGTGTAGAAGTCGCTTCTACAATGATGTGTCTACAACCTAAGCTTGGGAGCGAGCGGCTTTCTGGAAGGTTGAGCCTGTAAGAACGGTAATAACAACAAGCCAATAACGGCTGCGCATACCGAGATAGTGATAAAGAATCCGGTCCAGCTGTATTCTTCAAGAATCAATGCCAATGGGTAGCCAGAAAGTGCGGCACCCATGTAAGCAAACAAACCAACAAAGCCTGTGGCAGCACCAGCGGAATCTTTGTGTGAGCATTCCGCTGCCGCCATGCCAATCAACATTTGTGGACCAAATACGAAGAAGCCAATCGAGAATAGGCCCGCAGCTTGGAACGCGAAGTTGGTTAATGGCATCAACCACAGTGCAGCGACAGATAAGAATATACCTGCGGCAAACAAGAGGTTCATTGGGCCTCGGTTACCACCGAACAGTTTATCCGAGCCCCAACCAGCCACCAGAGAACCAACAAAGCCACCAATCTCAAACATCGACAGCGCAGCGTTAGCGTTGATTAGGCTGTAGTGGTGTTGTTCTGTCAGGTACAAGTTCCCCCAGTCATTGATGGCAGTGCGCACGATGTAAACCAGAACATAACTGAACGCGAGTAACCAAATGTACTTGTTGTTGAACACGTATTGTTTGAGGATCTCTTTGTAGCTAAGACCTTGCCCGTGATTTTCTTGCGCCAGTTCTAACTTGTCATCACGCCATTGACCAACCGTTGGCAGTCCTTGAGTGGTCGGTTTATCGCGCAAGCGCCAACAAACAACCACACCAAGAATCACGCCGATAACGCCCGGTACGATAAAGCCTTCTCGCCAGCTGTAATGGAATGTAAGAAATCCCACGAGTAGGGGAATCAAAGCGCCGCCTACGTTATGAGCGGTGTTCCAAATTGCCCACAAGAAGCCACGTTCTGAGCGTGAATACCAAGTGGTAAGTAACTTAGAGCACGAAGGCCAACCCCAACCTTGGAACCAAGCGTTCATTACCCACAGTGCTGCGAGTGCAACCAAAGAGCTAGAGAAGCCAAATGCGATATTGATCAAGCCCGTCGCAATTAAACCGACCCCCATGAAAAAGCGAGGGTTAGAACGGTCAGAAATGGTGCCCGAGATAAACTTCGATAAACCATAGGTGATGTAGAAAAGCGTACCAATCATACCGATATCGGCTTTATCTAAACCTAAATCAGCAATCATCGCGGGTGCAGCGTAGTTGAAGGTTTTACGAGTGAAGTAAAAGCCTGCATAACCAAGATACATGCCTAGCATGATGTGCAGACGCCAATAACGATAACGTTCATCCACTTGGTCTTTGCTAAGGGGAGCTTGGTTATAGCTCGGAGACTGAAATAATCCAAACATGCTCGTTACACCTTAGGTAATGTGATGGCGATTTGCGTACCATCCACATGATCGTTCAAAGAGTAGATATACATTTTTCCACCAAGCGCTTGCACACGTTCTTGCATGCCGCGAACGCCCATGCCTTTCATGCAGTCTTCGGTTTTGAAACCAATGCCGTTGTCAGCGATGTTCAACGAAATGCTCTCGTCAATAGACAACTCGATTACGATAGACGTCGCATTCGCGTATTTAGCTGCGTTGTTTAACGCTTCCTGACACAAACGGAATAGGGTGACTTTTAACGTGTCGCCCAAAGACTCATAGTCGCCTTGCCAATCAAGCACCACGCGAGTGCCATGATTGTCGAACTCCATTTCACGGGTTAGCTGGTGAACGGAATCTTTCAAATCCAAATCATCGAGCATTTTCGGACGCAGTTTGCTCAGCAGATGTTTGGTGGTGTCATAAACATTGAGTGAGAGGTTCTCGATCATGTCGGCACAGCGCGTGTTCATTTCTGCGTTATCAACGCGCTTAATGATGCTGGCTTGGGTACGAATCGCTGTGATGTTCTGACCAATCTCATCGTGCAGTTCTCTTGCCACGTCACGGCGTACCGACTCTTCTGCTTGAATGAGCTGTCGGGACAAGGTTTGGTTTCTCGACAATTCGCCACGAAGCTTTTGGTTAAGGTCTTTTTGTTTCTGCACCGCTAAACCGAGCATGATTCCCGTTAAGGTTTGCGCCGAAAGGGACAACAGAAGGTCAGTGATTTCTAGATTAGAAACACCACTTCGCGCAGCAATCAAGGCAATACTGTTTAACATGGTCGCAAGCAGTGCACCTTGCCAACCGTAACGCAGTGCCAAGACAATGATTGGGATCGCCATACAGAAAGGTGCAAATCGAGCCAGTTCATCAGGCAAGCTGGTTTGAACCAAAATGCTGGCAATCAACAGCACGCTATAAAGTAGAATATGACGAACTTTGAATTGAACTTCGTTGGCTAACAAGTTCGAGGTCAGCGGTGACCAAGGGCTTTGGAAGAGATAATTCCAGAGCAAGTAACACATCGGCAGCACCAACAAACCGCCAGCAATGCTCGCCAACCATGCCATATAGACAGATTGGACGTGATAACCAACCGCAAGTACGTTAATGCAAGATGTGACGAGCAACACGACCGCCATCACCGCTAAGTGCTGATTCTGATCGCCTTTGTAATAATGCTTAGCAAGGTAAACCACGGGAATGCTTAATACGCTGGCTACCAACACCATTAACCATTGCGGCTGTTCAAGCAGCAGAGCCAGTGCAACGGTCAACCCCCATTCGGCGAGATAAATCGTTGCCCAATACTTTGTGCGTGTGTGCAGTGTTAGACCCAAACGCAACGCGAAGGGAAACAACAAGATCGCCAGCTCCGCATCGTTCACAAAGTAATAAGCGATCACCCACAGACAGAACCACGAGCATCCTGTCATGAATAAACCGCAAATGGAGGTGATGGTGTAACTACGCATTAAAACGACTCTTGCGAGAATAATTTGGCGAGCTCAACGTTGTTCTTCACGCCAAGCTTATCCATGGCGTTTGCACGGTGAACGTGAACCGTTTTATGGCTTAAGCCAAGCTCAGTGGCGATGGACTTCACATCTAAACCACGAGCCAGCAATTGGCACACTTCGTTTTCTCGGCGAGTCAGTTGAGTTAGCGTCGCTGCTTTGTCACTTGGTGTCGCGAGCTTCAATGCAATATCCGGCGTTAAGTAACAACCGCCCGATGCACTGGTTCTTACTGCTTGAATCAACTCGTCAGGGCTACAACGTTTACTTAGGTAACCTTTCGCGCCCAGTTTGAGTGACTTTTCAACCATTGCGGGAGAGTCGTGTACGCTAAGCATGACACAAGCAATGCCAGAAGGGATTTCGGAGAGTAGGGTAAGCCCACTTTCGTCTGCCATCGAGATATCTAGGATAACTACATTTGGCTTGCACGCAGGTAATCCCACTCGAGCTTCTGCTACCGAGCTAAATTCACCTACAACATTCATATCTGTTTCAAGGCTCAACAACTGAGCAAATCCAGAGCGAACAATGACATGGTCATCGACAAGCGCTACGTTAATCATCTTAAATACCAAACTTCAGCAATACACAAACGAAAATGAGCTCAATACCAATTGGCGCGAGATAGGAGACAATCCTTTGGCACCTTTGATATAGAGAGCTCAATAAAAACCTACAATGATACTAAATTGACCCAGTTTATTTAATGATCTCGCGCTTTGACTGGCAAAGCGCGCGAGTTGGTTAAGCTTGGTTTTCGGCGAGTTCAAGCTTCTTCTTGTTTTGACGAATCTTTTTCTCTTCCGCGATAGCTACGAAAGCAAGCAAAACAATACAAATCATGGCGGAGGTATCTAGGGCAGCAAACGTGCCTTTCCAACCAGTTAGACCAAAGATTGGTGTGCCATCTGCAATCATACCAAGACCCAGTTTCGCGAAGCTGTCACCAATTAGGTAAGCGAATGTGCCTTTGACGCCATCTGCAACACTGATTGCTTTTTTAGGAACAAAGCCAACCGCAGCAACACCGATAAGAAGTTGAGGACCAAACACTAGGAAGCCAAGAACAAATAGCGACGCTAGGTACATGAACTCGCTGGTTGCGTGTTGGTAGAACTCTAGTGATACGATGATCAAACCCAAAGAAACACAAGCCACTAACGCACGGCGACCGTTTGCAAGGTCAGACAGGTAACCCCACATCAATGTGCCGACTAACGCACCCACTTCGAATAGGGTAAAGCCAGAGATTGCAGCTTCTTTTGATAGACCAAGTTCTTGGTATGCGTAAACCGTTGACCATTGGTCGATACCGATACGCACGATGTAAAGGAAGATGTTTGCGAAGCAAAGTAGCCAGATTACTTTGTTTTTTAGAACGTACTCAACAAAGATCTCTTTCTTAGTCATTTGATTTTCTTCAGCCGCTTCGTCTTCTTCGCTGACTGCTTCATCAAATAGCTCTTCTACTTTACCTAGACCATATGCTTCTGGAGAATCATTACCAAAACGCATACCGATGAAACCAACGATGATCGCGATGATAGAAGGGAATACGAACATGCCGATTACGTGACCGTCGAACAAGTAGTTAGCACCAAACAGAGCGACACCAGCAGCACCTGCACCACCTACGTTGTGAGACATGTTCCAAAGGCCTAGGTAAGAACCACGCTTGTTACGCGGCGTCCACTTAGTAATGGTCGAGTAACTAGAAGGGCCACCAGTACTTTGGAAGAAACCACTTAGTGCGTAGAACGCCACCATCAAGAACAAGCTCGCGCTTCCACCGCCCATGCTGAAACTGAAACCAAGCATTGCCAGACCAGAAAGGATAAGCATGAAAGGAAGGAACTGCTTGGTGTTCTTACCATCGGCATAGTAGGAAACCACGGTCTTACCGATACCGTAAGTGATCGAGAAACCCAGACCAATCAAACCTAGATCTGTCATCGACAAACCGTAAGTAGAAATCATGTCGTTTTGTGCGACGTTGAAGTTTTTACGGATCAGGTACATGGTCAAGTAACCAATGAATACCACTAGGTAAGATTGGATAAATG
The DNA here is from genome assembly GCF_002741985.1 of Vibrio rotiferianus CAIM 577 = LMG 21460. GTDB lineage: Bacteria > Pseudomonadota > Gammaproteobacteria > Enterobacterales > Vibrionaceae > Vibrio > Vibrio rotiferianus. Next base: position 74,314 of record NZ_APHW01000108.1, read on the forward strand.
GTTTGAACCACATTTTTCTACGCGCTTCGACTGGAAGGTCTAGGGTAGGCTTCCGGACTTGTTCAAGGAATTTTAACATCGTGAACTCTCTTGTATTAGTGTGATGCACTTGCGTGCTCGCTTTCTTTTAACTGTCGGCGATTGTAGAGAGTCCGCTTTTGAACCACATGAGAGGAGGGCTTAGATCGACTAGGAAAAATTCCTAGAAAACTAAAATTGAACCTGAAAGCGTGAAAATCGTCACATTCATAGTTCTATAAATAGAAGTGCGAATAAGTATATATGGCGTGAATTGGCAAGTATTAATATGGCTGCAGAGTTATGTTCTCATATCTAGACGAATAGACTCGTCTAACCCTGAGTGAGTCGTCTCTCAATATCACATAGCACTTAGGGCGCGACTAATGACAGCATGGACGTTTGTGCATAAACTAGAATAATCCTCGGTATTTTAAGATGATAGCTTGCATGCCCAATACAGATATCCCTTTGGTCCACTCGGAAGAAGTAAAGTTGTTTGCCACGATGCTCAACGAACTCGATGGCGATATTCATTCCTTACTCGAAACCGCACGTATGCCACAAGATATTTTGTCCAACAATTCCCTTGATACGTTTGTACCGGAAAGTGCACTAAAGTCAGTATTCCAAACCTTAGGTGAGCGTGCATCGCCTGAGAAGTTTGCCTTGCTAACTTGGACGCTTTGCCACGACATCTACGTTCCTAGGTTTGCCAATCAAATTACCCAAACGCACTCACTTAAAGCGGCATTAGAAGAAGTCTCTGAATTGCTAAAACAGATCTCCGATAACGTCAGTATTTCTGTCCAATCTAGTGGCGGTAAATGGTGGCTCGTTAGAGAAAAGCAGAACGCAGATAGAGAGTGGTTTCGTTATGCAGAAATGTTCTCTGCCATGTTTATGAATGAATTGTTGAAGAAGTTGATTGGTACGCAATGGAGACTAGCAGAAGTCGGAATCCAAGATGTCGAAGCAGAGCCGTTCCACCAACTCCCGGGAATGAAAAGTGCCCAGTTTTTTACTGGACGCCCCGTTACCGCAATTTCTATTCCTAATGAATGGATTGATAAAGCGATAGTTTTTTCGCCATCACAAGCCGTTCATCATACAGCTATTCGTGGTGATGACGATAAGTTTAGTGCCGCCTTAGCAAGAGCACTAACCCCATACCTCTCTATGGGTAAAATCTCGATTCAGTTTGCTGGTGAATTGATTGATATGAATGCTCGAACCATTCAAAGACGCCTAGCAAATGAGAACACAACATATCGCGAAGTGATTGAAGGACTAGTGTTTAAACAAACACTAGAACTGTTAGCTGACCGAGACCTCAGTATTACACATATAGCGCTTAAAACAGGTTACTCAGATTCTGCTCATTTCACCCGAGCATTTAAGCGAATGATGAATCTCACGCCTAAAGCATATCGTCAGTCTTTGTAATCATTACTAACACATAAAGCCTCTGGATTTTTGGAGGTTTTAGTGTGAATTCACATTACAGAGTTAATATCGCATGTTGTCATGTAAAGGCAATTAACCCTGCTTGAACTTCTTCATTATTACTCCTAGTTTTAACGTAAGCCGTCTGTTTCATATGTACTTTTTGTATTTGGTGATTATTTGTCTTTGGTTATCACTGAATCAGGCGCCCTCATAACACCACTGTTCTTACAGGGAAGTTATAGGAAATGGACCCCAACTATCCAAAAACGTAGGTGTAATAATGACAATTTCTAAGAAGAACCTTTCTTTCATTGCGCTATCTTGTGCATTTGCCTTAAACGCGAATGCAGCCTCGACACTGTTTACTAACGTGGATGTTTTTAATGGTACGGATGAAAAGCTACTTCAAAACCAGAACGTCTTAGTCGTGGATAACATGATTAAGGAAATCTCATCGAAGCCAATTAAAACCGACAAGAAAACTACGACGATTAACGGTGAAGGCTTAACCATGATTCCTGGCTTGATCGATATGCACTCCCACATGTGCATTCAGGAGGGTATGTTGGTTGGTAGAGATGGTTATGATCAAATGGCGATGGGCGCTCGTGCTCATGTCTCCATGATGTAGTATCTCGACCAAGGCTTTACGACCGCTCGTGATGCTGGCTGCAATATTCTTGGGATAGCAAAAGAAATCAACAATGGTTTGCTTGAAGGGCCGAGATTGTTCCCAGCTGGCGGTTTCTTGAGCCAAACTGGTGGTCACGCGGATACAGGCAGCTTTAACGATGTTCCTGGGCGTGTTGATGATCTTGAACGTCATGGTTTTGGCTATATCGTCGATGGCGAAACGGAAGCTCGCCGAGCCGCACGTCAGAACCTTCGATCAGGAGCAACTCAAATTAAAATCATGGCTGGCGGTGGTGTTGCGAGTGAGTTCGATCCAATTCACATGACGCAATTCTCCAAACAAGAGATGGAAGCGATTGTAGGCGTCGCCGAAGATTACGGCACGTATGTGATGGCCCACGCTTATCATGATCGTTCGGTTAACCGTGCCATTGATGCTGGCGTCAAAGTCATCGAGCATAACTTCCTTATCTCTGAGGAAACCATTAAGCGAATGAAAGAGAAGGGCGTAGCACTTTCTGCACAAGCGGTGATGTCTCTCGAAGCGTTTGCCGAACCTGAAAAGATCACCTTCTTCAGTCCAGATCAAAAAGCCAAAGCGACCAAGGTAAACGAAGGCGCGAAACAAATGTTTGAATGGGCACGTAAATACGACCTGTTGATTGTGACGGGCGGCGATATGTTTGGTCCGGCTTACAATACACGCCAAGCAGACAATATGGTATGGATGGAAAAAGTCGGGTTTACGCCGTATCAGATCATGAAAATGGGCACATCGAACGCAGCGGAAGTCTTGAGCTGGTCGGGTGGTATGAACCCTTATAAATACGGAAAACTAGGCGTGGTAGAGCCGGGGGCTTATGCTGATGTTGTGCTGGTGGACGGAAATCCTCTGCAAGACATCACAATTCTTAACGATTACCAAGATAAATTCAAAGTAATTATGAAAGACGGCAAGATCCACAAGAACACCTTGTAGTAAACTCTTTCGACTATTTGGGGGCACAGGTTGTCCCCAAATTTTTCTCAAAAAGACAAAGAACCTATTCAAGGGAACGTATGAAGAAGTACCTATTGGCTGGCTTAGTTTTGCTAGCTTCATCGAATGTATCTGCCGATCAATTGAGCTGGGAGCAACTGCTGCCGGTGAATGTTCCTCAAATTGAAGACCCATTTGTAAAACTCACCGATCAACAGCTTTTCGAACTTGGTTCTCTTGCTAGGTATCGCGATTCTCAAAATCTCAATGACCAGCAAAAGCAAACCATGAAAGAGTTGGAAGATAGCTTAAAAGCTGACGATTTAAACATTGAATGGCTGTTCAAAAAGCGCAAAGAAATTACTCAACATCGTCGCATGCTAGCGTCGACGCCAAACGTAACACTAACAGAAGAAACGTATGAAATTCCTGGTTTTGTAACGCCTGTAGAATTTAACAATGACGTTGTCACAAAATTCTTTCTTGTTCCAACCATGGGCGCTTGTATCCATACGCCACCACCACCAGCAAACCAGATTGTATTAGTCGATTACCCGAAAGGCCTAAAGCTCACATCTCTTTACGAACCTATTTGGGTTAAAGGGGATCTGCACATTAAAAAGACCAAAGCGGATGTATCTTATTCGGATGGAGCTGCAAACGTAGAGACTATTTACCAAATGGATGATGTCTCTATTCGACCTTATCAGTAAGAATCGAATACAGAAAATCCAGAAAGCAGTGAGCTGTCGCTTAATGGCAATTTTCAAAAATCTGAATCATTAAACTCTTGTTGTATACATCAACTTAATGAGAAGCCAGATATGAAAGTAACTGTTCCAAAGCTTAGTTCTATCGCTCTTTCACTTGTAATGGCGTCATCGGTTAATGCGGCAAACTTCGGTAGCCCAAATTCGGTAGACAATACTATAACAGAAAACACTCGCGAAAAACGCACATGGCGAGAGTTGCTAGCCGAAGATCATAACTTAACGTTTGGTTTGGATTACCAAGCGCTTGGCTTAACGGCCTCTGACCCACAAAGTGCCGGTGAAGATGCCGCAAGTGCTGGCGTAGCGCGTTTTTATGGTAGTTGGAATTTGGTAGGTCTTGAATCTGGTAATACTGGTGGATTGGTTTGGAAAGTGGAACACCGCCATGCTTACAGTAAATTATCGCCAAAAGAGTTTAGCTTTATCGGTAACGGGTTAGGTTACGCGGGCATGATTGGTTCTGCATATAGCGATCAAGGCGCGCGTTTAACCAACCTTTACTGGCAGCAGCAACTGAATGGTGGAAAAACCGCGTTCATGGTCGGCTTTTTAGATACAAGTGACTATGTTGATACATATGCATTAGCCAGTCCTTGGACAGGTTTTACTAACCTTGCTTTCAGTACAGGCGGAGGGGCAATTGGTCTGCCTGATGATGGTATTCTTGGCTTAGCCGTTGGACACATGCTGACAGATAACTTCTATATGGTTGCTGGTGTGGCTGATGGTAAAGGTCGTTCAGACAATCCTTTTGATGGCTTCGATACCTTATTCAACGATCATAAATTGTTTACGACGTTTGAACTGGGTTGGACGGCTTCTCAAGATCAAATCTATACCGATAACGTCCACCTAACGGCGTGGCATTTGGATGGCGACACGCAGCATAACCTAACGAATAAAGACAGCGGGCAGGGTATTAACTTTTCAGCAAGTTATTTTGCTACAGAGCAATTGATGCCATTTGTTCGCGGTGGTTTCTCGGAAGGTGATGTAGCGCTTTATGATCGCTCGCTAACGGTGGGGATTGGTTACTTTGGTTTAGGTAAACCAACCAACAACCTAGGCTTCGCGGTTAACTGGAGCCATGTAAACGATAACCTAGAACACGCTTATGGTGTGGATGACTCTGAACAATTTACCGCCGAGCTTTACTACAACATGCAGTTGAACGACTACATTCAAATCACACCGGATATTCAGTACATCAAAGACCCAGCATTTTCGAACAAAAGTAGCACTTGGGTATTAGGTCTTCGCGCGAGAATATTCATCTAGATGATTATGTTTGTTTGCCTTACTAAGAATAACTGTATATAAATACAGTTATTCTTGTTTTGGGTTAATTTTGCTATCGCAAAGAGAAAGGGAAAGGCAATGAACATCGCGTTAAGAGACAAAATCATTCAGGTGTGTAAGAAGAAAATAGAGCAGAAAGGCGACAATGTTGGCGTGTCCTTTTATGCCTTTTTCGCTAATAAGAATGACAATCCTGAGCTATTGATGGAAGCCGCAACCTGGTGGATTCAAACTCATCAACTTGACCACTTCGAAAAAGCGACCAGAATTATTCATTTAGTCGAATCCGAAATGTAGAAAGGGGCACATAACGTGCCCCTTTGTCTAACTAGGCAGAATTAGAGATTAAGCTCTTGCGAACTTATAGGTACGATAACCGCCAAGCAGGTTACATGCTTTAAACCCTGAGTTTACAAGTTGACGATAAGCGACGTTACCGCGTAGACCGACCTGACAATAAATCACGATCTCTTTGTCTTTCGGCAGTTCATTCATACGTTGGCGAAGTTGGTCGACAGGAATATTGATCGCGCCTTCAATGAAACCTACAGATTCCAATTCTCCCGGATTACGAACATCAAGCAGAACTTGGTCCTCTGACAGGTTGTCGATTTCATCAAAGTGAATCGCAGTTGCATCGCCTTTAATGATGTTGCTGGCAACAAAAGCTGCTTGGTTAATCACGTCTTTTGCAGAGCCATACGGTGGCGCATAAGTTAACTCAAGATGCTGAAGCTGTTCTACGGTCATTCCGGCACGTTGAGCTACGGCCATTACGTCAATTCGCTTATCGACACCATCTTTACCTACGGCTTGCGCCCCTAAGATCTTGCCGGATGCAGGGTCAAACAACATTTTGAATGATACAGTTTCTGAACCAGGGTAGTAGCTAGAATGGCTTGCGGCATGAACATACACTTTTTCATAAGCGATGTTTTCACGTTTAAGCTGTTTCTCATTTTTACCGGTAGAAGCCACTGCTAAATCAAAGATCTTACAGATCGCAGTACCTTGTGTTCCTTGGTAAGTTTCTTGGCGACCAAGCATGTTGTCTGCCGCCATACGGCCTTGACGGTTTGCTGGACCTGCCAAGGGAACAAGCGTTTGTTCACCAGTGACAAAGTCTTTCTCTTCGACTGCATCACCAACCGCATAGATTGAGGGATCGCTGGTTTGCATGTATTCGTTGGTGTAGATACCGCCGAGGGCGCCAATTTGTAGACCCGCTTCTTGTGCAAGTTTTGTCTCAGGACGCACACCAATCGCCATGATTAGGATATCGGTATCCAGTTGCTCACCATTGTTGAGTGATAGTGTTAGCTTGCCTTGAAGGTGTTGATGCTCATCATCTTCACCTGCTTCTGTGTTAGCGACAGATTGGTTTGCAACGTATTCGACCGAAGAAAGGGCAACACCTAAGCGTAGGTCGACGCCTTTCTCACGAATCTCGGCATGAGCGAAGCCAGCCATTTCACGGTCTACTGGCGTCATTACTTGATCCGCCATCTCAACTAATGTGGTTTTCACGCCTAGCTGGTGGAATGCTTCCATCATTTCTAAGCCAATAAACCCTCCACCAACAACCGTTGCATGTTCAACTTTGTTAGTCTCAATTGTTTTGATGATGCGATCCATATCCGGAATATTGCGCAGCGAGTGCGTTAATGGGTTATCAATACCTGGAATAGGCGGCACAATTGGACCTGCACCAGGGCTTAATAGAAGAAAATCGTAGCTTTCTTGGTATTCAGAACCATCAAGTAAGTTCTTTATGGTTACGCTTTTGTCTTGACGATTAATTGAAACCACTTCGTTCATCACACGAACGTCTACGTTGAAGCGGGTTAAAAAACTCTCCGGAGTTTGAAGTAGTAATTTGCTGCGTTCTTGGATGTCACCACCAATGTGGTATGGCAAACCACAGTTTGCGAAAGAAACAAATGGACCGCGTTCAAACATAATGATTTCTGCGTCTTCACTAAGACGACGGGCACGAGCTGCTGCAGACGCACCGCCAGCAACGCCACCAATAATCACGATTTTGCTCATGGATTTCTCCTACTGAATGATCGAAAACGCCTACACCTTACTTAAATAAATTAGCAGTGTCTAATGTTATTTATTCTACATTAGTATTGACTTAATAATGTTAATTAGTAATATCTAATAAAAGTTAACGTATTGATGAAGGGGCATAAGAATGGGCGACAGTATGCTACAAAGCGCAACTGAAGCGAGTGATCTACTTAAAATTATGGCTCATCCAGAGCGTTTAATTGTAATGTGCAAGCTGATAGAGGGCGAAAAAGGGGTTGGAGAGTTGTTTGAAGGTTCTACTTTAACCCAATCTGCTTTTTCACAACATTTAACCGTTTTGAGAAAACACGACATTATCAAAGCCCGCAAGGTTTCTCAGCACGTCTTCTATTCCATTTCAGATGAAAGAGTTGGGCCGCTTATTGAAGCGTTTAACCAAGTTTTCTGTAAGCAATAATTCAAACTTTATTTTGGTGGTAGCTATGTTTGAAGTTCCTTGGATGTCGTTATTAGGCGGCATAATGGTTGGCGCATCGGCAGTCATATTGATGCTATTTACTGGTAAGACTGCTGGAATTAGTGGGATCTTAAATGGTGCAGTTGAGAATGCAGACCGCGTTTGGCGAATTGTCTTCTTAATTGCGATGGCATTGGGCGGTGTGTTTGCCGTTTATGCCATTGGCGGACACGTACCAACTGAGTACAGCGGTTCTCTTGGTTTGGTTGTCGTTGCTGGTTTACTTGTCGGAATCGGTACACGTATAGGTAATGGTTGTACGAGTGGTCATGGTATTTGTGGGATGGGGCGTTTCTCTGTCCGTTCTGTTGTCGCGACGTGTACTTTTATGGCAACAGCCATGTTAACCGTCTTGCTAGTATCGTGAGGAATAGTGTCGTTATGAAAAATGTTAAGCAAATTTCCATCGTTGCATTTTCTGGTGTTCTTTTTGGTATTGGTATGGTGATTTCCGGTATGGCTGATCCGGCAAAGGTGATTGGTTTTCTTGATATCACTGGTGCATGGGATCCAAGCTTAGCCTTCGTTATGGGCGGAGCACTTGCGGTATTCGTTCCAGCTTATCTTTTATTAATAAAGCCAAGAAGCGAATCTGTGTTTGGTGATGAGATCATATGTCCGACTTCAAAAGCGATAGACAAAAAGCTAGTTGTTGGTGCGGCACTGTTTGGTATCGGGTGGGGCTTGCTGGGAGTGTGTCCGGGTCCTGCGGTTGCCAGCCTTTTCACTGGCAACACGCAAGTCCTGCTATTTATTGCAGCGATGCTGGTCGGTTCGTTCACCGCTAAAAGAATGGTTCGTGGCTAAAGAGTTCTTCAATGCTAAAAAGTGAGCGTTGTAGACACCGGGCAATGGTCACTCAGTTTATAGTCAAGCACATCTTGTGTTTTGAAAACGGTTTGCACACCAGAAGATGCATTTAAATCACCGCTCACAATGATGTGGCCTATCACTGAGCGGAATTGGTGGGTTTTATTCGGGTTACGATTAGAACGCACCTTACATTCCGCTTTGGTGTTTTTGGTCACTAGCTTTGCATCGGTATTATCCGATAGCACTTCCCATAACCAATCACCTCGATAGCCTAGGTTGTGGTTAAAGTCGCCCAGTACGACATATTGTTGTTGATTGTCCTCGCGCGCTTTTATCCACTTGGCTAGCGCCTGTCCTTGTTGTTTCACAATCTTACAATCGCGGTTATTGCGATACGCGCCACTGCAACCCGCTTTTAGATGTACAGAGAGTAGGTGAGTCTCTTCATCTTGATTTGGATTCAAAACAAGGTAGCTAGCGAAGCGCAGTTTGCTATTGCCTCGTGTGATAGAAAAATCGGGCTTATCTAACACACTCACACCGCTACGCACTGCGAAGCCCGTGTACTGATTGGTGTCGTTGAACTGAAGATGTTGGTTAGACTTGTTAGCGCGATCAGACAGATAGATAGTGAAATCATTACCAACGGCTTTTTGTATAGCAGCGGCGCTTTCTACTTCTTGGAAAGCAAGAATGTCCACCTGGGTTTTATCCACATAGTGGTTCAGTTTTTCAAAATCTTGTGATGTTCTAGAAACTTTACTGCCATCTATAGATAACCATTCAATATTCCAGCTGGTTAATTTGATTGAATTTTGAGCAAATGAAAAAGAACTAAAAAGTAATATCGTCGTAACAAAAAGTGATCGCATTTTGGTCTGTTGCACTCCTATTTTTTAGCGCATTCCTTTCCATCCTTTATCCTATAAGACCTCTAAAAAAAGCAAGTGGATTTCGCTCCAATTTTGCAATTTTCACAGTTTTCTTCGCAACTGAGATCAACTCCGATAAGATCGATTTGATCTTATCCGCTAGCCAATTTTTATTGATCAAAATCAATGTTTTCAATTGGTGCTTCTCGTTAAATACGCCACAATATATTGTGTCAGTCGAATAAAAATTAGCCCTATATAGTGTGTTTGTGGATAAGTCTGTGAACATTCTGGGTAAGGAGAAAAAGTGAAACCAATCGTAATCAAGCGTGACGGCTCAAGAGCTCCGTTTAACAGGGATCGTATTCAATCAGCAGTGGAATCTGCAGCGGAGAAAAAAGACAAAGATATCGCAATTCATGCATTAAATGTTGCGCTTGCTGTTGAGCTTAAGTTACAGGGTCACGATGAGGTTCACATTCATGAGATTCAAGATCTAGTCGAAAATGAACTCATGCAAGGTCCTTACAAGTCACTTGCGCGTTCGTACATTGAATATCGTCACGATCGCGACATCGCGCGTGAGAAGCAAAGCGCACTGACTCGCGAAATTGAAGGTTTGATTGAAGAAAGCAACCTAGACCTAATCAATGAAAACGCGAACAAAGACGGCAAAGTAATTCCGACTCAACGCGACTTGTTGGCAGGTATTGTAGCGAAACACTACGCGAAGACACACATCCTTCCACGAGATGTGGTTCAAGCGCACGAAGTGGGCGATATCCACTACCACGATTTGGATTACGCACCGTTCTTCCCAATGTTTAACTGCATGCTTATCGATTTGAAAGGTATGCTGACTCATGGCTTTAAAATGGGTAATGCTGAGATTGATACGCCAAAATCAATTTCAACAGCAACAGCGGTAACAGCACAGATTATTGCTCAAGTAGCAAGCCACATCTACGGCGGTACAACCATCAACCGTATTGATGAAGTACTAGAACCGTACGTAATGACAAGCTATGAGAAACACCTAGAGATCGCTAAAGAATGGGATATTGCGCAGCCTGAAGAGTTTGCAAAAGCGCGTACAGAAAAAGAGTGTTACGACGCGTTCCAATCTCTAGAATACGAAGTAAACACGCTGCATACCGCAAACGGTCAAACACCATTTGTTACGTTCGGTTTCGGTCTTGGTACAAGCTGGGCATCTCGCCTTATCCAGAAATCTATTCTGAAGAACCGTATTGCCGGTCTAGGTAAAAACCGTAAAACAGCGGTATTCCCGAAACTGGTATTTGGTATTAAAGATGGTTTGAACCACAAATCAGAAGATCCAAACTACGACATCAAACAACTTGCGCTTGAGTGTGCGACAAAACGCATGTACCCAGACATTCTTAACTACGACAAAGTAGTAGAAGTGACAGGTTCATTTAAAACGCCAATGGGTTGTCGTAGCTTCCTAGGTACCTATGAAGAGAACGGTGAGCTAATCCACGAAGGCCGTAATAACCTTGGCGTAGTGAGCTTGAACCTTCCTCGTATCGCTATCCGTGCAAACGGAAGTGAAGAGAAGTTCTACGAGTTACTAAACGATCGTCTTCGCCTTGCTCGTAAAGCACTAGAGACACGTATCCAGCGTCTAGAAAACGTGAAAGCACGTGTAGCGCCAATCCTATACATGGAAGGTGCGTGTGGTGTTCGCCTAAAAGCCGATGACTCTATCGCAGAGATCTTCAAGAATGGTCGAGCTTCTATCTCTCTTGGCTACATCGGTGTACACGAGACAATCAACGCGCTATTCGGTACAGAAGCGCACGTATACGACGATGCGGTTCTGAGTGAAAAAGCAGTATCTATTATCAAGCACCTAAAAGATACGGTTAATGGTTGGGCTGATGAAACTGGCTATGGTTTCAGCTTATACGCAACACCAAGTGAAAACCTATGCAGCCGTTTCTGCCGCATCGACGCAAAAGAATTCGGTGTGATTAAAGGTGTAACAGACAAAGGTTATTACACCAACAGCTTCCACTTAGATGTAGAGAAGAAGGTGAACCCATACGACAAGATCGACTTTGAGATGCCTTACCCAGAAATCTCAAGCGGCGGCTTTATCTGTTACGGCGAGTTCCCGAACATGCAGCGTAACGTTGAAGCTTTAGAAAACGTATGGGATTACAGTTATACACGTGTTCCTTACTACGGTACCAACACACCAATCGATGAGTGTTACGAGTGTGGCTACAACGGTGAGTTTGACTGTACAAGTAAAGGCTTCACTTGCCCAAGCTGTGGCAACCATGACTCTACGAAAGTGTCAGTAACACGCCGCGTTTGTGGCTACCTAGGCAGCCCAGATGCACGCCCGTTTAACTTTGGTAAACAAGAAGAAGTGAAGCGTCGAGTTAAGCACCTATAAGGTTAACTCAAGCTCGAACCTAATAATGAAAATCAACCTGTCGTGGGTTGATTTTCTTTTCTAGCCAGCAAAACAAGGCACGATTATGAACTACCACCAATACTATCCAATCGACGTTGTTAACGGACCAGGTACACGCTGCACGCTGTTTGTGTCGGGCTGTGTACACCAGTGCCGCGGCTGTTATAACCAGTCGACACAACGTTTGGACTCGGGTGTGTTTTTCACGCAAGAAGCTGAAGATAAAATCATCGCAGACTTAAACGACACGCGCATCAAACGCCGTGGTTTATCTCTGTCTGGTGGTGATCCTCTGCATCCAGCAAACGTGCCGCACATTCTTAAGCTCGTGAAACGGGTAAGAGAAGAGTGCCCAGGCAAAGACATTTGGGTTTGGACGGGTTACACGCTTGAAGAGCTAAACGATGAACAGCGTGAAGTGACGCAATACATCGACACATTAATTGATGGCAAATATGAGCAAGATAAACGAGACCTCAATCTAGAATGGCGAGGCAGCTCGAATCAAATTATCCATCGCTTTACGGATATCTAGTCGTTCAATTTCGAGCAAGATCCAAATAAGAAAAGGGCACATTCGTACATTTCGAATGTGCCCTTTTGGTGTGAGTTCTTTAAAGCTATTCATTATAAACAGAGACTTATGCTAGCTCTTGCTTGTATAAACATAGCATAATCTTGTAGTTACGCTGTCACTCCGGAGTCGTCTTCAACCATATTATTAATCCAACGCTTAGACTGGATGCGATGGGTGGTCAGAATGCCTTTCACTAGTTCCTCAACAAGTAGGGACATCAACACCCAGTGCAGTGGTAAACCTAATACCATTCCAGTGTAGTAAGTGAGTGGAATACCAATCGCCCATTGACCAAACGTGTCGATGAAGATGCTATAGCGGATATCTGCGCCACTTTTCAACACGCCGCCGATGCCGACCATGTTGAACACTCGCAGAATCATACCTAGTGCTAACACCAAGCATACATTTAGTGCCATTTGCTTATCGGTAAGTGGACTCATCTCAAGTAAGTTCAAAATCAATGGTGAACACGCCCAAACAACTAAGAATAATATTGTTGCGAGCACAGCGCTGGTAAACACATACCACCAAGCGGTTTTCTCCACTCGGTCATACTCTTGAGCACCAATGTCATTGCCCAGCAGTACGGATGCAGCGACAGCAAATCCCATAAAGGTTGAAATCAATACACCTTCAATCGGGGATAGGAAAGAGATAATCGCAAGCTCCGTGACACCTAATTGACCGTAAATAATGCTGTAGACAATCAAGCCGCCGGTCCACAACGCATCGTGGATCAACATTGGCATCGACACTTTGAAATATTTGTTTCTGTACCTCTTTAATGTCCCTTCAAGCCAATCTGAACGAGTAGGAAGAAGATGTGAATATCGACGACAAAAGAAGTAAACCAGCACTGCAGTTTGGAAAAAGCGCGAGATAAAAGTACCGACAGCAGCTCCAAATACGCCCCATTGTGGGAACCCAAGTAAACCAAAGATTAAAACCGCATTGAGGAAGACATTCACAACGATGGCAGCAATGCTTACATAAGTTGGCATCTTTGCCTCGCCTACTGATCTCAAGACTGACTCAATAGGTACGACGACAGCGGTGCCTAATAAACTCAATCCAGTCACCACCAGATATTCACGAGCATAGCTAACATACTCAGGGTCATTTGCCATGAATGAGACAATCTCTTTGTCATAAACCACATACAGCCAAATGAATGGTAAGGTAACAAGCATCGAAATAAACCAAGATTGGGCAAGTGTTCGACGTATACCAGCCATGTTGCCAGAGCCATAATATTGAGACGCTAATACCGTCACTGCGCCACACAATCCGAATACGACGGCCAAGTTAAAGAAAAAGATTCGGTTGCCAACACCAACAGCTGCAGTGGCTGATTCACCAAGTTGACTCACCATAAAAATGTCTACAGCACCCAGCAGAGAAAACAACATGGATTGCAGTGACACAGGAACGCCAATTGCAACCAGTTTTTTCCAAAATGCTTTGTCTATGTATTCGCGTGTTAAGAGCATCGCATTTCTCCTTTAAGAACAATGCGAGTAGTTTATCCCCATGATTTGACGTTGTATTTTTCAAATACATCCAAAAGTTTTGTCAAACTATCCAGTGTCTGTCGATTGTTTGATAGAGCACGCTTGCCCTTAGTGCACTTGTGAGCCATCGAATCATGGAAGAAAAGCAAGAACGTTACACAATTTCAGAGAAGACCTACCAAGAGTTCGTTGACCATACGCGAGTCCTTGCCCTCGAAGAAAGGGGGATCGTCCAGTGTGGTATCGCCACTTGTCGAGAGTTCTTTTCTGTTTACCGCAAAAACCAGAAGAAACACATGTTGCTTTACACTGTCCGCGGCAAAGGTTGGTTAGAGAGCGGTGCCTGCCGCTATGATCTGGAGCCAGGATCGTTAGTGATCGTGCCCGCGGGCATTGAAAATGGCTTTGGAATGGAAGATGAAACGTGGCAAATCGCGTGGGTATTCCTTTCTCAAAATAAAGGATGGCCGATGGTCAATGAAGAAATCGAATATCAACTTACATCGGCACCAGAAGTGATGTATTCCTGCATTCAAACGCTATTACGTAGTATTAATCTGCCTATCGATTATGGCGGTGAGGTGGGGGCGCATAGCGTTGCTCAGCTCGAACTCATGCTGAACATGCCACATTCAGATTCTATATCACGTAATCAATTAAAACTGCGTCGTGTGTTTGACTTGGTTCAAAGGCAGCTTCACAAAGACTGGACGGTTGAACAACTTGCTGCGTTGTACCCATGTTCTGAACCACACCTACACCGTTTGACTCAGCAGCAGTTTGGACGAAGTCCAATGGCGCACCTAACCCGCATGCGAATGGAATATGCGGCGCGTTTATTGCGGTCAACTGAATGGTCGATTCAACATATCGGCGAGATAGTAGGGTACCCAACAGGGGCGAACTTCAGTACGCGTTTTAAAGCCTGGTCGAGCATGACGCCACGTGAATTTAGGAAAAACGGAAAGCTTGATTCGCACTTTGATTAGTGAGTTGTACTTTTTGTGAACGATTGAGTTCATAAAATTCCGCAGTCACCAGAATTTTGTACTCTAATTGGCGAAATGAGTGAAAAATAGTTTCGCCATTTTTAACGAAAGTGTTACCGTGAGGTTCGATACTTGAATTTCAAAGGGTTATGACTTTCATGTTTTCTAATCTACCAACTCCCGTATTAGATCCTATTTTATCTCTTTCCGTCGCATACCGCGGCGATGAACGTCCAAACAAGGTTGACCTTGGTATTGGCGTGTACAAAAACAGTGCTGGCGAAACACCAATCATGAAAGCCATTCAGATGGCGCAAGAAGTGGTTATCGAAAATCAAAAGACCAAATCTTACGTTGGTCTAGCAGGCTGTGAAGAATTCAACCAAAGCATGATCGATCTTCTTCTGACGGATACGTCAGCAATGGATCGTGTAGCCGCTATTCAAACGCCTGGTGCGAGTGGAGCATTGCGTATGTTGGGTGACCTAATGAAGGTTGCACAACCAGATACGACAGTTTGGATTTCAAACCCAAGCTATGTAAACCACAAGCCAGTAATGGAAGCAGCTGGACTGAAAGTGAAGTTCTACCATTACTTCTCACCAGAAACGAAACAAGTTGATACGGCGAAAATGCTAGAAGACCTATCTAAAGCAGGCCCTTCTGACGTTGTGCTTCTGCACGGCTGTTGTCACAACCCAACGGGTGCGGATATTGATTTCTCTGCGTGGCAAGCGATCACCGAACTTTCGCAAAGAAACGGTTTTACGCCATTTGTCGACATTGCGTACCAAGGCTTTGGTGACGGTCTAGAGGAAGATGCAAAAGGTCTCCGCTTTATGGCTCACAATGTTGAAGAAATGCTGATCACAACTTCATGTTCGAAAAACTTCGGCCTGTACCGAGAACGAACTGGTGCTGCGATTGTGATCGGTAAGAACACCCAGGATGTAGCAAACGCGAAAGGCAAGCTGCTAACATTAGCGCGTTCGACTTACACGATGCCGCCAGACCATGGTGCCGCATTGGTAAAAACGATCCTGCAAGATGCAAATCTGACTTCAGTTTGGAAACAAGAACTAAGCGAAATGCAGCAACGCTTGCTGAATCTTCGTCAAACTTTATGTAACGAGTTGAGAAATAACCATAATACAGATCAATTTGATTTCATTGAGAGCCACAAAGGCATGTTTACTGTGCTAGGCTTTAGTGAAAACCAAATGGCGCAACTGCGTGAAGATTATGGTATTTATGGTGTCGGTGATGGTCGTATTAACATCGCTGGTTTGACCGAAACTCATATTCCTTACGTTGCTGACGCTATCCAAAAAGTATCTCAACGTTAATTGGGAGAGTTGATGAAGAACTGGAAACTGATTCTGCCGCTAATGATGAGCGGCGGTCTTATTGCGTGTACGTCGACGCCAACGACTACTGAGCCTGTTGAGCCAGATACACCAAAGGTAGAGCAACCAGTCGATGTACCGGAAGTGAAACCAGAAATTGAACCTAAGCCTGAGGTTAAACCCGAACAAAAACCTGAAGTTAAACCAGAGGTTAAGCCTAAGCCTGAAAAGCCACCGAAGGTAACAAAAACGCCGGATGGGAAATTGGTTTTAGGTGCTGAAGAATGGGTTTATGTACCAGCTATTGACCAGACATTTAAAGCTCGTATCGATACTGGAGCAACAACATCGTCAATTAGTGCAACAGATATTGTACCGTTTGAGCGGGACGGTAAAGACTGGGTACAGTTCAAAATTGATGTGAATGGCAAGGCCAGCAAAGAGTTCAAGCTACCGGTGGAGCGATGGGCGAAGATCAAGCAGTCATCAAGTGATGAAGTTGATAAGCGAGCGGTTGTTGTGGCGTACATACAGGTTGGTGATATGAATGAACAAACCGAGTTTACGCTAGCTGAACGAGGCCATATGAAGTTTCCAATTCTACTTGGGCGTAGTTTTTTTAGAGACGTGGCAATCATAGATGTGTCTCAGAAATATGTTCAGAAAAAACCAAACAAGAAAAAGTAAATAAAAAAGCCTTCCATATGGAAGGCTTTTTTTAAAATGAAAATCTTGCAGCCATGGCTACCTGAGAACCGTAAACACCAGTATTTCTTACTTCTAAGCCAAGAGATAGTTGTTGGGTCGAATGAAAACGGCCCCCTAAAGAGTAGGTTGTTGCGTTACCGTCATTTGCAATCAACTGTCCAAATTGAGCATGTACCTCAATATCTTGCATCAACCACATTCTGGTACCTAAATTTACTTCTGCACGCCAGTTATTATCGTAGTAAGAGCTATACTGTTCGACGACTTCTTCATTAATATTGTGAACGAGCATTTGGCCAAATATATCTGCAAATTGACCTGCTGGGCCATTGAAACCTATACCTCCAGCTACATCCCAATCAGAATTAAACTCGGTATCTCCACGGATGATAAAGTGAGTGTTTTCAGTAAAATAAGTTGTAAACTCACCACCAAAGGTGCCCGGGCTTGTCCCCATTCTAAACTCCAACATGTTGTAGTTGAAATTATTAGCATGTGATGAAAGTGGTAATAGGGCACACACGCCGATAGCTGTTAGTTTGAGAGCCTTTGCTAGCATGATGTCTCCGGGCTTTATAAAGTGAAAAAACAATAATATAGAAAAAGGCCTGCAATTAGCAGGCCAAAGTTGTGTTTTATATCACTTTTCTGAGATTACCTATGCTAGGTTAGACAGTAAGCATAGGTACTTGAGCTTTACAGTACCACAAGGTGCTCTACTTCAATTTCTGGTTTGTTACCACCTTCGAACTCACCAAACAGACGTACTTTCGTGGTTTGGTCGATTGGCGTCGTTAGTCGAATATCGTCATCTAGCTCAACCATGATTTCACCAGAACCGTCGCTGAAGATAAATTGGTCGGCGCGCGTTTGACGAAGTAGGTTACCTTCTACAACCACGTCTTTCTCGGTAAACATGCTTGAATCTTTAATCAAAGCGTCGACTTTCTCTACCGTAACAGGGCCATTAAATTGAATGCTTGATTGGCCGTGGTTGTCGTCTTTCGCCATTGCAACAGTAGGAGCGATAGCAAGTACAGCGATAGTAGTGATAACAGTGTTTTTCATAATTTGGCTTCTCTATATAGGTGTTCGTTTTTGATGATGCTATTAAAACAAACCTTATTTGAACCATTACTGATTCGAACATTCATATTCGATTCATTTTCTTGAGTCCTATGCTGAGATAACGTTATGATTGTTCACCTTCTTTTTTCTCTTATTAAGCGTTCATGAAATCACCAATCCCATCATTAATGGTTCAAGGCACAACTTCAGATGCCGGAAAAAGTGTCCTTGTGGCAGGGTTATGCCGTGTGTTGGCAAGGCGAGGGGTAAAAGTTGCCCCATTCAAGCCACAGAATATGGCTCTGAATAGTGCAGTTACCAAAGATGGGGGAGAAATTGGGCGTGCTCAAGCCGTTCAGGCGCAAGCTTGCAACGTTGAGCCTACGGTTCACATGAATCCTGTGCTAATTAAGCCTAACAGCGACACAGGTGCTCAGATCATCTTACAAGGCAAAGCATTGTCGAATATGGACGCAGTCGGGTTTCATGATTATAAGAAAGTTGCAATGGGAACGGTGCTGGATTCATTTGCACAACTGACGGACGAATACGAATCGATTATGATTGAAGGTGCTGGCAGCCCAGCAGAAATCAATTTAAGAGAAAATGACATCGCTAACATGGGCTTTGCTGAAGAAGCCGACGTTCCAGTCATTATTATTGCGGATATTGACCGTGGTGGTGTATTTGCCCATCTGTACGGAACGCTAGCATTACTATCCGAATCAGAACAAGCTCGCGTTAAAGGCTTCGTAATAAACCGTTTCCGTGGCGATATCAGCTTGCTTGAATCTGGTCTTGATTGGCTAGAAGATAAAACCGGCAAGCCTGTACTCGGTGTATTGCCGTATCTTCACGGATTGAACCTAGAGGCAGAAGACGCCATTACGGCTCAGCAAGAGCTATCTTCACACGTTAAACTCAATGTTGTGGTGCCCGTATTAACACGCATCAGTAATCATACCGATTTTGATGTGTTGCGTCTTAATCCAGACATTAACCTTCGCTACATTGGTAAAGGCGAAAAAATCGACAAAGCCGACTTGGTTATCTTGCCGGGCACTAAGTCAGTTCGCGACGATTTGGATTATCTGCGTAGCCAAGGCTGGGATAAAGACATTCAACGCCATATCCGACTTGGCGGAAAAGTCATTGGTATCTGTGGTGGCTACCAAATGCTTGGTAAGATTATTGACGATCCCAATGGTGTGGAAGGCACCCCTGGCCAAAGTGAAGGGTTAGGGTTGTTAGACGTCAATACGATTCTAACCAACAGCAAACAATTAACGCATACACAAGCGCAGATTTGCCTAAACGGTAAAACTGTAGATGTGAAAGGCTACGAAATTCATGTTGGTCGAAGTGAAGTGCAGGGCGCTCAACCTCTGACATTGAGTTCTGGCGAAGCAGAGGGCGCGATAAGTGAGTGTGGCCAAGTAATGGGAACATACCTTCACGGGTTCTTTGATGAGGCCGACGTTTTAAGCCTTGTGGCTGAATGGGTAAACGGGACTCAAATCAAACAACAAGACTTTGAAGAGTTAAAGGAACAAGGCATTAATCGCATTGCAGATGCGATAGAACAACATATGAATCTTGACTTTCTGTTCAAATAAAACCAGTTTTTAACTGTTTGAAGCATAAATAAAAGTGGGCGCATTGTTCCACAATTTCTTTTTCTGCCAGTCTAGCACCGGAGTGTTTTTATGAAAGCATGGAAGATTCATGCTTGCCTAGCGGCAATATTGAGCGTTTCATCAGCAGCAAACGCAGCGACCGATATTAAAGTTTACGCGGCTTCGTCTATGACTAACGCGATTGACGATATCGCACAAAAATTTGAACAGCAATATGATGTGAAAGTCACTCCCGTTTACGGAGGCTCGTCATCTATTGCTCGCCAAATCCTAAATGGCGCACCAGCTGATGTGTTCATTTCTGCGAACACTAAATGGATGAACTACTTAGTAAAATCAAACGCAATTGAGAGTGACGGTGTCACTGATTTGGTGCGCAACAGCCTCGTTCTTATTGCACCACTAGCTTCAAGTGTTACTCCTTTTAACTTCTCAGATGGCAATGCATGGAGCCAAGCATTAGATGGCAATCGCCTTGCGCTTGGCAACCCTGTCTCGGTGCCTGCTGGTATGTATGCTCGAGAATCTCTTACTCACTTTGGTGTTTGGAAGCAGATTGAGCGACAAGTGGCGCCAGCGAAAAATGTTCGTCTTGCATTAGCATTAGTTGAGCGTGGTGAGGCACCGCTTGGTGTTGTGTACAAAACCGATGCGCTTTTAACAAAAAAAGTAAAAGTGGTCGGCGAGTTTGCGAATGACTCACACGCGGATATTGTTTACCCAGCGGCCATTGTTAAATACTCGACACAATCTAAGCAGTTTTTTGAATATTTGAAATCTGACGATGCTAAACAAGTTTTTGTGCAATACGGCTTTCAATAAAAAGGGCACAGAGTGACAGAACTTGAATACCAAGCCTTAATACTAAGCCTAAAAGTTGGCGCCTATGCCGTCGTTTGGTTAATACCACTGGGCATTGCTCTGGCTTGGCTACTTTCTCGAAAAGAGTTTATCGGTAAATCCATTCTCGATAGCTTAATTCACCTACCATTGGTATTGCCGCCCGTGGTGATTGGTTACCTATTGCTGATCTCATTAGGCCGACAAGGGGTAATTGGTAGCTGGCTTTATGAGCACTTTGGATTGGTGTTTAGCTTCAACTGGAAAGGGGCTGTTGTCGCGTGTATTGTTGTCGCGTTGCCTTTGATGGTGCGTTCAGTTCGCCTCAGCTTAGATAACGTTGATCCTAAGCTCGAACATGCCGCATCGACACTAGGTGCATCACCTTTAAAGGTCTTCCTTACTATCACTTTGCCTTTAACGATCCCAGGTATTATCACAGGTACGATGCTTTCTTTCGCTCGCAGTTTAGGCGAATTTGGCGCTACAATCAGTTTTGTTTCTAACATTCCCGGCGAGACCCAAACCATTCCTTTGGCGATGTACAACTTTATCGAAACGCCGGGAGCAGAGATGGAAGCCGCGCGCTTATGCATCATTTCCATTGCTTTGGCTCTCTCGACATTAATGATATCAGAATGGTTAAATCGCAAAGCTGCAGCGAGACTGGGAGCTAAACGATGAGTATAGAAATTCAATTTAAACAATCACTTGGTGAAACAAATTTTGATATCGATCTTTCGTTACCGGGTAACGGGATAAGCGCATTGTTTGGCCGTTCTGGTGCCGGGAAGACCACACTAATTAACGTTATCAGCGGGTTGGTGACGCCCAAGCAAGGTAAAGTGTTGATTGGTGAACACGTTCTTTTCGATAGTAATACCGGAATTAATTTACCAACACACAAGCGCAAGATTGGCTATGTATTCCAAGACTCTCGCTTGTTTCCGCATTACTCCGTGAAAGGCAACTTACTCTACGGCGTAGTTGAAAAAGATGATGATTACTTCGACAAAGTGACAGAACTGCTCGCGATTAGGCCTCTACTTAAACGCTTTCCAATTTCTTTATCCGGTGGGGAGAAACAGCGTGTAGCAATCGCGAGAGCGCTTCTTTCGAAACCTAATCTGCTATTGATGGATGAACCTTTGGCTTCGTTGGATATGCCCCGTAAGCGAGAAGTGATGCCATTTTTGGAAGAGTTATCTGAACAGGTCAATATTCCAATCGTCTATGTCACGCATAGTTTGCAAGAGATTCTTCGTTTAGCGCAGCATCTGTCAATTCTCGATAAGGGTCGAATCATGATGTCTGGTAAGTTAGAGGATGTGTGGGCATCTCATGCCATGCGTCCTTGGCAGTCATTCTCAGACCACAGTAGCTTATTCGAAGGAAAGATCGCGATGCACCACGAGAAATACGCGCTGACGTGCGTAAAGCTCGCACCGAGCGCTTGTTTGTGGGTTCAAAAAGTCGATGGAGAGCCAGATACACCAATTCGGCTTCAAGTGCGTGCAAACGACGTATCTATCGCGTTAGAGAAACCTGTATCTACATCGATACGTAACGTGTTAACAGCGACCGTCGCATCTATAGAAGAACTTAATACCGGTGAAGACAAGCAGAGTATCACAGTATCACTCAAGTTAGATGAGGGTTGTCATTTGTGGGCAACCATTACACCTTGGGCGTTGGATGATCTGTGCCTGAAAGTTGGTGATGCGGTTTATGCACAAGTAAAAGGTGTGAGTGTCACGCAACGAGATATAGCATTAGCACATCATTAAATTTCGCGAATTATGTACATAAAAAAGGCCGCATCTGCGGCCTTTACTTTAAAGTCAGTATTGAAATTACTTTTCGAATACTTCTTTGAATTCACGCTTAAGAAGAGGGTCACGACGCGCTTTCTTAAGCTGCTTAACCATGTCTTTTACACAGTTGTGTAGGACATTGTCTAACAGTTGAGAACGGTATTCTTCTTTGTCTTCGTCTGTCATGTTTTCTGGCAGATTTAGAGTCGGGAACTCTTCCATTACATTTAGACCTGCAAATGCTTGACCTACAGTCACTAGAGCGTGGAATTGCTCAAAGTTGTCCAGAATGTTTTGTGCACTTGCTGGCATTTCATCCCAAGATGCACGCACAGCTTCTTCAGACACTTCATGGATAGAGGTAACCATCTCGAACATTTGCTCAGGTACTTCGTCAAATTCAATAACTTTGCGTAGTTCAGGAGAAATGGTTTCTAGATCGATTTTTTTGCTTTCGTTGTTAGTTGCTTCTGACATGGTGTGTCTCTCGTTACAAAAGGCGGGAATATTAATACCAAATTCATCAAATAGCTACCATAACGACCTCTTGATTACGTGATAAAGCCGCAAAAATCTCGCAGATTAGTGAGGGTAGTAATGCACATACCACTTTCATATGGTATACGTTTAATAAACAACTAGAAATGGACCATGGTATGCAGCCACTAGGAACATCGATGCGCATTCTACTCGTTGATGATGTACAACTTGATAGAATGCAGTTGGCGATTAGGTTAAAACAGCTCGGACACGTTGTTAAAGCCGTAGGAAGCGGTCTCGAAGCTCTGAATGAATATGAAGGCTTTGACCCAGAGCTAATCCTTCTTGATATTGCCATGCCAGGCATGAATGGTTTTGAAGTCTCGCTTCATATCAGAGAAGCCTTTCCAGATTGGATCCCAATCATATTTTTAAGTAGTCACGAAGAACCTGAAATGATTGCAAAAGCAATTGATGCCGGGGGGGGATGATTACCTGATTAAGCCCGTAGACAAGATTGTCCTTAATTCAAAGCTTATCGCAATGCAGCGCATTGCTCATATGAGAAGAGAGCTAAAGCAGACCACGGCGCAGCTAGAGACAGTTAACGAGCTCTTACAGCAGCAAGCAAACGAAGATGGGCTTACTAAGCTTTATAACAGACGCTATATAGACCAGCAACTAACGGATATGGTGGCTTGGCATGGGAGGCGTGGTGAATCTATGGCGCTTATCCTGTTAGATGTAGACTTTTTCAAGCCTTTTAACGATAACTATGGCCATATTGAAGGTGACCGCTGCCTTCAAGCGTTAGCAAATCAACTAAAAGCGACATTCAGCCGCTCGGGAGAATATGTAGGTAGATATGGTGGCGAAGAGTTTGTCATTTTACTTGGTGGTACGGATGCTAACGGAGCAGAAAAAGAAGCCGAGCGTATTCATAAAGCAATACAGTGCTTAGAGTATAAGCATGAGTATTCGAGTGTTGAACCGTTCGTGACCGTGTCACAAGGGGTGTTTGTTTTCCAGGCCACGGGTAAGGAAAATGTTGCCGATCTCTACGCAACAGCGGACCGAGCGCTATATACTTCAAAATCTCGCGGTAGAAATACGTACACAGTGGTAAACGCAAGTTAAGTTAGACAAATAATGAAGTATTTTGTGGTGACGTTGTCACTAATTTCGACCATTTCTCACGCTAGCCCAGTACAACACACATTACAAAAGGAATTTGAGCGTAATTTTGCAATAGGCATTGTGTTGTCTGATAGCGATGTATTTAACCTTGGCTTTCATGACTTTGATCCAAATAAATATCTCAATATCGACAATGAAGATATTGGGACTCAAGACTCCGTTGATTTAAGAAAGCAGGTTGCGCTTTCTACACTCCCTTATCATCTATCCCTCACTGATGACGATGAATCTCTTACTCAGTGCGCCTCTATGTCTTGGGCATCGACCAAGACGTTCATTTGAACGAAAGTAAAGCTCCAGACAGAAATAAAGAGTGGATTCTTGGCGCATACAGCGAGGTAGAGCGCAAAAATAAGCTAACTGATCATATAACGTTCAGTGCAGCTGCTGGCGCGCATCTCATGTATTATCGTAACCGGTATGAATATCGTAGTGATGCTCTTGATGAGCTTAAGCCATACCTAGAAGGCATCTATCTTAATACCGATGCATGGGCTTTGATTGGAGAGATCAACGCCGAGCTGAAATACAAAGACACCGTAAACTGGGGCAAGTGGTATGTTTGGTCTTCACCACATTATTTTTATGGTACAGGCTGGGGCGACGGCAATAACGGTGATATTGGCAATCCAGAAGGATGGTATTGGGTAAATGGCGTAAAACTCTTCTATGACTTTACCAAAGTTGGCCGCACCGTTCAGTCTATCTATACGAGTTTTAATCGCGTTGATGTGGGAGGAGACACAAGCAGACCAATGAATACCTCACACTATTATGAAGCAAGTGTTGGGTGGTTAATGACGCCGCCATTTAAGTCTGACTGGATAGATAATATTGGCCTTGGAATCACTGTGAATTATGGCAGTGCGCTAAGGGGAGGGAGTTTAGTATTGTTCTTCAATCAAGAGTAATAAATACGCAAAGAAAACCATTGCATTAATCACATATTCGAGCCAAAATCGCGCCCCATTTCGGCTTATAGGAACATAAGCACATAACCTTAGTCATCGGATGACTCTTGTAAATATTAAAGACTCATGCGTAAGTTGGTTTACTTAGCGATGATTTTCGCTTCAACTTCATCTCACTCCAGCTCCATCCAAAAGCAACTTGAGAAAGAATTCGATTATAACTATGCGGCAAGTATCGTACTTTCCGATAGCGATGTGTTTACTTTCGGTTTTTCAAATTTTGATCCTAATGAATATCTAAACCTAGATGAAGACCTGTTGGGTAGCAGTGAATCTGTAGAGCTCCGTAAGAAGCTTTCAGTGATGTCGCTACCGTTTAGTGTTCCAGTTGGCCGTAATCGGTATTCACCATATCAAACTAAAGTCAATGGACGTGGATACCTGCTTAGCGGTAACCAGGAGGTATATGCATTGGATGCAACTAAGCCTGATGATCTGGATGAATTAATCTTGGGTGGATATTTAGAAGTCGAGCAAGAAGCATATTTAAACCGCAGCTTCATTTTGAGTGGTGCAGCAGGCACACACCTAATGTACTACCAAAATGATTATCGCTATCAAAGCAATGCGCTTGAAGATTACCAAAGCCAAATAGATGGTGTTTACGTTAATACCAGTTCATTAGCGATGGTGGCAGAGCTCAATGCAACGCTAAGATATAGCCCTTATGGGCATTTTGAGCAATGGTATCTATGGTCTTCTCCGCACTACTTCAATGGATTTGGAGCAAACCTTGGTAACGGTGATACTTTGATTAACCCAGAGGGTTGGTATTGGGTGAATGGGGTAAAGGTTTTTTATCGCTTAGCGATTTGGCAAAACATGGTTCAATCTTTCTACACTAGTTTTAATCGTGTTGATATCGGAGGGGATACGAAAAGGCCTCTCAATACAGATCATTACTATGAGGCTAGTATGGGGTGGCTAATGACACCACCAATTAAAATTCCATTTGTTATCAACATGGGAGTGGGCATGAGTCTAAACTATGGTAGTGCTTTTAAGGGTGGCAGCTTGGTTATGTTTTTCAATCAGGTGTAATTAGGTTGAGTATCATCACTCATTTTGAAAAAGGCCATTAAGTACGGCAGAATTTAACGCAATTTCGCCCAGCTTTTTTGGCTTTATAAAGGGCCTCATCTGCGAGCTTAATGACATCTGAGGGGTTGCGGGCACTGCGGCTATCAGCGACACCAAAGCTTGCTGTTACACTTACCACACCTCTTTTTTCGGACGCCTTGCCACGTTGCTTTTTACCTTCTTTATGATCGTCAGGGCGGCCGTCTTGATCTCGTAGTACCATTTCATACTGTGCAATGGACTCACGAGTTTCTTCAATAAATTCTTCACAGTCTTCTGCGAATTTACCCTTAAAGACGATGGTAAACTCTTCTCCGCCGAATCGGTAAACCTTGGCACCACCCTGCGTTTTGCCCAATCGAGCTGCTACCATTTTTAACACGTCGTCACCTGTGTCATGGCCATAGGTGTCGTTGAACTTTTTAAAATGGTCAACATCCAGCATTGCAATTGTGAACTTTCGTCCGGTGTGTTTCAGGTCGAGATCTAAAGCTCGGCGACTTGGAATCAGCGTTAAGCTATCGGTAAACGCAAGTTGATGGCTCGCAGAGGTAGAATAGATGATGATCAAGAGTCCAGACAGAGTAAACATGGTACTAGATATGTACTGAACATCAAAAAACACAAAAGTTGCAGTTGCTAACACCATGGCTGAATAGGTGATCGCGTGAATGATTCTATTTTTTTGAGAACAAGGATTCCTAGGAAGCAAGCAAGAGCAAAGCAATACAGCACTAAAACAAAGGGTAACTTCGACACACTCGGTACGATAAACAAAGAACCCGCAGTCCATTCATCAAACCCACCCTCGACATAATAAATAAGCGTGATGTAAGACCAAAAAGAAAACATAAACAGCATAAAGACGTACGCTGCGGTCGACTTTGAGTTGAACCCTTCTTTACTAAATAAAAATACAGCTAAAAAAGAGACAGGTAACAGGCATGTCAAAATGGCCAGTTCAAGCAACGTTGTGCCAACGTGCAACGGAACTTGCAACCGAGTTTGAATAATGAAATAGGCAAAAATCATGCTAATGCACACCATAGACTCTCGCCCTTGTTTGAACGAGTAGCACATGATCAACGCACAGCTAAGTAAGATATAAGGTAGGTTTGATGCTATGCCCCAGTTCGCTCTGGTCATTTCAATAATATTATCCATGCCCAAGCTGACAGCTCCCAGTAACAGGAGTGGGAACAGAAAGCGAAAAGCGGGAGAGGTCATTAAAGATGAAACCATCTACAGTTCAAAACCTTATCTTAATCGTATGTTATTCAAATAAATTATGAATCTTGTTTAATGCTTTAAATTAGGTATTAATTATCACAGACTCGAAACTAACAAGAATACGTTTATTTGCGGATTTTCCAAGTATTTTAGGACGTATTAACACAAAAATGGAGAGGTTGACTAAATTTAGACCAATCAATGAGTTGCAGGGCTTTATCGACTGCTATACTTTAGGTCTGTTGCCTAAAGGAGAAAGTTGATGCAAATCAGTTCAGACGTACACAATTATATGGAAACATTAGTTGGCCAGGTGTTAGCTTCAGACGTCTATGTTGAGCAATTCGATAACGAACAATTAGCTGATATCGCGTGTCTCGCATTGATCCAGCTAAAGCCTGTCTACATCCGTCATGATATCGACTTCTTGTCGGCGTTACCTGAAAGCAAGCTGACTCAGTTTAAGCTAAGTGTCGATGTGGCCGTTGAAAATGCAGCTGCTATGATTCGTGAGGACCGACGTGAGAATCGCGACCACGAAGTTCCGGTCATATTGACCCACACCAGTTATGATGAAGAACAAGAGCTGGATTGGTTCGAAAAACCAATCCTCAACATCAATATTAAGTAATTCTAGTTTGTCTCTGACTATTGTAAGAGACGCAGAGAAAAACCAAGGAGGAGTCGTGGGATTTTTTTCACGCTTGTTTGGTGGCAGTCAAAAGTCTGCTGAGGTAAAAACTGTTGAGCCTGTCGAATACAAAGGCTATCTAATCTACCAAGAAAGCATTTCAGAAGGAGGCCAATATCGTATTGCAGGCCGCATTGAAAAAGCTTTCGAAGGGGAAGTCACACCGTTTCATTCGGTCTGACTTGTTGGGTTCAGAACAAGATGCTAACGAGTTGATGTTGAAAAAATCGCAGATGTTTATCGACCAAATGGGTGAAAAGATCTTCGATTAACAATTCACTCCAACTTGATACGAATCATCAAAAAGAGAGTCATTAGTGTATATGCTGATGACTCTTTTTTTATTTACTTAAATATTTGTTAAATAAGCGGTTAGCACTCATCTGGTTAGACCTCTGCTTAGTAAAGTCAGTCGTTGTTATTTTTCAGATTGAAGTAGAGAATTATTCATTACTAGACGTTATATGTAATGAAATTTAGTATTTTTATTACAAAATACTTGAAGTCACGATTGACGTTCGCTAAAAACAGAATAATAACGGACTGTGAGGCGAGATGTGGCAGTGCAAATGGGTGACCCCAAACACCATCATTCGTTTGCGTTTTCTTGCGTAGTGAACAGATAGAAATAAAAAAGAATTAGAGTAGAGCATTGCTCTGTTTTGGGACTAATTATTGATATGTATACAAGGAGTATGCGTTTTGCAAATCGGTGTACCTAGAGAAATACTCGCGGGTGAATCGCGGGTAGCTGCATCGCCTAAGTCGGTTGAGCAGCTAATTAAATTGGGATTCGATGTCGCAATCGAATCTCAAGCGGGGGTGCTAGCCAGTTTCGACAATGCAGCTTATGAAGCAGCAGGAGCGAAAATTGTTTCTAGTGAAGAAGTATGGACATCAGGCTTAATTCTTAAAGTTAATGCGCCAATCGTAGATGAAGAAAATGGCATTGATGAAATCGCATTACTGCAAGACGGTGCGACAATAGTCAGCTTTATTTGGCCTGCTCAAAATGCAGAGTTAATGGAACAACTCTCTAGCAAGAACATTAACGTTCTCGCAATGGACGCGGTTCCTCGTATCTCTCGTGCGCAAGCATTAGACGCACTTTCTTCTATGGCGAACATTGCCGGTTACCGCGCAGTGGTTGAAGCCGCTCATGAATTCGGTCGATTCTTCACCGGTCAAATTACCGCAGCAGGTAAAGTACCGCCAGCGAAAGTACTGGTTGCAGGTGCAGGTGTAGCAGGTCTTGCTGCTATCGGCGCTGCTGGTAGCCTTGGCGCTATCGTTCGCTCTTTTGACGTTCGTCCTGAAGTAAAAGAGCAAGTTGAATCGATGGGCGCAGAGTTCCTAACGGTAGACTTCAAAGAAGATTCAGGTTCAGGTGACGGCTACGCGAAAGAAATGTCGGATGAATTCAACAAAAAAGCGGCTGAGCTATACGCTGAGCAAGCGAAAGACGTTGATATCATCATCACAACGGCACTGATTCCTGGTAAACCTGCACCAACGCTTATCACCAAAGAAATGGTGGATAGCATGAAAGCGGGTAGCGTGATCGTTGACCTTGCTGCCGCAAACGGTGGTAACTGTGAATACACGGTAAAAGATCAAGTAATCACCACGGCGAACGGTGTCAAAATCGTTGGTTATACCGATATGGTAGGTCGACTGCCAACACAATCTTCTCAGCTTTATGCAACCAACCTTGTAAACCTTCTAAAACTGCTTTGCAAAGAGAAAGATGGCAACATCAATATCGACTTCGAAGACGTCGTACTTCGTGGCGTAACAGTAGTAAAAGAAGGCGAAGTGACATGGCCTGCGCCACCAATTCAGGTGTCAGCACAGCCTCAAGCTAAACCGCAAGAACCTGTTAAACCTCAACCTAAAGTTGAGGAGCCAACGTCACCAGTGAAGAAGTTTGGTGTGCTCGCTGTCGGTTTAGGTGCCTTTGCATGGGTTGCTTCTGTTGCTCCGGCAGCGTTCCTATCTCACTTCACCGTATTCGTACTGGCGTGTGTGGTAGGTTACTACGTAGTTTGGAACGTAACACACGCACTGCATACTCCGCTTATGTCTGTTACCAACGCGATTTCAGGTATCATTGTAGTAGGTGCGTTGCTACAAATTGGTCAGGGTAATGGTGTCGTTACCTTCCTATCATTCATTGCTGTACTCATAGCAAGCATAAATATCTTTGGTGGCTTTACCGTGACCAAACGTATGCTTGAAATGTTCCGCAAAGATAAATAATAGGAGTGACCAATGTCTGCAGGATTAGTACAAGCGGCATATATCATTGCTGCGCTATTTTTCATCTTAAGTCTCGCGGGACTTTCTAAACAAGAATCGGCAAGAAACGGTAACTACTACGGTATTGCGGGTATGGCGATTGCGCTTATTGCGACGATCTTCAGCCCAAATGCGGAAGGGTTTGTTTGGGTCATCATCGCGATGGTTATCGGTGGTAGCATCGGTATCCACTACGCTAAGAAAGTAGAAATGACTCAGATGCCGGAACTGGTTGCTATCCTACACAGCTTTGTAGGTATGGCAGCAGTATTGGTAGGTTACAACAGCTACCTAGAGCCACCGGCGCCAGTTTCAACTGACCTTGCTGGTATGCACGCTGAGCATGTGATTCACCTAGTGGAAGTATTCCTTGGCGTGTTCATCGGTGCGGTAACCTTCACTGGTTCAGTCGTAGCGTTTGGTAAGCTACGTGGCACGATCTCTTCTTCGCCACTTAACTTGCCTCACAAACACAAAATGAACCTTGCTGCGATCGTCGTTTCTACCCTTCTTATGATTTACTTCGTAAAAGCGGACGGCAGCATGTTCGCATTGATTGTAATGACGTTGATTGCATTCGCGTTTGGTTACCACTTAGTAGCATCGATCGGTGGTGCAGATATGCCGGTTGTGGTTTCAATGCTGAACTCATACTCAGGTTGGGCAGCAGCAGCAGCAGGTTTCATGCTAGCAAACGACCTATTGATCGTAACAGGTGCACTAGTTGGTTCTTCAGGTGCGATCCTTTCGTACATCATGTGTAAAGCAATGAACCGATCGTTCATCAGCGTTATCGCTGGCGGCTTCGGTCAAGAAGTTGTGATCTCAAGTGATGAAGAGCAGGGCGAGCACCGCGAAACATCAGCAGAAGAAGTTGCTGAAATGCTGAAGAACTCAAAATCAGTGATCATCACTCCGGGATACGGTATGGCAGTAGCTCAGGCACAGTACCCAGTGCATGAAATTACTGAAACACTACGTAATCAGGGTATTGAAGTGCGCTTTGGTATTCACCCTGTAGCTGGTCGTCTGCCAGGTCACATGAACGTTCTACTGGCAGAAGCAAAAGTACCTTACGATATCGTACTAGAGATGGACGAGATCAACGATGACTTCTCTGAGACTGATACGGTTCTGGTTATTGGTGCGAACGATACTGTAAACCCAGCAGCGCTTGACGACCCGAACAGTCCAATTGCGGGCATGCCTGTATTAGAAGTTTGGAACGCGCAAAATGTCATTGTATTCAAGCGTTCAATGAATACTGGTTATGCTGGCGTTCAAAACCCACTATTCTTCAAAGAAAACACATCAATGTTGTTTGGTGATGCAAAAGAAAGTGTCGAAGCAATCTTCAAAGCTTTGTAATTTGGAATTGCCATTAATTGAAAAGACCAGCGTATGCTGGTCTTTTTTTTGTACATTCAATGTAATAGAAATGCAAAACCTTTACTTGTATCGATGACAACTTTAATTTGGATGATGTATAGTTTCTAGCAATGGAACGAACAACGGTTACAGTTTGATTAAACGTTTATTACTTAGTGTCGCAATACTAGCTGCAGCACCAATCGTGAAGGCAGACTCACTGCCAGAAAGAATAGACACTTTTACCGAGTTGTTTAACTACCAATTGGCCGAGAAATCGTACGACATACGGGTTTTGCAATCCAATTATCCGACTAAGCTATTGTCGCCGGATTCAATGTTGCCTCAAACTGCTGATTACCCGTTGAAGGATATACAGCAGCTGTACCAATTAGCGAACACTTGCCGTGGTAAGCTACCTTTGAGCCCCTTAATCACCGAACCTTTGGTGTTTACGAGAGCTATCTGTAAAGGTACGCAACTGACTCCAAGATGGTTTTCTAGAAGTGGGCTTATCCATCCCGGAGGCGGTAGTTATGCCGCTCGGTATGTTGATAAGTATCCAGAGCTCCAAGATAAACTTGCGCAATACATGCACATTAAAGAACGCAAGAATGTGCAAGGCGATGAATTACTCGCAAGCCTAAAGAGTATGAACGATGACGCGATAAACGCTTTAATCGCAGGTGCGAGCATGTTTATCGAACAAAACGAGCTTTGGCTTAGAAGAGGAGATCACTACTTCGTATTTCCGAAGTCAGTCTGGCAGGAAAACGTTGCCAACGCAGGACTCTCTTTTAAATTAGCGAGTCAAACCAAAAGCTGCTTCGTTAAACGCGGCAATATATGTTGGGATGTAGAAGATCATTCGCAAGTGCTGCGGATCAGCATGATCATCCTGGTGATTGCCAACATATTTCTTGTTATCGGTTGGGCTGTCTATCGCTGGAATAGCAAGCGACAAGAGCTACGTAGCAGAATGCTTGTTTTACAGATTTTGACTCATGAGCTTAGAACTCCAATCGCCTCATTATCGTTAACAGTAGAGGGGTTTAGGCGTGAGTTTGAACGTCTTCCTGAAAGTGTATACGACGAGTTTCGTCGTTTGTGTGAGGATACAAGACGCTTAAGGCAGTTAGCTGAAGCAAGTAAAGATTACTTGCAATCGGACAACCAACCGCTTGCAACAGAATGGGTTCCTTCTGTTCAAGAGTGGTTAGAGTTTAAGATTGAAGAAGAATTTAACGAATCCATTCAATTTGTTATCAACCAGGATATCTCGGCCAAAATTAACGTATACTGGCTAGGTACTTGTATCGATAACTTGTTGAGAAACGCAATTAAATATGGTGAAGCACCGGTAAGACTTGATGTTGAAACCAGTGCTCAAAAATTAGTTATTCGTGTCATCGATGAAGGGAAACTTTCATCTAAAGACTGGGCTCACTTAAGAAAACCATTTGTAAGTAAGAGTGGCCTAGGATTGGGATTAACTATTGTCGAATCTATGATGGGACGTATGGGAGGCAAAATGTCTCTGATAGGTCCACCTACAACATTTATACTGGAGATACCTTGTGAAACAGACTCTGCTTCTCGTTGAAGATGATAAAAACCTTGCTGATGGCCTACTTGTGAGCCT
Organism: Vibrio rotiferianus CAIM 577 = LMG 21460; assembly: GCF_002741985.1. Taxonomy (GTDB): domain Bacteria; phylum Pseudomonadota; class Gammaproteobacteria; order Enterobacterales; family Vibrionaceae; genus Vibrio; species Vibrio rotiferianus. The sequence goes on from NZ_APHW01000108.1 coordinate 107,603, forward strand.
TGAACAAGCAGGGTATGAGTGTTTGCATGTGGAGCGTATTTCAGATGTAGAACCACAATGGAAAAAGGCTGATTTAGTGATTCTAGATCGCCAACTACCGGATGGTGATTCAGTAGAATCTCTGCCAGAGTGGAAGAAAATTAAAGATGTCCCGGTTATTCTATTAACCGCATTAGTTACTGTGAAAGACAAAGTTGCAGGACTGGACTCAGGTGCAAACGACTACCTAACAAAACCTTTTGCTGAAGCAGAACTGTTTGCTCGTATTAGAGCTCAGCTTCGTGCTCCTGATTCAGCAGAACAGGGCAATGCGGACAAAGTTATTACAAACGAGCTTGAAATCGATCGTGCAACACGTGAGGTTCTTTTTAAAGGCGAACTTATCACCTTAACCCGTACTGAGTTTGATTTATTGTTGTTCCTAGCTTCAAACCTAGGCCGTGTATTTACGCGTGACGAGCTACTTGACCACGTTTGGGGTTACAACCATTTCCCAACGACGCGTACTGTAGACACACACGTGCTACAGCTTCGCCAAAAGCTGCCTGGTCTTGAAATTGAAACGTTGCGTGGCGTTGGCTACAAAATGAAAGCGTAACGATGAAGTTAGTCCTGCCAATATTATTAGCGGCAACTTTGATGAAACCAGTCCATGGTATGGACTGGTTTTCGTCTAACACGCCTTTAAGCCAAGCCCACCAACATCTATTGGAAGATAACTTGCCAGATATGTTTCTTTCTCTAGTGGAACTTTGGCAGTCAGAACCGAATAAGGCTATTACCCCCCCCATTTAAATGACCTGTTAGCACAATCTCTTACTAAGGATTGTGGCAAATCACTATCTACGGTTACGTTACCTGAATGGATTAGTGGCGTTAATATCATTCGCCAAACCATTCAGAGCCCTGGCCGCGATACTTACCGCTTGGTTATAAAACTTAGGGCAGTGACTGAGCTAGATGACATCATGTTTGAACGTTGGGTTGATGAGTCTATCTCAGCCGACGCTTCGTTAAGCCAAGAAGACGTTGTTACCAACACGATTGCGAATGAAAAACGTTACCTAAAACGCTACAACCTAACAGGAAAAATCGAAGCTGGCCTGTATCACCTATCTATCGTTGCCGTTGATGGTCGCGTTTTTAGAACATGGATAGTCTTGGGTGACTCCAACTCTTCACAATATGTACGATGGACATCAAAAGAGAATTGGAAAGTCGAAAAAAGTGCCTTGAGAAATCCACACTGTCCACTTCCTGAGCTCAATGTTGGCCTCTATGATTATGTAGATGGTCAGTACGAACAAGTTTGGCAAAAGAGTTACGAATCCAATTACCCTAACTCTCTTGAGCTAGAAGGTATCCCTAACGATCGGTACGTGCTCGCAGTTGGTATTAACAGCCGACGTTGGCAAGGGGACATAATTGTTGAGCAAGCTCAAACTATTAGCCGCACTTATGATCTTTCCCTAGAAGAATAGCTAAAGAATCTTCATATTGGTCGATACAAAGTTCATAACGCACAATGAATTAGTCCCATATGAAGATTCAACACAAACTATTAGCACTCAGCGTCACTAGCGCATGCCTTTCTTTTTCAACCAATGCAGCTACATACGCAATCGAAGCTCGCAGTGATGCGATGGGTGGAGTAGGTACAGTATCTGCCTCTTACCTAACCGCACCTTTCTTTAACCCAGCACTCACAGCAATCTATCGTAGAAACGATGACGCCGGCATGATAGTACCAAGCTTTGGTATTAGTTATGACGATCAGGATGGATTGATCGACGAAATTGATCGTATTAGCAAACTCACCGACGACACTGAAATCGTTAACTCGCTAAATAACATCGATAACGCTAAATTGGACTTTGACTTAGGCGGTGTAGTGGCGGTTGGTATTCCAAACAAGTTTCTTTCTGCGACCGCTTACGGCAAGCTGTATACTGAATCCTTTGTTACACCTGAAGTCGACACTTCGGTACCAGCTAGTTCTCTCGACAACAGTTATGTGCGTGGTGTTTCAATCGGTGTTGCCGAAGCAGGTATTTCGCTTGCTAAGTACACGACATTCATGAATCAGCATCTTTCTTTTGGTTTTACGCCAAAACTGCAACGCATTTATACATACTCTTATGCAAGTAGCTTTGCCGCGTTTGACACAAAAGATTTAAGAGAAAATGAGACTGCTGACACCATCTTCAACTTGGATGCAGGTGCTCTCTGGTTTTATGGACCTTTCCGTGTAGGTTTAGCTGCAAAAAACTTAGTGGGTCGAGATATTAAGACTAAAGCATTTACAGCTCCGAACGGTGATCCAATCGCTTCGTACGAATACAGCATGCGTCCGCTCTATACAATTGGTGCAGGTATCGTCGCCGACTACTTCACAGTAAGTGTTGATTATGACTTAAATGAAGAGAAAAAGTTTTCAACATTTGATGATAATAGCCAAATGCTAAGAGCTGGCTTTGAAGTCGACATTTTAAGACAGATGGCACTGCGCGGAGGCTATAAGAAAAACATGGCTCGCTCAAGTGAGGATGGAACGATTACCGCAGGTATCGGATTATCACCACTCAATCTGATTGAACTCGATATCGCGGCTCAATATACCAACGAAAATGCAATGGGTGCTTCGATTAATTTCCTTGCGACCTACTAACTGAATCGTTATAGTCAGCACCTCACATTGAGGAGCTTTTTTTATGTTTGATGATTTACCACCTCTGTCCCATCAAGAACAACAACAAGCAGTAGAACGTATTCAAGAGCTAATGCAAAAGGGTACCAGTACCGCAGAAGCGATTAAGATCGTTGCTGAGCAAATTCGAGCAGAATACGCAGCAAAGAAACAAGACTAAGAAATTACGAAGAGCAGGGCACAGACCCTGCTTTTTTATGCCCGTCGTACACACCGCAAAATTAACTATTCACGACCTACCGCTGCATTACTTCTAACAAAATAATGCGTTACCACGTCACAACAATAACCCTCAAGTAGAGAAGAAAACTCTACCATAATAAGTAGGTAAAACTTTACCAATAGAAGTTAACTGTCACTTATTATAGATAGGCAAAAACACTACCTAAAGCTTAGTAATCTCGGTTATTTCTTTAAATACAATTACTTAAGGCGAGATAAGTGCCTGGTTTACACCTAAGTACCACTCAGTCTTGTAATTAAATTACAGAGTGTAATTTCGCTGTCGAATTCAGCAGTGGAATATTCTGAAGAAATCTAAAAGAGACGCCGTCACTTTATGAGATGACAAATAGTGTAGACAAATAGGAGTTAGTGGGTGCAGTAAGTGCTTGCAATCAAATTTGGCTTTCAAGCCTGGTCCGATTTTTAGATGTGAAAATAACGGATGAATTCGTCTTTCCGAGTTGGATTAAGGCGAAATTGGTGCAGGTAGATTTTCAATAAATGATCATTTGCTTACATTGTCAGCTTATGTAGTTTCACCTATTGATTTTACTTATGTGTTACACTGTGACTTATTTGGGTAAAAGAGGATACTGAGGAGTGCTAGGGAATCCAGATTTGGGCGAGGAGAGTCATATATCGTGGGTTTAGCTTTGATTCTTGCCACAGTTCCAAGCTCTATTCTAACGCTGGGTAATATGCTCAATGATTAGAGTATCAACTCGAAGTCATTCCAGTTGACGTTAGCTCATTTGATACACTTGGTGCCATAGAAAAATCTAGTTCGACGTAAAGGAAGCTATGAAAGTAATCTCAACGAATGACATCGATAAGTATATCGGTGTTGATATCGAGCCAACAGATTGGTTTGTTGTGAATCAGGACCAAATTAATCAATTTGCAGATTGTACCTTAGACCATCAGTTTATCCATACGGATCCGGCTAAAGCACGGGCTACAATGTTCAAATCTACAATTGCGCATGGCTTATTATCTTTGTCTATGCTTCCATATTTTGCAGAGAGTTTTGGGTACCATTTGGAGGGTGCTAGGCTTGGTCTCAATTATGGGTTCGATAAGGTGCGTTTTATTCACCCAGTAAAAGTGAATAGCCGTATTCGGGCGCATGCCAAGTTGATAGCCGTTGATGAAAGGAAGCCCGGACAGTATGTGTTTAGTACAGAAGTGGTTGTTGAAATCGAAGGTGAAACAAAACCAGCGTTGACCGCTGTATGGTTAGCTATGCAGATCGTGTCTTAGTGGCGAACGTAACGCATGGAATTTTACAATGCGTTACGTTAAGCACCTTATAACTGCGTGTTAGCTTAATCGGGCAATAACTTACATCTTGGTATACTTAAAACCTAGAAGTTACCAAGTGCGCATTATATGTGTTATGTTAAATAAACTATCCATGTACGCCAAATCTTCTCTAGTTTGGTCTCCTATCCCGTTCAGATTTTAAAATGCTGCGCTTTTTGGCGATGTCATTAAACATAATGGCGATTTACCATAAAATACTTAATATAGATCTTAATAATCTACGATTGTTAAGATCTATATTAATCAAGTCACGCTCTCAGTCCTTGGCTAGAAATCATTAGAAAAGACCTATTAGCTCTAAGTGTTATCGATTGAGTTACTTCTGATTTTTACACGGCTTAATACACAACGTGTCCTGAACCGATAAACTTATTGATTTTAGGAGGGCTTGTATTGGCACGCCATATATCTTCAATCGATAATTTTCGTGCGATCGCTATTATATTGGTCGTCGCTGTACACTGCATGCCTTATGGAATGTCGGTTGACTCCGGTCCTTGGCTAGTCTTCCAGAATCTAATCTATGGTGCGACTGCTGCATTTGTATTTATATCTGGCTACATGTATCACCATGTGTTCTTCAAACAGAAAACGCCATACATTGAATTCCTGAGTAGTAAGTTTCGAAACGTTTTGCTGCCGTATCTGCTATTGGGAACCGGAGCTATTTTTCTCTTATACATCTCTAAAGCCGGATTCTTTTCTGGTGAGGAGCTATTTGAAGGAAAAACCATTTTCAATACTGATGATCACGCTCTTATTATAATTGGTAAATACTACTTAAGTGGACGGATGCTTACAGCCTATTGGTATGTACCGTTTGTGGTCATGCTTTTTTCAATGGCACCATTGCATGATAGGTTTCTCGTCGTACGTAGAAAGTACAAGTTATTGATAATATTTACTTTAAGTCTTGTGTCGATGCTAGTTCATCGCTCGTACGAAAATACCAACCCGTTGCAAATGTTAATCTACTTTACACCATATTATCTAATCGGCATGTATGTATCTTTGTACCGAACTTCCCTCGCCTCTAATGCAAAAATTAAGTCTCTTCTGTTTCTATCGTTAGCAATCGCTCTCGCTATATACGATGCAAGTATCGGCCATCAAGGTAATTACATTAAGCCGCTAATCACTTACAACGGCATCGATACAATGTATCTTCAAAAGGTATGTTTAGTTGTGGGGATTTATTTTCTGCTTGAAGCCTTCCCATTTAAAATTGGGTGGCTGTCATTTCTAGCAAAAATTAGTTTTGGTGTGTTTTTTATACACCCTTGGGTGTTAACGGTAATGAAGCGAACTCCGTTGTATCAACACGCAAACGGGCTTCAGGCAGATATAGTTCTATTTCTAACAGTGCTTATTTTTGTAGTGTCATTAAGCATGTTGATCGCCGTTTGCTTGAAAAGAGCACTGAAGAACAGCCACTATTCAAGATCAGTTATTGGTTACTAAAAAGCCTTCTATTTCTAGAAGGCTTTGTATTTAACCGCCGGCAAGTTTGACTGTCATGCCTTTCTTTTCAAGGTGCGCTTTAATTTTATCTCTAGCGTCGCCTTGGATCTCAATGTTGCCATCCTTAACTGAGCCACCACAACCACAAACCTTTTTCAGCTCTGCTGCTAGTAGCTTTAGTGCTGTATCTTCCAAATCAAGGCCGGTAATGATACACACTCCCTTACCTTTTCTGCCTTTAGTTTGACGCTGGATTCTCACAACACCATCGCCCTTCGGACGTTCGGTTTTCTCAGGCTCTTGTTTGATTCTTCCGGTTTCAGTTGAGTATACTAAAGTCATTGTTACTTCTTCTGTTGCTGTGCCTGCAGTGCTTTTTGCTTCGCGACTAAGTAAGCTTCAATATGCCTTTGTATGGCCGTTTTTGACCCCTTGATTAACTTGCCATTAAACATGCAATACCAAGCATTTGGCTCACCAGTGTCATTTTTAAGTGAGTAACCGTTGAAATTCTCAACTTGATTAGCTCCACCTTCACCTCGTTTTTGTCCAAGGGAAGCAAACTCTTTTGGGTCAATGATTGACGCGGTGTCGCACCACCAGTCTATGCTCTTCTTTACAGCACTTAGGTTACCTTGTAGCACGTGATTTTTAATTTTAACTTTCCATGTACTTCCATCAGGTCCGCCGGACTGAAGATTGAAGCCTCGATAATTTGAAATTGCCATATCACTGAATCGTCTTTTCTTGCGGTAATTTAATCATAAATGCTATGTAATGAATCGCAAACACTTTGTAGTCACATTATTCTAAATAACTAAGCAAAAAGTCACCAAAATCACATAATTAAAATATAAAGTTCACTGCAAAAGTGGCTTATTTTTCGAAAGTTGCGTGATTAATGCAAGATTCTAGAAATAGATGAAATTCATCGCCGTTATTCTGTAGCATTTTAGGGAACATGGAGATTGGAGTCATGCCTGGGAAAGTATTTACTTCATTTAAGTAAATCTCACCCTCTTCGGTTAAGAAGAAATCAATACGCGATAAATGGCGTAAATTCATTTGCTTAAAGACCGTCTCTGAAGCTTGTTGAATAATTTCAACCTGTTCGTCAGTTAGATTACTAGCTTCGACTTCAGTCAGTGAGTGACTCGTACTACTGTATTTCTCATCGTATGAATAGAATGCACCATCTGGAGCTATTACTTCCCCGGGTTTTGTGATGCGTAATTTACCATCTATCTCGTAGGCCGCAACTTCAAGTTCACGTGGCTTCACCGCTTTTTCAATCAAAACTTGGTCAGAGTAGCCAAATGCATCATTGATAGCTTGGGACAAGTCATCTTCTTTTATGACGCTGTAACAACCAACAGAAGAGCCTTGTCGAGCGGCTTTGACAAATACTTTGCCCCATTTATCAAACGCTTGCTGCGCCTGGACATGAGCCTGCTCATCATTACGGGTGAGGAACAAATAGGGTGTGTTAGCAATACCAATTGCGTCATACCATAGCTTCGAAGTAATTTTGTTGAAGCTATTGCTGCTCGCCTCAGGGCCGCAGCCTAGGTAAGGAATACCTGCGATTTCAAACATCGATTGGATGTCACCAGTTTCGCCGGGAAAACCGTGTATACAAGGAACAATGAAGTCGATGTCTAAGTTTTGATCTTCAGAACACAGCTTTTTGGTGTTGAGGTCTAAATAAACCAACTCACCTTGGTTCGTCACCCAACCTTCGTTTTTGATTTCTACACGTGTAACGCTTACATCATCAATAAGGTTTAATTGCTGCTCAACGAAATTTGCTGACAGTAATGAAATCTCATGCTCAGAAGAGCCGCCACCGCATAGTAAAAGGATATTTTTAATCATGAATCAATCTTTCCGTGATCTACAAAAGATACTATTCAGTATGATAAACCTTTGTGTAGCTACGTACAGTAATTTTACTGTGAGGAATACTGTTCGAATAGGATTTAACCAAAGAAAGAAGGGAGCAAACGCTCCCTTCTCATATTCAATTAATTAAGCTTGTTAAGCGTTGGATAAGCCGAATTTTTGATAGAATCAATGCTTTTCACGAAAGGCTTTAACTGTCTGAACTCAAGAGGAAGAGTTGAAATTGCCGACTTAGCTTCTTGCTGTGTCGCGTAATCGCCATATAGAACCGTGAACCATTTTGTACCGTTTACTACTTTATAGTTTTCCCATATCGGCTGCTCGTTACTTGGTAACTTCGACGCGAAGCGGTCTACTTTAGCTTGGCTACCCACTGCTACAACCTGAATTGTATATCCAAAGCGTTGGACAGCATGTTGCTGCTTGCTAGGTGGTACGATTTTAACGGGTTTCTGTTGGCTTTGTGGTGTGAGCTTCACCACTTTCTTTTCTTCTTGAACAACCGGAACTTTAACAACTTGGGTTGTTTCAACACTCGTTTCTACGATGCCGCTTTCTGGCGCCATTACCGGCTTAGAAACAGGCTGAGTTTGATAGTCTTCACGGTAGCTTTCACTAGTTACATCTGTGAGATAAGTTTCAGATGCACAAGCAGATAATAGTACTGACAGACTGATAATTGCGATTTTTTTCATGAAGTAACAAACGCTCTGAATAAATATTACGATAAATCATGCCGATAGCCGGCTATTTTATCAAGCACCAAACACAATAAACTGTGATTTTGGTGTGATGAGTGACACAAACTGTATAAGCATGGCTCATCTTTTCGTCATTGTCTGAGTTGCCATTGTTAAATGAAAGCAATCTTCGTTTATGATTGTAGGAAGAATGAGCAACTATCATGGAACTATAGGCACAGGAGTGACAATGAATAAACTACAAAAGCTCTTCAAACCTAACTCAGTGGCGGTCATTGGCGCATCTCAAAAAGAGTTACGTGCGGGGCAAATAGTAATGCGCAATTTACTGCAAAGTGGCTTTGGTGGTGCAATTATGCCTGTCACACCTAAGTACAAATCCGTTTCCGGGGTGATTGCATATCCAAATGTCGCTTCCCTGCCCTATACGCCAGATATTGCGATTCTGTGTACCAATGTATCTCGAAACAACCAATTACTAAAAGAGCTTGATGAACGAGGAACTGAGTTTGCAATTGTTATTTCAGATGACGCTGAAAGTATCGATTTTTCACAGTTAAATATACGAGTATTAGGTCCAAACAGCCTTGGTCTCATCCTTCCTTGGCATAATTTTAACTGCTCTTTTTCTCCCGTAGCTGCAAAGCCTGGTAAGATCGCTTTTATTTCTCAATCAGCGGCGGTCTGTACCACAGTGCTCGATTGGGCAAACGATAAGAGCATTGGGTTTTCCTCCTTTATTTCGATTGGGCAAGGCCAAGATATAGATTTTGCAGAGCTGCTTGATTACTTGAGTATGGACGGAAGAACTGAAGCTATTCTCCTTTATGTCGATTCAATTAAAGACGCTCGCCGGTTTATGTCTGCTGCTCGTGCGGCTTCCCGTAACCGACGTACCTTAGTGCTAAAAGCGGGTAAGTCCTCCCAGGCCCGCCCTATTGGCGCTAGCAGCATTGATTCGCTCGATATCATTTATGACTCTGCTATTCGAAGAACGGGTATGCTGCGTGTTGGCAATACTCATGAGTTGTTTGCTGCAGTAGAAACCCTTACTCACTCAGTACCACTCCGTGGTGAGCGCCTTGCCATCGCAACCAATGGCGGGGGCCCTGCAGTAATGGCAGTTGATACATTATTAGAGCGTGGTGGCAAGCTAGCATCACTTGATGAAGAGTCTGTCGCTCAGCTAAAAGCTGTATTACCGAGTAATTGGCGTGGAGCAAACCCAATAGATCTGGCTGGTGATGCCACTAAACAACGCTATGTTGATACGCTCAACTCGCTTATGAATGGTGATTGCGCAGACGCAATCTTAATTATGCACAGCCCCTCTGCAGTCTCAGATTCTTTAGAAACAGCAAATGCGGTCATTGAAGCTATTCAAAATCACCCACGGCATAAGCATTTCAATATTCTAACGAATTGGTCTGGAGAACAAACATCAAGAGAAGCCCGCTTAGCATTTACTCAAGCCGGAATCCCAACGTATCGAACGCCAGAAAGTGCGGTAGTTGCTTACATGCACTTGGTGGAATATAGGCGAAATCAAAAGCAGCTCATGGAAACGCCGACAACAGCAGAGCCTTTGCACTCCGGTAGTGTAAGTTCTGCGCGTGAATGGGTGGACGAACAACTGCTGGATAAAAACACAGTTACGCTAGATACGCATCAAACAAGCCCTCTGTTTGAAGAATTTGGCTTTAATATCCTCCCTACTTGGATTGCATCCGAAGTAACTGAAGCAGTACATATGGCCGAAAATATCGGTTATCCCGTCGCTGTTAAACTTCGTTCACCTGATATTCCTCATAAGTCTGATGTACATGGTGTCGCACTTAACTTGCGCAATAGCCAAGAAGTATCAAGCGCAGCACAAGCCATTCTTGACACTGCAAAATTGAGCTATCCCTCTGCCAACCTTCAAGGACTATTAGTTCAAGGTATGGCGAAATTAGGTAGCGCTGAAGAGTTACGAGTGAGCATCGTCGTTGATAAGGTATTTGGCCCTGTCATTCTACTTGGACAAGGTGGCTCTGATTGGAATATTACTCAGGATGCCGTAGCAGCGTTGCCACCTCTTAACATGAACTTAGCGCGCTATTTAGTGGTTATTGCACTAAAATCTGGGAAGGTGCGCCTGCAAAAACACAAAGACGCAATCGATGTAACCGAACTATCGAAGTTTTTGGTTCGAATTTCTCAAATGGCAGTAGAGTTACCTGAAATTGAAAGGCTGGATATACATCCAGTGCTAGCATCAGGCAGTGATTTAACCATTATTGATGCCGATGTTACACTTAAGAAGTACCAAGGTGATGCGCAAGAGCGTTTGGCAATTCGCCCTTTCCCCGCAGAGTTTGTTGAAACTGTCACGCTTCGCGATGGTCAACCTATCCTACTTCGCCCAATTTTACCCGAAGATGAGCCTACCCACGCTCAGTTCATAAATAGCGTTTCTAAAGAAGATCTCTATAACCGATTTTTCTCTGACGTCGGTGAGTTTAATCATGAGACGCTCGCGAACCTTACACAGATTGACTACGACCGCGAGATGGCGTTTGTTGCTGTCGCCTTCGATGATAACGGACCTTCAATTATTGGTGTATCTCGTGCACTGATAACACCAGACAATAGTGATGCAGAGTTTGCGATTCTGGTTCGCTCTGATTTAAAAGGCAAAGGGTTAGGTAAAGTGCTGATGCAAAAAATCATTGGTTACTGCCAAGCGAAAGGTACCAAGCAAATTTCTGGTATGACGATGCCGACTAACAGAGGTATGTTATCTCTTGCTCAAAGTCTAGGATTTGAGTTAGACGTACAATTTGCCGATGGCACTGCCGATATGGTGTTGCCGCTCAGCAACGATTAGTGACTGTATCAAGAACATAACACGATAAAAAAGGGACAATGAATTGTCCCTTTAGACTAACTCAAAATGTGACATTGTCATTTGAGTTTCCAGTTTTTCTTCAAGTACTGTACACACCAAGATTTGGCTTCGCCCATCGTATTCCTGCGCCACGCTAAGATAATATCAATTGGCTGCTCCTCCGTACCTTCGATACGCTTTAGAACACCACTATCAATCAAAGGTTGTGCGATTTGACTCGGTAGTGTGCCGATACCTAACCCGGAAGTTAGTGCTTCAACTTTAGCTGGGAAATTGGTGACTGTGAGTCTCGGTTGCTTTTGCATGACATTAATTGACATGGCTGGCTGCTCTCTCGCTGTGTCAGCGATGGCAATAACGCGATATTTTTCTCGGGCGCTATCATTGAATTCACCACTACGTTTATGAACATAGTGATCGGCCGCAGCCACCCATACCATGCTCATTTTACCGATTTTCTCCGCTTTGACATCTTGCGGCAGTGTATCTAGAGCAGGACAAATCAGTAAATCGGCTCTTCCTGTATTCAAGGACTCCCAACTTCCTGCGAGAATTTCTTCTTGTAGGCGTACTCTCGTGCTACTGACGTTGGCTAAAGCGTCTACCATAGAAAAGAAGTTTGAAATCGGAATAATTCCATCGAACGCGACGGTAATATCAAGCTCCCAGCCATTCGCAAGCAAAGTCGCATCATTTACAAGTTTCTCGCTTGCCTGAAGAATCGCTCTTCCCCGTTCCAAAATCAGTTTACCAGCATCCGTGAAATGCGCTTTGTGCCCCGAGCGATCGAAAATAATGATGTCGAGGTCTTGTTCTAGCTTTTGTATTTGGTAACTAAGAGAAGATGGTGCGCGATCTAACTCATTCGCGGCAGCCGCAAAACTTCCTCTTCTATCAATAGCATCCAAGATATGAAGTGCTTCTAACGTGATTGGGCTCTGCACAATAGCTCCCTATTTGTGTGATTTAAATCACAGTAGTGTCATTTAAAAACTAATTCTAAAAAACGATTTAAAATAATATAACAGATTGATAATTAAAGACTAGCTTATGAATAACGCAAACGGTCACTGACAAAAATTACGAGTTAATCGCAAAGGTAATGATAGTAATTATTATTTACATAAACTAAGATACCGCACGTTGTTGTTACCTATTATGGATCAAGGTATTTAAGTCAAATGTATAAGAAATCACTTTTGTCAGCCTCTATACTAATCGCTCTATCTCAAGGGGTATACGCTGAAGAGCAATCGACGTTTAATGAAGTCGTCGTATCTGCAACTCGAACCAACCAAACTATGGATACAGTAGCCGCTTCTGTTGCCGTTATTTCTGAGAAAGATCTCGAAGAAAACATGGCGAAAGATCTCAGCGACGTATTCGAGTATACACCTGGAGTAACAGTCAATGGTACTCAACGTCAGGGGGTTCAGAGCATTAATATTCGTGGTATGGAAGGCAAACGAGTCAAGATCTTGGTAGACGGAGCATCTCAGCCAGGTGCATTTGACGGCGGTCCTTACTCTTTTATCAACTCAAGCGCGGTTACTGTTGACCCTGACATGCTAAAAAGCGTTGAGATTGTAAAAGGCGCAGCTTCTAGTTTACATGGTAGTGATGCTATCGGTGGTGTTGTCGCGTTTGAAACCAAAGACCCGCGTGACTTTCTAAAAGACGGTAAAGACTTCGGTGGACAGGCTAAGCTCTCTTATTCATCAGAAGATAACTCTTTTAGTGAGCATGTCGCTGTAGCCAAGCGATTCGATAACCTTGAAACATTAGTCGCATACACTCGCCGTGATGGTTCTGAGTTACAAAACTTTTCAAAAGCACCTTATGAGAATTACTCTGTAACCGGCCAGGATTACTACAAGAATGACTTGTTGGTTAAACTTCAATCGCAATTGAATGAAGACCACCGTTTGGAGTTTTTAGGTGAAGCCATCTATAACCAAACAGACTCAGACATTGCGCATCAGTCCTACAAAAACTTCAATTCTGAAGACCATACTAAGCAAAACCGTCTTGGCTTGAAGCATATTTGGTTTACCGACTTTGTAGTGTCTGACACCATTACCTCTCAATTAACTTGGACGAGCAAAAAAGAAAATGGTGTCACCAATCGTTTTAAAGAGGCAAGTCCAGGCTTTCCTCCTTACGTGCCAGCGAGTGGAGATAATCAACAGAAGAAAGACTACGACTACACCGAAGACAAAATTGAATTCGAGACTCAGTTAGATAAAGAGATTCAAAACCATTACTTAGTTTATGGTTTGTCTTACAAGCACAGTGATATTAGCAACACAAACCGAGAGTTCAACTCTGATCCAGGTACACCGGATAAAATCTATGTATACACTCCGGATGCCAAAGAGCAGAGCTTCGGCCTATTCTTGCAAGATGAAATCACGCTGCTTAACGACAAGTTAATCATCACTCCTGGTGTTCGTTACGATTATTTCTCTACAGATCCATCAAGTACATCCGAAGAAACATTCAATAAATTCAGTGACTCTGCATTCACTGGTCGTTTGGGTGCGACTTACAAAGTCAACCAACCAGGTACTGTATTTGCGCAGATTAGCCAAGCTTCCGCGCCCCATCATTTGATGAGTTGTACTACACATATGACAACCCTGGACACGGTTACGTCAATCGCCCTAACCCGGATCTAGAATCTGAAAAGAGCTTGTCATATGAATTGGGTTACCGTCATAACACTTCAGCATCGGCGACTGAATTCTCACTATACTACAGCGACTACAGCGATTTCATTGAGCAAACGTCTACAAATAATGGTGGGATGTTGGAGTTTACGAACATCAATATTGCTGAAGCAACGATTAAGGGCATTGAGCTATCAAATAGCCTCGATTGGCACGAAATTGCAAATCTGCCGAAAGGTACGACAACTCGCTTTGTAGCTGCGTATACAGATGGTGAGAGCGGCGATGGCAAACCACTTAACAGTGTCAACCCTTGGAATGCAGTTGCAGCAATTAACTATGATTCGCCAAATACGCTTTGGGGCACAAGCTTGAAAGTCAACTATACGGCGAAGAAGTCTAACAACGATATCAACTCTGACGGTGACAACGGTGGAACTAGCGACCAAGTGGAACTTCCATCAGCAACCGTGGTTGACTTGACTGCATACTATAAACCTATGAAAGACCTAACCGTTCGTGCTGGTGTGATGAACTTGACTAACGAAGAGTACCACTTATGGAATGATGTTCGTGGTGCGACTGAGCTTAGCCCTGATAACACTCAAGCGGAGCGAAACTACAACATTAGTGTGAAATACGAATTCTAAGTGTTACAAAAACAAAAAAGCCAGCATAATGCTGGCTTTTTTAACGCGTTTTCATTTCAAAAATGTTAAGAAAAGAATGAAAAATGAAAAACTACTGCTTTGCCATCTCTTTCTTCACCATGACTGCTGCTGCCACAATGAATGCGATGATTAGACCAAGTTCCATTAACTACCCCGATAGTCTTAAGAAAATTTACGCTCTAAATTAAGAGTCGCGCATAGTTTAACACTTCTGTTCACCTTAGCTAGCTTTTAACCAGAAATTTACGAATTTTTCCGATTTAGATCAAAAAAGGCGCAGAGTTGTGCCTTTATGTTAAAAACGTGTAAGTTTTAATCTTTTAAGCGTCTGGGTAGCCTTGAGGGTTATTTGATTGCCAACGCCAAGTATCGCCTGTCATTTCTTCTAACGAACGTTCAGCTTTCCAACCAAGTTCGTTCGCTGCTTTAGAAGGATCTGCCCAACATTCTGCAATATCTCCTGGACGGCGCTCTACTAGCTTAAACGGCACATCTTTGCCTGATGCATTTTCGAATGCTTTAACCATTTCTAAAACACTATATCCATTACCTGTACCGAGGTTGTAGATATGAAGTCCCGCTTTACGGCCTACTTTCTCTAGCGCAGCAACGTGACCATCAGAAAGATCCATTACATGGATGTAATCACGAACGCCAGTACCATCTTTCGTTGGGTAATCGCTACCGAATACTGATAGGAACTCACGACGACCTACTGCGACTTGAGAAACGAAAGGCATTAGATTGTTAGGAATACCCTGGGGATCTTCACCAAGTTCACCCGTCGGATGAGAACCTACAGGGTTAAAGTAGCGTAGAAGCGTAATACTCCAATCTTGATTCGCTTTTTGGAAATCCGCTAGACATTCTTCAACCATTAATTTGCTACGACCATAAGGGTTTGTCGCACTGGTTGGGAAGTCTTCAGTGATTGGCACTGTCGCAGGGTCACCATAAACCGTCGCTGAAGAGCTAAATACGATCGATTTAACGTTAGCTTCACGCATAGCTTCTACAAGAACAAGAGTGCCACTGACGTTATTATCGTAGTACTCAAGCGGCTTTTCAACTGATTCACCAACTGCTTTAAGGCCAGCAAAATGAATCACAGCTTCGATACGATGCGTAGTCATTGCGTCTACTAACGCTGCTTTATCGCGAATGTCTGCTTGAATGAATTCAGGTCTCACACCACAAACCTTTTCAATGCGGTCAAGCACTGTTGATTTGCTGTTGTAGAGGTTATCGAAGATCACCGGTGTCATACCAGCTTCGATCATTTGAATACAAGTGTGACTGCCGATATAGCCCATACCACCCGTAACAAGTACTTTCATTGTTTGTTCCTTCTGACGCAACTTTAGCTAGTCTATAGATTTCTTTTGTCTTTTTAAACAGTACCTTCTAACTCTGCACCAATCAGTACTGCTTGCCCTTTACCGGCTCTCTTAGCTTCGTACATCGCGTTATCAGCATTTTTTAAGACTCTAGATGCATCTTTTTCATTATGCCCTACCAGTTTGACACCAATACTTACACCAACAGTGAGTTGGGCTCCTTTATATTCTATTGGTTGGCGGACACTTTTAATTATTTTTTCGACAAACTTCGTCACTTCAGTTTGGTTTGTTGGGGTCATCAAATAGACAAATTCGTCTCCTGATAGGCGAGCAACTAAATCGTCATGTCTGGTTAAGCCACTTAACCTTCGCGAAATCACAGACAAGACTTCATCACCAGCATCATGACCATAGGTGTCATTTACTGCTTTAAACCCATCCAAATCCAGATAAAGAACCGCAAACTCATCTCTTAAATACCCTGATTGGTCAAGCAATGCATCGAGTTGTTGATGAAACTTCGCTCGGTTAGCGAGTCCGGTAAGGGGGTCATGATGAGCCAAGTACTCTAATCGCTCCATCTCTTTTGAACCAGAAAGATCGGTCAGCAAAATAACAATGTCGTATTGATCCGTTCTTCCTTCTTTGAATATGCGGTTAACCTTTACAAATAGTGGGATAAGCTTGCCGAGGTGATTTTGTTCAACAACCTCTCCTTGCCATTGACCATAGTGCTCGATACTTTCTATGATGCTAGGTATGCGGATTTGCAGCTCTCGTAGTTTTATACACTTGAAGAATGGCATGCCTGTCAGTTTCTCGGAAGTACTACCAAATAATGACGTAACGGCCGAATTGACCATAGTAATAAGGCCATCTTGATTCAGAACCAATAGTCCATCATCACTATTTTCAAACACCCTCGTGGCTATCCGTTGCCTGCTTAGTGCTTCCTCTACTCTCGTGATGTCCTCAATGACAAATAACATCTTGTTCACGCCAGTAAGACGAACACTGGTTAAACTAAATTGACGTGTTTCTTCTCCCATCTGACTGAGATGGATCTGACTTCTTTCTAATGAGAGCTTCACTATTTTGTCCAAAATCTGTGGCTCACGAGTTCGAACGAGCTCTAGGATATTGCTCGGAGCCTCACTTGATGGCGCTGTATTGAATGACTTCTGGGACTGTTGGTTTTGATAATGTATATGTCCGTCATTATCAGTTACGATTATCGAATATTGCACACCATTAATGATTGATTCTAGAAACGCTCTTTCTTTCTCTAGTTTCTGCATTGTGAATTGTGCCTGACTCTCTTTTAGCCGAGATCTGGCGACCATCGTTTGAAAACTCGTGATTAAATCGCCAATCTCATCGGCAGATTCAAATGGAATAAAGGGTTTCGAATCCCTTCCTTCCGTAAAGTCTTTCATCGCATGACTTAATGCGCTAATTGGTGAGACAACGATTTTATTTAGTAGGTACACGAGTAAAGAGCTAGTTACAAGAGTGAGTAATACGAAGAGTGAAGCGTCTTTAAAGAGTGATTTTTTTATCTGCTTTAAGCTTTCTGATGATAGGGTCACGCGCACAAATGCGATGACTTCTCCATTTGAAAGAATGGGTTCCATGACATAAACGAACTGATGAGAGAACGCGTAACCAATAGAAGTGATCTCTTGTTTTTCTCTGTCATTAGGAACCCGTGCCACACCAGTATCAGACTCAAGCATTGCAAACAATGATCGTTCAGAATCAAGTATCTTCACACGAACGATCGAAGGTTCAGCAAAGAAAGCACTCATTAGAGACTGAGTTCCAACGATGTCTCTTTCGCGTATAGGGGCTTCGAAACCGTGTGAGATTCCCTTGATTAACACCTGAGTGCTTTCTATCAATTGTGACTTTTCTACTTGATAGATCTTATAGGAGTGATACCCCTTCAATGTAATGAAAGCGAACAAAACAAGAAGCAGAATAGGCCAAAGTAATTTGGTACGAACAGACATAATAATTCCTGACACAATCTATGTGCATAGTCTGATTAATATAGCTATGCATATAATCTCACATCTAAGAAGAAAAGGTTAGTATAGAACCGTAATTAATAAACCTTATTAGGCAAAAAGATATAGTATTAAGTTATTAATTTATTGAGAATTCGCGTCATCTCAAATAAAGCTAATGCTAAAATTGTCGTTTCGTTATAACCAAACGCACGAATGATGATTCTCGTCACTGAAGCGGGAACCATTTTCATGCACTTTTATATATGCCCACGTGATATCGAGGTACTTGGTTCAGTTCAGCAATTAACAACTGGGAGGCAATAGCGATTACGCTGCGTTGTTTTCCTTGAACTTGAATCAGTGAAGGCACACTGAATTCTTCACTTCGAAGTCACTTGGATATAATCATACAGTTAGAAGAATCATTACTTTGAATAAAGCAGACCTGACTTTAAATTGTGATATGGGTGAAAGCTTTGGTGCTTGGAAAATGGGCGCTGATGAGCAGGCAATGCCCTATATTGACATGGCAAATATTGCCTGTGGATTTCATGCGTCCGATCCCTGTGTCATGCATGACACTATTCAACTTGCCAATCAACATGATGTTGAAATAGGAGCCCATCCTAGCTACCCGGATTTACAGGGATTTGGAAGAAGAAGTTTGCGTATGACCGATGAAGAAATTACTAACATGGTCATCTATCAAGTTGGGGCACTTCAGGCACTGTGTAAGGCACAATACACCGATATTGGCTATATAAAGCCCCATGGTGCGCTATACAATGACATGATGCAGAGCGACAGTGTATTTCTTGCTGTCGTTAAAGCCGCAGCACTATTTAAAGTCCCATTGATGATTCTCGCCTCTCAAGAAAATGAAAAGTATCTCGAAATAGCAGATGACTTTGACGTCCCCTTATTATTTGAAGCATTTGCTGACCGTCTTTACCAAGATGATGGAATGTTAACACCAAGAGCGCAACCTAATGCGGTGTTAAACAGTGAACACGCTATCCTAGAACAAGTCAAAATGCTTGCAGAATCAGGGCGAGTCAAAACCGCGTCTGGGCAATACATTCTATTAGAAGCAGATACAATCTGCGTCCATGGAGATAATGACGAGTCTATCGCTTTGATTCAAAAGATTCGACAAAGTCTCTACACCGGAGGAAATTAATGAATCAAGGGCAGTTCTCTATCTCTCCCATCTCGGAGTGCAGCATTTTAGTTCGCTTTCACGAAGAGATTACGGTTGAACACATTGGTGAATTAGCACATCAAATTACAGATAAGCTTAGCCATATTGTCATGAATGTCGTTCCTTCATACCGAACCATTTTAATCGATTACCTGCCCTTTAGAATTCATGAGTCCCAAATCCTGCAAGAGCTAAACCACATCATCGCTCGTTTTGATGTGCAGTCTATGGACAATAAGCAACCTAACTATATTTCAATTCCAGTTTACTACTCTGACGAAACCGCACTTGATTTAGATCGCTTTAAGGATATTGGCATATCATTGGCGCAGATAATTGAACTGCATACCCAATCCGTTTTTACGGTATCAGCGATCGGATTTGCTCCGGGTTTTGCATTTCTTTCAGACGTACCAAAAGCATTACAGATGCCAAGGCACAAAACTCCGCGCACTTATGTCCCTGCAGGCAGTGTTGCTATAGCTGACAGTAAAACGGCAGTGTACCCATCAGACAGTCCGGGAGGCTGGAATATCATTGGCCGAACGCCTATCTCATTGTTCACTGATACACCTCCGTTTATTCCTTTCGAAGTTGGTGACAAGGTCACGTTTGGTTCAATAACAAAACAAGAGTACATTAACTTAGGGGGCAAATTATGAGTTTTACTGGCTTGATCGTTGAAAAACCTGGCTCGCTCTCTTTGATTCAAGATTTTGGTCGTTTTGGGCTAGCACACCTTGGTATCACACAAGGTGGTCCTGTTGATGACTACGCTTACAGTTGGGCAAATCACCTCTTAGAGAACCCTGTTAATTGCTCGACCATTGAAATCACCTTGGGTAATGCCAGCTTTAAAGCGCTAGAAGACTGCCATCTGGCGATTTGTGGCGGTGATTTAAACGCTTCCATAAATGGGGAGCCAATTTCCAATTGGTCTGATTTTTCATTAAGAAAAGGGCAAACACTCAAGTTCGGTATGCCACGTAACGGCCTACGGTCCTATCTAGCAGTTAAAGGCGGATTTGAAGTCGAGAAACACTTAGGAAGTACTTCCACTGTGGTAAGGGAGTCTTTAGGCGGAATCGCGCGAAATGGTGATGCGTTAAAAGCTGGTGACATCATAGGATTCAAGCCACATCCCGTCCCTACTAGAAAATCTAGGCAAATGACTTTTCGCTTCAAACCGGATTATAACCTCCCTATCACGCTTCGAGTCATTGAGGGCTACCAGCATAATGACTTTTCCCCAGAATCAGTAAGCGAGTTCTATTCTGGACATTTTGAAATCTCACCGAATTCTAATCGCATGGGATATCGGCTAGAAGGTAAAACGATCAAACCGCCATATGAAGGCATTTTATCAGAAGGCATTGCACTCGGTTCAATTCAAATTCCTAACGATGGCAACCCAATTATTTTGCTTAATGATCACCAGACAATTGGCGGTTATCCAAAGTTTGGCTGTGTTGCAAGAATCGATTTACCGCGCCTAGCCCAAGCTAAGCCAGGACAATCCGTTAGCTTCGTACAAGGAGATAGACAAGGGTTGCAAGATGTTTGGTGCCAATGGGCTCAGTTTTTTGGCTATTGAGCCCATATAGTAAGCTGATGGTTGGGAGTTAGCGTTACAATCCGTAACGCTCAGCCAATGCTTTTGGATAGCCTCGCTCTTGAGTGAGTTTGACAGCGAATCTCTCCACCTCATCTTCACTCCAACTAACGGTCTCGGGATGTTGTTGCTCTATATTGTCATTAGGTTCAATGTCAAACCAGCAGTGTGCCATTTTTTGTGCTGCAAGTAATGTCGATGACGCCTTAACGACTTCTATACGAGCATAGTTTTTATCTTCAAACGTGACGTCAGCCGCTCGTAACACCGGGTCTGTCCCAGGGATTTGCTGTGCACCAAATAATGCCTTCCCACCTTTCACTGCTTCGTGGAATTCCGGAATGAACTGCGCCATGTGCTTTATCGCGTTATCGGTACGTTCATCCAAAATCTCTTGTCGCCAACCATTACGAATTTTCGACAACAAACGAGTTGGTAGTTCAGGCTGTGCCGATGCCGTCGAACTCTCGACTAAACCATCGTCGAACAATGTAATGCCTTTGGTCATGCCGTGTAGCTGAAAATACCCATCGCCATAAGGCGTTAATTGAGCCATACCCTTATCGGTACCACGAGGACCATGAAAAATAACTTCTGGCCATTGCTGAGAACATTCATTCCAACGTGTAACGTAAGCAGCTTTGAACTCCACAAGTCGATCGCGCTTTACACCAATCGCATCGTCTACTGCCCCCGTTTCAAAGCCACAAGCATTAACCAAGTAATCACAACACAGAGTTTTTTGCTCATCAGCTTGAAGGTAAGCCAGCTCCCAATCAGAACCATTCCAATGTGTTTGCTTAAGTTCTGCTTGCGCAAATACATCAACATTTGGAAGTCGCTCTAGGGTCATATTGGCCACAGCAGCAAGTCTGAATACACTCCACCCATATTCTTGAACGGCAACGACTGGATATTTTAGCGTATCGAGATCTGCATGCTGAGCAAATGGAATACACCATTCATCAATACTTTGAGGTTGTTTAGGTTGAATCTGCTTTGCAAGTTCCAAGAGTGCTTCTTTTGAGTACAACTTATAATACTCTTCAGGCCTCCCTAGCACTTGGTTACGCTCATCTTTCGATACAAGAGTCTGATAAGCTTGCTTAATGATGTCTAAACGCGGTAACAAGACTGCTGGATCACCGCCATCCGAATGTGGAACGGCAATAATAGTTGGACGGATGTTCAATGAGTGAGGATACAGACGAATCGTATCAATAGATTGGGTAAGCAGGTCTAAGCACTGTTGTTCAGATATTTCTCGGTAAAGGTTACCACCCGCGTGTAAGTGACAAATCGGAGGCCCATTAACCAAAGAGACCCCTTTCTCAATCACAGACACTTTAAAACCTAGTTCGGCAAAATGAATGGCAGCAGTAGAGCCTGCTACTCCTCCACCAACAATAGCGATGTGTTTATCTTTACGGCTTGAAAACTCAGACTTCATTGCTTCACTGAAAACTTTATAAGAACAAATCTTTACTTAAGGTGGATTCTACTCGGGTTTGTGAACGATTAAAATCACAAAAAGTTCATGGGTTTGCGTTTGTTAAGGGTTTACGTAAAAAGTTACTTTTGAAAGCAAAAAAAATCCAAAAAAAATGCTTGACGAGATTGTAGAGAACCCCTGTTTTTGCACCTATGTGAATAATATTTTTCCGCTAACACCCATGGCATAAAGCCTGCGGAAATACCCCATATAACTATGACTTCAGTTATCCCAAAAGTTATCCACTGTTTTTGTGGATAACTAAAATAAAACTGTCATGGAGTACTCCCGCCGTCGTTAAATAGAGGCTATTTAAGTGTTTACCGGCGTTAACAATCTTTTCAACAGACTCATGACCACCAGCGCAAGTACAACAAACGTCACAAATGGCAAAGCTATCCACAATTCAGGGTGGATCTGTGCATTAAGTCCAAACCCATAGGTCATTACCGCTGCTACACACGCTTCTGCCGCAAATACGGCAACCCCGCTCGCCACTATCGCCATGATGCCATACTCAGCCCACAGTGTCGTATTGATACGCTTCTTGCTTGATCCTAATGTTCGGTATAGTCGGATCTCTTGTTGACGCTGAGATAGACTCAAACGAAGTAACGTGAATATCAACAACAGTCCCGAAACGACCCCTAACAATGCTAGGATCGTTATCGCTGATACAATCTGTTGAATCAATTCTTGAATTTTATTTCCCATCGTACGAATGTCGAGCACAGACACGGTCGGGTGCGCTCGTGACATCGATGTTAACAGCGCTTCGTTATCCTCATTAATTCGATAACTGATCAGGTATGAGCCAGGCAAACTGGCCATGACGTCTGATGAGAATATGAAATAAAAGTTCGGTTTCATATCCCGCCATTCAACATGACGAATGCTGTCTACTGTCGCATCGAAGTTCTGACTGTTGATAACAAATCGTAATTTGTCGCCCAACTCAATGCCAAGCTCACTGGCAACTTCTGCTTCTACCGATACACTGCCTTTGTTGGTCCACTCTCCAGAAAGAATGTCATTGTACTCTGGCAGAGAATCTCCCCAAGTAAGATTGAGTTCACGACTCACCGCGTCAGAGCCCTGACCTTCTGATTTTAGTTCTTTAACGCTGACGTCATTAATTTCCGATAATCTACCCCGAATGATCGGGAAAGCCTGTGACCGCGTCACGTTGTTATTATCTAATGTTTCCAAATAGCTCTCTAACTCATAGTCGGCAATGTTCAAAGCAAAAACATTAGGAGCATCCGCAGGTAGTGTCCTCGCCCAATCGGCAAGAATGTCACTACGAACTAGCCAGATAATTGAAAGCAACATGAGAGAAAGTGATAAGGCACCAAACTGCAAACCACTTGTCACTGGCGTACGGTTAATTCGACTGAGTGCGAGTTTCATCGCTGGGCGAGTTGAGAAGCGAGCAAATAATTTGGTTAATGCAACACTCACCGCAGCAAGTACAACAAACAGTCCCGTGATGCCTGCAATCACAATCCAAACCAACGTATTGTTTGCGTAAAGAACAAGTAATGGTACAACCGGCACTAGGACCAACCACATACGTTTCCATGAACGCTTACCTGAACTTTGTTGAAGCACTTCAAGGGCTGGTGTTTTAATCAACCCAAGTAGAGGAATACCCAAAGCAGGCACTGTGATGA
The DNA here is from genome assembly GCF_002741985.1 of Vibrio rotiferianus CAIM 577 = LMG 21460. Lineage (GTDB taxonomy): Bacteria > Pseudomonadota > Gammaproteobacteria > Enterobacterales > Vibrionaceae > Vibrio > Vibrio rotiferianus. The sequence goes on from NZ_APHW01000108.1 coordinate 131,482, forward strand.
GAACCGCAGATACAACTGAAATTAAAATTGGAGTGACACCGTAACTTGGTAGTGGATTAGGTAGCAGATCTTTTAATGGAATTCTCAATAAATATTCCAAGCCGCTACCAAGCAGCAAACCTACGATGCTCGCACTAACCAACAAGATGGTAACTTGAATCAGCAACCATTTTTCAATCCAACGACGACTAGCACCCAGACTCTTCAGCATCGCGATAGTTTGGGTTCGACTGTTTACGTAGCTTTGGCAAGTTAAAACCAACGTTGTCGCCGCCATGATGATGACAATTGCCACGGTCAATGAAAGATACTGAGTCGTGCGCTCAAAAACTTCATTACTTCGGCTTGCCGTATCTTGCGTACGCCAACGATCACTTGGCGAAAGCTCAGTACTGTCTTGCAGTTGTGTTAGTGTCGCATCATCCCCTTTAAGGAATAAGCGATATTGCACTCGACTCCCCACCTGAATAGCCCCTGTCTTATCAACGTCACTGTTATGAATGTAAGCGGAAGGCATTTGTTGGAAAGGGTTAAAGCTCAATCCGGGTTCCATTAAGACTGCACCAGAAACGGTGAAATCGGCATCGCCTATTGTGACAATGTCACCCTTGTCTACATCCAACTGCGCCATAATGCGTTCATCTAACCACAGTTGGCTTTCTTTGATATGACCTGACGAGTTGTTGTCGAGCACTAAATCCCCCATCAAAGGGTATTGCTCGTCAACCGCGCGAACATTAATAAGCTGCATACCCGAATTACTAAAAGCCATGGTAGCAAATCGTGTCATGGAAGATCGTTGCATCTCATCAGTAGCAGCTAGTAACGTGTCTGGGATTGGATTGGCAGATACAAACACCGCGTCCGCCGTTAAAGCGTCTTTACCTTGCTTAACAATCACTTGCTCCATTCGTTCAGCTAATGCAGAAAGCGCAAAAATACTCGCAATCACTAAAATCAGAGCAACACTGATCGGCCACAGATTGCCTTGACGTATTTCACTTAAGCTCCAGCGCAATAGGCTTTTGTTTGGTGATTGTTTTACATGATTGCTAGCTTGAGTTTGCTCTTGTTCACTGGAAGAGATCACGGTCATATTGTCTCCTCCTGTAATTCTCCTGCTTCCATTCGATAAACTCGGTCACAACGGCTGGCTAAGTGACTATCGTGCGTTACAAGTATTAAGGTCGTGCCATGTTGTTCATTCAAATCAAAGAGGAGCTCAATAACTTTCTCCGCCGTTTGGTGGTCAAGGTTTCCAGTCGGTTCATCCGCAAATAAGAGTTCTGGCTGAGTCATGAAAGCACGTGCAAGCGCCACACGTTGTTGCTCGCCACCGGATAACTGACTTGGCAAGTGAGTTAGGCGCTGTTCAAGCCCCACGGCAGTGAGCAGCTCTTTCGCTCTTGCATCATTCTCAGCTTCGCCACGTAAAAGACAAGGTAGGGTCACGTTTCTTAACGCATTTAAACTTGGGATTAGAAGGAAACTTTGAAAAACGAAACCCAGTGAGTCTGCACGAATTTTGGCACGCGCTTCATCGTCTAATTTTGACAGCTCATGACCGAGCAATGTGATTTCACCTGAGGTTGGTGTATCCAATCCGGCAAGCAATGTCATTAGTGTCGATTTACCCGCCCCAGAGGTGCCTACAATGGCGATCTTTTCCCCTTTTCTAATATCAACATTTACATTTTTAAGGATTGTTAAATGCTCGTGATTAGTAGAGACTTGTTTAGAAACCAAATTAGCTTGAACAATAGGTGCTTTAAGTAAAGGTGTTTGCATGATTCGTATACTTTCCTTAGTTCTCTTTTTCTGTCTTTCCGCGACTACTCAGGCAAGCGAAAAGTTGCTTGTTTTAGGAGACAGCCTAAGTGCTGGTTATCAAATGCCAATCGAGGAGAGCTGGCCCAGCTTACTTCCTGATGCGCTATTAGAACATGGTCAAGATGTAAAAGTTGTAAACGGCAGTATCTCTGGAGACACTACAGGTAATGGCCTTGCTCGTTTACCATCCCTCCTTGAACAACATTCTCCCGATTTAGTCCTCATTGAGCTCGGTGCTAACGACGGTCTTCGTGGTTTTCCACCTAAACTTATTACGTCAAACTTATCGAAAATGATTACCATGATCAAAGATTCTGGTGCGAATGTGATCATGATGCAAATCCGTGTTCCACCCAACTACGGTAAACGCTACAGCGATATGTTCTATGACATTTATCCGAAATTAGCTGAGCACCAACAAGTCACTTTGATGCCATTCTTCTTAGAGCAGATCATCGTAAAACCCGAATGGATGATGGACGATGGCTTGCACCCTAAACCAGAGGCACAACCGTTTATCGCGGACTTCGTTGCCCAGGAATTGGTTAAACATCTCTAATTTTACTGGTCTAGCTCAATAAGTTTTACCAAACTTTACGTTACTCTGAGCGGTATCTTATTCACCAAGGTCAGATAATAACAATGCAAATAGAACCGTTAATTAAAGGTGTTGTCGCTCGCTCTGCACATCCGTATGGGTGCCGAGCTTCTATCAAAGAGCAAATCGATTACGTACAACAAGCACCACAAATCAAAAAAGGCCCCAAACGTGTTTTGATCATCGGTGCTTCTTCCGGTTTCGGTTTAGCAGCCCGCATCGCTCTCACCTTTGGCGGTGCAGAAGCTGACACTATCGGAGTCTCGTTCGAACGAGGCCCTTCTGATAAAGGAGTTGGTAGCGCGGGTTGGTACAACAATATTTACTTCAAAGAAGAAGCCATTCATCACGGCCGTACCGCCATAAATATCGTCGGCGACGCATTTTCCGATACTGTTCGTAGCCAAGTAATTGAAGCTATCGAAACTTACTTTGAGGGTGAAGTCGATTTAGTGATTTATAGCTTAGCAACAGGTATTCGCCCTAAAGCAGGATCTGACGAGTTCTGGCGCAGTGTCATTAAACCAATTGGCGAGTCCGTCACTGGTGCATCTATCATGCTAGAGAACGACCAGTGGGTTGAATCAACGCTTGAACCAGCAACCGAAGAAGAAGCTGAAGCAACGATTAAAGTTATGGGTGGCGAAGATTGGGAAAGCTGGATCGACGCACTAATCAACTCCGAGTCGGTGGCAGAAGGCTGCAAAACTATTGCGTTCTCTTACATGGGACCAGAAGTAACCCACCCTATCTACCTTGATGGCACTCTGGGTCGCGCAAAAGTCGATCTTCATCAAACCAGCCACGCTCTCAATATCAAGATGGCAAACTTTGGAGGCGGCGCGTACGCAACCGTATGTAAAGCTCTGGTGACCAAGGCTAGTGTTTTTATACCAGCACTAAGCCCTTACCTGCTTGCTCTATACCGAGTGATGAAAGAAAAAGGCACGCATGAACGCTGTATAGAACAAATGCAGCGCCTATTTACGACTAAACTGTATGACCAAGAAAAAGTACCCGTCGATGGTGAGCGTTTGATTCGTATTGATGACCTTGAACTTGCTCCTCAGGTACAAAGAGAAGTGTCGCTATTATTAGAGCAAATGAATGCGGAAAACTTCAAAGATCTTGGTGACTACGAAGGCTTTAAAGATGAGTTTATGAAGCTAAATGGCTTTAACTTTGAAGATGTCGACTATTCACAAAGCATTTCTATGAAGACATTGAAGGCGCTAAAACCTTAATTTCTTCAGTCTCACTACTGAGATAGTGCGCAGTATTTCAAAGTCCTGAAACGTTTTCAGGACTTTTTTTTGTTTCAGAACCCGTCACCCCTATACTTATATAAAACAAGTGGTAAAAAGCTAAAACAATAAAAACAACAAAATGTATTTTTCACAGGACGTGAATTTAAGGGAAAGGATGACCTTATGGGAACATTTCAAACACTAGATTATGAAATCCCAAAATCAATGCGAAAGAGTTGGCAAAACATAGTCAATCTTTTAGCTCGCATCGCCGATGTGCCAACGACACTGATAATGCGTGTCCATCCAGAGCACATTGAGGTGAACACTTCCAGCGAAACACCGGGGAACCCCTATCGCGTCGGGGATAAAGAAGAGCTTGGGCACGGGTTGTATTGTGAGCATGTCATTGAAAATAAGCGCGAGCTAAACGTACCTAACGCGCTGCTTGATGAGCAATGGCAAGATAACCCAGATATTAAACTAGGGATGATTTCCTATTGTGGCCTTCCACTCTATTGGCCAAACGGTGAAACCTTTGGCACCATCTGTATGCTCGACACACAAGAGAATCAATATTCCGATACTTATCGTGAGTTATTAAGCACGTTTAAAGAATCCATTGAAGCGCAACTCGCTGTTGTTTTTCAGCAGCACAAACTCTTACGATTGAATAATGAACTCAAACATCGGGTAGAAAACCGGACGACGGACCTTGCCCAACTCAGTTACTCATTGACCAAAGAAATTGACCGCCGCAAAGCCGCTGAGAAGCAAGTGGATTACCAACAAACTCATGATCAAGGGACTGGTTTTTTGAATCGTGGGGCCCTTGAAGCGTTCTTAGATGATACGCTGAGTGCAATGAATCACGACACAGAATCTTTAGTCGTCCTTAACATCGGTTTCAGTAACGCGCGCAGCATTCAGACGAAGTATGGGTTCGAAGCCTTTGACGAAGTGCTTAAAGAGTTTCGCTTCCGCCTCGGCCACAGTGAGTCAAGTTATTTCATTACAGGAAGACCCAGCTCTAACGACTTGGTGATTGTTGTTTCGGGTGAGAACATCGAATCAAAAGTTCAGCACCTATTGGAAGACATTACTCACATTAGTGTCGGTAACTTCTATATCAATGAGAGCGAAGTCCACCTACATTCTTACATTGGCGTAGTTCAGGCAAGTAAAAGTAGTTACGCAAAACAGCTGCTACAGAATGCCTGTTACGCAATGCTGTTATGTAAAGAATCCGGTGAGTCATTCAGTTACTTCTGTGAGAGTCACACTCAAGCCCTCAATAACCATAACCAATTAGAAAGCTATTTACTTCAAGCCGTGCGTAATGACGACCTAATGTTGTACTTCCAACCTAAAGTGCTACCCCATACGCACAAGTGGATTGGGGCAGAAGCTTTGTTGCGTTGGCGCCACCCAGTGCTCGGAGATGTTTCAAATGAAGCTTTAATCCACATGGCAGAACAAAATGGATTGATATTTGAAGTGGGTGCGTTTGTTCTTCGCACCGCTATCGACAAGGCGAAGCAATGGTCTGAGCTGGTAGACAACTTTAAGATAGCCGTGAACGTCTCTCCAATTCAGCTACAGAATGTTAATTTTGCCGAGCAGATTGAGCACTTGCTGGAAACCTTCCATTTGCCTGCGCACTTCCTCGAGTTGGAAGTCACGGAAAGCGCGCTCATTGCCGACGAAGTTGTCGCACGCAACACACTGAATAAGCTTCACAAACTAGGCGTGACATTGTCACTTGATGATTTTGGTACCGGTTACGCATCGTTCAGTTATTTGAAGAAATACCCTTTCGACGCGATAAAAATCGATAAGAGTTTTGTACAACAAATGGAAAAATCTGACGATGATAGAGCCATCATTTGTTCGATCATTCACATTGCTAAAAAGCTCGAACTTCAAGTGGTCATCGAAGGGATCGAATCCCATCAGCAAGAGCAATTTTTAATTGGAGAAGGTTGCGATATCGGACAAGGCTTTTTGTATGGTAAACCCATGCCTTGCAATGAATTTGAGCAAAGTTTGTTTAATCAAAACCTATTAGGAGGTCAATACCACTATTCTTCCTAAGCATTTTCTTTACTCTGATAGCGGTGGTTTCTATAATCCCCGCCCGCTTCCAATAAAAAGGCCATTATCTTCATGGATCAGTTGACTGCCACGCTTAAGAAAATCGAAAAGCAGAACTACCGCGCATACCAACAAATCAAAGGTCAGTACGACTTTGGTGATTTCGACTTGTACATCGACTATGTACAAGGTGACCCATATGCTTCTGCTTCTCGCCTACGTGCTACTCGCGCTTGGTCTTTAACCGGTCTTGAATGGCTAAAAGATGAATCTCCGGCATTCCAACGTGCAGCACGCGATTTCATTGCTCGCAGCTTTGATGAGTTTGCAAAACAAGAAAATGCAGTCTCTATTGCACTTAACGGTCAAACGGTTCTAGATAACACAGCTGTGCTCTTTACTGAGGAAGGCATCGAACTTCGTTTTCGCGTAAACCTACCTGCTGAAGGTCGTTCTGTTTTAGGTAAGAAAGCCAATAACATTCTAACCTTCTACTTACCGAAATTCGTTCGTCGTGCAACACTTGAACGTGAACTTAACAAAGAAGCTTTGATTGAACACTGTAAAGTTGTAGAAGACCAAGCCGCTTTGCGCGAGCAATTGGAAGTGAATAACCTTATTGCTTTCGTCGCTAATGGTAGTGTACTTCCTCGTATTGCAGGTAACTGTGATTTACCAATGAAAGACGCAGTGGAGTTCAAAGCTCCAGAGTCACTGCAAGTAACACTGCATGCGCCAAATAAAGGCTATGTGACTGGTTTGGGCATTCCTAAAGGCATTACACTGATTGTCGGAGGTGGCTTCCATGGTAAATCAACGCTATTGAATGCGATTGAGCGCTCTATCTACGATCACATTCCTGGCGATGGCCGTGAGTACATCGTTACTGACGCTAATGCGATGAAGATTCGCGCTGAAGATGGTCGCTGTGTTCATCATTTGAATCTGTCGAACTACATCAACCATTTACCAATGGGTAAAGATACGGCTGATTTCTCTACACAAGACGCTTCAGGTTCAACCTCTCAAGCTGCTTGGCTGCAAGAGTCTATTGAAGCAGGCGCAAGTTCACTGCTTATCGATGAAGATACCTCAGCAACCAACTTTATGATTCGTGATGAACGTATGCAGGCGTTGGTCGCTAAAGGCGATGAACCTATTACCCCGCTTGTTGACCGAATTGGCCAGTTGCGCGATGAGCTCGAAATTTCAACTATCATCGTTATGGGCGGTTCTGGTGATTATCTAGACGTTGCTGACACGGTAATCCAAATGCACGATTACCAAGCCGTAAATGTGACAGAAAAAGCAAAACAAGTCATTGCACAGCACCCTACTCAGCGTCATAACGAATCTGAAGAAAGCTTGCAAATGTTCCGTCCTCGTGCGTTAAACCGCGTCGCACTAATGAACATTTTGACCGACGGTAAGTTCCGAGTAAGTGCAAAAGGTAAAGACTCTCTTCGTTTCGGTAAAGAGTTCACTAACCTAAGTGCTCTTGAGCAACTTGAGTCGGCTGATGAAGTAAATACAATTGGTTGGCTATGGTTCCAAATCGCACAGCTACCAGGTTGGTGCAACCACCCAGCAAAAGAAATCGAAGAGATGCTGTCTGGTGAGTGGTACGCTACACTACCAAAACAAGGTGATCTAGCGAAGCCACGTACTCTTGATGTGATGGCTGCGCTAAACCGCATGCGTAAGTCTCAGTTCAAACCTTCTCGTTAATACTGAGCAACACCAATAGCAAAAGGCAGTGATAGAACGCTGCCTTTTTTGTTTGAATTAGATTGGGGAGTATCACAAACAAGCTCACCTTGTTACGTCGTAACGCAAGGCCTATCATCCGTTACGTAAAACATTCCATGCGTCGCATAAAACCCGAAAGCGCTCTGAATCCCCATTGTCTCTGTCTGGATGCCAACGTAGTGCGAGTTTGCGCCACTGCTTTCGGATTTCTGCTTTAGTAGCATCTGCACTTAACTCAAATAAACTCAGCGCCTTGGCGCGATCTAAATCAGAAGATGAGCTTCCACCTATATAACGTTGGTATCGACTCCAGAATTCATTAAGTAGTCGGCGCACCTCGCCTTCATTAGCCTCGTAGTTTTTCCAATCAAGGTAATACTCTCTGAGAGGATCATTGGTATCGATACTGTGACGAGAGGCTTCAATGGCCGACATCAGGACAATATTCATTGCCTCAACTTGCAGCCAGCCGTCGGGATATAACGTTTCTTGTAGCTGATAAAGCGCGTTCATCAGTAAGAAGTTACGTTTAAACAAGTCTTTGTCTGGAGATGAATCTAATTGAGGGATGTAACCGTGCTCACTAAGTTCCTGTGCTAGTGTATGCACCTTCCAGTCCGAAGGTTGCTTTTTGAGGATTTCTAGAATGGGCCATAACAATGGGTTTTCCATGTATTGCTGGCTGTTTTGGCAAACGTTACATTGCTCGTCCATGAATCCCCTAACCGTTTTAAGTACCTGTTATTAAAGCTAGTCAATTTGTACCATAAATACAAAAAGGCTGACAGTAATATACTGTCAGCCTTTTGAAGCAAGATCTCGTTAGGTTAAATAACGCCTAGCTCTCGCAAACGTTCCATCAGGTAACTGTGCGCTGTGTAACGCTCAGAAAGAACTGTATCTGGTTTAGGATGGAGGAATAACGGCAGAGAAATACGAGAATTCTCTTGGCGACCACCAGTTGGGTTTATCACGCGATGCGTCGTTGATGGGAAGTAACCACCCGACGCCTCTTGCAGCATGTCACCGATGTTAATGATCAGATTACCAAAGTCACATGGCACGTCTAACCAGTCGCCTTCTTTACTCATTACCTGTAAGCCCGGCTCATTTGCAGCAGGCAAAACCGTTAATAAGTTAATATCTTCATGCGCTGCTGCGCGGATAGCGCCTGGCTCTTCTTCACCTGTCATTGGTGGGTAATGCAACACACGTAGAAGCGTCTTGTCACTGTTGTTGAGCATTTCAGACAGTGCAATAGAAAACTTCTCTTGCACCTCTTTTGGTGCGTATTCTTCTACCCAACCAAGCAGCTCTTGAGCAAATGCATTTGCACGCTCATAGTACTCTAAGATTTCTTCTTTTAATTGCTCAGGCATCTGACCCCAAGGGTACACATGGAAGTACTCTTTGATGTCTTTTACGGAATGACCTTTAGCGACTTCAGAAACTGATGGAGGAAAATATCCGTCTTGTGTTTCAACATTGAAGTGGAAATCGTTCTTTTGCTCTGAGCAAAAAAACTCGTACCAATTTTTGTAAATAGACTCAACCAGCTCTTGAGGGATTGGGTGGTTTTTAAGTACACCAAAGCCCGTTTCGCGCAGTGAGGTGACGAACTGTTGAGCAGCGTCGTCAGCAAGATAATCGACAGTTTCCAGTTTCATGACTTAACTTCTTTTTTTATTAGACTGAACGGTGGATTCTATGGATGGCCATGTTGTAAATCAAACTTTAATGAAATGTTTACGCGCAAACGTTTTATTGTTGAGCAGTTTGCCAATATATCAACATAAAAAGTAATCATCTCGCTGTTAAAATTATTAATTGCACACTGTACAATTAAGTGTAATCATAGACTCAGTATTCAATTGAAGGATCAATTTCTGTATGAAAAGTACTTCCACCCTGTTGGGTTTGACCATTTTCTACGCTATCGTTTTCTTGTTCTCAGCCCTAGAACCAAGCTCTCGCGCGGTTTGGTTTGCAGAAATCGTTCCAGCCATCGGTATTCTTATCGCTATTTGGGCACTTTCTATCCGTTACCAGTTTAGTAACACCGCTTATGTGCTGATGTTTATTTGGCTTTGTCTTCACACGATTGGTGCGAAATATACCTTCGCGGAAGTTCCATTCGATTGGTTTAATAACTTGATTGGCTCTGAGCGTAATAACTTCGACCGTGTTGCTCACTTTTCGATTGGCCTGTACGCCTATCCTATTGCTGAGTATCTGATTAATAAGAAAAAAATCAGCGCTAGTTTTGCATCTTGGTTTGCGTTGTTTGCGATTATGTCACTCGCAGCTGGCTACGAAATCGTTGAGTGGTGGTATGCAGCAATCGCTGGGGGTGATGAGGGTATTGCCTTCCTAGGATCACAAGGTGATATTTGGGATGCCCAGAAAGACATGCTGTGTGACACAATGGGTGCAATAGTGTCACTGTTTTTACTGACAACTCAACGTCGATTGGCGAAGCCATTCTAGATAAGGGTTAAAGCCTTCTACTATTGGAACCTGTACGATTTGAGCTACTTCATATTCGTGCAGGTCTTTTATTTTGTCCTCAACTAACGCGTAAAGATCTTTTCGCGTCTTGATGATCAACAACCATTCATTGTCGCTGCACACCTCACCTTTCCAAACGTAGTGACTGTCAATCGCCATGGTTTGAATGCACGCAGCAAGTTGGCCTCCTAACAAACCTTTAATGATTTCGTCTCGATTCTGTTCTGAGCCAGCAGTGCTCAGTACCATACAGTATTCATGTTGTTCGCTCATAACTGACTCTTATTTCATCGTTACCTTGCCACCAATCATTTTGTAGGCAGGTGTTCCTCGTACTAACGTATCTCTTGCAAACTCTTGTTCACAACCTGGGCAAATGCAAGGCGTATTGGTGAAGTCTTCAACAATGCGTTCTTTGAAGCATTTCACCAGCGCGCCTTTGCCACCTTTACGGTATTTAAACAACTGTGTTTTACATTTCGCGCAATATATCTCAACCGTCTTAATTGGTTGTTTTTTATTTGGTTTCGCCATCTTTCTCTATTTTTGGTTTTACCCATACGTTGCTGAAATCAAACCATCCAAGGGCATTACACTTGGCGTTTTGTAGCGCACCACTGTGATCTTTATTTACCCCTAGCCAACAGTGGAACATAGGAATAACTTGGCAACTCTTCACGAGTTGTCTACCTAACTCACGAGCTGGAAAATCACTGTGTTGACCAGCACGCCATTGGTCCACCAGCCCCGCCCAGCGGGAGAAATCGTAACCAGCACTAAACTTGTCGATGTCGCTATAATCCAACAACCAACCTGCTAAAGCATCGTTACGGTTAGTCGCAATACCCATAGCTTTAATCCAAACATCCACTGCCTCTGGTGACGGTGGCTGCGTATCATATCGTATGAACTCAACCTCAACCCCATAGGGTTTAAGTAAGGTTTTGATTGCTTTTGCAATAACAGGGAACATTGGATGTTTCTTTTGGTAGGCCACGCAAATGGCCTTGTCTTTTTGAGGTACCTCGCCCATTGAAGTTGGTCTGAGGTCAATCCAGCCTGGTTTCAGACCAAAGGCTTGAAGCACCCCCAGCTCGATGACTTTGTCTTGAGGCACATGAGCGTATACTTGGTAACTGTTTAACGTTTGGCTAAGAAATTCAGCCCAACGCGGATCTTTAGCGATACCTGTATTTTTATTCAGTAGTAAGAAAGTACACCCAGGATCGAGCTCGACTTCGTCGGTAGAAGCTTGTTTATCCATTTGCGGCTTGGTTAAGCTTGGGTACACCATCGACGAATACGCCTCATCGATGACCCACACCTCCACTTGGTCAAGTAACGGACGTAGTCCAAAATAGCCATCGAATGCCGTTAGGATTAAACGTTTGTCATCGTTCACTTTCACTTGAAATGGCCCGGTGCCCACGGGTTTTCTATCAAACTCCTCGGAACGAAGGGTTTTGGATAACAGCACTTTCGCCTGCGATTCGCTCAGCGCGAGCGGCAAGTACTTATCTGGGCGAACCAGATGGATATCCACCGTCCAAGGCTCAGGGGAAACCACTTTTTCTATATGAGAAAAAAGGTTCAGTTCACTTAATGCACTGATGCTTTCAATGACGCAGTCAGTAGAGAGCAATTCACCATTATGAAAACGTACACCACGGCGGAGATAAAAACGCCAGTGAGTATCAGACAGCGCCTCCCAATAATGCGCTAAGTCAGGCTGAAGTTGTTCGTTGTCATCAAGCTTGGTTAAACCACTGAATACCTGGCGGGCAATATGCTGCTCGGACCGACGCATCGGCTTTTGCGGATTTAACATAGCGAGTGGTCGGTAATACGGCAAACGTACCACTTGCTCGCCTTGACGATGTTGGAGGCCAAGGTAACCTTGAATAACTTGGGTAAGCTTGGCAGCGTCATTATCTAACGCTTCCAACGCTTGACCAATTTTGCCTTCATCTAAGTAACGGCGTGCAAGATTCTCGCTAACGTCACTGCGATTACGTTTAAAAATGAGTGTAGAGAGCTTGCCTCGACCAGCGGCAGGATGCCACTCAATCCACCCTTCTTCCTCTAATTTATTGAGGACGATTCGAGCATTTCGGCGAGTACAGAAAAGCGCGTCGGTAATGTCTTCGAGTTGAACTTCCGTGTCATTACCAGAGAATTTTTCAAACAGTGTTTCGAACTGAACACGTAAACGAGGGCTACTCATAAAGAGGAAATTTTAGTTTTCATAACGATAAACTAAGTTTCCTCATTTTTTGCAAAAAGTGCAAACTCAGACGTGCAAATTATTGAATGTCGATGCCAATTTCTTGCGCCAGTTGGCGTAATTGATCTTCATCGTCGAGTTTGATCGACCATTTACTTTCCGCTCCATGTGCCAATACAACGTTTGCACCGCGACCAAGTAATTGAATCGCATCGGTTTGAGCTTGCATTGTAACCATTCCATTACCGCTCAGTTTAATGACGATTTCTCGCTGCGTTGCGATAATTTTTCCAAGAGAAAATTCTATAACCATCTTCGCTGTCTTCTCTCTTACACTGACTTTTCTTTCTGGTGTTTAACAGCAATTGTTAATCTACTGGTGCAGACTAATCGACCACGTTCATCGGTGATTTCAATTTGCCATACCTGAGTTGAAACACCAAGATGGACGGGCTTTGCAGTACCAATGACATGTCCACTCCGCATAGCTCGAACATGGTTTGCATTGATGTCTAAACCAACACAGTAACTGCCCTCACCTACGCTAAAGTTTGCGGCGAGCGAACCTAACGTTTCAGCTAATACTACAGACGCACCACCGTGAAGCATGCCAAGAGGCTGATGAGTAAAACTACAAACAGGCATAGTCGCAGTAAGCGAGTCATCCGTAAAGTCGGTATAGATGATTTGTAGGTGCTCCATCATAGTATTTTTTGACGTTGCGTTAAGAATGTCCAGGTCGATCGGCTTTTTCCAAATACTCATTTGTTTGCTCTTGTTTCACCCAGTATTGCACCGGTTGATGTTTCTTTTAAAAGTGCGTCTAGCATAGTCCTGAACGCATCCTGACTTCAAGACGAAACACAACTCTAAATGTAATCCACATAATGACTTAACGTTTCTTCACTAAGCGTTATACTATTGCTTCAAAACAAAAAATATTTGTATATGGAGCCCATTATGAAGACATGGATCAAAGCGTCTGTTCTTTTTTCGCTCGTCGGTCTCACTGCCTGTAGTGCTTCGCCGACCGGTCGAAATCAAATACTTATGTTCTCTGATCAGGAGATGTCGTCCTTAGGTGCCAACTCTTTTGATCAGATGAAGAAAGAGATCCCGATCAGCAAAGACAAAAAGACCAACGCTTACGTACAATGTGTCGCAAAACGCATCACAGACACTATCCCACCTCAAACGGGATTCAAAGATTGGGAAGTCGTTGTATTCGATAGTGACCAAGTTAATGCATTCGCGCTACCTGGCGGGAAAATAGGCGTCTATACAGGCTTATTGAAAGTTGCAAAAAATCAAGATCAACTCGCCACTGTTATTGGTCACGAAGTCGCACACGTCTTAGCAGACCACAGTAATGAGCGTCTTTCTCAAAGCCAACTCGCCAATGCTGGGCTTTCTCTAGCAAATGTGGCTATTGGCGCTTCTGAGTACAAGCAATACCAGCAAGCAACCATGGCCGCGTTAGGCCTTGGTGTACAATATGGCGTCATGCTACCGTACGGTCGCACACAGGAATCTGAAGCAGATATTGTTGGCTTGGGTTACATGGCCAAAGCTGGGTTCGATCCAACTCAAAGCATCGACCTTTGGAAAAATATGAGTAAAGCTGGCGGTGAGCAGCCTCCTGAGTTCTTCTCAACTCACCCTTCGCACAGTACTCGTATCAAAGACCTACAGGCTACGATCAACACATTGCCGGCTTATAACGTAAAGGCACCTAAGTGCAGCTAGTTTGATGCACAACACCCCGAACTCTAATAAAAAAAGCTCCATTCACGGAGCTTTTTTTGTCGAACGCTTTATGACTAGGTCCCAAGAATTTGCAGTGGCAAACTGAGTAAGCTATCCCCAAGCCCTGCAAAATACCAAATAATGGCGACAAAACCACCGACTGAAAGCAAGTACCAAACAAAGGAGAACATTTGCCCGTAGCGCGTTAAAGGCAGCAAATGGCTATGGTGTCGTGACCGCCATTCGATGACTACTTCTAACATCCCCATGATTAGCAGGAACCCTAGCAACGTTAAACCGAATGCGTAGCTGATGTAAATTCCCAATGCTGCAGTTGCGATACTACCGACTAGCCCTATCCATGAATTCATGGAAAAGGTAATACTCTTCAGTACATGCCCACCGTCTAATGGCAGAATTGGTAGCAAGTTGAAAAGGTTTAGCAAAGCGTTAAATACCGCCAGACCAGCAAAGATCATCTCTCCGGTCATCCAATATAAAATGGTAAACACAATGCTCAGCACTAACCCGAAGAAGGGGCCCATTATTGAGATAACCACGTCTTGCCATCGTGTATTTATCTTCTCATCGCTCAGTGCCAACCCACCCAAAAATGGGATAAGGTAAATACCTTTAGTCTTCATACCAAAGTGCTTCATCGCGCGGATATGTCCATATTCGTGAAAGACAAGACATGCCACTAACGCTAAGGCAAACTCGATGGAAAACAACCATGAATACGCAGCTAAACTTGCTGAGGCTAGTGCAACCTTAATCACTTTTGCGCTTTTCAGCGCCTTCATTCCAAGCGATACAAGACCAATCAAACTAAAGCGATTCTCTGCTGGTGGCGCTTCAACTGGGACTTGACGTTCAATGTCTTTTTCATTGCGCCTTCCTTCACTCACCACTGTGTCATTTACTCTAACTTGATAGCGATAATCAAAGGGTTGCCAATTTAGCTCACAATCTAGCCGACATAGAAGAACTTCCTCGCCAGATACGAGTTTGAATTCATGTTTTGTCTGTCCGGAATCGTCATCACTGGCCGAAATTTGTGACACCAAAGTATTGTCCCAAAATAATTGCTGCCACCCTGACATAGAGCCTTCAAGTCGTAATGGACGACCTAAAAACTCAATATTCATTAATTCCAAAATTCACCTTAACAACAAGAATAACGAGTTTAACGATTATGCCCTAAGTTCCCTTTTCAACAAACCCTGTTAACAAGAGGTATTTGATGGCGTTTTAGCCATTAGATTTACAAAAGAATTCTGGTCATACCATTTCTTATAAAAATATATCCATAATACATGCCCTTACAAAACCTCATTTGACCTATGCATCAAATTTAAAACACAAAAGACACTCATTCTTTGACAAGATATTAAACATAGAATTAACATTACGTTTACATCAAGGTCGAAATTCACTTCGATGACAACAGGTGTAGGCACGATACAACAATTACAAGGACTTCGGTCCACCATAATGACACCCTAGGAGGGTCAAGGATGAACAAGAAGCACTGCTCTCTGCTAACAATATCAATATTGTTTGCGTGTAACGCCCAATCGGCGGGCTTTCAGGTCGCTGAACACTCAGCATCTGGTCTTGGTAGAGCATTTTCAGGTGAAGGCGCCGTCGCAGACAATGCGAGCGTTCTTGCACGTAACCCTGCTGCTATGACACTTTTCAAAGAGGCTCAGTTTTCAGGTGCACTATCTATCGTTGACCCTGA
Source organism: Vibrio rotiferianus CAIM 577 = LMG 21460 (assembly GCF_002741985.1). Classification (GTDB taxonomy): domain Bacteria; phylum Pseudomonadota; class Gammaproteobacteria; order Enterobacterales; family Vibrionaceae; genus Vibrio; species Vibrio rotiferianus. The sequence continues at coordinate 147,222 of NZ_APHW01000108.1, forward strand.
AGTAAATGTTTACGACACCTACCACAAGGAACATGCTGACGACGTAGCGCCACTGCAAATTGTCCCAGCTGGTTACTACATCAGCCCAATTAATGACCAATGGGCTTGGGGTATCGGCATGTTTACGACTTATGGCGTTGCAACAGATTATCCTAATGATATCTCTGCTGGCGACATGGCCGGTGATACATCCCTGTTGTCAGTGAACATTAACCCGAATATCGCTTACCGCATTAATGAGTCATTCAGTATTGGTGGTGGTATTAACCTTGTCTATGCGCACGCAAAACTTACTCGCCACAAAGGTGCGTTAGCGCCGTTATTCGGCTCCGATAGCAAAACGTCTGACAATCTGATTGGCATGGAAGGCGATACCATTGCTTGGGGCTGGAACATCGGCGGTCTCTACGAGCTGAATGAAAACAACCGTTTTGGTTTCGGCTACCGCTCTAAGGTAGACCTAGACTTCGATGAAGGTGAATTTAGTAGTTACGATTCAGGGATCGCTTCAGCGGCAAAAGTAGACGGTCGTTTACAAATCTCTCTTCCTTCTATCATCGAGCTGTCTGCATTCCACCAACTTACTGATCAGTGGGCTATCCATTACGGATGGCAACAGACCGACTGGAGCACCTTCGAGGAGCTAAAAGCAACAAGCCCGCAATGTAACGATGGTGTTGCTGGTCAATGCTTCTACAAACCAGAGAAATACGAAGACAACAACCGTTACTCATTTGGTGGCACATACACATTGAACTCTGAATGGACATTGCGTGCAGGTATCGCATTTGACGAGCAAGCAGGTAAAGCAACACTGAGTATCCCTGATAGCGATCGTTTTTGGTACAGCGCAGGTGTGACTTACGCAATGAAAGAAAATCTGACATTTGATGCAGGCTTTGCCTACGTGAAAAGTAAGTCTGGTTCTTTCAAAGAAACCAATGCTGCAGATCAAGAAATTACGTTCGACTCAGAAGGTAGTGCATACATCAGTGCAGTACAGATGAACTACACCTTCAAGTAATGGGATAACGGAGTAAACCAATGAAACACACATTCAAACTATCACTGCTTTGTTCTGCAATCCTTCTTGCTGGTTGTGGTGATAACACATCAAGTTCAGGCACGTCTGAAACCGTCACATTTGAACCTGCAGTGCAAGCGCTGTTGGATCGAAACACCGAAATTAGCTTTACCCTTCAAGGAGCAAACGCAGATGTCCCTGCCCCGTCATTCCTACTAATGGACTCAAGCGACGGTACACTTGCGATCCCTACCGATGGCGATGATCAGCTAACAAATCCTCGCGCTGCAATGAACACGATGGATGGTTGGTCAACCACTATGCCTATCGTACTAAACTTCAAGGGCGAGGGTTTTGCAACAGGTATGCTAGCATCTGGTGTTAGCGTGATTAAAATTAATCAACGCCTGACTGACTGGGACGGCGCTTCAAACCCTATCTCTGAAGTCTTGACCATCAACCAAGACTTTGTCGTTCAAGCAAATGGTAACTCTCTATACATTCAGTTTGCAGATGCTCTTGACGAATCAAGCGAGTATGTATTCGCGGTGACACAAGAAGTCAATGATGTAAACGGAGATCCTATCGGCACCTCTTCTAGCTACGCGGTCGCCAAGTCTAAAGAAGTTAAGTATGAAACGGGTGATCTTGCACTCGTACAAGCGGCAACAACTGGCATTGAGGGTATCTTTGGTATAGCGACTCAAGCTGGCTTAGCGAACATTAACCCTACCGATATCGTTTACTCTTCATGGTTTAGCACTCAGTCTGTTGGGGACACGCTTGCAGCAGTAAAAGGGGTAACGGCAACAGGCTTCGCTACCGGTGCAAACACACTTAACGCCCTGTATAAAAACGATCCAGCGGAAACGGGGATTGAACTATCGACCGCTTACACACTGTCTCTGGGGCAAACTCAAGATTTTGTTACTGCATTTGATAACGACGAGGATTTCGATAAATACTTCTCTTCTTCTCCTGAATTAAAACAGGCGATTAAAGGGTTGTATGTAATGTCTGGTGCTAACGTCAATGTGACTCAAGGCGTGGTTCGCCTGCCTCACTATCTAGAGCAAGATACAAACTGGAACATGCAGCCGATGGAATCGGCAATGCCAAGCTTGGCTAAAGTAAGTGGTTCGATTGAAGACCCGGCCATTCTTGCATCGCTGTTAGAACTTGGTATTGACCCGACTAAACTTGCTACTGATATGAATGAACAGCTTAAGCTTGTTGGTACCGAGCTACACCTTTCTAACGGTCAGCAGTTGGATGAAGAGCGCCTTATTACACGTTATTCACCAGTACCACAAGTTAAGTCAGTCGAAGATGTTGAAGTGTTACTATTCACTCCAGCGGATTCTGTGGCAAAAGACGTTGTTATCTATCAGCACGGTATTACTTCAGCAAAAGAGAACGCGTATGGCTTTGCCTTCAACATGGTCAAAGAAGGTGTTGCCGTTATCGCCATTGACCTGCCAATCCACGGTACTCGTAGCCTAGATGACCAACGTTCAGCAAATGCGGATGTACTGGCTTACCTAAACCTGTCTAACCTCGCGGTAGCACGTGACAATCTTCGTCAAAGTATTCTTGACGTACTTGGCCTTCGAGCTAGCTTAGTTGTATCTGCACAAGGTGGGTTATTCGTTGGCGGCCCTCTTCAAGGTTTTAACCCTCTCGCGGGCTCGCAAGTGAAGATGCTAGGTCACTCACTTGGTGGCATTGTTGGTGCGTCTACCGTCGCTGCTGCAAACAATACGCTAGGCTCAGACCAAGCTGATGCTCTGTATAAATTTAGCTCCGCGTCACTATTTAATTCAGGCGGACAAATTGGCAATTTGCTACTTGGTTCGGCAAGCTATGGTCCACAAATCAAACATAACTTAGCGTATGCTGCATCAGCTGACTATCGTAGCTATGCAGACGCAAGTTGTGCAGATATTGAAGACAAAGCATGTTATGAGACATTTGAATCGGTAGCTTCCCCGGAACAGCTCGCCGCTTTGAGTGCTGGGTTTAGCTCATTTATCTATGCAGCACAGACAGCTTTAGACACCGTTGACCCATTTAGCAACGTCAGTGATCTAACGGCAAATGGTACCTTATCAGCGCCATTCTACATGGCTCAAGTCGAAGGCGATGACACAGTACCAAATAGTGTCCCTGGAGCTCCTTTTGCTGGTACTCAACCACTCGCAGCGAAGCTAGGGCTGAAAGTGGTCAATGCATCAGATACAAGCGTTGTCGGCGGTGCGAGCTTTGTTCAGTTTGGTAGCGATGGTAAACACAGCACCTTTGCTGTGCCGCTAACGACGATTGAACAACCGTACTACTTTGAAATGCAGGCTCAAAATGCTGACTTCATTAAAGACAACTCTCTATCCACTGTTACGAATACAACAGTACTAAAATAGAGCGTCATTAATGAGTATTAAGCGCCCAGTCTTTTGGCTGGGCGTTTTTATTTCTTTCAACAAGCAGTCCTTTTCAGAGCCTCTGCTATATTTGAATAGTTATCGTAGTTCACCAACCTAACACAAGGAAACTTCTATGCGAGCTTTAGCCGTTATAGTGACAGCTGTTCTTTTAGTGGCTTGTGGTAGCAGCCAATATCTCATGTCTACAAGTGAAGGGAAAATGATCACCTCATACGGAAAACCAGATTTAAATGAAGAAACTGGGATGTATGAGTATGAGGATGTAGATGGCAAAGAAATGAGTATTTCCAAAGATGAGATAGTACAAATAATAGAACGCTAAACCTCTCGCCTCCTAAGAAATTGGGAGGCGTTATCCTATCTCTTTTGTGGTTTATCAATACGATTAATTCATCACTTCAAACAATTAGCACCATTATTTATATTCTATATATTATTTGTTTAGCCAATATTTTACATCTTCGCTCCTTTCAGGTTGGAATATTGTAAAATCTCGCCTTTAATTCTCTAACACCCTTTTATTTCTCAGGATAAAGTGGATAATACCGCCACCCAAAAAACATTACTAAGGTGAGTCCTTATGTCTATCGAAGCTACTCTGCTTGCTCGCTGCGAGTCAAAATGTGAACTGTGTTCTTCTGAATCTCAACTAATTGCTTACGCCGTACCACCACACGGTAACGTAACAGTTGATACCGCTATCATGGTTTGTGATAAGTGCCATGGTGAGATCGAAGATCCTAAAGACATTAACCACTGGCGCTGCCTAAACGACAGCATGTGGAGTCAGGTTCCTGCAGTACAAGTAACTGCATGGCGCCAACTTACTCGCCTAAACACAGAAAGCTGGGCTCAAGACGCTCTTGACATGATGTACATGGAAGAAGAGCAAATGAACTGGGCTATGAAAGGTATGTCTGCTGACGACAAAACTGTTGACTGCAACGGCACTGAACTTAAGAAAGGTGACGATGTAACAGTAATCAAAGACCTACCAGTTAAAGGTACTAACCAAGTAATCAAACAAGGTACTGTTATTCGTGGTATCAGCCTTGGTGACGACCCTAAACTTGTTTCAGGTAAGGCAAACGGCGGTCAGTCAATGTACGTGATCGCAGAATACTGCCGTAAGAAGTAATCTCAACATTACTTTGTTTGACGGGGTTCCAATCGGAACCCCGTTTTCGTTTCTGTGTTCCTTCTTTCCCCTGCCTTTCTTCCTTCCCGCGTAATCTCCTAAATTGGTTGCTTTCGATCTCATCCATTTTCGATTAATGTTCGAGAAGGAAAAAATAAGATGGATTATAGTATGAAGAAGTTAACCATCCTTGATGGCGGCATGGGACGTGAACTAAAACGCATGGGCGCCCCATTCTCTCAACCGCTTTGGAGCGCACAAGCTCTAATTGAATCGCCAGAATTCGTTTACCAAGCGCACAATAACTTCATTCAAGCTGGCGCTGAAATCATCATCGCGAACAGTTATGCCTGCGTGCCCTTCCACCTTGGGCAAGCGCTTTACGAGCAACAAGGTAGTGAACTAGCACGCTTTGCCGCGCAAATTGCGCGTGAATGTGCAGACAAGTCGCTGAAACCTGTTCGAGTAGCGGGCTGCATACCGCCTGCATTTGGTAGCTATCGCCCTGACCTTTTCGAACCTAAACAAGGCGAAGTCATTTTCCGTACTTTGTATGAAGCTCAAGAAGATTATGTTGACCTTTGGTTAGCAGAGACCATCTGCAGCCTAGAAGAGCTAAATTGCTTACAAAAGGTCTTCGAAAACAGTGTCAAACCTACTGCGTACGCCTTTTCTCTTAATGATGACTCATTAGAAACCGCGTTGTTGCGCTCTGGGGAAACCGTTGTTCAAGCCATTGAATGTCTGGCACAAAGTGGACGCACAAAAAATACCATCACCATTTACTTTAACTGCTCGGTACCTGAAGCGATGGCAAAAGCCGTCAGTGACACCAAGGCGGTTTTAGACCAACACATGCTCGATATTGAAATTGGGGTGTACGCGAACAACTTCACCGCTATCAAATCTAACCACGAAGCGAACAGCGCATTACAATCAATGCGAGAACTATCACCAGAGGAATACTTAACTTTTGCGCAAGAATGGCACCAACAAGGGGCAACCATTATAGGTGGATGCTGCGGTATTGGACCAGAACACATCAAAACTCTGTCAGATTGGAAAAGTTCCCTTTAAATACAAAGCTAGTCCGCACTATTCCTTAGTGGAAGTGTAGATTTCAGATACAAAAATGCCGGCGATGAAGCCGGCATTTTCAATTCGCTTTCCAGTCAGATTAACGGTACATACCGATGTCTTTCTGAATATGAGAAGACAAGTCTTCTGCGTAGTAACTGCGCGGTGCAGAGTTATCTACGAAAAGAATGTCTAATAGGTGAGCAATCAATCCTTTGAAGTTAACCGAGTAGGTCTTCTTATCCATAGAGGTTGGTAAAGCTACATTTGTCATTTGCATTGCTTGTGCCATGATTGCCTCTCTTTAAAAGCAGTAATTTGTTTCGTTGGTTGTATATTAGTCATTTTTTCTCTGAGCAAAAAATGACAAAATTTGGTAATTCAGATTAGTTTTTCTTATAAAACAAACTTATTACAAATCATTGAAATACAAAACTCAACCAAATGCATACTTATGCAGATTGACGCATCTATTGTTGAATAACTTGGATTTACGCCTGTAAACCCAAGTTGTCTAGTAACATTATTTTAACTAACAATTATTCCTAATGTTTAGGATTTTACAAAATCACTATGGATTTTGATTAGTAATTTTAACGCTAACTGTATTGGTTGTTTTGTTCTTATAGATAGAAGCAATAACTGCAGTTGTCATTACCGTCACCAAGAACGTAAGTGACCAAACAGTTGGAATTTCGTATTGTGTGCCCACCAACAGCATTTTCGTACCAATGAACATCATGATTACAGATAGAGCTGGTTTTAGGTACACAAACTTGTCCAACATCGCTTGAAGTACAAAGTACAGAGAACGTAAACCAAGCAGAGCAAATACGTTAGCAGCCAAGACTAAGAACGGTTCGCGTGTAACTGCAAAAATTGCTGGGATCGAATCCAAAGCAAACATTACGTCCATCACCGCAATCACACCAACAACGATCAGCATCGGCGTCGCGACCCACTTACCCGCTTGTTTCAGCAGCAAGTGGTTTCCTTGATACTCATCCGTAACTGGTAAAAATTTGCGAATGAACTGCTCTGGGTACGGGTTAACCTCTTCTTCTTCGCCTTTATCTCGCGCTAGTTTAATACCAGTCCAAATTAAGAACGCTGCGAATAGGTAAAGTACCCAATGGTATTGTGCAAGTAACTGAGCACCAACTCCGATCATAATCGCACGTAGTACAAGTGCACCAATCACACCCCATAATAGAGCACGTGGACGCAAATGTTCTGGCACCTTATATTGCGCAAAGATAATCGCAAACACAAATAGGTTATCAACGCTTAATGACTTCTCAAGTAAGTAACCTGTTAAGAATGATATCGTTGCTTTCTCGTGACCATACACGCTGTGTGGCGCGTAATAATCCCAGAAGAAATAGATAGAGCCTGCAAAGACAAACGCTAGTAAGAACCAAAAGACACTCCAGCCAATTGCCTTTTTCATGGTAATCACGCCGCCACGAGTCTGATAGATATCAAGTGCGACTAAAACCAAGGTAAATAGACCGAACACACCGTACATTGTCAGTGATTCTTGCAGTGGAACAGACTGGGTTAATTGGGTGGTATTTTCGATAAGAGACATGCTTCCTCCCATGCGGAAGGACATTATTCGGGCTGACCTTCCGCAAACAATACAAACCAGCAGTCACATTACCCATGTGTCTGCTAATCAATGAATGCGTTGGTCTCGTTGAAGTGATCACGTGACGAATCAGGTGACACCTTTATTTACCGGATAAGCTGATGCTTAACGAGATGACGATAAATAAACTTGCGCTAACTACTCCCCAAACGCCGCCATCATACGCCTGCTCGGAGGGATCTCCAACAAAAAATCGTTATCGATAAAAACACAGTATTTTGTTGAGAACAATTTATCAACAGCATGAATTCTAAAAGGTTCAAACGTAAAAAAGGAGCACATATGTGCTCCTAATTTTCGGAATGCTTGGTCTTTATAAACCCGTTAGTGGTACAAAGTAAACCAGTGTTGACCAAACAGTAACCCACGCAACAACAACCGCTGCATCAGCCCAATCGCTATTCCACATACTCTCTTCCTCTTACTCGCATGTGCAATAACATTTGAGCAAAAAAGATACCAATTTACGTCATTGGTTTCTCTGGGAGTAAAGTTTGTGACTTTGGTTCAAACAGTTCGGTTGGTCCGTCAGTAACTCGATAAAGCAATCTGCCATGGAAAGATTGCTAATAAAGCCTTCACCCTCCATATTGAGCAACGCTTCATAGCCCTCTTTACCCTTCATTGTGTATGCAGAAGAAGCGCCACAATACCAAGACTCATCTTCCATTTCACACCAACGACTACCATCGAAAACCTCCAGATTTTTAACGCGTTGCCCCTTCGGTGCCTCTGCTAGGTATTCAAAGTTTAAGTTATGCGTATAAGGGTAGCTACCTGAACCCGTTCCTTCGACACCGTTATTCAGGGCGTTATTGATTGCACCTTCCAATGCCAAGCGAACGGCTTTTCCTTGCACCTCATAACAACCGATTGGAACGGCAAATGGCAACAATCGTCCGGCAACATCTGCCACGGTAATATTTCCCGGGTTTAGAGATGTACGCACACCTCCCGCATTATGAATGGCAAATTGAACCTTGTGCCCACGCTTATTAAGCGCATACAAGAATGAATGTGCGACTGCCGGAGCAAGTTCACTTCCACCAAATTCGTCAGGAATACGTACATGGCGCTTCTTCTCTGCCACATTTGCAATTACTTGTGACTGAAGCTTACGCACTCTTGGGATGTACTTATCGTTTAAGATCGCTTGTGTCTCTGGGTGCTTTTTACAAACAACTACGTTTGGTTGACCATGAATAAAGTCACACGCTTCTTCAAACACACCTTGGTCAAGCTGCTCATTTAGTGTCGAATCCCAGAAAATGCGTCTTCCGAGTAGCAATTCATTTTGACCACTTAACATGGTCGCTTTACCGTTTTCATCAAACTCAAGCACACAGTGACCCATGGTTAAAGCGTGATAACCAGCTTGTACAACATAAGTTTCGTTTACTTGGATGCCGTAAGGATCATCTTCACTTAAACCGATAGCTGAAAAGTTACCTTGTAACCTATGACTATGTCCACCAACAATGATACCGATGCCATCCACTTGTGCTGCAAGCTCTAAATCCCCTTCATAACCTAAGTGACTTAAAAGGATGATGTTATTAATGCCCGCCTGATGAATTTGTTCAACAGTATGTCTAGCCGTTTCAATGGCAGAGATGAAAGGCGTATCCGCATCTGGGTTAGCAATGTCGCTCATCTTGTCGATAGAAAGACCAAAGATGGCAACTTTCTCTCCGTGAAACTCTTTCACCAGATATTGCGCGCTTTGAGTCGTAGTATCGAAGCTCAATACGTTATCGCAATCGCCCATGCGGTGATCTTTTGTTGGCAACTCATTCGATAGATCCCAGTTACCTGCAAGCAAAGGGAAGTGGGTACGCTGACAAAACAAAGCAACGGGTTCATTACCCATATCAAGTTCATGATTGCCTAAAGCCATCGCATCGATGTTTAGCGCGTTTAATAAGTCGGCGTTTGCTTTGCCTTTGAATAACGAGAAATACAACGTACCTTGGAAACAATCTCCAGCATGAAGAAATAACATGCCCTGACCTTGACGTTGTGCGTCGTCCCGTAACTGTTCTACACGTGTTGCGATACGTGAAAATCCACCAGCGCTCACGTAAGGTTCTAGTGTTCGTTCGTTATCAATATTGAGTTTTAGCTGTAATGACGTTGGCTCAAAGTAGGAATGAGTGTCATTGATGTGTACCAATTTGATTCTGACTGGCTTATGATTTTTATTCATCGTCATCTTCTCTCTTTTCATTCCTTTTAATTATTAGAACTGAATCATGACAGAATCATGAATTTTATGAAACAGAGAATTAGTTATTTCATTTTTACGTGATCAACACACGTTAGACATACAAGTTTGAAAGTGACTCTACGCCTAAACGGTCTGTATTCATAGGGTGAATGCTCTTAAATTTGTGAACTGAGCTTAACTTGCCTAGATCAATTTAATATATGCTTTAGGAGAAGCAAAAGAACTCTCGATAATTCAAATAATTGCAAGGAGGAGTGAGATGAGACTAGAACGCATCGAAATCTCTGGGTTTAGAGGCATTAAACGCCTTTCACTCTCTTTTGACGAACTGACCACTTTAATCGGTGAGAATACGTGGGGGAAATCATCCCTACTCGACGCCTTGTCTCTCGCCTTACCCGCTGATGGTTCGCTCTATCAATTTGAAATGACCGACTTTCATGTCGACTATGCGATTTCGCACCCACAAACTCAACACCTTCAAATCATCCTCTGTTTCAAAGCACAAGATAAGCACGAGGCAAATGCAGGACGTTATCGACGAATAAAACCAACCTGGTGCATTAATGAAGATAACGAACATGTCATCTATTACCGTTTAAGTGCAACTCGCGACGGGCACAATATCACGACCAAATACGCATTCTTAAATTGTGATGGCGAGCCAAAACAACTGCATCATTCAGATAAGTTAGCCGTCGAGTTAATGACCTTACACCCAGTCATTCGACTTCGTGACTCTCGCCGCTTCCCACAACAAAATCATGTCAATGGGGATAGTAAAAACGCACGTATAGAAAAACGGATTGATAACACTTGTCGACGTCTGTTTGCTATGCCAGGGCACGTAAATAAAGGTGAAGTTCGTAGTAGTTTAGACTCAATGCAAACATTAGTGGAACACTACTTTGCGTTCCGCAGTGTGAAGAAAGGTAACCCTAGAAAACCGCGTGATGGCCTTTTCTACGCGAGTCCTTCCGCTGAAAAAGGGCTATCGCAGTTTTTGAGAGAAACGAATAACAAGCAAACACGTTTACTATTGATGGGGTTGCTCAACGCTTATCTTCAAGCAAAAGGGCCTAATGACCTTAGACGTTGTGCGAGACCCATACTGACGATTGAAGATCCAGAAGGTCGATTACATCCCACTCACCTGTCAAGGGCATGGGGCTTGTTACAGCTACTACCCATGCAAAAAATCCTAACCACGAACAGTGCTCGTTTACTCGGTTCCGTCCCTCTGGCATCTATCCGTCGCTTGGTTCGCTTGTCAGATCGAACTATGGCTCGATCGCTTAACACGAACCGATTCAGTGTCGATCAGCTACGCAGGATTGGCTTTCATATTCGTTTTCATAGGGCCGGAGCACTATTTGCACGTTGCTGGTTGTTAGTTGAAGGTGAAACAGAGGTATGGCTATTCAATGAACTCGCTCGACAGTGTGGTTATGACTTAGCGGCAGAAGGCGTTCAAATTGTTGAATTTGCGCAATCTGGTTTGAAGTCACTGATAAAAGTCGCTCAGGGATTCGGAATCGACTGGCATGTTGTCACCGATGGCGATCCTGCCGGTAAGAAATATGCTAATACCGTCCGAGCCCATCTAGAACATGACCAAGAGCGCCATCGCCTTACCGAACTACCAGATCGCGATATCGAACACTTTCTATATAACAATGGGTTTGAAATTTTCTTTAAGGACATCATCAAAGTTCCTCATGAACACCCTATTCCCGCTAAAAAAGTCGTTAATCGCGTCTTGAAAAAACACGCTAAGCCCGATTTAGCCTTAGCCATTGTGGCTCATTGTGAGGAGAAAGGCATGGAGTGCATTCCGGTGTTGTTACGTTGGACACTTAAACGTGTTGTCACGATGGCAAACGGAAACACTTAGTCATGAACCATCAATAAACAGCATGCAAAAAAAAGCACACCAATTTGGTGTGCTCGTATCAAGAATCAGTAATTTTGATTAACTGTATTGAACGGGATAAGTCTCAATACACAGCGGATACAAATAAGATCGGGGGTTCACTACTGTACTTGCTCAGCGAGCGAAGAAGTAGCGGCTGATTTCGCATGTAACCAAAGTCCTGTTGCTTTCATTAAGTAACCAAATACGCCACCTAAGATCAGCGATGGCACAACAAGTTGCCAATTGCCGTCTGCAGCAAAAGTCGCGCATGAACCAATAAAAGTACCAGGGATGTACGCTAACCAAGCTTGCTTAGCTTGAATACACATGAAGAACGCAACAACAGCAGTAATTACGTAACCGACAATCTCTAAACCCACGTATGTTGAGCCATAGATGATAACCATCGCCCAGAATACGCCAGTCATATTGGTAAGTAAGCTTTCTGCTAACCCTTTCAAGCCACTTGTCGGGGATGCAAAGTAGCTTGTACAGCCAAGAAAGCCCGCCCAAGATAAAAGGCCAAGGGAAATAGCGATCCAGCCCCATACGCCAGAGAGAATGCCAGTGGTAATCGAAATTGCTAAAAGTGTGGTCATGGTATTCTTACCCGCTTTGCTCGTTTCGTACCGTTATGGTTCGAAAACTGCCTTCATACATTGAAATCAGGCAGTCAATACTAGGCATATCCACCGAGGAGTTCGGTGATCAAGATCTCATTAACACCCTACCAAGTTGCATGTTTTACACGTTAAATTTGACGCAACCGATAAATCAACAGATTTCGAAAATAACAAAAACGCAGTGAATTGAGCGAAAATCACAAAAAAGGCCCTACAAAATGCAGAGCCAATTCCAAAATTCGACCATTTTGTTTTGGATATCACTTAAAGAACGGAAGGTTTGCCTTTCATCATTCTTAATCCTTCACGCTTAATACAGTCAACAAGCGGGTTTTCCGCCATATCAGCACGCCAGATAAACGATAAGGTTCGATCCATCTTCAGATCAGGTACGTTCAGCGCAACCAAGTCCCCTGCTTCAATATAGCGTTCTACATCAAGGTAAGGCAGACAGGTTAGATACTGCCCATTGGATACCAAGCTTCTGAGTACTGGTACGTGCTCATACTCACGCCACACGTCCAAATCTTCAATAAGATGGTGAATAGAGCTATCAAAAATCTTGCGAGTACCAGAACCATGTTCACGCAACACCCATTTCGCTTGTTCAAGTTGAGCTAAGCTCACCGAAGGGTTACGTGCAAATGGATGGTGAGAAGCTGCGACTACAGTAAGGTGGTCACGACACCAAATCTCTTGGTGCAAACGGTTATCATCACAGCGCCCTTCAATGACACCCAGATCGTATTTGTAATCCAAGACGCCATCGATGACAGCCTGCGTACTCTGTACCCCTAGTGAGATACGCATCTCAGGAAAATCATTATCAATGATACTGATAAGGTCAGGAACTAGGTGTTCTGCAGGTGTTTGGCTCGCGCCTAATCGAATGTGTCCACTCAACAAGTGTTGCTCGTAAAAACCCATTTCAATTTGTAGCGCATCTTGCAGTAAACGCTTTGCTTTCGGTCTTAACCACATCCCCCAATGGGTTAAAGCCATTTGCTTGCCTTGCCTTTCAAATAAAGGCCTACCAAGCATTTTTTCCAACTGAGCAAGCGACATGCTCGTCGCCGATTGAGTTAGAGCCAGTTTATCCGCGGCCTGGCTTACACTGCCGGTATCTGCAACTGCGTCAAAAACCGCTAATTGCTTAAGTGAGTAGCGCAAAGTGTCCTCCCTAATTGGCGAGTATTCCCCATACTCTCGCAACCCAAAAATACATGCGCTAATACGCAATGAGGTTCATTTTACCTGCCTTTAAAAACTTATCAAATAATTTGATGAGGATTCTAAATATTATCAATTTTACCTGTAGCTCTGACCTGCTTAATCTGGATATGCGGTTCGGGAACACCGCAACAAAAAACAATAACACCTTCACTTTCGAGTACAGAAAACACTCGAGTTCATTAACCAAGGAGTTCATATGGAACCACAGACTAAGGAGTCATTATGGCGGTGACCAGCCCTCAAAATCACCAGTATTTCTCTCCAAAAGAGATGATGGCTGAAGCTGAGAAGTTTGCTCTTAGTAAAGCAAACAAAACCAGCGGCATGACACTGGGTTTGGCAATTATGGCAGGCGCATTCATCGGTTTAGCATTCTTGTTTTACATCACAGTGACAACAGGTAGTGCGGATGCGGGTTGGGGTCTTAGCCGTCTTGCAGGTGGTTTGGCATTCAGTATGGGTTTAATACTCATCGTTATTTGCGGTGGTGAGTTGTTTACCAGCTCAGTGCTTTCGAGCATCTCATGGGCAAACAAACAAATCTCATTCGGCAAGATGTTGTCGATTTGGGGCAAGGTTTATGTGGGCAACTTCATCGGTGCAATGTTCCTACTTGCATTGGTAAGCGCAGCAGGCTTGTACCAAATGGATGCCGGTCAATGGGGCTTAAATGCACTAAACATCGCACAGCACAAGCTACACCACACATTGGTTCAAGCTTTTGCATTGGGCATTTTATGTAACTTGTTAGTTTGTCTTGCTATCTGGCTGACATTCAGCTCTGCAAATGCAATGACAAAAGCAGCCATGACGATTCTACCAGTAGCAATGTTCGTCAGCAGCGGCTTTGAGCACTGTGTAGCAAACATGTTTATGGTACCGCTAGGTATCGTTATCGCGAACTTCGCACCGGAATCATTCTGGACTGCAGTTGGTGTACCGGCTTCTCAATATGCAGATTTAAATGTCGGTCACTTTGTCACTGCAAACCTAATTCCAGTAACACTTGGCAACATCGTCGGTGGTGCCGTATTGGTTGGCTTAGCTAACTGGTGCATTTACCGTCGCCCAGAATTAAAAGCAGCAGAAGTTGCATCTATTACAAACACTACAACACTCACGTCAGTTAAGGAACGCACTATGAAAAACGCATCGATTGTAAAAGAGATTATGAACCCGAGCCCAGTTACTCTGAGCGTAGAAATGCCAGTATCAACTGCACTAGATACCCTATTAGACAACAATCTAATCAGTGCTCCTGTTGTTGACATTGAAAATCGTCTAGTCGGCTTCTTCTCTGCTCACGACGTAATGGTAGAGCTTTGGTGTCAAGATTACATCCCAGCTCAAGAGCAGAAGGTTGTCGATTTGATGAGCCGCGACGTGGTAGCAATTGACGCAAACGACCGTCTAGTGGATGTAGTTGAGTTCTTGTGTATCGACAAAGAGCAACTTTACCCAACAACAAGCATGGGTATGGCGACACGCTTTACTTCTCTTTCTCTAGAAGAGCGTGCTAAGAGCATCAAAGTAAGTAAGCCTCAAGTGCTTCCTGTACTAGAAAACGGTTTGATGGTTGGCGTAGTGACACGTTGCGAAGTTCTTAAAGCTCTTCGCCCTGTGTACGGCGAGCGTCTAAACCTAGTTGAAGACAAAGTACTAGAAACTGCATAAGACAATAAAAACTAGCAAGACAAGTTGGCACCAATAAAAAAGCGCTCTATTTAGAGCGCTTTCTTCGTTCAAGCCATGCGAGTTTAAGCAGTGCAAGCTTGCGTCATGAAAGTTAAGAAATTACTTCTTAACACCTTCAATGTGCAGTTCCATATCAACGTAGCTAGAAGAACCCATTACCGGGATTTCAAAATCAGCAAGCTCTAGACGAGTTTGGCCAATGAAGCCCGCACGCTCACCACCCCATGGGTCGTTACCCGCACCAACAAATTCTGCTTCGATCGTGATTGGTTTAGTCACTCCGTGAAGAGTAAGGTCACCCGTTACATCTAGCTTACCGTCGCCTTTATCTACGACTTTTGTGCTCTTGAACGTCGCTTCACTGTATTTACCTGCATCGATAAAATCACCGCTGCGGATATGTTTGTCACGCTCAGCATGGTTTGAATCAAGGCTAGTTGTATCAACCACTACGTTGACTTTAGCGTCAGAGATGTTGTTTTCATCAAAAGAAAAGTCACCAGAAAATGTATTAAAACGACCTTTGATGAAGCTGTAACCTAGGTGGCTAACTTTAAAGTTAATAGATGCGTGAGCGCCTTTCGTATCGATAACGTAATCGGCTGCATTAGCACCAAACGGTAGTGCCATTGCAATAGCTAATCCTGTAGCGAAAAGTGACTTTTTCATTTTGAAGCTCCTAACATTTTTCTTAATGTGTTGTCTTTATCGATAATGTGATGTTTGAGTGCAGCAGCGGCGTGCAAACCAGCCATTAGGATCACCGCCCAAGCCGCATAGAAGTGAATTTCACCTGCAATATCTGATTGACCAGGGAATAATTCCCCTGCACCAGGTACCGTAAACCAATTAAATACTTCGATACCGCGACCATCAGATGTTGAGATGAGGTAACCTGAAATAAAGATAGTGATAAGCAATAGATACATCACACCATGCGCAGCTTTTGCTGCGACCACTTCATAAGGTTTCCCTTCCACTTTTGGTGACGCCGTCACATGTTTCCATACGATGCGCGCTAAAGTGAGTATTGCGAGTAGAATGCCCACAGAGCGGTGATAATGTGGTGCCGTACGATACCATTCGCTGTAGTAGCTAAGGTCGACCATCCACAACCCCACAGCAAACAAACCGATGATACAAAGTGCTGATAGCCAATGCATAACTCGTGCAGGTAGGTTGTAGTTCTTTACCAGTGTTTCCATCTCACGTTCCTAGATATGTTCCTAAGTTGATGTTGAGCAAGAAACACAACATTAACTTATTTACCTTGTGTGAAACAGATTATTTACCATCCTTTACATCTAACCAATATAACTCGTTAAAACAACTTGTTCGAAAAATTTGAAGGAACTTAAAACCGTTTGTAAAACGAAAACTTAGAGTTGGACTTCTTGTTCTATTTCATACAACTCATCACTCATTTCTAGCATGCGTCGTTCGATTACTGCTTTTGCGTCTTCAATCCCTTTGTTGTAATAGATTGGAGCCAGTTTCTCCGTAATGAAATCAATCAAAAACTCGCTGTCGAACTGGCCAATCTCAACGCTCAGTTCATCTTGCATATAATCTTGAATGGCTACAGCTAGGATTTCTTTTTGTGCTCTTTCTAGTTTAATCATATATATCTCGCGGAACTCTATTCTCAATTTTGATGTTTAGATCAAGAAGTTGCCCATCTAAATTAGTCTATCCTGAAAAGACTATGCTAACCTTTTGCCGTCCTAATTTGTAACCGTTAAGGGAATATACTTGCTACTCGACTTAGTTATCCAAAGCGTCAATGATTTTCAAGACGATTGTCTCAAGCTGTGTGAGAAGCATTACCCAGCGGTACATAATCAGGGCATGAGTGAACACCACCTCGGTATTGCGTTTGCTCGTCGTATGGAGCATACGCTTTCACATTTTGGTCATAACAGCGTGATCAAATCCTTAGAGGTGCTCGACACTCCAGAACAGCCTCACCACTACCGAATTTCATCAGAAATAGGCACTGTATGGGTGTTAACTCATCACTTGGTCAGTGCGGGAAAGGCGTGCCGTGAAAACTTATTGTCTTCGATCACAGAGTGGCAAAGCGAATATGGTTATGCCCTTCAACCAAATGATCTGTTGTTGCTGGTAAGTGATCATTGGATTAGCCGAAGCAAAACAAGTAGAGAGTTGCTGCATTGGTGGATGGGAGAGCTACCTGACTCAATAAATGAGTACACAGAGCAAGGAATAACCTTGTACACGAGTGAATCCCAATTAACCCACTCTCTGGACTCACGATTTGGTATCAGCCCTTGCTATATCAAGTTTGGGCATCCACTTCGACGATCAAACAAAGAACAGCTCGTAAGAAAATACCTTCAATTGTATGCGGTTTTACAGTGGTGAACCTCATAAAATAATCTTGTCGCTATCACATTTGACACCATTAAATTTGATACGACTCGACATTTCTAATCATCTCGTACGACATCACTTGCTAACTGTAATAACAATCTATTAGATAAAGATTATTGGCGAAAAATAAGTAACCCTCATACTTAAAAGTCTTTTAAAATAAGCAGTTGGCTTAGGTTTACGTAACAATGATGAGCATACAGCAACTAGTGAGTTGCATTCATAAACAGTTGGATGGGCAGTTTATTGCAAAGTACAAACACCTTACTTTGCGAAGTGTCTTTCAACCCATATATCAGAATGAGCTGAAGATCATTGGTCTCGAGGCTCTAGTGAGAATCTCAAATAAAGACGGGTTAATGATAAGGCCTGATTCTTTTTTTCATTCAAACACCGTTCACGAAAGTGATCAGCTCAATGTTGAACGCTTAAGTCGACTCATCCATATTCAAAACTTCGGTCAATCCAGATTTCACGCCAAAAAACTGTTTTTAAACGTACTCCCAAAAGCCGCAGAAATGCTGGCACTGGATCGCTCCTACTACAACCTATTGAAGAAAACTCTCAAGCAGGCAGGTGTGCAAAAACAACAAGTTGTGATGGAGCTCGTCGAAGTGGATGCAAGTAGCGAAGCGACACTTCACCATGCAACGAGAAAACTAGGTCATAGCGGTTATATGCTGGCGATTGATGATTACGGAATAAATGCGTCAACCAAAGAACGGGCCAAGAGTGTCAAACCCCACATTATCAAACTCGATCGATCGCTGCTGTTACAGTACGAAAATGGTGATAGCCAGAAACTGACACAAGCACTTACGCTAGCGAGGGAAATCAACTCGAAAACAGTTATCGAAGGAATTGAAACCGAGCATCAACTTAACTTAATGAAAAAACTCGGTTTCGATATGTATCAAGGTTACTTATTGGCTATGCCGCAAACGCTTGAAGCGTACCAAGAAGCAAAGACAGCGTAATCAGGGTTACTGATATCTTCCATCACCTTTTCTAACGGCGGTTTTTACCACGGTTTTTGTGGATAGCTAACTTAGCCTTTAGTTTACGTTTTTCAGATGAACGGCTCTTACGACGAGCACCACCATTACGCTCCGGTTCAACCTCTTCCACCAGACTTGGTTCAAAGCCTTCTAACCATTCTTGTGGTAAACGTTGATCGAGTAGATTTTCGATAGCATGCAGTAGATACTCTTCATCACGGCTCATCAAAGAAACCGCAAGACCAGATTTACCTGCGCGACCTGTACGACCAATACGATGGACGTAGTCTTCTGCCTTAAATGGCATATCAAAGTTAACCACTTGCTCAAGTTGCTGAATGTCTAAACCACGAGCTGCTACGTCGGTTGCAATCAACGCACGTACTTTACCTTCTTTGAACTCATCAAGCGCACGTTGTCTCGCACCCTGGGATTTATCACCGTTGATAGAAACCGCTTTAATGCCATCCAACTTAAGCTCTTTCGCCAGTTCATCGCTGCCCTGCTTGGTCTTTGTAAATACCAACACCTGCTGCCAGTTTCGAGAACCAATCAAGTACGCAAGCAGTTCGCGTTTACGCTTCTTATCGACCGGGTAAACCATTTGCTTCACGGTTTCTGCGGTCGTGTTTGCAGGTGAAACTTCCACTTCAACTGGAGAATCCATCAGTTTGTAAGCGATCGTTTTAATGCGTTTTTCAAACGTCGCAGAGAACAGCATGGTTTGTTTATCTTGAGGCAAACGGCGAAGAATACGTTGTAGATCTGGCCAGAAACCCATGTCTAACATGCGATCTGCTTCATCAAGCACAAGAACGCCCGTTTTAGAGATGTTTACATTGCCATTAAACAAATGGTCAAGTAAACGGCCAGGCGTCGCGATAAGGATATCTGCGCCCTCTTCTAGATTTCTCTTTTGTACACCAATGCTCGTACCACCATAAACACAAACAATCTTAAGGTCAGTGTTTGTCGCGTATTGCGTCAGGTTATCCATCACTTGCTGCGCTAACTCACGCGTAGGCACAAGGATCAAAGCTTGTGGTGTTCCGTTACGTTTCTGTTGCTGAACCGTTTGGATGATAGGTAGGCCAAATGCTGCAGTTTTACCTGTACCAGTTTGTGCAGCAGCCAGTAGATCTTTACCTTCCAATACGTGTGGAATCGACTTTTCTTGCACCGGCGTTGGGGTCACGATATTCATACCACTTAGGGTATCAACCAGCTGTTGTTCAATGCCAAGATCAGCGAAATTAACGGACATGATAAACCTCATAATTTTTGGAGCGCAGAGTTTACCAGAGCGCCTTTGGTCATACTACCTTTAGCACTCGAAGCGTTATGAATTAATTAACTGTTGATGATGCTCAGCGGCTTGATTCAATACATCTTGATAAAGCGCAGAAAATTTCGCTTCCAATTGCTCATATTCGTTATCTAAAACCTCGAACGTTGTGGTGAGGTCAGCCATACGCGGCGTTCTTTGTGACATTCGATGAAGCGCAAACTCGATGTTTTCTAAGTCTTGATAGGATTGCAACCACCCCCCCCACTCCACATCCGGCTATGGAGCAATAAAAAGCGAGGTGGTAGATCATTCGATATTTGCTCATTCACCTGCTGATAAGCATAACGAACAAAGGAATCTAACGATTGATCACTAAATGAATGCCAATGCTTGGCTAAACAGTGATCCCAAAACATATCGAGGGCAATGGGAGCAAAGCGACGTGCAACGCCAGTAAAGTGCGGTTTGCACTCTTCAACAATGGCGTGGTGATCGGTAATACGGTCGACAAAGCGATGAAGTTTGATGCCATTGGAAATATCAGTTTGATACTGCTTGCTTGGATCTCCCTTTACGAAATCTCCAAGCAAGTTTCCCATTAAATGGCTATTACAGTGGTCTGCAATATGCAGGTGGGCTAGAAAGTTCATTAGACGCTGTGAGTGGCCTTTGGGCTCGTCTTACATGAACTTAGTATAACGTCTGTTGTGACGCGGTGAGAGTACTAATTGTACTTATTCAGCTTCGTCTTCTGAGCCAATGTAGTCCGACAAGATAATACCGATTTCAAGAGCATCAAGCATCTCTAGGCATTCGTCGTTTTGGTATTGGTCGCTCATTGTGACCTCCTTTGTTTATATCTCCTGAAGCAAACATGCTTCCATTTTTACCGCCATATCTCTTTTTCGTTGATGACAGTAACTCCTTTTTATAGCCTTTATATGACACATTCATGACAGCGAGAAGTAAAGTTTTAGAAAGCTATGACAGGAATCATAAGTAAACGTTTGCGATAAGAGCTCAAAACAAGATTCTACAGTTATTTCTTCCTTCCCACGCCCAAACTGACGTTTGTCACCGATCGCCTTTCGATTAGTAAATAACTGGTTTACCCGTCACGAAATCCCTACTCAATCATTTGCACTTGCTATTTTATTAAATAGCTCAAGTTATTAGAATGGAATACCGTTATATGCGATCTAAGATCGCATTTATTGAAATCCAACAATGAGTTGTTACATTATTTGCTGCGCTCCATCGCATATTTTGTTTCGATATACCTTTACCTTTAACCATCTCCCCCCCCAACCATCTCAAATGGAGCAACGAATGAGAGAAGTTGAGTTTAGAACCATAGATCGACTATTTATCAAAATGTCGATCAACGACAAAATGTGGGTCATATTCTTAATGTTCTTCGTGACATTGACGTCACTCGCAACCACACGGTATTTCAACGAAGTTGAACAATTTGAAAATCACGCAGTTGAAGTAGCACAAAGTAAGCTTGAAGGTATTATTTCTTCAAGTAGCGATTCCGTGCCAAACATATCCGGCCTAACTCAGGTGAATGCAATCAACGATTCATCTTTTAACAACGGTGTTGCAACTGTATCTGGCCAACTCGGTAATGGCCAAAATGTGCAGTTGACCATTGATAGTAGTAAAGGCTACGAAGATGCCAAATCAGATGCCCTATCCTCTTTCTTTATCAGTTATCTGTGGGCTGTTCCATTTGGTATCTTTATTTACTGGGTCGCGACCTTCTTAGGCGGCGCACTTTGGGTGCTTTACACGACAACTGAAAAAATTGGTAACGGAGATCTAACATCACGCTTAGGCTTCCATCCAGGGCGCGATGAATTTGGAACGATCGGCTGCGCTCTTGATAAGTCAATGGATACACTTTCAGAGTTGGTAAACAACGTTAAAGACAATGCGAATACGTTGAGTGAAACATCTTCATCGTTTGAACAAGACATGAAGTTAAGTGAAACTCAAATCACCCAGCAATATCAGTCTCTTGATTCTGTAGCTACTGCAATGGAAGAAATGACCGCTTCTTCAAATGAAGTATCATCTATTGCGCAAAATGCAATGCAACGTTCTGAGCAGGACACTCATCAAATTGACAACAGTCGTCAACGCGTACAGTCAGTAATTTCAGAAATTGAAACACTTTCCAGTTACATTGAACAAGCATCAAGCTCTGTTACAAGCCTGAATGAAAACACCACTCAGATTAACGATGTAATCACTACCATCAATGCCATTTCTGAGCAAACCAACCTTCTTGCGCTAAACGCTGCGATTGAAGCGGCTCGTGCAGGTGAGCAAGGGCGTGGTTTTGCGGTTGTTGCTGATGAAGTTCGCACTCTAGCAAGTCGAACGCAGCAAGCTACCGTTGAGATTCAAGCGATGATTGAAAAGTTACAATCAGAAAGCCAAAACATTGCGTCCATTACTCAGCAAACCGTAAAACAAGCACAAACAAGCAGCCAGTTGATTGATGAGATTGGTCAAGATGTACAATCGATCGCCGATTCCGCTCGTTCGTTAATGGACATGAGCATTCAGATCTCTACTTCAGCAGAAGAACAAAGCGCTGTTGCTAACGATATTGCCTCAGAATTATCGGATATTCGTACCCAGTCAAATACCATCAAAGATGTCGCTGAACAATCTACCGTTGGTGTTGCAAACCTTACTCAAGCGTCAGTTTCGCTCGGTAAGATACTAGAAAGGTACCGAACAGCTTAAAGGCTTACTCAATAAAAAGGGCTCCGATTGGAGCCCTATTTTTTTGCCTAATTAACACGAGCTCTAAAAAGAATTCGGTAAAGGAAAGAGACAAGTAAAGCACCGTGAGAAAGCAGATCGTTTCACAATAAATTCGTTGATTAATAGAATCCACTGCCCCATAAAAGAATAGCCCCTGCAAAGCATACGGAATGATATACTTTGAAGTGAGTCTCAATTAAATTAGACTCTTGTTCAAAGATCGTTCAAATACGTTTTGATTGGGCTATTCTCGGAGTGTCAACATTGATTTGCTGCTGGTGACTATATGAAAAAAAAAGAATATAAGAATAATTTGGAAGATCTAAACTGCCCCCTTTGCCAAGGCGACGAATACATTGTCTCCACTGATGGAGAAAAGTTCACATGTGCTTCATGTGGATTCCACACCAAAAACTTCTCGTCCATTCAATGCCTACATCAAACCCCTTTGATACAAACAAAATTCAAGCACATACACACTCTCAGTAAAGTTTGCCATTAGATCATAAACAAGCAATTTGCTCTTTGAGTTCTTCTAAGTGGTGCACACGAATGACACGTTCATCGTCAACAAGGTTAATCGGTGCGCCATTATACAGCTGAACCGTTTTTATTCCGGCGTTCAAACCTGCCTCAATCCCCTTAGGAGTGTCGTCAACATACAAACATTCACTAGGGAGAAAACCCATATTCATCGCACTGTAAAGAACAAGATCTGGCTCTGGCTTCCAACTGTTCGCATCGAACGCGGAAAACACTTTCCCTTTAAACGCACGTAGTAGCCCGGTTAATTCCAAAGAGAACTCAATTTTGTCTTTGGGGCCATTAGAAGCAACACAATACTCGATGCCCTTGTCGTTTAAGTATTCAATGAGCTCCTTAGCACCTTGCATTGGCTCAAGGTTACGGACGAATAGCTCTTTTACTTGTTCACGATACTGTGGTTCAAGAACATCTAGTGAAACACGTAAGCCAGCACGCTGTTTTGCATCACTTAAAATATCGGCTAACTTGCCACCTTTAAAGTGGGCAACACATTCATCGAAAGGCATTTCAACATTGTAGTGACTAAAAACATTAACCAGAGCTTGGCAACATAACCTTTCGCTATCTACTAATGTGCCATCACAATCGAAAATGACACATTTGACACTATTTATCGCCATGACGTTTCTCCCAAAATCGCGGTACATTATCGTTGTAGTTAAGTTTGGATGTACTTCCGATTCTATTGTCGATATTAGAACTCGACTTAATTCTTTTTACTAAAAATGTAATCCCATGATATTTAAGTTTAGAAATGTTTAAACGACATAGTTTGCATTTTCTGTAAAATGGCGGTGAAAAATAGGAAAACTCTGGACAAGATCACCGATTTATTTTCAGTACTCTTAATTAGTGAGATCTCTATCCGAGCAAACGCTCGCAATATTCTCGAAATCTGGATGCATGTTTCTTACTTCTACAAAATCATCTAGGTTATCCAATAGCAATTGGCACAAAAACGGGTCGAACTGCTGCCCTCTTTCTTTTTCAAAAAGCTCGATCACTTCTTGAATGCTCCAGGCTCTCTTATAGCAACGCTCACTCAATAGTGCGTCAAAAACGTCTACAATTGCCGTGATCCGGGCGAATAAGTGAATAGACTCGGCTTCTAAGCCATTTGGGTAGCCATTTCCATCCCAGCGTTCATGATGCTCATGAGCAACGATTGCTGCCAATTTGGTAACATCACCTTCTTTGGTATTCAGTAAGTCAAACCCCTTCGTAGTATGGAGTTTCATCACTTCCCACTCATCGGGTGTTAGTGGTCCACATTTGTCCAAAATAGATTCTGGAACTGCAATTTTTCCTACATCGTGCATTGGAGAGATAATTTCGATCATCTCAATTTCCCGATGACTCAGTCCGCACAGCTCAGCTAATTTGGCGGAAAGTTTGGCGACACGCTTAACGTGGTTCCCTGTCTCTCCCGAGCGGGATTCAATCGCTTCACCTAATACGTGTATCATCTCTTTTTGGACACTCAATGTACGTTTTTGCAAAACCACTATTTTACGGTTCTTTCGGTCAATTTCTTTTCGTTGCCGAATAACCATAAACTGAACTACGACAATTAACGAAAGTACACCAATAATCGCACCTACAACTAATAAGGTTTTGTAATTTATCGTTATTAACGGTGCTGGTTTGTTGATGATTTTTGCCGATTTCGGTATCAAATAACGGCTGATGTTGTATTTCTCAATGGCAATATGGTCGAGTACGGCTTCGGTAACCGGTTGCTCTTTTATGGTAGGTAATAGCGATAAGCCTACTTTCCCAGCCATCAACTCAGCGGCTTCAAAGCCAAAGTTCTTAGATCGATTTAAGTAGCCACCAAGAATGCCAGGTTCACCTAAATAGTGCTCCCAAAAAACAAAAACAGGCGCAGCACTTGAGGTACCAATAACATGAGAGATTTCTTGGTAAGTATGGTATTTGCCTTTGCTTGTCTCGGTATTATAGTGAGTCAGCAATACCGCATCATCTGGAGAGATATGCTTCAGCAGCTCAGCAGTCTCACTCAAGGTCTTGCTGCGAATTTCTACCACTTTGATTTGTGGGAAGCGGTTCATATGCTCTAATACAAGTTGACGGATGTGTTCACTTGTAATGCTGTGATCGGCTAAATAATACAGAGTCTTGATTTTAGGACGCAGTTTATTAATCAAACTGATATTTTCATCAATTCGATCAACTTCATATAGCACACTGCCATTTGTAGAAACGTTGTCTAATGTTGCTTTGAGATTGTTAATACCAACCGCAACTATTGGAGTTTTGCGTTCAGCATTGGGGTAATAAGTTTTAATAAACTGAAGAGCAGCATCATCAGTTACAACGACACCATCAAACTGATAGCCTTCATATTTGAGTTGAAGGTAGTTCCCCATTCTCTGCAGGTAACCATGAGAATGTACACGTTTTGAGTCCAGGTACTCGATAGACAGCTTTACTTCGCCAGTTGCTTGGGCAAAGCCTTCTTCAATACCGTGTTGAATATCATTCGTCCATTGATAAGATGGGTCATAGGAGTGAAGCACCAAAATTCGCTTCACGTCCCAAGATTCATCATTGTTCGCACTTACCGCGGTTGTCCCTAACCATAAAATAACAGCTAACCAACGCGTTAAACGCTTCTTCATTTTTATCTAACCAATGGCAAATTTGCCGATATAGTAGGTCTGCTCGTATGCGCAGATATCGACTTAGATCAAGTTTCAGCGATTATTGTTTCATATAACTTGTCTGATTCCGCTAGCTTTTTGGCTAAATCACCAATAAAGGTCTGTTTGTCTAAGTTTTGAGATACAACGACATCAGATATTAACGTTTGCTTCTCGTACTGGCTAACAATCGCTGCTGCGGTAGGCTCACCATCATGAAATCCAACGTACAGTTCATACTCAGAGGACAAAATAATCTGAGTTAGGAACTCAATAATGAGGTCTTGTTGTTCTTTATGTTCCCATCGACTTGATTGAAGCAAGGCAAACATAATTGTCAGTCGATGAAAATCAACTAGATAGATATTCTCAGCAGAAGTCTGTGTTGCTTTAGAGAGAAGAGAAGATGAATCAAGGAGCGAAAACTCGCATTGTGTGCTTGAATCAAGATAGAGCTCACGCCCTTTAATGCTTTCTGGTGTAGGGAACTCCACTTCCACCAAGTTATACAGCCAATCGTTCTTTTTGTTAACGGCTGTTAACTGCTGTTCGTTCATTTAAAACAACCCCATAGGCTTTGGTTTGTCGTACATTAGCATGAAGACTGTAACAAACATAGCTAAACACCTGAGGTAAGGCCAAATTTTGTTTTAATCGTGTGCGTCTGATAAATTGAATCAATAAATTAGCCTATTTAAGGGATGAAAAATGAAAAAACGCTTGCTCGCTTTAGGTTTGGTAACGGTCTTAGCTGGATGTGGTGACAATGAAGTCGGCGACGTCTCGCTAGGTATGTTCACAATGAAAGACATTAAGATAGGTCATTTACAAGATGAAGTCGTAACGGGAGTGACTTGTCATATTGCGTCGATAGAAGCAAACCTCAGCCTGTCTGATCCAAGTGATAGCTCCATTTCTTGTCGTCAAACTGGCGACATCACCCCAGAAATGATCGCGAAAATAGACAAGAGCAAATCAGGGGAAGTAGTATTTAAGAAATCGAAAAGCATCTTCTTTAAAACAATGAAAGTAAGACGCATCTACGACCCGGAAAATCAAACTCTACTTTACTTGTCTTACACGACCAAAGAGACTGAGGGTAGCTTTAAACACAGCTTATCAACGGTACCATTGTGGGGAACCAAAGCTTACGTGGAACCAGTTGTAACTCCGACAAATTAATCCCTGATCGTTGCTAAAAACATCAGCCCGCTGTTTTTTTCAGCGGGCGAACTTCTTTGCAATAAAACGCAACGATTTTTCAGAATTTTGTGATACAATCCCGCCTCTTTTTTTCTCAATCAAGAACAAGCATGAAGTTTCCCGGTCAGCGTAAATCTAAACACTACTTCCCAACTCACGCTCGAGATCCATTAGTCCACCAAACTCGACAGGCGCCAAAGCTGTATCGCCCTACCATTGTCGGTGTTGGTCAAACCATCGTTGATATCGAAGCGCGTGTAGACGATGCGTTTTTAGAAAAGTACAACCTTAGTAAAGGACACTCTCTCGTTCTTGAAGAGAGCAAAGCAGACGCACTATATGAGGAGCTAGTAGAGCAAGGCCTGATCACTCACCAATACCCTGGTGACACGATCGGTAATACACTACATAACTACTCTGTCCTTGCGGACAGCAAGTCAGTACTTCTTGGTGTGATGTCAAAGAACATCCAAGTAGGTTCATTCGCATACCGTTATTTATGCCGCACCTCTTCACGTATGAACCTGAACCACCTACAAACCGTGGATGGTCCTATCGGTCGTTGCTACACACTTATTTCTCAAGATGGTGAGCGTACTTTCGCTATCAACGAAGGTCACATGAACAAACTCTCTCCAGAGAGCATCCCTGAAGAAGTATTTAAGAAAGCATCGGCTCTAGTCGTATCTTCTTACCTAATGCGTGGTAAGAAAGAAGACCAAATGCCTCAAGCGGTTCAACGAGCAATTGATTTTGCTAAGAAGCACGATGTTCCTGTTGTATTGACGCTAGGCACAAAATACGTAATCGAAGGCAATGCTGAGTGGTGGCAAGAGTACATTCGTGAAAACGTGTCTGTTGTGGCGATGAACGAAGAAGAAGGCGCAGCGCTAACTGGTGAAACAGATCCACTAACCGCTGCTGATAAAGCACTTGAGTGGGTTGACCTTGTTCTATGTACCGCTGGCCCAGATGGTCTATACATGGCAGGTTACACGGAAGAGAAAGTTAAACGTGAAACCACGCATGACATCCTTGAAGGCTCTATCGAAGAGTTCAACAAGTTTGAATTCAGCCGTGCGATGCGTAAAGAAGACTGTAAACAACCGATGAAAGTTTACTCTCATATTGGCCCTTATCTAGGTGGCCCTCTTGAGATTAAGAACACTAACGGTGCAGGTGATGCGGCATTGTCTGCACTTCTACACGACATGGCAGCAAACTCTTTCCACCAGAAAGAAGTGCCTAACTCAGAAAAACATGAAGTCCGCTGCCTAACTTACTCTTCTCTATCTCAGATTTGTAAGTACGCAAACCGCGTAAGCTACGAAGTGCTAACTCAGCACTCTCCTCGCCTCTCTCGTGCACTTCCTGAGCGCGAAGACAGCCTAGAAGAGACCTACTGGGATCGCTAAGAACCAGGCACTTAGAGCGAAAAATATGCGAAGGTCACCGTTTGGTGACCTTTTTGTTTTGATCTAGCGCAGTATTTAGTGTTTTTTGTTATTATGTAGCACGCTAAGGCGCATGAACTGCTTTACACCTCTTATTTAACCAGTATTATTCTCGCGCAAACGTTTGCGCAACAGCAATACAGTCTTTCGATTGCTTGATGTTGAACGCCACGTGTTAGCCATTTTTTTGGAGTATCCATGCAGTCTGATATTGAAATTTGCCGAAACACACCGTTGTCTTCTATCGCTACTGTCGCAGCAAATGCTGGTCTTTTGCCGCACGAATTCGATACACACGGAAAACACAAAGCTAAAGTTCATCCCCAATGTCTTGAACGCTTAAACGCTAACCGAGATGGTAAATTGGTGTTGGTCACTGCAATTACGCCTACCCCATTAGGCGAAGGCAAAACCGTAACCACAATCGGCCTATCCCAAGGCCTATCTAAAATCAATCAATCGGTAATCGCGTGTATTCGTCAACCTTCGATGGGGCCAGTTTTTGGCGTCAAAGGGGGTGCTGCTGGCGGCGGCTACTCTCAAGTCGCTCCCATGGACGAGCTGAACCTTCACCTTACTGGTGATATTCATGCAGTCACAGCAGCACATAACTTAGCTTCAGCGGCACTTGATGCTCGCCTTTACCATGAGCAACGTGAAGGCTACAGCGCATTTGAAGCACGCACTGGTTTAAAAGCATTGAAAATCGATGTTGAGCGAATCACATGGAAGCGCGTTATGGACCACAATGACCGTGCGCTGCGCATGGTGAAGATCGGTTTAAACGAAGAAGGTAAAACCATCAACGGCTTCGAACGTGAAGAAGGTTTTGATATTTCTGCCGCGTCCGAGCTCATGGCTATCCTTGCCCTTGCAAAAAATCTTAAAGACTTACGTCAGCGTATTGGTCACATTGTCGTTGCGTATGATCTAGATGGCAACCCAGTGACAACCGAAGACTTGCAAGTTGCTGGTGCAATGGCAGTTACACTAAAAGAGACGATTGCACCAACGTTGATGCAAACACTTGAAGGTGTCCCTACGCTTATTCACGCTGGCCCGTTTGCAAACATCGCCCATGGTAACTCTTCCATCATTGCAGACCAGATTGCATTGAAACTTTCTAGTTACGTTGTCACCGAGGCAGGTTTCGGCTCTGACATGGGGTTTGAGAAAGCCTGTAACATCAAAGCTTCTGCTGCTAACCGAGCACCAGATTGCGTTGTAATTGTCGCGACCCTTCGTGGTTTGAAAGCAAACTCAGGTCACTACGATTTGCGCCCTGGTATGGCTATTCCAGATTCTATTTTCAACCCAGACCAAGCTGCACTTGAAGCTGGCTTCGAAAATCTGAAATGGCACATCAATAACGTGCATCAATACGGAATCCCTGCGGTTGTTGCCATCAACCAGTTCCCACAAGATTCAGAACAAGAATTGGCAGAACTAACAGCGTTAATCGAGCGTTTTAATCCTGAAGTGAAAGTGGCGGTCAGTACTGCATTTGGTCAAGGTGGTGACGGCGCCATTGAGCTTGCACAACACGTAGTGGCAACTTGCGATCAAGCCTCTGAATTCAAACCTCTTTACACCAAAGAGCAATCCTTAACGGAAA
The DNA here is from genome assembly GCF_002741985.1 of Vibrio rotiferianus CAIM 577 = LMG 21460. Taxonomy (GTDB): domain Bacteria; phylum Pseudomonadota; class Gammaproteobacteria; order Enterobacterales; family Vibrionaceae; genus Vibrio; species Vibrio rotiferianus. The sequence goes on from NZ_APHW01000108.1 coordinate 177,188, forward strand.
AATTGATGGCGGTGTGTGAAGTCGGTTATGGTGCCTCAAATATTGAAATGAGTGACCTAGCGAAACAGCAATTAGCCCACTTCGAAAAATTAGGCTTTGGCGATTTAGCCGTGTGCGTCGCGAAAACACCTCTATCAATCACGACGGATTCGGCAATAAAAGGCGCACCAAGTGGCTTTACCGTACCAATTCGTGAATTGCGTTTATGTGCCGGTGCGGGCTTTGTTTACGCTCTCTCTGGTAACGTAATGACGATGCCTGGGTTGCCAGACAAACCTGCATTTATGAACTTGGATCTTGATGAGCAAGGCAATATTATTGGCCTTTCATAGCCTTGATTGCATTTAGTTCAACAAACAGGAGCTTTTGAGCTCCTGTTTTGCTATCGATTTACGCTATCTCTTTGTTTTAAAAATACTTTACATTGTAAACTCAATTTTGAAGTCCATAGCTTCCCTGCTACCCTCACCAATACAGTGCACGCCATATTTCCATACTCCCTAATATAGTGCAGCGTTCACACACCTACCTTCAAAGTGCATTGATTTCATTGATAAAATTCGATGGCTCGAATCTTGTACTACGTTATATAAGCACAAAGGACACTTTACAACATCACTCGCAAAGCAACTGTAGTTGGCTAACTCCTCAGGCTGAATATTGCTTTCGAGCCACGTAAAATAAGGGAAAGGGAACATTATGCAAGACGCACTCGCTGTAATTTTAGCAGGCGGTATGGGATCAAGGCTGAGCCCACTTACCGACGATAGAGCCAAACCAGCCGTTCCATTTGGTGGGAAATACCGCATCATTGATTTTACGCTAACCAACTGTCTTCATTCAGGTTTACGGAAGATTTTAGTGTTAACTCAATACAAGTCACACTCACTACAAAAGCACTTACGTGATGGTTGGTCTGTGTTCAATCCCGAACTTGGTGAGTACATCACCGCTGTTCCACCCCAAATGCGCAAAGGTGGTGCATGGTACGAGGGTACCGCAGATGCTATCTACCACAACATGTGGCTGCTCTCTCGTAATGATGCGAAATACGTCGTTGTTCTGTCTGGTGATCATATCTATCGTATGGACTACGCAGCCATGCTTGAAGAACACAAAGAGAACGGCGCAAAGCTAACCGTTGCTTGCATGGATGTGCCCGTAGAAGATGCCACCGCATTTGGCGTCATGGCTATTAAAGGAAACGGCTTAGTCGAATCGTTTATCGAGAAACCAGAAGACCCACCCACTCTACCTGATGACCCAACTCAGAGTCTCGCATCCATGGGGATTTACATCTTCGATATGGATGTCCTACAAGAAGCACTAGAAGAAGACGCAAAACTTGAAGACTCAAGCCACGACTTCGGAAAAGACATAATTCCTAAACTCATCGATACCCAATCCGTTTACGCTTATAAGTTCTGCGGAAGCAAAGGCCGTGTAGACAAAGACTGCTATTGGCGAGATGTAGGTACGATCGATTCCTTCTACGAGGCCAATATGGATTTATTAGAGCCAGTGCCACCAATGAATTTATATCAACCGAACTGGGCAATTCGCACTTACGAAGCTCAATTCCCACCAGCAAGAACCGTATCATCAGCAACAGGTAATGAAGGGATTTTTATTAACTCAATCATTGCCAACGGCGTCATCAACTCGGGCGGCTCTGTTCAGCACTCTGTCATCGCATCTAACGTGCGCATTCAAGATAGCGCAACTGTTGTCGACAGTATTATTTTCGATGATGTAGAGGTGGGTGAAGGCTGTCAGCTCGTCAGTTGCATTATTGACAAGCACGTTCGTATTCCACCGCACACACAAATTGGTATAAATAAAATCGAAGACGCAAAACGATTCCATGTATCAGAAAAAGGGATCGTGGTTATTCCTGAGGGCTATGAGTTCTGATCGTTTACTCAAGCGTCTATTTGCAATAATCCAAAGCAACAAAATCATATTCCCCCACAATAAAAAGCGCGCGATGTAAATCGCGCGCTTTTGTTATCCATTCAATCTGGATTAAACATTACATACTGTCGACCAACTACCGTCACTACCCGGCTCTGACGCTGTCCACCAGTTCGCTTGGTATACCACACCATTGTGAATCACTTTATCACCTTGGTTAGCGTGGCTTGGGTTACCTTGCCAGTCCGTTTGTGGGAAGTCTGGGTAAGTCACAAGGCCTGTTGTGTCACAAGTACCAGGCTCAGTACCACCACCAGTACCAGAGTTTAAGTCACCAATTGGTAGGTCTGGTTGCTCAAACTTGAACGCGAACTCTTTACCACCAGAAATCACCGTGTAGTTAGCAGGGCCAGAGATTGGTAGGTAGTAAACCATATCAAGCTCGTAAGTGCCGCCCGCTGGTAGGTCTTTCCATGCTGGTAGCGAGAAAGATACGCGGTGCATTACACCATCCAAACCACCAATGTTGTTCGCACGAGTATGTCCAGAAGCAATCACGCTTAGGCCACCACCAGACTGATCTTTCGCGTTATCCGGTGCCGATACAGGAATATCGAACTGGAATTCAGTACCACCAGGAATCGCTTGACCTGTGTTGTTTGTGAACGTGATCTTAGGGTTGATTGGGTAGTTTTGGTCACCCACTTTAAAGCCACCAACGCTCACTGCGATATCAACAGCTTCTGTTGGGATAGCACCTGTCGCGATCTTGTTACCGTAAGGTGTTGCAGACTTAAACTTGTCGTAAATCGCTTTAGTCATAGTGTTACCCATGTGGTACTCACCATTACCCGCAGCACAAGCCTGTTCAGTTGCATCAATCATCGTACGGTTACCGTTCGCGTCTAGTACGTAACAGTTGTAGTCACCTGCTAGTTCCCAGAACATGATACCGCCGATCTCTTTATCGATAACGTAGTTTGCTTTCACTTCAACAGACGCTTTGTCTTCTGTTGACAGGAATACACTCTTCTCTGCGTTCCATAGCCATGGTGCGACTGCAATATCATCGTAGTAACGCGTGTACGTGCCCACCAATTGGTCTGTAGGATCGTTGACTGGATCTAAACCGTAAGCTTGAGCATAAGAACCCCAAATACCTTTCTCTAGGTTCTTCGCGTGCCACATTGGGTTAGAACCTGCTCCCATTTCGTTGCCCTTAGGATCGGTATCGTGCCACATGTTATCGATACCTAGAGCACCGTGACCACAGTTGTTCTTCTCACCTTCACCAGTACCTGGTGCACACTCTGATTGGTTCGGTAGCGCCGCACGTCCCCAAAGACCATTCTCACCACCTGTTACCCCTTGCCAACCACGGGTGTAGTAAGGCACACCAATATTTATACGACCAGCAGGCATAGAACCGCGGAAGTAATGGTAAGCCCAGTCAGTGTTCAAGTAGCCGATGCCGCCGTAAGCAGCAGTGCCATATACATTCCACTGTGCAAGCTCAGAGTCTTTACCTGTATCGAACAGTGCCGCATTGTGACCAACGTGATCATTCCAAGCACCGTGTAAGTCGTAAGACATGATGTTGACATAATCGAGGTACTTAGTCACATCGAAGGTTTCCATACCACGCAGTAGATAGCCCGAAGAAGGCGCTGCGATGGTCAACATGTAGTGATGCCCATCTTGTGCAGATGCTGCATCCAGTTTTTCACGTAGAACCTTCATTAGCACTTGGTAAGAAGCCCATAGGTATGGACGGCGTGGTTCCATGAAGTCTTTATCGTAAGGGTTACCTGCACCCGCCATCGACGTTGGGTACTCGTAGTCGATATCTAGGCCATCGAATTTGTAGGTACGCATCATTTCAACTGCAGAAGTTGCGAACTTCTCGATACCTGCGTGGTTGATTGAACCGTCTGCGTTGGTTGTCATCGTGTAGAAGCCACCATCCGCAACACGATTACCGTCTGCGCCGAAGTGACCACCTGTTTCAGCCCAACCACCGATCGAGATCAGCGTTTTAACGTCATGCTTTTGCTTGTAAGTAGCAAGTGCACCGAAGTGACCTTTAAAGCCAAGTGCAGGGTCTACTTCTACGCCCGGCCACGTTTTACCGGTTGCAGGGTTAGTCGGATCAGTCACATCACCAACGTTCACTTTACCGTCTGAACCGATGCTCACAAACGCGTAGTTAATGTGAGTTAGCTGATCCCAAGGAATGTCTTTCACAAGGTAAGCCGCTTGTGGATCATCACCACTACGCCAGCTTGTGAAGTAACCAATCACACGACGTGGGTGATCGGCGCCCATCAATTCACGGCCGTCTTTGTCGTAAATCGTACAGTAAGGAACATCCACACCAGCTGTTTGGTACAGGCCATCAGGACGACAGTTTGAAGTGACTGCACCGCCATTTACTGATAGCGATACAAGGGAAGAATCTGTTGTTGCGCCAGCATCGTCAGTCGCTTTAGCGTAAATCGATACCGAGCCTGCCGCTGCTGGAATGAAATCAACAGCGTAAGGCGCAGCGGTCGCTGTACCAATCAGTGCACCTGCGGCAAAGAACTCAACTTTAGCAACGGTACCATCCGCGTCTGCCGCAGTAGCAGAAACCGTTACCGTACCGCCAAGCTCAACAGAAGTGGCTGATAGCGCTACGTCTACCGTTGGCGCTTCGTTACCAGGTTGACCAGCAGCGACTGTCAACGTAACAGCACTTACTGTGCTCGCTGCATTTTTGTCGTCATAAGCTTTAGTTGAGAACTCGTGAACACCCTCTGTCGCCGTCCATGAAGCAGTGAAAGGTGCTGCAGTTGATGCGCCAACCAGTGCGCCGTCAACAAAGAACTCAACTTTGCTGACTGTTCCGTCAGTGTCTGCAGCGTCTGCGGCAAGGTTAACAACGTCACCAGCTGTGATAGAGGCCGACGCAGAAGGAGAAGTTAGTGAAACAGTAGGTACTTCGTTAAGTGGTGGATCAACAGGGCCGCCATCACAAGCGCCAAGGTTCTCCCACTCACCCCATTCACCTGATTGAGCTGGGTTGTTGTTTTGCGTCCAGTAGCGCGCTTTATATGCGCTATTTTCGTGCTGAACTTGATCACCACCATTATAAACTTTTGATGAATCCCAAGTTTCTAGAGGTGTACAATCAACCGCTGCATAGCTGTTGAATGCCATTAGACAAGATGCAGTCAAAGTACTGAGTGTGAATACACTCTTTGCCGCTTTCCCGTTTCTAAGGTGCATAGTGCTCTTCCTTAAGTTATTGTTAATACGATAGTAAACACGTCACATAAACGCACTTTTACTTTTATTTCGACGTAAAATAACTTAAGTACAACGACAGATTTTCACACTAAATATTTATAAATTTTCAACAGCACATCGCAACAAACCACTAAAACACTGCAACAAAACGCAACTTATTTTGCACCAATAACTAATTTTAAAGTGCAAATAAATATATCCCTCGCAAACTGCTGAATAAGTAGAACAAAATTCTAAATTTGGTGTACCCGTTCCAGATTACCCTGCCACTTTTTAACGTTTTTCAATGCCTTGCGGTATAGAGTTGATTGCTTTCTCGAAAAACAACGAGCTGTTCAGGCAAGTGTCAAAATACAGGTTCAATCCCCTATTCTACTAAGTCGTGCTTTCACTCACCGCTGCTTCACCACACTTGTTAGAGTCAACCCGCGCTTTCTGTTGGTAACTTGGTCATTCTAGGTGTTTCATTAAAATGACGTTTGTACTCACGGCTAAACTGAGACGGGCTACTGTAACCAACAAGTCGAGCTGCATCATTTACCCTTTTTCCTTCTAACTGAATGAGTTCTCGTGCTTTATTCAGCCGAACTTTTTTAATGTACTGCAAGGGGGATTCTAAAGTAACGGCTCTGAATGCTTGGTGAAATGCTGATATGCTCATATTTGCTTCTTCGGCAAGCGTCTGAACATTGAGCTGTTCATGATACTCTTGATGAACTCGATTAAGCGCTTTGGCTACTCTGGCATATGAACCTTCTTGGTATGCCAGATCAAATAAGACGTGCCCCGACTCACTTACTAGCGTTCGATAAACAATTTCTTCCAATAACATGTCACCAAGCATCGCCACTTCCAGATCGTCGCACAACGCAGTCATCAAACGCTTGCACGCATCCAACATCTGCTCGTTCATACGAACTGACTTTAGACCACAACGAGTCGAGTCTTCACAGACATTACTAAAACGTTGTGATTCCAGTTTTTTAACGAGTTTTTGCAACATAGCTGGAGAGATATCAATGGAAATCCCAAGCAGCGGTTCATTGTCCACTGCAATCGCTTCGCACTCTAACGGCATAGGAACACCAACCACCAAGTAGTCGTCTGGTCCATAGCGAACTGGAGTCTGCCCGATGTGGATGTTCTTATACCCTTGTCCCAAAACAATGACACCGGATTGATATACGAAAGGTTGACGATTGTTACCTTTACTGCTGCGATAAAACCACACGCCATCAATCGCGGTTTCTTTAATACCCTCTAAATCATCTAGGCCAAACTTAGTGGCATATTGCTGCATTGTCTCAGCTAGTGTCTTCATTGCTTCACTCCAATCATTACCCACGCACTATACTTGGAGTTCTGATTACAGTTCCAGCACAAGAGAGGCAAATTTGTAGAAATAGGCAATAAATTTGCAGAAATCGGTCTACTCACAGACAAAACCGCGTACTAATATGCATGTATTCACTCTCCTCACATTGGAAGCAAGAGGTCTAATAATGAACTTTTCATACGTCAACCCTACTAAAATCTTCTTTGGCCAAGGCCAAATCGCGGCAATTAAAGAGGCGATTCCTGCCGATCAAAAAGTACTTGTTATCTACGGTGGCGGCTCTATCAAGAACAACGGTGTTTACGACCAAGTAGCACAAGCCTTAGAAGGCCGTGAATGGCTTGAATTTTCAGGCGTGGAGCCAAACCCAACGAAGGAAACGCTAGATAAAGCAGTTGCTATCGCAAAAGAACAAAACGTTGATTTTATTCTTGCTGTTGGTGGTGGTTCAGTTATTGATGGTTCTAAGTACGTTGCAGCATCAGCGAAATACGACGGTGATGGCTGGGATATCATGGTGGGCAAACATCAAGTAACAGAAGCAACACCGCTGGCAGCCATCCTTACTCTTCCGGCAACAGGCTCTGAGTCAAACATGGGTGCTGTAATCACTAAGAAAGAAACGCAAGATAAATTGGCGTTCTTAGCACCTGCAGTTCAACCGAAGTTTGCGGTTCTTGACCCAGACGTAATGAAGACCCTACCTGAGCGTCAGCTTATCAACGGTCTTGTGGATGCATGGGTTCACGTTTGTGAGCAATATCTAACACTACCAACGGGCGCAATGGTTCAAGACGGTTACGCAGAGGCACTACTGAATAACCTAAAAGTGCTGGGTGATCAGTTCGAAGAGCGCGATAACGACCAATGGCGTGCAAACCTAATGTGGACAGCAAACCAAGCATTAAACGGTCTCATCGGTAGCGGTGTCCCTCAAGACTGGGCGACACACATGATTGGCCATGAACTGACAGCGCTTTGGCACGTAGACCACGCGCGTTCACTGGCTATCATCCAACCATCGCTACTTCGCAACCAAATGCAATTCAAACGCCCTAAGCTTGAGCAAATGGGTCGCAACGTATTTGGCTTAGCAGAAGGCGAAGATTTGGCAGAGCGCACTATTCAAGCCATCGAAGCTTTCTACCACCAGCTAGGCGTAGCAACTCAACTTGAAGGGTACGGAGATGACCGTGAAGCCGCTATTGATTCTGTGATCGCTCAGCTAAACAAACACGGCATGACGGTGTTGGGTGAAAACCAGGCAATTGATTTAGAAAACAGCCGCAAGATCCTAGACCTAGCGGTAGCATAACAACCCAACCTATCAATTTACTGCCTTTTTCACGGCATTGAGTTCTTTTGAGCTCAATGCCGTTTTTTTATGTTAATTTGGACAGAAATAATAAGTAAATGCGCTATTTGCGATAATTTAATCTAACTTATCCATTAAACGCAGCAAATACTCATTCCAAAACTAAAATAAAAGAAACAGTAGTTTGCCGTCTCGCTACGGTCCGAAGGGGAAAATGTCTATTCAAAGGTTCATCGTATGTGGCTAATTATTATTGCCAGTGCCTTCATACACATCATCAGCATCAGGACAGGTCCTAAATGGCTGTTCTTTGCAACGAAACCAATACCGATTATTGCTATGATCGGTATGTTGTTACTGTCTCCAGCAATCCAGCTTCCTTATGCAAAATGGATTATTTCAGGACTCTCATTATCACTCATAGGGGATTTAGTGATGGTGTATCCAAAGGATAGCTTCACTCAAGGAATAAAGTTTTTTTGTGCCGCTTTAACATGCTATGCGTTAGGCTTCATCCAAATTGCAGCTTGGCACTTTACGCCTTGGCTGCCCTTTGCGGTTTTGGGCTTCGGCATCTGTGCGTACTTGTTCTTTAAACCTGATTTAGGGAAAGAGAAATGGTCAGTCGCCAGCTATATCATCGTTTTGATGACGATGTTATGGATGTCGATGGAGTACTACGCTGCCGGTAAGACTCAATCTTCGGCTTTCGCGGTGTTAGGGAGTGTCATTTTCACCATGTCCGGCATCGTGATTGCGTTTGAACGCTTTGGCAGCACTTCCACATTTTCCCGCCAAGTCGCAATGGCGACCTATTACTCTGCACAACTCCTTATTACCATGTCCGTCTCTGCCATAGTAATTCGCTAACTAATACAAACGGTTAAATAGATACTATCGAGACTTGTAATTTCCTTTTTCAACGCAATGCTTTTTCATTCTCAAATACAGCTTTTTGCGGGGTATTTGCAGATGGTTGGCGGCATCGGAAACTCGCCCAGAATGCAAGAACAGTGCATCTTCTATGAGTTGCTTTTCGAAATCGTCCACCAATTCATCCAATGGGATCTGAATATCATTTTGTGAGTAGATACGCTCTTTACCTGTCAGCTTAACAATCCCGATTGCGTACAACTCAGCAATGTTTCTAAGTTCGCGAATATTACCCGGCCACGGATAACTCCTCAGAAGAGCAAGGTAGTTGGTGTCTACATTTGGCAGTGCTTTGCCGAGTTTCTTACAACTCAACTTTAAGAAGTAGTGAAATATCGCCACGATATCATCAGGTCGCTGGCGCAAAGGTGGCACGTGCACCATCCCTTGGTTAAGCAGGTAGTATAACTCTGGCAACAATTGGTTCTTAGTAATGTAGTCTTCAGGTTCTAACTCAAAAATCGTCACCACACGCAGGTTCTTTTTACCACAACGCTCACGGGCCAGCAGCAACTGCGCCAAATGCCGCTGCCCCTCTTCGGGCAATTCAGGCAAATTATCTAAAACAAGCACACACGGTTCCAGCTTGTTAACCGCATCATCAATACACTTCATTGTTGTGGTGCTACTGAGAGCAAGAGTGAGATACTCCATGTCTTCGCTCTTCGCCATCATATCTTTGACGATCCCAGCTACGCTGTGGCGTCCTGTGCCCGACTCACCATAAACCACTAAGTGCGTGTCCAACAAAGCATATTGCGCTACGTATTTTCGGATCTGCTCCATGTGCGCAGACTTACCAATTAGTGAACGCGAAATCGATTTCTCCGCCTGACGCTGCAACTCCACCTGACTAGTACGAGTTTCAAGCTGCTGCTTAACAAGCGTTAAAAGCTCCGTCGGGTTAATCGGCTTTTCCAAAAACTCACACGCACCTAGCTTCACGGCATCCACAGCCATAGGAATATCGCCATGCCCAGTAATCACAATAACCGGAATTCGCTCATCGATATTTTTAATCAGCCTCAGCAACTCTAGGCCATGCATCTGTGGCATGTACATGTCTAGAATTACAACGCCCGCCCACTCTGGAGAGACGTATTGCAACGCTTGCGTTGGGTCGTTAATGGCCTTTGACTTTATCGATGAGATGTTCATTAAGTAAGAATAAGAATCCAAAACGTCTTGATCATCATCGACCAATAATACTGAATATAGGTTATTGCTCATTAGGTAGCTCCAACACAACCATCGCACCTTTTTCTAGTGAGGAAGCGAGGTAGATATTTCCTTTATGCTTTTCTATTAATGATTTACAAATATTCATCCCCAGCCCTAGGCCAACCTCTTTTGTCGAAACAAAAGGCTGAAAAATCCGTGGCACAATCTCTTCTCCAAAACCAATAGCATTGTCACTGATCGCAACCAGTGTGGTTTGCTTACTCCGGTCCACCAGTTCCGTTTTAATTCGTTTTTTCTCTTCTCTTGTACTTTCCATTAGCGCATCGCAACTATTTACTAAGACATTGATGAAAACCTGTTCCAACGCCAACATATCACCTTGAACTTTCACATCGTCAGGTAACTTATTTTCTATCGTGATCTGTTGACGTTTTGCGCGCGTATTCACGATGGTAGACGCTTGCTCCGCCACCTCATGAATGCATACTGGTTTCACCTCTCTCTCCCCTTCTGGTTTACGTGCGAACTGGCGTAAACTGTTGATAATCTTGCTCATCCGAGTCGTCAAGCCCTCGATATGCGTGATCGACTCGCTGACCTTATCTGGCGTCTCTTGTTGAAGAAACATTCTCGCACTGTACAAATACGTCGACATCGCATTTAGTGGCTGATTAAGCTCATGCGCTAAACTCGTCATGGTTTGCCCTACAACCGCCATTTTTGCTGCTTGAATAAGCTCATCTTGTGTTTTTTTAAGATTGTCTTCGGTTCGAATGCGCTCTTCAATTTCGTTTTCTAACTGTTGGTTTTTCAGCAACAAGTCTTGCGTTTTTTCTAACACTCGACTTTCCAATGTACGCGTAGTGATTTCTTGATGCGTTACATCAGTGATAGTCATGATAAGTTTGTATTCAGCACCATGAGCAAAAGGGCGAATATCGAAACGTACGTATGTAGGGGCCTCCCCTCCAAGTGACAAGGTCACATGAATTTTTCCAAGTTCAATCCACAAGTGCGAGCCATCAAATACCTTTTTTAGCTGATCTCGGCAGCTTTCAGGGAAGTACTCCCAAATCGGATAACTTTCGTTGACTTCACCAAGCTTCAATAACTTACGAGCACTCAAGTTTGCAGACTCTACTACTCCGTTGAGGTCACTCGTAATCAAACTTGCCGTGGTATTGTTGATTAGACTCAAGGCATTAGTACGTTGAATTTCTTGTACCTTTTCACCATATTCGATGAGTTTTTCACTCAAGCGCCCGATTTCATCATTTCCGTCCACCACAACTGGGTGACTGAGATCGTTTTTTATGATGGCATCAATACTGTCCCCCAGCCCTATCAAACGCGCCACAATGCGGCGATTGATAAAATAATACGTCAAGAACATACTCGTCATGATCGAAATACTGAAGCAAACGAGCAAAACGTGATTGCCATATGACACACGCTCCGCAGTTTCAGTTTTCACCTGTTTGAACGTTTGATCAGCGGTAACAACCAACTCACCGATTTGTTGATGAATGGCATCCATACTAAGTGAAATCTGCTCTTGCATCTTTTTGATGCCACCGTTGAGTTTCACTAGTGACATAAGTTGTTTTTCGAACGCACCATCTTGACTCAACACCACGACAAGTTCTTGCAGCAATTGCTTATAAGCGATTGATGTTGGTTGATTCATCAACGTTGTACTGCTTTCTTGAAGATCCATCAGGCGAAAGTGAATTACTTTCATCCCATTATCGACCTGCTCCGGCATTGAGGCACCGGCAACGTCAATAGCCATGTCATACACCGCCGATTCAACATCGATAACCTTTTGTAATGTACTCAGCTGAACCAGCAAGCTTTGAATATCTTTTGAATCGTTTACCCGCTCAATCTGCCAATGCACTTCTTGGCGAAGAGGTTTGAGCTCCGAGCGGATATCTTGGTGAAGCCAGTTAATTTGCTCCATCAGTTGATCGACTCGGCGGTTTTGGTCGATTCGTAAGGAAATCAGATCGACATACTTTGCCAGTAGCGAAGCAAGTCCGGCTTCCGATTCAAGTAACTGATAGAACTCCGAATTCATTCTATTGCTCTTTAGAACGGTTGAAATAGAAGCTAGCTCTTCATTCACCTGCATCGCTTGTTCATTGAGCTGTACTTTGTTGTTAACAACTTGAAGCGCTTCAACGCGTCGGTTTATTTCACTGGTTTTACTTTCGAGAAAGTAGCTGGCGTTGTATTTTGGTACGCTATCTTCCAGTAAAATCCGCACCTGATTGTCTAGACTATTCCACGTTGCCCAAGCAACCACACACACCACAGTGAGCAACATCGTACTGCAAGCGAAAGCAGCAACTAAACGAGCTCCAATGGTTTTATATTTCGGGTACAACACTACTTCCCTTACCCCCGACACTGAGCCAATTGTTGATTTACATTGTCCAACTGTTCCGACATAGCACGGCCTAATTCATGAGAAAACTCCGCCAACAATGCTTGGTAGTGCGTCATACCTACTTCGGAATCTTTATCCAACGTCGCCAGTTTTTGAGCAATTGGAGCTATTTGTTCTTTGCTCAGTGGCAATTCAAACAACTGCTTCTCGATAGCCTTTAGTGAGCACTGTTGTTCAGGGCTCTGTTCAAATTTAATGAGAGTGAGCCAAGCATCTTGTAACTCTGGAAGACGCTTAGTAATCGCAGTATCAAAAATCAAGTTGATGAGTGCTTCTCTCGGCATCACCTGTTTTAGATCGAGTATTGGGTTTTCACCACTGTATCGAGCCGTATCATAGAGGGCCGTTTTTGAAAATGCGCTGCTTTCCATTTGCTCTTGAACTTCTTTTGAAAGCAAATGCGCAACAAAAGCTTCAGCCAACTTGTCTCTCTCTCCTCGATTTATTTGGGCAATGTAGGTTGGCATAAGCGTAAAGTCTTGATCATAAGCAAAACCGACGTAATCAAACTTACGCTTGGCAATCAATGCATAACTGTCAATAGTTGGCCCAATACCAAACTTACCTTTGGCAATATAGTCCGCAACCCCAAAGCTGCGTGATGAAATCGTTGCCAAATTTGCTCCTACATTGAGCAAAATACGCCAGCCCTGTTTCCAACCATATCGACTAAGCACACTCTCAACCATCAGCTGAGTTGTTCCTGAGCGGCTTGGCGTACTCATTGTGACGTGACCAAAATACAGAGGGTTGGTCAAATCTTGAAAACGCTTCGGTTCTGGCAAATGATTTGCGGCTAAATAATCTTTGTTCCAAACAATTCCCGCCCCAGAATATCCAAAAGCAACAACTTGTTCGTTATTCGGCAATAGATAAGCAGATAACCATTTCGGAACTTGCACGCTAGACGACATATCAGCTAAACGATGTTCGTCAGACAGCTCTTGCATCAAAAATGGAGATGAGCTCAATACCAAGTCGATATCCTTCATATAGCTTTTGCTTAGCAATTGCAGACTCGATTGCGTACGTCGGTGAACCACTCTGACTTCCGCATCGGGATAGTGCTGCGTAAAGTCATCCACCAAAGCGGTGATAGGAGCTTGAGAAAAAGTAGTGAGTATCACCAGCTCTTTATCTGCTGCGGTTGTGAGCGGTGTATAAAGCGCAGCACCAAGAAGTAAACAACGCCCCAATTGCTTGAAATCAGCCATCAAACTAACCAAAAACCTTAAATAATGTGCGGTAACTCAAATCTATTACAGATTGTCAAAAAATCTTACAGAGTGTGTTTGAGTCATTATTGACGCACTTCAACCAAAACTACGCATATTCTATCAGTAACAAGTCTCAGGCTACCGTTCTAAATTCCCGTTTTTGACTCAGCCTAAATATCAATATGAGTCAATTCTGTCTCAAATTCATGCCTTTGTACTGTGCAATCTGTCACTCCAAGATGGCCCTGCGACAAAAAATTTGTAATTAAAACTTGGAGTGCAACATGTTTAACTTCTTTAAAACACGCCCTGACCTCCCTCTTTCAGATGGCTCGAAAGAGGAAATGCAGGCGCGTTTCAAACGCTACCAATGGCATGTATTTTTAGGTTTGGTATTTGGTTACGCCGTCTTCTACGTAGTACGTATGAGTTTAGGCGTTGTAAAAAAACCAATGCTGGATGCAGGCATCGTAACTATCGAAGAACTCGGCATCATGGGTTCAGCTTTCTTCTTCACTTACGCTTTTGGTAAGTTCTCGAACGGCTTCCTTTCTGACTATGCCAACATTGGCCGATTTATGTCGTTCTCACTGCTACTGTCAGGTATCACAGCAGTATCCATGGGTTTGAACACAACGGCTTTCTTCTTCGTTCTACTCTGGGGGCTAAACGGTTGGTTCCAATCTGTTGGTTCAGCACCTTCTTGTGTGTCTCTATTCCAATGGTTCTCACCAAAGCAACGTGGTAGCCGATACTCTATTTGGGGTGGATCACGCAACATCGGTGAAGGTATCACCTGGATCTTAACTGCTTCTCTAGTGAGCTACTTTGGCTGGCGCGCCGGTTTCATCGGTGCCGGTATCGCAGCGATTGCAGCAGCACTATGTATGTTCTTCATCCTAAAAGATCGCCCACAAACTTACGGCTTGCCGGATTCAGCAACTGCGTTTGACGAAGAGCCTGAGATTAAGAAAAAGAACGACCCGAAAGAAACTCGTCGCGCTCAAATGTTCATCATGAAGCAACCAACAGTTTGGCTAATTGCTGCGGCATGTGCGGCGATGTACATCTCACGTTACGCAATGTCTTCTTGGGCTGTTCTTTACCTCCAAGAGGCAAAAGGTTACTCATTGATCGACGCTGGTTTTGCAATGTCTACCTACCCAATTGCTGGTCTCGCAGGTGCAATACTATCGGGCATTATCTCTGACAAGCTGTTCAACTCTAATCGCCACATCCCAACTCTACTTTACGGATTGGCAAACATTGGTGGTATGTGCTTGATGTTCTTTGGTCCAGACAACCGCATTGTTGACGCAGTTGCATTAGGTTTGATTGGTTTCGCTATTGGTGGCCTAGTTGTCTTCCTTGCTGGTCTAACTGCATGTGACCTAATGCCTAAGAATGCTGTTGGTGCAGTTAAAGGTTTTATCGGCCTGTTCTCTTACATCGCTGCTTCTGGTCAAGAGCTAGTATCTGCTTCTCTTATCAAAATCACCGAAATTGATGGCGTAACCAAATACGACTTCTCGCAAGCGCAATATTTCTGGTTAACCGCTGGTGTAATTTCTCTGCTTCTTGCTTTGACTGTTTGGAATGCGAAGAAAGTGGTTGATATCGACCCTGTTGAAGAAACAGAGCTAGAAGTTCGCCCTAGTCACTAATTCATGACGAAAGCGGGAGGCTACTCCCGCTTACTTCTCTAATTCCTTAAGTTCTTTTACTAAGAGTGCTTACGAAATTAATAGCCCCCTATTTCTATTTTCCTTTTAATGTGTCGATTGAGGTGACAAATGTGTAAAACCAAAATTGTGGCCACGCTAGGTCCAGCGAGTGAAAGCCGTGAAACACTGACTAACTTAATCAAAGCTGGCGCTAACATCGTCAGGCTCAACTTTTCGCATGGAACCGCGCAAGAGCACATCGCACGTGCGCATTTAGTTCGTGAAATTGCAACCGAACTTAACACTTATGTTGGGGTACTAGTGGATTTACAAGGCCCCAAAATTCGTATTTCTTGCTTTGAGAATGGTGCTATTCAACTCAATCAAGGAGAAGTGTTTACTCTGAGCGGAACACTCGACGCAAAAGCTGGCAACCAAGAAATTGTTGGCCTTGATTATCCAGAGCTAATTCAAGATGTGAACGTAGGCGATATTCTGCTGCTGGATGATGGCCGCATTCAGCTTAAAGTAAATCAAGTCGATACTGACGAGCAATGGATAAAAACAACAGTATTAAATAGCGGTAAATTATCTAACCGTAAAGGCATCAACTTATTAGGTGGCGGTCTTTCTGCACCTGCTCTTACCGCGAAGGACATTCAAGACATCGAAACCGCAGCAAAACTTCGTGCCGACTTCCTTGCTATCTCTTTCCCACGCAATGCACAAGATATCGAATACGCTCGCAGCTTAGCGCATAAAGCAGGTTGCGATGCCAAGATTGTCGCTAAGGTAGAACGTGCCGAAGTAGTTGAAACCAAAGAAGCTATGGATGACGTAATTATCGCATCAGACATCATCATGGTTGCTCGCGGCGATTTAGGTGTAGAGATAGGTGACGCGCGATTACCGATGGTTCAAAAATCACTAATTAATCGCTCTAAGCATTGGGGTAAACCTGTGATCACTGCGACACAAATGTTGGAATCAATGATCGAAAACCCACTCCCTACTCGGGCTGAAGTGCTAGACGTGGCAAACGCGATTATTGATGGGACAGACGCTGTTATGCTCTCAGCAGAATCCGCAGCGGGTAAATACCCAATCGAAGCAGTCGAAGCTATGGTTCGTATCGCACAAGGTGCAGAGCACGAACTGGAATGTAACCACGACTGCTGGGATAGCCTTCAACATCTATGTTCTACCCCCGGTAAAAGCTTTGCGCTCTCATCGATGATTTCGGCTTCTCGCGCACATCAAGATCTTGGCGTTGCGATTTTAACCCAACATGGAGAAACGCCGCTATTAATGTCTCGATGCCAGAGTAAGACTAAGATTTGGGCTCTTAGTGATAATCCTGCTTTACTTGCACAAATGACAATCCTGCGAGGAGTTGAACCTTTGTATTTCAAATCTGCAGGAGCCAAAATCGAACTAGCACCGCAGATTGTAGATTGTTTACGCCAGAAGGCTCGCGAAGCTCATATCTCATCAATCTTAATGACTCAGCTGGATTCCATAGAAGGCATGGGGGAAATTAATGCCTGTCGCTTACTGAGCTTGAATATGACTTCTCACGTCAAGCCTGCCGAAGATATCGCGGCGTAGTCTTACCTCCCCCTTATTCAAGCTCAAACTTGAATTTTTCTCCCATAACTTGATCCATAGGGACTTGACCTGCCACATGGCAGGTCTTTTTTATAGCGCACGATATAACCAAACCTTTACATCCTCGTTAGATAAGAGACTTAAGTTAATGAAATTAAGGTCATAACTTGCTATTGTAGCTCCATTGTTATCACTAAAAGCGTGCCCCTTTGAACGAGAACACTCCTGTTGTTGAATTTAACAACGTAAACAAGTGGTACGGTGAATACCACGCCCTTAAAGATATTAATTTTTCAGTACACACCGGTGAAATCGTTGTTGTATGTGGCCCTTCTGGTTCAGGTAAATCCACACTTATCCGTTGTATCAACCACTTAGAATCTATTCAAGAAGGCGAGCTCAACGTTTTCGAACAACCAGCCGATTCTAAAATGCAAAAACCTGGCAAAGTAGGTATGGTGTTTCAACACTTTCATCTGTTTCCACACCTTACGGTTTTAGAAAACCTCACCCTTGCCCCTATTCGCACGCTTAAGCTTTCTAAACAAGAAGCGGAAAAGCGCGCGATGCAGTATCTCAAACGCGTTAACATCGAAGAGCAAGCCAGCAAGTACCCCATTCAGCTTTCCGGTGGTCAGCAACAGCGTGTTGCAATTGCCCGTTCGCTTTGCATGGAACCTGACCTATTATTGTTTGATGAACCAACGTCTGCGCTCGATCCCGAAATGATCAACGAAGTATTAGACGTCATGGTTGAACTTGCACAAAGCGGCATGACCATGATTTGTGTGACTCACGAAATGGGTTTTGCGAAGAAGGTCGCGAATCGAGTGGTGTTTATGGACGAAGGGGAAATCATCGAGATGAATTCACCAATCGCACTCTTTGAGACACCACAGCACCCTCGCACTCAAGCGTTTTTAAATCAGATTCTGAGCTACTAGCCGATGGTATCTCGAATCCTAAAACCCGTTTTACAAGCCATATTACAAATCGCGATTCTATTGGTTGCGATCGTTTGGGTGCTCGATTCCGGAGCACAAGCGATGGGTTATCAATGGCAATGGGAGCGTGTGCCAGACTACATCGCCTTTTATGAAGATGGTGAGTGGTGGCCTGCAGAATTAGTAGATGGGCTACTCGTTACCCTAAAAATCTCTGCACTTAGTCTATTCTTCACTTTGGTTATTGGTTTCGTCACTGCGTTACTGCGCCTGAGCAACTCCAAAGTGGGTAACGCGATTGGTACGGCTTATGTAGAGTTGATTCGCAACACGCCGCTACTGGTGCAGATTTACCTGCTCTACTTCGTGTTTGGCCCTGTTATTGGCTTAGACAGGTTCAGTACTGCGGTCTTAGCGTTATCGCTTTTCCAAGGTGCTTACACTGCAGAAATATTCCGTGCGGGCTTAAATAGCATTCCAAAAGGTCAGTTTGAAGCGGCGAAGACCCTAGGGCTATCCCCTTTCTTTGCCTACAAAGACGTGATTCTTCCGCAGGTACTTCAACGTACTCTGCCACCATTGACCAATGAAGTGGTTTCTCTGATTAAGAACTCTTCAATCGTCAGTGTGATGGCAATATTCGACCTCACAACCGAGGCAAGAAACATCGTCTCTGAAACGGCGATGCCATTTGAAATCTGGTTTACTGTGGCAGCAATCTACCTTGCTCTCACATTATCACTTTCTGGCTTATCCGCTTGGCTGGAACACAAACTAGGAGCCAGTTGGCGCAAATTATAAGGAGATAACATGAAGTTATTCAAAGCGACCATTACTGCATTACTGGGGCTTGCGATTGCTTTACCTTCATTAGCCAATGAAGAAGCAGCAACACCAAACGTAGATCAAATTAAAGAGCGCGGCACGCTTCGCGTTGGTATGTCGACATTCGTACCATGGGCGATGCGTAATAAGCAAGGTGAGCTAATTGGTTTTGAAATCGACGTAGCAAAACGACTTGCTGCTGATTCTGGCTTGAAAGTCGAATTCGTACCGACAGCATGGGACGGAATTATCCCTGCTCTGTTGGCAAAAAAGTTTGACGTTATCATTGGCGGAATGTCGATTACCCCTAAACGTTCTAAGAGCGTGCTGTTCACGGAACCTTATTCCCACTCTGGCGTTCAAGTCGCGGCAAACAAAGAGTTAGCCGAAGGCTTTAGTGAGTTTTCTGATTTCAACTCTCGCCGCGTGAAAATTGCCGCTCGTCGCGGTGCATTCACCGTTCAAGTTGCGCGCGAAACCTTCCCTAAAGCAAAGATCCTTCAATTCGATGACGATGCTCAAGCATTTCAAGAAGTCCTTAACGGAAATGCGCACGCTGTAATCGCATCAAGCCCAAAACCAGAGCACGAAGCAGTCAAACACGCAGACAAACTATTCATTCCATTTACAGAGCGTCTATCGAAAGGTAACGAAGCCTTTGCTGTTCGTTTAGGTGAGGAAGACAAAAAAGCCTTCTTCAACAAATGGATTGAAGCACGCACTCAAGATGGTTGGCTAGATGAGCGTTACGAATACTGGTTCTCAACGCTAGATTGGCAAGACCAAATTGCACAAGGTCAATAACGCCCCTAACGTTTGCAATAACTAAATACACCGACTCGTTTAGCGGGTCGGTTTCTTCTTTACTAACGGAGTCGAACCTTGAGCGGACAAACCACCTCTCGCGTTGCACCAACCAAATCTAATTCAGGCTTTTTCTTCAGCCGTTTTAACCTACTCGATTGGGTGCTACTGGCCATCTGTGCGTTTGTTGGGGTTTGGCTCTACCATCGTTCAACTGTTGGTGTTAATTACATCTGGCATTGGAAAGATGCGATTGATCTGTTATTCACACCCAGATCAGACGGTGGTTTGCCGTATTTTTTTCAAGGCTTAATTTCAACCTTACGCCTTAGCCTTTGGGGCATAACCTTTGCGCTGGTATTGGGTACCCTACTCGGTCTGGCACGCTTCTCAAATTCTGTCTGGTTGCGCACACCCGCCAACGCGTTTATTCAGTTGGTACGAAATATCCCACCATTGGTGTTCGTATTTATCTTCTATTTCTTTATCTCTAACCAGCTGATTCCGTTACTTGGGTTAGAAGATCTTCTTCGCAACTACCGTGGCGAACCTAACTCGATTCAACACTTCCTATTCGGCCCAGCGAATCTTTGGGAAAACTTGGCATCCGGCGTACTTTGTGTTGGTCTGCTTTCTTCTGCCTACATTGCAGAAGTGGTGCGTGCTGGATTACAGAGCGTTGATAAAGGGCAATGGGAAGCGGCAGACTCTCTTGGTCTTTCATCTTGGGTCAAATATCGCTTCGTCATTGCGCCGCAGGTACTAAAAGCAATTACACCAGCGCTTGCAGGGCAAACTATTTCTTTAGTCAAAGACACCTCAATTGTCTCACTGATCTCAATTCAAGAAATGACCTTCGTCGGTACAGAAATGGCGAACTCTTCAGGCTACATTTTCGAAATTTGGCTCATTGTAGGCTTTGTTTACTTCCTGATTTGTTTCGGTCTATCAATGTTTTTTAGGTACATCGAGAAAAAATCGGAATCTATTTCAAATTAACTCAATAAGCCTCGCAATTCGATACCGAATGGGGTTTCAATAGAACCCTCATATTGTTACATTGAAAATATGAATAGCATTCGGTACATAGCATGGAGCTAACAAAACAATCTGATTATGAACGCTATATTCGGATTGACGAGAATGGAGAGCATTGCGTGCATCTTCATCAATTTGTCTTTAGAAGCGTATATCAGCCCATTTTTGACCACTCAAGAACACTGATTGGTATGGAGGCTCTCCTTCGTATCGAAACCGTAGATGGTGTTTCAATCCGACCAGACATCTTCTTCTCCGACAACAGTTGGGATAAGAGTTTCCGTCTTGCCGTAGAGTTCCTAAGTCGCGCTATCCATATACGAAATTTTGCCAAGCACTTTGCTGGTTCTGGGGTTAAGTTGTTCTTAAACGTCATGCCTGCCGCCCTACTCACGTTAACCACCGATATGGGGTTCAAAGATACAGGGTTGCTTTATCAACGTTTAAAAGCCCTTAATATGGATACGAGCGACGTTGTTTTTGAAGTAATTGAACAGCATTGTGAAGAAACAGAGAGCCTTATAAAGGCCGTCGAAAAACTTAAAGCCAGTGGTTTCCTATTCGCAATTGATGACTACGGCGCCCAGTATTCCGACCAAAAAAGAGTTCTTCAGCTCTGTCCTGATATTATCAAGATTGACCGTTCTTATTTATTAGAGTTCTGCAATGGTAACGAAGATGCCGTCTTCAGCGCTATGGAGCTCGCACAGAATTTAGGCGCGAAGGTTGTGATTGAAGGCGTCGAGCAAGAGAACCAACTGGCTGCAATGCAAGCGCTCTGCGTAGACTTTTATCAAGGGTTCTATCTAGGAAAGCCAAAATCAATCCACCATTGGACAGTGCAAAAAGCCAATGCCAAAGTTCTGCATTAAACGTATTATCGAAGATACAGATTGAATCGTTTTAGATACAAAAGCGCCGCCTAGGTTACTCACCAAGGCGGCGCTTTTCTGTTTACGTCGATTTTAATATCGAAAGGAAACGCTTAGAAGAAGTCGATGGAGTTACGACCACTCTTAGGATCGCGAACCGCTTGAGGCTTGTCCGCTTTCTTACCTTTCTTAGCTGACTGCGACAGCGCTTCTTGCTGAGCTTTACGCTCTTTGTGTGCCGCTTTACGACCCGTCGATTTAGGGCCCTTAACGTTCGCTTTCTCGTTCTTTTTCGAGCGAGACTTTTCTTTACGTGCCGCTTGCGCTTCTTTCTTCGCCTTCTTCTCTGCCTTTTGCTCTGCAGTTTCTGGCTCAGTCACTGGCGCATCACACACAACGACATAATATTCTTGGTTGAACTCAAAGAAATCACCGTCGTACATTTTACGACGTTTACGCGTTTCTAGCTCACCATTTACCGCTACGTAACCTTCTTCGATGATGTGTTTTGCTTCACCACCGCCACTCACCAAGTTTGCGATTTTGAAAAGCTTGTACAGCTCAATTGGGTGCGCGTCAACGTCGATACCGATCGCTTCGATCTCAATCTCTTCGCCTTCTAAATACTCTTCGTGTTCGTAATCTTGGGTCATGTTCATTACTCATTTTTCTTGATGAACGGAGTTTAAACGGAATGCGTACAAATAGAAACGTGATCTTCACTCAACTTGTCCAATTGGGTATATACTCACCCAATAACTCCTTGAACGAGCGATATTTTGTCTAATAAGAACCACATTACCTTTGCCAGCGCCAACCTGTTTAACTTTATTGCTCCACCTGGTGCTTATTATGATTTCGAGAACATCTACTCACTCGATGATTGGCACGACAAACTCGCTTGGACCAAATCGCAATTCGAACAGCTCGATCCTGATGTCATTGGCTTACAAGAGGTATTTAGCATAGAAGAGACCAAAGCCTTCTTTGCCGAAATAGGTTACGAGTACTTTGCCACGGTCGACACGCCACATATCGAAGGCGATTACATCTACTCTCGCCCTGTTGTCGCTGTCGCCTCGCGCTTTCCGATTGAAAGCTTTGAAGCGGTTACATTCGATGAAGAGACGCTAAATGCCTTTGGTGAAATTGACGCGCCAACTTTCAGCCGCAAACCCGTTCGCGCCTGCATTGTTCACCCTATCATTGGTCATATCTCTGTGTACGTCACACATTTGAAGTCACAACGCCCTGCAGACTCAGGTACACCGGAACAAGCAAGCCGACCGATTGCCCGCTGGCTGTCAACGCAACAACGCGGTTGGGAAGCAGCAATGCTGCGCGACGCCATGCAAAGGCAGTACGCATTGATTCCAACGCCGACAGTATTAATGGGGGACATGAACCAAGCCATCACACCAACGAGCGTTAACAATGTTTTGACCGAGCATTACGGTGACGGCGTCACTGATTTGCAACTCAGCGATGGTTGGGAGTTACAAATGTCACCGTCGCTAGAGTCACGACCGGCGACACACTACCATTTTGCCAAAGGAAACGTGTTGGATTACATCTTACTGTCGCAGGAGTTTGATGCGCACGCCGATGTATCAATAGCGGAAGTAACAGACTACCAAGTGCTGGATTCGCACTTAATCAATCCATCGTTGTAGAGAGATAAGAACGCCAGCGACCACGCGTTTGTGGCGCTGACGGTAGAAATTAAGCTTTAGCGTCGGTGTGACGCTTTACAATCTTACGCGGAATTAACTCTACACCCGCTTTATATCGTTTCGCTGAAGCGTTAAGTGCAAGCTCCATTGCGCTGTCGGCAATCAGCTCAAATTGCTGTGGTAGCGAGTTGATTTTGATTGGCAGGAAGTCCAGTAAGCGGTTATCACCAAAGGTGGCCAAACGTACTTTGCCCATCAGTTCTGGCTTTTCTAACATCACGTCCAACACGCCTTCCAATAAAGTGTAAGACATGGTCACTACCGCATCAGGTAGTTGGTCTTTTGCAATCCACTCTTCCAGCACTTTCTTGCCTTCCTCACGAGAGAAGTGCTGGCCATAACCCACAAGCACCTTTTTCCCCTCTTGCTGGCAAGCAGAACGGAAACCCAGTTCACGCTCTTTAGAAACTTGAAGCTCTTCCAATGCGCCAATCAAACCGATGGATTCAATTTCCGAAGACAGCACCGATTCGGTAAGTTCAAATGCCGCATCGAAATCTTCACTGATCACACAGCAAAAGTGTTCATCATCCATAGGGCGGTCGAGTGCGATAACTGGCGTGCCCGAGTTTTGCAGCTTTAAGTAATACTCACTGGCTGCTGGCATACTGCTCGCCACAAACAACGCATCAATGCGGCGGCTAACCAGCGCTTCCGCAACCTTCTCTTCAGTTTGTGGATTGTCATCTGAGCAACCAATTAGAATCTGATAACCCGCTTTGCGCGAGTTCTGCTCAATCAGCTTTGCTAAACGTGCGTAACTGGTGTTCTCTAAATCAGGAATGATTAATCCGAACGAGCGTGAATTGCCTGCCCGCAGTGAAGACGCGGCGTGATCCGGCTTGTAGTTGTATTGCTCGACTACCGCCATCACTTTCTTTTGGGTCTTCTCGCTAATGCGGTACTTCTGCGCCTTTCCGTTAATCACATAGCTTGCTGTGGTCTTAGAAACCCCAGCCAATTTTGCTATCTCATCCAGTGTCATATCGTAAGCCTTATTCTGTGCGCAGGATCATATTAATACATCAATGATCCTTCGATAAGTTGAATTATATGCTGAACCGATTCAGTATAAAAGCTGAAAGGATTCAGCAAAACTCAAAAATTGACGAGAATCACCAAAATCACCCATTGCAGACTCGCTTTTCGAAGCTATAGACACAATAAAGCAATGATTGATTACCCTATGATTTTAAAAACGGTTTCGCTGAATGCTTTAAAAATTTGCCCAATTGCTGAATCGATTCAGTTCATTGTTAAGCAGCTTATATTGATAAGCATACTGCGTAGCAAGAGATACACCGGGTCAGCAAACAACAGATAAACGGCGTTACGCATAGATAAGCGCACTGCGTAACCAAGATGAATTAGAAATAGATACCTTAAGGCTGGAGAAGCACCATGCTTAAGCTAAGTAAGAACGACATTACCCTATCTCAATCCGCTACAGATAAGTTTGAAGCGATCAAAAACATCGCTCAAAGCCTGGCAGACAAAGGTCTGGTTGAACAAGGCTATGTAGAAGGCATGCTAAACCGTGAAAACCAAAACTCAACATTCTTGGGTAACGGTATTGCGATCCCACATGGAACAACCGATACACGTTCAATGGTGAAAACCACTGGCGTTGCGGTTCACCACTTCCCAGAAGGCGTTGAATGGGGTGACGGCAATAGAGTATTCGTTGCTATCGGTATCGCAGCAAAATCCGATGAACACTTAGGCATTCTTAAGCAGCTAACCAAAGTACTGGGTGCGGACGGTGTTGAAGCGCGTCTACGTGATGCGAAAAGTGAAGACGATATCATCGCCCTACTTCATGGTGATGTTCAACTCGAAGCGGATTTCGATGCATCTTTGATTCAGCTTCAGTTTCCTGCAAGCGACATGGTTCAAATGAGCGCGGTTGCGGGCGGCCTACTTAAAAACACAGGTTGTGCTGGTACAGAGTTTGTAGCTGACCTAGTAACGAAAACACCGACGCACCTTGGCCAAGGGCTATGGCTAGTTGGTAGCGATAAGCGAGTCACTCGCACTGGTGTTGCTTTTGTGTCAACCGCCAACTTCTGCGAGTTTGAAGGCGAGAAAGTTCGTGCTCTAGTCGCTTTTGCTGCTTGCAACAACGCACATCAATCTATCTTAAGCACAATTTCTAAGCTTGTGTTTAACAATGAACACAACAAACTACTTGATGCGTCTGCTGAACAGATTCTTGCGCTATTCAAAGGCGAAGAAATGGCTACAGAAGCGGCTGAAGATGGCAATACAGCGGTCTTCAAGATCAAGAATGCTCACGGCCTACACGCTCGTCCAGGTGCAATGCTGGTTGCTGAAGCGAAGAAATTCGAATCGAACATTCGAGTAGCAAACCTTGACGGTGATGGCAAAGCGGTAAATGCGAAGAGCCTAATGAAAGTTATCGCACTTGGCGTGAAACACGGCCACCAGCTTCAATTCTCTGCTGAAGGCCCAGATGCAGAGCTGGCAATTGAGTCTATCGGTAAAGCGATCGCTTCTGGTCTTGGTGAAGGTTAAGGAGCGCGAGAATGACCGAATTGAAAACAAACAAAGTCGTTACCATCACGCTTAACCCAGCCCTTGATCTAACTGGCTCATTGGACTCGCTAAAAGTAGGTTCAGTTAGCCTTGTAGAAAAGAGCAACCTGCATGCAGCAGGCAAAGGCGTAAACGTGGCGAAGGTACTGAGTGACCTAGGCGCAGACGTGACCGTGACAGGCTTTCTTGGCAAAGACAACCCAGAACTATTCCACCAGCTTTTCGACGACATCAAAGTGAAAAACGAATTTGTTGAAGTCGAAGGCGCAACGCGTATTAACGTGAAATTGGTTGAAGCCGATGGCCAAGTCAGCGACATCAACTTCCCTGGTGTTCAAGTAACGGCAGAAGAAATTGAGCGCTTTGAGCAAACCCTATTCCGCCTTGCAGAAACACACGATTACTTCGTACTTGCTGGCAGCCTACCAGGCGGCGTAACCGCAGAGCAATGTGCGGCGTGGATTGAAAAGCTACATCAGCAAGGCAAAAAAGTACTGTTCGATAGCAGCAAAGCAGCGTTGCGTGCAGGTATCGACGCGCACCCTTGGTTGATCAAACCAAACGACGAAGAGCTAAGCGATTTCGTTGGTGAGCACCTAACCACACCAGAGCAATGCCAAGCAGCAGCGCAAACGCTAAGCGATAAAGGCATTGAGAACATCGTGGTTTCTATGGGTGCAGACGGCGTGATGTGGCTTAACCAAGGTGAATGGCTGCGTGCCCAACCACCACGAATGAATGTAGTTAGCACCGTTGGCGCCGGCGATACGCTTGTCGCGGGCTTGTGCTGGGGTCACATGCAAGTGATGCCGAAAAACGATTTACTGCGCTTCGCTACAGCGCTTTCTGCCCTAGCAGTGAGCCAAGTTGGCGTTGGCCTAACCAGTCAGGAAGAACTGGAGAACATCAAGCTCCAAACGCAAGTAAGCGAGCTTTACCCTAATACGAACTTAGACAAAAACTAAGGAACAGAAGGTTATCAGTATGAATATTGCCATTATTACAGCTTGTCCAAGCGGTGTTGCGAACAGCATCATAGCGGCAGGCCTACTAGAACAAGCAGCGGCGAAGCTGGGTTGGAACGCTAAGATTGAATGCCAATCAAACATCGTTGAACCAACGCTACTGACAGATGCTGACATTGAACAAGCAGAAGCGATCGTAATTGCGGCTAACACTCCAGTTGATACTTCTCGTTTCGTAGGTAAAAAAGTCTACCAAGCAGATATCAGCACCGTTGCAAAAGACGCAATGGCTTTCCTACAGACTGCGGTTGAAAACTCAGCAACACTAGAGCAAGCAACCACAGTTACGGCACAAGTAGCAGCACCAGCAGAAAGCGCGTCAGCAACGAAGAAGATTGTTGCGATCACAGCATGTCCTACAGGCGTTGCACACACCTTCATGGCAGCAGAAGCACTAGAAGAAGAAGGCAAACGTCGTGGTCACCAAATCAAAGTGGAAACGCGTGGCTCAGTAGGGGCAAAAAACCAACTGACTGACCAAGAAATCGCAGACGCAGATTTAGTGATCATCGCAGCCGATATCGAAGTGCCTCTAGACCGCTTCAACGGCAAGAAGATGTACCGCACTAAGACTGGTCCAGCTCTAAAGAAAACGGCTGAAGAGATGGACAAAGCGTTTGAACAAGCAAGTGTATACCAACACTCTGGCTCTTCTAGCGCATCATCAGCAGCAGAAGAGAAGAAAGGCGCATACAAACACCTAATGACAGGTGTATCGCACATGCTTCCTGTTGTGGTTGCAGGTGGTTTGATCATCGCCCTATCCTTCGTATTTGGTATCGAAGCGTTTAAAGAAGAAGGCACGCTGGCAGCAGCACTGATGAACATCGGTGGTGGGTCTGCATTCGCATTGATGATTCCAGTACTTGCTGGTTACATCGCCTTCTCTATCGCTGACCGCCCGGGTCTGGCTCCGGGTCTAGTTGGCGGTATGCTTGCTAGCTCAACTGGCGCAGGTTTCCTTGGTGGTATCGCAGCAGGTTTCATTGCCGGTTACGCAGCGAAGTTCCTTGCTGACAAAGTGAAACTGCCACAATCGATGGAAGCGCTTAAACCGATTCTGATCATCCCATTTGTGGCAACCTTGTTCACGGGTCTGGTGATGATTTACATCGTAGGTGGTCCGGTTTCGGGCATCATGAACGGCCTAACTGACTTCCTAAACAACATGGGTTCTGACAGCGCAGTTCTACTGGGTATTATCCTTGGCGCAATGATGTGTTTCGACCTTGGTGGTCCAGTAAACAAAGCCGCTTACGCATTCGGTGTGGGTCTATTGGCTTCGCAAACTTACGCACCAATGGCGGCAATCATGGCAGCAGGTATGGTTCCGGCACTTGGTATGGGCCTTGCGACATTCCTTGCTAAGAACAAGTTTGAGCAAAGCGAGCGTGAAGCGGGTAAAGCATCATTCGTTCTTGGTCTGTGCTTTATCTCTGAAGGTGCAATCCCATTCGCAGCGAAAGATCCAATGCGTGTAATCCCATCATGTATGGCTGGTGGCGCACTAACAGGTGCTCTATCTATGCTGTTTGGCGCAAAACTAATGGCACCACACGGTGGTCTATTCGTACTGCTAATCCCTAACGCAATCTCTCCAGTACTGATGTACTTGGTAGCAATTGCAGCAGGTACAGCGGTAACAGGCTTCACTTACGCGTTCCTAAAGAACAAATCAGAAGCGAAACAACAAGCTGCAGCTTAATCGCAAACAGCGATTAAATAACAGTTAACAATGCCTCCCTCGATTTGGCATTCGACACCTCCCTCTAGCCTCGGCTTTGGGAGGTGTTTTTTATTGTGCCCTAGTAACCTCGAAAGCCTTGCGAAAACAAACACCATATCGCGTACATGAGCACCTAAAACAAAGGGCGAACGCTTATAATAAGTGTTCGCCCTTTTCTTGTTTAACAAGTCGATTTATTGCATCGGTACCGATTCGATATCCACATCCCCACTGTCGATATTGACCGTGGCCTGATACACACTGTGTGGGTCTCCATAATGCTTAAACGTGAAGTGGTATATATTTGCTGGCGTCCAGATCTCTTTATCATCCGCAGGCAAAATATCATAACCATCTTGTTGGTACAGCTCTGTCGCCATTACATAAGCAATAGCAGCCTGTACATTGGTATCACGATCAACCTTAGGCTCTAACGACGGATTACTTGGGTAAGACTCACCATTAAAGCTCATTTGGCGGTATGCACCGTTACTCCACACAATAAAGTCTTGCCAACCATTGCTGAAGCTGTCTGCTAATACCACAGGTGTTCTGGTCACCGACATACGATTGATCACCTTGCCACTGTTATCGAACATGTAGGCAGCGCAACCACCACTTCCGCAGAAGTAACGATCTTGAAGAAGGACAAAGTGCTCTGCTGAACCATCGCTGTTCAAATCAGCAGACCCAGTCATGTATCGGATCTTGTCAGTCTCCAAAGAAAGCCCCTGCGGCATCAAAACGCTTTGGTCAATCCAAGTTGCAATGGTCGCTGCATCGGCGCTTTTTACCTCTACAGACGCTTGAGAGTCAGCATTATCGGTAGAAATGCCGTCTGTAGAAGAACAGCCAATAAGCGTTAGTGAACCTAAAAGGAAGAGTCCTTGTAATCCGCGATTGTTCATTTGCGTTCGCTCTTATATTGAAGAATTAACATAAGTATACCCATGATTGCTCAATCGCTTGTAAGAAAATCATAAAAATCAGCAAGGTGTGCATCAAATCACCAGCCCTCCTTTTCGACTTTACCTTTTTCTCGTGTCTTTCTTCTTCCTCTCGTATCTCGATTCTCGTCCCTATACGCCAAGATCAAAAAAGCCCTGAGGAAAGTCCCCAGGGCTAGGCAGGAATCTGACAATAATAAAAGCCAGGAAGTCCCTTATGCAGTGGTTGGTTTGATCTTAAACAGAATTGCAAACATGACTGGGACAACAATCAACGTTAGCACTGTAGCAAAACCAAGGCCTGCCATAATCGTAATTGCCATTGAGCCAAAGAACGCATCGAACACCAATGGAATCATACCCAGGATCGTTGTTAGTGCTGCCATGCTTACTGGACGTACGCGGCTAATTGCACTGTCAACAATCGCTAAGTAAGGATCCTTGCCCGACTCTAGCTCAAGGTTGATTTGGTCTAGAAGTACGATACCGTTTTTCAGAATCATACCGCTCAAACTCAATAAACCAAGGAACGCGGTAAAGCTGAATGGCATGTTAGTGGTTAACAAACCAAACGAAACACCGATAATTGATAGCGGAACCGTAAACCAAATAACCAGTGGCTTCTTAAGTGAGTTAAACAGCAGCATCGTAATGATGAACATCAACAAGTAACCCATCGGCAACGAACCAAACAGACCTTCTTGTGCATCTTTCGATGATTCGTATTCACCGCCCCACGTAATTTCGTAGCCTTCAGGAATGTGCAGCGCCATTACTTTCGGTTGTACACGTGCAAACAAGCTTGCCGCGGTATCGTCACTCAGCACATCGTGGTCAGCCAGTACCGTTAGAGTACGCTTACGGTCACGACGTTGGATCAACGGCTCTTCCCAATCTAGCTTCACACCATCAATTACTTGATCTACCGGGATGTACGTTTGTAGAGACGGACTCCAGATATTCACGTTCTGCAGTGACTCAAAGTCCACACGTTCTGCTTCTGGCAAACGAGTAACGATAGGCAGCGTGTGGGTACCATCACGTAGGAAGCCAAGTGCACTACCGCCAAACGCCATCTGTAGCGTGCTTGAAAGATCTTCTTTTGAGATACCCAAGCGACGTGCTTTTGATTCGTTAAATACCGGCACTAACTCTTTGGTGCGCTCACGCCAGTCATGGCGAATGTTACGAGCACCTGGGTCGGTATGCAAAATGTCTTCTACTTGCACCGCTAAGTCACGCAGCACTTGTGGATCCGGGCCAGTAATACGCGCTTCAATCTTAGATGCTGGCGACGGGCCGAATTCCATCAGTTTGAACTGAAACGTTGGCTTATCAAACGTCTTCGCTAGGCTGTCATCCAACTTATGTAGAAGCTTGAACATGTTCTCACGGTCGGTGGTACGAACTTGGAACTGCGCGTAGGCTTCATAGCTCTTCTCTGGTTGATAAGTCAGAGCAAAACGTTGCAGACCTTGACCAATCGATACGGATACAAAGTCGATATCATCTTGAGTGCGAATGTAGCTTTCAACTTCTTCCGCTTTCTTTATTGTCTCGCGAATATCCGTGCCTTCTGGCATCCACATATCAACGTAGAACATCGGCGTGTTTGAAGGTGGGAAGAACTGTTGCTTCACACTGCCAAACGAAACCACTGCGCCAACAAGTAATGCCACCATACCTGCTACCGTCAACCAACGGAAACGCAGCGCCAGTTTAAGAGACGCACCGAACGCCACGAACAACCAACCTTTGTACGGGTCTTCGTCTTCAGCATCTGCGCCTTTGTCTTCCTCTTTCAATAGAAGATCCGCTAAGAATGGCGTTAGCGTAATCGCCGTAATCCAGCTCAAGAATAGCGAGAAACACAGTACCCAGAACAGAGAACCCATGAACTCACCAGTTGCATCTTGTGACAGACCGATAGGCGCAAACGCGGTAATAGCAATGACTGTCGCACCAAGTAGCGGCCACTGAGTTTGCTTCACGATATCTGTTGCGGCTTGAACTTTGGTTCGTCCCTTCTTAAGGCCAACCAATATCCCCTCCACAACCACGATGGCGTTGTCCACCAACATACCGAGCGCAATGATCAACGCACCAAGGGAAATACGGTGCAGCTCAATGTTGTTGTAGTTCATCAAGATGAAGGTACCGAATACCGTCAATAGAAGAACCAAGCCAATGATCACGCCACTGCGTAGACCCATGGTAAACAGCAACACGATAATTACGATCGCAACCGCTTCTGCCAAACTAATAACGAACGCTTTTACAGAGTCATCTACTTCTTGCGATTGGTTGTAGAAGTAGTTCATATCAAGCCCTGCAGGTTTAATACTCTCAAGGCTTGCTAGTTCCGCTTCAATACGTTGACCGACTTCTACCACGTTTACGCCAGAAGCAAACGAAATACCGATGTTAATCGCTTTCTTGCCGTTGTACAGCAGCACATTGCCTGGTTTTTCTTGAATGCCACGGCTAATGGTCGCCACGTCTTTCAAGCGAATCAGGTTACCCGTATCGCGACCATGAATGATCAGGTTTTCTAGTGCTTCTACGGTGTTTAATGTACCGCTTGGGCGAATAATAAGGCTCTCGCCGTTTACCATCACCTCACCAGCAGAAACCACGTTGTTCTGTTGGTTGAGCAAACCCGAAATCACATTCATGTCGAGGTTCAGAGCCGCCAAACGATCCAATGAAATCTCAACAAACAACATCTCTTGTTGGTCACCCGCGATGTCCACTTTACCCACGCCATCGATCAGCTCAAGCTCACGCGTCAGTTGGTCTGCGTAACGTTTCAGTTCTACATAATCGTAGTCATCACCCGTTAGCATCAGCATCACGCCGTACACATCACCAAAGTCATCAATGATTTGCAGAGATTGAACGCCTTGCGGCAAAGTTGGTTGCAGATCGTTGATTTTACGACGCATTTCATCCCAGATTTGCGGCAGTTCATCCGGACCGTAGTCCATCTTCATGCTCACCATAATCTGCGACATACCACTTGAAGACGTTGACGTGATCTTATCAATGTACGGCAGCTTACGAATCTCTTTTTCAAGCGGATACGTTAGCTCTTCTTCTACCTCTTTAGACGTTGCACCTGGGTAGGTTGCAATCACCATCGCATCTTTAATGGTAAATGCTGGGTCTTCCAATCGACCTAGTTCTAGGAACGACGTCACACCGCCGACCGCTAGAATAACGATGAACAGCCAGCTGATGACTTTGTTCTTAATTGAGTATTCAGCAATGCTCATTATTGTTGTTTCTCCACCACATCCACATGCTTACCTTCGCGCAGTTTGCGTAAGCTGGAATTCACTAATACATCGCCTTGAGCAACACCTGATGACACAATCGCACCTTCGCCATTCACTTGGTCGATGGTTACTTCCACTTTAGTGACGGCGTCACCATTTAATTTCCAAACAAAAAACTCACCAGTATGACTGCCTGCTTGAAGCGCCGTCATTGGAATGTTGTAACCGTCAATTGACGTAATGCCCGCTTCGACCATATCCACAGCAACGCTCACGCTGGTGCCCGGCAGAATCTCTTGTTCCGGTTGCGGCATGGTTAGGTACATTTGGTAAGTTTGTGTTTGTGCGTTCGGCTCACTGGTGTGCTCTAAATAATCTAACGGGTAAGATTTTGTATCACCCGAAAATGTCGCTTGAGGCTGGTAGCTCATGCTCTGAGTATTTGGATTCACCATTGCCAACACATTGTCTGATAGCTCGATACGAACATAGACTTTGTCGCTTTGATATAGGTTTAGAACTGGCTCACCAATCGCCACACGCTCAAAACGCTCTTTAAATACGTCAGAAACTTTGCCTGCAAACGGTGCAAACAGACGCGTGTAGTTCAGTTGGTTGGTTGCGTTGTAGAAGTTTGCTTCCGCCAGCTCTTTGTTCGCCGTTAGCTCATCCAACTCCGCTTTCGAAATCATTTGGCGGTTATGCAGTTCTTCACCGCGTTTAAGCTGACGAATCGCTAACGTATATTGCGCTTCTGCATCGTTTACCGCTTGCTTCTCTTTGCTGTCGTCCAGCTTAGCGATCATCTGGCCTTGTTTCACCGTGTCGCCTGCTTTGACTAACACGTGCTGCACTTCACCCGCACGGCGGAATGCAATTGGCGTTTGCTCGGCAGGAACGACCTGACCTTTAAATGTACGAAATTGGCTTTTCACAGGTACATCAACAGACACCGTCGAGACATACAGTGGCTGCTCTGCCACGACTTCATCCGTACTGTTACAACCCGTCAGTACTGCAAGCGCAATAGCAGATACTGTGAATAGTGAACGTTTCATTAGATACCTTCCTCACGAACCCAAGCTTTCACTACTTGGCCTTCTACTAGGCGCTCAACACCTGCGATGACAACGTAGTCATTGTTATCAAGACCAGACTCCACACCACCATTTGCATTTAGTGACAAGGTCACTTTATTCACCTGTTGTGTTTCACTGTCCATTACCCAAACCTCGCCTTGATTCGCATCTTTCGACACCCAAGCTGCATTTGGCAGCGTCATTGCGTTAGAAACGTTTTGCTTAGCGATGTGTACTTGACCCGTCATACCCGTCAGTAAGTTACGATCAGAAGGACGAGTAATCGTCACAATCGCTTCATAGCTGTTGGTATCGGCATTTGGTTGAGTCGAGATTTCTTTGAACTTACCTTGGATGCGATTGTTAGGCTCGCTGTCCATGGTGACCCACATTTCTGCGTCTTTCAGAGAGTTCAATGACACAGCTTCAGCGTAAGTCACTGGCAAAGTAAACGACACGTCCAAGGTGGTATTGTCGATCAAATTCAGGATTTCTTGTTTCGCCGCAACCACTTGGTATGGCTTCACATACGTATAAGACACCACACCATCGAACGGCGCATGAATTTCTGTGTAGCTTAAGTCGGTCTTCGCTTGTTCTAGGTTTGCTAATGCCGCTTTGTATTGCGTTTCTTGCTGGTCATAGCTATCAGCACTGATCAACTTCTTGTTGTACAGACTCTTCGAGCGTTCCCACTGAGTCTTAGCCAAAGAGTACTGTGCCTGTGACGCATCAAGCGCCAACTGCAAATCTTTAGGGTCTAGCGTTGCAAGCACATCGCCCTGCTTCACTTCTTCACCCATTCGCACGATCAACTTCTCAATCTCGCCACCTACCTGAAATGAAAGTTGAGCTCTGTAGGTTGCATCTATTCGTGCAAGGAATGCATCAGAATCGGCAACTGTCAGATCATTAACAGCAAGCAATTTCACAGGTTTGATTAATGGCTCGGACGGTTCTGATACGGCTTTGTTACACCCTGTCAGCATCGTAGCGAGGCTTAATGCCACCGCGGCTCCGACAAATGTGCGCTTTAGATATTGTTTTCGCACTGGCTTTCTCCATCGACTTAATATTTACTACACAGATGTGCAGTATAGGAGCAATAAAAAAATGATCAACATATTTTCCACGTGGATAATAAAATAATTAGGCAAATGGTGTGGTTTCTGGTAAAAATAGGCGCGTTGATTAATATTCGGGAAAATTCGAACTATGACAGAAAGAAAGCAAGGCCGTAGAAGTGCTGAAGCCGCTGAGCA
The DNA here is from genome assembly GCF_002741985.1 of Vibrio rotiferianus CAIM 577 = LMG 21460. Taxonomy (GTDB): domain Bacteria; phylum Pseudomonadota; class Gammaproteobacteria; order Enterobacterales; family Vibrionaceae; genus Vibrio; species Vibrio rotiferianus. The sequence continues at coordinate 212,186 of NZ_APHW01000108.1, forward strand.
AACTAAGTGTCTTATTCTTAGAGTTGCGGCGGATATGTTCTGTGAGTTGGGGTACGAACGCGTCTCGCTTCGCAACATCAGTGAAAAGGCTGGTGTCTCCCATAGTTTGATTCGCCACCACTTCGGCAGCAAAGAAAAGATCTGGCAAGCAGTGAGTGATGCCATGGATGAATTCATGCAAGGCTACATGGCGCAGTTGGTTGACGAAATGCCAGCAAACACCCCGTCTAATCAGAAAATCTACCTATTTATGGTAAGGATGTTGGCCTTTGCGCTCAAACACCCGCATCCAATCCAGATGATTGCCGATGCAATCCGCCATGGCGACGATGCATTACTGCAATACTTCCTTAAATCAAAAGATGAGTTCGCGGCCATCTTTACCGAGCTATTTGCCGAGTACAACGTTGAGTACCCTGAGCATCAAATCGACCAGTGGGAATCAAAATGGCAAATGCTGGTATTCGCACACGGGGCAATCAGTTTAACCCCGATGATGCAAGAAACATGGCCAGAAGATGCAAACAATCGCGAAAAAATGCTGCTTAATCATTGGGAGTTATTCAACACCATCATGGCGAACCAGTTCAGCGTGAATAAAGAAGACATGATCCACCCAAGTGAATTGAGCGAAATCGTAACGCAAATGTGCTGCCCGATTGAAGAACTCACTGCATAAGCAAGTTACTCAATAGAACATAAAAAATGCCGAGCACTAAGCTCGGCATTTTTGTTTGTACTGGTCGTTTCAGAGAGAAAACTAAATGGAACCTACTTCATAGTTACTTATTCCTAAACGCAACACTGTAGTTATACAGCGCGTGGGAGGTAGATTCCTAATCTCGCCTAGTTTTACCTAGTCTCGTTGGAATAACGAGCCTTATTTAACTCTCTAAATCAATAAATTAGCTAAATTAACCACGGTAGTAGCGTTGCGGTACGAATGGCATTTTCTCTACCGTCATTGGTAGTTTTTTGCCACGTACTTCTGCAAACAGCTCAGTACCAATCGCCGCAAGATCTGCGCGTACATAACCCATTGATACTGGCTTACCTGCGTTAGGGCCTGCTGTACCACTGGTTACCACACCAATCTTGTTACCTTCTGCATCAAACAGCTCTGCACCTTCACGTACTGGCGCTTTCGTTTGACCAACTAGGCCGATACGCTTACGGACAACATCTTTCGTTTCGATCTGCTTAAGAATGATGCCTGCACCAGGGAAGCCACCCGCACGCTCACCGTCTGCACGGCGCACTTTTTGAATGCCCCATAGTAGGCTTGCTTCAACAGGAGTCGTCGTTGTATCTAGGTCGTGACCGTATAGGCACAAACCACACTCAAGACGAAGTGAGTCACGAGCACCAAGGCCGATCCACTCTACTTCTTCTTCACCTGTTAGGTTACGAGCAAGCTCTTCTGCTTTATCTGCAGGTACAGAGATTTCGTAACCATCTTCGCCCGTGTAACCACTACGAGAAACAATGCACTCAACGCCAAGTAGCTCTACTTTACGAACGTCCATAAACAGCATCTCAGCTACTTCAGGAGCAAAACGCGCAAGCACTTCTGCCGCTTTAGGGCCTTGAATCGCAAGCAGTGCACGATCATCAATGATTTCTAGCTCAATGCCAGATGGAAGGTGCGCTTGAAGGTGGGCAATGTCTTGTTCTTTACATGCAGCGTTTACAACCACAAACAAATGATCGCCAAGGTTAGCCACCATCAAGTCATCCATGATGCCGCCCTGCTCGTTAGTAAAGAAAGCGTAACGTTGCTTGCCTGCGCCTAGGTCAACAATATCCACTGGAACCAGAGTTTCTAGGAATGCAGCTGCACCGTCACCAATCAAACGAAGTTGACCCATGTGAGAAACATCGAACAGACCTGCTGCATCACGTGTGTGTAAGTGTTCTTTCTTTACGCCTAGTGGGTATTGAACTGGCATGTCGTAACCCGCGAACGGGACCATCTTTGCGCCTACTTCAACATGAAGTGCATGCAGTGGTGTTTTCAGAAGTTCTTGAGTCATTTTCGTCTCCATTTAGATAGACCCGAGAATGCTGTCGGCATTCGCATCGAATAATGTTTCCAATAATAAACACGCTTGATTCAATTTTGCACGAACAAGACATCGCTCGACTTTCAAAAGTGTGACTTTTAACATTTTAATCACAATAAAACGCACAAAAAAGGCGCTCTATTGAGTGAGATGTCATCAATAGAGCGCCATGATAACGCATTTAAAACCAATAGCAATCGTTTGCTTTCACTATAGGAAATTTACAACTATTTATCACTATTTGGCAGTGACCCACAAAATGTTCGCATCTTCTTCGCTCACACTGGTCAACATATGGCCCATGTTCGCATCGTAGTAAACACTGTCGCCTTCACTTAATACAACAGGCTCATAGAACTCCGAATAGAACATAACCTCGCCTGATAATATAAGCAGAAACTCTTCGCCATCATGGCGGACCCAGTCTTTGTATTCATCAAAACTGCGAGCACGAATTTGGCTCTTAAAAGGCATCATTTTCTTATTGGAAAGTTGAGTCGCCAGCAGCTCGTGTTCGTAGGTTTGAGTCGGGTGTGGTTTACCCTCTTTCTTCTTAGTGATATCACGACGACCTGTCGCCACCTTTTTCCTTGGTGGTTCAAAGAGTTGCGGCATATCAATTTGCAGACCAAGTGCCAGTTTCTGCATTGCTTGAAACGTTGGAGAGATCTGTTCATTCTCGATCTTACTTAGCGTAGAACGAGCAAGGCCAGTACGTTGGCTCGCCTCTTCTAGCGTGATACCAAGTTTAGAGCGGATATCTTTAATGCGCTGACCGAGCTTAAGCGGTTCTATATTCTGGTCTTGCTGCTCTTTCGCCAACGTCATTGACGGGTATTCATCGTAAATACTTTCTGCCATAAATCCCTCTGTAAAACTTCTTTATTCCTTCCTATTAGCATTGTGCATGAACCCTATAGTGGATAAAAGTCCACCGAGTTAATTAAAGCGTGCTCTTGTTAACAAAACCAGAAATCTCGTTTCCTATAGGAAATTTTTGGTTGATTGTTCGTTCCTCAGGGGGTATGTTACCAACTTGTTAGATGTAGAGATGCACATTTCCGTTAGAGATTGGACTGGAGAAAGCACAATCCAGCGGAGTTTTAACCCACTTATTCGGGTCGAAAGTCACTCTGTTCTGCTATGCAGTTCAGCTGTTTTGAGGACAAATGAGCCACCATCGCAATCAAACAACTATTTCTACTGCGGGTTCATTTTCAGATTTGGAAGGTCAACTACCATGAACAAGAGTTACCCTAACCACAGCTTGGAAAACTTTTTCTCTACCAACCTCTCCGCGACAGATGACGCTGTCTTTGCTGGAATTCAGGCAGAATTCGCTCGCCAAAACGAACAAATCGAACTTATCGCTTCTGAGAACATCGTTTCTAAAGCGGTAATGCAAGCTCAAGGCACATGCCTAACAAACAAATACGCTGAAGGTTACCCAGGTCGCCGTTACTATGGTGGTTGTGAGCACGTAGATACAGTGGAAGCTATTGCTATCGAACGCGCGAAAAAACTTTTCAATTGTGAATACGCAAACGTTCAACCACACTCAGGCGCTCAGGCAAACGGCGCAGTAAAACTGGCACTGCTTCAACCTGGCGACACCATTCTTGGTATGTCTCTGGACGCAGGTGGCCACCTAACACACGGTGCACGCCCTGCACTTTCTGGTAAATGGTTTAACGCAGTGCAATACGGCGTTGACCGCGAAACACTAGAAATCAACTACGACGACGTTCGTGAGCTAGCTATTGAGCACCAACCTAAAATGATCATCGCAGGTGGTAGTGCAATTCCACGTACTATCGACTTCGCAAAATTCCGTGAAATCGCAGACGAAGTAAACGCGATTCTTATGGTCGACATGGCACACATTGCTGGCCTTATCGCAACAGGCGCGCACCCTAGCCCGCTTCCACACGCGCACGTTGTAACGACGACAACACACAAAACATTGCGTGGCCCACGTGGCGGTATGATCCTGACCAACCACGAAGACATCATTAAGAAAATCAACTCAGCGGTATTCCCAGGTTTACAAGGCGGCCCACTGATGCACGTGATTGCTTCTAAAGCAGTGGCATTCGGTGAAGCCCTAGGTCCTGAATTCAGAACTTATATTGATTCAGTGATCAACAACGCAAAAGTCATGGCAGAAGTATTGCAAACTCGCGGTTGCGACATCGTAACTGGTGGTACTGACACGCACCTAATGCTGGTTGACCTTCGCCCTAAAGGCTTGAAAGGTAACAAAGCAGAAGAAGCTCTAGAGCGTGCAGGCATCACATGTAACAAAAATGGCATCCCATTCGACACAGAGAAGCCTATGATTACATCGGGCATCCGTTTAGGAACGCCTGCGGGTACAAGCCGCGGCTTTGGCGCTGAAGAATTCAAACTCATCGGTAATTGGATTGGTGACGTACTGGACGGATTGGTCAACAACCCAGAAGGTGACGCAGAAGTAGAACAACGCGTACGCAAGCAAGTGAAAGAGCTTTGCAGTCGCTTCCCTCTTTACCAGTAAGAAAGATTTATTAAATCAGAAACTATCCTGACAAGTTATTTGGAGATTAAGCAATGGACAAAACACTGAAGTTTACAGATAGCCACGAGTGGGTACGTGACAACGGTGACGGCACAGTAACTATCGGTATTTCAGAGCACGCTCAAGAGATGCTAGGTGACGTAGTATTCGTTGACCTACCAGACGTAGATGACGAAGTTGAAGCAGGCGAAAGCTTTTCTTTGGTTGAGTCAGTAAAAGCGGCTTCAGACATCTACTCACCAGTCACTGGTGAAGTAGTTGAAATCAATGAAGAACTAGAAGACAGCCCAGAGCTAATCAACGAAGAACCATACGAAGGTGGTTGGATTGTGAAAGTGAAGCTTTCAAACCCATCTGAGTTGGATGACTTAAAAGATGCGGAAGAATACCTAAGCTCTATCGAAGAAGAGTAATTAGGATGAGACGAAAGCTGTCCCCTAGCATAACGATTAGTGGACAGCTTTTTTTCTAGGTTCGGACGTATAATTAAATGTGTCAGATGACCATTTCCGTTACCCGGACCAAGGAGTAGGTAAAGGACAATGACTGAATTACTTCAAAGCCTCAGCACACAAAACGAGTTCGTTGCTCGCCACAATGGACCAAACAAATCTGATCAACAGAAAATGTTGGAAGCGATCAACGCTGTAAGCCTAGATTCGCTTATCGACGAAACCGTACCAGCACAAATTCGCCTAGAGCAGCCAATGAGCTTGGCAGAAGCAAAAAGCGAAGCAGACATGCTGGCAGCAATGCGTGAATTCGCGGATCAGAACCAAGTTAAACGTACATTCATCGGTCAGGGTTACTACAACACCTTCACGCCGAACGTAATTCTACGTAACGTGATGGAAAACCCAGGCTGGTACACCGCTTACACTCCTTACCAACCAGAGATCTCACAAGGTCGTCTAGAAGCACTTCTAAACTACCAACAAATGGTGATGGATCTTACTGGTATGGAAATCGCGAACGCGTCATTGCTTGATGAAGCAACGGCAGCGGCAGAAGCGATGACACTTTGTAAGCGTGCGGGTAAGAGCAAGAGTAACGTATTCTTCGTTGCTGACGACGTTCACCCACAAACCATCGAAGTGGTAAAAACTCGTGCGAAATTCATCGGCTTTGAAGTACTAGTTGGTTCTCTAGAATCACTGCCAGAGCAAGACGTATTCGGCGCACTAGTTCAATACCCAGGCACAACGGGTGAAGTTCGTGACCTAACGGACATCATCGCAAAAGCGCAAGCAAACAAAACGCTAGTAACCGTAGCAACTGACCTATTGGCTTCTGCCTACTCAAACCTGCGGGTGAAATGGGTGCAGACGTTGCAATCGGCTCGGCACAACGTTTCGGTGTTCCTATGGGTTACGGCGGTCCACACGCAGCCTTCATGGCAACACGTGACAAGCACAAGCGTACTATGCCAGGTCGTGTTATCGGTGTATCTATCGATACCAATGGCAACCAAGCACTGCGCATGGCAATGCAAACGCGCGAGCAGCACATCCGTCGTGAAAAAGCGACATCAAACATCTGTACCGCTCAAGCACTACTAGCGAACATGGCGTCTTTCTACGCGGTTTACCACGGCGCAGAAGGTCTACGCACGATTGCTCGTCGTACGCACCACATGACAGCCATCCTAGCTGCTGGCCTAACGAAAGGCGGCTTCGAGCTTGCTCACAACAGTTTCTTCGACACCATCACCATCAATACTGGTGCACAAACTGAAGACCTATACGCGAAAGCACTAGCCGCAGACATCAACCTACGTAAGTTGGGTACTCAGCTAGGTGTAAGCTTCGACGAAACCACAACAGTGGCAGACGTAGAAACCCTATTCGCAGTATTCGGTGTGAAAGAAGAAGTCGCAGCACTATCCACTGAAATCGCAGGCAACGAGTTTGCAGCGATTCCAGAAGCACTGCGCCGTACAACGGAATACCTAACGCACCCTGTGTTTAACACGCACCACAGCGAAACACAGATGATGCGTTACCTAAAACAGCTAGAGAACAAAGACTTCTCGCTAACGCACGGCATGATCCCACTGGGCAGCTGTACGATGAAGCTGAACGCAGCAGCAGAGATGATTCCAGTAACTTGGCCTGAGTTTGGTTCAATCCACCCGTTCGCACCAGCAGAACAAGCAGCCGGTTACGCAGCACTAGCAAAAGATCTAAAAGAGAAGCTATGTGAAATCACTGGCTACGACGCATTCTCACTGCAACCAAACTCTGGTGCATCGGGTGAGTACGCAGGTCTTATCGCGATTCAACGCTACCACGAGAGCCGTGGCGAAGGTCACCGCAACGTATGTTTGATCCCAAGCTCTGCGCACGGTACTAACCCTGCAACAGCGTCTATGGTGTCAATGAAAGTAGTTGTGGTTAAGTGTGATGAAGAAGGCAACATCGACGTCACTGACCTAGCAGCGAAAATCGAGAAGCACAAAGACAACCTATCAAGCATCATGATCACTTACCCTTCTACGCACGGCGTATACGAAGAGCAAGTGAAAGAAGTGTGTGAAATGGTACATGCAGCAGGCGGTCAGGTTTACCTAGACGGCGCAAACATGAACGCACAGGTTGGTCTAACAACGCCGGGCTTTATTGGCTCAGACGTTTCTCACCTAAACCTACACAAAACCTTCTGTATCCCACACGGTGGTGGCGGTCCGGGCATGGGTCCTATCGGTGTGAAATCGCACCTAGCGCCTTTCCTACCAGGTCACATTGAAAACGGTGCAGACGGCGAAAACTTCGCAGTATCCGCAGCGGATATGGGTAGCGCGTCTATCCTGCCTATCTCTTGGGCTTACATTGCGATGATGGGCGAAGCTGGCCTAACAGACGCAACGAAAGTAGCGATTCTGAACGCGAACTACGTGATGGAAACACTACGTCCTCACTACCCTGTTCTTTACCGTGGTACTAATGGCCGTGTAGCGCACGAATGTATTATCGACATTCGTCCACTAAAAGAAGAAACAGGCATCAGCGAAGAAGACATCGCGAAGCGTCTAATGGACTACGGTTTCCACGCACCAACTATGTCGTTCCCTGTAGCGGGCACGCTAATGGTTGAGCCAACGGAATCGGAAGACCTAGAAGAGCTAGACCGCTTCTGTGATGCGATGATCGCAATCCGTGAAGAGATGGCGAAGGTTAAGAATGGTGAATGGCCGCTAGATAACAACCCACTTGTTAACGCGCCACACACTCAAGTTGACCTAGCGAAAGAAGAATGGGAGCGCCCATACTCTCGTGAGCTTGGCTGCTTCCCTTCTAAAGCAACCAAATCTTGGAAGTATTGGCCAACAGTAAACCGCGTAGATAACGTATACGGCGACCGTAACCTAATCTGCTCGTGCCCAAGCATCGATAACTACGAAGAATAATTTTTGTAGTTGAGGATAACTAATTAAGTTGGTTAACGATTTAATGAAGATGGTTATCTTAATAAAGTTGGTTAATTCCTAATAATTCAAAAGCGAACCCTTACAAGGTTCGCTTTTTCCTTTGTGGGCTAAGCCTATCTAGCGTTAATCAAATTAGAGGCTCACTAAATAGAAAATGGACAGATATTGCTTAGCTTAGAATTGGTACTCTAAATAAAGCAGTTTGGATAAGTTCTGTTTGGTCAAAACTAGTTTACTGACGTCTATCAAGTTGGTTGCTATTCAAACAAAGGAGCAATCATATGCTCCTTTTGTGTTTCACAACTAACGCTCTTTGTATCCAAGCCAAAGGGATCACTAAGTTAAATGTTTTGCAGCAGGGACTCGCTCAAGCGTATCAACAATGGTTTGTATTTTCAGATCAACTTCAATATTTAACTTTTTCCCCCACCATAAGAGTACCAAACAAGCTTCTTTGTAAAGAAAAAGACTGTCAAATTACAGCCTTTAATCCAATGCAATTCAACTATCATCAAAACCATTTAACTGGCTTGTATATTCCATCAACAATTTGATTGTTGTCATGTGCTCTTTCTAGAATGTCCATAGCATTATCTATACCCTGAGAATTGATCAACTTTTCAATCTCTTCTTTATTCTCTATCCCTAACGTAGAAGCGATATCTAATACTCTTTGTTCTGATGCTGTTAGTTCTTTTTCATCTTCTATGATTTCTAAATCGATAAGAATCTGTTTCTCTGCAAGAGTTTTACCGCGTGTAGCTACTAAATTGTAAACCAAATCAAAGCAATCTTCGTCAACATCATGTTCATCAATCAACATATTAGCGATTTCTTCGACTTCCTTGTATTTGTCATGAGAAACAATTCTACCATATTGCGATAAGCTAAATATTTCAATATCTTCTGGTACAACAATTTCTACTGAATCAACATCAATCCAATCCGAAAAAACTCTGAAATCATCATCACAAAACGTATCCATATCTAATTCGTATTCATGCTGATAATGTCTTAATGCGTTATCGACTATTCGCCAATCAAATTTCATTATGAAATTATACAAACCAGTACAATTATATTTCTCTTCTAGTATTTTGGTGTTCTCTTTATCATTGTTTCTTGCTTCAACCATGTTTTGTTGAATGCTAAAAAATGATTCTAAAACATATGGAATTTCATCACGACGAATCAATCTCGCAGATAGGTAATGACTAATACGAGCTTTTCCCTCGCTCGAACCATAAATTTTGAATGTTCTATGAATTCCATCTATATCAGAAACACCGCATTCTAGTAGTTCTAAGAAGTTCTGTTTGTATTTTTCAACTGAAAATTCAAACATCGAATCATTATATTCTTTATTTTTAATTTTTATGATTTCTGATTTTGTTATTGCTTTAGCTTTTACTAATTCGACTTCGCCATTTTCACGTGCGACTAGATATCTCTCCCAAGGAGTTTTGTTATCACTGAATCGCTTCATGTATGTTTTGAAATCAGATTCAGATACAAATGCACCACTCTTCTCTAAGTTATCTTTAGGTGATAATGGCTTTAGATTACTAAGATGATTGATTATTGATATGTCAGTTACATTGTTTTCTTTGAATTGTGCAACTGGAATTATGTGATCGATATGAAATGATTTTCTATTACCCCAAGACATATTATCAACAAATAATCGCTCTATATGATCTGATAACTCTTGACTAGTATAGCCTAGCATCATCTCGCAATTAGACATTGTTAATTCTTCTTTCTTGCTCTCGATGATATTATTGCCCTCTAGTCTAGCTAGAACTTGACGAGAAAATGTATATGATATGTTTTTATTTCTGTATTCTTTTGCATACAATTTCTTACATTCAACACATTCATCATTTCTAGTTAATCGTTTTGAAACGTGACCTTTGCTGCATGGAATACCAGTAAAGTACTCTTTTAATTTAAGGCGTTTCGCTGTTGATTTGTCAATTGGAATCATTTTTAATAATCTTGTTTAACTTTAATTTAAGGTTTCAGGAATCAGATGCACTGAAATTCGGTTATCCGTCACTTCGCCAATCGTTAGAGAGCAACCATCCAAACCAAATTGTACGGTTATTAGGCGTATCGACCACCTCTGCAATTCAAAGGTATGAGTTTGAAAACGTTTCCGTTCATCAATGTAAACAACTTTCGCAGTGCCCTGCACTTGTTTTGACAGACACAAGTAAAGGGATTGGGTATTCTTCGACAATCGATAAGATCAAAGCTTTCTTCTCATCAATAAGCCAAACCAATTTGCGTTGGTATCGACGGTTAACTACTAAAAATTTATTACATACCAAGCATAAAAATCTTAGATTGAGTTTGAATCAACATTTAAGTTGCCGGTTGCCATGTTGCGGCCTTATTTACGTTTAGTGTTTCCTTATCATATTCCGAACGTGTGATTCAAGCCACACATCTTTGTTTATAGTGGATTAGTAAATTTAGTCACATAATTAGATTAGAAAAAGTAGGTCAGATGAAGCTTTGGTGGAGTATTTTTTGAGTTAGTCGAAAGAAGGAAAGGGGAGATTTCGTGCTACATACCCCGTCAGCACACCTTTAGACAAAACCTTGTCAGAGCTTTTGCTAAATTAGTAATTCACGAATAACTAAAAGTATGGAACTCTGCTTGATTTGGTGTTCAGATTTGATGGTGAAGATTAGTACAATTTAGGCCGCTCTGGCTACTACAACCCAATGGTTTGCACAAACAGCATAGCAAAGTTTTTTCCTTTCTATCGGTTAAGGGAGGCCTCCCCCTTAACCCATGTGCACCCAAGAGGTTCAGACTAAGAATGCGTATCTATCGATTCCGCATCGAGAATATAACTAGCCCAGAGGTAAAGCGCCCTCGAAGTCTTACTTCTGTATACCTGACTGTTCAATCCATCCAGCACTGAATTTATGTGGTCTTTAAAATTGCGTGATTGGATATTTCCGTCCCCTTTAAGAACATCATACCCTACATTAATTTTCTCCATCTTTTTAGCACATGAAGCGATAATCTTCTTACGTCCTGCTGCATCCGCTAATTGAGCGCTTTCGCCAACTTCAGTCAATCTAATTGCCGTCGTATTGTATGTAAGTAGCCCAAGAGACTTACAATCATAAAGAAGCTTCTGCTCTTTCTTGGATTTATCCAACTGATAGTCATTATTAATTGTGACAATGAACTTTTCTACATCATTTGGATACATCTGAGGTGTATACGATATTGCGTTTTTAGCACGCCTTAACATAGATGCGCTAATATTTGGCAGCGATAAATCTGCAAAATCAAGCCATCCTAAAAAGGTTTGACCATACGTTTCTAACGTTTTAGGAGCAAAGTTGGTAGATTGGATTTTACTATCTATTATTTTTGAAAGATCTGACAGGACGATTTCACGGCCTTGGATTTTTTTCAACTCAAGAGTGAATGAATGCTTCTGTAACTTGTCATGTACATAATCTTTAAAAAATTCTTTGTTGATATCAGACTCATCGACTTTGACCGAATAGACACTATCTTTGTAATTTACTAGACCAAGGCTTCTTAGTTCTCTCAACTTATTGAGTACACTACCTTCTCCTTCAGCACTACCACTATGATTCATGAACTCATTGAGAGTTAAGTGATTACCGTTATTAAATACCAAAAATGACTCACAAACCGAATTAACAGGCTGTCTTATCAGGTAGGTTTCACCGATTGGAGGGATTTCATCTAGAACGAGATAGTCTCTAAATATATCCCAGTAAATGTTATACTTAGTGCCACTCTTAATAACAAAACGCTTGTGAATTAAACGCTGAACAGTTTCACTTTTAACAACCTCATCTAACTCTGTAATATCTAGAGCATTGTCATCAAATGCTCGCTTAGCAATATAACGCAATGATGAAACGTCATCTGGGTTAGTTAGCTCTTCTAAGTCAGCGGTAAACAGACTCTCTACTTGAAAATCCTGATCATAGAGATCTTCAATACTTAGGCCTTGCAATGCCTTCTTTTTAATATGAATACACAGTTTTTTTACTAACCACGGGTAACCCTGTGAGTTGTCAACAATCTTTCTTACAAAGTCTATATCAAATTTTTCTGACAAATCTTTTTCGAGTTGCTTAATAATTGACTTACTCTCAGAACTATCAAATTCATCTAAAGTTATTTGGAATGCATGGTCTTTTGACTGCTGCCAAAGATGATAAGCTTCATTTTCGATAGGAATGTTAACTTCTGACTTCCAAGAAAATCCAAGGACGATGCTAGACTTTGCGTTATTAACATCCAGCAAAAACTTATAAAAGCTCTTGAATACTCCATCCTTTCTAAACACGTCTTCAAACTGATCAAATACGATAATCAGTGTTTTAGATTCTTGTTCAAGATAAGTCACTAGTTGCTGAGAGAGTTGATCTCCCATGATGTTATATGTAGAAGGTACTTTAACGTCTGAAAACTTACTAGGGATAAACTTACTGTCTATCGCTTTCTTAATAAGTAATTCATAAGCCAACGGTAAGAAGTTACTTGAGTTTGCACTTCGAGAGTCAATCACCGCTGTCAGAAGCTTGTTTTTATAATGCTTATTCCTACTTCTATCTCTCAAATCACTCATGAGAGAGCTTTTACCCCAACCTGATTTCCCATCGATATAGAATACTCGCTTGTCTGTCGTGCGAGTTCTAACATCGTTAAGAAAGCCAAAAATTTTATCTTTTTGTCTTTTTCTCCCTACGAAGAACTTTAATGCTGCTGGTTTATAGTCATCCCAGCTATCTGAGCTTTGAATTTCAGTGACAGACTCAATATCAAAATTAACTGATGCATTTACATCATTTGCTTTATCTTTAGAGTCAAACGCATAAAAATCGAGAGACTCAATATCTTCGATGTAACCCTGTATCTCTTCAATAACCTTGGTTTCTGTAATAGGGTTTAGATCTTTACCGTGAAGTATAGAAAAGTGTGTTGGAACTGTCCCTGAAGACAGTATGGGAATCCAATAAACTCCTTTGTAGCTATACAATAAAACAAGCTTAGACACATCTAGCGGGGTATCCCCCAGCGAGAACTCCTTCACAGAACCTGATGCAACGAGTAATTCAATAACTTTTTCAGCATTCCAAAAGTAGATATTCTTATATCTATCATCTTCTTTTAGTTCTTTAATCAGACCGCCAACCTGTCTTTCGAAATCTCTGGTGTATAAGAAATAACCGTAGTCAAAGTTGTCAAAAGTTACGCCAAAGACAAACTTCTTAATTTCATCACTGCTCAGGTTCTGCTTAGCCTTGCATTCCACCAAACAACGCTCGTTTGAACGATCCATATGCTCACAATGGAGGTCAAACTCACGCCCTGTAAATTGAATGTTCCCCGAAACCTTATACCTTTGAGTTGAAAAAATAGAATTCGTGAGCTTTTCAAAAAAGCTTCCACGTTGATGCCCTTTGTTCTCTTCTGAAGGCCAAATCACAACTTCTTTAAGCATGAATCACTCTAATGTTAGTCTCTGTAAGTCTTTATATTAACAGAGTTTATGATAGCTAAGCATTAGATTTTGAATCTCTGAGTTAAGCGTGTGACAAAGAATCCATTCTGCTCAATAGCCCACTCTCTAATATATTTCGGATAACTTTTGATAAGGCACACTCGCTTTAACAGAATATGAACAACCATTATTCTGAATGATAATGGGGCAGATCTGAGCTAGCCAGATCAGCTACCCCATCCCAGACAGAGCTAAGCAACACAAATGCCGTACTTCGGAAGTACATCCCTGATAATCGTTAGCCTGTAGGTTTTCAGTGCATCATGAAAAAGCTTCCAGTCTGAATTTAAGAACGAGTCTTTATATTTATACGTAACTAAATCAGCAGATTGAGGTGATGCTATAGCTTTACCCCTAGCAATTTCTTTCCAGCTATCTTTCCCAATAACCTCAAAAGTTAGCTCTACAGCAGGAAAACCAAACTCTCCAAGAGAAATGAGTCTCAGCCATTCCTTATGACGGTCTTCACCATCTTCATGCTGAATGCTTTGAAATGCGGACTTCAAAATGAGTTTTTTGTCATCGGGTAAATCATCTTGAGCGTCAATATCCATGCTTTGATCTTCATTGATAAAGCATTTAATTGCCTTGTACATTTGATTCGCAGCACTCATGAAATCCTCGGTATTGTTTCTTATTATCTTATCGCCATTACCGTTAATATAGCTCCACTCGGCATAAGGACGATCAGGGAAAGAAAGTGCGGGGCCGTGACCCAATGGTGAAATTGTAGAGATGCTCCAGTTAAAAATATTGTCTTTTACTCTAGCCAATAAACCACTATCTGAATTTGATTCTATATCTTCTACCTCGTTAATCTTATGACTTACGCCTGCGAAGCCCTGATGAGCAAACGTATCAGCGTAAACATGCATTGCAATACCCATCATGTGTAACCCAAAAGAAGAATTCCTATGTGCAGCAACTGCTTTTAGCATATCCCGTGCTACTGGGCTGTCAGGAGTACAAACCAAACGCTGAATAAAACCACCCTCTGGAATAGTGTCATAGTGCTCACCTTGATTTCCAGGAAGGAAGTGAAAAGGTATCCATGCTAGATGGTTGGCAAGCTCATTACCATTTCGATAATCGAGCATTTTATGAGCGGAAGAAATACGATTAAACATCGCCCCGTTGTCAAACCGAACTGGATCCGAATTGGTTGCTTCATCAACGTATTGAGCACAGTAAGCTAACTTTTCTGCATCGTTATGTGCCATTCCAGCGTATCTAGCAACAACATAAGTTAGTGAATGGTGTCCATCTATTTGCATTTGCGCATCTCCTATTGAACATTATTCGTTCAATATAAACCCTTATAAAATCGAAATATTCTATCTAGGTTGGAGTTTGGTAAATTTAGTCTTGATGTATTTACCAGTCCTAGTACTCCGTCAGCAGGGTTGATAGGAGCAGAGCTCAACTTTTGCCAGGTCATTAGCTTTCATGATGCAATTATTGGGTCAGAGGAAGCTTGATTCTATTGAGGTCCGCACGTTTTGAACCAAAATTAGCTTTAGAGCGTACATCGTTACTTCATTGCTTTAGGAACATAAACAGAATCGACTCATCATTATCGGTTCGTTTCAGTTTAAACACTAACTCCGCAGCACGCTTTCTGAGATTCCTAGTCTCGCTTAGCCTCGCTGGAATGCCCCAACTGGGACACCGAGTGTAATGGTTCAATCATTGCGTTCGAATTAGAGCTCACACATAACCCCTCCCTCAGCCCCATAAAGTAACCTCTGCATCAGGCAGGTTTCGTTATTAAGCTGATGAGTTAAGCAGGTAATCGTAATACTCAGAAATATGGGTTATATCAGCTTTCCTGACAAGGTTGTCATTTATACTTCGAGACACAATAAAAACCGAAACTAAGGCCTACTCCTGCTAAGAGTGACACTAACAAGGCTAATAAATGAACAACGACTTACAACACAAAGCTTACCAGATGGTTTTCTTCAACGCTCTGGCCACCTCCGGCAGCCTTACCAAAGCAGCAGAAAAACTAGGGGTGTCGGTTTCTCATGTGAGCAAGCAAATAACGACCCTCGAAGAAGATCTAAATGTACAGTTGGTAAACCGCAGCACGAGAAACATGGCATTAACAGCAGAAGGGAAAGAGTATGCTGAGTATTGCGGGAAAATAGTAAACCTTATCCAGACAGCCAACAGCATGATGATAGATTCAAGAGACGAGCTATCAGGCAACGTCCGCTTAGCGCTATCATGTTCGTTTGGCACTATTCATATACTGCCTGCGCTGGATAAACTTCAAAAACTCTACCCTTCACTCACCATAGAAGTAAGCCTGTTAGACTATAAAATCGACATGCTGGAAGAGAATATTGATCTCTGGTTTACCACCTGCAAAGAGATTAACCCTAGCTATGTGGCGCAACGAATTCAAGATAGCGAGTTCATCTTACTTGCCGCACCGAACTATATTGCGGAGGCAGGGAAACCTAGCCACCCAGCAGATTTGCAATCGCATAACTGTGTTACTTACCACAGTAAAAACCGCCGCTATAACCAATGGGGTTTCAGCAAGGAATCAGAACAAATTGAGGTTGAAGTATCCGGTAACTTCCGTGTAGATAAAGCCGAAGCCGTCCGTGATGCCGTTTTAGCGGGCAGAGGTATCGGTTACATTGCCAGTTATTTGTTAACCGATGAGATAGAGAGTGGAAAACTGGTTCCTTTACTTACCGACTGGACTCCTACCTTGCAAATGCCAGTTTACGCGGTATACCCGAAGTTTCAGAACCTTCCCAAACGCCTGAAGACCATTATCAACTTCATTAAAGAATCGATTAAATAGCCGTACTACCTTGGGCGGCTTACCAAGTTGATTTCCAAAAGCATAAAGCGTGACGTTATTCTCATATCCAAAAGATGCTTTTCTCATACAGAAAAAGTATTTCAAGTAATACCCTGTGGTTCCCTTCCATCATTGAGACTTATAATTTTTAGACATCGACAAATAGGAATAAATGGTTGTTAACCACAAGCACCCCCTATTTATCTGACATGAATTTTTCGCGATTAAACAATTAAAAATAAAGGTAAAATATGTCTGTAGTTAATAAAGATGAAAGAACAAAAGGTATTAAACAATATCATATCGGCATGGTAGAAGGAGACGTAGCTGAATACGTTTTATTACCCGGCGACCCGTTCAGAACCGATATTATTGCCCAGTATATGGACGACGCAAAACTGGTTGCCCATAAACGGGAGCATAAGACATACACGGGTTATTACAAAGGTGTGAGAGTGTCGGTAACCTCAACAGGTATGGGTTGCCCGTCGACAGCCATTGCCGTTGAAGAACTGGCTAATATCGGCGCTAAAGTTTTTATCCGTCTTGGGAGCTGTGCAGCGTTGCAGGATGACATAGATATTGGTGATTTGGTCATCACAACCGCAGCGATGAAAAATGAAGGGACATCTAAGTTCTATGTACCGGATAACTTGCCAGCCGTCGCCGATCTGGAAGTAACATCGGAGCTAATTCGCGTAGCCAAAGAGTTTTCTCACGGTGAAGACTTTAAAGTGCATTGGGGAATCAGCTCTACGGACGATTCGTTCTATGGTGAGACACCAGAATGGATCCAGAAACTTATCGACTTGAATCTGAAAAATATTGAGATGGAAGCGTCTGCACTCTTCACGGTTTGTCACCGCCGAGGACTGAAAGGAGCGACCATCTGTGGGGTAGCTGCAAACCATAAACGTGGAGAAAACTTCTGGGGGAAACGAAACATTCCGCTTGAAAAAGCAATTGAGAAAGAAACCGAGGTAGCTTTAGAGGCTATATATCGTTTCCATCAAGGGAATATGCGTTTCTAGGCAACACGGATACTCAGTTTATATCTAATCTTCTGTGTTTACGGACTAACCAATAATATTGAGGCCATATTCATGAATAATGAAATTATCGGCTATTTGGGTTCCATTGTGATAACCGTGTCATTGCTAATGAACAGCGTTTCCCATTTACGATATTTGAACTCTCTGGGCTGCGCAATAATGGCGACATACGCTGCGATCATTGGTGCCTACCCTGTTGTTCTGATGAACAGCTTATGCATCGCCATAAACATTCACCAGATAGTAAAACTCAACAAAAGAAACAAACAGAAAACGGAAGTTACCTCAGGCTGTTAATTTCTGAAGAGATTCAAAAATAAAAGTCGTATTCCCGGCATAAGGTTTTACCAGTGCCGGGTAATCACTGTTTTTAAGAGATCATTGCAGCCATTATTTGGTCGCGCACTACCTGAGGTTCCTAGTCTCGCTTATTCTCGCAGGAATGACCCAACGGAAACACCGAGTGTAGTGGTTCAGATTTTGAGTCCGATTTAGCGCTCACACTTAAACACCTATCCCGAAAATCGAAAAAGGCAAACCTTGTGATTCGCCTTTTGTTTGATAAAACTTGTTAGCTCGCTTTTGATGTAGCGTGCTGCTCTACCATAAACGCGATGACTTCTTCATTTAAGCAAGATTTGCTGATGTATTGGCGTTGTTTACCAAGATGAAGAATAAAGCCCAAATCGGTTTGTTCTAGTTGGTCGATTTTGTTCCAAGCAAGGCTGCGATCGATTTTACCGCTTTTGTAGCGCACTCCGTCTGCATTCACTTCAAACACCACTTTGCTGCCACGGCTTGAGCTGATGGTTTGACGCCACAGCCACCAAGTTCTTTTGAAGTAAACGCTGCACGCTTCAATCACACTCAATACGATAAAGAACCAACCGACATAACCGTTAGGTAGCAGTTCAAACTCCAATAAGACCACACCAAAAATTAGAAAGAGCAATCCTTTCAGATACGCATGCGGGAACTTAGTTGGCTGGCTAGTTTGATCATAACACTCAGCAAAGAAAGGCTTGTCGAGTATGTATTCTGTGGTGAATTCGAAATCTTTAGACATGTATAGTTACTTTAAGGTTTCTGTGAATGAGTATTCTAAATTGCGCTCTTGCAACGGTCGCATTGTAGCGCTTATTGGGGCTTATCTTTAGTCATTTTGATTCTGTTTTGTAAATCAATAATACCGAGTGACTCCAACAGGAAACCTCCCGCCGCTGGTGAAACACCTAATCTGCATCCCAATCATCGGATTTTTGGACAATGAGCTCCACGACGCTAGCAAGCTCTTTGCCTTTTGGGGTTAACCCGTAATTCACTGTAACAGGAATGGTGTCTTGCTGTCTTCGCCACACAAATCCATGCTCGGATAACAACTTCAAACGCTCAGTAAGTACTTTGCTGGACACCAACGCTAACTGTTTCCGAATTTGACCGAATCGCATCTCTTCTTGTTGCCCGAGCAACCATATTCATCAATGGCGCAGCGACAGTAAACTCGTGTGGATGCTGTTGTACTTTGTTAGGACGTTAAACAAAAAAGCTCACCGATCGAGCATGGTTTTCTACCACCAGGCACTTTAGGCACCATTGCACATCCAATTACTTCTAGTCTCTCGTCATCAACCAAATACTAAACACTTTCCATCAAGGTATGTAATCACCAGTTTATAACGTCGGTGAAAACGTGAATTATCTCCAAATTAATCATACATATCGTGTTTTCCTGAGGAGTATTAAGTAACGATTCAGCGTATTCGCTTTCATTGAGGTACGGTCATGATCGAAGCATTTTTCATCGCACTTGAGACTTTTTCATTATTTTTAGTGTTTGCATTAATTTTTACGATACTTTTAGGCTACCTTTTTTGCGGCAAAGAAGCTAAAGAGTATTCTCCTGAGAGCTATGGTCGTATCACTAAAAATGGAAATCCGTTGTGTAATAATGTTGTAATTCTTAAGATTTATTCTTTCAATTATTTCTACAAAGAACGTTGCACTACTAATACAAATGGTGAGTTTAGATTTAATTCAGTACTGAAAAAAAGAAGAAAAGTTTTCCGCACTTTTGATGGTTTATTCCAAACTGTAATGAAGATCGAAATTATCACTGAGGTTGACAACAGAGAAGTGAAGATTTGGGATGGTTCATTTAGGCAATATAAGGTGGGTAAAGTCGAGAGAGTAAACATGTCTAATTTGCAGTGCGAGATAACAGATCCACTTAAAAGATATGAGCTTTACTCTTATGGGAATTATGTCCTCACTCAATGCAAATTGACCAAATTTAATAATTACGTTGTTGAAAAGTAATCACTCCGTCTTGCACTAAGTTTGGCTAAGGGACTTTGCTTACACCCTCGAGTACTCTTGTAAACCGGATATCGCATGCTCTTCAAAGCATGCTTAAGGTAGCGAGCTATAAATCCTCTCTAAGTAATTTTTCTTCATAGCCTTTAAGGCGACATGCACCAAAAACTAAGTGGTTACGTCCATTCGATACGACTCGGTTTTTAAAGTGATATTCATAAGTGGCGTCACCTAACTCATACTCTAGTTTTTCCAAATTGATTACCACATAATCATGCAAAACTAAGCCCGTATGTGAAGACCATAATAAAACTTTGTCGCTATTTACTTTTGCCGTAATTTGAATCCCTATTAAATTTTCATTGAGTGAAAGAGGCTTCATCCATTGTCGATGAAAGATAGGTTCAAACGTGAACTTCCCTTCTTTATCTGTTATCACTTTCTTTTCATAATAATCATTAAAACCAGCAAGAAGAGTCACTTCAATATTCTTAATAGGTTCTCCATGCATTAATATCTCACCCGAAACTTTGGGGCTAACCATTAATTTATAGGGTTTTAAAAAGTTAAACAATTTGCTATTAACCATATATAGAAACTTACTTGTTAAATTGGTGGATAAGTACTTTGAGATAGATGCGTGTTCGATCAACCATCTATTATCGAATACACGAGAAAAAACCCATCAAAACCGTTATGATTGTGACTCTTTTTCAGGGTTAATAGTACAGGTCTATGTTAATTCTCAGTCTCAATCCACAATTAGATGCAATCTACATATCTATTAGTTTCTACAAACAAGTTCTAAGGGGCTTGGCACGAAATTAATCTGCATCCCAATCATCGGATTTTTGGACAATGAGCTCCACAACGCCAGCAAGCTCTTTACCTTTTTGGGTTAGCCCATAATTCACTGTAACAGGAATGGTGTCTTGCTGTTTTCGCCAGACAAATCCATGCTCGGATAACAACTTCAAACGCTCAGCAAGTACTTTGCTGGACACCAACGCTAACTGCTTACGAATTTGACCGAATCGCATCTCTTCTTGTTGCCCGAGCAACCATACGATGTGCGCTGTCCACTTTGTCGATATTAAGGCTAAATATTTATCTACACTACAGTAGCCATCTGGCTGTACTTGATGATTCACTTTTGTCGACATCGCACTTCCCTAATCCATTCTCTGCTACGCCAGTGTAATCAAACGACGCATCACAAACCAATAGTTACCTAGGAGTAACTAGTTACTTTTGGGAAGCTAATTTTAAATCGTAACCGACTTATCTATTGTGAAAACACAACAAGGCAGAGGCTCAACTGAGGCCTAAGCCAATATCAAAAGGATGAAGTTATGCGTTACGTTTTACTGTTTATCTATTTTCTCTCCCTTGGCTTACATGCCGAGATTCTGTATTCAAAACCACAAACACCCTCTGAGTTACATTCGTTATTTGGACAGTATTTCGCGAATAAAGATCTGGAAGGACTAGGTACACTTTTTCATCCAGACGCCGTGTTTGTTGTAGATAAAGAAGGTAATCAAGCCAAGGGCAGAGAAGCAATTAAGCAGGTATTGAAAGGTTATATGAAAGGCGATGTCGACATGCTAACCAAAAGCGTTTCTATCCACATTAACGGGGACGTTGCCATGGTACGCTCTGATTGGGAAATATTGAACGCGTTGCAAGGTAAAAACATCCAAGGAACAGCGTTAGAGGTGATGCATTATGTGGATGGAGGTTGGGTTTATGTGATCGACAATCCCAACGGCTACTAACACCAAAAAGTAAAAGGCGAACCATTTGGCTCGCCTTATTAACTATCTATAACTGTAAATTAGTGAAAGTTGCGACTACAAGATGATGCTTATTTTAGAGGGTCGTCGTCTGGCAACGCACTGTGTATCCATACTGCCAGTCGGTGTTTGATGCTCGCACCATCTAGCTTGCTTTCCGGTAGTGGCGTGATCTGTTTGGCATCGACCAAGAATAGGTAAATCACTTTTACTCTTAAAGGTTGTGGTGACTGAGGGAGATCAAAGCCTTGCATCTTTGCCATCTTCCCACCAATCTCTAATGCTTTCTTAACCAGTTTGTCTTCATTGTGAAGCTTGGAGCTTTTTGACATTGATATATCCTCTTCTTCGCTTCAATTAAGAATACATTAAGTGGGACTAACAGCGTGTTAGTAAGCTCTCATATTGATAACTTTAAGTCACACCTGTTAGTAAGTGCTTAAAAAGCAATCAGAACATCACTCCTTTTACCTCACGTTGCGTTATAGGTAAACACTACCACCTCTAGAAACTCTAAATGCAAGATCCAATGATGGATACAAAATCTACCGTTTAGTTTCGAGCAATCTCATGTTCCTCCGATGAAAGAACAAGAAACTTCGATGGATTCAATATGTTCATATATGCTTATTAACTGGAATCGATAAGGTTTCACGCATTCTATAAATAACAACAAAGGACTGTGTTATGCCACAAACGTTAGATCAGGCTGTTCAGGTTTTAGACCGTGATTTAGAGGAATTTTTACTTCGTTTCCCACTGTCCATTACGAGCGCGGGTCAATCCAAAGGTGCTATGAGGTTTTACTTGTATAGCCATGGCGATACCGCCTTTGGGATAAACCGAGGGGTTAGGATGAAGGAGATGCGTTTCCGCCTTGGCCCAAAATCGTTAACTAAAAACGCGAAAGCACTTCAATGTATTCATATCCCTGTCTCTCCTTTTGAACAACTTAAACCCGACTCCATTTCTAAAGTCACGCACTATGATGCTGCAGACTACCTGGTAACCACTCAATTGACCGGTTGTACGTTTGCAATCCGTAAAGCAAAAGGTGGCGGACTTGAGTTCTTGCATGTACAACCAAAGGGAGACTTTAACGGCATGGAAGTACAACGTGCTGTCCAGAAGGAGTTTCAAGTTTCTTTTGGCAGAGGATCTGGCACGGACAGTACAACTTACGGTGAAAATACTCGCGTTACGGTTATGGGGGCCCGAATCAACGGCCTATGGACCGTCTATGCTCAATATCAAGACTCGAGCGGCAGTGTGACAAAAGTTGACTGCATTTATAAAGAGCCTAGCTCTGTGGCTTATGTTGATTAAGTTGACGATTTAGGCTCTACGATAACAAACCACGATCAAAAGTGAGTTAGCCAATTCGACTAACTCACTTCCTTTAATAGCTTTCTTAATAGGCTCGCTTACACAAAACCCAATCCATCCACGTAAAGTAAAACCATTAGCTCAAGGCGACGCATTACTGGTCTCACCCTCTAAAGTCGCTTACTATGCCAATTACCTATAACGCTTTGTGAGTCACTCATGAGCCGTAAAAATAATAAAAACCTCAGTATTCTTCTTAAACTCAACACCTTCGTGTCCCCTTATAAATGGCGCGTTGCTGCTGCCTTGGTGGCACTGATTGCAACAGCCAGTTTGACGTTGTCCGTTGGCTATGGCGTTCGCATCCTTATTGACCAAGGGTTTGCTCAGCAATCTCTCCAAGAGCTCACCTATGCGATTCAGTTTATTGTTGGTGTCACGCTATGTATTGCGGTTGGGACTTTCTTCCGTTTCTACCTGGTTTCTTCGGTAGGCGAACGCGTCAGCGCAGATATTCGTCTTGCGGTGTTTAACCATGTGATTACGCTGCATCCTAGCTATTTTGAAACCAATAGCAGCGGCGATATTATGTCTCGCCTCACCACGGATACCACGTTGCTGCAGAGCATTATTGGCTCGTCATTTTCTATGGCAATGCGCAGCGCGCTAATGTGTATTGGCGCGATCATTATGTTGTTCGCGACCAACTTTAAACTCACGCTAATTGTGCTGGCTTCGGTGCCATTTGTATTGGTTCCGATTCTGGTTTACGGAAGACGTGTCCGCGCCCTATCTCGCAAAAGCCAAGACACGATGGCAGATGTAGGCAGCTATGCAGGTGAAGCGATCGAGCATATCAAAACGGTACAAAGCTTTAGCTCAGAACAACATGAGAGAGCCGCTTTTGCAATTGAAGTAGAAAAAGCTTACGAGGTCGGCAGGCAACGAGTAAAACAACGTGCGATTCTGATCTCTGGCGTGATTGTGATTGTATTCAGCGCCATTGCTGGCATGCTTTGGGTAGGCGGCAGTGATGTTATCCACGGTAAGATGTCTGCCGGTGATCTAGCCGCGTTCGTGTTCTATGCCATCATGGTTGCGTCGTCTACGGCGACCATTTCTGAAGTGATGGGCGAACTGCAAAGAGCAGCTGGTGCAACAGAGAGGTTGATTGAGATTCTGCAAGTCGAAAGTGATATCAGCGCGCCAAACAATCACCTTCCAATCACCGAGGATATGCCCGCAGAAGTGACCTTTGAGTCGGTGAACTTCAACTACCCTTCTCGTCCAGATCAACCCGCGGTCAAAGACTTAAAACTGACTGCGGAGCGAGGCAAAGTGCTGGCGCTAGTCGGCCCTTCTGGTGCAGGTAAAACGACACTGTTTGAACTACTGCAACGCTTTTATGACCCGCAACAGGGGCAAGTATTGTTTGGGGGTGAAGACATTCGACAGTTCGATCCAAATGATCTGCGCCGTCAAATGGCATTAGTACCGCAGCAGCCTGCTTTGTTTAGTCATGATGTGTTTCATAACATACGCTACGGCAACCCAGACGCAACCGACGAACAAGTAATAGAAGCGGCGAAGAAAGCCCATGCCCATGAGTTTATTGAGAAGCTACCGGAAGGTTACCGCAGCTTTTTGGGTGAGCGCGGCGTGAGATTATCAGGCGGCCAAAAACAGCGAATAGCGATTGCCCGTGCGATTCTGAAAGACCCTAAAATCCTTTTACTGGATGAAGCCACCAGCGCACTAGACAGTGAGAGTGAACACCATGTTCAGCAAGCGCTTGAGGCATTGATGAAAGACCGCACCACGTTGATCATCGCGCACCGCCTGTCGACGATTCAACATGCAAATAAGATTGCCGTACTAGACGGCGGCGAGTTGATTGATATCGGCAACCATCAGTCATTAATGCAAAGCTGTGAGTTGTATCAGCGGTTAGTAGCGTTACAGTTTAAACATTTCGAGTAAAGGAGACTTCTTACTAATTGCACCGATAAACCACTCAGCAACGGAGAGAGAGTTCTCAACGATACCAAATACGCGAAGACGCTAACACATATAATCCTGCGGCAATCAAGAAGCTGAAGGAATAGAACACTTCGAACATTCTGTTGAGGACCGCCTCCTGCTACTTCCCCGAGCTTTACATCTTCTATCTTCGAACACGAAGTAAGTATGCTGTCGTAAGAGCACGTTCTCAAACGTTTCTATTAATACGTTACCGCTCAATCATTGAAACGCTTAATTGCCTCATTTACGCCTCGATATAAACGTCTAAGCATCTTATTGAAAATCTCTCTAATTGTTTTATAAGTCAAATCTATAACAACAGAGCTAGCCGCACCGGCAAATACCAACATATGACCCAGTAGACCTTTAACTTGGGATGCAGCAGTTTTTCCTGCTTCGGCTATTTTTACCAACGTTTGCGCAATAAAGTCGTACAGTGTCGCACCTGCGCTAATCGCTCCTTGAGCGGCTATAAGTGAATAGTAACCAGTGTCCTTAAGTAGGGTGACTAAAGCAGCACTTAAACGGTCAGTCCAATAATTACTATAATTAGCCAGATTGCGTTTATTGTAATCCAACCGCACAGGGAGAAGAAAATCACTAGCAGCCATTTGTAACTCCTGCCAATCTTCACCTTGTGCTGTTACAAGATAACCTGGAACAGCTCCTTGGTCAGGATCCATGCCATGAGCGCTAGCGCAAATACCTTGCCCACCGTCGAGGCGAAACTCTAAACCTTTATACGGCGAATGAAAAAATGGCCAAAGTGGCACTTTTGGTACAACATCCGCTCCATGCGTACAACGATAAATATCGTTGATTCTGTTCGTATTCGCACTAGCAAAACCTGACAAGCCTACCCTAGGTGCACCAAACGTATACAGTTTCACGTTGTTGCTATAAGAGCTAGTTGCGACCCAGTCGGCAGTTAACGTAGCCAAAGCTCCGCCTAGACTATGTCCAATGCAATGCACTGTTCCTGTCTTTGAATTTTTTCGCCATTCATCTAAAAACTTTTTTAATTGTGGGCGTAACAGTGAAAATGTACGCTGAAAGCCAGCATGAACAGTTTGTCCATTGGCACTCCCCTTCGAACCAATTTGCAAATTAGTCCCCCAATCATGACCAGATGTCATTTTAGTTCCGCGAATCGCGATAATAGCATCACCATCATATGGACCATCACCATAACCTAACGCTGCAAATCCCGTCTCTTTATTGAACAGGTAGCCTCCAGTTTTGCTAGCCAGATTATCTTTACTTTTAAAATACCTACGAATAGAAGGCGGGGGGGGAACATTACGCTGTTGTTCTCGTATAGAATATGCGAAGAAAGCTAGTTCCGAGGCTAGCTTAGGAGGAAGAGTTCCCATTTAAATCCCTTAAATTAGTCCATTAATATTACCGTATTTCTCTAGATCCTGAAGTTCACCAAACGCTTCAATATCAGCAGCTTTCTTTTTCTCTATTTCTGAGCGAACAGGCCATCTGGAGACGCTTACGACCGTATAATTAACTACCCCACTTGGAAAGTCAGAGTTGTAGATGTCAACGATTTCTCCGTCGTTAGCTAGGTCACAATTTAATTCCGACAGCATTTCAGAAAAGTAAGAGTTGTGTGTTACACCACGGGAATTTGCGTCCCAAAGGTAAATTTCATCCTTTTGAGTATTGACTTGCTGAT
The DNA here is from genome assembly GCF_002741985.1 of Vibrio rotiferianus CAIM 577 = LMG 21460. Taxonomy (GTDB): domain Bacteria; phylum Pseudomonadota; class Gammaproteobacteria; order Enterobacterales; family Vibrionaceae; genus Vibrio; species Vibrio rotiferianus. Next base: position 238,820 of record NZ_APHW01000108.1, read on the forward strand.
CATCAACGCGGATGCCTTGCCAAATCACATTGGTTCTCAACGGGTTATTGGCATGACGCGATTGCATAGTTAGTTCCGGAAAGCTAAAGCGCCCTTCACTGTCGGTTGTTGTATAGTCGTGTATCTCACCATCCGTGATATCGATAAACTCGTAGCTTCTTTTCAGCTTAATACCAACCAACGGTTTGCCATTGTAAGTGAGCTGTCCGCGTACAGCTGGAAATAGCTCGACAGTTTCCTTTTTATACATTTCTATCTCCAATCCATCGGCTTCAAATGCAAATGATAACAGGAAAATAATGAGTACTAGCGATGAGGGGCTCCTAACCATACGCATCCCCCCCCATAGGCAATCAGTTTTATTTGAGCTAATGCTATATACTGCATTCAGCACTATCAACGCTGAGCAACTCTAACGGCATCTTCATTTGACTAATTCTTAGTTTTTAGACTCTCATACATCTCTGGAAAAGCACCGCCTGCCGGCGATTCAACATGCAGATAAGATTTCAGTACTGGACGGCGGCGAGCTGATTGATATCGGCAACCATCAGTCATTAATGCAAAGCTGTGAGTTGTCTCAACGGTTAGTGGCGTTACAGTTTAAACATTTCGAGTAACAGTTATTTTAGCCCGCTGAATAAGGCGGGCTTGGTATAAGCTAGAAAATTTCGTGGAGATTACGGTTCTCTTTAAACAAGTTACTTAGTGGCAGGAATAATGGCTCTGGTAAGTTGTTTAGCTCACACCATTGCCACTGCTTACATTTATCTGGCTCGGTCACTTGAGGCTCACCGCTATCGCACGATGCTAAGACAAATAACGTCACGTAGTGCTTGCCCTCTTTCTCAAAAATGTCATTGGTAAAGGTCAGTTTTTCAATCGAATCGACGACTAAGCCCGTTTCTTCGAAAGCCTCACGCTTAGCACACTCTTCAATGCTCTCACCTAGTTCAAGGTGTCCGCCTGGGGTCGCCCAAGTGTTTGCACCATGAGAACCAATTCTCTCACCAAGCAATATTTTTCCGTCACGAAGGATAATGGTCGCGACACCAACTCTTACTTCTTTATTCACATTACATCCTTCAAAAGCGCTATTTTTTAACTCTACCTCGGTGTCGTTTTGGTAAACGACTACACCTCAACGCCGTTAGTTTTTTGCTCTGGCTTAGACCACTTGATGATGGCACGTAGGTTCATAGAGAAGAAAATGATATTTGCGATTATCATTGCCACACTTCCGGTGAGATAACCCACCGCTACCCAGCTTGTATTGCCACACATCATGAGTACGAAACCAATTTTATTCTTATTTCCTATTTGCCATATGGCAAGAAACGTAAGCACCATCGCAATCCAATCGATCCCATAGTACTGAAAATAATCCATTTTCCCTCCACCACTTAGAGTAATGCTAAGGGGGTGAGCCTAAATTAAATAGCACCATGCTAAGCCACCCCAGAACATTATATTTGCTGTCCATACCATTGTGCTTTGGATAGGCAGCATATGAACAATCAACTTCGGACAGCTTTTAATTTCACGAGGAAGAAACAGCATTTGAGGCTGAACATCCCAACTGGTTGCGAAACGAAGGACTCTTTTCAACCGAGGATGACTCAGCAAATATTCAGCGTAGGATGAATAAATTGTCCATAAACCCAAAACACTAAATAACTCGATTAAAGAGATTACCTCTAAACTAAATGGTAATAGTGAAGGCCCACCGATGAGTAAGATAGCCGCAAATATCCATTTTCTATTTTTCACTACACATCCTTGTTAATGATTTAAACTAACTGACTATGAAAGAGCTAGGCCGTTACACTGCCGCAGCTGCAATCAAAATGCAACAATAAATCAACAACTTAATTAACTATTTAGTTAATTAGCACCCAGTCAATTTCAATGGCAAGTTTGGTAGTGATTCGATTAAAGCAGCCTCTAATTAACGCATCACAGTAAGGTAAAGGTTATCGTCTTACGATATTTTTCGGCTCTGTAGAATGTGATGTAGCGGATTTAATACCAACTGCTTGGTTTTATTGGCAATGAACTCCTGTGACAGCGTTAAGGTCAATATCACCGAAAAAACAAATAGAAAAAACAAGCAAGTTAAGACTGAATAGCTAGTCAGTAGCATTGGTACGCCAAGAATTATAAAGGCTTTTATAAAGAATCCATGCCAAGCGTATACATATAAAGAATTTTTCCCCTGCGACAAGATTTTGTTACTTCCAACAGGAATCAGTAATAACACAGCAAAAGCCGTAAGCAGTGAGATAAGCATCAGACCAAGCCTGATTAGTCCAGCCGAAATGTCACCGATGCCAAGACGTGAGTAGGAAAAGCTACCGTATAACCATTGGTGCGGCATGCCATTGTGATAAGAAAATAAAGCAACATTTAGTACCACAACCCCAACCATGGCAGCTTTGAGCGAGCGACCACGATACTTGCTCCTAACGCTCATAAAAGTATCAGGAGTGATCTTATGTCCTATGACAAAAAAGGGAAGAAAGTAAAGTGTTCGTGATATGCCCAAATCATACCCTATCAATTCAATGTAACCGGCACTTACCGCAATAAGTAACGTCATTGCAATTGGGTATTTAAACTTCAGTATGCTAGGCAACATTAACTTCCATAAAAACAAGCTATATAAAAACCATAGCATCCAGTATGGCTGAACATTCTTTGTGTAGTTACTGATACTCCCTGTTGTAAGACAGTTGAACGCTTCATAAGCAATAGTAAAAGCTATGAATGGAATCAGTATATTACGGACGGCTTTCGCTACTGCATCTGAGCTTCCATCACTGCGAGACAGCATCCCAGAAATGATGACAAAGGCAGGCATATGGAAGGAATATATGGAGAGGTAAACGCTCTTAATTATTGGACTATTTTCAATGAGGGGCTCAATCAGGTGTCCGAACACAACAAGAAAGACCAATATAAACTTTGCGTTATCAAAAAATGGGGTGCGTCCCATACCGTTCCTTAACCAAGCTTTTCTCAGCTAAATTTTAATAAATCAATTCTTACTGACACTTATAAAAACTTAGCCAAGCTTAAGTGCGTTGTAAACTATGGGAAATAGGAACGGCTCTGCAATACTGCTTTGAGTGAGCGGTACTATTAATCGGACGATTTGCTTTTCTTAACGTACTGGAACACTTTCCAGATGAGAAAACCAGCGGCGCCAACAACAAGTGCAGAGCGAATTAGAATAGGTGCGTCATGCTCAAGTTGACTAGCATGTGGGACAATGCTTGCAAACAATCGGCTAGTAAAAAGCAGCCCCATTACTAACATTACTATTTTGTTCATACGCCCTGCCATTGATATAGATGTATTTTCCAGAACAGGCGGATAAGTGTTACTCCTTCTCAGGAGCCCGCCTTGTGCTAGGTGAACGTAAAAGAATGCGCTTCTTCAGTATGCTCGTCAACGCGTTATCAGCCTAATGTCAGTAAGCTAATATTTCACATTTGATGGGGACTAATTGGTTCGTGGTGAAGTTATAAATTCACTTTATCTTGCTTGCAGACTTCGCAACCTTATTAAGCCAATTATTTCTTTTATTAATGTTTGAACCCATGACGGGACCAAAATAGGTTGCAGAGCGATTTTTGATACCAGAAAAGTCCAATATAGACTTTTTAAGGTGTTTATAAATCACATTGCCTTTGAAGAGTTTGTACAATAATGGCGGTGTATCTAATGTAATAAATAGCTCTGAACTGCGTCCTGATAGTAACTTTTCTGGAAACATGTTTCCTTCAGTGTATTTAAAAGCGAAGTTCGGCAAGAATACGCGATCTACAATACCTTTAAATTTAGCGGGCACAGTCCCCCACCAAACAGGAGTAATGATGACGATATGCTCAGCCCAGAGGACGAGCTCTTGAAAGCGCAGCAAATCAGGCTCTAGTGATGTGCGGCTGTCATAGCCATTATCTAAACTGATTTCGAAGTGCATTTCACTGATGTCTACTTGCTTCACTTCGTTTTTAAAAGCGGCGGTGAGAGCATAATTGTCCGCTAGAGATTTACAGAAGCTGTCAGTTTTTGGGTTTGCGTTTATAACCAGTACTTTTTTCAAAATATAATCATCCATGTTGACGAAAAGTACAGTTTAAGGTCTTCCCTATAGGTCAGAGTCAACCCCTTGAAGACAAACATTTATTGACTCTCGATATTGCTGAATTCGGTCTCTTTGAATTTCTAGCTGCTTGATCTGAAGTTCCACATCTCGTTGCTTATCAATTAAAAAGTCTCTCACTATTTGCCAATCGAACTCTTCCTGATCACTCTTTAAGTGCGCCATTTCAGAGAGCTGAATTCCTAGTGTCTGAGCTTCTTTGATCAGCTTTATCAAATTGATATTCGTTTGGGTATACACTCGATACTTACCTGAACGAGCGACGTTGAGTAAACCCAATGACTCATAGAGTCTGATGGCCCTTTGAGTCGCTCCTGACAGTTCAGATGCTTCTTTGATAAACACTTCAACCTCCATATTGAATTCACTATACAAACACTCGTCTACATGACGAATAGAGCAATCACAACGTCGTCAGAACCACAGGATATTATGCAGCTATAGTGCAGTTTGCATTTAGACTCATCACTCAACAACTTTAAACTGGATAAAATACAGATTACTTTCAGTTGGATAGATTTTACGTAAAATCCATTTCAGCATGAAAACGAACGGTAGGCTTTCAGCTTTTGCATGCTGTCTATTGAGTTGCTCAAACGCCACCGACTCAACGCCGAGTATTTCTAACTTACCGATCTTTCTGTTGTCTTCGTGAGTAAACGCCTCAACGATTTGCCCAACGGCATAATGACTCTCTGATTTATCACGAATCGTTGCGGTCTTCTTTCCAGATAAGATTTGTCGCTCCATCCTGGCGAAAAATGTGATTTTATCCAATGAATTACACCTACTTCCTAACGGTTTCTTCCCTGCACATAGCGTGTCGTATGTGATCAATTGTTATAGTTCATTCCAGTCGCTTAGCGAACTTCTTTTCACTATGTTGTGGTAATAAACACTCAAAATGATGGCGAACACTGAGCTTACAGCAAGGGCATTAATCAGCGTATCAATGAGCATTACTCCATCTTGAGCAAGGCTAAATAAATACGTCATTGGGAAAAAGATGATAAAGAACTCGGTAAACTTTACGGCTACGTTCTTGAAAAACGATTCATAGTATACCGGTTTAAGCTCAAAGCCTTGCTTTCGTAAAAATCGATAAAAAAAACTCTTATCTGTACTGCAAGAAAGCCCGGATGCCCTCAATTGCTCATCAGCACGCTCTAATTTTTCCTTGTAACTCATATGCACCTCCCAAATGAAAAACTGCGCCAGTTAAGAAAGAGTTTCTTGTAACTGATTCGTTTGACCAACAAACATAGCGTCAAAACAACGAATGCTCAATGCAAACTAAAAGTGCAATCTACTGGAAGTCATTTTTAAGGACGTTATCTTAATTTTCAACGCACTATGGCTGATTTTACAATGGAGATACCAATAAATCCCAAGATTGCCCCTGTCACCTTATCAATATAGTAAGCCGCTTTAGTGAATCGGCTCCTAACGGTATGAGTTGATAGTAAGTAGATAATCGCAGCGTCCCAAATAAACACTATCAATGTCATCCAGATACCAAGGCCTAGCTTAAAACTGAAACTCACTTCTTTAGTCAATACAACCGTGAATAAGCTTAGGTAAAACAATAGATTTTTAGGATTCAGTATGCCCGACATAAAGCCGGTGATGAGTTCATAAACAAATGAGTTCGACTGCGTTGGTTCGGTATCTACCTCTTCCTCCAAATGTTCGTAAGAAGATTTTCTCGCTTTAAGCGCTTGAAAAGCAAGGTAGGTCAGAAACAACCCTCCGATAATTTTTAGAGCAATCATAATAGGAACTGAGGCGGCTAAGATAGACCCAACACCGACTAAACATAAGGCAATATAAACGGCATTAGCTAATGCTATTCCCGCAGCAACACCAAGTGCGTTTTTACTATTGTTTCTGATGGCACTTTTTACAACTAACACAAAGTCTGGGCCAGGACTTAACAAAGCTAAAAAGTGCGCTATTGCTACTGTCGCAAAAATACCAATTAAACTAATATCCATATAAGCACCTCCATTCACACTCAATTGATGAATTATGCACTAAATTAGAATGGAAATATATTTACTTATAAAACCGGAGCGGAGTAGACTAAAATCACTAAAACGACCAAGGTTCATGCAAGCTCTAGTCATCCAAAATACTCATCTGTTCTCTCTTCTACCCACAGGTTGTAGTTTTTCATTACCTTCGAAAACTCAGCGCTATGAAGATAGCCGTTCAACCAAGCCCTTAATCTGGTGTATTGGCTATGGCGAAACCATTGCTTATCAATGCGAGCATATTTACGCAAAAATGGCAGCAAAGCGATGTCGACTAAACTCTCTTGTTCCGCGAACAAAAATGGGTGTTCTGTTAAGCGCTCTTCAAGTTTCGCCAGTTGAATTTCACATACTTTACGCCGTTCTTTTATATCGGCTTCATGATAACGTTTGGCACACCCAAAGGCATTGAGCGCTGGCACGAAGTAGCGCTCAAACTCTTGTATTACTGTGATAATTTCTGGCAGTGCGTTGGGATTGCCGCTTTGTAGTAAATTGTCAGGATCATACTCAGATAGCGCCCAAGTCATAATCTCTAAGCTCTCATCAAGAACAAGCGGAGCTTCTGGAGCCTCCCTATTCTCGCATTGCACTTTTGGTATAACTAGCACGGGAACGCTCCCCTTTGGCGACATATCCAACACCTCAGGCGGTTTGTTATCAAGTTTTATTGACCGAAGAAATACTCTCTGATGTGCTTTCAACAAAGCAAAGCGAGCCCTAATAGCATACGGGCAATTGTGTAAGGAATAGAGGATGGGGACTGGTTTACTCTGCATGTTCAACTCCATCAACGATTAGTATCTTTATTTTCTCCAATCAAGTCTTCTTTTCCAATCAAGTAGTGTGAACCAACGACTTCCGAGATACAAACATGCCTCAAAGCGACTGCTTGTCCCGCCTTTAACAGGTAGTACAATCAATGCCCTTTAGCATATTGAAAAACACTTGCCTTGATTCCGGACTGCTGTCGCGATGCGCGGTGTAATCAGCATGGGTTTCTTCTTCTGCTGTTGGGGATAGGGTTATCCCCCATAACGCCTTAATTTGATTTGGAACGATTGAGTAACGGATATCGATGATCCTTAGTTCATCGTAGGGGTCTTGGGCGATATAACCGTTTGAAAACCAACGAAAGCGTTCAATGTCCTTCGCCTGTTGCGATTTCATGTCGAGCCATGGGAAATCTTTGCTCAAGTCCAACTTTGCAATAGATTGGCCTTGGTAGGTTTTCGAATATCCACCCACCCTTACCGCATCTACATTATAAGCCTGCTCCGTTTCATAAATCACTTTCCAAACTAGGATGTTTGCGAACGTTGGTTTTGCCTCCAGCCGTATCGGAGAGTGTTGACGAGCTTGCGCTAACTCCCACCCTATGGCTTCAGCTTTGTTTCGTTGGTACGTCCCCAACGCGAGGTATGCTAAAACCCATATAAATGCGGCGCGCGCATACCAAGGGTTTCGCTTCAATACAGTAAAAAATAGAAGGCTCAAGATAGGCAGTGTGAATAGAGGATCAATAACGGAGATGGTATTCCACGCATACCGCTCTTCAGATAATGGCCATAACAGCTGGGTGCCATAAGTGGTACAAGCATCCAACAAAGCATGAGTACCGTAGCCTAGCACACAATAAAACCAGGTTTGTTTAAATAACAACCCGCGCTTCTTTGCAATCATCTGATGTAGAAGCAAGGCACAAATGAAGCTACCAATGGGAATAAATAAGAGAGAATGCGTAAACTGACGGTGGTATTCCAAAAACAGCAGTGGATCGCTTGATGAGCGGATGAGTACGTCTAAGTCTGGTGCCATACCCGCCAGCATGCCGAGCACTCCAGCAACAACCAAGTGCTGTTTTTTGCTTATCGCCTGTGGCAAAGAAGCGCCCAGTAGTCCCTGCGTTAATGGATCCATTAGTTACCCTCGCGAAGGCATTCGTTTGTTAGAAGTGACACATTCAATTGGTTGAAGACACGTACTTCTATTGTAGTGTAAGTAGGAATGGCCGAGCCCGCTAGTTGGTGAACTACGCTGTGCTAAATCTAGAAGTGCAAAAGTGTTCTCACCCCTTAAATGAAACAAGGCGAACCCAATGGCTCGCCTTGCTCGATAGATCGCTGAAGTTAAAACTTAGTCTTGAGATTCTTCTTTTGCGTTAATCTCAGCGTATGTGTGTAGCAGTTCTGTTAGCGTCTTAACCCATGCAAATACGTCTGTCGGTGTGTTTTGAAGTAGCTTTTCTACTTGCTCACAATGCGTTTCAAGCGTAATAGCTTCTTCCAAACGAAATGAGATTGCGTAGAAATGCCAAAGCACAAGACGCGTCATACGTTCGCTGTTTTGTTTCGCGTTATCTGAATCATCGAAAGCTTGCTGAATCTCGCTCAATGCGATTGCTGTCATGCGTAACATCGCATCGAGGCGCGCTGACAACATGCGGTCTTCACTGTCTACTTCTTCTTGATCAAAGGTAAACAGTTCGTTCATCACATCTTCTGGCACCATTTTACTGATCATGCGAGCACTGAACTCTTCCAGTTCATGGCGAGGCATGGTTACAAGACAATCGAATGTGTAATCACGAAGCATAAAATCACTCTACATCAGTTATAAACTTTTAGTCTGCGCATTCTAAGGGCTGTGATTTCAATTGCCACTGTTATTTTCGGGGGATGTAAACGTGTCGTCGGTCAAACTAGTTCCACTAGAGGATTTACTTTTCTAAAACGACTGGAACAACTTCCATACAAGGTTCCTAGCGACCGCGACAATCAGCGCAGCATTAAGGAGACTTGAAACCATCGAATTCTAATTGGTTAGCATGAGCGGCAATAACGCAATTAACGAGCTCAAAAGCTTTCGTGAGTGCGGCTTCGTGCTCTCAAACACTACTTAACAAAGAGCAAAAAGGAATCAGCGGTCTTTGACGGAGCTTCAACCATTGGCAAATGCCCCACGTTTGGCATAACCACTGATTTAGCATGAGGAGCGACTGACTTTAAAACCATGGCACCCGATGCATGCAAAACCCTATCTTTGTCCCCCCCCAAGAGATTAGCACTCGACCTGTGTAGTTTTCTAATGTGCTATCTAAGGGTAAGTCAGGGTGTGGCTCCCCACCTTTCATCCGATGAATTTGTTCAAATATCTTTGTGTTTATATCTGCATGCTCTTTGGCTTTGTTGGCCAAATGACTGACAATTGGTGACGGAACAAAGGGAGGCTCAACAAACAAAAAGCTGAAGAGCGCCAAGAACTCGTTTTCTGTACGAGCGAGAACCACTGGATTTTGGCCTTGTTTTGTTGCTAAAAACATTTCACTTGCTTGTGCCCTTTCTACTCCAAAGGGGCTGATGAGCCATAAACTTTCGACGCTCTCGGGGTATTGGACAGCAAAGTTTCCTGCAATATACCCACCCATAGAATTACCCGCGAGATGAAACTTTGTTAACCCTAAAGCTTCTGTTACCAGCTTTAGCCTGTCTATCTGCGACTGAACATCATAGTTCAGTTCTATGTCCTTTGTGCTATTTCCGAAGCCTGGTAAGTCAATCGCGATGACATCAAAATCATCAATTAAATAGCGAGCTATTCGATTCCAGTTATCTTTATCTGCGCCAAAGCCATGAAGTAAAACTAGCGGCTTTCCACTACCGCCACGAAGGTACTCAATTTCTAATTCACCCACCTTTATTCTTTCCACTTCAAGGTGTGCGAGGCTTCGCTCTGCTTTAATCAAATATTGAGATATGGTCGAAGACGGAGTAATGAAATACAAAATAACAGCGATACAAATGATCGCGAGAATAGACCTCAGTATGTTTTTTCTCATGTAATAGTCCCTTTTACATGTTCTATAACGACACTCCTGTCGCATAACGCCTACTTAAGGCGTAAACCTCATGTACACCGTTGTGTTTTAACTCTAATATATTGATCAGAATAATAAAATAAACTTGTTGCAAAGTTGTAAAGTTAGAGCACTAAAAATCTGAGGCAAGCTCTTTGGCGCAGCTTATTTCGATGTTTTGCTTTGAGAATAAAATACCCACGCGAAGAACAGCATGAATACGAAGTCATTCAATCCATAGATGCTGTAAAAGATGCCCGCAAATAAGTCTTTGTCATACACGGCACCAAGGCTGTTATCTTTGAACCAAAACAACCAAGCCAATACATAAACGAATTTCTCGATAGCGAACGCACCTGCTAACCACTTGATGCCGGATGTAATCGCAGCAGCCCCAAGATAAGCCAAGCCCCATATGACGATCATCAGCAAACCAAAATTGGACATCACGACAGGGTCAAACTCGTTGATCACGGAGTTTGTGAAAAGTCGCGAGAATACCAATACGCCACCGATATTCATCATGGCAGCTGCAATAAAACCTAACTTAATCATTTTCATACTTTACCTATCTTTCAAGCCGCATCGATTAGCGACTAAAACCAACTTTAAAGCAAACTGCCTACCCAAAATACTCATCGCTTCGTTCTTCGAGCCATAAGTTCCGATTTTTTTTGAACTTGAAGAACTGAGCGATCCGATAACAGCCACTCCATCGGACTTTCAAGCTCGAACATAGCTTTAACGTAGCTGATGCTTGTTAATACGGGTATATTTACACAGAAATGGTAGTGTTTAGGTAACACTCTAATTCTTTCAGTGATTGCAGTATAATCTCTCATCCAATATTTTGAGTATAAGTTTGTTCCCCTTTAGTACCACCACTGAGGCATGTCTTGCAGTTAACCAGTTTTAAATACAAAACGCGTAAAGGCCCTGATTATCGTCATGGCGACCAAGTGTCGTTCATCGATATCAAAGAGACGTTTGGCATCGGTGGTATTCGTATTGGTAAGTGGGTGAACACTGAAGAAAAGGATCTTGCTGCGAATTTAATATTCGATTCTTTGGCAGACTTGGCCTACATATTGGCCTTACCGCCTTCAGCAATTGGGCTAAGAGGTAACTTGAACCTTGCTTTTGGCACCGGAGGACGAAAAGGCGTTCAAGCGCACTATGCTCCAAATCAGCGCGAGTTAGCATTAGCCAAAAATGCAGGAGCCGGTGCACTTGCTCATGAGTTTTGGCACGCGTTCGATCACTATATAGCCGAAAAGGCCTTTGATATTGGTGACCGTTCTGGCCCTCAACATAAAACGATTTTTGCCAGTGATTGCTGGCTACGTAACGCTAACCACTTCCCTCACCTATTAAACGAGCGCTTGCTTAAGATTTTCGATGCGACTTTGCTCAGTGCGGATGGTCAAGATAAGCACGACTACGTGACTCGAAGTGTCAAAGCGGATAAGGCAATGGGTTCAAGTTATTTTTCTCAACCAACAGAGATGATGGCAAGAGCCTTTGAAGCCGTTGTAGAGTCATGCTCTGGCATAGAAAACGCTTATCTAGTGTCTGGTACTGCCAAGGCTGACACCATCACCCTCTACCCAGATATTGCGCATCGCCACGTTATCCATGATGCACTACAAGCTTATTTCCGACCACTTGGTGAAGCACTAAGTCGCCAATAAGCGAATAGCGACTATTCATCATTATCGGATACCGTTTAAGCACAAACCTTTCCTATTAATCACAAAAAGGTTTATACATAACATTATGTTATTCAAAGTGCTGAATGTTTCATGACGTCAAAAGAAATACTAAAAATCCGCAATGTCCGCTGCTTCCTTATGTTCCGAAGCAGCTATTTCGCGCGCTTCTATTACCCTGTATTCACCCTGCTCTATCTGGATTACGGGTTGACTCTGTCTCAGTTCGCCATGCTCAATGTTGTTTGGGCTGCCACGATTGTATTAGCCGAAGTACCATCAGGTGCATTTGCCGATACGCTCGGTCGGAAACGGCTAGTGGTGTTGTCATCGCTGGTCATGTTCATCGAAATCGCAATGATCGCCTTTGTCCCGACAGGGAATCCCACTTTTGTTTTCGTTGTATTTTTGATTAACCGAGTATTGAGTGGCTTAGCGATGGCGCTAGCAAGTGGCGCGGACGAAGCACTGGCTTACGATACATTGAAGGAACAAGGCAAAGAAGAGCTTTGGCCAAGAGTATTGCAAATTCAACTTCGTCTTTCTTCAAGCGTTGGAATTGTTGTCACTCTGGTGGGTGCGGCTATGTACGACGTAAACTTTATGGCTAGCGTTTATCACTTCCTTGGGCTGGCAGAGCCTGAGAGCACGCAAGACATTATGAGAATCCCCGTGTATGCCACCCTGTTTGTTGCAATGATTGCGATCTACGCGGCGCTGGGTATGAGAGAAGCCAAAAAAGTCATGCCAAGCAGTGAAAGTAAGTTGGCCTCTACCATGGCAAGTATGAAGCTGACACTCGACACGGCGAAATGGGTCTTGTCTACGCCTTACGTATTGTTCATTCTGCTCTACTACAGTTTGTTCGAACATACATCGCGTATGTTTTTAACCATGAACAGTCAGTACTATCGTGCGATTGATATTCCGATTATTTACTTTGGTTTTATTGGCGCAGGCATCAGTGTATTGCAGATTCTATTGGCCAGCCAGAGTCGTCGCTTAGCAGAAAGCATGGAGCCGATAACATTCATTGCGATAATGGGCCTTGCTAGTATGGCAACGTATTATTGGATTAGTCTTGGATGGTCCATTTATGGTGTCATTCCGGCATTGATTCTTATCTTCATCATTATGACGATGAACATTTTCATTAGTTACCATCTCAACAAGAAAACGGAATCTCACAACCGAGCGACGGTGCTGAGCTTTAAAGGTTTGATGTTTAACCTAGGCTACGGCTCAATTGGTATTCTCTATGCGTATTACTACAAGTTGATCTCGCAAAACTATACGCAAGAACAGATTGCACAACACGTAGACTTCATCGCTTCGCTTTCTTCGTTTTTCTATTACTTCACGTTCTTGTTTTTTATCATCAGCGTGTTTTTCTACTTCAAAGACAAGAAGCAATCGATTTTCAGATGATCAGACCTGACCTCACTCTCAGTTCGAAAAGGAAGCTATTACCACTGGTGAGGTCCAATTATCATATTCCCAACTTATTTACTAATTCTGAAAAAGACGTTTCAATCTGTTGACCAGATGTATCGATGCGAATCACGTTACCTTTCCATGCTTCATAGTGGCGATTTCTTACCTGATTCCAATCCGGCAGCCTTAAATTAGCCACTTCCGAGGGTCGGGTATTGACCCTATATTCATGCTCATCACTATCTGAGCAACACACTTCAATGTTCACAAATCTTGCATCAACGCTCTCAGCTACTTGCTGCCACTCCTGGCGAGTTAACTCAATCGGATTACAGGAGTCCGCTATACAGCTAACGCCAAGCTCTAGATTGTCGCGAATGACTCGGTAACTTAATCGGTAGCCTTCACCTTCAACTTTAACGTTGCACAGATCCCTTAGTCCTTGCTCTACAGTATCAACACGTAGGTACATAGCTCCAATTTTGCGTGCTAGTAGCTTGGCGAGAGTGGACTTCCCTGAAGCTGGCAGACCGGAAAAAATATACAACACAGGAATATTCAATTGATTTCTATCCTTCTGGTATAACTACTTGTTGAACTTCATCAACACCTTAAACAAAATGCACAATAGAAACGGTGCTCATTAGCCATTATTTTTTGAAGAGCTTACTTTGATATCACTATTTCTACACTAACGATTTTTGACCGAGTTGGATCTTTGGCTCTATCCCCGCCTTACTGTATAAGCTCAGCGCAGATTCATTAAACGAGTACACTTCTAACCACAGTTCTTCACTACCTTGTGCAATCGCACGGCGCTCAAACTCTTCAATTAACTTCAACCCAACGCCTTGTCCTCTTGAGCCAGAATCAACAACAATCTGCTCGATGCTCGCTATTTTCCGTTGCTTCAGCGTCCATGACTTCCTTTCCCACAACTCCCCATATACAAAACCAACCAGTCGCCCTTCATTTTCAGCAGCTAGGCATATCGTACGATCGCTCTTGATGACTTTGTGCAAATCAATTTTTAACTCAATCTCTTCTGGAGCTAAAAAATCATTTGGGAGGTTTTCTTGGTGATATGAATTAAGCTGAAACTGTAATCGCTTTACGGCGTCTATATCTGCGATACAAACTTGTCGAATAGTTTACATAGGTAATTCCTTTTATTCTCTGGGAAGTTAAGAGGCTGGTGTTCTATCCCATAAACACGGCCAATCCATTAACTAGACTACCGTCTACTCCTCTTCTTCCGGTCAGATAAGACTATCATCGCCAATAAACTGCACACAAACGTTCCTCACGAACGAAATAGTCGCTGACTGGCTATGAGTCTATTACTGATCTAATCGCCAAGGTGGGCTCTTTCGGTTTTCGCCCGCCCAATATAATTTAATTTCATTGCCTGAGGGATCGTTAAGCATGGCTTCTCTCCAAAGGTAATCTTTATCGGTAGGATCTTGCACAAACTCGATGCCTTTCTTTTTTAAACTTGCGACTAACGCATCAAGCTCTTCGTGTTCAAAATAGATGACGCTGTTGTTTTTGGATTCTGGAGCACCGAGATACAGTGAAAAAGTGGCGTCTCCTTCAAGGCACTCAAAGCGCGCATAATTCTCTGTTTCAACGATCAAATTGAACCCAAGTTTTTGATAAAACTCGATTGATAGCTTGATGTCTTTAACGGTTAACAACACTTGATTTAGATTCATAGAAATATCCTTTTCCGAATAGTTGCTTAACAATTTTTGGTTTTGACTGTTCAAGGCTGCGAGAATAAGACCTCAAGCTAACTTAAGGTCAAGAAGTGATTTCAAGCATTGATAAAGGTTTATGATGAGTATGAAGTTAAAATCAAAGAGCGTTTAGATCATGCTTCCACTCGGGCAACCTTGTGACAAAACACTGCCGTAGCTCGTCGTCGGGGTAAATAACATGACTAAATCAGCAGGTAGGAATACAACATCAGTAACCAAAGACAATGGCATATCCACAAATGAAATAGGATATAAAGCGTAAGACACCGCTGAACCATCCAAGAAGCATGGTTGGCGAGCAACGGACAGTGCTGTACCGGAAAATGGTTTACCGTAACCTCCTCTGGCATGTGCATCCATAGATGAACATCCTACTGTCAAAGAGGCCAATGCGATCACGACAAGCACTTGAAGTTTTTTAAGAAGATCGTTTTTCATATCTGATAGGTTCCAACTGATTGTTATTGATGTAAATTATTATTCGACAACAGTAATCCTATCTGCATTTATAAAAAACCTACCTAACTAATTTGATTGGGAATAAATCAATTTTCGTGACAAATGTATCGCTTCTAACTTAGGTAAATATCAACTTATAAACGTTCAGTTCCTTCGACCCATCGCACAAAGGCGAACCAATTGGTTCGCCTTGAGTACATGAAGAAGAGTAAAAACGACGTCAGTTACAGCTTATCTGCATCGACAACTTTGATCGTTGTCCAGTTGTTGTTGGCGTCTTGAATAAAGCCTGCGTATCTTCTAGCCAGCGCTTCTGTACCGATTTATCCAAGTTTAAGTATAGTTTGCCACCTTCTATCTTCCATGCCTCTGGATCGGTTTCAAACTTCTTCCCCATTGCAACGCCAAATGCACAGTAACCACCATATTGCGGTGCATAGGCTTGTGGGTCTGATTTAAACTGTTCACGGTTTGCAGCGTTGGCAAAGTGATAGATTGCGTTGTTATACGTGGCTGAATACTCAGCTTTACCTTTCACTGCGCCATTATCTGTAAAGTACGCAACTGGGTCATATCCCTTGATTGCAAGATCATTAGCATCAACGCTCATGCCCACATCTGCGGCCATCAGTGAAAAACTGCTTCCGATTAAAGCGGCCATTAAAGAGAGTTTTCGACCCGTTGATTTAATGCGTGACATAGTAAGCTCCTTTCTATGTTTGTTTACCTTGTGTGAATAAGTTAGCTAACTAATCCGGTCTATAGAGGGACTAAAGGCCAAAAAAGTACGCAAATCGTTCGGAGCCAAAATGGACTTGTTATCACAGTTGATGGAGCACTTCTCAATACGTACAGGCGTGTTCTATTCTGGGCATTTATGCGGTGTCTCGTCATTCAAACCGGAACAACAGAACCGAGGTCATCTACATGTATTAAACGCTGGAGAGTTAACCCTAACGTGTGCAGGAGAACATGCAAAGCGACTTACACAACCTTGCGTTGTTTATTTGCCAAATACTACTCCTCACAGGATAGAAGGTACGGAAGAAACCGAGTTAGTTTGTGCCAATGTGGATTATATAGGTAGCCAGATAAACCCATTGTTATCCGCTTTGCCGGACGCGATAGTAATACCTTTCCATGCAGCTCCTAATCTAACACCAGTATTAGAGATGCTATCTCGAGAAGCGAGTGAAAGCTCAGTTGGTCAAGAATATTTACTGGACAAATTGAGCGATGCCTTAATGGCGTTAATCTTTCGCTATTTGATTGAGGAGCATCAAATAGAGCACGGGCTATTTGCGGCTCTTGCCCATCCACGACTTGCAGCTGTAATGACTATCATTCATCAGCTACCTGTCCGCCATTTGAGTCTAAGCGAGATGGCGTCTAACGCGGCAATGTCGCGCACACAGTTTATTGAGACCTTTAAACAAGTGGTTGGGGAGACGCCTGGAGATTACGTTCAAAAATGGCGCATATCTGTAGCTCAGTCTTTGCTTCTGCAAAATAAGCCACTCAACTGGGTTTCCGATGAAGTCGGTTACAGCAGCTATTCTGGCTTCTCCCGCGCTTTTCAAAGTGTCTCGGGAATGTCACCTCGCAAGTGGCTGCAAAGCCAAAAGCCATAACCGTTTAAAGAAGGTTTATTCCAAACTGTTTAGCGACCATGTTAGT
The DNA here is from genome assembly GCF_002741985.1 of Vibrio rotiferianus CAIM 577 = LMG 21460. Classification (GTDB taxonomy): domain Bacteria; phylum Pseudomonadota; class Gammaproteobacteria; order Enterobacterales; family Vibrionaceae; genus Vibrio; species Vibrio rotiferianus. The sequence continues at coordinate 255,916 of NZ_APHW01000108.1, forward strand.
AATCGCAAAACAAACCACGGATACGACACAGCTAATAAGCAAGGTGCTCCAAAATGAGTACTTACTGAGTAGGTAAGGGAAAAGCAGGAACATTGGCAAAGTTGGTACAACAAACCAAAAGGTATAGAACGCGTGGTTGGACAGTTTCTCTGTCCCCTGGCCTTCAATATACATCCATACCAGAGCCAAAATAGTCACCGTTGGTAAGGCAGCAACCAAAGCACCTAACCTATCACTACGTTTTGCTACTTCAGAAATCAGAACCACAATAGCGGCAGTGGTTAGGTACTTTGTTACAATCCATAGCATCACCTTGCTCCTTCAATCCGCTATAGTTTCTCACCTCGATTTAAACCTAAATGGTTCTATTTTTACAAGGTTGTAACTTAATATCTGTGAGAGTTGTTTCGCTGCATGGATTCAGACTTATATGATAGTTAGGAAACAATGCACTCGATCTCGTCCTAGGTTCTTTGCTTGATATAGTGCGCGGTCTGCATCAGCGAGTGCATTTTTCATCGTATCAAAACCACTAAAGCATGCAATACCAATGCTCACGGTAATATCAATATTCAACTCATGGATAACTACAGATGTTTGCGCGACTTCTTGTCGAATTCTCTCACAGCACAGTATTGCTTGCTCCTCGTTAACATGTGGCATTAGAAGTATAAACTCCTCGCCTCCCGTGCGTGCCAAAGAATAATCAGAGCTTATGTTAGCGCTACATAATTTGGAAAAATGCACCAGTACCTGATCTCCGACCTCATGACCATGGGAATCGTTAATACGCTTAAAGAAATCGATATCAAGAACAGCAATTGCACCAGTAGGGTTTTCTGCTTTTAATGCTTCGAACTTACTTTCAAGTCCTCGTCGGTTAAGCAACCCCGTCAGGTAATCTGTTTGGGCTTCATTTTGTAAATCACTACGTTGCTTTTCTGAATGGCGATACTTATTAAAGTATTTAACAGATGTCGTGATGACAAGCAGTACCGAAAACAATGTCAAAAAGATAACTAACCTTGGCGTGATACCAGTATCGTTGGATGTTATGGAGAGCTGCCAATTAGTATTGAAGATATTCACTATTCCCGTATAAGCGTTACCATCGTTCTGTCCTTTTGAACTGATCACTTTATCGTAATAATTTGAGCTATCAGGATCGTATCCGACTACTGAGTAGTTCTTGATGTGGTTGGCGCTCAGTATCTCTTCTAGTGAAGCTAATATGGATTCTAAGTAGATAACAGATGAAGAGAATCCAATAAACCCCGCTTCATTTGAAATTCCCTTACGTAGAATAAATGCTTGTTTGCCATTTTGGACAAGTTTTACCGGCCCAATAATTGTATTTTTCTTACAATCAATCGATTGAGTAGCGCCAACCTTTCTATTTTGGTCTTTTAAAACGTTATGACCAATGGCCAGTTTTTGTGACTCATAAGGATATACCAATGCGACAATACCTTTTGGTAAGTAAAGCAACGCATCAACATTTCGATAAGTAAGGAGCAGTGTTCGGCTTAGTTTACTAAATGCTTCTTGAGAAATTGAATCTTCATCTGAAAGGATAACCATTTCTCTCACAACCTCAGCGGTAATCAACGCATCATTAAAAATAACTTTCATCTCTTTGTTGATAGCGTTAATCACTTTTTCGGTTTCATTTTGGTTGTTGATAGCGCTGAGTTTTGTAGCAAGCAGTTCGGTTAATATTATTAACAAGAACATCAATACCACTTTAAAGGTTCTACTCATTTCAACTATCCTAATTCAGCTGGTTCTCCATATCCTTAATTTATGTCTTAAAATCCGTTTAGCTTGATACCCAAGTAATTTCTAGACGCTTAGTTCAGCGAAAATGACTTAGGTATATATTATTGCCTTTCCAAATAAAGCACTTGCATTCGATAGGCAAAGGAATGCGAATTATACGCCTAAATGAATATGAGTCGATGATCAAAAGGTATCGTTACGGCAAATATTTTTTATCTAACAATCGTTAACTTCTATCGATCGAACAGATTGATCGATACGATCGAATTTATTAATTAACAAATTTGATCGTCACGGCAAAAACCAACTCGCCTACTTGCTTAGAAAACAAGCGATTTCTATTTTTAAATCTACTCATGATTCTGAGAGTTCTGTTCTATGGAAACGCTTCATTTCTTTAGCAAACTCTTGAAAGTCGATGTGTTTAACTAATGCTGCACATAATGAAGGCAGAGGATCAAACATGAATACGCTGTCATTGTGTTTAATGTGGTTAAGGATTTGCGCTAGATTTTCTCGGTCAGATAAGCCTGTGGACAGGAACAACGCGTGAATTTTTCCCATATCGTTGGCTTTGTCCAACTTACGTACAAAAGCATCTAGCGACGCTTCAGCATTTTGGCGTTCCCCCTTAAGAAAATCAGCATGAAGTTGAATGAGAGTGAAATGCTGAGTTTCACTCTCATTCATTTTTAAACGGGATACTTCATTAAGAACCTGAGCAAACTTCTTTTCATATAATATTCGCCCTTCTTCACTTCTCATCCACACCATAAGTAACGCAAACAAATAATTCAGGGTGCTATGAACAACATTTTGATTGATTTGTTTTGCTGCATTTAGGTCTGAAGAAAAGTGGACAAGCGCATCTTCATATTTTCCTAAACCAATGGCGAACAATGCCAGTATTTGATGCTGTACTCGACTTAGTCCCCACTGGAGACCAGATCGAGCAGCCAGCTGATAAGCTTGTTTGACATGGCCACTTTTTAGCAACAATAGGCTACCGATTTCCTCAAAAGGTTGGCCTAGTTGAAATCGAGTTGAGTCAAACTTTTCGTACAGTTCGAGCGCTTCTTCCGTTTGGCCATTTAAAGCCAATGTATTGAGAAATAAACTAATTTCAACAGAAGAGTCGCGTTTACCACCCTCTTTGATTAGAACGCCATAGAGCTCAGACGCCTGCTTGAGCTCTCGATTTAGTAGATGATGATTTGCTCGATTGAGCCGCAAGTCATGCTGATAGTCGATATAGTGACGTTCAAAAAACTGATAGCGCTTTTCAATATCATTGTGGCTATCTAGGTTTTCGGTTTGTAATAAAGGCCAGACTTTATTTTTTTTCTTGAACACCTTACGGATGAGGTCGCTGATATCTTGTTGGTTATCGTCTGGAGTAATGTGGACATCAGCCAAATAATAAGATCTATCGCGGACAAACCCTCTTTTACAATCCATGACAATAGTAGAACGCTCATCTACGGCGTTAGCCTTCTTTAGCTCAAAAATTAAGTCCTGAGATTTTACCTGGCCGTTTCGAAAGCTCTGATCACATATCAAGATATCAAACTGCTGGTGGAAACTCCGATTAAGCGCTTCTGTCGGTGAGTTCAAGTGCACTATTTTATGCTGACGAATTCCTAGGGAGAGTAAGAGACTCGATATACTGATATTTTTATTTGCGAACTCTTTAATCAGCAGTACATTTGCATCTCTCAATTTAAGCATACCAGCCATCTTCCTTATTAAATTGGCCAGGCTCGTTGCGGATTTATGCGTTGTAACACATTAAAATTACGAATGTTTAATCCTATACTGGCAGTAAGGATCAATACTATCGTTTATAAATTGTCAGTTATTTTTCAAGGCTCAGGTTTGTGCGATTGGTTCCAAGGATTGATTATATTCTCGACACTTGGACTGAAAATCCCGAGAAATCAGTTTTGTAATCCCCATTGTTCATGAAATGCTTCAAACTCTTCAATAAACACCTTAAAGCGTTTCGGCGTATGTATGCTCTGTTTATACAAAATATAGAGTGTACCCTCCTCAAACCATTCACCATTGAATAGCTTTATCAGCTCGCCGCAACGCACTTGTTCACGTACCTGGTTATCAGGAATTAAACCAATACCAAACCCCTCTTGAGCCAAATTAATCGCGATGTCTATTGAGTTTGTCGTCATGTCACCAGTCACTTCAATCTGACGCTTGTCTCCGTTCTCATTCGTCAGATTCCAATATCTTTCTTGGCTCGGTGTGTTGGTGTGAGTAATACATTGGTGCAGCTCTAAATCATGAACATATTTAGGTTCGCCACGTTTTTGAACGTATTTTGGGGAAGCGTAGCAGCATCGTGTAAATCGAGACGCTTTTCTGCAGACGACTGACTCATCGTTCGGTAAAAACGGGGCAATCATCAAATCTACATCTTCAAATAAGCTCAAAGTATTTGGCGTCAATGTATGAAAGTGAATGTGGATATTCGGATACTTTTCATGGAAATCCGGTAAGAAGCTCTTTGTTAAAAACCTCGCCATCGGGTGTAAACAACCTATACGCAGTAGGCCACTAATACCTTTACGCTCAACATGAAGCTTTTCTACAGTGTGGTCGATAAGATCTAGAATTTGGCCAGCCGACTCCAAAAACGTTTCGCCTTGTGGCGTAAGACTAATACTGCTCCCTCTCCTATGAACCAAAGTAACATTTAGGCTCTCTTCCAATGCTTTAATTTTTCTGCTTAATGTCGGTTGGCTTACATCGAGTGCTTTTGCAGTTTCGGTGTAGTTTAGTTTTTTCGCCAAAACAGAGAACATTTTAACGGCTTCGATATCCATGTTTAGCTCCTAATCGTGTCTCTAAGATATTACTGACTATTATGTAAATTTTCTCCCTTCATCACTGTAAGTAAAAAAATATCACCCCTTTATTTGATCTCACCTCTGCTATTCAGTTTCTGAATTACTGCTATTTCCTACTCGCGTATTGCCAAAAGAACAACTCTATATAATTCGACACAACTTTTCATAACTACCACCTTAGAGTAGGTCTATTCATGCAGTTAAAACATCCTTTACTATTTTCCACACTCGCTTTGTGTACAACGCCTGTCGCGGCAACAACCTTTGAAGCACCCAACTTTTATGGCGACATTTTAGGGCAAGTACGTTGGGAAGCGGGACAAGATTATCAGTCAGAAATTCATCGCGCTAATGCAGGCATCAAAGGCAAACATGATGCTGGTCTATTGCGTGTTATCTATAACCTAGAAGCTGAGTATTCTGAAGATTTAACTCAAAAGGTTACAGAGGAGCAAGACTTCGATACCCGCGTTAGCGAAGCAAACTTAATTCTAATAACCAAAGATTTCGGCGGCATCTACTTCGGCAACGGTACCACTGGCACCTATAAAGATCTCTACTCTCGCGTCGACATTTTTGAAAGCAACAATATGCATCGTTCAAGTAATGTGGCTTTATTTCGTCAAGCAAAGTCTGGCGACAATCAACTTGCCTATATGACACCCAAATGGAACGGTGTATACGCAAAACTCGCGGTCATAAACCCTGACAATAGCAATGGAGAAGACATTGATATTCTTGGCCTGCGCTTACTGTATGTGACCGATAACTTTGATCTGGTACTGAATCGTGCCCAAGTCGACGAGAAACAAATGCCAGGGCATCAAGACGATGACTACGTTCGTTACGCTCTGTCGTCTTCTTACACTTGGGATAACTTCTACCTTGGTGGCCTCATTGAGCTGAATTACGACGATCCCCAAGGCGACAGCGCGGTATATGGTATCTCAGGCAAATACTCTCTAGATAAGCTGACCTTTAAACTGGGGGCTCAACACAAAGCTTTCGACGATTCCGATAAAGATAGCCAAACGCTTTACCTAGCAAGTCTCAACTATGCCTTTAGCCAACAGTTCTCTACCTATGTTGAAGTCGCTGAGTACGCTGAAGATTCAGCAACCAATGACCCAGCGAACAACAACGGTGAAAACCGAAATGACAACATTAACATCGGCCTCCACTTCAAGTTTTAACGCCTTGTGCTAAGGATCTAACAGATGAAAAAGCTATTCACAACGTTGAGCTTACTCTGCGCAGCTCAAGCCTATGCAGGTGTCTCTATTACCGACTGTGTCATCGTTGAACCCGCTCCAGGCGTCAACAAAACCGGGCTGTTTTTTAATGCGACCTTTACTGAAGACGAAGAAGTAAAAGCACTGAGACTTCCTTCTCCGGAAGCGATTCTAGGAGCGGAAATACCGGAGCTTACCAATGAGGTTCAAATGCACAACACCATTATGAAAGATGGTGTTATGAAGATGCAGCGTTTTCCGAAACTGTTCCTCAAGAAGAACACGGTGACCAAACTAGAACGCGGTGGAACGCACTTTATGTTGATGGACCTTAAGAAGCGCCCACTCGCCGGTGAAAAGTACACGGTCAACTTATGGCTGACCTACCTTTCAGACCAACAATGTGAAGCGAACGTTCTTAAATCTTCTGACTTTCCCCCGAAGCATAAAATGTAGGTGAGATGATGAAAATTATTGAGCAAATTAAACAAGTGAAACGCTCGGTTAAACTCGCCATTGTCGCAGTCGGCATCGGTATTGGTTTGATCTCAGCACTCCCTGCGACCGAAGTTTTGCATGTATTCAGTACCAATGAATTTTGTGCGTCATGCCATACGATGAAACCAATGGCTGAAACGTTTTCTCAATCGATACATGGCGGTAATAACCAACATGGTTTTGTCGCAGATTGTATCGATTGTCACCTGCCGAAATCGAATATTGTCGAAGAGCTTTGGGTAAAAGGAACATCCGGAACTCGCCATCTATGGGGAGAATTTGTGCTGGGTATGGAATCGCTTGATTATGATGAACTCCACCCTAAACGTGGTGAGTATGTTTATGACTCAGGCTGTATCAATTGCCACCGAGGCTTGGAAGAGCGCGCTCAAGGTGCGGACGAAAACTCACCTGCATCGGACTTTTCTCATAACCTTGCATTTAACAACAAAGCTAACGATCCATCTTGGAAGTGTTCGAGCTGCCACTACGATATCGCCCACCCTAACTTAAAGCGTGAGATGCGTTTACGTGATGAAGAACGAATTCGTAATTTGGCGGCAACTGAGGGCTTATAAATGAAACATTCAACCGCATTGACACTTGCCATCAGCTTAGCATTGGCTGGTAGCACTTTTGCAGCAGAAGACATCGATAATGGATACGGTGATTACACCATTAATCGAACTTTTGAAGATTTAAAGAAATCACCTAAGGACCTAAAAGCAGCAAAACGTATTGTGTTTGGTTGTTACCTCGGTTGCCACCGACCAGCAAAAGAGGAAGTGCCTGAAACGCTGAGCCCTAAGCTTGAAGGCTTTGATCCGCAATGGTTCTTAGACCAATGGTTCTCTATGGATAATGAGCGCCACGCAGGTATCTCTTCTCAAATGAAAGAGATCGTTTACGCTAACCCGCCTCGTGATATGGCATCGACTGCGATCCTGCTTGGTGCACAAAAAATGAAGTACAACCCAATGCCGGATGTACTGGAAAGTGAAGAGTTTAAACGCGGAAAAGAAACTTACGACAGAACCTGTAAAGCCTGTCATGGAGAACAAGGCGCATCAACTCAGAAAAACTTCCCGCCATTGAAAGGCCAAATGCCAACGTACATCTATGAACAGATGATTGCCTACCGCGACGGCAAACGTACAAACGGTGCATTAGCAGGAATCATGATGCCTTACGCTAAGATGTTGTCAGACCAAGACTACCGTGATGTAGCGGCTTATGTTTCTGGTCAACGCGTCAAGCCGATTGAAAAGGAAGAGTTTATTACTGGCATCGGAATGCCTGCACCTAAAGGTTTCAAGTTACCAGAAACAGGTCAAATTCAGAACTTTACTGACACCTTTGGCGAAGATTCTGACTATCAAGGTAATGAGCCTAGCTACACTATCTCTGAATCAGGGAAAGTCGTTCTCGACAACAATACTCAGCTGATGTGGGAACGAGACTCCTCCCGAATCTGGATGACGGCGGTGGAAGGTAAAGAATACTGCGCAAACCTAGAAATCGATGGTTACACAGATTGGCGTTTCCCGTTAATGAAAGAACTATTCTCCATCGCTGACATGGGTGAGTTCCGTCCGGCTATTAATACCGATGTGTTCTTGAACATGCCTCGTCAAAACTCTGGTATTTGGACGTTCCCTGTTTCTGATCGTCACGATCACGTTTGGCACGTCGGTTTCCCTGATGCTCATATCATGGGTCAACATACTGCTTCAACCAAGCTGGTTCGCTGTGTTCGCGCGGATAACGACGCAGCATACCACAACATGCAGTACGTGGATAACGGTGACGGTACTGTCACAGAAAAAGTGACCAATCGAATGTGGCAGCAAAACATTGATTATGTGAAACGCAAGTTCGATGACTCCCTCAAGTACTGCCAAGACTTAGAATATGCTGGCTATGATGACTGGCGCACTCCAGATATCAAGGAGATGAACTCAATTGTTAACTACAACAAAGTTTCTCCAGCTATTGATGAAGAGTTTTTCCCGAATACACCAGTGAAGTCATTCTTCTGGACCAGCACCTCTGATGTTGCCGGCCCTACGCTTCACGTAAGACCGTTATCGGCTCGTAAGAAAAACCAAACGCCTGAGCAATTGGATTTGAGATTCACAGGTGACAACGAAGGTTGGGCGCATGGTTACCTAACGGGACAGGGTTTCGGTATGTCGAAAGACTCCGAGTTCTACACTCGCTGTGTTCGCAACCCTTAGTTATTTAAAGAAGCCCTCTTGAGGGCTTCTTTACTTCCACACCAACAACGTCGCCCCAAAAATCATTTATGGCTCGATTGCGATGATGCTTTCTATTGTTCGAGGTTACTATGAACAAGATTTTAATTTCCCTACTTACCTCTTTGCTTACCTTTTCTGCGTACGCCGATATCGAAGGTCGATATGACGATGGTGCTCGTTGGGCATTCATTTCTGACGATGAATCTAAAAACGTCGCCGTGATTGACACCTTTACGTTTTCCTACACAGACCAGATCGAACTCAAGGCAAAACCGATTCATCTTGAAGTGTCAGACGTACAAGACGTTCTCGTTTACATCGACGGAAAAACACCAACCGTCTTCGTCTACGACTTAGTTAAAAAGACACATTGGCAGATGGAGATGGAAGGTGTTCCAACAGAGATTACCTTTCATGCTGATGAAGCCCAACTGGCAGTGGCAATGAAGGACTGCATAGACATTATTAAACCGCTAAAACGTGAATATGTCGCCACGATTACCGACATCAAATCGCCGTTTAGCATGAACTTTGATAACGGTGGCTACAACTTGTATGTTTCAGAAAGCAAGTCAGGAAAAACGCTTATTTATCGTAATCACGATGGTCAGAGAAGCTATATCAATGTCGGTGAAGGTGACGTTTCTGAACTGACTTTGTCACCAGACGCGCGCTTAGCGCTTACTTCCCAATATAAAGATAATTCCGTTGTTGTTTGGGATCTCTCTATGGAAATGGAATTCAACACCTTCCATTTCGACTCACAACCTTGGCGTCCTTACGTAAGTTCAGATTCTGAATATATCGTTCTTGCCAGTGAAAGTGGCCAAGCGCAAGTTATCGAATCTTGGGGAGGTGAAGTTGTCAAAGAACTCAAGCTTACCGGGGCTCCAAAGTCTATTCGTACTGGTTGGATAGAGACAATGGGCATCATTGAATCAAAGGGAGCTCTGGACATTTTTGAGCTTTCGACCAACACACCAGTTCAATCAGTCTCGTTAAAAAGTGACTTACGAGAAGTGGTTGTGGTTTCAGACTCAAAGACGCTGTTTGCAACGCAAGAAGGCTCTTCAAAACTGTTCGTGTACGACATCCGCACCAACAAGGTGTTGAAAGCGATCGACACCAAGCTCGCCAAGCCCCACCTGCTAGCAATGGGCATTACAAATACTGTATGCCACTAAAGGAACGTACGATGAGACGACAAACTTCCTACACTATCTACGCTTTTCTAGCGGCATGCTTGCTGAGTTTTAGCGCCGCGGCTAAACCTTTAAAGTTTGAACTGAAAGAGAATACCTTAGGTACTGTGACCGAGAGAAACTGGCAAGGGAAATTCTTATTAATGGGTATAGGTTACACCAGTTGCCCAGACATTTGCCCCACCACTGTTATCGATTTAGCGACCGCGGTGAATTCGTTAAAAGAGGAGGCCGATAAGGTTACGCCAATCTTTATCTCTGTTGACCCTAACCGCGATACTGTTGAAAACTTGGACATGTATGTAAAGTACTTTGATCCCAAAATGGTTGGATTAACCGGAACTCAAGAGCAGATCAAAGCAATAGCAAAGAGTATGAAAGCAACCTATGGCTATTCTCTTGAAGGCAAACCGATTTATCCCCCTCTCCCAAAACAATATGAAGTTTACCACTCTGCCTACATCTACCTTTACGGACCAGACAGAGAGCTTATCGATGTATTTGGTTATGGTGAAGGTGGCGCAAAGATCGGTCAAAGTTTGAAGAGGTATATCAATGAATAAATGGACCTCATTTGCACTGGTTAGCGTAACGTTATGCTTGAGCTTCTCGATAACAGCAAAAGAATGCACCACCCCAGAGGGGTTTAAACTAGAAAACGCAGCTTATCAGCTTACCGAGTTAAAAAGCCCAGTAAGCTTGGTCAATCTATGGGCGGTTTGGTGCCCTCCTTGTTTAAAGGAGTTGCCTGCGCTCGACAGCATAGCGAATAACGAACACTTTAGTGTTGAAACAGTACACATTGGGGATAATCTTCCGGCCATCGAACAGCGTTTTTCTAAATTGGGTATTCATCACTTACCGAAAACCATTGAAGCAGATATGGGAGCAATTCACGCGCTCGGTTTTCAAGGGTTACCAGCCACATTGGTAGTGATTAATGGTGAAACCAAGTTTCGTTATTCTGGGTATATCAAGCACTCCCCCGAAGTGATTCAAGACTGGCTAACTTGCTTAAGAGAGGAGCTGTAGTCATGAAACGTATGCTTATCTTACTTATTGTCTCCATCAGCTTCTCTGCTTTTTCCAGCCCTGAGACTGAAAAAGGCAAAGCGCTATATATCGCCCCTGGGAAAGGTGGTTGCGCCACGTGCCATGGTGAAACCGGAAATGAGCCAGTGATGCCTATGTACCCGAAAATCGGTGGACAAAACGAACTTTACCTCTTCAATCAAATGAAAGATTACAAGATGAAAAAACGTAAAAACGGCTTGTTCATGACCATGGAGGTAGCAATGGAACACTACACGGATGAAGAGATTCGCCTTATGGCTAAATACCTGAGCGCTGTAGAAAACAACTAAATTCAAGGTTCTCATAACAAGACGGCCTCAAAATAGACCGTCTTGTTACTTGTATAGTCGGTCAGTCTTTTGCTTCTTTGTTTTCTTCTCCAACGCCCGCATTTTCAATGACTTCGGCAACGTCTTGAGTCTCCGTGTCTACCCACTTCATAAACACTTGATAGCCAGCCGCTAAGAATGCCGCACCGATGAACATGCCCAGAATACCACCAGACATCATGCCGCCAACTGCACCAATTAGAACAATCGGCATGGGGACATCTAAACCACGACCCAGTATCAATGGCTTTAAGAAGTTATCAATTAAACTAGCGGCGATCAGTAAAATGGTAAAGATGACGTTATGAACCGTGCCACTATCCCCCGCCCACAATAAGCCGACTGCGACTAAAGCAATGATGGTGACCGGAAGCTGAACGATAGCGAAGACTAATGCGATAAGCGTAAACAAGGCCGCAGCAGGTACGCCTGATAATGCAACAACGCCACCAAATGCCATTGCTGTTAAGAAAGCGATACCAATAATACCCACTGCAACTTGCCTGATGGTTGCCGTAGTGAGCTCATGCAAGTCTGACCCTCTGACTTCATCAGTAAAACTAATGAAAATCTTACGTATCGATTTTGCTGCAGGCTGTGCCCAGGCCAACATAATACCTGCGATAATAATCGCACCAATCAACATAAACATGCTTTTCGCTGCGCCTGTCGCACTATCCACAAACCAGCTAAAGAAGGTCTTAATCTGCGGCTGACGCTTCTCAATAAAAGTTGGCAGATCATCTGCGGCTTCATACCAAACCGCATGAACTTTCTCACCGACCAAGGGCCAGCTTTTCACACTGTCTGCTGGTTTGGAGACAACCAACGTACCATCTCGATACGACTCAAGGGCACCAAGCGTCTTAGAAGCAAACGAGTTACCAACCATTGCTGTCGGTGTACCGAGGAGCAACACTCCGACAATGGCAATCAATGTTGCAGATCGAGAAGAACTCAAACTGAACTTTCTTTCTATCAATAATTTGATTGGATAGAGTGCAATTGCCAGTACGAGAGCCCAAAGCAAGATAGGCAGAAAAGGTAAGAACGCCCACCAACAGACAATAACGATAAGTGTCGTTACTGAAAACCGAATCAATGAAGTAGTAAGGGCCTTCGCGAGAACTTTCTCTAGATTTTCATTTGAGTTACTCAAAGCTTGATTCCTCCCATCTAGCGAATCCGAAGCATTTGATGCTTTAATTACAGAAAGCTTCGAACGAATATTAAATACACCTCAGAAGCCTGTCTGCCCAATACGCTTGTACGCATCTATATAACCTAGTACACCCTCCCGTATATTCCACGGTTTCGTTGCGTCAAGTACCGAATAAATAGAATTTGGTGATGGTATTCGGGTTTTCTCTGTTTGGATTTTAGTTAACGCTCTCAAGGCTTTATATTTGTGTGTAATTGCACTATTTAGCTTTAAGGGCAAACATGTCAGAACTTAATCGTATGCGTTCAGGTGAGGTGTATAACTGCTTGGACAAAGAGCTTCAGATGATGCGTGATAATACTTCAGCATTGATCTTCAAATTCAATCATGAATCAGACGCAGAAAAACGTCATGCACTACTGACCAGTATGGGCGTGAGCTTAGGTGAAGGAGCATGTATCCAAGCGCCACTCCAACTTACCTACGGCTGCCACCTAACCATTGGTAAAAGTAGCTATATCAACTGGGATGCGATCATATTAGATAATGGGAAGGTCGCTATTGGTGCAAACGTGATGATTGGTCCACGAGTTCAAATCTATACCGCTGCACATGCTTTAGAAACCGAGCAACGCCTTGCTGGAGATGAAACGGCCAAACCAGTGACAATCAAAGACAATGTATGGATTGGAGGCGGTGCCATCATCATGCCAGGAGTAACCATCGGAGAAGAAGCTGTTGTAGGAGCTGGCTCCGTGGTAACCAAAGATGTTGCAGCCGGAGATCGCGTCGTCGGAAATCCTGCCCGCTCCATTAAAAACGGTTGATAACCTTATCATTCTAACGAATTGAAAACCCGACTAGTTCAACGGTTTGTATAGGGTATCTACCGATATACTCTTTCTTTTCTTTCAAGGACTTGCTTTATGGACTATTCGACAAAGTCGTTAATAGTAGCGCTTTCCCTCGCCACCAGTACGCTGTCATTTGCGGCAACAGGTGAAAACGCTATTCCAGAAAGAACGATATCAACGAGCTTCCCATCAACTCAGGCTTGGTTGAACCACGTCAAAAAGGGATTAGCCCCATATTGGATGGATGAGAAAGCCTACGGGGATCCTATTGGGAACTTCCCTACTTTCCGTTGCAACGACGGCCGCAAGCTAGATACGGAAAATGTTTGCCCTGAATTAAACCGTGGCTGGATTACTCCTCACTTTGGTCGTGAATACACCCGTATGAAGTCACGCCAAACGTACGCTTATGGGGTACTTTATCACCTAACTGGGGACACACAGGCTCTTGAGCTTGCTAAGAAAGGTGCATATTACCTTATCAACGAATTGCAAGATAAAGAGCACGGCGGCTTTGTCTCATTTACGCAAAACAAACAAGTGGGCTTAAAGTGGACGCAACGTACGTCACAAGACCAAGCTTATGCCCTCGTTGGGCTAGCGATGTATTACTACCTGACACGAGATCCAAACGTAGAGAAAGTGCTTATCGAACAGCAAAAGTTTATCTTCGATAATTACAAAGTGAACGATGAAGTTGGCCTAGCTTGGGTATTGGAGGATGGCGATGAACAGAGTGCAAAGCAGCATGAGTTGGTCGCGCAACTGGACCAAATTAATGGCTATATGCTTTTGGTCGCGCCTCTGCTTCCTCAGCCTTACAAAACACAATGGCTAAATGATCTTAAGTGGTTAACTAACACCTTAGTTGAGCACTATCACTCAGATAAGGAGCAGCGCTTCTACGGTGCTATTCATCATAAAGCGGTAATGCAACCCAACGCTAAGCACAACGACTTTGGTCATACGATCAAAGCGTATTGGATGACTTATCTCGTTGGCGAACAGTTGCAAGCATCTGATTGGCAGCAGTTTGCTATAGAAGGTATGAGAACCACTCTGGAACGTGCCGAATATCAGTTCCCATTTGACCCCGTCAGCGACTATTTCTCCGCAGAACTACAAAACGAATGGGCGAACAAAGCAATTCCAGCTTGGCAAAGTCGGCCATACTCTAATGGCAGTTCTTCATGGGAGTGGGCTGAGCTCGACCAGTCTGCAATGACACTTGCCATCCTAGATAGCAAGGTTGGAAACGTACTACCATACACCACTCGCACCTTTATGGATGCATGGTCGATCATCAATATGGAGGCATTGGCCTCGAACCAAAATCAACCAAAGCGTTCCATTGGGGCAATGGTTATCATCAGTTTGAACACGCGTTAATCGGCACGCTAACGTCTGGTGCGTTAAACCATCAACCGATCACCTTATACTATGCGAATGAACAGAAGCCAATGCCAAGCTTCACTCCATACTATTTCAAGGGCAAGGTTAAACACGTTGGTTTAGTAGACGACGGTAAGCGCCAAGCGGTAACGTTTACAGGAATTACTCCCTAGTCGTTCTTAATCCATCACCTACTAGCCAACAAAAAAGGCGACCTACTGGTCGCCTTTTGTTTCCTCACGCTAGTTAGATTTTGAACGCACCGACATAGCGGTCGAGGGTTTGAGAAAGCTCGGCCAATTGTTGGCTTGATTGCTCTAGTTGCTGACTCGCATTTAAGCCATGCTTAACTGAGTTACTCACTGTATCCATGTTCATGTTGATCTCGTTAGCCACGGTCGATTGCTGCTCCGTCGCTGTCGCAACTTGGGTATTGATGTCAAGGATGGTCATTACTTGCTTAGAAATCGCTTCTAATGCCTGTCGAGCCAACTCCGTTTCCGTGGTTCCCTCTTCTATCAACGCTTTACTATTGCTCATTGAGTTCACCGCATTCTGTGCTTCTGTTTGTAAGCGGCTGATCATTGAATCAATCTCGTCCGTTGACTGAGCGGTTTTTGTTGCAAGGTTACGAACCTCATCCGCAACAACTGCAAAACCTCTGCCAGCATCTCCCGCACGCGCAGCCTCAATCGCTGCATTTAGCGCCAATAAGTTCGTTTGCTCAGAGATCCCTCGAATTACCTCTAGAATAGTGCCGATCGACTGTGTGTTATCAGCCAAGCTAACAATAATACTAGACGTACTATTCATCTCTGTTTCAAGATTGCTGATCGCCGTTGTTGTTCTTTGAAGCGTTTGATATCCCGCTTGCGTCTCGTCAGTCGCTGTACTAGCCGCCCCGGCTGCGCCCGCTGCGTTTGATGCAATTTCATTTACCGTTGCGATCATTTCGTTCATAGAAGTGACCACCAGCATTGTTTGTTCATTTTGCTCTTGGCCTCGCGAAAGAGCTTGTTGTGACTGCTCTCGAAGCGCGATGGCTGAACCATTAAGTTCGACCCCAGTGTTGACGACTTGAGAGATAATGCCATGTACCTTTTCAACAAATAAATTAAATGCCGATGATATTTGCGCGACTTCATCATTTCCCTTAATCGGCAAGCGGACCGTTAAATCACCATCGCCTTGTGAAATATCATTTAATGCATTCTTAAGCACCGATAGAGGTTGCATCAGTTTGCCCAATAATAATGAGAGCACAACAACACACAGCACGAATATGACAACCATTGAGCCAAGCTGATAGGCAATGATGCCATTAGTCGCCTGGCTTACTTCAGTAATTGGAATACCGATATCGAATGTGCCATACAGCTGACCATTTACATAGATTGGCGACATAATGTCGAATACCCACACCTCTTGTACATCCGCATACCACTTGGAATATTGCTGAACGCCTTTCGTTGCTCCTTCGACCGTGTAGTCATCCTCGTATGTTTTGTTGAGCTTCTGCTTGTCACTGTGTGCAACCGCCGTAACATTGCTATCAATCACAATCGCATAGCTAACATCTGAACGTTGCTTTAAACCGTCAACAAGGGTTTGTAGATCTTCTAATGGCTGTTGTGAGTTCTCTAGAATATAACCCGCATTTTCAGCTAGGAACTCTGCTTGAACTTGAGATTTGTGTAAGATGATGTCATCTATTTTTTGACTGGATATAAGATAGGTCGACGCCATACTCGCCATGACAGCAATGCCAAACATGGCACAAACGGCTAATAAGATTATTCTTTTCATTCTGATTGTCTCAACGCAATTTATTAATGTCCATCTACAGGGGTGTTTAAGCCTTGCACTTTGATACTGACAACTGAAAGCCAAGCCATCGAAGACCCGACGTTAGATGTAAATGTTCAGTTACTTTATCTGAAGAAAATGCAACAACTTTAATAATAAAAGACAAAAGCTTAGCAAACATCACACTTTATAAATTCATAGGCATAATGAAAAAAGCGACCATAAAGGTCGCTATTTAAATACTTAAATTTCTATTGTTCAGGCTGTTAACGCTAAGGCAGTAGCACTGTGTCGATTACATGAACCATACCATCTCTCAGTTTGTTATCAATATCGACCAACCCTGCTTCCGACTTGTTTGCCATGATCAACCCGTTTTCAAAACTGATGGTGTTGCCATCAAGCATATTTATTTTTTTTGCTCTTACGACAGAACGTGAGTTGCGAGTATCAAGCGTCACATGATAAGCAAGTACCGCTGCCACGCCTTCTACTTCGAGCAAGTCAACGGCTGCATTGAATGCGTCTGCATCGGTCGACGTTCCTGTAAGGTCATAAAATGCTTGGTCAGTAGGCGCGAATACTGTGTACTCAGTGCCATCAAAAATAGCAACGGTTCCAGTGGCGATGAGCGCAGCAACGAGGATGTCAAAATCACCCCCATTATCATCAAAATCAAACGGTTCGCCCGATGCCCCAACGGCGAATTCAACGATACTTGCGTCTATTTCATCTGCCCATTTAGGTTTTTTTGCCAGAGCGCTGGTGCTGAATAGTGAGAATAGAGCAATACTTACGATCAGGCTTTTGAGTGTGCATTTAAAAGTGTTCATTATCAGTCTCCTTTCTTAGCGTTAAAAACGCTATCACCCGAGAATTACGGGTGACTTGAGGCCGGAGATCATTTTTTAAATCGAAACCGATAGCACTTTTTTGCCATTATGAAATTAGTTTAATTTGTAGAAGTTTGAGATGTTATTATGCCGCCAGTTTCCTACATTATAACAACCACCGAAGCCGTCTAATATTGACGGCTTCTTTCTAAGTAGAACTTAACAAAGCGAAAAGGGTTTATTAAAAACCAAACTTACCATTACCATTCTTCCACTCTGACTTCGGTGGAATCGCCTCAATCGTGTCCCAATGCTCTACAATCTTACCGTTGTCGACGCGGAATAAGTCATAAAACGCTACATGTTGGTTCATGAACTGGCCTTCGCTCACTGATAACACGAAGTTCCCTTCACCGAGAATCAAATGATTTTTGCTGTACACCATCGGCATACCCGCTTCCGCTAATTGTTTTAGCGCAACGCTCAGTCCACTTAAACCATCAGCAACCGCAACGTTGTGTTGGATGTAGTCACTGTCTTTCTCACCGATAAACTTACTGATCTGAGACATGTCCCCTTTCATCAGAATGGTTTGAACAAAATCAGAAACAATGGCTTTATTCTCATCTATTTTGTTTACGTCTGTTATTCCTGTTGCACCGTCAAATTGAGTTCGGCCACTTGGGTTAGGTTTCGCCACGTCTTGTAAGTTATCCCAATGCTCAACGATCAGCCCATCTTCAAAACGGAAGATATCAAAACCCGCTTTTGGTCCGAAAAAATCGTACTCGGTATGCAAGGCAACGTAATCACCATCTTGAATGGTACGAATTACTTTCGCTTTAGCACTGCCTTCCGGCAGCATTTTCATCACTTCTCCAAAGCCCGCTAAACCATCTGCAACAGCAAGGTTGTGCTGAATGTACTTGTTTGGGTTGATATAAGAAATAGCCGTTTGGTCGCCAGTTTCTATGCTTGAGATAACGGCAACGGCTTTGTCTCGATTCGGTAACTCATCGGCGTTTACAGCGAAAGAAACACTTGCAAAAACAGTAGATGCGATGACAGAGCTAGCGAAAAAGCGAGTCAATTTATTCATATTATTTTCCTCTTATTGGCTTGGGAATAATAATAAAAATGAATCATAGACTCGTCTGTGTGAATATGCGTCGAAAAATGGTCAATATCGAACATGAACACCAAAGTACGTTCATATTCAATATCATAACTGGGGTTCTTTGTACTGCTTCTGAAATTGGCTTGGCGTCATATCTGTCTGATTTTTAAAGTATCGAACAAAATTACTCGCATCTTCAAAACCAAAGTCAAAAGCTAACTGTTGGCTGGTAACATTACTGACAACCAAGCGTCGCTTTATCTCAATCGTGACAAACGCATCAATCATCTGTTTCGCGGTTAAGTTTGTCGCCAACTTACAAATCACATTTAGTGTTTTGTAGGTTGACCCTATCTGCCCCGCGTACCAGTTCGCATCACGAATTCGCTCATAATTGGCTTGGAGTAAATCAAAGAAACGAGCCAGCTTGTAGCTCTGCTCTTTGGTTAACTTGTCATGGCGCTCTTCAGGACGCAGACGATGCAGCATCAACGCAAAAGATGAGAACAAATACATAACAATCAATGGATCGGAACGCTTGTTTTCCATCTCTTTAATCACTTCGCCAATGAGCAGTTTTGCACTTAAACGCGTCTCGTCATCTAAGTTCAATACCGGAGAATGAGTCTGATTTAAGTGTGTTGGTGTGTAGCTGGGTAGGCGCATGTTTGCATGCACTTGGTCGAGAAACGCTTGAGTGAATAGAATCACTTTACCGGAAGGCTTTTGCGATAAGTCGAAAGCTTGCACTTGCTCACGACGAACAAAGATAATGCTACCTGACTCAAACGGATACTGTTTAAAGTCCACCATGTGCACACCACTGCCTTGTTCAATATAAACCATCATAAAGAAAGTAATGCGGTGTGGCTTCTGGGGTGAATGACTTCTGTACTCTTGTCCATGTAAGCTTTTTAGATCGAAGACTTCAATCTCCGCTTGATTAGATTTGTTATGGTCAAAGCCTACCGTTGGTATTGGTATTTGCATTCACCCTCCACTCGTTACTACTTGTATTTTGGCTAATTTAAATCGGATTGTGCCACCAAACTTTACCACATCACATTACCTAGGTAGCGACTAAGGTGGTGAATATTTGTCTATTCCCCAACTCCAAAAGCAACAAAGACAAGCCGAAGCCTGCCTTTGTTTATTGCTATTAAGAAACCTGTTTACCCTCGACGGGTTTTGCGTGGCTCGCGCTTTGCTCTGTGGCAACCATATCATCAAACTCTGAGACTTTTGCCAAGAACGCGGGCTTGTCTTTACTTGGAATCGAACTTGCCAATGGAAGATCTGCTTTCATCGCATCAACCGCGCGGTTGCGCACCAGTACTTCGAAGTGCAAGTGTGGTCCTGTTAGACGTCCTGTCGCACCTGAAAGCGCAATCTTCTGCCCACGCTTAACATGCTCACCCTTCTTTACTAAAAAGCGGCTCAGGTGCAAGTAACGAGTTTTATAGACACTGTTGTGCTCAACCACTAGATACTTGCCCGCGTATGGATGGTTACGAACCGCGACCACTTTTCCATCACCGGTTGAATATACAGGAGCACCAACTGGCGTCGCGAAGTCAGTACCATTGTGAGGAGAAATTCGCCCCGTCACTGGGTGTTTTCGGTAAGGGTTAAATGGTGAAGTGATACGACGGTATTGCTTATCAATTGGGTAGCGGTTAAACGCTTGTTCTAGACTGTTCCCATCACGATCATAGAAGCGGCCATCTTGAGCCAAAAACGCTTCTACGTCTTTACCATGCATTTTAATTGCAATGCCCTGCACTTCCGTGTTGCCCGTCAAATGATCATCAACATACTGACGAAGTACCAACACGTGAAAACTGTCTCCAGCACGAAGCTCACGGGTAAAATTCACTTTGTCGCGCAATACACGTGTGATGTTGGCAATCTGGGTGGTGGTTAGTCCTTGTTGATGAGCAGAAGAAGAGAAGCTAACGTTAATCGTGCCTGAGTACATTTCCTCGCGCCATTCACCAGGTTCTTCAACAAAGTCATAGGCAAACGAGCTATCGTCGTTTCGTGTGTAGACAGCGCGTTCAACGAGGCTCTCGTGAAAAATAACTTGTTTTAAAGTCTTGGAGTCTCTATCAACCATAAGCTCAAGATGATCTCCCGGCTTAATGGTATCGAGCTTAAGTGAAGTTATATCAGCTTTAAGCAGTTTTTGCGTGGTTTCGTAAGGAACACCCCATGAAGAAAAAATGGTACTGAGTGTATCCCCTACTTTGACGAAGTAGTGAATGCGGGCGATGTTGTCATACTTTTCTGTAGCAAGCTGGTTTTTTGGTGTTACTTCATCAACTTCGACACCATCTGTTTTTTTAATCTGAGCATAAGGCGTCACCTTAATGATAATTTCTTCTGGTTTCGTTTCTGCTTGGTAGGTGAGGTAAGCTGCGAGAGAGAATGCAGTAGCTGCAACAGCAATAAGTGAATAGCGAACAAAATTCATGAGACTTGAGATAATCGGGAACATCAATTGTTATGTTATAACATTTTATTTGTAACAATTGAAAGCCCCCTCTTCCTTAGTGAGTAAACCATGTAACAAGAAGTTAGAGTCAGCACCTGACAAAAACTAAGCACACACAAGCGGCGAAGTGCAGAACACCCGTACTTCTGTTCTGTTCTGTTCTGTTCTGTTCAATAGTTTAAATACAGCTGTTTAAAAAAAATAATATCTTGATTATTTTTTGAAATTTTATTTTATACAACAAGGTCTCCTCCATGTAACTTATTAATGGAGCACATTTATGCAAAAAAACATGACTGCTGTTAGCGAACGAAATATTGGCTATAGTCTTGGGGTTCTTGGGGTAGCATTGGTATTAGCTTGGATCGGTATATACAAGTTTACTCCGACTGAAGCAGACCTCATTAAACCATTAGTAGAGAATCATCCTGCCATGGGGTGGTTGTACTCCGTTATATCCGTGCAAGCCGTATCAAACCTTATTGGCGCAGTGGAAATTATTGTTGCTATTGGATTGGTAGTAGGTTTAAAAAATCGAAAGGTCGGCTTCTTTTCAGGTGTTTTTGCTACCGTAATTTTTCTATCTACACTTAGCTTCCTGATCACAACACCAAATACTTGGAAAGTGTCTGATGGAATTTTAATAACGAACTTCTTCTTAGTAAAAGATATATTATTTCTGGCAATCTCAATTAGTGTAATTGAAAAGAACAGATAATATTGGCTCGTGATAAATAGAGGAATCATGGTAATTCCTCTATTTATTAAGATCCTTTTCCATTAAAAAGTTAGTCAGCGTTTGCCCTCTGATATCTACCGACTGCTGCTTAGCTACAATGAATCCGTGACGTTCAAAAAACGGTTTTGCGGTTAAGCTGACATTAGCGTATAAGCGATGGTTGAAGTTTCGCGCACCCTCTGCGATTAACTGCTGCATCAACGCTGTGCCAACTCCCTTCCCTTGATGTTGCCAGTGACAAAAGAAGTGATCGACATATCCATCTGGTTGTAAATCTGCATACCCAACAACTTGTCCATCAAGTAGCACGATAAATGGATTTAATAACGCTATTTTCTTGTTCCAGTCGTCAGCTACATAGATGTTTGGTGCCCAAGCGCTTACCTGTGCGTCCGTATAATCGTTTATACATATTTTTCTGACCGTATAGTAGAAAAGCGTTCTCAATGTTTCTTCATCACCACTTTCAAAGCGTCTAATTTCTAACATCCTGCCTCCTTTGCTACTTTTACGTTGCCACAATCTCAACTCTATCGCTCACGCTTTCGGCCAAAAATTTGATATTAGCCGTCATCTAAGGTTTGGGGCGAACGAACTTGGCCGTTGCAGATACTCGAGTTTCATCACCGACTTCTAAGCTTGCAACCAAATGGAAAATGCCTCTTGTTTCTTTCACGATGCTTGCAGTGACACGTAGCTTTTCACTGATCTCAATGGGTGCATGAAAGCGCATTTCTAATTGAGCGGTCAACGCCTTCACTCCATTTGCTAGCAAACAATGAGTCATTGCACCATCCACCAAGCATGTTGCAATGCCGCCATGCAGTAAACCGCTATAACCTTGGTGATGTTCGTTTACTATAAATGATGCGACTACGCTGCTTTTATCTTGAGTTTGGTATTCCACCCCTAATGAGTAAGGGTTCCCTTTGGAACATACTGCGCAATAGTGATGGGAGGTTAATGTTTCACACATAAGATCGTCCTTAAAAGTTATTAGCATATGCCAATTACCCTTCAGTGAGCGCTCTGTAAACATTGTTTCCAATTGACACTGTTCTTGCACGTCAAATAAATCACGCCCCTATAAAAATACATTATCAAAATTATAATCAACGATAATTTTACGTTTCATTACGTTCATTTTATCTTTAGCTTCAACAAGGTTGCTTGTTGAGATGACTCTGTCACTCCAACGATAGCTAACAAGCCGAGATAAGAAGGTTAACTATGAAATTTCTTCACACTATGATCCGCGTGGCTGACTTAGATAAGTCCATCGAGTTTTACACCAAAGTTCTTGGTATGAGCGAGCTTGATCGCTTCGAAAACACAGAATATCGCTACACGCTTGTGTTTGTTGGTAACGCCGACCAACCAGGCAGCGCGACGATTGAATTGACTTACAACTGGGACACAGACAGCTATGACCTAGGTAACGCGTTCGGTCACATGGCATTAGGTTGTGAAGATATTTACGCTGCATGCGACAAAATCAAAGTACTTGGTGGCAACGTCACTCGTGAACCAGGTCCAATGAAAGGCGGTGAAACTCACATCGCATTCATTAAAGACCCTGACGGTTACCAAATCGAATTGATTCAAACAAGCAAATAACGAGGTTAGTCATGAAAGATACATTGTTTCAACCTGTACAACTTGGTTCTCTAACCCTTCAGAACCGTATCGTTATGCCACCAATGACTCGCTCTCGTGCAAGCCAACCTGGTAATGTCGCAAACGACATGATGGCTGAGTACTACGCACAGCGCGCATCTGCGGGTTTGATTGTTGCAGAAGGCACACAGATTTCACCTATGGGTCAAGGCTATGCTTGGACACCGGGTATTTACAGCCAAGAACAAATCACAGGCTGGAAAAAAGTCACTGACGCTGTACACGCAAAAGGTGGTGCGATCTTCGCTCAGCTTTGGCACGTAGGCCGTGTAACTCACCCTGACAACATCGGTGGCGAACAACCAATTTCTTCTTCTGCACTAAAAGCAGAAAACGTGAAAGTATTTATTGATAACGGCACAGATGAGCCTGGTTTCGTTGACGTGGTAGAACCACGTGAGATGACTAAAGAAGACATCAAAGTGGTTATCGAAGAGTACCGTCAAGCGGCATTGAATGCGATTGAAGCGGGCTTTGATGGCATCGAGCTGCACGCAGCAAACGGCTACCTTGTAAACCAGTTCATCGATTCTGAAGCAAACAACCGTACAGATGAATACGGTGGTTCAGTTGAAAACCGTCTGCGTTTCTTGGGTGAAGTGGTTGAAGCCATGACTCAAGCGATTGGTGCTGATCGCGTTGGTGTTCGTCTGGCTCCGTTTACATCACTAAACGGTACTGTAGATAATACACCGGTAGAAACGTACACAGCTGCTGCGGTACTGCTTAATAAGCTAAACGTCGTTTACATGCACATTGCGGAAGTCGACTGGGATGACGCGCCAGATACCCCTGCTGAGTTCAAAACAGCCGTGCGTGAAGCATACAAGGGCACCATCATTTACGCTGGTCGCTACAACACAGAGAAAGCTGCTCAAGCGCTAGAAAGTGGTTTGGCAGATATGGTTGGCTTTGGTCGCCCGTTCATCGCGAACCCTGACCTACCGAACCGTATCAAGAACGATTACCCGCTAGCAGCTCACGATCCTGCGACGCTGTTTGGTGGTAACGAAAAAGGTCTGTTGGATTATCCAACTTACCAAGCAAACTAAGTCGGTGGGCTGGCTTAGTTCAGCCTACTTATTTGAATAGGCAAGTTGAATAGACAAAAACCCCGCAGATGCGCTTGAGTACATCTGCGGGGTTTGTGTTTTAGCGCTCAGAGCTTACTGACATTATTGTTCGCTGTTGAAAAGAGTACTAACGACGCTGACAAGAAGTGCAACCACGACAAGCTGAGCGTGTAGTTTTATCCAGTAAACTGCGTTGCACCTTGCAGTATGCGTTCTTTAATGCACGGCGAGCCGCAAACCAATCTTCAGGCTTAGTCAGAATCAAATAGCCATTGAAGCGTTTCACTAACTCCACTCTGTGTTTATCAATAAAGCGGCTATCAAAACCAATATCGAAGTAATCCAATGCTTCTTCGATACAAGTAAAGCTGGCAATCTTGGCTTGAATATCGTTTTGGCTCATAGCCTCGTTTCTGAGTTCATTAACCTAGCTGCGAGTATAAGAACTTCCGTTCAACTGATCTTTGATTTACATCCGTAGCACGTCACTTTGCCAGAAACAGAGAGCATTCTGTTTTCAAAATGAAAATCAATATAAGAAGTCTCCCTGCAAAACTGTTCTCATCTTTATAGCCGCCACTAACACTCTGATTTTCAACGACCAAATTTTGGTGCGCATTTTGCGTTAGGTATGTCGTTGACTAGGGAGAAAGGCAATGACATACAGAGCAGAGATTGATGGATTAAGAGCGATTGCCGTCCTATTGGTGATTTTTTTCCACGCAGACATTGAAGCGTTTGCTGGTGGCTTTATCGGCGTAGACGTGTTCTTCGTGATCAGTGGCTACCTAATTACCACTATTGTGATAAACGATTTAGATAAGAACCAATTCAGCCTTTCCGATTTCTACGAGCGCCGTATTCGTAGGATCTTGCCCTTACTACTGCTGGTTATTGCAGTATGTTACCTGCTCTCTTGGTGGTTGTTCCTTCCCCACGCACACAAAGAGGTGGGCGAGTTTTCTGTGTCTTCCATTCTGTCCGCTTCTAATGTGTTGCTGTACCTCAAAGGCCACAATTATTTTGGGCTGGAAGAGCAAGCCAACCCACTCTTTCATACTTGGAGCTTAGGTGTCGAAGAGCAATATTACATTGTGATCCCTCTTTTGCTTATGTTGCTGGCACGTGGAAAGCTCATGTCTTATCTCACCTTCTTCATCGCAGTATTTGCACTAAGTTTGATGACTATTTGGTACGCCAGTGGTGATCCTGATTTCGCCTTTTACATGATTTTCTCCCGAGCTTGGGAGTTGGCAGCAGGCTCTCTGATTGCCCTAGTGATGCGTAAAACCGTCATCAAGCCCAACAACACACTTGCCATGATTGGTTTAACACTGGTGCTTGCCTCCGCCTTGTTGTTCGATAAATCAAAAGATGGCGCCGGGCTAATGCTGTTAATCCCTGTGATTGGTACCGCGCTTATCATCTTGTTCTCATCCAAAGACAACACGCTGGGTAAAGCTCTAGGTCTCAAATCGGTGGTTTTTGTTGGGTTGATCAGCTACAGCCTTTACTTGTGGCACATTCCGTTGCTGGTTTTTTATCGATATGTACTGACTGCCGGACAAGAGTTCAGTCTCGCGTTTTATCTAGTGGCTCTATTTGCTTTTTCTTACCTAACTTGGCGCTTTGTTGAAAAGCCTTTCCGTAGCCGCAAGAAAATCGGCATGAGCACACTTACTGCCTCACTTGTATTCATTACCCTGCCACTGCTTGCTTTTGGTGTCGTCGGCCATAAAAACGGAGGCTTTCCCGACCGTAGCGCGTTTTTCGAAGCCATGCGCGTGAACAACGGCTACGGCATCGCATGTAACGGTAATACCGGCATCAATGACACCTGCTCCTCATCTTCCCAGCCTACTGTCGCTGTATTGGGTAACAGCCACAGCATGGTCTTTGTACAGCAACTCGCGAATGACACACCAACAGGGGTTGTTCAACTTACGCAAGACTCTTGCGCGGTTGGCTATGTCGATAAGGTTTCAGGTGCAAACCATTTGTCTTGCAGCAATTTCTTCACTGATGCAATAGAAACCATTTTGAATACCCCTTCTATCCGTCTCGTGGTGATTTCTTCTAACTTCAATAAAGAGCTATCCAAACAAGACTACCAAGCTTCGCTCACTCGCCTTTTGAACGAGTTAGAAGGCCGAGAGGTTCTGGTCTTTGGTCCAACACCTTCCGCACCACATGCCATTGGTGAATGTTTGTGGAAAGCGCGACTGTTTGGAGACAACACTGGTAATGAATGTGACTTCACGCCAAGGCAATCACACCCACATCGCGTGGCTACGTTGGCTCACTATTTTGAACAATTTGAACATGTGGAGTTTGTCGACCTTACCAGTTACATCTGTCAGCAAGGCAAATGTGCAATGAAGGTAGGCGATAACAACGCCATGTACACCGATGCGAACCACCTATCCTACAAAGGCGCAGAGATCGTATTAGGCAGCTACCAGAAAGAAGTAATGAGCAATCAACAGTTAACTGCTCAGCATTAACCCAATGGAAAAAGAGAGAAAGAAAAACTCGGCGCTACTCTAGGCGCTGAGTTTTTTATTTAAAGATTCTTGGGTCGAAAGCAAAATCAAGCTTCTCTGCTTTCTTCAAGATGTCTTTCATCTTGGGATGGTTTGGATTGACGACGTAGTTGTTGTCACGAGGAGAAATTGTCGAAGGCACTTGCAGTGCAGCAAACTCAGGGTGTGGAGCGTTGAGAAACTGGTCACCGATGTATTGTGTGGATTCATTAGCAGGAATGGAGCGCCAAGTGACCGGCAGATCTTCCTCATCCAGTGCGGCAATTAAGTATTCCGGCATCTCAATACGATATAAATCGTAAAGCTTGGTGATCGCAGGATCGTTGTTTACATGGACGAACACTTCTAACGAACAAAGAGATTCGGATTGAGAAAAGTACAGTGCTTCGGTTCCTTTAGAGTTCCATCGCCCGCCGTATAGCTTGGCACCGATTGGGCTAAATGGAGACTCAGAGAACTTCTTTTGAGTCAGTCGATAGAGCTTCATATTACGAGAATACCCCGTGCTCTAGTCGTCCAATCAAATCTTTGACGATTTCAAAATCAACCGTGGTTGAAACCATGTCTAATGGGCGCTTGCCACCCAAGCCATAAACATTTTCCCGCATCCAGCCTAGTGCGCGCTCTTCATCATCAAACAGTTCTGTTGCTAGCTTAAGTAGCATCGCTAAACGATAGATGGCATCACTCTCTTGCGTGTTGAAGCGCTCTTCGTTTTTGAGTCGACGTTTGATGGTGCTCACCGGGATCAATGTGACGTGTTGGAATTCGCTTTGAGAAAGCTTCACACGCTCGACGATATTACGGTATACCTTTGGCTCAAAGCCTTTATGAACCGCATCGGTACGACCGGTTTCGGCATCTTCAATGCCCAGCATAAACCAAAAGTTTGCCTTATGAGGCGGCTTCGGTTTAAAGCTTTTTAATGTTGCCGTTGCCATACTGAGCTCCTATAGACCAAATGGTCTTAATATTATGGTCCATATGAGCTCGATTATCAATCGCACAAATTGCAGCCAGAGTAAAAGAGGCGCTAATCAGAGCAAGAGAAACGTTAAGGCTTGTCTACGCCCGCGTATTTCACCCCAGAAAGCAACGCCATATCGCGATTCCAAGTGGCGAGGTCGTGTTGATTAAACTTGCTAAGATCATCGTGCCCACACGCCCTTGCCATTACTTGCATCAACTCAACCGAGGCTTCAAAGAAGTTCTTCAATTGAACCGAGGCTTTATCCACATTCAACCGCTGTCTTAAGTCGGCTTTTTGCGTTGCAATACCTGCAGGACAATTGTTGGTATTGCACATTCTCGCGGCTACACAACCTATCGACTGCATCGCACTGTTAGAAATCGCAACGCCATCTGCCCCAAGCGCCATCGCTTTTACAAAATCCATTGGAACACGTAGCCCACCCGTAACGATTAACGTGACACGGTCACTCACACCTTGTGCATCCAGATAGCGCCTTGCTCTGGCGAGAGCTGGAATGGTTGGCACGCTGATGTGATCACGGAACATCGCAGGCGCTGCACCCGTGCCTCCTCCACGACCATCCAAAATGATGTAATCCGCACTGGCATCGAGTGCGAACTGAATGTCTTCTTCGACATGATTTGCACTGAGCTTGAAGCCTATCGGGATACCACCTGTCACTTCACGTACCCGATCAGCAAACTTTTTGAAATCTTCTGCAGTATGCAGATCTTTAAACGTTGGTGGTGAAATCGCAGATTGCCCTTCGGGAATGCCACGCACTTGCGATATTTTGCCAACATTTTTATTGGCTGGTAGATGACCACCAGTCCCAGTTTTTGCTCCCTGCCCACCTTTAAAGTGGAAGGCTTGAACATTGAGCAACTTAGATTCGTCATAACCAAACTGCGCACTTGCCAATTCATAGAAATAGCGGGAGTTCGCTGCTTGCTCTTCTGGCAGCATGCCGCCTTCTCCAGAGCAAATTCCGGTTCCGGCTAACTCCGCACCTTTCGCGAGTGAGATTTTAGCTTCTTCTGATAATGCGCCAAAGCTCATGTCAGAGACAAACAATGGAATTTTTAGTACCAGCGGCTTCTTCGCTTTTGGACCAATCACCAATTCGGTTTTGACTGGCACATCTTCCATCAGAGGTTTGGTTGCCATTTGTGCGACCATCATTTGCAGGTCATCCCAATGTGGCAATTGGTCTCTAGGCACACCCATCGCCGTCATCGGTCCATGGTGCCCTAACTTTGATAGCCCTTCTCTTGCCAGTTGGTGAATAAACTCAACCGTGGGTTCTTCTTGCGTCGCCACTGCAATCGGGATCTCGTTATTTCCTGCTTGGATACCCGGACCTTCTTGTCCCACTTGCTCAGAGGTAAACTGCTTATGTGTCCCATCGCAGAAAGGCGCATTTGCGGTGTGTTTACACTGACACAGATACGCATCTTCATCTTTCTCAGCGATAAAGCTCATGGGTTTAAAATCGGTTCCGGCGTGGGAGCCATCACAATAAGGTTGGTTCTTAGATCGCCCGCATCGACAAAAGTAATATTCTTGCCCTTGCACAAGCTCAACTTTGATGGGTTTGTTATCCGCTATTACTGGTTTGCTCATTTTGCTTCCCTTTTTCAATGCCATACTCTGTGGCTGGCTTTCAGTAAGCGTAGAACAGCTCAAGTAATGCGTCAGGAGAATAAAGATTTACCTATACTTTA
Organism: Vibrio rotiferianus CAIM 577 = LMG 21460; assembly: GCF_002741985.1. Classification (GTDB taxonomy): domain Bacteria; phylum Pseudomonadota; class Gammaproteobacteria; order Enterobacterales; family Vibrionaceae; genus Vibrio; species Vibrio rotiferianus. The sequence continues at coordinate 285,539 of NZ_APHW01000108.1, forward strand.
TGTGGGTATCAACACTCTGGAGGCTAACATGACCATGTCAACCCGGCTCGACCACTATTTGACTGAGCATCATATTCACTTTCAAACTGTGAATCACAGTCATAGTAATAGTTCGCTGCAAAGCGGTGTTGCAGCGGGTATCCCTCTCAATAACTTGGCAAAAGGCGTGATTTTAGAAGATCACCAAGGTCATCATATGATGGCTGTCTTGCCTGCGAATAATAAAATCAGCTTGTCTCGATTGAATGACGAGCTCAATGCCTCTTTCCACTTAATCAAAGAGCGCGAAGTCTACCGTCTATTTACCGATTGCGATAACGGTGCAATACCACCCGTCGGAGGCGCTTATCACATGGCAACTATTTGCGACGAAATGCTTGCCAACTTAGACCATGTGTATTTGGAAGCAGGCGATCACGAAACCTTGATTAAGTTAGATAAAGAAGCGTTCCGTGAACTGATGGGAGAAAGTCGTTTTCTACGCTTTAGTAGTGAAGTATTCCACTAGCATCAGGCTACGATAAACCTGATATATAGACAATGTTGGCTCTTGTTGTGACGATTACATTTTGAATTGCTCATACAGCAAGAGCCTTTATTCACCCTTACTCTCAGCATCTTTAACCTCCTCAACTACACCCGCCCTGTCAATTCGATAATGTGCGAGATCATGAGCAAGAAAGAGGCGACCAGAGTAAGCTGTTTGAGCTTCTTTCCGAATCTGCTCGATCGATACCTCCGCTTCAGAGCTGAACTGATAGCGAGGACTAAAGTGAGTGAGAATTAAGTTCGGGACTTGTTTTGCCTGCGCGTAATTGGCGACTTGTGATGAATAAGCGTGCCCGACTTCTCCCGCTCGCTCTTTCATCGCTTCTGAGTACGTTGATTCATGTACCAACAGATGCGCGCCCTCAATCAGACCATCAAGCTTTTCCGGTCTATCGTTATCACCACAAATGATCGCTTTTCTCGGTGCATGAGCAAACTTAGTAAATGCTTTGCTCATTAAGGTTTGACCTTGGTACTCCACATCATTGCCCCGCACAAGCTCTCCCCAGATAGGTCCCCTCGGAATGTTCGATTGCTCAAGCTTATCAATGTCTGGATACATGCGAATGGTTGACTCTTCAAAACAGAAAACAAAGCTAGGAACGCGATGTGAAAGTGCAGTTGCGGTAATCGTAAACTGACCAATTTCAATCGAATCAAACTGCTCTACTTCAATAAAGTGAAGTTCAAATGGCAGGTAGAGTTTGGTGAACGCTTGAGTCGCTTCAAACCACTGTTTAATCCCCTCTGGCGCAATGATCGTCAGAGGATCTTTACGGTTATTCATACCTGCACTCGCGAGCAACCCCGGTAAACCATAACAGTGGTCACCGTGAATATGGGTAATACAGATGGCTTGCAAATAATTAAGTGATAACGGAGTGTGTAGCAATTGGTGCTGAGTCGCCTCTCCGCAGTCAACTAGAAACCACCCTTTCCCCTTGCTCTCCAGCAAAGCAGTCGCAGAAACATTACGGGATTTTGTTGGAACTCCAGAAGACGTCCCTAAGAAATACAGCTCCATATGCTCCTCGACACTTACGTAAAAGCTCTAATCACTCATAAAGTTTAGCATGCGATTCAGTGATAAATTGCGCCATTTTCGCCAACTTTCGCTTTGAGCCTTAAAATTCAATTAAACACACGTTTAAAACAATCGTACTAAATTCACTTTATTACCATCTACCATTCGCTAACAATTAAACATCGCTTTTTAAGCGAACATCAAACAGTAAAGAGGAGCTTCATCAAATGGAAGCCTTAGAAAAATATCGCCTAAGTATAACATTTACAGATAGTTAGGACGGCAATTACAAACTGATAGTTATATGAGATGGAAATAACAAATTCTGAAATTCAATGTTACAAGTATGTTAATTGTTTTTATGCTTGAGCCGAGTGTGTAGTGAACAACCGATTCACCCCGATATGGATTTATCAGCACTTTTATTTAAAACGCATCCTAAAAACACATGGAGTTTCAGAGTGATATGAAGACAAGGAATGCAAAACTCGCGCTTGCAATAGGCATAGCGCTTAGCTCCCCTAACTTATACGCTGCCGGGTTTCAATTATCTGAACATTCTGCTGCAGGTCTAGGGCGTGCCAATGCAGGTGAAGCCGCCATTGCTGATGGCGCATCAGTGGTCGCACATAACCCGGCTGCCATTACGATGTTCGATTCGTATGAGCTGTCCGTTGGTGCCGCTTACATCATGCCTGAGGTTCGCGTAACGGGTAACGGCCCTTCAGATTCCTTCAATAATCAGCTAACCAACAATGACGTCGTTGACAATGTGGTTGTGCCGTCATTTTATATCGCTGCCCCAATCAATGACTCTTGGTCCTGGGGGCTTGGTATCTTCACTGACTTTGGGTTGGCAACCGAATACCCTGATGACTATTTAGCCGGACCGATTGGTGGGGAAACCAGTTTAGAAACCATTAATTTTAATCCTACCATCGCCTACCGAATCAATGACGAGTTCAGTGTTGGTGCTGGCGCTAGCATTGTTTATGGTAAAGCCAAGCTCACGCGCACACTGGGTATTCTTGCCGATGCGATTAATGCTGATACGGGCGCAAATTTTGCTCGTACCGACGTGGCGAAATCACTCGATGGTGATGGTTGGGGTTACGGCTTTAACCTCGGCGCGCTTTGGGAGATCAACGAGAAGCATCGCTTCGGATTAAGCTATCGCTCTAAAGTGGATGTAGATTTTGAAGGCGATTATTACTCAGATGTTCCGAGCGAAATTTCGATGCCGGGTCAAACTGTCACGGGAGACTTAACCCTCAATCTGCCGAGCATCACTGAATTCTCTGGTTTCCATCAGATTATCGAACCCCTGGCTATCCACTACAGCGTGATGATGACGGGTTAGGATGTGTTTGAGGAAATCCGCGCTACCGTAGATGGGCAAGAAGTTCTACAAAAGGATGAGAACTTCGAGAACGCCTTCAAATACGCATTTGGTGCGACTTACCAACTCAACACATCCTTCACTCTGCGCGCCGGTATTGCTTACGACGAAACGCCTAACGTGAACGACAAGAGCATCAGTTTGCCAGATTCAGACCGAATCAATTACAGTTTTGGGGCCACCTACGCCTTCAATCAAAACAGCCGAATCGACTTTGGCTTCACCTTTATTGATGCCGAAGAAGTCACGTTCACTGAGCCGCTTGAGCCGCACGCTCTACCGGGCGTGGATATCGCCTATCGCTCCGAAGGTGATGCGTACATATACGGAATCCAATACAACCACTCTTTCTAATTATTCCTGACTGAGTCAATAACACTAATTACAGGGAAGCAAATCATGCACGGAATAAACAAAACGGTTGTCGCTGCACTCATCAGTTCCAGTCTTTTGATGGGTTGTAACAGTGACGATTATGACGAACCGCAAACCTCTAGCGGTTATGAATTATCTGAATACGGTACACCAGAATTATGTGGCAATGGTCAGGAATGGGCGAGCGCGGAACAAGTCACCGCGATTGAAAACCTAGTCGAACTTGCCGAAGACAACAGCGTGGTAACACTCCCCGCCGGTTGTTTCAAAATGAACAATCAATTGACGGTCGATTCGAAGAATAACCTCGTGTTACGTGGTACAGGTATCGACCAAACCTACCTCGACTTCAGTGGCGTGGATGGCAAAGATGGTATTGCCATCAGTGGTGGTTCGAACATCACCGTCTCCGATCTCCAAATTTCGGAAGCCTCTAAGAACGGTCTTAAAGCTGACGGGGTTGAAGGCATCATTATTCGTGATGTCGCGGCGGTTTGGCTCGAAGTACCTCGTGCACGTGACGAAGATGGCAACCTACGCGGTACTTACGGCATCTATCCAGTAAAATCTCAAAACGTCTTGATTGAAGATACATGGAGTTACGGCAGTGCCGACGCGGGTATCTATGTGGGTCAAACCATCGGAGCGGTTATCCGTGACAACGTAGCGGAAAAGAACATCGCGGGTATCGAGATAGAAAACAGTTCGAACGTGGATGTCTACAACAACTTAGCGCTCGGAAACACGGGCGGTGTGCTGCTGTTTGACCTACCGGGCGCGACCACTATTAGTCGCTTAATTGATGATGTACGTATCTTTGATAACGTCATTCGTGACAACAACTTAGAGAACTATGTTGATACCACGTGTCAAAATGGGCTTGGCGGCTGTGGCGTGGTGGGCATCGTCCCTCCTGGTACTGGCGTCGTCATTTTGTCCGGTCGTAATAGTGAGTTCTTCAACAACACGATTACTAACCACGACTCGATGGCACTTGCGATGACGAGTTACTTGTTGGTGAATGGCGATCCCAACGCTTACAGCCCACTCAATGGGACATCTGAAGGCAATGCCGTTATGCAGGGCTGGAACCCTGTTCCGACCAACATGTATTTCCACGACAACACCATTACCAACACAGGTGCCAATCCAAATGGTTCCCTGATTGAAGATATGATTTTGGCATATACGTTAAATCATCAAGCCTTCCCTGCTCTGTTTTACGATGGCGCAGGTGAGTCACTGATTCGTTCACAAATGTTTGCACCATTGCGTGATGCGCTCAACGGTATGACAGGAACAACCAACTGGAATTACCTTACCGAGTTTACCGATGCAGACAGCAACTGCTTAGTCAATAATGGCGCAAGTGTTGGTGTGTTGGTTGATAACATGGACCCAACAGCGATTGGTCGTTATGCGGAAAACCCAGCCAATGCAGATTTCTTATACGAGAACGAGCAAACCACGCTACTTACTACAGGTTGTGATTCTAAGACGCCATTAGACATCAATACCGTCACAATTAATGGTGTTGTGTATGGCTACAATCAAACCGAAGACGGAGCGACGGATCCTGATAACCCAGATACACCAAACGGTATCGTTGGCAACGCAAGCTGTACCCTAGACGACGTGACGGGTATCAACTGGGATGCGATTACTCGTGAAAGCGCGACATACGGTGAAAACTGTGTGAGCTTGTCGCAATACAATCTGTTTGAAGATGCCAAAGATCCAACACAAAACCTCAACTTAGCGGCATCTGCGAAAGGTACTTTGTATGAGATGAACGTTGAACTCTTTACTGACTACGCACGCAAATACCGTTTTGTTGTGATGCCGAACGAAGCCTCTGCAAGCTATCGTGAACAAGAGGTGTTCGACTTCCCAGTAGGTACCGTGTTAATCAAAACCTTTGCGCTACCTTCAAGCACAGCAAATGCCCGTCGCGAAAATGAAGAGCTCATTGAAACTCGCCTATTGATTCGTCGTGACAGCGGTTGGATTGCCCTGCCTTACGTCTGGAACGAAGACAAAACCGATGCTTACCTGACTGCGGTATCGGTACCCTTTGAGCGCAGCGTAGAACATAATGGCGAAACGCTTAATTTCACTTATGAAGTACCAAGCCGAAATGAGTGTACCTTGTGTCACAAAGTAGAATCTGATGTCTCCGATCCTACTGGTAACACACAGCCAAAAGGTTTCTCTCCTATTGGTCCTAAAGCACGTAACCTAAATAGTGTTCAGGATGTCTCTGATGGCTCGCCAGTCAACCAACTTGTACATTGGGAAACGCTGGGGCTATTTACAGAAGCTTTACCAGATACGCCAGAGAACTTACCTAAGACCCCTGTCTTTGATACCGAAGCGGGAGCAAGTAATCTAACGGATACTGAGCTACTGGATTATGCCAAAGCATATCTGGATGTGAACTGTGCGCACTGTCACCGCACCGAAGGCAAAGCGGCGAGCAACCCGTTCAAGTTTGAATACTGGCGTGAAGGGATCAGTGAAATGGGCATCTGTGCTCGTGGAATCACCTTCCACAAAGGTCCATCTCCGTATGTGATTGTACCGGGTGATCCAGAAAACTCTGTGCTGCACTACCGCATCAATGTCGACAACGGTAATATGATGCCAGAACTAGGCAGACACGTTGTTCACGATGAAGGTGTTCAGTTAATTGCCGATTGGATTAACTCGATCGATACCACAGGCTGGAGCTGCGTAGAGTAATACCATCAATGGCTACCGAATGTTTAGGTAGCCATTAACTTACTTCAACACCCCGAGTTAACAACAAACAAAAACCGCCTCACTGGGCGGTTTTCTTATTCGTAGATGGTCCAATATCAGTAGCGTTAACGCATAAAGAGTTTCTGTAATGCTTTTATTGCCATGCCACGACGCTCCATCAACATACCCACACGAGGTAACCACGTAGGTGTATTTAGAACAGTTTTGGCGTGGCTAAAGGTTCTAAAACCTTCCTCGCCATGGTAGTGGCCGATACCAGATTCACCAATACCACCAAACGGCGCGTCTTCCGCACCAACGTGTAAGATGGTGTCATTCACCCCAACCCCGCCACTGTGGGTATTACGGGTAATACGCTCAATAACACTCTTATCTTCTGACATGATGTATAGAGCAAGTGGGCGTTGATTCTGGTTGATGTAGCTGATGACCTCTTGGATATCACGGTAAGGCTTGACTGGCATAAGAGGACCAAAAATCTCTTCCTGCATAATGGTCATCTCTTCGGAAACATTGGTCACTAGGTGCGGATACAAACATCGGCCCTCTGCGCTCGTCTCGGACACGGTGTGTATTTCTGCGCCCTTGACTTTGGCATCTTCCAATACTGCCTTTAAGCGGTCGTACTGACGTTGATTGATGATATGAGTAAAGCCTTGGTCGTTTTGGCCGTTGAGGTACAGCGCTTCAAAACGTTGTAGAAACAGTGCGACAAACTCGTTGATTCTTCCCTCTGGTACAAAGGCATAATCTGGCGCAACACAGATTTGTCCGGCATTGATGCATTTACCAAACAGTATCGCATCAACCGCTTTATTCAAGTTAGCGTCATCCGCCACGATGACTGGAGATTTACCACCGAGCTCCAACGTAATTGGGGTTAAGTTTTCCGCTGCAGCACGAGCAACCGCGCGACCCACATTGGTTGAGCCAGTAAACAACAGATGATCAAATGGCAACTTGCTGAACGCTTGTGCAACTTCCGCTTCGCCTTCTACGACTTCAACATCTTCAGGTAACGCTCGGCAAATCTCAGAAATCACTTTGTTGGTCATCGGGGTGAATTCGGAGAGTTTCATCATCACTCGGTTACCCGCAGCAAGCGCAGTCACTAATGGCGATAAACTGAGAATGACTGGGAAGTTCCAAGGAGAGATGATGCCAACCACGCCAACCGGTTGGTATTCAACGGTGACTTTTGAAGGAGCAAGTAACAAACCTGCATGACGGCGACTTGGCTTACACCATTTATTGAGGCGTTTTAGGGTGTAATTGATTTGGGCAACCGTCGGCAATACATCCGTCATTGCCGTATCAAATTCAGAGCGGTAACCAAAGTCGGCACTTAAGGCTTCCACCAGCGCTTGCTGGTTATTCAAAATAGTCTGCTTAAGAAGGTTCAGCTTTTGCTTTCTTACCTCTAAAGCTGGATAAGGCTCAGCATTGTATGCGGCTTTGAGCTTATCTAACTTGTGTTGCAGCGGTTGACCAACTTCGACGTCGACGATCGCATTCATGTTTTTCTCCTTGTGCACCCGATAAAGGCCAATGTCGCACTTATGTATGATTCAAAGTTAACATAAGGGCAACATTCTGACTATTAACGCACTAAGGAAATTAGAGTTCAAACTCAGATTTATTTTGGTTAAAGCGCAAGCCTCATTTTGTAATAAGGAACGTCAGATTTGTAGAAGCGCTCACCTTCAACTTGCATCCCAAACTTTTCGTAGAAAGCCAAGGCCGATTCTCTCGCATCGCACCAGAAATACTCAACAGGTGAAAACTTAAAGCTTTCTAACACACATCGAATCATGGACGAACCAATACCCTGCCCTTGATACTCAGGCAAGATAGCAAACTTGCGCAATCGAGCTTGATTGTCTTCTCGGTATATCGACGCCACCCCCACCAATACGTTGTCGACGAATGCGCCAAAATGCTCCGCTTCCTCGTCGCCTTCTACTTGGCAATGTTCGATGGGTTTATTTGCCCATAGTACTTGATGGCGAATTGGCATTGCATCTTGCCAAGTAATGGTATGAATGCTTATTTCCATTGCTCTTTTCCTTTCCAGCTCACTCATCCCTTTATATCGCCACAACGAATTTTAAGCTACTATTTTCAATTACTTATTGTAGCCAGATCCAGCTCATAAATACCCAGTCGTTGAGAAGAATCTAGGGTTTCAAAATTATGATCAACATACTCTTTTAGTGTCGCTCCCGCTCGTTGTGCCACGTGAATGCTTGCGATATTATCTTCCATGCAATGAAACTGGATCACGCTAGCGCGCCCTCTTTGCTTGACGGACGGTATAATAACGGAGAGCACCTGGTGAACCACCCCATGACCGCGTCCAATCTCCGCTAGCCAGTAACCTATCTCGACAACTCGCGTATCTTCGTTCATACCTTTAACCCCTAGCACGCCAACAAATTGGTTATCCAGAAAAAGGGCAAACCAGTACGAATCGAGTGCAATGCTGTTGACCCGCTGTGAGATATAACGCAAGGCCTCTCTTCTATTCGTGACAAAGTCTGTCCAAGGTAGATATCGAGACAAGCTGTCACGGCTTTTATTGACTACTTCGAGCAGAACATTCGCGTGTTTTGCCTGCAAAGGCTCAATGGAAATACGCTCCGAAATTTGCAGTGTCTGATGTTGTTCATACCCTTGGTACATAGTGATTCCGTAGTTAACTTTGCTTAATCAAAGTGAATGGCGTGAGTTCACTTTCTACGTAGTTCTTCCAGACGTGCTCGTAGAGCTGGTGCTGGTTAGCAAATGGCGCGAGCTGTTTTGCTTCTTCCAACGTGCACCAGCGGTAGTCAGTGTGCTCATGATTTAGCGTCACCGCTTGATTCGGCTTACAGAACAAAACAAAGCAAGGGATAACCATGATTCGATTCTTGTGCGCCTCATAAAACTGTTCGAGAAAGTCTGCGCTATGAAGCTCGACATCTTCGATTTGTGTTTCTTCCTTAAGCTCTCGTACGATGGTTTGCCAACCCGCTTCGCCCTCTTCGACGCCACCAGCGACATGACACCAATAGCCACCTTTCACTCGCTCTAGCAACAGCATTTTCTTTATGCCGTCGAACTCAGAAATCACCACACCAGACACATGCGTTGCTTGAATAGGAATCATGCATTTTCCTTATAGATTTATTATTTTCAATCAGAACGGGACAGTCTACCTTGTATCATGCGGATAAGGGGGCTTAATCACAAGGTGCTGATCTTTTTGTGAGTTTAGTGTGCTAAAGTGCGATCTCCCGCAATAAACGAGCAGTAAGATGCCTAACTCACTCAACTCAATGGTTCCGATTGGCGTGCGCTTTATGGTGCTGTCCGCTTTTGGTTTTGCACTGATGTCCGCAACGGTAAAGCACGTTAGCTTACACGGTATACCTGTATTTGAAATCGTAGCTGCTAGGGCTCTGGTTTCGCTAGTGATCAGCTATCTCGATGTAAAACGCAAAGGCATTTCAGTTTGGGGTAATAATAAGCCCTTGCTCTTTGCTCGCGGTGCCGTTGGAACCATGGCTTTGATGTGTGTGTACTATTCTGTTACAACGCTACCATTAGCTGAAGCAACCATTTTTCAGTATATCCACCCAGTATTTACTGCCTTACTTGCCGTTTTCTTCCTTAAAGAACGAATCCAATTCTCTACGTTTATTTGTATCGCCCTCTGTTTACTTGGGGTATACGTCATGGTGAGACCAGAAACCGGTCCAGACGCGGAGCATGCCTTACCAATGTTCAGTGTGATGATCGCTATCTTAGGCGCGTTTGGCAGCTCTATTGCATATGTGATCGTGCGTAAGCTAAGCCAGACAGAAGACAGCTCCGTCATCATCTTTTACTTCCCTTTAGTGGCATTGCCTGCATCGATTCTTTTGATTGGAGATCAATTCGTCATGCCAGATTTGTATCTAACCATGATGCTCGTTTTGGTCGGTGTTTTTACTCAGGTCGGGCAACTAGGATTAACGAAGGCAATGCAAACGCAGGAAGCCGGGAAAGCCTCAGCTTACTCATACGTTCAGATCATATTTTCTATCATGTTGGGTATCGTCTTCTTTGGTGAACTGCCTTCCGCATGGACATACTTAGGCGGCGCATTGATCGTAACGGGAGCTCTCATTAATGTCTTTGGTCAACATCTAGTACTGTTTATGAGAAAGCGCTCGTAAACTCTCACATGCTTAGGGCTTCTCATCATTCAAATAGCAAAAGCCAGAGCAGAACTCTGGCTTTTCTTTCTCCTGTGATTCAAAGGTTAAGCTGCGAACTTCAAACCCGCGATACCTGCAACAATGAGCAGTAAACTGATAAGCTTAATTAACGTCGCTGGTTCATCAAATAAATAGATACTGGCAATTGCGGTACCTATCGCGCCAATACCGACCCAAACTCCATAAGCCACACCTAGCGGTAACGTTCTAAGCGCGATACCCAGTAACCAAAAGCTTAACCCCATAAACCCAATAGTGAATGCAGATGGTGCAAGCTTACTAAAACCTTCGGTGTATTTGAGCCCAACTGCCCATGCGACTTCGCATAGACCTGCAAGAAAAAGAATTGCCCAAGCCATTGAGAGATTCCAAATGATTGGGGTCGTCCCCGATAGTGATGAGAGCGGTGAGGTCGTCCTCACTTCTTGTAAGCGCGCATTATAACCAAAAGACTAAATACAAAAAACACAGAAACAAAAAGGCTCTGAACAGTATCAGAGCCTTTGAGATCGACAGCAACGTCTATGGTTTCAGTATTGTAAAGACTCGTCCATCACTCAGGGTAAAGTTAACGGAACTGGTTTTCTTCGGAATGCCACTCAATACACACTCAGTATCAGATTTACATACATCGCCAAGAGACCAATAGCCCTCCATCAATCCCGAACCAGTGACTCGAGCAGTCCACGTTTTCCCGTTGTTTGTCGAGGTCGTTGTCACATCACTTTCTGGTGGAGGTGGTGGCGGCGCTTCCTCCTCAACGTAGGTTGCTGTCACAGAAAGATTACTGTATGCCGCATAAGCATAAACACCAATGTGCCACGTACCTGTACTTGGTGATGCTAAGGTACAACTCTCATTGCTGTTACTACTATAAGAGCGACAATCATAATCCGATTCTGAAGGCGCACTGCCCAGCTTAACGTATAAATCGGCATCGCCATTACTGCCCGAAGTCACGACATTGAGTTCTGTTACTCCACTTGGCACATCAATGGTGAAACAACGCCATTGACCTGTCGAAGCAGAGTCAACCGACGACCCTACACCATTTACCAGTACCGTGATATCACAAGATGTCACTGGTGGTTCAACAACACCGCCGCTTGTAGAGACCCCAACTTGTGCGAATGCATTAGTAATGTCCGTACCGGAATAACCTAACGCTTGTGCAGCAGCTAATACACCAGCAGCCGCTGAATCATAAGTCGCATCAGGCGTCCAATAATTCTGGTTTGCGTAAGCAAAAGTCACAAAGGCTCTTTGTGTCCCCCAACCATATTCGGTTGCAAGTAAATAAAACGCCTTGTTAAACACCCCACTCGAGTAATGCACATCCATACCACTGACATAGTCGGAAGCATGACCGATTGAGCGTCCGTCTAGAGGCGGATTGTCCATGTATCGCAACGCGCCGTTAGCGGATTTGCGAATGTCATAACCGACTTTCCAATCATTGCTGCCTCGTGAATAAAACTCAGCGGCCTCACCAGCAATATCTGAAAACGCTTCATTGATACCACCCGATTGTTCAGAATAAATGAGGTTCGAATTTTGTTCCGTAAAACCATGGCTGACCTCATGAGCGGAAACGTCCAAACTCACCAACGGATAGAAATAAGTATCGCCATCGCCAAAGGTCATGCTAGAGCCATTCCAAAAGGCATTTTCATAACGTTTTCTGTAGTGGACGCGCATCTCTAATTGGAAAGTCAATGGTGCGATACCCAGCCAATCTCGGTACATGTCGTACACGACTTTACCGAAATAGTGGGCATCATTAAGAGGGCTGTAAGCACCATTGATTTGCTTTACAGTATTAGTTGGGCAAGTAAATGTATGAGTGCTGCCTGAAGTGCGGCCATTCAAGTTGACTGTCTTGACCACGCCATCGATATCCATAATACAAGTGCTGCCAGATTGCTGGACATTTAACGCTTCGTAATCAACACCGTATTGATACTCACCAATTTTGAGGTTTCCGCCGGGACCATCAGCACTGGCATGGGCTAATCCTTCATACTGATGCAAAATTTTGCCAGTGTGCGCATCAACTAAAAACGTTGGCCTTGTCGGTTTATGAGCATTTTCAGAGTCGGCAAAAAAGCGAATCTCATAAGCCAAATGAGCAACATTATTGTTATCAACGTAGATGGTTAACGCCTGCTTTTGGTCTTCAATCTGATAGCCATCTGAGACAAATTGTTTTTGAACGCTGGCCTTTGCTTCTGCCGCTTTAAGCGATGGTGACACATTGGAAATATCACTAGTGATGTCTTTAACCAACGTCCCGTTGATTCGCTGTATTTTGCCATTGTTATCTCGGTGAACAACAATCTGCTTCCCCCATAATGGTATGCCTTTGTACGTTTGCCTATAACGGGTATGCAGGTAGCCATTTTTGCCTTGGTTGGATTGAATTTTCTCTACGTTATGCTCTTTTTGAAGCCCCAAAGCCTTACCGACATTTTGGGTTGAAGACTGATTGCGCTTTTCAAGAGCAACGAGATATCCATGGTTATTTTCTAATCTTTCTGGTTTTGCGGAAAAAGAATAAGGTGAAAAACATATTGCTGAGAGAAGGATTGTCGTCGCGACAACTCTGTAACGATGAGGTGCTACTGTTTCCATCATTTGATCCCCGGTCTTATTAACTAAGCACAGCCAACCTGACAGAGTTGAACGTCTACGTGTAAATAGCGTTATTTTGTAGTTATTTGAGTGGTTATCTATAGTGATTCTAGTTGGCGGTTTCAATAAATCCACCCAATGATTTCATGTTAATCAAATCACTTAATCATCGATATTTAACAGTTTGAATATAACCTTCTGGTGTTGAAAACGATGCATTCGCCTCACAAATCACAAATAAACTGGTTACATATGCAAATACGCAATCGATTGTGTGACGAAGATCGCTTACAAAAGCTACTGATAACTTTAGTATTTGCGCGAATCCAATTATAAGGTATGACATACCCATGAAACATTTCAAAACTCCCTTAGCTCTCCTTATTGGCGCAGCACTCTTAACTGGCTGTGATGATGACGATATCAAATATGTTCAACCTCAAGACGTAAAGATCGCCACTTATAACCTTTCTTTTGATCGCAGTACGTTTGAAGACCTTGTAGCAGAAATGCAAGTTGAGCCAGCAAAACAAACGGAACTTGTCACCGCTTACCTTGATGGCACCATCGCAGATGAAGATAAAACAATGGCTGAAAAAGTCATTCAAATCCGTAACGTGGCAGCTATTATTCAGAAAAACCGTCCTGACGTGCTAATGATGGCAGAGTTCAACAACGATGGTACTGGCGAAGATAAAGTGGCACTGGAAGGCTTCCAGAAGAACTACCTATCTATCGCACAAAGCCTTGAAGGCGCAGGCGGCGACGCAAACCTTGAGCCAATCGAATACCCTTACGCAGAATCTTACTCAACAAACACGGGCCTAAACAGCGGCCTTGACCTAGACAACAACGGCACAGCAGGTCAACTTCCTGGCGATGCGTGGGGCTTTGGTTTCTACCACGGCCAGTATGCGTTTGCTTTGATGTCTAAATACAAGATCGATACAGAAAACACACGTACTTTCCAAGAATTCAAATGGAAAGACATGGAAGGTGCTCAAATCCCAACGATTACAATCTGTGACGGTTCGCAAACTATCCCTGATGGCATGGAGTGTGGAGACGACTGGTACACTGCAGATGAGTGGGATGTCGTTCGCCTGTCTTCTAAAAACCACGTAGACGCACCAATTATCATCCCTACAGAGAAAGGTGATGAAGTTATTCACTTACTAATGTCTCACCCTACTCCTCCTGTTTTTGATCCAGGTAAAAACAAAGTACAAAATGGTGCTGAAGTTGAATTCTGGCATCACTATGTACAAGGCAAAGAGTACTTCTACGATGACGCAGGAAACAAAGGTGGTCTAGCGGAAGGTGCGAAGTTTGTAATGATGGGCGACCAAAACCTAGATCCATTGGATGGCGACGGCTTTAGCGACATCATGCAAGCGTTCCACAATGATCCACTGGTAAACCAAGATGTGATGAATGGTGAGCTTTACCCAACAAGCTTTGGCGCAGCTGAGCATGCCGTAGACAAGAACTCTACGCACCCAATTCCAAACCGCATCACGTCTACGTTCGGTCTTGGTGTTGACTATGCAATGCCATCAGCAAACCTAAACGTTGTGGACTCTGGTGTTTACTGGGCCGCATCATACGAAGAAGGTCGTAAGCTGTTCAACGATGCTCGCATCGGCAAGTACGGTAACGGTAAAGATGTCTCTTCTGACCACCGTATGATCTGGATTAAAGCTCAGTTCTAAGCACTGCTGTTCTTACATTTAGATACAACAAAGCCTCGGTTAATACCGAGGCTTTTTACTGTTCAGAACTCAGACTACCAACGGTAAGTGATTGATACACCGACGTCTTCACTCGTTACCCAAGGGACAAGCTGTACATTTTCATCATAAGCATCAGTAAATACATACGCACTTAGGGTACCAAGTGCTGCTCCAGCAAGTACATCACGCCAGTAATGCTTCTTCGCTTCAACTCGCCCAACACCGACTAACGCAGCAACACCATAAGCAGGTAAACCCGCTTCCCAGCCATAACGCAAATAAAGGGTCGTTGCCGAAGCGAAAGCGTTGGCAGTATGGTTGGAAGGAAAACTGTCAT
Organism: Vibrio rotiferianus CAIM 577 = LMG 21460; assembly: GCF_002741985.1. Lineage (GTDB taxonomy): Bacteria > Pseudomonadota > Gammaproteobacteria > Enterobacterales > Vibrionaceae > Vibrio > Vibrio rotiferianus. The sequence continues at coordinate 300,591 of NZ_APHW01000108.1, forward strand.
TGCCACTTTTATCTGGACGTTCCGCATCAATGGTTGTTTTGCCAATTAAACCAATCCCAGAGGCGGCGCCAATACTAAAGCCTGCTTGCCAAAAGCCTTCCCAATCTCCTTTGTAGGCTGGTACCGCGGCCGCAGTTGCAACCAACCCATAAGCACCAATATCGGTAAGCACATCCCAATCCTTTTCGCTCATTGCATTTACCGATTGCGCAGCAAAAATAGAGACGGCACCAACTAAACGTACAACTTTCTTCATTAATACAACCAATTAGACTTCATATGCGCGCGAAAACTATCACAGCTTTCGACATTATTCGACTGGAAACTGTAACAATTAAAACGTGAATTGATTGTGAAAAAAAAGCCAACCACAAAACTTGTGATTGGCTGTGTATACGTGTGAACAATCTGGTCCACTAACAACGTCAGTTGGCTAGGTGACCCTCGGCTTAAAAGGGTCATAAGTACTACTGCATTCGCCGTGCCAACTTACAGGCGAAATAAAATCAATTGCTATTCAATCACTTGCATTAAAACTCAATTAACAACACCAGCCTTTACATTAAATTGAGTGCATTATGCGAACATCTCTTTGCAAATCGCAATCACTTGCTTTGCAAAACTTACGGCTTACGAGCAAGATCCCGAGCTAAAATAAGCGCTAACCCAAATATCTGAAGAAACAAGCCTATGCTTTTGTACCAAGCAATCTTTTCTTCCAAGGTTGACATCACTTCGCTAATCTCTAAGTTCTCTAGATAGTAACTGTCGATTCGCTCTCTATCATTGCTCTGGGCTTGGTTGATCTCCGACATCAAATTCGATAATTGCGAGACGTTTATAGCACTGACTTTCTTACCTGTCCAAGCTGACAAATGCCCTTGTAAAACTTGACTCACCTCTTCAGATGGCAATTCGAACTGAGCAAGGTGTAAGTGCAATAACAACACTTCCCGCTTCCTTTCTAGCGTTTCAACGCTGTCCCAAGCCAACTGTATCGAATAGAGGTTCTCAGCCTTTTTCTCCGCGAGTAGTCCCGTTTCTTTACCCAATTTATCTAACACGACACTGGTTAGAATAATTGCCGCAATGTTGAGTATTAATCCAACAAGAACAAGCAACCACGCTGGAGGTAAATAGGTCGATTTTTTTACCATAAGTTTCCGTAGGGTAAATAGATTAAGTTAAGAGCCACTAAACCAATCATAGTAAAGAAGGTTAACTTCATCCCTGTCACTCGACCTTTTAGGTCTTCTGCTAATATTCCTCTGGCATGAATGACACGCCCAATAACAAAAGCAATACCAGCAAGATGTATCCATAAAACCGATGCACCATTGTATTCCAGTAGGGCCATTAGAATCAGAGTTATAGGTATGTATTCACTGGCGTTACTTTGGGCACTGCGAGCGATTTGCAGAGACTCAACACCACCATCCGCATAAGCGATTTTGTTGCTGCGACGTTGTTTTATGACTTGAAAAGCAAGCCAGATGAGCAGTAGAGCGAGAGCGGACGCGTAGAGAGCGGTAATCATAAAACTTCCTTCTTTAGATATTGTTATGTTCGAACACTTGCACAGTACCAGCATTCTTTCGAGGCTAACTATACCCAAGTAACCGTGAGATGCTTGGTTGAGCGAGGATCACTTGGGTATATATCTTATATAAGCCAGCTCTATGAATCCAAAGAAGAAATTGACTAAAGTGAGTAGTTTGCCAACTTTTTACGTTTCGATCGCTTTACAACGCCTTCACAAATAGTGAACAACAGACCAACCCAAATAAAGGCAAAAGTCACTGCTTTTACACTATCGAACAACTCACCAAAAAAGACCACGGCCAACACAAATTGAAGGCTTGGTTCAATGTATTGCATCAGACCAACAGTAGACAAGTTAGTGATACGAATCGCGATTGAGTAGAAGATCAATGGTAATATGGTCACTGGCGCACTTCCTAAATAAAGCATGAAAGTCGTCATATCTACCGTAGACGTCAACTCACCTACAGACCACTGCTTGATCAATAAATACGCGAACGCAAAAGGCGTAAGAACCACAGCCTCTATAAATAAAGTTGTGCTCCAATCAAATTTAATTTTCTTCTTAAACAGGCCATAAAGTGAGAAGAACAACCCCATTGTAAGAGCCACTAAAGGTAACTGGCCATATTGAATCACTTGGTACATCACACCAACCGTCACCAATAGGATCGCAGTAAACTGCCCTTTTGAGAGCTTATCGCCTAAGACAAAGACTCCCAGAGCTACCGAAATTAGAGGACCAATGAAGAAACCCAAACTCGCATCAATGACTCGGTTATTCGTTAACGCCCAGGTAAACGCAACCCAAGAGATACACATCAAGCTGCTCGCCACAAACGTATAGCAAAGCGATTTTTTATCTTGCCAAATCACATTCCAGTTGGGCTTGTGACGAGTAATTGCAAGTACCAAAATAAAGCCTACAGGCACAGAACCAATAATACGTAGCGCTAATAGCTCATCCATTGACGCATTTGGCAGAAAGCGATAATAAACAGGCAGCAATCCCCAAATAATGAAGGATAGTGCAGCCATAAAATTGCCGTAACGACTGTTATTCATAACTAACTCGACAAATAAAAAGTGACGCGATTCTATAGAGCAAAGTAAGTTTGTAAAGTGAATTTGAGAACGAAGATCCGCTATTACAAAGCTAGACCTTGAATCACTGCCGTAATACCGCTGACAAAACAGAGTGTCAGCGCGCCAAAGCGAATTTTTTCTTTTGGTAGAGTTTGCGTGGTTTTAATTGCTAACCAGTAACCAAGAGCCCCAGCGGGTAAAAGCGGTAAAGTGATCACCAAATGGTGAAGTGTGAAGAATCCAACCGGAATTTGTACCACTAGCGAGATAATAGAGCTAAAAACAAAGAAAGCAGAAAGATTACCGCGTAACTGGTTAGCTTCTTGATGTTGCAGCAACAAAGCCATTGGAGGTCCACCAATTGCAGAACTTGTACCAAATAAGCCAGAGAAGAAACCAGCAAACGTCATACGACCCGGAGTCGGCTCTATACGAAATGGAAGAACACTGACTGCCACGGCAAAAAGTACAAGAAAACCAATCCAAAGCGTGAGAGCTTCTGTTGAAACAAAAAACAGTAGCGCCCCACCCGCTAACGATCCAGGAATTCGACCAATTAGCGCCATCTTTAAACCGCCAATTTCAACGCTGCTACGATGCTTCATCGCATTCATCAAAGAAATAAATAACGCAACAAGGCAAATTGGAGCAGGCACATATTCCGGAGCCCAAAGAATAAGTAAGGGCGCAGCCACAATAGCCAAGCCAAAACCGATAGCAGTTTGTACGTAAGAACCGAGGAATATCAGTCCCATAGCAAGCAAATTAGTAGAATCGAAACCCATCGACGTCATCTTATATATGATGTAGTTATTGGAGATTTAATTAAATATAAACTACTTATAAATAATAATTTCTCACCCCGTATAGAATTCATCAAAGTTATTAAAAAAACAATCAAAATATTTCCTGATCAGCCTTCAATCACTTCTTCTTTTTCTCGCTATTGAAAGTAGCTAATACGGTTACTGTAATAGATACCGATAATCAGAACTGACCTATACTGTTTCCAGGCATTGATGGTTTGGGTTCAGATTAGAAGATTCTATGGTATCCATCAGGTTCAAGCCCTGATGCAATACTGATTGCAACAGCCTATGCTCCACGAACAAGTCCAATATAATTCAATACGGTATTTTATATGGGTGGCTTCAATCAGCAAACAAAAGTGGCGAGCTCAAAATTCTTCCTTACCTTGAATAAAAGAAAGGCTGCCGATTGGCAGCCTCTTTTAATTTATTCTGGAACTTACGTGAAATTAAACACGTATTTATCCATCATATTCACCATGCGACCAATCTCTGGCTTGGTAATGGTATCATTTGCACCAAGAGCAAGGGCTTTTGCTCGGTTATCTTCACTCATCAGAGACGAGAACATAACAATAGGCATTTCCTTGAATGCTTCTGTATCACGTAGGCGCTTAACTAAGTGCATACCATCCATTCTCGGCATCTCAACGTCTGTAACAACTGCATCCAGTAGCTCTTTCACTGGCAAGTTTTCTTCTTTAGCAACTTCAATCAAACTCATCAATTTTTCATGAGCTTCACCGCCGTCTTTACAGGTTATAACGTTATACCCTGCCGATGCTAACGTATCTTGAATTAGCGAGCGAATAAACGCAGAGTCATCCACGACCATAACTGTCTTGCTATTGCGTTTGCCAACCATTCTTTGATTAAGATCCACAGACTTATCACCTGTAACATCGTATTTTTCCATACTCAGTTCAGGGTTGATATCTGCGATAATCTTTTCGAAATCAAGAATCATGATCAAGTTGCCATCTTTACGCACAACAGCCACGACACAATCTTGTTCACCAGCTTCAAGGAACTGGCTTGGTGACTCAACATCATTCCAAGAAATTCGATGAATACGTGAGATGCTGTCGATCAAAAAGCCATTGGTCATCTTGTTAAAATCTGTCACGATAACGAACTTACGCTCAATATCTTGACGAGTTTGAACACCTAACCAGCCAGCAAGATCAACTAAGGGAGTTAACACCTCACGAGATGAGAATACTCCTATCATGTGTGGCTGAGCGTTAGGATAATCCGTAGTTTCTGGTACACGAATAACCTCACGAACCTTAGCTACGTTGATGCCGTAATAGCATGTCTTCGTCGTGCCATCAGGTAATTTTTTCTCTAAATGAAACTCAATAATTTCAAGTTCATTAGTACCACTTTCTGTCAAAATTGTGCTGGTTACGTTACTCATAAAACCACTTTATCCAAGCTGTAGATCGATCAAGATGAACGATGTCTCCCATAAACATCTGGAAGCAATATTTCCAAGTCTCCTTTTTTAGTCCTTACAATAGGTTTTGTAAATAAATAAAAGGATACTTACTGCACACTTCTCTGCATCGCATTGAAATTTGGTCTCATTTTAGACAAATTCGACCTAGTTTGACTAGCAGAGATTAAGCTCTACATATTTATCGGCATAGAGTTATAAAGCTTTACCTATTAATGCATTTTAACCACCGACTCATTTTCAACGCGGTGTCGAGCTCCATAAATGCCCTCAGGAGTTCTCACTCCACAACTGATCACCATGGTAATTTGATCACTACTACGCAGTCCCAATAACTCCTTTACTCTCTTGGAGTCGAAGCCTTCCATAGGACAAGTATCGTATCCTTTGTCTCGCATCGCGTACATGAACGTCATTGCCGCAAGAGAAACACTTTTATGAAGACAAACACGGAGATCTGATTTACTGACCTCTCGTACCATTGGTTTACTGCGTCCTAACCACCAGCTATAAACCTTCCTAACTGCGCCACGGAAGCCAATCGCATCGTTGTTGTAAACCATAGGGATTAATTTTTCGTAATACTTTAGAGCGCGCTTGGCCGCAACGTCGTCACGGCCTTCGAAAGCTTGACGCACAGTCTCTGCGTTGCACTTTGCGCGCTCTTTCCAGTTATGGGTCGTCGCTACAAATACGACTAACTCATTTGCCGTCTTGGCTGCATTTTGTCCCATACAATAATCGGCAAGTTTCATTCGCTTATCTTCTGAGATCACACGATGGAACTCCCACATCTGCATGTTGCTACTATTAGGGCTGAGTGTCGCGAGTTCTAACGCATGCGCTACATCATCATGGTTAAAGTTTGCGTTTGCATCGTATTTTCGTACGGAACGGCGCGAGTGAATAATTTGTTGAAGTGAAGAAGAATCTGACATCTTTAGTATTCGTGTAATTGATATTGCTAGTTACTCGTTAGTCTACACTTAAGCTGCAAGAAGAAGACACTGTATTTTTAACCACAATTACTTTACCGATTTCACTCCGACAAGCACAGTTTTTGTACACCCGGATAGTTAAACAAGCAACTATACAAGGTCAAACCAACTTTCCGTGTTAGAATTACCTAATTATGCGACGACGTAGCTACCTCTTGTGCTTACGGTATTACCGACACTCTCTTTATATGTCATAGCAAGATTGAGAATTACTAAAGGTTATATATTCAAATGGTTAACAACTCTATCCAGTGGTTTCCGGGCCACATGCATAAAGCCCAAAAAGAGATTGCAGAAGCGATCCCTCAAATTGATGTCATTATTGAAGTGCTTGATGCTCGTATCCCTTTTAGTAGTGAAAACCCTATGATTGCGGAACTCAAGGGAGATAAGCCTGTAGTAAAAGTGCTTAACAAACGCGATCTTGCAGATCCGGAGTTGACTCAAGTTTGGATTGACCACTTCGAGAAAGAGCACAACGTAAAAGCGATTGCCATTACTACCTCTCAACCGTCTGAAGTCCAAAAAATTATGGAGTTGGTACGTAAACTTGCTCCGCATCGCGAAGAAATCGGCAAAAACATCCGCACCATGATCATGGGCATCCCTAATGTTGGGAAGTCGACCATTATCAATACACTTGCGGGCCGTACCATTGCAGTAACAGGCAACCAACCAGCGGTTACACGTCGTCAGCAGCGTATTAACCTTCAAAATGGTATCGTTCTTTCTGACACTCCGGGGATTCTATGGCCAAAAGTAGAAAACCCACACAGTGGCTTCCGTCTTGCTGCAACTGGCGCGGTAAAGGACACCGCAATGGAATACGATGAAGTAGCCTTCTACACGGTGGAATACCTAGCGGCTCACTACCCTGAAAAGCTAAAAGAGCGTTACCAAATCGACGAACTGCCACAATCGGATATCGAGATGATGGAAGAGATCGGTCGTCGCCGTGGTGCATTGCGTGCTGGCGGACGAGTAGACCTTCACAAAGTATCTGAAATCCTTCTTCACGAACTTCGTCAAGGCACACTGGGTCAAATTACTCTTGAGCTACCAGAGATGATTACTCAAGAGCTAATCGAAGTAGAAATCGAAACTGCTCGCAAAGAAGAAGAGAAAGCGAAACGTAAAGAAGAACGTCGTAAGCGTTACCTTCGTAATAAGCGATAAAAATACTCTCAAATACAATTAAAAGCGCGAGTCATCGCGCTTTTTTTGTCACAATGAAACCCAAAATCAACACTAACCAGTTCGCCTATCTGGCCTCAAAAAGTCACCTTAGACTGCCTGTATAAGTAGATTGCATCCCCACAAGCCTATATGCGATTTAGCATAGTTAAAGCCTTAAATATTGAGTTTGCATGGGCTCTCAAACTTATGCAACTTGGGTAATGACACTTCTCTCACAATACGGATCATACACAGTGTCAGCGCTGACGTTTTCTGTATAACGAAGAGAGTATATTATGAGTGACAAAGCTAAAATAAAACCACTTCCTTCCTTTGTTGAGGAGCGTCTGGACTTTTACATCCATGATTTAATAGCAAAAAATCAAAACAAAAAACACCTTGTACTAGGAAAACGCCCAACGGATAGTTCAGTGGTGATGCAAAGCAACGACTACCTATCCTTGTCAAGCAACCGACAGATTCAAGCTGACCACCAGCACGCTATATCAGTAGATGATGATAACGTCGTAATGTCGGCAATTTTTTTACAAGATGAGCAATCTAAGCCTAAATTTGAACAGCAACTTGCTGATTTTACGGGAATGGAAAGTTGTTTATTGTCCCAATCAGGTTGGGCTGCAAATGTTGGCTTATTACAAACGATATGTGCACCACAAACTCCGGTCTATATCGACTTCTTCGCCCACATGTCATTGTGGGAGGGAGCTCGTATCGCTGGAGCTGAAATTCACCCGTTCATGCACAACAACATGAACCACCTTCAAAAGCAAATCAAGCGACACGGTGAGGGCATTATTATCGTTGATTCTATTTACAGCACTATTGGAACCATAGCGCCCCTCGAAACAATCTACGAAATTGCTTCTGAATCAAACTGCGCTCTTATCGTCGATGAGTCACATTCATTAGGTACACATGGCCCTGCAGGAGCCGGGCTAGTAAAAGCACTTGGTTTAACGAGTAAAGTAGATTTTATTACGGTTAGCTTAGCCAAAACATTTGCTTATCGGGCAGGCGCAATCTTGGGCCCGCAAAAGCTATCTCAATCGCTCCCGTTTGTTGCGTATCCTGCTATTTTTAGCTCGACAATTCTTCCTCAAGAAGTTGTCCGCTTGGAATCTACGCTGAACGTTATTAAAAGTGCGGATGACAAACGAAAAGCTTTGTTTGCACGTTCATCATCTTTAAGAACCGGACTAAAGCAGATTGGATTTCAGATTCGTAGTGAATCACAGATCATTGCTTTGGAATGTGGAAGCGAAGAGAACACGGAAAAAGTGAGGGACTTTCTAGAGGAACATGATGTATTTGGAGCCGTTTTCTGTCGACCAGCCACAGGAAAAAACAAGAATATCATTCGTTTTTCTATCAACGCTGATATCACAACGGCTCAAGTCGGACACGTATTGGCCGTGTGCGAAAAGGCTTTCAATAACCCTGAACTAGAATTTGTCTAAATAACTGTTTTAGTACGAATAAACTCGGAGCTCAGTTCGCTGAGCTCTATATCCAATGAGCGATTTTGTCAAACAATCGAGCTTTATCAGCTGGCTTGACGATAAAATCAGACATGCCTGATGACTCTATCTTTTCAAGTGTCACCGGTGAACTATCACCTGTATGTGCAATAATTGGAATCGTCGAGTAAGCACACTTGGAACTACGAATCTTGCGCGATGTTTCAATCCCATCCATCACTGGCATTTCAATATCCATTAAAATTAAATCAATACTTTCAGAACTCAAAGCTTCCAGTGCTTGTTCGCCATCTTCTTTCTGAATAACATCAAATCCCTGCTTTTCTAACAACAACGCGGTGAACTTTCGTAGCGACTCGTTATCGTCAACGACCATGATAGTCCTTCTGTTATCGTGCTCTATTTCTCTAATAGGGGCCGCAGCAGACTCATAATCAACATCAAACAATAACCGTTCGATCGTCGTGTAAGTGTTTAGTAACCAAGCTTGAGTCTCCATCCAGATAGGGAAATAACCAGCCTTAATTGGACGAGATGGTGAATGCTGTTGGAACAAGTAAACGATTCGCCCTTCTGTAAATGATAGAAGTGATTCAATTCTATCCAGCTGTGTTCCTCGGATATCAATACTTTCAAGGTCGACAAAAATCACGTCATACTCGAACTCATACTCTTTCTTATTGAAGACATCTAGCGTATTAATAACATCAAATTGAAACCCCATATGACGACTTAAGTCTGTCGCCTTACTCACAAGGATCTTTTGGTTAGATATCAACAGTACTGATTTCAACTTGATTAACTCATCCTTTATTTCTTCTACTACTGGCGAATTAAGAAGAGGAAATGTCAGCGTAAATTGAGACCACTCTCCAAGCTCAGAGACACATTTAATATCACCACCGAAGGAGCACATGACCTTCTTACAAAATGGTAAGCCTAGTCCATAATTTCCAGATTTACCGGTTGTATAGAAGTCCCTAAAAATGTTTTCAAGAGCATCAACCGAGATCCCAGCCCCATTATCAGTAACAACAATACGGTTGGCATTATCGTTCGACTCAACGGTCAAGTGAATATGGAAGTCTTCTGAACTGCGATGATGAAATGCATTTTTAAATAGGTTGTAAACTACGTACTTTAACAAAGTGTCACTACCTAAAAAGTCAAAGCCACTCCGGATATCGATTGATATTGCCGCCCTATCTGACGCTCGCTTATAGCTGAAACTTTCAATTGAATTTTCAATCACTTGTTGGACATTATGCTTTTTAAAGGTAGCGCGAGAAACTCTATTCTCATCTATTGATGTCAGCAACAAATCGATAGTCTCATTACCTGACTGAATCATTTTCATTGCGTCATCGCTAATCTCGCGCAATAACTCAACATCTTCAATGGACAGTTGATAAGTGTCTTTTTTCTCTTGTTTTGGATCTGGAATAATTGACTGCATCACATCGATGGAAGAGCAAAGCCCGCTTAACGGGTTACGCATTTCGTGAGCAATCCCCGCTCCAAATGACTTAGCTATTGATACTTTCGCTTCATGTTCAACTTGGTTTCTAAAATAAAATAGATTGCCGAAAAGATAGATAAACAAAAAGATCGGAACATGAGTCCAATCCATCGTTATATGCAGGTGAAACCCTTTCGAGGCCCACGCAAAAAACGTAGCCAGAAAAACCCCAACGAACGTTTGGATAAACATCACTCGAGTGATATGGACCAAAAGGATATGCAAAAAAATCGCCGACATAAATGACATAACCCAAACATTGGACCAATCATTCATCAGCAACATATAGAAAAAGAAAAATGGTAAGCAAAGGGTTATAGCAAACTGATAGTACCAATGCATGTTTGCTTTTAGGCGAGAGCTTAATTTGTTTCTAACGATAATCCCGAGAAATAGAAGTGAGCAAAACAAGCGCAGCGGTAAGTTTTCGTATGGCTGTGGGAACAAGTACTCCCATACAATAAAGTACGTCGGAAAGCCAACAAACCCCATCCAACCAACTAACGTCAGATTCGGCTCTGCATACTGGTATACCTTACGCAATGCATCCATACTATCGTGCCAACGACCCATTTAAACCTATTTCATTGAAATTATAGACATAACAACTCTAGAACTAATTATATATCAGTTAATACAGTGATGCAGCGCAGCGATCTTTCTTTTGTTTGTGACACGTGTTTTCTATTTGAGATCTATTGTTTATTTGAGTGCTTTTTAAGCAGCAATAATAGATGAGAGAAACAAAAAAAGCAGCTCTTGGCTGCTTTGTTGTTGAGGTAATACTCTTAAGGATCAGGAGTAAACGACGTGCTCTTCTATCCCAGACACTAATGACTGAGCATTCGTCCATCGAAACACTTTTTCTAATACTTCACTGCCGCCTGGAGCTCGCCAGTTTCGTTCTTTACACTCCTGACCACCAAGATGTCGATAGAACTCGACTGCTTGCGTATTTTGAGACACGACCTCCAAGTAAAGGCCGCTGTCTTTAAAGTATTGTTGATGCCACTCAGCAACAGCTAACAAAAGCTGCTTTCCTATCCCACGACCGCGATAGCCATCATCAACATGCAAAGCCTCAATAAAACTACCACGCTCAAAGTCGTGATTGCCAAACACACAAACAAAACCAAGAAGAAGACCGCCCTCTTCGGCTAAAACGATATGTTGGTTAAATGGTGGATTGGTTAAGCGCGTTTGCCATATCAACAATTTGTCGTCGATGGCTTCACTATCTAAGTAACTGTCACTCAAAACACCACGGTAGTGACGCTTCCAACTGTCCGCATGTAACTGCGCTATGCGTTCATAATCCTTATATTCCGCTACTCGTAATTCCATTACGTATTCCTATGTTTTCTATTGCTTCTCTAGCTAGCGTTGGCATTTTCCACCTCATATACCGCTAATTATTGGTAGATACTTCAAACCTAACGCCTCAGCTCATTGATTAATACTACTCATTATTCATTTAAAAGCAAAATATCCCACTCTAAGCTGCCAATAATGCGACATTTCTTTTAGTGATAGAACTGTCACATCTCGAAACAAAGTCAAATAACTATGATTTGACTTACACGTGTACGCTGATATTCTAGCGTACAGTTGTTAGCTCAAAGTTAGGGACACATTGTGAAGCATAATAAACCACCACTCATCTGGTTGAATATTTTGATATTTTCTGCCAGTTTCATTCTCACCTTTGTTGTACTACCTTGGTATGCATACCGCTACGGTTTAGGTTGGGAACATCTGACCTGGGGCATTATTGCCTTTAGTTTCACCAACCTCTCTATTACAGCGGGCTATCACCGCCTTTGGAGTCACAAAACCTACGAAGCTCACCCAGTTTTACGATTCATCTTTGCCATCGGTGGTGCTTTCTCTCTACAAAACAGTGCTATGCATTGGTCATCTGATCATCGAGTTCACCACAAACATGTCGACGACAACGACAAAGACCCCTACTCAGCTAAGCGCGGTTTTTGGTACTCGCATATTGGTTGGATGCTTCGTGATTACAACAAATCAAGAGAGAACGAGTACACGAACTGTCGCGATTTGAAGCGCGACAAAATCGTTGTGTGGCAACACAAGTATTATGTTCTTTTGGCTATCGCGACTAACATCGGGTTCCCACTGGCTCTTGGGCTTCTATACGGTGATATCTGGGGAATGTTCCTGATCGTTGGTGCTGCTCGTCTGTTCTTGAGCCATCACACCACTTTCTTTATCAACTCATTGGCGCACGTTTGGGGCAAGCAAACTTTCACCGACAAAAACACCGCTCGCGATAACGGCATTTTGGCATTCTTTACCTTTGGTGAGGGCTATCATAACTTCCACCACATCTTTGAGAACGATTACCGCAATGGCGTCTACTGGTGGCACTACGATCCAACCAAATGGCTAATAAAATCATGCTCTTGGTTAGGTTTGACGACGAAGCTTCGCACGACTTCGACATTTCGTATTGAGAAAGCACGAGCAACTCAATTATTGAAGAAAGCCAAAGAGAAACTAGAGAGTAAGCCAAACAGCCAATCGATTAGAGATCAGCTTCAGAAGGAATTCGATGCACTCGTACACCACATGCAAGAATATTACGAAGCACGTAAAGAATTGCTGGGTGAGAAAACAGCAACGGTAGTGAAAAAGTACGAACGTTCAGTATCAAAGCTGAAATACGAACAAATTAAGGAAGAATTTGAACGTCAACAACGCAGTTGGAACCTCTTAGTTCGACGCTACGCATAACGTGTAACTCGCGCTTCAATATAAAGACGTCTAAACAAAAGCTCCGTTCATTCGGAGCTTTTTTGTTCAACCAAGCGTCTTTAACGTGATCCAGCTCGAACTATTGCTTTTCCCACTTTTTAATCATTTCGTGCGATTTTTATTCGACAAATTGTTCATATTTTCGTTTCATTAAAAACAACAAAACCAGTACATAACACCTGAAAAACGTAATTTAAACAATATAATCCAACGCAATTATTTATTAATCTATTATTTGTTTTAGATCATGCTAGCTCTAATTTAGTCTCGTGCCACAGGAAAGAATTCTGTAAATTCCTAGACATAAACTGAAACAGTTTCTTTCTTTTGTTCATAATATTTGGAGACAACCCTATGTTAGAGCTCTTAATTGGCTTAGCAGTGACCATTGCTGTGGGTTATTTCATCGTCAAAGGCTATAAAGCTGCTGGCGTGTTATTAACCGCAGGTATTAGTTTGCTTCTTATGACTGGCATTCTTGGCCATGACGTTCTGCCATCAAAAGTAACCTCAACGGGTAATATGGTGACGGACGCACTAGAGTACGTAAAATACATGCTTCAATACCGTGGTGGCGGTCTTGGTATGCAAATCATGCTACTTTGCGGTTTCGCGTCTTACATGACGCATATCGGCGCAAACAATGTAGTAGTAAAACAGTTCTCTAAACCGCTTTCTGTTATCAAGTCTCCATACGTCCTTTTGGTAGCGGCTTACATCGTGGCATGTTTGATGTCTCTTGCAGTGAGTTCAGCAACAGGTCTAGGCGTCCTATTGATGGCTACCCTATTCCCTATGATGACAGCGATGGGCATCTCTCGCCCAGCAGCAGTTGCAGTGTGTGCATCACCAGCTGCAATCATTCTTTCACCAACATCAGGTGACGTAGTTATCGCTGCAGAAAAATCAGGTCTAGCGCTTGACGTGTTCGCAGTTCAAACCGTACTTCCTGTTTCTATTTGCGCGATCATCGTAATGGCAGCGGCGGCCTTCTTCTGGAACAAATACCTAGACAAGAAAGAAAATACTCCAATGGAGAGAATCGACGTATCTGAAATTAAAGCAGATGCGCCAGCATTTTATGCCGTGCTACCTTTCCTACCAATCATCGGTGTATTCCTATTCAACGGCCGCACAATCCCTGGTCTAAGCCTAGATATTTACACCATCGTAGTTGGTTCAATTTTCTTGGGCGCCATTATTCACTACGTTGTGAACAAGTTCGATGGCAAGAAATCTCTTGAAGATCTAGACTCATGTTACGCGGGCATGGCGGATGCGTTCAAAGGCGTAGTAATGCTGTTGGTAGCTGCGGGCGTATTCGCGCAAGGTTTAATGTCTATCGGTGCAATCGACAACCTACTTCACCTAGCAGATAACGCTGGTGCAGGCGGCGTTGCTCTGATGCTGCTCCTAACTGGCCTTACTGTTGCAGCGGCAATCGCAACAGGTTCTGGTAACGCACCATTCTACGCGTTCGTAGAACTTGCTCCTTCACTGGCTGCGAAGATGGGTTTAAACCCTGCGTTCCTAATCATCCCAATGCTTCAAGCATCTAACCTCGGTCGCACTATCTCGCCAGTATCTGGTGTAATCGTTGCGACTTCAGGTATGGCAAACATCAGTCCGTTTGAGGTAGTAAAACGCACATCAGTGCCAGTTCTAGCGGGTCTGATTACAGTGATCATCGGTACTATGGTTCTTGTACCAATGTCAGCATAAGCGCTAATCACAATCATCTAGTTCGAACAAGCTCGGCAGTTTTGTCGGGCTTTTTAATTTGTATTCCACAGACCTTGTCACCACCTTTCCCCTCTTTGATACCTCGTACTGAATACGCAATACGTTCCATAATTACAAAACATTGCACATTATAAGTAAGTCTAATTTGCTTAATATCTCAACTACTTATATAAAGTCCAAATACATTCACAAAATGGAACTTACTATGACTTCACTTATTGTTTTCATCGTCATCATTTTGCTTATCGCGGTGTTTGCGGTCAGTATTTACAACAAACTAGTGACGCTGCGTAATCGCTTTAAAAACAGCTTTGCTCAGATTGAGGTTCAGTTAAAACGTCGTTACGACCTGATCCCAAATCTTGTCAGCACAGCGAAAGGTTACATGGAACACGAAAAAGAAACCTTCGAGCGAGTCATCCAAGCGCGTAACCAGGCAATTTCGGGCTTGAAAGCAGCAAGTGACGCGCCAGACAGCGATGCGGCAATTAGCCAACTGGCACAAGCAGAAGGCATGCTACAAAATGCACTAGGTAAGTTAAACGTCGTCGTTGAAGCTTACCCAGAACTGAAAGCCAGCGAAACCATGACTCAGTTGCAAGAAGAACTAACCAGCACGGAGAATAAAGTCGCTTTTGCTCGCCAAGCTTTCAATGATGCTGTTACCAGCTACAACACTTACAAACAAACTTTCCCACCAGTCTTGTTTGCCAATATGTTTGGCTTCCAAGATGGTAAGTTGCTGGAGTTTGCAGACAGCGAAGCAATCCAAGAAGCACCAAAGGTTGAGTTCTAATGGATTTTTTCGACCATCAAGATACCGCACGTCAGCGTACCGGGCTTTTGGTGTTTCTGTTCTCCTTAGCGGTATTCGTCATCACGGGTTTGGTCAGCGTCCTATCGATTGGTATTTACTACGGGGTGACCGGTGAGCCATTTGATCAAAACACTGCCATTAGCTATGTCTTGTTGTGCTTTGCGGGTGTCGTGTTGATCGTTGCAATTAGCTCGATGATTCGCCTATCTGACCTATCTTCGAACGGCGGCCGAGGCGTAGCTGAAAGCATCGGTGGCAAGCTGATTTCCTCTAACACGATAGATGCCAAACACAGGCGATTTCTTAACGTAGTGGAGGAAATGTCGATTGCTTCAGGGATTCCCGTTCCTCCTGTTTATGTGATGCAGGAAGAACGAGGTATCAACGCGTTTGCCGCAGGGATGAGTATTGATGATGCTGTAATCGGTGTCACGCAAGGCGCACTAGACACCTTCACACGCGATGAATTACAAGGCGTGATTGCTCATGAGTTCAGCCACATCTTAAACGGTGACATGCGCATGAACACACGTCTAATTGGTGTTCTGTTCGGCATCACTTGCATTGCCCATTTCGGTCATTTGGTGTTAGATAACACTCACCACACCAGTCGCGTATCAAGAAGCTCTTCCGATTCAGAAAAAGGTTTTGCGGTAATCATGCTGATCGCGATCGTGTGTTTAGTTCTTGGTTGGGTTGGTACTTTATTCGGCTCGATGATCAAAGCAGCCATCTCGCGTCAACGCGAATTCTTAGCTGATGCGAGTGCGGTTCAGTTTACTCGTAATGACCAAGGTATTTCAGGTGCTTTGAAAAAGATTGGCAGTCATGCATCTGGCTCAAGCCTAAAAGCGAAAGCAAGTAGCCAAATGAGTCACATGATGTTTGGGCAAAGCAGTTTGTCTGGCTTCACTGGCTTATTCGCTACTCACCCGCCTCTCGAAGAACGAATTCGCCGTATCGAGCCAAGTTGGGATGGCAGCTTTTCGCGCGGAAGTCAGCGCCAAACTTCAGCGTTTGAAACTGGACAAGTCAGTGGGTTTGCGTCGGATGCCGATTTTGGCTCTCAAGCTCTTAAGACTCGAGTCGAAACGCCAACTTCTTCGGAGTTGAGTGAAACAGGTAGACTGCTCATCAGCCAATTACCACAAGACTTAGTCGATATTGCACGTGAGCCCTACAGCTCTCGCTTTATTGCATTGCTGCTGATCTTTGATGGCAGTGATGTGCAGCGTGAGATGATCAAAGGCCACATTCCTATGGTTTCACACGCAAAACTATTACCGTGGTTGGATTACGAACTGCCAACGCATCTGCGTCTCCCTCTATTAGAGCTTGCAGTCCCAGCCCTCAAAGCACTCAGTGAAGGTCAAAAGAACAGACTATGCCAAGTGCTACGAGAATTATCCCAAACCGATAATCACTACTCACTTGGAGAATGGTGTGTCATTAACTTACTGGAAAAGCAATTACTTGCCTCATTTGCTTTTACTCGCCAGAGTAAATCACTGATGCAATTGATGGAGAGTGTTCATTGGCTCCTGAGAGAGTTAGCCTGGGTAAGTCACTCAGAAAAAGACAAAGCACAATATGCTTTCAACAGTGCGCTCACCTCTTTAGGCCTACCGAAAACTCAGTTGCCAGACGCTAACCAAGACTGGAGATTAAGCCGAGCAGCGTTAGAACTTTTACTACAACTTAATCCTAAACAGCGTATTTTGTTCGTCAAAGCATGTCGTTTAGCAATTGAGTCTGACGGTCAGATCACCGTTGCAGAAGGCGAATTGTACCGAGTGATAGCGTGCTTCTTGGAAGTACCAGAGCCACCGCTTACTGTAACGCTGTAAACACAGAAAGTAAAACGCCAGCGATGATCGCTGGCGTTTTTGTATTCGGCTATAAGTGACGCTGATTAAGCAGCTTTAAAGCGCTCTGGAATCTTAGTGATGCTTTGACGATAGCTGAACCACAAGTAGGTCACGGCTAGTGAGAAGAACAAGTAAGACAAAGCAAACACGATAGGAGACGTAATCAGCTCAGCTGACATACCCCACATCACACCGACCACAGTAATCGTCAATTTAGACAACATGCCACAGATCAGTAAGAACAAAGCAAGCTGTGGGAAACGCGAACTACGGAATGCGAAGAAGTAGCAGCTACCTACTGCAAGCGATGCAATAGAAAGACCTAGCATGAATGAATGGATGTGATCTGCTGATGCGACACCTGCAGAAATAGAAGCCATAAGTAATAGGAACAATTTCATAAGTCACCTCACTACAAGTAGAGAAAAGCATCCTTTCATTAATGAAAACTCATTTTGCGCCCTATTTTGCTTATCTATTTAGCAATTACAAGCACATTTTTTGCTCACTTTGTGTTCAACCCTCCCCTTTGAATCTAGTTATTACAAGCAGTTAACATTCTCGAATTTATAAACCCTTTAGATCCTGCACTTACAAAAAGCAGTCTCTATTTTGGCCACTTTTGTTACAGAACATTAACACTTAAACATTTTGAAACTTTTTGCTTAAACTGTGAGCCAAACACCCATGTTCGAGCTATCAACCTTGTTTCACTTAGGATCTCACTACCAAACCAAAGCTTCTTTACGTTAGATCAACATTTTCGTCATATATAAAACACCCTCATTACAATCATTTTTAATGTTTCAAATTTTTTTTAGCTACAGGGGTAAAAAGAGATTCCAATCACACATTTATTGGTTATAATCCGCGCTCATTACGTTATGTGTTGAAAAACGCAAACTTATTTTGAGTAAACCTTATCTTTAAACCGACCCCTCTTTGCTATCCGCCAAGAGGTATTACTGAGAACAAAAATGAGCAAGATTGATAAAGCTATGCGCATCCTGTTAGCGGGATTCTGTATCAACCTTTGTCTTGGCATCCTGTATGCTTGGAGTGTATTCAACAAAGCACTAGTGACTGAGTCAGGCTGGAGCGCAGCAGAAGCATCTGCACCTTACGCGACTGCAACTATTACTTTCTCTATCTGTCTTCTTGTTGCAGGTATTCTTCAAGACCGTATGGGTCCACGTTTGATTCTTATCCTAGGTACTGTTCTTACAGGTCTAGGCATGATCGCGTCTGGTTTTGTTAACTCACCACTAATGCTGAACATCACTTTCGGTGTGATCACTGGTGCAGGTATCGGTTTTGGTTACGCGTGTCTTTCTCCTTCAGCAATGAAGTGGTTCCACGCATCTAAGAAAGGTATGGTTAACGGCATCATCGCAGCAGGTTTCGGTCTTGCAGCTATCTACCTAGCTCCTGTGACTTCTGCGCTGATCGACAGCATGGGCATCCAAACGAGCTTCCTAGTTCTTGGTGTTGGTATCCTTGCTATCGCAGTTCCTCTAGCAGCAACAATCAACAACCCACCAGCGGATTACACGCCAGCAGAGCCTAAAGTAAAAGAAGGTCAAGCGCCTAAGGTTGTGAAGAAGTCTGACGACCTAACTTGGAAAGCAATGCTTAAAACGCCACAGTTCTACTCTCTATGGATCATGTACGCGTTCGCAGCTTCTGTTGGTCTTATGATCATCGGTAACATCACAACTATCGCAAGCGTTCAAGCTAACCTACCAAACGCGGTTTACCTAGCGTCTATCCTTGCGGTGTTTAACTCAGGCGGCCGTGTAGCAGCAGGTATGCTTGCAGACAAGATCGGTGGCGTTCGTACTCTTCTTCTAGCGTTCGTTCTACAGGGCATCAACATGGTTCTGTTCGCAACGTTCAAGACTGAGTTCACGCTGATCATCGGTACAGCAATTGCAGCAGTAGGTTACGGTACGCTTCTAGCAGTATTCCCTACTCTAACGGCTGAATTCTACGGCCTGAAGAACTACGGCACTAACTACGGTGTGCTATACACAGCATGGGGTATCGGTGGTGCAATCGGTGCTGCTGTTGTTGGTTTCTCAATGACTAACGGTGACGGTTACGGGCTTGCTTACACTATCTCAGCAGTAATGATGGCAGTGTGTATCGTACTAGCGTTCATCACTAAACCGCTGACTGAAGCGAAAGTAGCGCAACTGAAAAACGCTTAATCGCCAGTCCCGTTCTATTTATCTAATAGATCTGCAGAAATTGATTCGAAAAAGGCTTAACCTATGGGTTAAGCCTTTTTTATTGTTAGTTGGTTATGGAAAACACCGTCGAACTCGCGCCAGATTACTATCTCGATAACTTCTTTAAACTCACTCAGCACGCTACCGAATGGTACAGCGACTTACTTTGCTCAGATGAGCACCAATGGCTATCCGCGTTTGAGAACTTGAACAAACCCGCACAGTGTCTTCTTGTTCGCCTATACAGCCGTAAAGGTTGCTGGTTTCGAAGCGACAAACTCAACTATCAAGAAATCGAGAATATCCAGTCTGCTTTGGATGAATTGGCAGCTCATTACTTTGTCTCGCTCTCCCCTGAACTAACAACGCAGGAGTTAGCAGCAAATCTACTGACCAAGCCTGAGATCGTCACGCTCTACCCTGAGCATCCCAAATCCCTCAAGAAAGAGGCATTAGTGGCATGCCTGAGTGAAGAGCGTTTCGAGCTATTTGAGGCTCTGGCTTTCACGGTGATTAAGCTTAACTCCGCACACATGATTGATGTTTTGCTGACGCTGTTTTTTGCTAATACCCATCAAGACCTCAGCCAGTTCGTGCTCGATGATTTAGGCTTACACCAATTCGAACAATACCAGTTAAGTAAAGCACGTCGATTTTTCGAGAGCAGAGAGCAAATCGACCGTCTTATTGAGCTCAGCCAGCTCTCCAACCTTTATTGGCAATGCGAAAGAAAACAAAAAGATAACCTCGATATTCTTATCGAAGCGATGCCAGAACGGGTTGAACATCGCTACGTCGACCGTAAACGTGAGCACATGATTAACGACATTGCCCGTGATTACGAACGCATAAACGAACTTGGGATTGCAATTGCCTTGTTTGAGACAACGGCACTCAGCCCAAGCAGAGAACGTCGAGCTCGCATCTACGACAAGCTGGAACAAAACGATTTGTTTAGTGACATTGTCACTGAAATGCTCGCTCACCCTATAGATGTTTCCGAGCTTGAAGTGGCACAAAAGCTTGAACAACGCGTTAAACGTAAACAAGGATTGAAAGTCCCGAGAGCCACCAAGCAAAAATGCAGCGAATACCATATCGAATTGGATCTCTCCCAGCAACGTGTGGAGCTAGCAACAAAAGCACATTTCGAAAGTTTAGGTTGGACCGTTTTCTATTCCGAGAATACCCTACTCAACGGCTTGTTAGGCTTAACCTTGTGGGATGCGATTTTTGCACCGATAGAAGGCGCATTCATTAACGCTTATCAACATCGACCATTGGATTTGTATCACGCCGATTTTGCCGATAAAAGAAAGCAGCTTATCGACAATACACTTGAGCAAGTTCAACAAGGGAATACACAGGCGTTGTTTGATACATACAGAGATAAAGTTGGGATCAGTAATCCTTTCGTCAGTTGGGCATACATGAACGAAGAGCTGATATCCCTCGCACTTGAACATATCCCTAATGACCTGTTGGTCGAACTGTTTAACGTGCAGTTAAGCGACCTAAAACTCTATCGAAACGGTATGCCGGATTTGATTGCATTTAAAGATGGGAAGTTTGAATGGATAGAAGTGAAAGGTCCGGGCGATAAACTCCAAGATAACCAATGGCGTTGGATCAAGGAGTTCAATCGCCTCAATGTGCCGTTCTCAGTTTGTTATGTAACAGCACAAGCTTAGGGAAAGAGCCAGAATAGCCTTAGCTTCTTGCTTTGGCGTTCTTCTGTCCTTTCTTCTCTTTCAATTGCTCAATCACGTAGCTTGGTGCGACTTTCTCTAGTTCGCCCAAGCACTCATCGGTTTTCGGGTTGTCGTAACGAACATAAATATCGCAAACCGCATAAAGCTGTTCCGGCGCACCAGAAATCAAATACGCTTGCTCAAAAGACTTCACCGATTTGTCTAAGTTGTAGTCTTCTTGCAGTACACCATTGAGATACCAGTAGTAGCTGTTATCTTTCGCCATCTTGGCCGCTTTTTCGATTTCTTTTGCTGCATTCTTCTTCTCATCCAAACGCACTAGTGTCAGCGCTTTCGAGTAATGCAAAGACGCATTATCAGGATGAAGCTTAATTGCAGAATCCAACGTCTTCACTGCATCAGCATCGCGTCGCTGAGCTCGGTAGTTGTCCGCCAAGCTTAACCAGATTTGTGGATTCTCCGGCTGAGTGGTCACTAAAACTTGATAGATTTTATCTGCTTTATCCCATTCATGGTGCCAACGATACACATCTGCTAACAGCAGTTTAGAGCCGTCGTCTTTCTTGTGCTCTAAGTAGCTGATCAGTTCAGCAACCGGGGCTTCAAGCATTTGCTGTTGCTCGCTGCTCACATTAGAAAAGTCACGCACTAAGTTGGTCGCTGCAGTAATACGAACCATCGCCTCTGGATCACTCAACAGTGGCTCAATCATGCGCCAACGATGTTCAATCGTGTAAGGTTCTGCTCCGACAATCGCAGCTTCACGAACCGCAGGGTCTTGGTCTTGAAGGCTGCGTGCAACCGCTACCAGCGCGTTTTGGCTTGGGTAATTCGCCAACTCATGCAGTGCTTCAATACGTTTTTCAACGGGCTGTTTGATGTCCTGCGCTTGATAAGACAACTTCGCAACCATTTGCTGTGGCGACATCTGCGCTGAGTTTGCTTTTTGAGCGCTTGTCACGCTGGTAGAAGAAACTTGGTCCGGTGCCAGCAAAGTTTCATCCTGTGCGGCAACAGATTGGCTAACCGTGACGCCCAGAGCGATGGCTAATAACGTTTTTGTGAATGTCATATCAATCCCCTTAAAATTTGGTTTCGAATACAGGACGCTTCGCCGCTTGTTGGCGTAACACCGCATCACTGAATTTGCCATGTGCCACAGGGTTCCCCGTAGCGCGAAGAATGTATGCCATAGCCTTATCAGCATGAGAGAAGAACTTTTTCCAACCTGCACACAGGTAGTTTAACCCTGGTTCACCATCTTTGGTGCGAATGAAACGGTTTTTCGGACACTCGCCGTAGCAAGCGAATTGGTAATCACACTGTTGGCACTGCTTGGTTAGCGAGCGAGTCTTGGCAAAGCCAAACTTTTGCTGCTCAGGACCATACGCCAACGTATCTAATTTTTCGTGGTGGATATTGCCAATCTTGTATTCTGGGTAAACGTAGTGGTCACAAGCGAAAACATCGCCGTTTGGTTCCATTGCCAAACCTTTGCCACAAATCTCGCCCAGTGTACAAAGTGGGTTTTTGCGCCCCATCCAAGTCTCTACACTCGCTTCAAAGTACTGCACAAACACTTTGCCAATGTCGTGTTGAATCCACTCATCAAAAATCGCGATAAGGAAGTTACCCCACGCCTCGTCTGCCACACACCATGGCTCAACCACAGAGTCTTTGTGACCAGGAATCAGACGCTTGTCGCCTTGTTTTAGCTGCTCTTGCGGCTCCCATGTTTGAGGAGCTGTAGTACGGAACGTTTTTTGTTCCACGATGGGAATAAACTGCATTTGTGGAGAACGCACTTCATCACGCAGGAATCGGTACACCTCAAGAGGATTGCGGCTGGTTAGATTGTTTACACAAGTTAGTGTTGCGAACTTCACTTCGTGTTTGTGCAGCAGTTCAACAGCCTTCATCACTTGGTTAAACGTGCCACGCCCTGCACGGTTGGTTCGGTAAGCGTTGTGCATCATTTCTGGCCCGTCGATACTCAAACCGACCAAGAAGTTATTTGCTTTTAAAAATGCACACCAATCATCGTTGAGCAACGTACCGTTGGTTTGCAAATCGTTTGAAATGACCACGCCTTCAGGCTTGTACTTAGATTGAAACTCAACAATCTTTTTAAAGTAATCCAAGCCCAACATCGTTGGTTCACCACCCTGCCAAGAGAAGATGATTTCCGGCGTGTTCTGTCCTTCAATGTACTGACGAATATAGGTTTCTAACGTCTCTTCATCCATCACAGGCGTGCAGCCTTTTTTGTACTCAAGTAAGTCCTGTTTGCTGAGGTAATAGCAGTAAGTGCAATCAATGTTACAAGCTGCCCCAATAGGCTTTGCCATGACATGCAAACGCTTAGAGGCTTTACCGTTGAACTGAGGACCTTGAGTAATGTGCATACGTCACCTTTTTCGTTATGAAATGCAGCTGAGAACGCTCATAAGCCTGCCATTCTCACCTTGATGACCTAATCATAAATCCCATTAATACAAGAGGCTTGTTATACCGTTTATAACCTTTTTTCATAGCGTTTATTGCTAATATTTATCGTGACTTTTTTGGCGAGAAACTATTGATGAAATCATTTAAAAGCAAATCGTTAACCGCACTTTCCATTCTATCATTCAGCGTATTAATGAGTGGTTGTGCGACTCAATCACCGCACCCTATCGCGCTCAACATTGATCAAGACATGGTGTTAGTTGAAGGCGGTTCATTTGTCATGGGATCGGACAGCGACTCCGCCAAGAAGGCAGAAACCCCAGCACGCGAAGTAAAGGTAGACGGCTTCTACATTTCCAAATTCGAGGTCACTCAAGAATTATTCGAATCTGTCATGGGTTCTTCAATGAGTTACTTCCAAGGTGCAAACATTCCCGTTAATAACTTGAGCTGGCAACAAGCAAATTACTTCATTGAGAAGTTGAACGAACTGACTGGTGAAAACTACCGCTTACCGACAGAAGCGGAATGGGAGTTTGCCGCAAAAGGTGGTAACAAGAGCCAAGGTTTCACTTTCGCAGGCTCAAACAACATTGCTGATGTGGCGTGGTACGTCGATAACTCTAAAAACCAAGCTCACCCAGTTGGTCAAAAGCAACCCAATGAGCTTGGTCTGTATGACATGACAGGCAACGTTGGTGAGTTCGTTATTGATGCTTATGACGACACCTTCTACCGCTTTGGCCCAACCGAGAATCCGAACAACGCTAAAGACGAAAAAGCAGGCCTAGCACACAAGTCCGTACGAGGCGGCAGCTTTGCCTATGATTCTGATGAATCAGAGAATTTCCGTCGAGACTTCGCTAGCCAGTCTATAATTATGTCGGACATGGGACTTCGCCTTGCTAAAGATGCTGATTAAGCACGATTACGCATGAGAAGCGACGTTACTGCCCCTTTGCGCATTCTTACCAATTAACACGTCTCTTGGTTAGGGAAATGGTTAGGGAAAGAGGCTAAATCCACGTTGTTCTTCTCTATACCCAAATGTATACAAACAATACATTCAAACTTAGGTAAATAATAATATGAAGAAACACATCTGTGCCCTTGCAGTCTTATCTGGTTTATCGTTCTCAACGATGGCTTTAGATTGCGACCCAAGCTTGCTGCCATCTTGGAAAGATGGAGCGAGTAAGACCGCCATCGTGAACTACGTTGACCAATCTTTGGATACAACAAAATCGACATTCATCCCTGAGCAAAACCGTATTGCCGTATTTGATAACGACGGTACATTATGGTCAGAGAAGCCTTTCTACTTCCAGCTGGCCTATGCGCTAGACGAAGTGAAAATCATGGCAAAAGATCACCCAGAGTGGAAGACGCAAGAACCGTTTAAATCTGTACTAAATGACGATATTGAAGGCGTCTTTAAGGGCGGTGAAAAAGCACTGCTTGAGATCGTTAAAGTCACTCATAGTGGTATGACGGTAGAGGAATATCAGCAAAAAGTCGCCGATTGGCTGAAAGTCGCGAAAGATCCACGCTTTGGCAAAGCTTATACCGAACTTACATACAAACCAATGCGCGAAATGGTGACCTACCTGCAAGAGCATGGTTTTAAGACTTACATAGTATCTGGTGGCGGCGTGGACTTCATGCGAGTTTGGGCACCAGAGGTCTACGGCATTCCTGCAGAGCAAATCATTGGTAGCGCACTAAAATACAAGTACGATTACAACGACGGTAAACCAACCGTGACTAAGTTAGGTGAAATCCTTACGATCGATGACAAAGCCGGGAAAGTGGAAAACATTCAACACATCATCGGTAAGAAACCTGTTCTCGCGATTGGTAACTCAGACGGTGACCACGCGATGATGCAGTGGGCAACCAGTCAACCAAACTCGATGGCGATGATCGTTCATCACACCGATGAAGACCGCGAGTGGAAATACGACCGAAAATCCAGCGTCGGTCACTTAGATAAAGCAATGGATGAAGCCAATCAACGCGATAATTGGCATCTTATTGACATGAAAAACGAATGGTGCACCGTCTACTAACACCATTACCACTTCTTTAAAGCTCCCCTTCTCGGGGAGTTTTTTTATTCATTTCCAAACGGTAGGCTTTTCTTCACGATCACTTCACGACTCTTCACACACAATACCTCTCATCAAAACGAAGAGGTAAAAACAGAATGAAAAAAGCAGTCCTGACGATTCTAGCAGCAAGCTCATTTTCGGTAGCAGCAGCACCTTATGTGGGTTTAGAGTATGGATTCGGCACCACCGACCACGATTTTGAAACATCTTTTGAAGCTGACGGTGTGAATCTAAACCCTGAATTGGAAGACGGTATTTATGGTGGCTTTGTTGGCTACTCGATCAACGACTCTTGGGCAGTAGAACTAGGTTACAGCCAATTTGAACTGGACGATAGTCGTTCAAAAAACTTAGGCATCGAGAACATTGATGGTAAAGACTACCACCGTGAAATGGAATGGGATTCTTCAATCAAAGCAAAACAAATCACCCTTGCTCCTGTGTTTAGCTACGCATTAAACGATAAATGGACCACCAAAGTAAAAGCAGGTCTGAGCTACACACAATACGAATCTAAAGCAGGTAAGTATGAGGAGCATGAGTTGGTTTCAAATGACGATGTGGAAATGAGCAAAACGCTTTTCCACAGCACAGAAAAGAACAACGAGTTTGGTGCCGTATTCTCTGTTGGTGCTGAATACAAGATCTTCCCTCAGTTGACCATCGGTGCTAACGCAAAATACCAACTTGATAGCTACGCAAACACAGCATCAATCAACGTAGGCTCTACATACTACTTCTAAATTAGGAAGCCATAAGCATGAAAAAACTGATTATTACGACAGCATTAGCTCTAATTTCTGGCTCTGCATTGGCTGCCTTCAACGGTCCTGAAACGGCAGCAATCAACACAGTAAAAGAAGCTCAGAAAGCATCTGACGACAGTTATGTACTGTTAACAGGTAGCATCGTTCAATCACTTGGGAATGAAACTTATCTGTTTAAAGATAATACAGGCCAAATTCAAGTTGAGATCGACAATGAAGATTGGATGGGGCAAGACGTATCACCGCAAGACCGCGTTGCGATTCGTGGCGAAGTAGACTCCGACTGGACAACAACACAAATTGACGTTGATACTATTCAAAAGCTCTAACTTTACTGTCAGTAAGCTGAAAGCCACCAGGCTAGTGGCTTTCATTTTGTGGGTTTAACGCACTACTAAGCATGGGCAGTGAGGCGGGAGCACCAAACGTATACTTTGGGGTTGAACCTCAAAACGGATCTTCTTGGATCGATAAGGCTCACCATCAAGGTTTAATGGCAGCGCTTTCGGAAAGTCAATTTCTAACCAACTTGCCTGAGTGTGCTTCACAAATTGGCCTTTTTCAGTTGGGTTCTGAATTTCTTCAAGCACCTGAGGTAGCTCATGGGGCAAGAATGGATGTACTAAGGTGATATCCATTAAGCCATCATCGATCAATGCACTTGGTGCAAGCTCTTGTCCTCCACCAGCGAGTCGGCTATTGCAAAACGCACCGACTAAAATTTCGCCTTGAAAGCTACCCTGCTCAATCGTCAGCGTTCCATCATAAGGTTTAAAGCCCAACGCTTTCACTAGTCCTGTTAACGTGTAAGCGCCTCCACCAAGAAAGTTCTTTAGCTCTACGGGGGTCTCCGCGGTAATTTCTGCTCCAAAACCTGCTGCTGCAACATTCATAAAGTAGCGCTCATTGGCCTGAACGCTATCTACCGCAACCGCGTCACCATTAACAGCAAGTTCTATAGACTCTCGAATCGTGGTGGGGATTTTCGTCGCAGTCGCGAAATCATTCGCGGTCCCCATAGGGATAATGGCCAACTCAGGTCTAGCATTTGAGTTTACCTGGTTGAGCGCTGTGATGGCTTCATTGACAGTCCCATCACCACCCGCGACAACAATACGTTTAATGCCTTCATTAACCGCTTCTTTAACTAAGCGTTCCATATCCGCAGATTCCCAAGTGACCCGAACTTGCAGATCCACACCTTGCTCTCGCATTCGCATGATCTCACTGCGAAGCTCCGGTGTTCCGGCCTTCTTACCGTTTAGAATGGCGCGTATTGCTTTCATACTCTTCCCTACCTAGTATTCGATTACCTTACCAGCTTTTTTGAGCTGAGTTCTCAACCATTGATGAGCACTTTCATTGTTGCGGCTCGAGTGCCAAATCGCACATAAATCGTGAATTTTATCACTAAAAGGAAGTGGTACCGCCTTAATGTTATAAGTTTTAGAGAAGTGCTTTATCGTAGACAGCGGTAACATCCCAATATATTCGGAGCCATCAATAACAGGTAGCATCTCCATCGCGCCAGACGCACGATATACAATGTTGCGCTTAGCTAGGTCTTCGATATCTTCTTCACTCATCAGGCTCTTGCGTGCATGCCAACGCGAGACCACGACATGCTCCTCTGCCAAGAATTGCTCGACAGAACAGGTGTCTTGAATGCGAGGATGGTCTGCACTGCACACCACCATCAAACGCTCAGAAAATACTGGTTCCATCTTGAGAACGGTGCGTCCTCGCGGTGGCATATCAATGATTAAGTCGTACCTTTGCAAACGAAGATCGCTTTCATAATCTTCAGTAAATAAGGGATGCACTTCCAACCCAATATTTGGTGCGCTCTTGCGGATTTGACGTAGCAGTTGAGGCATCAACTCATAGCTCGCCACCGAGACACAAGCAATCGAAAATATACGATTAGACACTTTAGGATCGAAGCTACTAGATGCGGATAAAGTAGACGTAAAGTTTTTCAGCGCTGCGACCATTGCAGGATAAATATCCATAGCAAAACTGGTCGGCTCGACACCCGATGTGCTGCGGTGAAACAGTGGTTCGTCATAGATATCACGCAAACGAGCGAGTGCTTTGCTCACCGCAGGTTGGCTGATATCAAGACGAGCAGCAGCCTTAGACAGGTTCTGCTCTTCATAAATCGCCACGAAAATAGGGATAAGGTTTAAGTCGGTGCTCTTCATTTTGCAAACATAAAACAGGACATGACCTTATTTTAGCTAACAGCATGATAGTTAACGACTCAGAACACCAGATTTGAGCGTCTATGCATGTTTTCGCGAGTTTTAACCTCGCATTGACGAAGAATATTCTGAAAATCGCTCAGGATTTTCCTAGGTAAGGGCTCAAGAATGCACTCGCCTCTTCACCGCACAAGCCGACTTCGACTTCAACGCCACCTTCTTTTAGGATTTCGATACCAAGACCGGCGTTACGAGGGTCAGGATCGAGCATAGCAACCACCACTTTTTTGATGCCGCAAGTCACTAAGGTTTTAGCGCAAGCTGGCGTGCGACCAACAAATGAACATGGCTCTAGTGTTACGTACGCGGTGACGTCACTTAGATCACCGTTATATGCGTTTAGGGCCTCCACTTCTGCATGATTGCCACCAATCGCTTGTGTGTGCCCTTCCGATACGATTTGACCATCTTTCACTAACACACAACCAACAGGTGGATTTGGCTGGCAAGCAGGGAGTGCGTTCCGTGATACTTCCAAGGCACGGAGCATAAATTTTTGATTCATTTGATATGATTCTCGAGAGTCTGTACTTAGGTGGTCGATTTTAGCGCTGGCATATTATCTCTTCCATACAAATCTATACATAAGTAACCTTAAGGTGCTTCGCTCTTTGACAATGACTTGATTTGTTGGCGCACGCAGATTTAAAGCTCTAGTGGGTCTAAATCAACTATTGGCAACAAAATATACAAGACCCTCAATATTAGCAAAGAGTACCTAGCCACTGATTGGAGCTTTTAGAGGCTATCTTTTTCGCATGTTCCTGCTCCGTAGCTCATCAAGTTGCGGCAAGGCCTTTGGTATCGCCCACTTAAGGCGTTTTGGCTTCAGCGCTTGTATCCCTTTCCAAAGCGCATTCATCAAGCTTGCATCCTCCTGCCCCTCTTGTAGGCGCTGTGAACGCTTCTGCCAAACGTCAGTGTTACTGGCTTTACTCATTTCAAGGCCACCCGTGTTGCTTCTCAGCTGCTTATACAAGCTTGCTCTAGCAGCACCCCATCGATTCGCTTTCACCATTCGTCTGAATACCAACCATGGCGGCGTAGGACGAGAACGATAATAGCGGTGAATGCTCAAGACGGCGATAACGAGAACAAATAGCGTCACTGCACTGCCAATCAACCAACCGGAATAAGCTCTAACAAACGATTTGAATGTATGCTTGGCTTTGAAGGTCTTACCCTCAATCACCACCGTTTCCAGCGCTTTACTCTTGCTATTCCACCATTGGAACTTGTGTTCAGGCAAGGTGAACTCACCGCCTTGTTGAATCACATACACGCTTTCTTCTATGCGACTTGATTGGTAATCGCCACGCGTTTGCTTATCGTCTAAGCGGTTTGGTTGAGGGTATGCTTGATAACTGGCAGTAGAATCATTGGATAACAAGTCTGGAAGCAACACTGACAAACTGTCTTGTGCATTGATCGTTATGGTGCGAGTGATTGCATCACCGACTTTCAGCTCATCGTTAGACGTTGTCCATTTCTGATCCACACTCACTTTAGTCGCGGTAAACCATGCAGAGTCATCACTGAGCAAACCAGAAGGCATAGACGCTTCGAACTTAATTGGCTGCGTATAAAGTGTACCAGCAACTTTCGAACCATCAGGCGCAGAGACTTGCACACCAACGGCGACAGGTGGAACCACAAACTGCCCTGAGGCTTGTGGATACAAAGTTATTTCCCAGCGCTGACGAGACCACGTTTGCCCCCCCCTTTACGCTCGGTATAGTTGGTTGCTAATTGGTTACGCTGCTTTGCAATCACGTTAGGGATTTCTACGCTGCCAATGCGTGTACCACCAGTGAACCAACGAGGCGTTGCGACTTCGATGTACAAGATCACCTGCTCATTCACACTGAACTTAGGTGCTTCCTTCGCATCGACCCCTGTTCCCTGCTTGCCAACCCATGTTAATAACTCGACATCACTTTCTTTAGGTAGAGACGGGCGCTGCAAGTCTTGAATATCTTGTGCGTTCGCCAAGCCAGTAAAAAACAAAGTAAACATCATTAAGATAGTGCTTAGACGCCCAACCACGGAGTCAGCGCCAAGTTTGAATGCATTCATCATTGTGCTTGCTCCTCTTCTTGTTGTCGTTGCGGTTGTGTCTTCGGCTCCGTTGTCACGGGCTCACGCAGTTGAATTTGGAATTTAGCGCGCAAGAAGTACTTGGGATCGGCCTCTACGCGTTTTAACCACTTATCCGCCAGTTCCTGGCTGCCAAGTATTTCGTTCGCATTGAGTTTCTCTTTCAGCATTAATTCAGCCGCGGTTTTTTCGTCTGCCCCATCTGCCGTTTGTGGGTTGTCCCCCAGTTCAAACGACTCTTCGGGTCCATCTGTTGTCCCCGCTTGGCTTTCACTGGTGCGGTTTATCTCTTCGACAATGCCACCAATGACTTTTAGGTTATGCTCGACGTCTGGTCGCAATTGCTCACTCAAGGTGTCTTTGTCTGCCAGTGTTTGCAACAAATTACGCGCGGCCAAGTATTCACGTTGACGCGCCAACGCACTCGCAGCGTTGTACAAGCCATAGTCTTTTACTGCATCTGATGGATCGTTTTGCATCTCCAAGAAAGCGGTATGAGCCAGTTTGTATTCGCCTGCGTAGTAATAAGCCGTCCCTTTACGCAACGGATCCGTAAAGTGCTTTGCTGCCTCAAGGTATTCGTTTTTGTTGAACAAACGCTGTCCTTGCTGATTTGGCGTGAGCCATAAATCCCACCACCATTGAGACGCTTTATCCCAGACGGTTACCTCTTGCACCACTTCAGGCTTATCCGCTTTGAGCGAGACGGTTTCCGCCATGGCTTTTGGCGTCATAAACAAAGACGTTGACACCATCGCAACCACACACCATTGCACTAACCAGCCTTTGCGGAACCAAAGCATCATGATGAGAACAATTGGGAACAGCAGTTGATAGCCCATATCTTTCCAAGGCATGGATGATTCGCCATTGAGTTGCATGTTTCGCTCAACAAAACGATTCAGCTTCTCTATGTCGCTGTTATCTACCGTCACTTCAACAAGGCGTCCACCCGTCGCGCTGGCAAGATTATTTAACGAGTCCAAATCGACCGGGTTGTTAGAAACAATGTCCGAGTTACCCGCAGCCAAGATAAGCAATTGATAAGGCTTGTCTGCAAAGTAGTTTTTGTAAGCGGTAATGGTTGCAGGATTGACGCCATCCGTAACCAACAGAACCGTAGAACCCGGTTGGCCTTGTAATTGTTGGTCAATCAAAGGCAACGCCGTTTCAGCAAGTTTACCTTCAACTGGCATGATTTCTGGTGTTATCGCCGCTAGAAACGGTTCGAATACTTTGCTGTCTTGCGTCACAGGCATCGCTACATGAGCAGAACCCGCATACACAACCAACCCAGTGCTGCCACCTTTTCTTGCTGCCAAGAGGTCACGGATCTTTTGCTTAGAGCGTTCCAAACGACTTGGCGGAAGGTCTTTTTGCAACATTGAGTCGTTGTTGTCCAACACCACCAGCATGGAGGCTTTGTCTTCGCCAAACGGTGAAGCTTGGCGCTCCCAAGAAGGTCCAGCACAGATGATGATGGCAATCGCTACTATTATCATAAGTAACTTGAGCGGCAGTTGTTTTCGCCAACCATAGTCGCCAATCGTTAAGGCTTTACGTAAATGCTCAGGAAGAATGTCTTTCCAACTTGGCTTGGATTCTTCTCGCCACCTTAACCAAAGCAAAAGAAACATTGGGATGAACGCCAATAGCCACATTGGACGAATGAAATGGAACTGTGTGACAAACTGTTCTAGCCCCATGCTAGAGAAAGGAGAATCAAACATGGCGCTCTCCTTCTACGTTGTCTGCTTGTACAGAACCTTCACTGTTCACTGATAGTCGACGACGCTTAAATGTTGCCAACGAGAACGCGGTTAAATACATCGCAACCACCAAAGCCATTAAGTAATGATGCAAGCTTTGCTTGGGACGGTAAGTGGTACTTTCATAAAGCTGTGGCTCTAACTTACCAATCTCATCATAGGCTTTAGCAAGTTCGTCACGGTTGAGCGCTTCAAACGCCTCACCACCGGATTCTTTGGCAATACGTTTGATCGTATTCATATCTAGTGCAGTTTCACCCACGGTTTGTGGATCACCCATGGCAATCACGTGGATACGTACATCTTTGGCTTTCGCGACTTTCGCCGCATCAATCGGCTCAACGAAGCTTCCGGTATCATTACCATCTGTCAGAACAATGGCGACTTTCTCTTTGTTCTCTTCTACGTCGGTACGCGACTTTTCACTTTGCTCAAACACCTTAATCGCCAAGCCAATTGCATCACCTAAGTGAGTACTTTGCCCAGCCATCGCCACATCCGTTTGGTTAAGCAACTCTAACCACACTTTTTGATCGGGCGTTAAAGGGGTTTGAACAAATGCCGCATCGCCAAACAAGATTAACCCTAAGCGGTCGCCTTTGCGCGTTTTGGCAAAGTCACTCAATACTTCTTTGGCTGCATCGAGACGAGAGATCTTTTCACCGGTTTTGGATGTGAAGTCTTGCTCTGCCATTGAGCCAGACAAATCGACGACGACCATAACATCGCGGCCTAAGCTTTCACGCACCTGTGGCTCGCCAAGTACTGTCGGCTTTGCCATTGCGGTCACGACCAAAAGCCAAGAGATGATGAGCGTTGCGCGCTGCCACCAGCTCGGAGTGAGTTGGCTTGCGCCTTCTGACGGCGTTTCACCAATCGCATCCACAAGCTGACTAAAGAACGGCACTTTGATGGCCATTTGTTTGGTGCGGTAAGCTGGGACGAGGAAATACACTACCAAAGGCAGCGGCAAGATGATGAACCAAAGCGGATGCTCAAACTCAAAACTGCTCATGCCAAGCCATGAAGCAAGAAGATCACCCATGGCGACCTCCTTTTAATGCACGCGCTTTGTAGGCAAGCGTGCGCTTTTCAATGTTGTGAGCGTTCTCATCGTGCTCTTTCACCCACTCAGTTGCACGTTCAAAAAGTTGTAAACGCTCTGTTTTTTCCAGTTCGACACTTGGGTCAACGATACTTTGCAGCCATCGCTTAGATATTTCATCATCAAACAATTTGTGCTTGGGGTTAAGCTCATCTAACTTGCGCAGGAACGCGGTATCAAACAAGCGAGCATGAGAGCTATCAAGATGGATTAAGACGATTTTCAGAATCGAGAACAGCGCTTTCGGCATGCTGGCGTCATCTGGTGTTAAACGAGAAATCGCTTCAATAGCTTCTTTACGGTAACGGTTATCCCACCAGTGGTGTGCCAGTCGGTAGCCGACATACATGAGTACAATCGCACCCACAATTGCAAGGATCTTCCAACCAATGGTTTGTGGCACCCAGCTGACGCTTTCTGGCACCGCGACATCATGTAGCTCACGCAGAATATACGTGCTTGGAGGCGTGTGTAAGTCTGTCATTTACCGGCCTCCAACGAGTTTTTGGAATTGAGTAATGTGGTCACCTGTTGTATCGATTTCGATATGAGGCAGCTTTTTGATTGCCATGAGTTGTGCCAGTGATTGACGTTGTAACTGAACTTTCTCAACCAAGCTGGCGCTAGCTGCATCGACTTTGGCTTTACTGTCTAGGTTGAGTTGGTAACGACCATCACCAATCACCCATTTCACTTTCGCCAAATCTTGCGGAAGCGACTGCTCTAGAGGATCGCTTACCATCACCGCGAGCACATCGTTGTGCTGTTGAAGTTGCTTAAGGTGGTCAAGGTGGTGCTCTTCGCAATCGCGCCAATCACTGATGAAAATCAGCGTGGATTGTTTTAGCTTCATCCGTTTAATGAGCTCAATCCATTTACTGAACGTCACTTTGTCTGAATCTAACGAGTCCACATTTAAGCGCTGGTTGGCCTGAGAGAGCCGCTTCAGCTGAGCGAGCAAATCGTTTTGGGAACGCTGAGCTTTGCTGTGGTATAGAGCAGAGTCAGAGGCGATAACAAACCCGACTCGGTCACCGTCTTTCAATACTCGCCAACCACACATAGCCGCGACTTCAGCAGCGACTACAGATTTCATGACCTCGGTAGAGGCAAAAAACATCGCACTGCGCTGATCAACACAAACAATCACATTGCGGTCTTTTTCTTCGGTGTAACTGCGCACATGAGGCTTGCCCGTGCGCATAGTGACTTTCCAATCTAGGTTTCGGATGTCGTCCCCCAGCTGGTAGTGACGCAGTTCTTCAAAGTTCAAACCACGTCCGCGAAATAATGAGTTATGACGACCAGAAAGCACACTGCCCGCTTTTAAGTGAGGCAGCAGGCTGAAGGATTCGGCTTGTGCTTGTAAACGCACTAAGCGAGCGTAATCACAATACAAGCGAGGATCGAGCCCTTGGGATTGAGGAGTAAGCGTTGGCTTTGCCATAGTCCCTCCTGCTTATCCGATTTCTACACAATCAAGCAGCTCTTGCACCACTCGCTGGTGATCAACACCATCGGCAAGTGCATCGTAAGAAAGTGAGAATCGGTGTCCAAGTACCGATGGCACCATCGCACGTACGTCATCAGGCGTTACATAGTCACGCCCTTGTAGCCACGCGTAAGCACGAGCACATTTGTCCAACGAAATTGATGCGCGAGGGCTTGAGCCGATTTCGATCCATTTTTGTAGCTGGGAATCCGCGTAGCGCTCTGGTTTACGCGTCGCCATCACAAGCGCAACGATGTAGTTCTCGACCAAATCGGAAACAGTAATATTTGGCAGTTGACATCGCGCTTCAATCACAAGCTCTGGCTCAATGTGTTTTGGCGTCACTAATTCACTACTGGTTTCTGAACCCAGCTCTTCACTGCGCACTAAACGAATAATGTCACGCTCAGCTTCATCTTCTGGATAGTCGACGGTCACTTTCATGATAAAGCGATCCATCTGCGCTTCTGGCAATGGGTAAGTGCCCTCTTGTTCAACTGGGTTTTGCGTCGCAAGCACCATGAACAACTCTGGCAAGACGTGCGTCTTATCACCCACTGTAATCGTACCTTCTGCCATCGCTTCTAGCAGTGCAGCTTGTACTTTTGCTGGCGCACGGTTTACCTCGTCCGCCAATACGATGCTGTTAAAGATTGGACCTGGTTGGAAGTGGAGTTGAGGCTTGCCATCTAGTTCTTGGTACACCTCGGTACCTGTAACGTCTGAAGGTAACAAGTCGGGGGTAAACTGAATACGACCAAAGCTGGTATTAAGTAGATTGGCAAGCGATTTCACCGAGCGCGTTTTTGCCGTCCCCGGTAAACCCTCTAGAAGTACGTGACCATTGGTCAGTAACCCTATCACCAAAGCCTGAACCACATGGCTTTGTCCAATGACGCTTTTTTCAGTTTGTTCGATTAATTCATTAATGGCTTGTTGTGCGTGGTTCATAATGTGCCCTCAAAATGCGTAATTTTTGCTGTGTACATCCTACTCACAAGCCCTATAACTATTGGTTATAAACTTAATACCCAACTTATTTGTAACCATTTATAGCCAATAACTTACCGCCAATTTTAATTTGAAATTGTAGCTCGTAATTGTTGAACAACCTCCGCTGGAGCCACTTCTGCAAGCTGCTTAACACATTGTTCAAAAGCAAAAGCTACGGCCCCTTGTTTATAGTTGCGCGCTAACGCTTCACACTCGGCGTACAAATGCTGCGGATTTCCACCCACTTGGTAGGCTGTGCTCAGTGCTTTGCTTGCCGCGAGTATGTCACTCTTCTCTAGGGCCAAGCCATACA
Source organism: Vibrio rotiferianus CAIM 577 = LMG 21460 (assembly GCF_002741985.1). Lineage (GTDB taxonomy): Bacteria > Pseudomonadota > Gammaproteobacteria > Enterobacterales > Vibrionaceae > Vibrio > Vibrio rotiferianus. The sequence continues at coordinate 337,190 of NZ_APHW01000108.1, forward strand.
CATACCAATACTGCGGGTTGTGTCCTGCCGTTTCAGCCGCTTGTTTCAAATATTGGTTTGCCTTAACGCCATCTCCAACACGAAGCCATGCCAAACCAGCGCTGTAAGGCAAAGCACTCGATTTAGGTTGCGCTTCAATCCCTGCCATCAAGGTTTCTAATGCTTTTTTGTCGTCGCCCTGAGCACGATACAAATCGGCTAAGTTTGCATAGCTGTTCTCGAAATAAGGTTCTATTTCAATCGCCTTTTGATAAGACGCAATGGCTTTGTCTGTTTCGCCAAGATCTCGATAGACATTCGCTAGGTTCGTTCGCCCAAAGCCTCGGTCAGCATTAAAGCGTTGGATTGCCATGTAGTCTTCCAACGGCTGTTTGATCTTGTCGCGTTGCAGCGGATTCATTTCTGGATAATGACGAACCAAAGCAGCCGCGGCTTCAGCGCGAACGGACAATACTGGGTCAGTTAGTAATGGTTCGAGAATTTGCCAACGATCGCTAAATTCATAACCAGAAGAACCAGCAACGGCACCCAAACGGATCATATCGCTTTCATGCTTCACCGCACGAGCCAGAGATACTAGGGTGTTTTGTCCGGTATTGCCACCCATACGCTCTAACGCAGAGGCACGAATAATGTCACTCAACGGTGAGTCTTGAGCGGAATACGCTAACGCATCAGGCGCGCCGCGATGACCAATAGAATCGGCGTAGAATGCCACTGCAAAGTGTTGTTGATTACGGTATTTCGAATTCGGGAACCACTCGCCTATTTTCTGATCCGCCCACTGGTTGGTTTCGTCTTCATGGCATGATGTACAGACGTTTGGCGTATTGATGTGTTGGCTTAGATCCGGACGTGGCACATGCCAGCTGTGGTCACGACGCGGGTCAACTTGCATGTAGGTCGTTTCCGGCATGTGACAAGTGGTGCATTGGGATGCCTCGGTATTTGCCTCGTGGAACGTGTGATTTTCCGGCATGTAGTCAGATGCAATATGGCACTGAGCACAAACCGCTTCTTCAGGGATTTTTAACTCTGCGGTATGAGGATCGTGGCAGTTGGTACAGGTTACCCCTTTCTCTGCCATGGCAGACTGCAAAAATGAGCCATAAACGTAATCTTCATCGTAGATTTGACCATCGTGATAATAGAGCTCTGGTGTAATCAAGCTGAGGCGGTATTTATCTAGGAACGAGCCTTTGACGTGATCTGCACTTTCATTTAACTGTGTACGACGGCTATGGCACTGCGCACAGGTTTGAACTTGATGAGTCGTCGCGATTTCTTTTGGTTGGAGCGTACTGTGCCCTTCTTCGTAGACCCACTCTTTTACTGCCATACCTAAATCTCGGTCAAAACCATAGTGGTTCGCTGAGGCTATGGTATTCCCAGATTTTTCTGCTTGTTTGGCAAGCTCGACGTGTTCACTGGCTGGGCCATGACATGCTTCGCAACCGACATTGATTTCTGACCATGTCGTCGAATACGTATTGGCTGTTGCATCGTAGTTTTTTTCTAGATTGGTTGAATGGCAATCAGCACACATGAAGTTCCAATTCTGACCCGTGTTCGTCCAGTAAAACTCATCTTTTGGGGTGGTATCGGGATAAAGATGGAACCAGCGCTGTCCGCCTTCTTGCTTGGTTCTCGAATCCCAAGCGAAAGGAATTAGCTGCACGCGTCCGTCTTCGAATTGCACCATGTATTGTTGAAGCGGCTCCCACGCAAAGGTGTAGCTGATTTTGTAATCATGCCACTCACCATCAGGCCCTTGGATATTGACCCAATACTCTTCCCCTTTCCGATAGAAGCGATTTGGCTTCCCTTCAAAGGTGAATGTATGGTCATCAAAGTCACCGAGTACAGATTCCGCATCGGCATGACGCATCGCCATATCGTGATGAGAACCCTGCCACGCTTCGGTTTCTTTCTTGTGGCAATCAATACACGCTTCACTACCAACATAGGTAAGCTTCGAGGAATCGATTGATTTAGGTGTGTCTGTCCCGACTTGCTGCTCAACAAGAGGTTCTTGTGAAGAAAGCGTTTCTTGTGCAAACAGAGAAAAACTGACGAGCGCTGCTAGGCCGATCAGAGCCTGCTTACAACATGCCCACTGAGTCATAACTGTCCTTGTGTGTGATTCTTTTTATACTCTGATCAAAGATAGAAGTGTTTTTTCTTTTTAGACAAGCAATTACATGAGTTTTAAGAAAAACTGAAACGGGGCGCAAAAAAAAAGAGGCTCCGAAGAGCCCCACGTTTACTTGCAATCAATTTATTTATTGTGACTTTCCTGCAACTTCTCCATCACCTGATCAAGTGAGAAACTTGCTGCTTTTTGTCGCGGTGGGAATTCTTCGAACGTTGCCAAGAATTTACCTACATAAGCCTGTGCTGGAACCAACATGTATGCGTGGTCAATCAACCAGTCGTAGTATGTATTCGACGTGATGTCCGCCACTTCGTATGGGTCCATGCGTAGGTTGAAGATCTTAGGCACACGTAATGGTGTAAACGGTTCAGCCCAGATACGTAGTGTTCCTTTTGCGCGCTGCTCTAGGAATACGATCTTCCAGTTGCGGAAGCGAAGTGAACTCAAATCACCATCATCTGTGAAGTAGAAGATTTCTTCACGCGGCCCTTTATCTTCTTTACCAGTTAGGTAAGGCAGAAAGTTGTAGCCATCAAGGTGGTTTTTGAATGTCTTGTCACCCGCTGTATAACCTTTCAGGAGCTTCTCTTTGATTTGATCATCACCTGCGGCTGCCAAGAACGTTGGCATCCAGTCCATATGGTGCATGATCTCATTAGAAACACTTCCCGGTTCAATTTTACCCGGCCAGCGAACCATTGCTGGAACGCGGAATGCCCCTTCCCAGTTGGTGTTTTTCTCACCACGGAATGGGGTTGTACCTGCATCTGGCCACGAGTTCATGTGTGGGCCGTTATCGGTGGAGTAAAATACAATGGTGTTGTCTTGAATGCCTAGGTCATCCACTTTCTTCAAAAGCTGACCCACGTGGTTATCGTGCTCAACCATACCGTCGGCATAGAAGCTGATGCCCGTTTTACCTAGATTGCCTTCTTTGACGTGAGTACGGAAGTGCATGCGAGTTGCGTTCCACCAGACGAAAAACGGCTTGTCTGCTTTCACCGCACGATCCATAAAATCAAGCGCCGCGTCTAACGTTTCTTCATCTACCGTTTCCATACGCTTACGCGTTAACGGACCGGTATCTTCAATCTTGCCATCAGCAAAAGACTTGATCACACCTCGAGGACCAAATTTCTTACGAAACTCGGGATCTTTCGGATAATCCACATTCTCTGGTTCTTCCTCGGCGTTCAAGTGATAGAGGTTGCCAAAAAATTCGTCGAAGCCGTGGTTAGTTGGAAGGTGTTCATCTTTATCGCCTAAGTGATTTTTACCGAACTGCCCCGTCATGTAGCCGAGTGGTTTGAGCATTTCTGCAATTGTCGCATCTTCTGCTTGTAAGCCCAGATCCGCACCTGGAAGGCCTACCTTACTCAAGCCCGTTCGCAGTACTGTTTGACCAGTAATAAAGGTGGAACGGCCCGCGGTACAAGATTGCTCACCATAATAGTCGGTGAACATCATGCCTTCTTTTGCGATTCTATCTATGTTTGGGGTTTTGTAGCCCATGAGGCCGAACGTATAGGCGCTGATATTCGACTGTCCAATATCATCACCCCAGATAACCAGAATGTTCGGTTTTTCTGCTGCGATACTGCTACTTGTCGCGCCGATAAAAGCAGCGGCAAGAATCGCTAATCGGCGTTTAACGCCATAATTCGCTGTCATATAAACCTCTGTCTGTATTAGAAAAGTGCATCCTGCACACAAACATATAGTTCACAAATTAGACTAATGCGAATCCAATAGCATAAATAAACTTGGACTAAAACTAAGGTCGATAGACACTCATTGTAAACAAGATTAACGTGACCCAAGTCTCGCTTCAGTTTACCACACAAAGCGAAAGGTTTGAATATTAGACTTATAAAACAATGAGTTAATTACCTGCATAACTTATGGTTATAAACACTATAAAGCGACATTCTTCAATTGCATCATTAACTTAATAGCCAACGAAGCGTAGGTAGTACCTGTGCTTCTCTTCCAACTTTCAACCAATTTGGAGTTTTTATGGCTAACCAAATGAGCAAGCTGGCTGTCGGTCTCGGCGTACTGGCAACCTCAAGCGCAGCAGTGGCGGCAGACAAACCAAACATCCTTGCGATTTTTGGTGATGACGTTGGTTACTGGAACATCAGTGCGTACAACCAAGGTATGATGGGTTACGAAACCCCGAATATCGACCGTATCGCAAACGAAGGTGCACTATTCACTGATCACTACGGTCAGCAATCTTGTACTGCCGGCCGTGCATCATTCATCACAGGCCAAGAACCGTTCCGTACTGGCTTGCTTACAATCGGTATGCCAGGCTCAACTCATGGTATTCCAGACTGGGCACCAACCATTGCCGACCTTCTAAAAGGGCAAGGCTACATGACAGCTCAGTTCGGTAAGAACCACTTGGGTGACCAAGACCAACACTTACCAACTAATCATGGTTTCGACGAGTTCTTTGGTAACCTTTACCACCTAAACGCTGAAGAAGAACCAGAAACATACTACTACCCGAAAGACCCTGAGTTTCGTAAAAACTACGGTCCTCGTGGTGTAATCAAATCATTTGCTGACGGTAAGATCGAAGACACTGGCCCAATGACGCGCAAGCGTATGGAGCATGCGGATGAAGAGTTCCTAGAAACGTCATTGGCGTTCATGGAAAAAGCCGTAAAAGCAGACAAGCCTTTCTTCATCTGGCACAACACCACCCGTATGCACGTTTGGACTCGTCTACAAGAAAAGTACCAAGGTAAATCTGGTATCAGTATCTACGCGGATGGCATGCTAGAGCATGATGATCAAGTGGGTGTTCTACTGGATAAATTGGATGAGCTAGGTGTGGCTGACAACACCATCGTAATCTACTCAACGGATAACGGTGCAGAAACCGTGTCTTGGCCTGATGGCGGTGCAACACCGTTCCACGGTGAGAAAGGTACCACTTGGGAAGGCGGTATGCGTGTTCCTCAACTTGTTCGTTGGCCTGGCGTAATCGAACCAGGTACTAAGATCAACGAAATGATGGCGCACCAAGACTGGTTACCAACACTGATGGCAGCAGCAGGCGTTCCTGACGTGAAAGAGAAACTGGCTAAAGGCTACAAGGCAAACGGCAAAGACTGGCGCGTACATATTGATGGCTACAACTTCATGCCTTACTTCCAAGGTAAAGAAGAGAAAGGTCCACGTGAATCGCTACTGTACTTCACAGCAAACGGTGAACTAAACGCAGTTCGCTGGAACGATTGGAAACTGCACTTCGCTACACTAGAAGGTAACATCACGGATGCGGTTCGTTTCGCTCCAAACTGGCCGAAGATCATCCACCTACGTGCTGACCCATTCGAGAAAGCGCCACACGAATCTGGTATGTACCTACGCTGGATGGCAGACAACATGTGGTTATTCGTACCAATCCAAGACGTGCTAGGTGAGTTCTTCCAGACGTTGCCGGATTACCCAATGCAGCAAGGCCAAATGATGAACCCTGCATCAATTAGCTACCAATCTCTTGGGCTACAAGGGAAAATGAAACAGCTAGAACAACTTCAGCAAGAAGTTAAGAAAATGAAATAGTTTCTTTTGCTACTACCGAAAAAACCCACCAGCCTTGGTGGGTTTTCTTTTTGTTCACTTTTCATCCACTCGCCGCTTTTTATTTACTAATTAACCGTCCTAAATCACACGTTCGCATCTCTTCCCTCTCCGATAACGAAACTTCTAATTAGGTCGCACTTTGACGCTCTATTACTAATAACTGATAGCTTTCTCATTCAGCACATTGATTTTCACCAGTTGATTTTTGATAATAGTTCGCATTATCAAATAATGAGTAATGCATCAACATGTTCAGTCCAACGTCAGCCGCTACCACTTCTCATCAAAACTGGTCGTCTAGTGCTCCCTCAACTGCTCCTTCTATTTTGTTAGTTGAAGATGATCCCGACCTCAACCTTCAACTCACAGAACTACTCAAGGAGCAAGGTTACAGCGTGAGTTCTATGTACAGTGGTGACGATGGAGTAAGCGCATTTCATAAAAAAACGTTCGACTTGGTGATTTTAGATGTGAACCTACCTAACCTTGATGGATTTGAAGTACTCAATGTGATTCGATCTCAGTCGCAAGCCCCCGTTGTCATGCTCACCGCTTACGGTGCGGAAGAATATCGAATTCAAGGTCTTAAATGTGGTGCTGATGATTACATTACTAAACCCTGTAGCTTCACCGAGGTTAGCTTACGTGTTGAAGCGATACTGCGCCGAACCCAACTGATTCAACAACCTAACTCTGCCACAAAACTCACTGATAGAGAGCTTCTTCTCAGTAAGCAGACGCATTCCGTTACGCTTCATCACCGCCCAGAAATGGAACCTGTTCAACTCACACCGATTCAGTTCAAGTTACTTTGGACTTTAATCGAACATCGCGGTGAAGTGTTAAGTAAACCCTTTCTCTATCAGACCGTTCTAGAGCGTCAGTTCAGTCAATACGACCGTGCTCTTGATATGCACTTAAGCCGAGTACGCAAGCGCCTCATCGCAGAGGGAATGTCTAACGACCGCATCCAAACCGTTCATGGCAAGGGATACATTTTTAAATGAAAAAAATGCTGTTTTGGCGGCTATTTATCGTCTTATCCCTTGGAGTGGTGATCTTTTTCTCTCTGATTCATAGTGCTGCCATCCTCTCTAACGAGAAAATGAGCTATTTAAAGAAGTCTCATCGTCAACAAATTTTAGATTGGGGCAATACCGCACAAACCTTCATTGACCAACAAGATTGGCACGGACTTGATGTTTGGCTGGAAGAGCTTGCTATCAAAGAATCAACTTGGGCAACCGTGTTGCAATCCCACCTTGACGTGAAAGGAGGGAACCCGCTCAACCAACGTTTTTGGCAAGGTTATGGAATTGGTCGAAGTGTAGAGTGGAAGATTCACCTCGATTTCCCAGACAACCCAATTATGGAAGTCCCACTCTCTCCATTCGGATACCACTTTTTGATTCTGCTACCAGATCGAATGCGACCGGGAACCTACATGTCTCACGCGTTTTGGTTGTTTCGCTTTGTGATTCCCTTTCTTTCTCTACTAGCACTTACTGTGTATTTGTACCGCTATGTTATGCGCCCCTTACAGCAGTTTCATCGTGCCAGCCAAGCCTTCAGTCAGGGCGATTACTCTGCTCGTATTGGGCATACCATGAAACTAGGCGACGACGAGATTAGCCAAGTCGCTCGTACTTTCGACAAAATGGCGGAACGAACGTCAGATGTGATTCAGCACAACCGCAACCTTATTGCGGACATGTCACATGAGATACGTACCCCACTCGCTCGAATTGAGATGGCAATTGACTGCGTAGATAAAAATATAGAACGCGAGCAAATGCTAGAACGAATCAAAAGCGATACTCAAAAAATGCGAGCGACCGCCGAAGACACACTGACCCTTGCGTGGATTGAAAATGAGCAACCAAACTTAAGAACCGAGTCGTTTGATCTCGCCGAGCTGATTGAAATCATCGTAGAAGATGCGCGTTTTGAATACCCGGATAAACAGGTTTCATTGCTGCAAGAGCATTCTCTTCCTCTACAAGACTCAAACCAAATGGCGCTCTGCCAATCTTTGGAGAACATCATTCGTAACGGTCTGCGATACACACAAACAAAAGAAACGTTAGACATTCGTGTTCTCACCAAATCCAATCATTATCAAATCTTGATTACCGATTCAGGTCCGGGTATCGACCCTAGCCTGTATCGACAAATCTTCAAACCCTTCTTTAAAGCCAATAACCAAGTTACATCCCGAAAAGGCTTTGGGGTTGGTCTCGCACTCGCTAAACGCCATATCGAAGCAGTAGGCGGCAAGGTTATCGCTTACAACGCAGAACAAAAGGGATTGACGATGGATATTTCAGTACCTAAACGACGCTAATTCCGGCTCCTCAAAAGGATTGTAACAGTTGTAAAAGTCGTTTACTCAAAGAGGAAGAATCACCAAAATCTCACTCGATAATAATTCTCATTAACAATGGAGGTTACGGTGCCTGCTTCAACCGTATTTAAGCTAAGCCCACTCACCATCGCGCTTGTGGTTGCATCACAATCAGCGTTCGCCAAGGATGACATTGAAGTGATGGAGGTGCTAGGACACACCCCGGAAGGAATCGATATTACGATAAACTCCGACCAGCTCGCCAAATCACAAGCTCAAGATTTGAATGACATTTTCCGTAAAGATGCAGAAGTGAGCGTCGGTGGCTCTTCTGGTGTTTCTCAAAAGATCTATGTCCGCGGTCTGGAAGATACCATGCTGAATGTATCTATCGACGGTGCAGAGCAATCCGGTAACCTCTTCCACCACCAAGGTCGTTTGTCAATTGAGCCAGAGTTACTTAAACAAGTTGATGTGAGTGCCGGCACTGGTCGAGCAACAGATGGTTCTGGAGCCTTGGGTGGCGCGATCAAGTTCACCACTAAAGACGCACATGATCTTCTTGCCGCGGGTGAGACCTATGGTGCGATGCTAAAGGGCGGTTATTACACCAATAATAAGGGTTACAAGGTTTCAGCAAGTTTATACGGAGAAGTCGCTGATCAGCTTGGTCTTCTGGCTTCATTTGGTTACGTCGACGGTGATAACATCGAAGACGGCAAAGGTCAGGAACAACCATACACTGCGTTAGAACAGCAAATCGCATTGCTCAAACTATCCGGTCAGTTGAATGACGAACATTACTTATCTGTCAGTTACGATTACCGCAATGATGATGGTCGACGTTTAAATCGCCCTCACTTCCAGCCAAGCTTTAAAAACGCGCCTCTCGACCAAGAAACCGATCGTTCTACTTTTACTCTGAATCACAAATACGCAGCAAGCGAACTATTTAATTTAGACACGACTTTCTACTACACCGATAGCCGCTTAGCCCATAAAGATCATCCTCGTTGGGGCACCAGTGATGGTTCGATCCAGACTACTGGCGTAAAGATCTTCAACACGAGTAAATTTACCGACCACACCTTGGTCTATGGCTTGGATTACAAGAAAGACAAATCTGAGTTTGAAACCAACTACGATGGTAAAAAGGATGATGAAGAAAAAGGCACAGTCTATGGTCTGTTTGTCCAAGATGATTGGATGCTAACAGAAACCATCATCCTTACCGCGGGAGCTCGTTATGACTGGTATGAGCTTACTGATAACATGGATCAAGATTTTGATTCGAGCGGCTTTAGCCCTAACGTGGGTATTAATTACTATGCGTTGGAAGGTTTGAACCTATTTGCTAGTTATGCAGAAGCATTCCGTGGTCAACAAATCAAAGAACTGTTTGTTATCGACTACCGCGAAAACGACCCAAATCGTAAGCCTGAAGAAGCACGTAACTTAGAGCTGGGGGCAAATTACCAATACGATGATTTCTTTGCTGGCGTCACCTTCTTCGATAGCACCATCAAAGACGTGGTAACAAACCAAGGTGCGGTTTACACCAATGTGGGTGATTTAGATAACCAAGGTATTACCGCTTACTTAGGTTATGCGATTGCTGATGTGTCTGCCCGACTGAGTTACAACCAATCCCGTCCAGAGCTAAACGGTACTCCGCTTTCAGATGAAGACTCTACATTAGGAACATCGATTGGTGATACTTGGGTGCTTGATCTGATCTACCAACCAATGGAAACCCTTGAGTTTGGCTGGAACGCACGATTTGTTGAACGCTTGACCGATGTAGCGGATCCAACCGTTCATCCAGAAAAGCCAGGCTATGGTGTGCACGATGTTTACGCATACTGGATGCCACTCACTGATGAAGAGCTGTCCTTAACCCTATCGGTGAAAAACGTCTTTGATAAGTACTACTTTGACCATGCCTCATACATGGCATACATCGGAAGCCCAGTAGCACAAGGTTATGCGAGCCCGGGGCGTGATTTCCGATTCAATATTACCTATGCATTTTAAGAGCGAAGAATAAAAAGGAGAGGTTACCCTCTTAATGCCGCTAAGATAAGTTAGCGGCATCATTTTTTTGGGTTATGAACGCGCATTCTCTTTATACGTCAAGATAGGGTCACCCAGATTTATAGACCTGAGTTGAAAGGAGTAAAATTAAAGGATAAATTAGGAAACAAAGCCCAATCTAGCGGTAAACCTAACTCCATCGTCTTCTAGCTCAAAGTGCCAATCCATTCGCTCACAGATACGCTGCACAATCACTAAGCCACACCCATATCCAGCGTTGTATGTTTCATTGCCATCGTGACGATTTGTCACAACTAACTCTGTACTATCTAGCTCGATCTCGATGTCACCCACACTGTAGCTGAACGCGTTCTTAATCAGGTTATTAATCACAATGGTGACAAAGCTTTCCGGAGCATGTGCTACACCACTGGTGCTCTCTTTTAGCTGATACTCCGCACCTTGTTTAGCAAACAAAGGGGCTAGCTCTTCCAACTGTCTATTAAGGCATGAGAGCAATTCATGGTCGCCGTAATGTTGTGGCTCAATTTTCTCTTTGCCTAGTAAAAGGAACGCCTCTGTCAGCACTCGCATTTCTTCACCAGCCGACTGCATTCGTGTTATTGCTTTCTGTGCCACCCGTGGCTGCTCTGGTACCCGACTGAGAATATCAGCAGAGCCTTTGATTACCATGATTGGGGTACGCAACTCATGCGATGCAAAACGGCTGAACTCCTGCTCACGGCGAAAATAACCCGCGATTTCATTCTTACTGTCCAGTAATGTCTGTTCTATATGGCGTGTTTCACTAAAATTGGTATCCACTTCAAACATTGGCTGATCTGGCGGCATATAAGCAATTTTATCTTCAATCTTAGTCAGTGGACGAGACAGAATACGCACCATATAAACGCCATATCCCACCATGATTATTGAAAACACCCCGCCTAACAGGAAGGTAAATTGATGTAACGAGCTTTCGTATTCATCCAGATAATCATCGGAGTCATCTTGAAAAACAATGTACATCACCCCTTTTCCTGAAGGATGGTCAAACACCACAAAGTGCTTGTCTTCATCGCCTAGCAAATACTCATAAAACCCTGGAAACTTAAACGATAACAACCAACTTGGTGTGGGAGCTTCACTCCAATAGGTATCAAACTCCATTACATTAGGTAGCGGTGCATCCCAGCCCATTTTTTGGTAATTGTCTTTGTAGAGTTCAACTTCAGTATCAAGCCAGTGGTGTAGACTCAATACTTCAAGCTTATTTTCAGCAACGTAAATCAATGACCAAAACAATGTAAACATTGCAAAGGTCATTAAGCCAAAGCCCCAACGGATTTTACGATATATGCTCGGATATTCTTTATGCTTTGAGTCGGTAGCCTTGTCCATGAATTGTCTCTAATCTGGAATCATCAAAACCTTTATCAAGTGCCGTTCTCAAACCGTAAATATGGCTTCTTAATGCATCACTACCAGGCGGCTCATCACCCCATACGTTATCAATAACTTCTGAACGCGATACCGCGGCAGGGGCACGCTTGAGCAGTAATTTAAGAATGGTAGTTTGGATACGACTCAGTTTAATGTATTTGCCCATTCGGGTGACTTCATCAGTCCTCACATCCAGCGCTATGTCCGCAAATTTTAGAGTGCCGATATCTTGCCTAGGCCCTCTATTAGCCAATGCATGAACTCTTAAGCTCAGCTCTTGCATGGCAAAAGGCTTCATCAAATAGTCATCGCCACCCGCATTAAATGCTGCCACTTTATCGTCTAAGGTATCTTTCGCAGTTAAGAATAGAATGGGTGTACCGCACAAGAATTCACAACGAAGTTTCTCGACCGTACTGATGCCATCAAGCTTCGGCATCATGATGTCCATAATGATGACATCGTAATGATTATCTCGGATTAGATTTAGCGCCGCCTCTCCATGGTATGCGCAATCAATAGTCATTCCCTCGAGTTCCAAATAATCAGCAATGGTCTCTGAGACATTGTGATTATCGTCGACAATTAAAATTTTCATAGGGCTCACGTTTCTTCACGATCACTTCACAATACGCGCCATAAGATACAACCAAATTCATAAAGAAGCTTTCAAAAATAGGTCCAAATAATGAAAAAATTAGCGCTTGTAGCAGCAGTGGGGTTGGTATTATCAGGTTGTGGTGGTTCTGGAGACAGCAGTAATTCTTCTACCCAGCCTACTGCAAAACCGAGTACCGCTATCGGTACGGTAGAGTCTGTGAACAGTGAAAACGATTCAATCACCGTAAATGGTTACACTTACCGCGTATCAGAAGTGATGTATGGCGGGAAGCAAACCAACCTGGCTTCGATTAAGCCTAATATGATGGTACAAGTCGGGTCTGGCAAAGAAAAATCCTCTAACGCACCCGTTATTGTCACACTAGAGCCAACCATGACGGGTCACATTCAGATCATTGATAAAACCACTGGCAAGTTCACCATTAACGGTTTTGAGCTCGTCTATCCAGATCTAAATAAGTCAGATATCGAAAATGGTGACTGGGTAATGGTTTCTTCTCTACCTGCAGCGAACGACCAATATAAAGTTCTTTCAGTAGTGAAATTTGAATCCGATTTTTCTGAAAAAGATGAAATCGAAGGTCGAATTTCAAGCATTAATCTCAATAAGAAAGAGTTCAAACTTGGCGCAAATGTCACGGTCGCTTATGGCCGCATTGCAGACCTACAAGTAGGTCAATGGGTGGAAGCGGAAGGTTCTTTCAATGGAAATGTCTTCGATGCTTCTTATGTAGAGATTGAAAACTACAACCAATTAGCTGGTGATAATGATGTTGAAGGTATCGTTACTTGGGTAAACCAAGATCAGAGTGCATTTGAACTGAACTACCGTGGTACGTTTGTAATTGATAGCAAAACCTGCTTCCAAAGTGATGATGACGCACCTTGTAATCCGTCGTTGATTTCAAACTTGGCAGTAGGCGCTGAGGTTGAAGTCACTTCTGTATTGGGAACCGCAAACACACCTGTTGCAACTCACGTAGAGTTTGAGAAACCAGACTGGGCAGACGATAACGATGATGACTGGAACGTTAATGAGTTTGAATGTTCTGGCTGGGTATCCAACTACAAAGTAAACGGTGTGGATAAAGCAACTTTCGATATCGACCACTGTTGGAATGACCTAAACCAAACCATAGATAACTCAAGCGTGGTTGTGAATGGCAAAACAATGTATGAAGATGGTCTGTCATTTTCAAACATCGCCAATAAACACGTAGAAGTGGAAGGTACTATCATCAACAACACTAATGTTGCACTTGAGATTGAACCTTGGGAAGCCGAGGATTAAAAAGCCACTAAGCCCAAAAACACAACCAGAAGCACTGCGCCCGTGGTGCTTCTCCCTCTTACTCGTATCAACTTTTCTTTTCAATCTTTAATACAGATACGTATGACCAAATGAGGGAATAATAATGCGTAAAATGACACTGCCTTTAATTATGCTTTTCGGCGCTTTTGCTTCAGCAAGCAGCTTTGCTGCAACAGATAACAATGATACGCCTGAGAGATTAGAGTCTTTTGAGTGTACAGGCTTAGTAGACAGCTACGATGCCAGCTCCCGAACTTTTGTCCTTGCTTGTCAAAATGACCACGGGCCAGAATTCCAGACCAAAACCGTGCTGATTGATACCAACACTCAACTTGATGGTATTCAGGAAGCCAACTTAGATGGTGCAACCATTGAGGTCGATGGCGTTGTGATGAATGATCAGAATATCGCAAGAGAAATTGACCTCGCCAACGACTAATCTTCTGAAATGACAAAAGAAACCGCTTCAATACACCACCAAGAAGGTCATCTCGGATTAATCTCAGAACGATATGAATACGCTGGGTGAATATCGGTTTAAAATAAACAAAAAAGAGCGTCCATCTGGACGCTCTCTCATTCTTAATTCGCGATGCTTAAGCCGCTTCAGCCTGACCAATCCAATGATAATGGTGATTGGCTTTCTTACCGACTAAACCGAGTTCGCTTAGCTCTTCAAACACCTTATCGACTTCTTCAGCTGAGAGTCTGAAATGTTTCGCTACAGCCTTCTTGGTACACGTAATTTGGTGATTCTTAAGTGATTCACTGACCTGCTCTAATAGTGTTTTTGGCTCTTCTGGCTCTATTGAGTCGTTCGCTTCAGATTCATCCTCTTCTTTAATGTGAGGTAAATATCCCGCAGGTTCTGGTTCAATGTCTTTTATAGCTTCCAGAGTAACTCCATTATAAAGTCTGAAATAATGGCGGAAACGTTGTTCCTCACCAATCAAACCGACAAAGAACGCTGCAAAAAAATCCAACAAGATAGACAAGAACACAACTAAGCCCAACTGCGCTTGTGATGATGTCGTACCAAATGCTTTTGCCAAGCTGTCAATCAAACCAATCACTGAGCCTTGTGCGACTGGAGGCAAGCTATCACGCTCTGTAGCTAATCGTTGTTGCTCTTCACGCAGCTTATTGTTTTGCTCTTGAATGCGCGCAACACCTGTTGCGATACGTTCCATCTGAATATATTTCTCAGCAGCCAAATTATTCAATTCAATCTGCTGATCTATCGAAGCGATTTGACGGTTGTACGCGTCTACTTTTGCTTGCTCTACCGATATATGACTTTGCGCTGTATTAGTCGCACTGTTAATACCACCAATACTGCCTCCAATCGATATAGCAGCAAGCACCAGATAAAAGACTAAAGCAGTCAGGGCGCCAGAAAAATTCCTGTGTGCTCTACGCTCCCCATACTCATACCAAGCGTAAAACTTGCCCGCTTCAAAAATGATTGCCAAACCACCAAACAGCGCTTGCATCATTGGGTTTTCATCAATAGACAAAAACAAGAGAAGAGAAAAAATGGTCGATGCTAAAATGGCTGCACCAGTGAACGCGTAAACACTCACCATCGCAAATCGACCTTTAGGATATCGATATCCGATTTGTTGTTCGTATTTCATTATCAGAAATTCTTATTTTTCCGCAGAGCCCTTATTTTTCGGGCGCTACGAGCGATATAAAGGTGCGAGAGAGTAACGTATCCTAAACGAAATTACTGTCATAATTCAGTAAACGAGAACCAACCGAAGATTAGTTATTCACTTTGCACTATTTACCAACAAATTAAGGATAATGTGCAGCCACCCTTTTAGGGAAAGGTGTGCCATTTACAAGAAATAGAAACGCCTCAAAGAAGCGAGGCGTTTGCATAGAAAGGAAGTAAGATGTAACTACTTAAAACAAACGTCAGCCCAGCGCGCCAAACCTGCGGTTACGGAACCGAAGTAGTTGCCACTAACAACAGGAATATTTGGCAACACGGTTTGTACTGCTTCACGCAATATTGGCGAGCGTGCCGATCCCCCGGTCATGAAGATTGCATCTGGTGTTACCCCTGCGAGGTTTACCGCTTCTGCTACAAGCTCAGTCATTTTTGTTTTTGGAGACTCAATAGCGTCAATCATCTCGTCACGTAACACATCAACTTCAATCAGCTCAGATAGCAAATTAATGCCCGCTCGATAGGATGGCTCTTCAGACAAAGCAACCTTTGCCTCTTCAGCTCGGCGGACAATGTTGTAACCTAGCGATTCATGGTAGACCTCCAATAAACGAGCAAGCTTTTGTGGCTCTTGCGCTTGTTTGTGGAGCAGTTTCAGCGCGGCTAGATTTTCACGCGAGTAGAAGTCATTTTGAGCTTCAACATTGTTAATCGCAATTGGGTTCCAGAACTGAGTCGTTGGCATAACAATTCCTGACTCCATCTTGCTTTCCATACCAAATGGGAACATCAGCTTTTTAAACGCCAACGCAATGTCTAAGTCATTTCCACCAATACGTTGCCCACTATGTGATAACAAGCTTGCTGTACGATCAGCCTTTCCGCGCCAAGATGGGCCCATTTGGATAAGTGAACAGTCTGTAGTACCCCCGCCAATATCGACCACTAAAACAGTTTTGTCTTCAGTGAGCGTAGCTTCATATTCCAGACCAGCAGCAACCGGTTCAAACTGAAACTCAACATTCCGAAAACCAGCTCGTTTCGCCGCACGTAACAGGATATTTTCAGCTTGAATATTGGCAGCCTCTCCTCCACGGCCGTGGAAGTTTATTGGACGACCAATCACAGCATCAGTAATTGACTGTTGTGCATCGTTCTCAGCCTGAGACTTAATGTTATCCATCATGGCACATACTAAGTCCTCAAAAAAACTGAGCTGTACGTCGCGTAAACCCGATGCGCCCAAAAATGATTTTGGCGATTTCACATAATAAATGTCTTGAGGATCTGCAAGATAACGCTCTAATGCAGCTTGACCAAAAGCCATATCTTCAAGTTCAAGATCTATGCTTTCTTCACGATTGAAGTTAATTGCACGACGTAACACCTGCTCCCCGACCTGATCAAAAGGCTTGATGTCTCGATGTCGGAAAAGGTGTTCAGAAACCGACTCACGAGTCGGTGCAGAAAGGGTGGAAGGAATGTAGGGATTCGCTCCCTCAAGCTTGAGCAACTTAGGCTCACCCTGTTCCATTTTCGCCACCGAACAGTTTGCGGTGCCGTAGTCAAAGCCGATGTACATAAATCCTCCCACTGACGAAAAAGGTCGGCAATGCTACATCAATGCTTATACAAATGCTACAGGCGAATAGCTCCGCTTCCTGTCCACTCCCCTTTAATTCTCCGCAACTTCATCATTTATTTGGAAGGCTTACGCTTCATTGAAGGTAAACCAAACGCAAGCAAAAGCGCCAGAATGAGAAATACCGGGGATAGTTTTAGACCATCCCAAATTGAATAACGTTCTTGAAACAACCAAAAGATACCGACAGTCAGTAGGTAAGCAAAATAACTGCAAAACACCAGACTAATCGCGACAAAGCGTGTGCGATTAATAATTAAGACTCTTACAAGGAACTGGCTAAGAATACCTGCACAATGAACAGCAAGTTGCCAATTGATAATAAAAATAGCTAATGCAACAAAGCCTGAGGTAAGCAACGCATCATGTGTTGACAGGATAAAATAGCTACCAAAACGACTTATGATAACCGGGTAATCCCCTTCGTAGACCGTAGACCATGAAATCGCATTCGCGGCAGCAACAAAATTCGCAAAGTAGGCAATGGCATAAAACGACGTTTGAGAACTAAACGGTTGGACAACATTATGACAATAGCCGCGCCACTCTTCTATGTTGCTTGTTGGCCCAACCCAGCTTTTATCGCTCTTGGGCTCATGCTCAGCAAAGGCTGGTCCATTCCTAAACAGCAACCAAAAGATATAAAGTGCAAGTACGACTAGAAGTAGTGTTAGCATACCCCTCCCCCTCAGAAAACGTCACTTTCATTGCCAATTGCGTTGGGGTCGTAAACTGCACTTCCCTAAAAATTAAGAGTTAAGTTAACCTTAACGCCTGATTAAGCACTAATGATTATCTCTATTTATGAGGTGGCAAAATAACTACCGCCTCATATTTAGGTTTAGCACACATTGCTTAAGCACGCTTACCGAGAGAGGGAGACTTTACCGCTTAAGCGTCTAACTTATCTTCAAAAATACCAAGCTCACGGCCAAGCCATATGGCGCGAACAGTATGATCAATAAGCTCTTCTTCGCTGACGGGATGAATTAACACGGAGAAGTCACCACGATGCGCATCTAACCATGATACAAACTCATCGCTTACCGACTCCATGTGTAGTTCAAACATAGGCATTTTATGAGGACCTACAAGTCTGTTCACCAGCGGGAATACTCTAAGTACATCTTGTCTTTGCTCGCGGATGAGGTCACTCAGTTCCTGCGCTTTCTGTTCATGGATTAAAGGATAATAGATATGAGCGTGATACATTGTCTCTCCAACTGGTTGTTTGTTTTTAGGTAAATACCCCTAAGTGCATCGCTTAGCACCCAAGAAACATCGGTATAACATAACAAATAAAAAACGCCACCCGTAAATGATACAAGGTGGCGTTTTAGAGCAACTCGACTCAATTATAAATGTCTAAACGAACAAACCAACAATTGCTGCGTTCATCAGGTTTGCAAGAGTTGCAGCAAGTAGTACTTTCATGCCTAGCTTACCGATAACACCCGCTCTATCTGGGATCATGCTGCTTAGTGCACCACAAACCATTGCAACCGAGCCAATGTTAGCAAAGCCACATAAAGCAATGGTCATGATCGCTGTTGTACGATCGCTCAGTTCTACCCCACCCATACTTGCGAAAGCAACGAACTCATTAAGGGCAATTTTCTGGCCCAAAAATGCCCCTGCACTCATGGCTTCGCCCCAAGGAACACCAATCAGCCAAGCAACAGGAGAGAATAGAACGCCAAGGATGACATCAACCGTTAAGCCATTAAACCCAAAGAACTCTCCTATCGCACCCAAGCCGCCATTTAACATCGCCATTAAGCCAATACATGAGATAATGACCGCACCCACAATTGCCGCAATAGAGGTACCTGCGATCGCGCCCTTCGCTACCGCATCAATAAAGCTCGTCGGTTTTTCATTATCTGGCAGTTCTGGCACTTCATCGATCGTTTCTTCTGTTTCAGGGATGATCAACTTTGCGAACATCAATCCTGCAGGTGCAGACATAAAACACGCCATGATTAAGTAGTTGAGATCAACACCCATGCCAGCAAGACCTGCCAGAATTGAGCCTGCAATAGACGACAAGCCGCCCACCATAATAGCGAAGATCTGTGCTCGTGTTAGTACGCGATGGTATGGCTTCACCAGCAACGGAGCTTCTGTTTGGCCTAATACAATGTTACCAGCAGCGTTCATTGACTCTGCACGAGATGTGCCCAGCACTCGCTGCAATCCACCACCAATGATTCGAACGAACCACTGCATGATGCCTAAATAGTAAAGAAGGGAGGTCAGTGACGCTGTGAAAATGATTTGTGGAAGAACCTGTAGCGCCCAAATAAACCCTATACCATCAACGCTGAAGTTCACTAAGCTACCAAACGCAAACTTAATGCCTTCCGTGCCATAGCTAAACACCTTACCGACTGCACTAGACACTGATAGCAATACATCTGCACCAATATCTGTTGCCAATACAAAGCCCGCAACAACCAAGATGATTCCAAACGCGCCAGAAACCGCACGCCAACTAATTTGTTTTCTGTTTTCTGAGCATAGGAAGCCCACACCGAGTAATACGGCGATACCAAGTAATGACTGAAGCATAATGTTTTATCCGTTGTGAGAATCTACGACTTTGATAACCTGACTTGCGTGCTGGTGAGCTAACTCGATGGTTTTTTCTACATCACCGCCTTCCTCTGGAATGGCATTCATTTCAAATGTAACGATGGTGTCGACAATATTCATTTCAGCAGCTTTAAATGCATGTTCAAACGCTCGCTGATAACACTCTAGAGGCATAAAGTTAAAACCAGATTCAGAGTATGATTCTGCTGTCGCCCCGGCCGTGATTGAAAACAACACTTTTTTGTTTTTTAACTGGCTTCCATTTGGACCAAAAGCAAATCCATAGGTAAATACTTGATCGATCCACTCTTTTAATACTGATGGAAACGTACTCCAGTAAAGTGGGAACTGAATAATAACCAGATCAGAACTAAGAAGACGTTGCTGCTCAGATTTTATATCTCCAGTAAAATCAGTGGCATTTGCAATCTGCCAACTCGTGTTCTGAGAGAAATGGGATAGGATTTCAGAGTTTGCGTAAGAACGGTCCAAATTTGGATGACCATTAATAACGAGTACGTTCATGGCGTTGCCCTATAATTATTAGTGCGCTCATTTTCCCACTGCCAGTAAGAACAAGGAAGAGCAAAGCACCTTTCTGTTGTATTGATAATTTTCGTGTTTATGGTAACGCCGTCTTGGCGAAATCTAGAGGACAAATGTCCCTCCCTTGACGAGAGAGCTCAAAAGTTCATACATAAACCCTGCAGATTAAAACGAATCCTCTGTGAAATTTCACAACACAATTTTATTACAATTTTCATATCAAGCTCAGTGAATCCCTTCAACTTTGAAAACTTACAATTCTAAAAAGCAGTGTTTTATCCTAGAAAAGTGCGGTGTAAGCGAAACTTTACTGATGAAGATAACTCAAACCAAAGCACAATTTAACAATTTGTTTACACTTACTATATCTGGTTATACCAAGATTCATCACTGGATTAGGCGGTGTAAACAGCAGTATGAGATGTCGCCTTGTGTTTACCACAACACGGTTTTGCTAGAGAGACGGAAAAGAGGTGCGTCGATAACTAACAAAAACAACTGCAATCCTAGGTATGACCTTTTGCGCTGATATCAAAGACTGAGTACCCATACAGACTTTGATTTAACTATGAGCAGCTGCAGTCCAAAAGACCCGCAGCGTCAAAAGGAGCTTGAGATGAACGTTCAGGCATTACCCATGCATCGGTTTATCGACCATGATGGGAACCTCGTCAGCCAACTACCCAACTGGGCTGATCTAGAAACCTTGGTCGGGTTTTACCAAGATATGGTATTAACTCGCACCTACGATAACAAAGCCGTTGCCCTGCAACGCACTGGTAAATTAGGCACCTACCCTTCGCATCTTGGCTCGGAAGCCATTGGGGTTGCCGTAGGCAGAGCACTAAAAGCCAGTGACGTCTTTGTTCCATACTATCGCGACATGCCTGCCATGTTGTGTCGTGGCATAGGAATGGAAAAGAACCTGCAATACTGGGGAGGCGATGAGCGCGGAAGCGACTTCGCACCCGAAGGCAGCCCATTCCCTAGCCGAGACTTACCTTTCTGCGTGCCTATCGCCACCCAATGCACTCATGCGGTGGGTGTTGCATCTGCACTGAAGATCCAAGGCAACCATGAGGCAGCCTTGGTGATGTGTGGTGACGGCGCAACATCAAAAGGCGACTTCCTCGAATCCGTTAACTGTGCGGGCGCATGGAACATTCCACTGGTGTTCGTCGTAAACAACAACCAATGGGCTATCTCCGTACCGCGTAGTTTGCAATGCGCTGCGGAATTTCTCTCAGAAAAAGCCAAAGGCGCCGGCATCCCCGGTATTACGGTGGATGGCAATGACATCGTTGCGGTGTTTGATGCAACGAAGAATGCGCTTAACCGAGCCAGAAAAGGCAAAGGCGCAACGTTAATAGAAGCCATAAGTTACCGCTTGAGCGATCACACTACTGCCGACGACGCGACCCGTTATCGTAACGAGGATGAAGTTCAAACGGCTTGGCAATATGAGCCCGTCCGTCGACTTAAAGCCTTTCTCACCAATCAAGGCGTTTGGAGTAACGAGAAAGAGCAAGAGTGGCAAACCCACTGCAAAGAACAAGTTGAACTCGCCGTTGAACGTTATCTCAATATGCCGAATCAAGCGCCTGAAACGGGCTTCGACTTCCTTTATGAATCCCTACCCCAAGAGCTTCATGCGCAAAGGGATGAGCTAATCAACAAAGCAATGCGAATGCAGGGAGGGAAACATGGCTGAACTCACGTTAGTTGAAGCAGTGAACCTCGCACTGCACCATGAAATGGAACACGATCCGAATGTCATCGTCCTTGGCGAAGACGTGGGTGATAACGGCGGTGTATTCCGCGCCACAGTTGGACTCAAACAAAAATACGGTCTTAAGCGCGTTATCGACACACCTCTTGCTGAAGCGCTTATTGGCGGTGTCACTGTCGGCATGGCAACGCAAGGCTTACGACCTGTGGCAGAGTTTCAATTCCAAGGCTTTGTCTTCCCTGCATTAGAGCATTTGATGTGTCATGCGGCACGAATGCGTAACCGTACTCGTGGTCGACTCACCTGCCCTGCAGTGTTCCGCGCGCCCTTTGGTGGCGGTATTCATGCACCAGAGCACCATTCTGAAAGTGTAGAAGCGTTGTTTGCTCACACCGCAGGCTTTAAGGTTGTGATTCCTTCATCACCGCAACGCGCTTATGGTTTGCTTCTAGCAGCCATTCGTAGCAACGATCCGGTGATGTTCTTTGAGCCAAAACGTATCTATCGCACAGTGAAATCTGAAGTGGTGGATAATGGCGAAGCGCTACCTCTCGACACTTGCTTTACCCTTCGCAAAGGTCGCGACATTACGTTAGTGACTTGGGGGGGGCATGTGTTGTCGAATCACTGCAAGCGGCTCAAACACTGTCCAATCAAGGTATCGAAGTTGAGGTGATTGATTTAGCCAGCATCAAACCCATTGATACCGCGACCATCTTCCGTTCACTTGAGAAAACCGGACGCCTCTTGGTGGTCCATGAAGCAAGTAAAACCTGTGGTGTCGGCTCAGAACTGTTAGCCAGAACCGCAGAACATGCCATGTGCCTACTCAAAGCACCACCAAAACGTGTCACGGGCATGGATACCATCATGCCGTACTACCGCAACGAAGATTATTACATGACTCAGGAAGAAGACATTGTGCTCGCCGCGCGCGAACTCGTGGAGGATTGGAAATGAAGACGTTTAACTTACCCGATCTCGGCGAAGGTCTCGCTGAGTCAGAAATTGTCAAATGGCATATTAGTGTTGGCGATATGGTCAAGCTCGATCAAGTGGTGCTTACCGTAGAAACCGCAAAAGCGACCGTGGATGTTCCTGCTCCTTATAGCGGTCGTATCGTGAGTCGTCATGGCGAAGAAGGCGACGTAATCAACATTGGTGCTCTACTTCTGGAAATCGACGAAACCGGAGCAGAGCAAACCGTCTCCGAACAGAAGCAAACTGCCGATGCAGCAACGGTGTTGGTAATGTCTCCCAACATGCACACAGCGTAAATGTGGACGATTTCTGGATTGGCGGCGAACACAATCCATCGCCAGATAACCTCATCACTGCACTTCCTTCTGCTCGCCTATTAGCGAAGAAACTGGGTGTGGATTTAGATTTGGTCAAAGGCAGTGGTCCGGACGGTTTGATCGTCGATGCCGACATTTACGACGAAGCCGGCAAACAGCGCCCAGGTACGGAAGTACTCAAAGGCGCACGCCGAACCATGGTGTCGACCATGGCGGAATCCCACCACAATGTCGCGGCAGTGACCATTACTGAAGAAGCTGTCTTGGAAGGCTGGAAGCAAGGTGAAGACATCAGTATTCGTCTGGTCCAAGCGATCGTGCATGCGTGTCAGGAAGAGCCTGCTATGAATGCGTGGTTTGATGCCGAAACCATGACGCGTTGTGTCCACAGCACGGTCAATATTGGTATTGCCGTAGACAGCCGACACGGTTTGTACGTGCCTGTTCTACGACACGCTGATGAATACGAGCCGCAAGAGGTACGTCGTTGGTTAGATGAAACCGTACAAGGCATACGCGAACGTAAGATTGGCCGTGAGCAGTTGCAACACGCCACCATTACGCTCTCAAACTTTGGTGCAATTGCAGGCATATACGCAACGCCTGTGGTCACGCCGCCACAAGTCGCGATTGTCGGTGCTGGTCGAATCATTAAGAAGGTCGTAATTCGAGACGGGCAAGCTGTAGCAGTGAAAGCCATGCCGCTGTCGATTACGTTTGACCACCGAGCATGTACCGGCGGTGAAGCAGCAAGGTTCACAAAAGTACTGGCAGAGCACCTAAGAAAACCGAGCGTTTAAGTAACGTTTTCCATGAGTAACAAAAGGGCTTTCGATTGGAAGCCCTTTTGTTTTGAAGATGAATTTAAATGAGAGATTCCCTACTCGCTCATTCTTCACTCTAGGGAACGGCGCCCTACAAATACCGAACTTAAACCTTCTCCAACAACTCCGGCATAATCTCAAACAAATCACCAACCAAACCATAGTCTGCGACTTGGAAGATTGGCGCTTCAGGATCACTGTTGATCGCCACAATCACCTTGGAATCTTTCATCCCTGCTAAATGTTGAATTGCACCGGAAATACCCACGGCAATGTACAGTTGAGGCGCGACAATCTTACCCGTTTGCCCAACTTGCAAATCGTTAGAGACAAAACCTGCGTCTACCGCAGCGCGTGATGCGCCAATTGCACCACCAAGCTTATCTGCAAGCTGTTCCACCAGCGCAAAATTCTCTTTGCTACCTAACCCTCGACCACCAGAAACCACAACGTTTGCTGCTGGTAGCTCTGGTCTTTCGCTTTCCGCTTTTTGCTGTGAAACAAACTCACTGTGCTCTACCTTAATGACCGTTTCTAACGTCACGACATTCTCGGCTACTGGAGAGTCAGACAGAGCAATTGCGTCAAACGCTGAGCTTCGAATCGTCATCACTTTGGTTGCATCGTCCGAACGAACTCTGGCTAACGCATTACCGGCATAGATGGGGCGAACAACCGTATCGAGCGATTCAATTGCAATCACATCTGACAACTGCCCAACATCCAGTAAGGCAGCGACTCGGGGCATCAAGTTCTTACCGAAGGTACTCGCAGGAGCTAGGATGTGCGAATAATCCCGACCAACTTCGGCAATCAAGGTAGACTGGTTTTCTGCCAATGCATGCTGGTATTCAGCTGCATCAATCACAACGATCTGAGAGATACCTTGCACACACTTCAACTCATCCAAAACTGAGCTGCATTGGTGCCCGACTAACAAAGCGGTGACAGGCAAAGAGGCGCCGTCTTGTTGAACTTGAGAAGCAGCGCTCAACGCGCGTAGTGTATCGACTGAAAGTGATTGGTTATCGTGTTCTACAACGACCAAGGTTGCTAACGGTTTGTTTTCCATAGTTATGCCTCCTAAATCACTTTCGCTTCATTTTTGAGTTTGTCGACTAACTCGCTCACACTACCAACTATTTCGCCAGCTTTACGGGCAGGCGGAGTCATAACTTCCAGCACTTGCTGAGAACGCTCGACACTCACCCCAAAGAAGTCTGGCGTCATTACCGATAGAGGCTTCTTCTTTGCTTTCATGATATTAGGTAGTGAGGCGTAACGCGGTTCATTCAAACGCAAATCCGTGCTGATGATCGCAGGCAGATCCAGTTTGAGCGTCTCTAAGCCACCATCGATTTCTCGCGTAACCAGAACCGTTTCCCCTTCTACTTTCACTTCCGATGCAAATGTCCCCTGCGGACGATTCGACAGTGCTGCCAACATTTGCGCGACTTGGTTGTTATCCGTATCGATTGACTGTTTACCCAGAAGCACCAATTGAGCCTGTTCTTGTTCCATCACGACTTTGAGTAACTTCGCGACCGCAAGCGGTTCTGGTGACTGTTCAACATCAATATGAATCGCACGATCCGCACCTAATGCAAGCGCTGAGCGCAATTGTTCCTGACAACTAGTGTCACCAATCGACACCACTAACACCTCTTCTGCTACCCCAGCTTCTTTAAGGCGTACCGCCTCTTCCACCGCAATTTCACAGAATGGGTTCATCGTCATCTTCACGTTGTTGGTTTCCACGCCGTAACCATCAGATTTCACTCTTACTTTAACGTAAGGGTCAATTACACGTTTAATCGCAACCAGTACTTTC
Source organism: Vibrio rotiferianus CAIM 577 = LMG 21460 (assembly GCF_002741985.1). Lineage (GTDB taxonomy): Bacteria > Pseudomonadota > Gammaproteobacteria > Enterobacterales > Vibrionaceae > Vibrio > Vibrio rotiferianus. The sequence goes on from NZ_APHW01000108.1 coordinate 362,845, forward strand.
ACATTCCCTCCTAGCAGATCGCAAAGCGATACGCGTCCTAGCAATTGGGTCATGCGCGACAAAGATTTGCATTAAAGCTCAGTTTTTTCATAACCTTGCTTGGTAAAAATACATCATGACACCGTCACTCAAAACCTTTATCACGCCCTATGACGTTACCATTTGAGCTTAGTTTAGTTTACGTTTACGTCAACTGGACTATATTTCTTTATACGAGCACTGCGTAATAGAAGAAGCACCTAAAACACAAAGAAAGGTTTCGTATCAAGGAAGCAAGAAGATGGAAAGAGAATGTATGGAATTTGATGTGGTGATTGTCGGCGCCGGACCTGCTGGTTTGAGTGCAGCATGCCGCTTAGCGCAACTCAATCAAGAACGTGAAGGTGAACCGCTGTCTATTTGTGTGGTAGAGAAAGGTTCAGAAGTTGGTGCACATATCTTATCTGGCGCGGTATTCGAAACACGTGCACTGGATGAACTTTTTCCTGATTGGCAAAGCATGGGCTCGCCGCTTTCCGCAGCTGTAAAAAACGATGCCTTCTTGTACCTAACCACAGAACTTAATCACGTTCGTGTTCCCCACTTTCTTACACCTAACCCAATGCACAATGACGAAAACAACTACGTCATCAGCTTGGCGAACTTGTGTCGTTGGTTAGCAGAACAAGCAGAATCACTTGGTGTCGAGGTCTATCCCGGTTTCGCCGCATCCACGATTAACTACGATGCATTTGGCGCTGTTACAGGAGTAAACACCAGCGACATGGGTTTGGACAAGAAAGGAGAAGCCAAACCCAACTTTGAAGCCGGTATTGAGCTAAAAGCCAAATACACCGTATTCGCCGAGGGGTGCCGAGGTCATCTAGGTAAAGAGCTCATTCAACGATTTGGTTTAGACGATGATAAACAACCGCAACATTATGCGCTTGGGCTTAAAGAGATTTGGGAGTTACCTGTCGATGCCAAAGGTCAATCAGGCAGCGTGATTCATTCTGCAGGGTATCCTCTGTGTGAATCCAGCACCACAGGCGGCGGTTTTCTCTACCACATGGAGAACAACCAAATCGCCGTTGGGCTTATTGTCGACTTAAATTACAGCAATCCTTACTTGAGTCCGTTTGACGAATTTCAACGCTTTAAGCACCACCCTGCAATCGAGCAGCATTTGAAAGGCGCTCAACGAATCGCTTACGGCGCAAGAGCCATAGCGAAAGGAGGACTGTCTTCTCTGCCGAGACAGCAATTCCCCGGCGGTTTATTGATTGGTTGTGATGCGGGCACCTTAAACGTCGCCAAAATCAAAGGCTGCCATACTGCGATGAAATCCGGTTTGTTAGCCGCAGAAGCCATTGCTGAAGCATTCACAGAATCCAATTCGGAACCGGATTACCAAACCAAGTTTGAAGATTCATGGTTATATGAAGAACTTAATGACACACGCAACTTTGGTGCAAATATTCATAAGTTCGGCAGTGTGATCGGCGGCGCACTTTCCACCTTCGAGCACAATCTATGGCAGCCACTGGTAAAGAAACCAATACCGTGGACGGTCACAGATCCTTCGCACGATCATGAACAACTGAAACCAACCGACGAGTGCCAACCTATTCAATACTCGAAACCAGATGGTGTAATCAGCTTCGATAAACCTTCATCGGTATTTTTGTCAGGTACGCAACACGAAGAGAATCAGCCTTGCCACTTGCAACTCGCCTATCCTCATATTCCGATTCAAGTCCATTTGAAGAAGTTTGATGAGCCGAGCCAACGTTACTGCCCTGCTGGCGTGTATGAAGTGGTAGAAGTCGAAGGCGAGCGAATATTCCAAATCAATGCCGCAAACTGTGTGCATTGCAAAACCTGTGACATCAAAGATCCATCGCAAAACATTACATGGAAAGCACCAGAAGGTGGCGGTGGACCGAGTTATCAGAATATGTAGTCCCTGGATTAACCAAAATAAAACGGCATCTGAATAATCCAGATGCCGCTTAACATTAATAGTTATCTTACCAACGCTAAATTTTTAGTCAGTTGTAAACACTTGATGCTGGAACAATTGGTCAACAATTTCATGCGAAGTCGCTGATGCGCCCAGTTCTAGGCCAGACATGTCAAAGTGCTCCAGTGCGACCGATGTAGATTGGCCAGTCTCATTAGTAATCGTTAGATTGAGGGTATCCTGTTCACCATCAAAACTAGCGCTGACGTGATCCAGCAAGGCTTCCATGGCCGCCACATCATCATCTACTGGAGAAACAATATCACTCAAGTCTAATTTATCTTCACCGAGATTAAAGTCTTTGATGACATCCATAGATGCTTCAGAACTTAAAGACTCATTGGTGAAAGTAAACGTATCGCTCCCTTCACCTCCCGTTAGGATATCATTCCCTAAACCTCCGATGAGAATGTCATTGCCAAGACCACCCACTAGGATGTCATCGCCTGCAGCGCCATTTAAGGTATCTGCACCGTCTTGTCCCAGCATGATATCAATAGTCTCACTACCATCAAGCAAGTTGGCCAGGTCATTACCCATGACAGCATGACGCTCAGTAGAAGCGACGTCTGCACCTGATTCACTAAGTGTTAGAGTAAAGACGTTGTCACTCACCCCGCCTCTTCCGTCTGACACTTTAAAGAGAAAGTTAAGATCGACTTGTTGGCTACCTTCTAAGGTAAAGCTATCACTTTGTGTAAAGCTGTAACTACCGTTTGACTCGACTTCTAACAAGCCAAATGCCATTTCAACATGTAAGCTCCCATCGACTTGACTCGTCGAAGAAACAAGGTCTTGGTCGACGGTGACATCATGCAAATCAGCACTTAAAAGAGTGAAGTCCCCATCAGCCAAAGAGACTGTCATGATGTCGCCATCTGCATCTTGGCTTCCTGACAGCAACTCACCAGCAATTGGTTCAGGTGAAAAGTGATTTAGGAATTGGCCTAACTGCTCGCCAGAATCGATAAATACAACTTGGTCGCTCAATTCTTCCAGTGCTTGGGCTGCACTTTCATTGTCTGACGTTGCAATACCAATACCATAAACTTTGGCATCATGCGTTTGCTTATACTCTTCCCATCGTTCATTCAAATCTGGAGCTGCTGTTTCACCTTCTTTAGGGTTTGGTGCGCCGTCAGAGATAAAGAATATGGTCTCTTTACTTTCGATTGGCTGTTCTTTCAAGTACAGATCCCAATCAAAATTGCCGTTTTCATCTAAGCCATCTTGCCAAGGGAATCGAGTTCCAATTTCGTTAGAGGCCATGACGGCTTCTAGTGCCTTGCTATAGTCTGTGTTCGTACCGTGATCAATATCACACCATCGACTCACGTAAGAGGCAACTTCACTCAGATATTCAGGATCATTGGAATCACGTCCATTCAGCAAAGGCGGACGACTCATGTCTTCTACTTGATCTAAAGTTAACCAGCTCTGTGTAGACGTATCGCCATCAAAACGAACCAAACGAATGAAAGTATTAGATTGACCGCCATCCTCAATCATGTTTTCAACCATGGAATGCAGAGCCTCTGCTGCCTTATAAGCTCTTGATTCGCTCTTTTCTGCAGTAGCCTCACTACCAACGGTATTTTGCCCATCAAATGTGCGAGTCATACTGTTTGATTCATCAAACACAACCGTCACTTTGTTAATCGGCAAGTCTTCCATTTCAGCAAAGCCATGTACTGGCGATGAAGTTGGGGCATGGTTTTCAGTTACATTTAGAGTGACCTGAGTTGTGTCTTTGTCCGTACCATCCGTCGCCGTGACTTCCAACTGATAACTATCCTGAACAGAGTGGTCTAGCTTAACTCCGTCTTTAAGCCAAATCTCACCGCTATTTGAATCTACGCGGAATAAATTGGCATCACCACCACTTAGCTCGTATTTAATGGTATCTGCACCATCAGGGTCGAAAGCTTTAACCTTACCCACCAACAATCCAGCTTCCTGCTCTGCAACGTTAAAAGTTGCATTATCTGCAGTTGGCATACCGCTGACATCGGTTCCATGAGTCTGATCTGCATCAGTATTGCTAATAAACTCAGGAGCGCGATCTCGAATATCGATTGTCACTTCACCAGTCACTGTATCTCCGTCTGCATCGATAACGGTGATATTGAATTTTTCTTGTTGATGCCCCTTAACATTCGTCGCTTTGTAGTCATAGCGACCATTCTCAAAGTTAAGGGTTAGCGTACCATGCTCAGTGTCGATCTCTGCTAGCGAGTGTAGAGAGATAACCGCCCCATTACTTGTACTTACTGTGCCATCAGCTTTATTGTAATGATAGGTTTCACCATCAACTTCAATTTGCTCCACCCATTGGCTATCACCACCGATCTCATCTAGAAGGTTGCTTTGAAGCTGTCCTGATACTGTTTTGTTCAGAAGCCCCTCTATTTGTGAGTCGTCAGTTACTACTAGAGCAGAGCCTTTATCGGTTGCAACTGGTTCTAGATACTTCAAATCTGCACCAGCACCAATGCCAATTGACCAGATGTTCTCTAAAGATGCACCGCTCGACCCGATACTGCGCTCCATCGCATTTTCAAGAATGATGCTTTGCTCAGCTTCTGTCGGTTGATCCCAACCATTAGCTAAGTACTCGTAGCGCTGCTCACTTTCAAAATCGTCTGCTGTAGACCACTTCATTAAGCTCTCGCGCAACTCTGTATATGCCGGATCTGACGTATTTGTCCATGAGTTGAAGTCGCTTGGCGCACCATCCGAAATAAAGTAAAGCTGATGATTGCTAGTGTCATCTGTTTCTTGGCTAAGGTCAGTTAAGGCAGCATTTACTTGGTCAATCGCTTGGCTATATGGCGTCCAGCCGCCGCGACCAATCGAATCCAAGTAAGCATCAATATCATCTACCGATTCCAGCCATTCAGACGTTTGACCATCTGGATAACCTGAGTGCGTCGCAATCTTAAATCGAACGTCACCAAGATCATCATACTTTTCAAACATGGTCTTAATTGCACTGCGTGCTAGGTCCCAGCGGGTAACTTCAACGCCTTGCTCGTTTTTAACCATGTCATCCCACATTGAACCCGATGCATCTAACGCGATAACAACACTGTTGTTTTGTGGGTCAACATCCATGATTTCATGATGCTCTGAATTAACTGAAGGCAAAGAGTCAACAACTCCAAGGTGCAAAGTTGCATTTTCAACTCGGCCACCCGCATCCACTTGAACGCTAACAGGGATATCTAACGTGTCAGCACCTAGTTCAGAGTGATCTACTGGCTCATATTGCTCGACAGTATAATGCCCAGTTTTACCATCAATGCTCGCTTCAATGACTTTGACCTTATCATCACCTGAGCCAACATATCCGGTTAAAGTACCGCGATCATCACTCACTTCAAACACAACTGGCTTGCCTTCACTGGTAACGTTCTCCAGATTCTGTTCAGAATCAAATCGGAACTCAGCATCTGATGCAGAACCAAGGCTGGCAACTAAATCACCTTCAGCATGTACGCTAGAGTTCGCACCAACTGCAGACTCATCGAGCGTGATATGCGAATCATCCAGTGAAATAGGCTCACCTACTACATGCACTGTCACTTCAGCTTTATCAGTTAGGCCATCCGCATCTTCAATGACGTATTCAAATGAGTATTCCTTTATTTCCCCTGTCTTAATCGTGCGCTGATCTTCTGGCAATGACTCAAGATACTTGGCTGCATCAAACACCAATTTGCCATCTATTAAGTTTAGATATTCTGTTTGTGGGTAGTTAATAATAGTCAGTTCGTCACCGTCTGGATCGCTATCATTCGCTAACACATCCAGCTCTAGAATACCGGCTCCTGTTGTTTGATAGTCCTCATCAAAGCTCGTCAAATCGGCAGAAACTTGTGTTACAAAGTACTCCGACCCCTTAGGATCAACCAAGCCATCTTTGTAACCCACGGCTGACATTTCAATGCTATCAAAATATCGACCATCCGCATCAATACTTACAACTTGCTTACCATTGCCAGTTCCTTCAAATACTCCCGAAGCGACAACCTCACCTTTGTAGTAAGCCTTCCAAACACCGCGCTCAACTCCAGGCTCCCAAGAGCTCCAAAGATTTTCAACTTGAACTTCAGCATGATCTGCGACTTGTCCATCAGCGAAAGTGAAACGCATAGCCTCACTGTGTGAAGTGGCATCATCGAATCCAATTTGACCGTCTTTTACCTGATCCGTACCGCCATCTAAGGAGGAGCTAACCCCAAACTTATGCGTACCACCGTCACCGGTGTAATCCGCCTTGTTAGCGTCACCGATTTTGTTACCCGTGTTGGTATCAACGATGTAGTAATCCACACTAATATCGGTGCTGTCGTCCCAGTTCGTGTGATCTAAAACCTTAGTCTCTTTCTCAATACCCTTGTCATCTTCAGCGATTGGAGCTTCGTTAATGTCATTTATCACGACATTGACGTTGGCCGTATCCTTCGCTCCAGACTGGTCTTGAGCTTCTACCAATAGTTGGTAGCTATCTGACGTTTCATGGTCAAAGACTACGCCACTTTTAACGCTGATCTCACCTGTGTGACTATTTATTTCAAAAAGGTCAGTATGATTGGTTAACTGATAAGTTACATTGCTACCTTTATCGACATCAAATGCCTCAACCTGCCCAATTACGCCAGCAACAGCATTCTCATTAATGCTAAATTGGTAACTATCGGTATCGGCTTTGCCATCTTCATCTAGGCCGTGGCTATCATTCGTTCCACTAATGAATTCAGGAGCATCGTTGTTACCTGTAATAGTCACAACCACGTCATGAGTCGTGCCATCTGCAGATGTTACTGTCATGGTACGAATCACCGGATCGCTATCGGCGTCTAACGATTGCACGTCTGGGTGGCTGTTGTTCAGCTTATAGGTCCAGTTACCTTGCTCATCGATAGAGAAGGTACCCCAATTGCCGTCTTGAACGTCCGTTTGCGGTTGGAAGACCGCTTCGCCTGCATCAGGGTCGTCCACGTTTAGGTTGCCGCCAGTGGTCAGCGTTACGTCTTCTTGAACCGCGCCTTTATCATCACCCGGTTGATCAGGTGTGATGATCGCTTTGTCGTCTGAGCCCGTGATTGTCACAACCACGTCATGAGTCGTGCCATCTGCAGACGTAACTGTCATGGTGCGAGTCAACGGATCACTATCAGCGTCTAACGCTTGCACGTCTGGGTGGCTGTTATTCAGCTTATACGTCCAGTTACCTTGCTCATCGATAGAGAACGTACCCCAATTGTCATCTTGAACGTCGGTTTGAGGTTGGAAGACCGCCTCACCTGCATCAGGGTCGTCCACGTTTAAGTTGCCGCCAGTGGTCAGCGTTACGTCTTCTTGAACCGCGCCTTTATCATCACCCGGTTGATCTGGTGTGATGATCGCTTTGTCGTCTGAGCCCGTGATCGTCACGACCACGTCATGAGTCGTGCCGTCCGCAGACGTCACTGTCATGGTGCGAATCACCGGATCGCTATCGGCGTCTAACGCCTGCACATCTGGGTGACTGTTGTTCAGTGTATACGTCCAGTTACCATCTGCATCGATAGAGAAGGTGCCCCAATTGCCGTCTTGAACGTCTGTCTGCGGTTGGAATACCGCTTCACCTGCATCAGGGTCGTCCACGTTTAGGTTGCCGCCAGTGGTCAGCGTTACGTCTTCTTGAACCGCGCCTTTGTCATCGCCCGGTTGATCAGGTGTGATGATCGCTTTGTCGTCTGAGCCCGTGATTGTCACAACCACGTCATGAGTCGTACCGTCCGCAGACGTCACTGTCATGGTGCGGATCACCGGATCGCTATCAGCGTCTAACGCTTGCACGTCTGGGTGGCTGTTGTTCAGCTTATAGGTCCAATTACCTTGCTCATCGATAGTGAATGTACCCCAGTTGCCATCTTGAACGTCGGTTTGAGGTTGGAATACCGCCTCACCTGCATCGGGGTCGTCCACGTTTAAGTTGCCGCCAGTGGTCAGCGTTACGTCTTCTTGAACTGCGCCTTTATCATCACCCGGTTGGTCTGGTGTGATTACCGCTTTGTCGTCTGAGCCCGTGATCGTCACGACCACGTCATGAGTCGTGCCATCCGCAGATGTTACTGTCATGGTGCGAATCACCGGATCGCTATCAGCGTCTAACGCTTGCACATCTGGGTGGCTGTTGTTCAGCTTATACGTCCAGTTACCTTGCTCATCGATAGAGAAAGTACCCCAATTACCGTCTTGAACGTCTATTTGGGGCTGGAAGACCGCTTCACCTGCATCAGGGTCGTCCACGTTTAGGTTACCGCCAGTGGTCAGCGTTACGTCTTCTTGAACCGCGCCTTTATCATCACCCGGTTGGTCTGGTGTGATGATCGCTTTGTCGTCTGAGCCCGTGATCGTCACTACAATTTGATGCGCTCCCCCTCCGACGGACTGCACAGCTATAGTGCGAACAACTGGTTCACTATCGGCGTCTAACGCTTGCACGTCTGGGTGGCTATTGTTCAGCTCATAGGTCCAGTTACCATCTGCATCGATAGAGAAGGTGCCCCAATTGCCGTCTTGAACGTTAGTTTGAGGCTGGAAGGCTGCTTCACCCACATCAGGGTCATCAACATTCAAATTACCGCCAGTGGCTAGCGTTACGTCTTCTTGAACCGCGCCCTTATCATCACCCGGTTGATCTGGCGTAATAATGGAGTTGTCGTCTGAACCAGTAATGGTGACTACAACGTCATGAGTCGTGCCGTCCGCAGACGTCACTGTCATGGTGCGAATAACCGGATCGCTATCAGCGTCTAACGCCTGCACATCTGGGTGACTGTTGTTCAGCGTATACGTCCAGTTACCTTGCTCATCGATAGAGAAAGTACCCCAATTACCATCTTGAACGTCGGTTTGTGGTTGGAATACCGCTTCACCTACGTCAGGGTCGTCCACGTTTAAGTTGCCGCCAGTGGTCAGCGTTACGTCTTCTTGAACCGCGCCTTTATCATCACCCGGTTGATCTGGCGTAATGACCGCTTTGTCGTCTGAACCGGTGATCGTCACAACCACGTCATGAGTGGTACCATCCGCAGACGTCACTGTCATGGTGCGAATAACCGGTTCGCTATCAGCATCTAACGCTTGCACGTCTGGGTGACTGTTGTTCAGCGTATACGTCCAGTTACCTTGCTCATCGATAGAGAAGGTACCCCAGTTGCCATCTTGAACGCCTGTTTGCGGTTGAAAGACAGCTTCACCTGCATCAGGGTCGTCCACGTTTAGGTTGCCGCCAGTGGTCAACGTTACGTCTTCTTGAACCGCGCCTTTGTCATCGCCCGGTTGATCTGGCGTGATGATCGCTTTGTCGTCTGAGCCGTGA
>NZ_APHW01000109.1 GCF_002741985.1 Vibrio rotiferianus CAIM 577 = LMG 21460
GGCAGGTATGGTTGGGACAAGTGAATGAGAGTGGAATTAAGCCGCTCAAAGAGTTCGCTCGAAAGCTCCGTCCATACCTTCATGGGATCACTGCTTCAGCAAGCTACCCGCTGAATACCTGTACGCTTGAAGGGATAAATAACAAGATAAAGTTAATTAAGCGGATGGGATATGGCTATCGAGATACTGATTACTTCTTCTTAAAGATAAAAGCGGCTTTCCCCGGAAAGCCGCTATGAACCTAATTTAAGCCTTAAATCTATTTGTGCAGGACACTGTTTCGCTCCACGAGTGTTGGCTCTAGTTGCACTACGTTCGGCTCTTTAGAATAATTTTCAAGTTTAGTCAGTAAAGTTTCGACTGCGGCTTGACCCAAGCGGTATTTGGGCTGGTGAATAGTAGTGAGTGATGGAGACATGAATTTTGCGATGTGAATGTCATCATATCCGATAATCGAAAGATCATCCGGAATTTTGATTCCAAGCTCATTTGCTGCGTTAATTACACCCATCGCCATCATGTCATTGGATACAAAAATCGAGCTTGGTAGCGGACCGCGTTGAACCATTTTCTTGAGGGCTTGATAACCACCTTCACACTCAAAATCGGACTCCACAATCCAGTTGGCATTGAAATCAAGCTCAGCTTCAATCATTGCACGCTTATAGCCTTCATAACGCATTTGCGCTTGGTGCTTAATTAATGGCCCCGTGATACAACCAATCTCTTTGTGGCCACAATCGATAAGGTATTTAGCGGCCAGATAACCACCACGAAGCGAGTTATCTTGAATCTTATCGCTCGTAAACAACATTGGCCCCCAATCCATCACTACAACCGGAATGTCAGAGTAACGCTCGAATACATCAATGCGCTCCCCTTCTAACGATGAACACATCAAAATAAGCCCATCAACGCGCTTTTGTAGCAACGTATTGATGGAGTCACGCATGCGTTCATTATCGCCTTCAGTGTTACACAGGATCAGGCTATAGCCTTTGTGGTAGCAACTGCGCTCAACGCCTTTTACGACTTCACCAAAGAATGGGTTTGTTGAGGTAGTCACCAACATACCAATGGTTTTGGTGCGGTTGACTTTGAGGCTACGCGCCAATGCTGAAGGCGCGTAGTAATTAAGCTCTTGGGCAGCGTTGTTGACTCGTTCTGAGATCTCTTCGCTGACAAAGCGAGTTTTGTTAATAACATGGCTCACAGTTGAAGTGGAAACCCCTGCCAGTTTTGCGATGTCTTTCATCGTTGCCATGCTATTTCTCCTTTTGATTATTGTTGTTCAAGGAACTCCTCAACCTCTTGACGGGTTGGAATCGAAGTTTGCGCGCCAAAGCGAGTCACAGAGATCGCTGCTGCTGCATGAGCAAACTTAATCGCTGATTCTAAAGGTAAGTCTTCCAATAAACCAGTGACGAATGCCCCATTAAACGTATCCCCAGCTGCGGTCGTGTCCGTTGCCTCTACGCGGAAACCAGGAATGATTTCACCACGGCCATTTTGACTCAGCCAAACACCTTTTGCCCCGAGCGTAATCATCACAATTTCGATGCCCTTTGAGTGCAGAATATTTGCCGCCTCTTGCGCGCTATCATCGTCAGTTACGGTCACACCAGTTAGCACTTCGGCTTCCGTTTCATTGGGTGTGATAACATCAATGCAAGACAACAGCTCATCTGACAATTCACGCGCTGGCGCAGGGTTGAGAACCACGTTGGTTTTGGCATCCTTCGCGATTCTCGCTGCTTTCTCGATGCCACACATTGGCGTTTCCAATTGCATCAACAGGTATTCTGCCTGACGAATGCGCTCTAAATCGGGTTCAATCGCTTCTGCGGTAAGTTTGGCGTTCGCTTCGGCGGAGATACAAATGCTGTTTTCACCGCTGTCCGCCACTTGAATCATGGCAATGCCAGTTGGGCAGTTAGGCTGCATCTTCACACCAGTGATGTCGATGCCATCCATTTTGAAGTTCTCACGAATGTTGATGCCGAACGAATCGTCACCCACACACGCAATAAAACCGATATCGGCAGTTAATCGAGCTGCTGCAACAGCTTGGTTGGCACCCTTGCCACCTGGGATAACTTGATAGTTGCGACCATGTAGCGTTTCGCCAGGGCGAGGGAAAGAAGGCACTTGAAGAACATGGTCAGCGTTTACACTACCTAACACCACTAACTTATTCATACGGTTATCCTCGGTTCTTAATGAACCCTTTAGTTTGAACAGGAGTATATACCCAAGTAACCTCGATATGCTCGATTCAGCGAGAATGACTTGGTTTGAAGTCACTTGGGTATATGGCTTACGCTCTTTGAAAAAGGTAAGCGTATTACGATTCAGCTAGATTTACTTTGCCAACGTACAACTTACATTGTTTGGAATGACCCAATACGTTCATTGGGTCACTCCATGGTTCTCAAGAGTAATACCTGAGCCTAGCGCGAAACTTACTTAGTCAGCACTTTTAGCGGAACAGGAATGTACTCCTCAACCTTCTCACCTTTCAATACTTTATCTGCAGTTTCGACACCAAGCGCACCAATTAGATCTGGTTGCTGTGCAATAGTTGCCGCTAGCTTGCCACGGTTAACCGCTGCGATACCATCTTCAGTGCCGTCGAAACCAACAATCAGCACATCTTTACCTGATGCTTGTACTGCGCGAAGCGCACCCAGTGCCATCTCATCGTTTTGAGCAAATACCGCTTGTACGTCTGGGTTTGCTGCAAGCAAGTTTTCCATTACGTTTAGACCTTTAGTACGGTCAAAATCCGCAGGTTGGCTTGCTAGTAGATCCATGTTGCTACCCTTCACTGCGGTCATGAAGCCTTCACCACGCTCACGCGCCGCAGACGTACCAGCAATACCTTCGAGTTGGATGACTTTCGCTTTCTCGCCCACTTTTTCCATAATGTAGTGACCTGCCATTTCACCACCAACCACGTTGTCAGAAGCGATGTGGCTAACCACTTCACCACGGCTTGCACCACGGTCTAGTGTCAACACTGGGATCTTAGAACGGTTCGCCATACGAATCGCGTTTGACACAGCGTCTGAGTCTGTTGGGTTGATCAGAATCGCTTTTACACCGCGTATCGTCAGGTCTTCGATGTTTGACAGTTCTTTACTCGGGTCGTTTTGCGAGTCCAGTACAATCAAGTCGTATCCCAGTTCTTTCGCTTTCGCTTCTGCACCGTCTTTCATCGTTACGAAGAACGGGTTATTTAGCGTAGAAACTACAATCGCCATGGTATCTTGAGCTTGCGCCGCTACCGATACGGTTGAAGAAAGAAGTGCAGCAGAGATAAGAGTTGCGAGTTTTTTCATCGTTCTAGTCCTTTGTGTAGGGTGAGCCAGCACACGTCCTCTGGCTCGGTTTGTATTCAGGATTTAGCTTTAATGTATTAGTTGTTATGGATTACTTGTTTTTGTTGTCTACCAGTACCGCTAGCAAGATAACCACTGCTTTCGCAATCATTTGGTAGTAAGAAGAAACATCGAGTAGGTTCAGCGCATTGTTCAAGAAGCCGATGATTAAAGCACCAATCAAGGTACCCATGATGCGACCTTTACCGCCCATCAAGCTAGTACCGCCAAGAACAACCGCTGCGATAGCGTCTAGCTCGTAGCCCATACCCGCAGTTGGCTGTGCTGAAGACAGACGAGAAGTCACGATAATGCCCGCAAGCGCTGCCAACATACCGCAAATTGCGTATACACCGATCTTCACACGATCAACATTGATACCAGAAAGGCGCGTTGCTGATTCGTTGCCACCAAGTGCGTACACATAGCGACCAAAGCGAGTGTGGTTTAGTAGATACCATGCCGCAGCAAAGACAATCACCATCAACCAAACTGGAACTGGGATACCAAGAGCGTAACCTGTACCGAACCATGCAAATGCGTCTGCAGTATCAGTAAAGCCTGTTGAGATAGGTCGACCGTCTGTGTAAACCATGGTTACACCGCGCAGTAACGTCATGGTAACCAGCGTTGCGATAAAGGCTTGCACCTTACCTTTGGCAATAATGATTCCGCTTATCGCACCCAGTGCCGCACCAGCAAACAATGCTGTTGGAACCGCGATGAGTACTGGCACTTCTAGCGCAATCATGCTTGCCGCGAAGGCACCACATAACGCAAGTACAGAGCCTACGCTTAAGTCAATTCCGGCTGTTAATATAACCAGTGTCATACCCACTGCGATGATCGCGTTGACAGAGGTTTGACGCAAGATATTAAGAATGTTGTCTACCGTAAAAAAGTTCGGGTTTAAAAATGACACGACAACAATCAAAAACAGCAGTGCAATCAATGATTTTTGCTCAATCAGCCACTCTTTGGTGAACAGCTTCTTGCTGCCAGTTTCGTTTGGTTTGCTCATGGTATTAGTACTCATGCTGCTTCCTCATTCATTCTCTTGCCTACGGCACAAGCGAGTAGTGTTTCTTGGTCGGCGTCTTTCGCATCAAATTCGCCTGTAATTCGACCTTCATGCATCACCATGATACGGTCACTCATGCCTAGCACTTCCGGCATCTCAGATGAAACCAAGATGATGCTCATGCCGTCGGCTTTAAATTTGTTGATTAGCTGATAGATTTCTTTCTTCGCACCCACGTCGACACCGCGAGTAGGCTCATCCAGAATCAGAACTTTAGGTTTAGTCATCAACCCTTTCGCGATCGCCACTTTCTGTTGGTTACCGCCAGAAAGGTTGCCGATAATTTGGTCACGCGTTGGCGTTTTGATGTTGAACAGTTTGATAAAGTCCTCAACCGCCACAACTTCTTCACCGTGTTGGATTTGGAAACCTTTGGTGAGCTTATCCAACGCACACAAAGACATGTTCTCCTTCACGGATAACCCTAGCACCAAGCCATCGCCTTTACGGTCTTCAGAGATGTAAGCAATGCCATTCGCCAGGCCATCTTGTGGGCTAACCGGGTTAATGGTCTTGTTGTCTAAGTTGATAACGCCACGCTCACTTGGTAGCGCGCCGTAAATCACTTTCATTAGCTCAGTACGACCTGCCCCCATCAAACCCGATACACCAAGAATTTCTCCGCGTTGAAGGGTGAAGTTGATGTCGTGAACACCAGAACCAGTCAAGCCAATCACTTCAAGGCAAACATCGCCGTGCTTCACATCGATACGCGGGTATTGCTCTTCCAACTTACGACCAACCATCATTTCGATGAGTCCATCTTCGTTGGTGTCTTTCACTTGGCATTCGCCGATGAATTTACCGTCACGTAACACAGTAATGTCATCACAGATTTCGAAGATTTCTTTCAGGCGGTGTGAGATGTAAACGATGCCGCAACCTTGGTCGCGAAGTTCGTTGATCACTTTAAACAGCGATTCCGTCTCTTTGTCGGTTAGAGCATCGGTTGGCTCGTCCATGATGATGACTTTAGATTCGAAAGACAGCGCTTTGGCAATCTCCACCATTTGCTGCTCACCAAGACTTAAATCACCAAGCAATGTTTTTGAAGAGTGCCTTACATTAAGGCGTTGAAGCAACTTGTCTGCTTCTTCGTACATCTTGCCCCACTGAATACGACCCATCGAGCCAGTAAATTCACGACCTAAATAGATGTTTTCAGCGATCGTCAGCTCGGGGATCAGGTTCAGTTCTTGGTGAATGATACTGATGCCCGCTTCTTGAGAGTCACGCGGACCTTTAAACGCCGCTGGCTGACCTTGATATTTAATGCTTCCCGCATCCATGTGGTAGATGCCCGTAAGCACTTTCATCAAGGTCGACTTACCTGCCCCGTTCTCGCCCATTAACGCCATCACGCGACCTGGGTAAACATTAAGGCTGGCTTTATCCAACGCCTTAACGCCCGGGAACGCTTTCTCGATGTCGCTGAGTTGTAGAATGGCTTGAGTCATAATTTGTCCTCAATTAGTTGTGGCTTAAAACACCACGCCGGCTTGGAAAATCACATTCGCGTATGGTGTGCACTCGCCTGTTCTAACAACAGCACGGCTTTGTTCTGTACGAGCTTTAAAAGCTTCATGCGATACATAGTTAATCGCGATCTGCTTACCTGCTAGCTCACTTTCTTTTGCTAGCTCAGTGATCAGCGCATCATGGTGAACAGGGCTAACTTTTGCGAATTCTTCAGCAATGATGACCCCTTCAATTTGGGACTCAGACAGAATCACGCGAACGGTATCAAGGAAACCAGGAACGCCATGAGTCAACGCTAAATCGATACGTTGAACATGGTCAGGGATTGGCAAGCCCGCGTCACAAATGGTGATTTCATCGGTATGACCCAACGTCGCCACCAAGTAAGAAATTTCTGAGTTAATTAGGGTACTTTTTTTCATCTCATCGACCTTTCGGTTACACGTTCATACAACTGTGAGCGTCTCTCTTGGATTAATTTCTATATTGACAGAACACTCATCGAAACGTTTCGATGCAATAATAGAACGATAGGAATAATTGACCAGTCACAGATCGATAAGGTGTGAGAATGATCCGCAATTGAGTACTAACTGATTAAGAAAAGGATAGTGAGGTCACATTTTGCCATCGAAACGTTTCGATGGTGAATAACCAACCACGAAACTGAGGTTAACGATCATTTCCAAGTCCAGCTTTGTCTCAAATTCAAGAATACAAAGCCCCCTGTTTATAAATCACCCTCCCCTTCACAAATTTACGACATTTGTAAGACTTTGTTTCATATACAACATACAATTCGTTGAAAAATCAATCTATGCAATAAGTGGCTTCTTAATTAGAAGAGAAGCAATGGAAAATTAAAATTATCACCACATGAAACTTAGCAATAGAATCATTTTGCTTGTCACGCCAGTCATATTGCTCAGTGCATTGGTGTCTAGCTACATCATCTACAGCATTCAAAAAGTCACGTTGATAAAACGCGAAGACAGCTATATCCAACTTCAGATGGATCAGCTTGCAGGTCAACTTCGTCAAGCGAATGTGTTTCTTAACAGCTACGCACATACCCTATCAAAAAGTTATGCGGTGTTAGATTATTTAGCCAACCGAGACTCAAATGAACAATCTACTCGTTTAGAAAGCCAGTTAGCAGAAACGGTGGAAGTATTAAGCCATGGCTACAAAGGCGACACTAACATGGCAATTCTTAACGGCCAAAGCCAAGTGCTGTATTTCCAAGAAAGTACTTACCAGCCCACTGGCGTACTAGACCCCAAGATTTCAGCGTACGTAACGAAAACCTTTAATAGCCAACAGGCCTTTAGTCATACTGGGTTTATCTACAATTCCAGCGGTCAGAGCATCTTATTAAAGTATCAAGTCCTTGATCGCCGTTCCGGTGAAGTAGCGACAACATTTGACCCAGCCTTTAACCTATTCATTGTGGCATCCGTATCACTGGAGTCATTTAATGATATAAAACACGAAATTGAATACGATACCCATAGCGTCATCACCTTTTCTGACAAGCCCATTTATCTCGATATACCATTGGCGCAAACGATAGAGCTGCTACCCAGTTTTTATGCCATTCTCTCGCCTGCGGAATATCTGATGTGGAACAAAGTCGAAAAGGTTTGGCTAGAACTTGCCCTATCATTTGGTGTCGCTGGCCTCATCACCATCGCATTAATTGTCATCGTCTTATACCTCTATGTTATGCAGCCAATCGCCAAGCTGGATAACCAGCTAACAGACATTGAGAGCAATACGAGAGATAACATCGAAAAACTCAACAGCAATGATGAGATTGGGCGCTTGTCGCAGCGCTTTTTTGACATGTACCAAGAGCTAAGAAAAAGTTATGAACAAACTAAACGCCTTGCTGAAACAGACCAGCTAACGCAACTAGCAAACCGCTCTCGCTTTCAAGCCCTAGCCTGTAGAGAACTTGCCTCTTGCACAGACAACCTATGGGTTATTTATGTCGATCTAGATAATTTTAAGTTCGTGAATGATAAGTATGGCCATGAATGGGGCGATAAATTGCTGAAAGCCTTTGCTGGGCATATTCAAAAAGTATGTGCTTTATTCGCTCACAAACACGATAGTACCTGTTTTGGTGCTCGTCTGTCAGGAGATGAGTTTGCCATTCTTTTAAGCAGCAAGCACCAATCCTCTTCTATAGCCGATGAGTTGACCAATGCACTCCTTGAACCGATTAAGAATTGTAATCATCACCATTTTGGTGGGCTACCTGTGACGGCAAGTGTCGGTATCGCTGGATTTCCTCAAGACGGGCAAGATATTGAGAAACTCTTATCTTGTGCTGACGCCGCTATGTATCAGGCAAAGCGTGCTGGTAAAAACCAAGCCTCTTACTATTCCATGGAAATGGATGAAGCCGCCCAGAGAAAAGGCGATATAGAACGCGAACTACGAAAAGAAGATATAGAAAAAGAGTTCCACTTAGTATTTCAGCCATACATGAATAACAAAGCAAATGAGATTGAGGGCCTTGAGGTATTGCTTCGCTGGGATTCACCAAACCTAGGAGTTGTTCCGCCCGCCGAGTTTATTCCAATTGCAGAACAAAGCGGTCAGTTTAACAAGATAGATCGTTGGGTCTTCTCCAACGCGATGCTGGAATACCATCACCTAAAAGAGATTTTCGGCAAAGACATTACCTTATCCATCAACCTTTCGTCAGCTGAGCTAAACTCGCTATCTATGGCGGAATATATACACAAGCATGCCCAGGTAAATTCTGTACCTCCGCAGTGCATTGAGCTTGAGATAACGGAGACGTTCGCAAGTGATCAACAAGGAACAGTGTTACTCGATGAACTTTCTAAACTTGGCTATCGATTGGCGATCGATGACTTTGGTTCTGGCTACACATCATTGACCCAACTGGTTCAATACCCCGTTCAAAAGATCAAGTTCGACCGAGAATTTCTGCTGACCTTAATGCATACCGATAATGAACATGTTATTAAGCCAATCATCGAGCTTTGCCATGCGCAAAACAAAACTGTGACCGCTGAAGGCATTGAACACAACGTAATGCATGAATGGCTTTCTGCTTACCGCTGTGACTTCATGCAAGGTTACTTGTTCGGCAAACCGATGAACAGAGAGCAGCTCGATCATTGGTGGCGCTCTGCAAACGATGTTCGATTTGAAGAGTCAGTCAGTGCATAGGGTGACTTAGGCACAAAAAAGCAGCGTTTTATCGCTGCTTTTTAAGACACTTACATTTGCTTAAGCATATTAAGCGTAATGTTGGCGGAGTTATCTGCGGTTGCCTTTTTTAAATCGGAATAAACAATATCCGCAGAACCATCTGCTTTATCAGAAATTGTTCGAATGACCACATACGGCACTTTAAACGCTTCGGCCACTTGACCAAGTGCCGCACCTTCCATCTCTACTGCCATCGCATTGTATTCTTGATAGATGCCCGTCACTTTCACTTTGCTTGCAATAAACTGGTCACCAGATGCAATAATGCCACGATAAACGCTCTCTTTGCCTAAGGTTTCAACCGCCGCATCAAACGCATACTTTTGCAGTGTTTTGTCTGCATAGAAGTAACGTTCTCGATAGTCAGGTAGCAGTCCCCTTGGCATATTAAATGCTGTTAGATCAACATCATGCTGAACCAACCGTGTTGAAACCACTACATCGAGTGGGTCCAACTTAGGATCACTAGCACCAGCAATACCAGTAAAAATAAGTTGGTCAACACCAAAAGATTGAATCAAGAGTGTAGTTGTCATTGCGGCATTCACTTTACCAACGCCCGATTTAGTCACAACAACCGTTTTACCCTCTAACTCACCCGTGTAAAAGCGATGACTACCAATTTTTTTTACTTGTTGGTTTTGGATTTTTGGTAATAGCGCTTCAACTTCTACATCCATCGCACCGACAATACCGATGGTCGAACCTGCAACGGAAGGAAGTGAGTACGCAGCAAGCATTAGAGCAAGAGATTTCTTCAACATGGGGATCCTGAAATGTACCACGCGCCACCAAAGTGTGACGCGACGCATATTATACAGTAGTCCACCCGATAAGTAATCGTTTGCAGTGACTTGTTAATACTGATTGTTTAAACAATTCCCAACTAATGATAATTCTTTAGGGCATGTTGGCATTTCGAGGGCTAATCACTCGGTCTTTTGCTCGAATTGTCGGCATAAAGTACTCACAAGCGTTTCTTTTTGCATTAGTCGGCTGACCCCAAGCATCACAAAGATCAACGCTACCTTTTTGGCGAGTAAACTGCCTGCACTGACCACATCGTTGACTCATAATCTCTCCTCAATCCACATGCACTTGAAAATCTTCACTGTAAAAAGCATCGAACACCATATCAATGTCTCTCGGTAGCGTTCGGCTTTGAGAGAGTTGAGGGATCTTGTGTTGGTCAAAAAACTCAATCTCGGAGACTTCTATGTTTTCTTTTGGCTCACCAGAAACATACTCACATAAAAAAAACATTTTGTAGATATGGAACGGATAAGGTGGTTGATAATCGTGAATTGCCCTATCACGTATAGCGATCAGCTTTGGATTGGCAACAACTAAGCCAGATTCTTCTAATACTTCTCGAATTACTCCAGCACTCGGTGTTTCACATACGTCAGCCCAACCGCCAGGCAATGTCCAACCACCATCTTCACGTTCTCTCACCAGTAAAATCTTGCCATCTTTAATAACGCCAGCTCGAAGATCGACTTTCGGTGTCGGGTAACCTTTTTCAGCAATAAACAGGTTTTGAACATCAGCCACTGGTTTTTGGCTGATGTCAGCAAACATTTGATGTGCAATGGACTCGACCATTTTAAATCGTTCCAAATCAAAGACGTCTTTACTATACGCCTCCCCAGCTTGAGCAATTGCTTGAAGTTGCTTTGCCCAATCTAACCATTTCGACATACACTTCCCTCTATTCGCTTTCCTTTTCAAAAAATAGCATAACCGACTGAAAGTGAAGTTTATTTTTGATCAAGTTTTCGCGAGGTATCGCTATTTAAAAGAAGGGCATTTCAATATATTTTAGAGTGGGTCCAACTTATAAAAACTATCGCCCACACTACATTTGTTATTTGTTCGAACTCTACGTATTAAACACAGGCTTCAACGACACTTTTAGTCGCTGATATTCACTTAATGCTATGCTGTCGACTTTTGTTGAAACTGGCGCTTTTATTATCGAATACCAATCAACCGATTCCGCTTCTAGACTCTGAATATCACCTTGCCAGCTTGTAACGACATAATAGTGAATTAACTGCAGCTCGATCGTTGGGTGATATAAAGAGCACAAGTAACCAAACTGAGAGGGATTGATTTTCAGCTCTTCCTCCATCTCCCTGAATAAGGTTGTTTGCTGACACTCCCCCTGCTCCATGTGGCCACCAGGTATCGCAATTGCACCTGGATCTGAGTCTTTATCCTTTGCTCTGGTTTCCAACAAAACTTGATCATCCTTGACTAGGATAAACGAGACACACTCATGAACTTCCATCTTCTTCGCCTATTGGTAACAGTTTTCTAGCAAGCTAACACAAAACAGGTAAATGATGTGAGCTACGTAAGTGAATAAGTTGACAATATACAACAGCCTAGCTAAACACTTGGTTGAATATGCTTAATAATCCATAGTGGCAACCATTACATTCAGATTTTGCAAGTAATGGTTTGTTACGACTAGGATCACAGTCTAATAATTTTTTACGTAATGCTGTCGCTGAAATAATCTAATTGAATTAAAAAGAGATTTTTATTAAAACGATAATTAAACGTTGTTTTATTTAATATCCTGCTTGGTAAATCTCAGTAAACACAGTTTTATTAATTACTCAAATCGGATAGTATTTGTTCTGAAGATTTTTAAAGTCATCGATTAACCTCTTAATGTTGATTAATTTCAATCAGTTAGTTGAACAATATCCACCAAATACTAATCATATTTGAGTAATAGGTGTCACTACGCATAATAGGCAACATTGAGAATAGAATTAAATTGATGTACATGCTGTATTAACGACTGCAAGAAGCGTTCGCTAAATTTGCTACACCAAGAGTTTTATTTAGTACAAATGAAAAAGCTATTTTTATTATTGATATGGACATCACTGGCAGTCTCACCGTTTGCCTTTGCTCACCAATCAGAAAAAACGACAGAAACAAAAGCTACAAAGCAACTTGTTGAAAAGACATATAAAGAAGCCAAGTTGGGAGGTGTCATTGATTTTCATTTATTCAATGATGCGTTTTTAGCTTACAAGAAGACCTCAGACCGTAAAAAGCCTCTTTTAACTATCATCGATTACAGTAAACCATCTACTGAAAAACGATTTTATGTGGTCGATTTAGACAAGAAGAAGCTTATTTTCAACACCTATGTCGCTCACGGTGTGAACAGCGGTAAGAAGACCGCGACGAAATTCTCTAATGTCGTGAACTCTCGTAAGACCTCTTTGGGGACGTTCTTAACCGACACCACTTACTATGGCTCTAATGGTTATTCGCTTCGCTTGGATGGCCTGACGTCTGGTGTTAACGACAAAGCACGTGAGCGATACATTGTGGTTCATGGTGCCGACTACGCTAACCCTTCATTTATACAAAAAAATGGTTATCTTGGTCGCAGTTGGGGCTGCCCAGCTTTACCACAAAACCTTTCACGTGAAATCATCGATACGATTAAAGGTGGCAGTGTTATCTACGCCAGCGCATAAGGGTTCTTGAACTAACTTTGAAAAGGGAGCATATCAGCTCCCTTTTTAATATGACAAAAAACTGTTCATCCTTTTAGCAAGTCGTTAGTATACGCAAGCGCCACCTTCAGGTAGCAAACGAATATCGATTCCATTGTGTTTTAGGGTTAGTTTTGGTTCACGTATTTCGCCTTTTGCTTTTGTTGTCACTCTCCCTGTTCTCAGGGCAAATGCTTGCAGCGCAAAACTACCAATACTCAGCAGCCCAACACACATATTCAGAGAAGCTCTCTAAGCTAACTCACGTAATAAAAACGCCCTGTTGCGCGTGGAAGGCTCATGACTCTTGGAGCCAAGAAGGTTACTTTGGCCACTTAAAGCGTGATCTGCTTGGCCTACTGCCATACAGACGTTCATCTAACAACGATGGTAAGCCCGTATCGAGTATTTCTCCGAACTACCATTTACTTGTTGCCTTCTCCCCCCCCAGCCCTTTTGGAGATTGCCCTTAAAGCAGTCCCTTTACCTAATAATGCAGACTTGTTCGCTAGCAATGGAGGTCATCACCTACCAGGCTGGAAGCAAGCTAACTTACTTTACGTATTCAAAAACAGTCGCGACTTATAGCTCGCGCATCGACTGTACTGACATCAAAATGGAAACCGTCAGTATTAGCCATGGATGATCTCTTCTAAAATTAACTCGAGATCCTGATTATGAAAAAAATCGTGACTGTTACCGCTCTGGCTTTTGTTTCTTTATTCACTGCTACGGCTATGGCCGCTAAAACTGAAGATATGAGTGATATGACATTGCTAGAGTGTGCGAATGCATCCAACATTAGAACCGCGGTACCTGAACATCGTGCTATGTTCCGCCATTACTTAATAACCAAGCGCGGCTATACCTTTAGCCAATTGTCCTCTGCTGAGACCGAGTTCAAAGCAAAAGGTATAGATGAAGGAGAACTCACACAGTTTTACCAGAATGAATGTAAAGAAGCCGGTGAACTGCTCTACAATGCCGGATACTAATTAAACTGACTTGAATTAAAAAGGCGCTACCACAGCGCCTTTTTAATTTTTGATGCACATTTAAACACACAAATGAAGCTACTGAGGAAGTTGCGGAGTTGCCTTTGACTTGCTCCATGTTTTACGCACTTTAACAATAATGAAGCTCATAATGGCAATGGTTAGCGTGATTACTGGTGCTGCCATCAACCCCATGGTGACTAATTTGCTGATGTTTTCTGGTAACAAAGGTAACAACATACCAAAGCCACAAAGCAACAACGTCCATAACAATGCGCTTAACCACGAGAAATAGTGAAACTTGTTCACCTTCTTGCCTCTAATTCCCATCATTAACGGTAGCAATGACCGTACGACAGGAACGAAACGAGCACAAAACAGCGCAATCAATCCGTGTTTACCTAAAAGCACGTCCACTTGGTGAAGGCGTCTTTCAGGCACTGCATTTACCCAGCCTTGCACTTTAGGCAGGCGGTTTAGCCATTTCCCTTGAAAATACGCAGCCCAACTACCAAACGCTGCGGATACCGTTAGCAATAGCAATATGAATACCGGGTCCAGAATCCCGACTGCAGCAAGGGTACCAGACAAAACAACCACACTGTCACAAGGGAAAGGAGCCGCTGGTATAAAGCCACTCTCTAAAAATATCAACATGCCTACTACAAAGTAGATCAAACCCGCACTACCGGGCGCCATCAAAGCAGAAAAATCTTGGTGCCATAGAGCTAACAAGACATCTAAAATAGAATCAAACATATACTTCTCCAAATTATTCCAATAAATCAAAACGTTAAGATTTGACTATTGATAATGAATAAATCGGTATAGCAAGTTTGCCTCTTCTAGACCCCGAGCTCGAGTATTGTGGTTCGTATCCATTGCGCGATGCAGCATTGCATAAGCACAGCGTAAAGCATTTGATAGAGATTGCTCTGATTGCGACACCCAAACGCTCGTTGTACGAACAGTCTCATTGTAAAGGGGCGGACGATCTTGAGTGGTTATTGGACGAGTAGAATTTAAGCGGAGTTGCTGGCGACCTTGGAGAGATGCATTTAACTCCCGGAAAAAGAAAGTCGTTCTGAGCTTTTCTTCTTCGATATGCTCTAGCCCTGCTGGCGTGGCGAAATGGGATTGTCGGAAAGCATTACTCTGCCCTGATGCAAACACCAAACCAGAAAAAACAAGAGTGAGCAAACCAAACAGGAAGGTACGCACCAAGGGGAGCCTCAAACGTAACGATAAGACGTTTTAGCCCCACTTGAAGCGCAATGCAAATGAAATTCTCACATCACAATAATTTGGTCATAGTTTGATATCAAAGTGCCGTTTTATTGCTCTTTTGGTGGGTACAACTCAAACATTTTTTGCACTTCTTCTGAGATAAACTCTTCACGCTTTTCAGTACTCATGGATTCCGTCAACTTACGTTTCGATATGGCTTTCCAAACAACTTGATTCGCTTTGGTATCGACCAGCTCTACGACTAAGTTGCCATACTTTCTTTCACGATACCTTTCTGGGCTAGAGACAGCGACTCCAAAACTATTCCAGCCATACCCCACACCAAACGAAGTACCAGATGATACAAGCTCAGATTCCTGCTGAATATCATGATGGATATACAAATCCCCTCCTGCCTCCACCATAGAAAGACCTTTGCTCTGCAGTTGCCCTTCAATAGCATCTTCGATTCGACGAGCGTCAAGACTCATAGGCGATGAACCTTTCTCACCAAAATCAAAAGTCTTATACAGCGTGAAGTCGGCTTGCTTGTCGACATCGGTACTAACCGTAGTACAAGCGCCTAGCATCAAAGCCAGTAACGATGCGCCAATTGCTCTTTTCAACATAACATCAGTCCTCTCACAATTATTGATACACCAACACACGGCTTTGAGCTATCGAAAACAGAATTCTCTCAGTACGAGTTGGTATTAGATTGTTTAATAGGTACTTATTCGAGTGTTGACCACAAAGCTTAACAATTCAAATTGTCGACATGAGTTCACATCGATTTTGAGGGGAGCAAAGATATTCTGTGTAATGCGAGGTCGTTGGTTAGCTAACTGATGGCTAGCTTCCCGCCACCCATCTTTATCAACACACCCTAATATCAACAAACTATCTGCTTTTGTGCGCTTGGCATTCTTGATGTTCATTGTCAGAGCGTAAATCCCTTCAGATCTCAATGGCTATTACCTAGATTTTACCACTTGTCTATCGCGACAAGAGCCAACTAAGGCCTCGCAATGTATTAGCATTTGGCATTTATAGTAGTGCCTGTCTTTGCTACTTGTCGTGTTGTATAAGCATGTGGCCTTTTTAGCAGCGCCTGTCCTTGTTAATTCCATTGCTATTTTTATTCTGTTCTAAGTTCAACATACTCTTCTAAGAACTTTTCAAAAGAATCATATATTACTCTATCAACTTTCTGCTTGAACAGGTTATAACTAACGATCTTACCAAATCCATCGGGCAATAAGTTAATACACCAGCAAACTTCATCTTCCTTTAAATATATAACAGCTAAATAATCAGGCAATCCAAAATCGCGTCTACAATAAAATGTATCAAACAGTATGCTACCATGAGATTCTGCTAGTGCATTATCAGCGATGATTCCTGATATCTCTTCTTCTACAGAGCCTCCCCCACCGACTAAGCGGAAAAAGTTCTTCAATGATTCAGGAAATATCGCTCCCAACTCCAACTCTAAGATTTCAATTTGCTCATCACTAGCCTCTCCTAGCCAAAAAATCTCATCATCAGCATTGTCATTTAAATTATCTATTAACTCAGCTATTGTTTTCATTATTACCTCACAAAAAATCTAACATCGGTCCAGGCTCTTTACCAATTACATGGTGCATAGTTGAAGGGACAGTCATCACAAAGGATGGCAAAGGCCACTTTTGGGAAAACCGCTTTAAAAGCCAAGCCCTGCTAGACGAACAGGCTCTTGCGGCAGCGATGGCGTACGTCGATTTAAATCCACTTAGAGCACGTATTGCAGACACACCAGAAGCCTCTGACTATACCTCGATTCAGGCAAGATTAGAGGCACTGAATCATCAGCAACCGACGGCACCTTGTCTTCATCCATTTATCGGCAATCCCCCCAATGAAGCCATCGACGGTATTCCATTCCGTCTGATGGACTATATCGAACTCGTTGATTGGACAGCGCGTCAATACCGAGACAACAAAGCCAGTATGGGAATACATATTCCACCGATATTACAACGTCTGAATATCAGCCAGCGAAACTGGCTGGAGGCATGCATTCAGTTAGAGCGTCGCCGCAGTACAGCTGTAGGCTGCCAAGAAAGTGCAGAACAGGCGAAGCTCAACTTGAACAAACGTCGTATACATTTACTTCGATTGGATAGCTAGCTTCCCGTCCTCCATCTTTATCATCACGCCCTAAGCTAAACAAAGAGTCAACTTGTTAGCGCTTGGCAATTCCGACTATTCATTGTCAGAGCGTAAACCCGTTCAAATATCACTCGTTACTGCCTAGATTTGGCCACTTACCTGTTGTGACAAGAACCAACCAAGGCATCGCGCAGTATAAGCATGCGACCTTTATAATAGTGTCTGTCCTTGTTATTTTCTTTATTACTTGTTAATTTTCTCTATAGTCGAGAGTCTTTCCCTTAAAATCAATTAAGAGTTGTTGCAAACTGTCAGCAGATTTCTTCATTGACTCCACGTCCATTGACCCCATATCAACTTCATAAACAAAGTCTTCATCGCTATTCATAACAAGTGCAATACCGCCGCTATTATCACCAACCATTACATAACCTGGCAAGTATTCCTGTACTTCATAATCATTATTTCTTACTTCGATTTCCTCAATCTCCAATAGGACCAACTCTTCACCACTATATAATCCATTTGATAATCTCAAAAACTGGAGGTAAGGCAGTGGTATGTCCAACTTCATTTCGGACGCTTTCTGGTCAAGCTCACGGTCACTTATTGCCCTATTCAGATGATATATTTTTTCAAGGCTAGCTCTATCCATCTTTAGGTCGCTCTTTATTCACTTAAAATATTTGTAGTTTTTTTATTGTTTTTCTAACACTTTCTTCAGGAACTCCTGCTGCTCTCATTTGTCTCGCCAGCGAGCGAATTGAAGGGACAGGTACCATAATAGATGTGACCTCTTATCTATCGCGACAAAGGTCAAAAAAATTCTCGCGCTGTATTAGCATGTGCCCTTGATAGTGGAGCCTGTCCTTGTTAATTTATCTCAATTAATAAGATACATTTTCTTTTCATTAAAAAAGTAGTAAAGATTAACCACCTCCAAACCACTCCTTTCAACAAAAAGAGTAGTTTCAATATATCCATTCTGACTTGAACGTACAACAATAGAACTAATTAAATCACCTTCATAATTATATGAATAATGAATTCTAACACAATCATCAATGTATATCCCTTCCGCTAACCTTTTCTTATCATCGAAAGCTATCTTACATTTAGAACGAACACTGCCATAATTGTCGATAACAACCGAAACATTGTCATTTCTGTCTATATACTCTTGGCTTTCAACATTTCCTTTTCGATCATAACTTTTAATTAAAAACAAATTACTTTCATCGTCATAATGATATTCAAAGGCATTAATTTTACTTGATATCTTATCTACAAGACAATCTGGCTTTAACCCAGACAATATAGCCTTGAAAGGAAGAAACCCGTCCGAAGGAAGCTTAGACCACTTAATAGTCGTAGCTTTCGCTCTCTCCACCTTATTCATAGTATCTCTGATTTTTTTTCATCCATATCACTAATTAGAAGCTCAATGCTTTCTTGAAAATTCATAAATCTACCTTGCTAATGGGAATGTTTTTCCTGTTGCTAACTCATTTTTGAGTTCAGCTAATCCAGATAAGAAGCTATCTCGATTATTCGCGTTACTAAGCTTGTCATAAACATGTTGTTTATATGCCTTACCATGTACTCCTTGGCCTTTGTGCGCAGTTGCCGTACCTCCTCGAAGTTGAAGGGACAGACACCACAAAGAATGAAATAAGTGTGGGTTGTTGATACCTCAGTCAGAGGTTGGCTCATAACAGATTGCGACGTCTTAGACTGTTTCTTAACCTGAATCGGTAATTCAACATAAGGGTATGAGATGACCACCGCGAGAAGCCAACAGATTTGTGTAGAGACAACGCCTTATTATCACTGTGTTTCTCGTTGTGTGAGGCGAAGCTTCCTATGCGGTGAAGATCCAACCACGCAACGAAACTATGAACATCGCCGTGAGTGGATAAAGCAAAAAATGTACGCCCTTTCGCAAGTCTACTGCATCGATGTTTGCGCTTATGCCATCATGAGTAACCACTATCATCTTGTGGTACATATCAATCGAGAGAAAGCCCTGAATCTATCAAACTCCGATGTCATTGCACGTTGGAAGCAAGAGCATAAATTACCTACGTTGGTCACTCGGTGGCTGTCAGGGCAACTCACTAGCCAAGCAGAAATCGATGCGTGTATAACGATTATAGAGTCTTGGCGAGAGCGGCTATGGAGCCTAAGCTGGTTTATGAAAGAGCTCAACTTTGACATCGCTTGTCAGGCAAACAAAGAAGACGACTGCAAAGGCCATTTCTGGGAAAGTCGCTTTAAAAGCCAGGCCCTGCTTGACGAACAGGCCCTTGCGGCAGCGATGGCGTACGTCGATTTAAATCCACTTAGAGCAGGTATTGCAGACACACCAGAAGCCTCCGACTTTACCTCGATTCAGGCAAGGTTAGAGGCTCTGAACCACCAGCAGCCGACGGCACCTTGTCTTCATCCATTTATCGGCAATCCCTCCAATGAAGCCATCGACGGTATTCCATTCCGTCTGATGGACTATATAGAACTCGTTGATTGGACAGCGCGTCAATACCGAGACAACAAAGCCAGTATGGAAATACATATTCCACCGATATTACAACGTCTAAATATCAGCCAGCGAAACTGGCTGGAGGCATGCACTCAGTTAGAGCGCCGCCGCAGTACAGCTGTCGGCTGCCAAGAAAGTGCAGAACAAGCGAAGCTCAACTTGAACAAACGTCGCATCCACTTACTTCTATTGGATAGCTAGTTTCCCATCCCCCACCTTTATCATCACGCCCTAAGCTAAACAAAGAGTCAACTTGTTAGCGCTTGGCAATTCCGACTATTCATTGTCAGAGCGTAAACCCGTTCAAATATCACTCGTTACTGCCTAGATTTGGCCACTTACCTATCGCAACAAGGACCAACCAAGACGACGTGCTGTTTTAGCATGTGGCCTTTATAATAGTGCCTGTCCTTGTTATTTTCTTAGAGGGCGATACAAACTCGAAGACAACTAACTTACCGTCACCCATCTTTATCTATACGCCCTAATATCAACAAACTATCTGCTTGTTGGCGCTTGGCAATTCCGACTGTTCATTGTCAGAGCTTAGTTCCGTTCCAATATCACTGGCTACTCCCTAGATTTGGCCATTTACCTATCGTGACAAGAGCCAACCAAGGCTCGCGCTGTATAAGCATGCGACCTTTATAATAGTGTCTGTCCTTGTTATTTTCTTCCGCAATCGTAGATACGAGGTGTTGATCCCGGCTATTGATTTTTGGTGCTTCAATGAGCATCTTATTCCGAAAATTCGTGACATGCATAATTTTCCCAGCTATAAGCTTTAATCGTATCCATATCTGGGTTTTCAGTTTCAAAGTCTTCAATCAATGTTAAAAAACTTTTTGAAGGTTCTTTTACTTCTGAAGGAGCAAGCCACCCATATTCACATTCTTCACAGTGTAAATACAATCTATCATTTGTAACATCTTTAGTAATAATCAGTCGACCTTGATGACACTTTGTACATTCATCGTACCAATAATAAGTTTCCATTTTTAACCTCTAATTTCCCGGGAAAGCAGTAATAATTTTATTTGAATTAGGGACAAGTTTTATATGAACACCTGTAAATAACTCTCCAGTATCCACAGATTGTCCACCTGCTCTACCTGTTAATTTACCCATAGGGACAAATAAATTACCTTCGGCATCAGGTTTTATGCCTTCTTTATGTGCTTTTTCCATGCTTCATTTGTGACATCTACACCATCACCATAAAAAACTCCATGCTGAAGTTTATCTGCGTTATCTACATTGTGTAATCGGACATGATCTTCACGTTTCTGCCCTTTATATTTACCTTTTTTGGGAACGACAGCATCCCAATCAAGGTCATGGCTTTCGCCCGCCAACCCCAGCGGGTCAACCCAATCCAGCGGGTTAAATACATACGCCTGTGGTCTTAATCCGCCCGCAAACCCGATAGGGTCTGGGCTTAGGTACTGGCCACTGTCTGCATCGTAATAGCGATTAACGTTATAGTAAAGGCCGGATTCGCGGTCTTCTATTTGCCCTTGGTAACGCAGGTCACAGTATAGCTCATCATTCTGGGCGTTTTCTCTAAAACCATGATTAGGAAGCGCATTTTTCTGTTGGTAATGTCCCCACAAGGTTTGTTCACCTTGCCAAACGACCTCGCCATGTTCGCTGCACAGCTCCTGTGGCGTACCTGCATGGTCTGTCACGATATAGTGTAACTGAGACGCTTGGTTGGCCTTGTGCGTCACCTGCGCGAGTGGGCGGAAGCTCTCTGGCTCGTAGAGATATTCGATTTCCTGAATAACACTGCCATCGGCGGTCTTTTGACTGTGCTGGACAATATTTGCCCCATCCCATAAATACTCAGTGATTCGCTGGGTGCTTAAACACTCTTTTGCGACTCGCCTGCCTAACGGGTCATACCGGTAGCGGTACCGCCCACCATCGGGCAGTTCGATATGTGTGAGCCTGTCATCCCCATTCCAAACAAAACGGGTGGTTTTTGGTCGGAAGCCGTCTTTGTATTCGGTTTTCTCGACCACGCGACCACACATGTCGTAGTGATAACGGAATCGTCCCGTATCCAATACACGGCCAGCCTTATCGTATTGGCGAGATTGGCGTTTTACTCGTGCGTCATCGAGCGACACTACATTGCTGTCACTATCACCATATTCAGTCGCAAAGCCTTGTTGGTTCAGGTTGAGTTCGCTGTCGTAACCAAACAGGTGTACAAAGCGTTGCTGGCTTTCCCAAGTCTTTTGCTGGCGTTCGGCTTGAACTTGTCCATTAGCGTTTAGGCTGAACCTCGCCTTACCACGTTTGGCATCGTCGATGCCCACCAGCCTATCGAGGGCATCATATTGATATTGGCGTAAGCTATCACCATTGCTACCGAGCTGTTGTTGCAACAGTAACCCTGTTTCACTCCACTGGTGGTGGAGGCTGAACCCCTGCTCTGTGGCGCGAGTTTGCTCTTGCCCACTGGGATGATACGCAAATTGCAGCGGGGTATGCTCGCCTACCGAGAGTTGCTGTAATTGGTGCTTAGACCATTGATATTGTCGCGCAGTTTTACTGCCTGAAGAGCCAATGCGGCGGCCATGTTCATCGTATTCATGAACGATAGGGGTGCCATTGAGGTTTTCTTCCAATAACAGCCCAGATTGGCTGTAAGCAAAGGATACCCATGCATCACCATTTTCGGTGTAGGTTAAGCGGGATGCAGCGTCGTACTCATACCAAGCTTTACCCAATTGTTGCTCGTTGTGATCGAGCGTCACCGTCTCGAGCAGTTTTCCTGAAGGATCGTAGCTGTGACTGTGCTGTACACCATCTGGCTTGATATGGCGATTCAGTCGGCCTGCCGCATCATACTGATAGTGATCGACACGGGCATCATAGTGGTGCTCGGCAGCCACTCGTCCGCCTTTATCAAAATCGTAGTACCACTTTTGACCATGAGTGTTTGTAACACCCGCAAACTCGGCTTCCGCATTGTAGTGATAATGTGTTTTGGCACCTAAAGGATCCGTCGCTTCCACAAGCCTATCAAATGGTCCATAAGTAAAGTGCTGACTATGCCCCAGAGCATCCGTCACTTTAATTAAGTTACCTTCTACATCGTATTCAAAATGCGCTTCTGTACCATCTTCATATTGAATGCGACAAGGTTGTTTGTTGTTCTTTTCGTAAAACCACTCTCGCACTTGCTTATTGTCTGTCACACGCTTTATCAAGCGACCCTGCTCGTCGTAAAACAAGTCCATACCGTAGCCGATAGGTGGCTCAACCCTTGCCAACAAACCGTTGCTATAGTACGAATAATGAGTTGTTGCGCCGTCAGCCCCTGTCACGCTTGAACGTTGGCCAAACTCGGTATAGGTAATTTGGGTTTGGTGCGCCTCTGGATCCGTAATGGCAGTTACGTCACCATACTTGTTGTATTCATAAGACCAAACCGCACCCATTGGGTTTGTGTAGCACAGCAACCAACCTTGTTCGTTGTACTCGTAGGCGTGTTCTGCACCATTTGGCTCAATGGCACTGGTTACGTTACCCCAATCGTCGTAGGTGTATTGAACGGTTTCACCGAGTGCATTCTCTTGGCTAATCAGCAGATCATCTTGCCAAACACTTTTGGTTGGATTGCCAAATTCATCAACAATTTGCAGAGGTCTGTTTTGATCATCAAGGTGAAGGGCTTGGGTGCCACCGAATGCCGTGTGATAGTAATGGACTCGGTTTTCATCATCGTAGGTGATCCCATCATCCCAATACCCACCCGCACAGCGAGTTGCAATAGCACGGCCTTTGTCGTCAAAGTCATGCTCTACCCAGGTATGAGAGAGGTCTCGCCAATAAGTTAGAAAGCCTTCTTTACTGTATTGGTAATCAAAGTTGCGTCCAGCCTCGGCACGCACTGAACTTAAGAAGCCTTGCCTACTATAACTGTATTCGGCAAGCTTACAGATTGGGGTTTTATCTGCTTTGCATAAAGTAAGTTCTTTAATGCGGTTTCTTTGTGTTTCGACTTGGATTAACCGACCATCGCAAAGTACAACCCACTTTAAACAACCACGATCGTATACAAACTGCGTAGCATTTCCATACGCGTCCTGCTGCATTGTTAAACGTAAAGTCGTACCTACTGCGTGTTCAAAATGATACTCAAGCCCGCTCTTGTTTTTTAGTATCAACTCTCCACGCTCACCGCGATGTAATCGCCATTGCGGCATCAGCTCTGAACGGGCTTTATAATAGTGCCTGTCCTTGTTATTCTTGTCCTTGTTATTCTTGCAGCAGCAGATGGCTGATGTACTGGGTGTGCATGTGAACAGTTTGAAGAAGTATGAAGCTGGTCAAGCCCAACCATCTCTGGATGCCATAAAGAAGATTGCTATCGCACTACATGTCAGTACCGACTTCTTGCTATTTGAAGAACATGAACGAGGCCCTAGTGACGATCTTGCTTTACAACTAGAAGCGATCAGTCAGATGCCTGAAGGTGAGCAGATGGTGATACTAGAAGTGTTGGAGAGTTTGATTATCAAGTATCAGTCAAGGCGCTGGGACTCAGGAAGGAAGGCTGGCAGCTAAATAAGGCACATAATATTTTTAGCGAAAGAGCTATAACAACTAAAAACATTAACAAAGATGAGATTTCACCATGGACTATGTCAAAGATCTAGAGTCAGGTTCTACGCCAAAAATACGAAAAGCAGCGCAGAGTATTATAAAAAATAACTTAAGTGGATACTGTACTTATTTGCTTAATGCCTTAACTAAAGAAATTGAAAAACCAAAAGCATGGCAAACTCAATGCCAACTAATAAAAGCTATTGGGGTTACTAATTGTGAAATGGCATTACCTTTTCTTAAAGAGCTTGTAGATAAAGACCATAAACATACGGTCTTATATCGAGAGCTAGCATTCTCCATATTCATGTTAGAAAACACATCCACGTTGAATTTAGACTTTCTTTTTGAATCAATTAAAAAAGGTAACGACCTACAGATAAGTGGTGCGTGTTCAGCCATCTTGTATAAGAAAATAATCCCTAAACAAAAAGATATAAAGAAAATAATAGCAGGTATTTCTCCGTATACAGAAGATGAAGGAATCATAATAACACCACGCTGCTATATAGCAGCAGTGGCATATCTATGGCCAAAAAACGAAGTATATGATTTTTTAGAGTCCTGTCAAAAATCAAGTTTTGCAGGACTAGTTGAGATTGCACAAGATTCGTTGTTAGGAAAAGAATCAAAAGTACAACTTATTTAAATATGAACATCAATTCCATCATTATTTACACTTGATTGAATTGTATAAATAAAAAAGGATGCCTAAACAGGCATCCTTTTTATCACTCTTCAGAAAAAGTCCAACTATCTCCAATAGACTTTCTTCGGGCTACAGAATTCAGTGGAAGACTTGAAAGCTCATTAATAGAAGCATCCATTTCTAAAATACTATTAAGGCTAACTAAAAGCATTTTATTCATGTCGTAATCATTATTACCAGCATGAAACTGCCAAATAACTCCTTCGACCTCATCAAACTCATGCGATACATAGAGAATAGGTGGTCTGTCATTAACAATATATGTAGACGTTACAACGACAACATCACCTAAAATATCAAAGCCTTGAGGAGTTGAAGGGACAGACACCACAAAGGATGTGAGAATTTTCATATTATTTATTAAATGCTTTTCATCGATCATCAGTTCTTGTTTTATCAAAAGAATTTATTTTATTTCCTCTGTTAGAATTGAAAGGACAGACACTACAAATGATGAGCATGTGGTCTTTATAGTAGTGCATGTCCTTGTTAATTTCTATTTTGAGTTTAAGTATATAGTTAGATTTTCTTCAATATCATTTAAACAATACGACACACCAAAAGTACCGTTAGGGACTATAAAAGATTGATTCTTGCCCGCCATACAAAGGAGTTCATGATCAAATTCAGCTAAATAGCCAAGGCCAATGACTGATACCTCACCGGAGGAACAAAAAACTCCAAGATCTTGGCTGCCATTCCCATCGTTAACGATCACATCGATGTTGTACAAACCATCATCAACATTAAAAATGGGTAACAACACTCTCTTTTCAACTAGCTCTCCACCATCATCTTTAGTTAAATAATCGAGAATATTATTATCACCAAGCTCATTATTCATGAAACTGATAACATCACACTTTGAATAAAGAGCGAACGCATTTAGCTCTGGAAATAACATTTTTAACACCTCTTTGGGGTTCTCAACTACTGAAGTATCATAAAAAAAGCACCCTAACGGATAAGTTAGAGGCAGATATTAGTGCCAAACATGCGAAGCTCAACTTGAACAAACGTCGTATCCATTTACTTCGATTGGATAGCTAGCTTCCCTTCCCCACCTTTATCATCACGCCCTAAGCTAAACAAAGAGTCAACTTGTTAGCGCTTGGCAATTCCGACTATTCATTGTCAGAGCGTAAATCCGTTCAAATATCACTCGTTACTGCCTAGATTTGGCCACTTACCTATCGCAACAAGGACCAACCAAGACGACGTGCTGTTTTAGCATGTGGCCTTTATAATAGTGCCTGTCCTTGTTATTTTCTGTAATTCCGACTGTTCATTGTCAGAGCTTAGTTCCGTTCCAATATCACTGGCTACTCCCTAGATTTGGCCATTTACCTATCGTGACAAGAGCCAACCAAGGCATCGCGCTGTATAAGCATGTGGCCTTTTTAGTGGTGCCTGTCCTTGTAATTTTTCTAAATTTGCCTGTTAGAGGGCGATACAAACTCGAAGACAACTAACTTACCATCCCCCACCTTTATCATCACGCCCTAAGCTAAACAAAGAATCAACTTGTTAGCGCTTGGCAATTCCTGATGTTCATTGTTAGAGGGTAAATCCGTTCAAATATCACTCGTTACTGCCTAGATTTAGTCCCTTACCTTATAGCGATAAGGACAAAGCAAAGCCTCGCGCTGTATAAGTATGTGGTCTTTTTAGTGGTGCCTGTCCTTGCTAGTTTCCCTAACCTAAACAAAGAAGCAACTTGTTAGCGCTTAGCAATTTCGGTGGTTCATTGTCAGAGCGTAAATCCGTTCAAACGTCACTGACTACTACCTAAACTTAGCCTCTTGTCTATCACGACAGAGCCAACCACGGCCTCGCACTGTATTTGCATTTGGCCTTTTAATAGTGCCTGTCCTTGTTATCTTGTTAATTTTTCTTTGACCAATGATTAACCTAAAAATTTATTTCTTGGAAGTGTAAACCATTAAAAGATCCACATTTATCTTTAAACTCTTTCGTAACTATCGTGTAACCATTTTTCTCTTTAAGTCTAAAAATTGATGATGCCCCTACCTTTTCTGAATCAAGATACAGGTCAACTATTCTCATGGATTTAGTTCCACTTCTATATGTTTTGTACTTTATATTTGATTTATTTAAGTCAATACATTCATAACAATTTACGACATGTATTGCTAAGAAGTTCCTATTCACATTGCCTTTATTATCTATGATACAAGCTGGAAAGGTTACAATTTCCTTTCCTAAAAGGCACCTAAATTTTTCAACAAAGTTCTTGCTTACCAATTGTAAACCAAGCGTCGGAAGAATGTCATAGCAACCAATTTTCCCATCAATTTCTTCAATTTCATAAAGTAGCTCTTTATTTTCTGCCACCTTACCTTGCTGCGCGTCTACATAATCAACTTCGTTTCTATCTGAGTAGCTAAAGTAGATATCTTTATAATAAAATTCTGTCAAAATATAATACATCATTTATCTTCTGAAAATTTTTATGACTTAACCACATTTAGTTTTATTCTGTCTGAGATTTTGACGCGTATCGCGTCGTAAGTCATTAACTGCATCATTATATTGTTGTTGATTCCATCCTTCTTCTTTTCCGATAGCTGATATTTAATCAAGCTCAGCCCTAATATCTTGATTGTACTGAGCGTGATCCTTATTCCAGCCATTGTGGATGCTTCTAGTCGCGTGTACAGTTCGGTCTTTTGGCAAGTAAATTAAATTACTTGTACTATCAATATCAAAATCGGCAGACTTTAATGCTGAATGATTTTTAAGCGACCTTGGTATCACATGATGATTTTGGTCGGTAATTGAAGGGACAGGCACCACAAAGAATGCTGTATAAGCATGTGACCTTTTTAGTGGTGCCTGTCCTTGTTAATTTCTCAGGTACTTGAATGGAGAAGACTGAATCAACGAATAAATCTTTTTTCCTAATAACCATTATCACCAAACTCCTTACTCACATGCTTTAGGTGGTTGGGGCTTGGCAATTCCTGCTGTTCATTGTCAGGGCGTAAATCCGCTCAAACGTCACTGGCTACTGCCTAGATTTAACCACTTTGCTATCGCAACAAGGACCAACCTAGGTGGCGCGCTGTATTAGCATGTGCGCTTTAGAGTGGTGCATGTCCTTGTTATTCATATTACCTATCAACCCTAATGTAGTTTTTGTCCTTACGACAATCTGCTCCGAGTTTTTTCATCTTCCATATTTTTTTTGCTAGATCTCCGTTTTTGTCCATGAATAAAGAAGCAATTTTAAGAGCCTCTTCGGAACGGTAGGTTTCAGGAGTAATTAGATACCAGCCATCTTTTAAAGATTCTACTTTTATTAGGTAACGCTTTTCTAGTCCTATGCGACCAGTCACTGAATCTATCTCTCTTGATGCTGAAATAATAGAAACGGAGACTACATTTCCGGGTTTTCTTCTACTACATATTGTTGCTTCGTTTCCATTTTTAGAAATTTTATGTTCCGTTAGTTCACCCAGTCTAGATTCAGACAAGATGTCCCAATGTCCATCTTCATCTGAAAAATATTCGAGCCACTCTTTCATAATTGTCTCTTAAAGTTAGTAATATAAATGAAAATTGTTTTTCGCAGTTGCTCCAAATCGCTTGCTCCAAACATTAAGATGTGGTCTTCTATCAAAATGGTGTCCAATGCTATGATCATAATAGCCAGAGCTTTTATCCGCCGAAATCTTACCAATAACTCGCTCCGATCGATTTTGTTTATGTGTATTAGATATATCTGTATAGTCTTTACGCCGCACTTTAGATGCATCAGATCCTAAATCACCTGCTATTTCAGATGCCGCATTTTTAGCAGCCCTTTTGTTTGGCATTTTATAACCACCATCATCGAGCTTTTTACCACCATGTTTTTCTGCGATATGTCGAACTCTTTCATCCCTCTCCGGACACCCCGCCAACCCCAACGGATCAACCCAATCCAGCGGGTTAAACACATACGCCTGTGGCCTTAACCCGCCCGCAAATCCTATCGGGTCCGGGCTTAGGTACTGGCCACTGTCTGCATCGTAATAGCGATTAACGTTGTAGTACAGGCCGGATTCGCGGTCTTCTATTTGCCCTTGGTAACGCAGGTCACAGTATAGCTCATCATTCTGGGCGTTTTCTCTAAAACCATAATTAGGAAGCACATTTTTCTGTTGGTAATGTCCCCACAAAGCTTGCTCACCTTGCCAAACGACCTCGCCATTTTCGCTGCACAGCTCCTGTGGCGTGCCTGCGTGGTCTGTCACAATATAGTGCAACTGAGACGCTTGGTCTGCCTTGTGAGTCACCTGTGCGATTGGGCGGAAGGTTTCTGGCTCGTACAGGTATTCAGTTTCCTGAATGACGCTGCCATCGGCGGTCTTTTGGCTGTGCTGGACAATGTTTGCCCCATCCCACAAATACTCAGTGATTCGTTGGGTGCTTAAACACTCTTTTGCGACTCGCCTGCCCAACGGGTCATAACGGTAGCGGTACCGCCCACCATCGGGCAGTTCGATATGTGTGAGTCTGTCATCCCCATTCCAAACAAATCGGGTGGTTTTTGGTCGGAAGCCGTCTTTGTATTCGGTTTTCTCGACCACGCGACCACACATGTCGTAGTGATAACGGAATCGCCCTGTATCCAATACACGACCCGCCTTATCGTATTGGCGAGATTGGCGTTTTACTCGTGCGTCATCGAGCGAGACTACATTGCTTTCGCTATCACCGTATTCAGTCGCAAAGCCTTGTTGGTTTAGGTTGAGCTCACTGTCGTAACCAAACAAGTGTACAAAGCGTTGCTGGCTTTCCCACGTCTTTTGCTGGCGTTCGGCTTGAACTTGTCCATTAGCGTTTAAACTGAACCTAGATTGACCGCGTTTGGCATCGTCAATGCCCACCAGCCTATCGAGGGCATCGTATTGATACTGGCGTAAGCTATCACCATTTGTGCCGAGCTGTTGCTCTAGCAGTAACCCTGTTTCACTCCATTGATGGTGAAGGCTGAACCCCTGCTCTGTAGCGCGGGTTTGCTCTTGCCCACTGGGGTGATACGCAAATTGCAGCGGGGTATGCTCGCCTACAGACAGTTGCTGTAATTGGTGCTTAGTCCATTGATATTGTCGCGCGGTTTTGCTGCCTGATGAACCAATACGACGGCCATGTTCGTCGTATTCATGAACGATTGGGGTGCCATTGAGGTTTTCTTCCAATAACAGCCCGGATTGGCTGTATGCAAAAGACACCCATGCATCACCATTTTCGGTGTAGGTTAAGCGAGAGGCGGCATCATACTCATACCAAGCTTTAGCCAATTGTTGCTCGTTGTGATCGAGCGTCACCGTCTCGAGTAGTTTTCCTGAAGGATCGTAGCTGTGACTGTGCTGCACACCATCTGGCTTGATATGGCGATTCAATCGACCTGCTGCATCATACTGATAGTGGTCGACACGGGCATCATAGTGGTGTTCAGCAGCCACTCGTCCACCTTTATCGAAGTCGTAGTACCACTTTTGACCATGGCTGTTGGTGACGCCGGCAAACTCGGCTTCCGCGTTATAGTGATATTGTGTCACAGCGCCAAGTGGGTCAACCACCTTAGATAGCTTGTCGAAAGGCCCATAATTGAAATGTTGGCTATTGCCAAGCGCGTCTGTCGCTTTGGTAAGGTTGCCTTCAATATCGTACTCAAAGTGGGCGTAAGTACCATCTTCATACTGAATTCGGCAGGGGTGCTTGCTGTTCTTCTCGTAAACCCATTCACGCACTTGCTTATTGTCTGTCACGCGCTTGATAAGACGGCCTTGTTTGTCGTAGAACAAGTCCATACCGTAACCGACAGGCGGCTCAACCCGTGCCAACAAGCCATTGCTATAGTAAGAGTAATTGGTTATTGAACCGTCAGGCCCTGTTACGGTCGCACGCTGACCAAACTCGGTATAGCTAATTTGGGTTTGGCGCGCTTCTGGATCCGTAATAGCAGTTACGTCACCAAACGTGTTGTATTCATAAGACCAAAGCGCACCCATTGGGTTTGTGTAGCACAGCAACCAACCTTGTTCGTTGTACTCATAGGCGTGTTCTGCACCATTTGGCTCGATGGCACTGGTTACGTTACCCCAATCGTCGTAGGTGTATTGAACGGTTTCGCCAAGTGCGTTCTCTTGGCTAATCAGAAGATCGTCTTGCCAAACACTTTTGGTTGGATTGCCATATTCATCAACAATTTGCAGAGGTCTGTTTTGATCATCAAGGTGAAGGGCTTGGGTGCCACCGAATGCAGTGTGATAGTAATGGACTCGGTTTTCATCATCGTAGGTGATCCCATCATCCCAGTAGCCGCCAGAGCATCGTGTCGCAATGGAGCGACCCTTATCGTCATAATCGTGCTCTACCCAGGTTTGAGAAAGATCATTCCAGCGCGTTAAGTAACCTTCTTTACTGTATTGATAGTCAAAACTGCGTCCTGCATCCGCACGGACAGACAGTAAAAATCCATTTTTGTCATAGCTGTATCGCGCAAGCACAACCGTTGGCGTTTTATCTGCTTCACATAGCGTGAGTGTTTGAATTCGATTTCTTTGCGTTTCAACTTGGATTAGCCGCCCATCGCAAAGTACCACCCACTTTAAACAACCACGATCGTATACAAACTGTGTAGCATTTCCATACGCATCTTGCTGTTTAGTAAGGCGTAGTGTCGTGCCGACTGCATATTCAAAATGATACTCAAGGCCGTTCTTGTTTTTTAAGAATAAATCACCATGTTCACCGCGATGTAATCGCCATTGCGGCATTAGATCTGAACGAGTCGGTGAACCTTGATAAGGTGCGTCAAAAAAGGCTATTGAATAGTCTTTATCTATAAATTTAACGATTGAGCCTTCAACCGTTAGGCTTATATCCCAATTGCTGCGCCAGAGTTTACCTAGTAGACCTGTTTCCCTCTCTCCTGCTGATTGATAGTATCTTTCTTGCTGAAGGGGTAACCTTGCTGGAACAACAAAGTCTTCTCGGATCTCGTAAGTTTTACCGGTCAACAAGTCAACTGGGTCACTGCCTGCACATTGTTTATTCGTAGGCTGGCAGCTTTCTTTTGACTTAGCTCCTTCCTCTGCATCTGGGCCTTTCGTGCCATCACCTTTCTCTGACTGTCTTTTGCTTGGGTCAGATTTACTTGCGTTAGCACTGTCTGGTGTTGGCTTGGTGTTTTTAGGTGCTGCAGTTCCTGGAATTCGCGTTGATACAAGTTTTGTGAACTCATCAATTTTGCCACGCATCCAATCGATGGACTTTTTGATCTTTTTCTTTAAATCCTTCATCGCTTTAATGAAGAACGCAAACTCGCTTTTCATCATTAAAACAATCCAG
Source organism: Vibrio rotiferianus CAIM 577 = LMG 21460 (assembly GCF_002741985.1). Taxonomy (GTDB): domain Bacteria; phylum Pseudomonadota; class Gammaproteobacteria; order Enterobacterales; family Vibrionaceae; genus Vibrio; species Vibrio rotiferianus. Next base: position 32,329 of record NZ_APHW01000109.1, read on the forward strand.
TTGCTATTCGCTGAATCCTTAAGAACTTTGGTCAAACCGTTAATGATGTTGTTAAGCAGGACATCCGCTTCAGCAGCCACCTCATCGAGCTTGTCGCCAAAACTCATTAAGTACTTAACAATGTTACCGTTTGACAGGCTGCGAATTTTTTTTATCGCTAGCTGTATAACACCCGGATCGGCTTTTTTGAGCGTATCCAGGATCGTTAAACCAATTTTTTTACCGGCATCGCCCAAACCTGGGACAAAACCCAACGAAATAAGCGCACCTTCCGCCCAGTGCCACTCATCAAGATTTTTACCTTCATAAGTTTTCCAGCCCCAGCCGCCAAGGTCGTAGAGATCCATCGCCTGCCCGACTACCGGCACAAAGCCAAGCGCAACTTCGCAGAATAAGATCAATGCTTCGTTGTCTTTCGCTTGTCCTGCAACTTCACCCGCTAAGCCACAATGTGCACGGTTTACGGCTTCTTTTAGCGAGGTTGGCCCGTCGTTAATCTCTTCATGGAGTTCCCAGAATCGCTTATACGCTTCTTCATATCCGTCTGGAGCAACGCCAAACATCGACATGATACCCACACCATCAACGTCAACTTCATCTTCGTCGCTGTCGTCTGCATCGTAAGTGAGGTAACCTTTTCTATTTAAAATAGTATAAAGCGCAAAGTACTCACCTGTGATGGCGGCATATTCTGGGTTAGTTTGCAGAGCAGGGTTATTTGTCAGTACGTCCTTTGGCTCATAAGCATCGGTGCCTTCTCCCAAAAACAACTCATAGCCACCACAAGGCATATTGATAACTTTTAGTAAGCCGTTTTCATCTGTTTGCCCGGTCGTTTCGCCTTTCTTGCTGTCAACTAGGGTATAAGGCGCTTCTTTTATCGGGCTATCGTCGTCATAATGACAACGTACAAATACTTCACAATTGCACTCTTTGCAGTTGCCTTCTTTGACATTGTCCGTAGAGAAATTAAGCTCAGCGGCTTGCGCACTACTCATTAGCTCCGTGTGCTTATTCTGGCTCATGATGTCGACGACTCCTCGTTTAATTGTTTCAATGCTTGAGCAAATAGCTGGTCCATGTGACTTTTTTTACCTTGGTGGCTTGGCTTACTCAGCACTTCTTTTGCCCAAGAGGTATCAATAAAATCTTTCCCCATTACGACAGAGAGACTTAAATAACGCACCACATCGTTAGGTTGCTCAAACCCGTAATCTCTTGCTTGTTTGGTTTGCTGCGACAAAAATGCTTTCCACTCATCCTCACTCCAGTTGTGAGTATCCTGATGATGTTGCTGCAAGTGCTCACGATATTTTTGGTGTTGATGTCGGTCAGCCCAGTTAGACAAACCAAGGTATTGCTCATCCGTAAGTTGAATGGGCGTTTTTACAAGCACCTCTGGATTCATGTCTCCGGTAAGGTTACTCATGAATGCTGATTCATCTTTGGCCTCCCAATAGCAGAGCGATTGGATTGGTCCTTTTAACTCGGTCTGTTTCTCCGCAGCTGTCGCATTCCACAAGACATGGAAAATGCTCCAGTCATTGATCCGCAGTATCGCCACTTCCTGCTCGGGAGCTTGCGCCAATGACCAAGTTCGTAAATGACTGAGCAATATCTCTTGTTGTCTGTCTAACGTCTCATCATGAAAAGCTTCATTAATCTGAATTGCCATTCCCCAGTTTGACTTATGGGTAATGTTTTCATCTAGCCAGTCAATGGAATGCATTGGTATCAAGTAAGGTGAAATTGAGGCGTGAACTTCGCCCATTTCATCCCAGTACAATCGACTTTGAGGTTGAGGTGCAGGGATAAAGTTCAACACGTCCGAATTTATGGCTGAATCGACTAAAAGCCACCAGCCTTTTTGTTTTGCGCTCTCTTGCCACTCTTGGCGCGAAACTTCTGCAATATTTGGCCATTGATTCATCATGACTCGAAACCTGCTTTTCCTTCCATGCCTAGCCAACCTTCTGTTCGATAATTCATGAGTTCTTCGCTGCGACCTTGGTATTTTTCGTCAAACTTGCCAATTGCATTTCTCAATGAGTGATGGGCTAACAAATCATAAAAATCTGGGTGTTCATCGAACTTGTCACCCAAATAAAACCGATACAAGGCAAAAGTTTCCCTTCCGAGAGCATCAGTATCTGGGTACTTTTGTGCTGCAAGCTCTAGCCCTTCGTTGAATCGGATGGCGACATTTTCTCTTGGTAGCAACCATGCATAATTCGGTGCGAGTTTGTTATGCAGAGAATCAATCAGCGAGTCCAACCTCTCTGGATAGAAAAACAGACTGTACTGGCTAGGAGTCAACTTGACTGGGTAGGTCATCGATTGTTGGTTTAGCTCTTCCGTCGACTCACCCGCTACTTCTCCACTAATAACTGCGCAGAGGTGTGGCTTATCCTCGTTAAGACAAGGTGTGTAAAGCTGGTAATGTTCACCTTTAAAAGCTTGTTTTTGGATATCTGTTAAGACTGAGTAAAAAGAGGCAATAACCATCGGATCATAGAAACGTAATAACGCTTCTTGCCCGTCTGGATAAAGCACAGACAACCAATTTCGCCAATGCTGATAAATTTGTTTTAAGCAGCCGTTATAGCGACCAACGACTCCGAGTCGTTCATAATGTTCGGTATAGTCGTTCAACCAATACAATAAGCTTTCACCAGGGTTACCATCAGCAATGGTAATCAATACCGGAGATGCATCTTGATACTGCATATACTGACTGTCTTGCCATAAGTAACACCACTCGACATCAGAGCGCAGCCTCATCGTTTGCCAAAACTCATTCGCTTCAGGGTGCTGCACTTGATCGAAAATGACATACAGCGTGCCCTCTTCCGTTTCGGAGAGAACTTCAAAAATCGACTTTAAGTTATCCACTTACCAACACCCTTTAAGCAACGTTTACAGATGCACGTCAATGCCATAACGCTCTCTTAAGATTTTTTCATCAGCCAACTTAGATTCTTCAGATTGAGGCTTTAGAAATCGATTCACTCCTTCAACCTTACACTCTGCACGAGATCGATATCCCCTAGGCTCTTTGCAATAGACGATGTCATTACGAAAACGCTCGCCATAAGGAGTGAGTGCAGGAAACGTCACACCAAACTCTGTCATTTTCTGTTGGATGGTAAGAAGTTTTTGGTACACTTCCAACTCACTAGACATGTTTTCTATGCGATTTTGTACTGAGTAAGCCAATGTCACACCAGCCTTGTCCATTACAAATGGGTCAGCACCATTGTCCAAAAGGTAAATAGCTTCATCAAAACTCGCTAATACAAAGTTGAAGAGGGGAGTTTGACCTAAGCGATCTCTGGCATTTACATCAGCACCAAACTCAACGAGAAGCTTGAGCGAGTCATTGTCTCTAAGTTCAGGAACTTTATATATCAATGTTCTATCAGTTTCTCTTTGATCAGGGTCCATCCCTGACTCAAGCAGAGCTCTTAGCGCTTTCGTGCTTCGATTCCACATCGAAAAGGAACCAACTGTCCCTCTATCTTTGTGTTTACCTATTTGGTGAGCAGGATCAGCCCCTAACGTCATCAACATTTTAATGGCTGGAACATTGTTATCAGCCACGGCAAAAGCTAACAGGGTAAAATTCTCTTTGCCCGGCGCATCAATATCAGGTAATGCTTCTGCTAGCTTCTTGGCTTTTTTAATCTCTTTTTCTTTTATTGCCTGTGCCACAAGTAACAGTTCACCTGAGAAAAAGGCAGAAGGATAAGGTTTACTATCAACTATCGACATTGCATCCACAACCTTGCTGGTAAAAACAGAGCACAGTGCAAAAACTAGTAACCATAAGGCAACTTTTAGCACTTTGCTGAACCTTCGAGGGCTACAGCTTTGCGTTAATTCCATAGCGCTCGCGTAAAATCTTTTCATCAGCCAACTTGGATTCTTCGGACTGAGGCGTTAAAAATCGATTCACTCCTTCAACCTTACACTCTGAACGTGGTCGATATCCCCTAGGCTCTTTGCAATAGACGATGTCATTACGAAAACGCTCGCCATAAGGAGTGAGTGCAGGAAACGTCACACCAAGCTCTGTCATTTTCTGTTGGATGGTAAGCACTTTTTGATAAGCTTCTGTAGACTTATCCATATTGTTAAGCTCATCCTGAACAGAATAAGCAGTTGTCATTCCTGATCTATCCATTACAAAAGGATCCGCGCCATGGTCCAACAGATATAACGCCTCATCGAAACTAACATTAATAAAATCAAATAAAGGCGTTTGGCCTAAGCGATCTCTGGCATTTACATCAGCACCAAACTCAACGAGAAGCTTGAGCGAGTCATTGTCTCTAAGTTCAGGAACTTTATATATCAATGTTCTATCAGTTTCTCTTTGATCAGGGTCCATCCCTGACTCAAGCAGAGCTCTTAGCGCTTTCGTGCTTCGATTCCACATCGAAAAGGAACCAATTGTTCCTCTATCTTTGTGTTTACCTATTTGGTGAGAAGGATCAGCTCCTAACGTCATCAACATTTTAATGGCTGGAACATTGTTATCAGCCACGGCAAAAGCTAACAGGGTAAAATTCTCTTTGCCCGGCGCATCAATATCAGGTAATGCTTCTGCTAACTTCTTGGCTTTTTTGAGCTCTTTTTCTTTTATTGCCTGTGCCACAAGTAACAGTTCACCTGAGAAAAAGGCAGAAGGATAAGGTTTACTATCAACTATCGACATTGCATCCACAACCTTGCTGGTAAGAACAGAGCACAGTGCAAAAACTAATAACCATAAGGCAACTTTTAGCACTTTACTGAACCTTCGAGGGCTACAGCTTTGCGTTAATTCCATAGCGCTCGCGTAGAATCTTTTCATCAGCCAACTTGGATTCTTCGGACTGAGGTTTATCAAATCGACTCACCCCTTCAACCTTACACTCTGAACGCGGTCGATAACCCTTGGGCTCTTTGCAATAGACGATGTCATTACGAAAACGCTCGCCGTAAGGGGTTAGTGCCGGAAACTTCACACCAAGATCTATCATCTTCTGCTGGATGGTAAGGAGTTTTTGGTGGGCTTCCGACTTACTATCTATGTAATTTAAGCGATTCTGTACTGCATAAGCTAAGGTCACACCAGACTTATCCATTACAAAGGGGTCAGCACCATTGTCCAAAAGGTAAATAGCTTCATCAAAACTTGTTAATACAAAGTTAAATATGGGAGTTTGGCCAAGACGATCCCGAGCGTTTACATCAGCGCCAAACTCAACCAAGAGCCTCAAAGAATCGTTTTCTTCTAGAGTAGGTACGTCGTAAATCAAGGTACTGCTACCCCTTTGGATCTCTGTATCCATTCCAGCTTCCAACATAGCTTTAAGTGCCTCTGTAGTTTTGCGCCACATAGCCAAATAAGCGACAGAGCCGTTCTGCCCTTGCGACCCTAGTTCGGTTGAAGGATCGGCCCCCAATGCCATCAACATTTTGATAGCCGGAATATTGGTATCTGCAACCGCAAAAGCAAGTAACGTGTAGTTTTCCGTACCCGGAGCATCAATGTCCGGTAGCTTTTCTGCCAACTGCTTAGCTTTTTCAATATCCTTTTTCTTAATGGCTTCGGCAACTGTTAGTAAATCACCTGAAAAAAACACTTCTGGATACGGTTTACTACGAAACATTTTGAGCACTCCTGCTTTTGTGGTCAAAGGTAGTAATAGCACTACCAAAAGTGAAAAAATAATATAGCGTGTCATTGCTTAGGCCTGTTGCGCTAGGGAATGTAAATCACTGACTTTACGCTCTTCTATCGCTTCTCGCATCATATCCATACCATGTAGGTCCAACTTCTCTTTACCTTTTACACCGGCAAAGCCAGCTAGCGCTCCGCCAGGCCCAAGCCCAAGCCCCAGTGCGGCACCGGTTCCCACTGCTGCCGCAGTCAATGATTTAGGCTTTGGCATAGTGTGCGTAGTGTTGCCGATTGCATCTGGCGCCAAACGGCTAACCAAAGGTATATCTTCTTGAAGAAAAGTAAGCAGCTCTCCCTCTATTCGGTAACGAGTTATATTGTCATCACTCCCCTGCATCGCTTCCGGAACACCATACCGCTCCACTGTTTTTCTATGCAAACCAGCACTGTTGAACGTCGTTGTTTTGAAACCACTGGCTTTCGATGCAGCGGAAGATAAACCTCCACCAAGAGAATGCCCTGCTATCTCTATAGGAGCTGCTGATTGCTGTAATTTGCTCCCAATAGTGACAGCTCGTTTATAATATACAGAGTCTCTATTTAAGCCTTGAGGTAGGTTAGCTTGAGTCCAATCGCTTCCCCCTTCAGTGCCTCTAAAAACCAATACAGGATTCGCCTGCTCTCCAAATACTTCAGGCTCCGGTACATACACCTGCGCACGGAAATTACTGTCTGGAATGACTAAATCTGAAGACTTAATGCCGAGCTCTTCCAAATCTTCATCACTCGCCAACGACCAACCAGAGTCGTTATCAAAATCATCTGCTAGTTGCTTGCGCCTATCATCTAGTTCATCAACTGGTTTATCTAGTGTGTAGATGTGATCACTAAGCATGGCTTTTTCAGCGGCATCCATATCTTTACTAAAGCGTTCTGCCTTCTCAGGGGCCTTAGCACTCGCTTGTTCTGTAATGGCTTCTCGTGCTTTACGTCGCATCGCCTTGGTGGTTTCACCTTCTAGCAGCGCCAACATTTCTTTTTTCGACGCACCGTTTTTTACCGAGTTAACAATCTCTTCAGCCAGAGGAGGCAAGGCGCCGGGTTGAACTTCTGTCAGTTGCGTTTTCACCTGCTGCTTTGCTAGCTCAGCAAATTGCTCGGGTATGAAAGGCGCTTTCGCCCAAAAAGCGGGCTTTGGCGTCGCCATCGGTAGGATACGCAAGAATGGAATTTTTTCCCCGCTTGCGCCTTCACCACATTCATGTGTTGGAGACTGATATGGCGTGTCCCCAATGAATACATTTCCCGAGCCTGATGCAACAGAGCCACCACAATCAATAGCATCCCCGACACGAGCTGCTGGCTTTCCGTTTATTGAAACGTTTGACGAACCAGCAGATATACTACGCCCATGGACACCATGTGGCTTATAAGGACACGGACAAGCGTGGAGTAGAACCGCATCTCCTTTTCGAGCTGCTGGTTTACCATTAATAGATACATCACCACTGCCCGCTATAATCGGCGTGGCAGGGAAACATCCGTGACCACCACCGCTGTCACCTAACCTTGCTGCACTCGGCATGATTACCCCCTCTCATCCGGACCATCAGGTTCTTGAGGTTTATCAGGGTCTTGCGGCTTGATCATAGCAGGAGCTGTACCAGTATCGGGTGAACCACCTTCGTTAATTTTGACCTTGGTTCCTGAAATAGTTACCCCACCGCCATCAATTTTAACGAACCCACCTGGTCCCTTAATTGTGAGGGAGTCTCCAGCTTCTAGTACAACTTTGGTTGCTTTTAAGTAACTTTCGTTTGCAACACTCACACGTTGGTTGGCACCAATCTCTTTTTCTTCAGATGCGCCAATTTGAGTGACTGTACTTCCATCAATCTTAGAGATAATTCCGCCTACAACGTGCTGACTTATCTTGCCTAGAATCTGCTTAATGACATCTCTGCCAATTTTGATCTGATGATCTTGACCAAATTCTTCAATCACATTTTTGCCAACCATTCGATTGACGTTTTCAGTGATCATTTGCAACCAGTTTCGACCTACTCTCAAGTGTCGGTCTACACCCACAAGCTCTCGATGATTGTTCTCGGTAATGATGTCTTGGTCTTTTTGCGCGTGAATGAAAATCTGCTCAATGCTGGCCTGATCTTCAAATCGGATTTCATTAGAACCTTCTCCCTGATGGGTTTGGGTTTTTATTACGGTCCGAGTTTTATGGTTTGGTAACATATACGGCGTCACATTTGTCGCATGATAAGTGCGGCCTGTGATGATCGGCTGATCTGGATCGCCATGTAAGAATGAGACGATAACTTCATGACCAATACGTGGCACAGCCATGAAACCATATTGAGCCCCTGCCCAACCCTGAGATACGCGCACCCAGCATGAACTATGCTCGTTTTGTTCGCTTTCTCTATCCCATGGGAAATGCACTTTTACCCGACCATGTTCGTCACAGTAGATCTCTTCACCTGCGGGGCCGACTACTTTCGCTATCATTGGGCCATCAACTTGCGGTTTCGGTTGAGGCTTCGCTCGCCACGTCTTGTTTGCGGGGATAACGGTAAATTGATTCGAATACGTGGTTGCTCCGTGGCCACCATCTTCTTCTAGCGCTTGAGGTTGGGTACCTTGATGCGTCACCGCAACCACAATCCAATCGCGGTTTGCGCTCGCTTCTAGGTTTTCACTTAAATCAAATTTAACCCCAGCTTGGAGTGCATGGTGGTTACTTTTACCATGCCCTAGGTTTGATTCTCGGCGTAAGTATTCGAGACGAAGTTGGCTAAAGGCGATACCAGAGCCATCATCTTTGTATCGTCCCGGAAAGTCGTAATGTTCGTAGCTGCTTTGTTGAAAGCTAAGGTCTGCACCTTGCTGCTCTTGCAAAAAACCATAGCTTGGCTTTTTGAAGCTGTAATCTTTGAAAGTGAGGTGACTTGGCTCGCTTTGATGTTCAATTTTAAATTGGGAAACAAAGGGGTCACCCGATTGTCCGCCTGCCAAGCCATTGTGTAATACAGGCGCGCCATACTTGCTGATCAAAGCGCTGTCGTCAAAGAACACAACCGTATGTTTGCCATCGGCTTGTTCAATGTAATAGGTAATCCCCTCTTCTGCTGCTAGGCGATGTACAAACTCTAAGTCTGTTTCACGATATTGAACGCAGAATTCACGTTGAGAAAGGGATCTTTTTAGTGCAAAACTAAAATCCGCTACGCCCATCTCTCCCAGTATTTGGCTAATGATGTCTTGAACCGTCTTTAACTGGAAAATTCGACTGTTTTGACGTAAGGATAGACGCTCAAGGGCGGGCACTAAAACTAGAGAATAAACGGTATGATGATGACCAATGTCACCTTGAGAAAACTGACGAATAATACCATTCACAAATTGAACGGGTTCGCCATTACGTTTCATGGTCAGTTGGGCGGTTTTATCCACGACCTGTTGAGCGGTTATACCGGATTGTCGGCTTGCCAATTCAATGTTATAGCGAAAACCATAACAAGCCTGAGATACGCCAAAGCTCGAATCCGATAGCGATTCTTTACCTTGATAACCAGTAACCACAAATGTCTCTTCTGGTAATCCTTCAACGGTTAGGGTGAATGTTAACTTTGCCATCAACTGTGCCTTCTTAATATGAGAAACAAAGACCAGTGTGGGTGTTGCCACCCACACCGGTCTGACTGAACATCAAATTAATATTGATGAACAGACGAGGATTACGCCTCGATTGGTTTACGCCAGTCGTCAGAGCCAGACGTACCCGCGTTTACGTGATCCCACGTAATTTTGCGGTAAGAAAGCGATACTGTTACGTTTTGAGTGAAGTCGTATTTCGCCGGATCTTGACAGTGAGGCATTTCACAGTGGATATCGACGATAGACGCGTTCTCTAGCTTGGTTGTGAAGAAGTTTTCTTGCTTACCTTCAATAGAGGTGCGGTACCATTTTAGTTCTACGGTTGTCATTTTCTCGCCTGATGCCAATGCGTTGTATAGCAGCGGTACCGCTTTGTTTAGACATACCGTGAACTTAAATGGTTTGTGAACACGTTGACCTGAAGGTTGGCCAGATTGTGGGTCAGTTGGAACAGTAACGTTGTGGTCGAACTGTTGTACTAGCATCTCATCTTCATGACCTTCAACAAATGAGTCACCGATTGAATCTGCTGTACATGCACCAGCAGTGATTAGACCCTGAGTTTGACCTTCAATTGAGATATAACATGGAGTTGGCATTACTTAATCCTTAATTAGTTTGAAAACAAAAACATATATGAATGCAGTCAGTACTAATCAAGAGTTATGCCAAATTTATAGTCTTTAAATACAGTCACTTAAAGTGATATTACACTCATCACAGGTAATAAATTACCCAGAGCGAGTAAATTATTGCTCAAAGGCAAGTAGAAATTTGCTTGCCTCTAAACTCGTTGCTTCTATGTCGGCATCAGCAAACAAAATTCCGCTCCTTATGGGTATGCATCTGAATTGGAAAGAATCCACCACACTTAGGAGCCACAATAAAAAGGAGAGATAAGTGATTGAGAAAAATAGGAGCAACACGACCTGCCAAATGCTGCCCTTGTTTCCTAAGTAATGAGACTAGCGCAGAATATCAATACTCGGCTCTTCCAGATCCATTAACATTTCTAGGTGGGTGGTGATATCCACTTTTTGCAGATTTTCCAAAAGCCACTTTCCATCTAAACAAGTCGCTGGAACAAACGCATACATTTCATTTTCCGCCAAAGGGCCGAGTTTTTCTAAAGCCCGTTCAAACAGAGGTTCTTCATATTCGTCTACTTGGTCATGTCTGTAACTTGAAGCGCTTTCAAAAAAAAGAGCCATATCTAATTCCAACTCTTCTTCACTTTGCTCTGGCATTTCTTCGGCGTGCCACTGATGCAGTAGCCCTATCACCGGATAATAAGACATCACATTACCGCGCTTACTGTTCCAGATTTCCAGATTCCCAAACGCCCCTCTGGCTATCACAAAATTCTCAGACGGGTCATCTAGCTGACTGATTGCTGATAGGCGCTCAATAATGTCTCGGTAGTCGTTGGGGTTTACAGTCCAATACAAACCGTTGTTATACCCACACCAGCCATGACGCTCCCAATAGGTCAGCAGATTTTTAGGCAATACTCCGTCGTATTGTTCAAGAACCTCAGGGGGGGGACTGGTGTACTGCAAACGATGGGGAAACCACGATGCACGCCCATTGTATGCTCAAACTCCTCGAAAGCTTGCTGCATTTTTGCAGACCAATGAAATTTAAAGCTCATTATCTATTCCATATATTCACAGGTAACGAATTCATCCGCTTATTTTTAATAAACTAGTCAATGTATTCCCCCCAACGAACCCAACGCCCTGGCAAGTATTTTTCTCTGTTTTCTACGAGGTACTTTTCCCACACATCGATTTGAGCATCCTGTTTTTCCATATAGGCATCACAATCGAATGGAAAATATTGACCCGTGTATATGATGAGATCATCAAACAATGTATCTAATCGACTTCGTATTCCTTCGTAGCGATTGGTACGAAGAATATAGAGCAAGTCAAACTCATGATCACGCTCTCCTGCTCCATCATAGCGCTTATTGATGTCTCTGATGGCTAACACGTTACTTTGAACATCAACCCATAACGACTGACGATACGCTGGCTCTGGGACTCGATCTTCCCACTCTTCTTCCTCTTCACCCTCAAGCGACAGAGTGTCCTCATACACTTCTAAAATGTCTTCAAAGTCAGGGTCATCATCCAGCTCTTCAGGAAAAAACTCACACATTTTTTGGAAGCAAATTGCACGATAGACCGCATCCGAGTGTCTGAGTTGACTGAATAACCAAGTTAGGGCACGTAAATTACCAAAAGAAACAATTGTATCTAAATAAGGGAACCTAAGGCCTACGGGAGTGGCATCAATAAACTGTGTAAACAAGTCCAAATCATCGGGCGTACCATATCGCGCGAGGGTATCGCCAAAGTCACTTTCTATCTCCTCTCGCGTCCTGACTCGCTCCCAAACTTCAGGTTGTTGCAATAACAGTAGGTCACGAATGTATGTACCTGTCTCAGACTCTTGATCCAACTCTTTGATGAGTTGTACCGATTGAGCGGTATGAAAATAGCTACCTACCCCCCCCAAAAACTACGTGGGAAACGATATTGCCCTTCACGTACAAACAGATCTAAATGTTCGGCTCGGCGATTACGTGAGATGTAGTTACTCACAGTCGTTTGCCAATCTTTTTTTTCCACCTTCGTTTTCAGATAATTAATAATAAAGTCCGCTTCTTTGTCTTCCAAAAAATGAAAGCTTCTATGGTCTGTCCACCTAGGCGCATCTCCGGGGGCGTATTCGAGCATAAACATCTTATCAAGAACGTCTGTATTTTGAGACAAATAAACCACATGCCATGCTGCCGCTTGAAAATATCTGTTGTATCGGTCGTTTACAAAACTAGGCACCGCCGCCACGATTTCTGGCTGAGTGGATAATTTTCGTACATAATCATCATAACGCTTTTGCGCATCATAAATGGCATCAAGCACACTATCATCGTCATCGTGCATGCTTTCTAATAGTTCGTTCTGCTCTTGGTATAAAGTTGCGGCGAATTCTAAGCTCGCTCTTGGCATAGTGTTAGCTCTCTATTTAGCTAAGGCGTGGCATTCTCTTTTCAAAGCACGTTGAAGGAATTAATGCTCTAAAGCGATTAATGGTACTTCTGGAAAACAAAAGCTGTCCCCATACGTCGTTGAAAGCGCTCAAACTGACTGCCCATTATTTTTTCCATATATTCACAGGTAACGAATTCATCCGCTTATTTTTAATACGCTAGTCAATGTATTCCCCCCCCAACGAACCCAACGCCCTGGCAAGTATTTTTCTCTGTTTTCTACGAGGTACTTTTCCCATACATCTATTTGAGCATCCTGCTTTTCCATATAGGCATCACAATCGAATGGAAAATATTGTCCCGTGTAAATAATTAGCTGGTTAAACAAACTATTTAATCGACTTCGTATCCCATTGTAGCGGTTAGTGCGAAGAATATAGAGTAAGTCAAATTCATGATCGCGCTCCCCTGCTCCATCATAGCGCTTATTGATGTCTCTGATGGCTAACACGTTACTTTGAACGTCAACCCATAACGATTGAAGATACGCTGGCTCTGGGACTCGATCTTCCCACTCTTCTTCCTCTTCACCCTCAAGCGACAGGGTGTCCTCATACACTTCTAAAATGTCTTCAAAGTCAGGATCATCATCCAACTCTTCAGGAAAAAACTCACACATTTTTTGAAAGCAAATTGCACGATAGACCGCATCCGAGTGCTTGAGCTGATTGAACAACCAAGTTAAGGCACGTAAATTACCAAAAGACACTATGGTATCTAAATAAGGGAACCTAAGGCCTACGGGAGTGGCATCAATAAACTGTGTAAACAAGTCCAAATCATCAGGCGTACCATATCGCGCTAGGGTATCGCCAAAGTCACTTTCGATCTCCTCTCGCGTCCTGACTCGCTCCCAAACTTCAGGCTGTTGCAGTAACAGTAACTGACGAGTAAAAGTCTCTTTCCCACTCATTCGCTCCAGTTCTTTAATTAGTTGCACCGATTGAGGGGTGTTGAAATAGCCAACAACGGTCCAAAAGCTCCCTGGGAAACGAAACTGCCCTTCACGCACAAACAGCTCTAAATGTTCGGCTCGGCGGTTGCGTGAAATATAGTTACTCACACTATGCAGCCAAAGTTTTTCACCCTTGGTTTTCAAGTAATTAATAATAAAATCGGCTTCTTTGTCTTCCAAAAAATGAAAGCTTCTATGGTCTGTCCACCTAGGCGCATCTCTGGGGGCATATTCGAGCATAAACATCTGATCAAGTACGTCGGTATTTTGAGACAAATACACCACATGCCACGCAGCCGCTTGAAAATAAGTATTGTAACGGTCGTTTACAAAACTAGGCACCGCCGCTACGACTTCTGGCTGAGTTGATAATTTTCGAACATAATCATCATAGCGCTTTTGCGCATCATAAATGGCATCAAGCACACTATCATTATCATCCCGCATGCTTTCTAATAGTTCGTTCTGCTCTTGGTATAATGTTGCGGCGAATTCTAAGCTCGCTCTTGGCATAGTGTTGTTCTCTATTTAGCTAAGGCGTTGCATTCTCTTTTCAAAGCACGTTGAATGAATTGTTGCCAGCCCTTTAACCGATGAACGGATTTAACTTGTCGTCTATTTATCCAAGTAATGAAACTAGCGCATGATATTAATACTCGGCTCTTCCAGATCCATTAACATTTCTAGGTGGGGGGGGTGATATCCACTTTTTGCAGATTTTCCAGCAGCCACTTTCCACCTAAACAAGTCGCTGGAACAAACGCATACATTTCGTTTTCCGCCAAAGGGCCGAGTTTGTCTAAAGCACGTTCAAACAGAGGTTCTTCATATTCATCTACTTGTTCATGTCTGTAACTTGAAGCGCTTTCAAAAAAAAGAGCCATATCTAATTCCAACTCTTCTTCACTTTGCTCTGGCATTTCTTCGGCGTGCCACTGATGCAGTAGCCCTATCACCGGATAATAAGACATTACATTACCGCGCTTACTGTTCCAGATTTCCAGATTCCCAAACGCCCCTCTGGCTATCACATAGGTTTCCGACGGGTCATCTAACTGACTAAGCGCACATAGGCGTTCAATAATGTCTCGGTAGTCGTTGGGATTTACCGTCCAATACAAACCGTTGTTATACCCACACCAGCCATGGCGCTCCCAATAGGCCAATAAATTAGTTGGTAAGATACCTTCGTAATGCTCTAAGGCTTGTAATGGCACTTCTTGGGATACAAAAGCTGCCCCCATACGTCGTTGAAACCGCTCAAACCTAGTGTCCATTGTTTCAGACCATTGAAATTTAAAGTTCATTACTTTTTCCATATATTTGAGCACCCTGCTTTTCTGTAGAGGAATTTTCCTTTCCCATAATCAGCATTCACGTGCTTTTAATATAATAAATAGCGAACCTAATTGGTTCGCTATAAAAATATAATCAATTCGTCCTATTGAGTGATACTGCCGGAACTATCAATTTCCTGTTCTAATACAGCGATCTTCCAGCTAAGGTTGTTTAGCCGATCTTTAAGAATATCAAACTCTTTTTCAGCGGTTTCTAGCTCACCGTTTTTTATGAGTTCTTGAACATAATCCACACGCCCGTAGATTGGAGATAAGCTAATGGCAAAGGCCTCCAAGGATTTGGTTTGCTTTTGTAAGTCTCGCCATTTTCCACGCTTCGCTAGTAAGGAGATGTTAGCCATCTTGGTTCGAATGTCACTGAACTTAGCAACAAATAACTCGGTTTGTTCTAGTGCTACTTTCTGCTGCTCTGAAAACATTGCGTCGAGCTGTGTTGTTTTGTCATCTTGAGGATATAGCGTTTTAAGCAGTTGAACATGAGCCATCGCTTGTCGTTTGGAATCGGAGAATGATTCCAACATGTCGTGCTCTAGTGCTTCGCCATATAATGGAACAAGATCTTTTTGCCAACGTGCTCGTTGCTTGTCGGAAGACTGCTCAACAAACAACTTAGCCTGCTGCGTATCATTTATTTTGCTAATAAGCTGAGGCTGCCCATAAGGTGTAGAGTGGTACCATGGCCAACCTTTCCACCCGGCCAATACACCCACAACGACAGCACAAACCGCTATCGTCGACATGCCGAGTCCTTTTTGCCAGAACTTTAGCTTCGGTGGTTCACTTCGCTCCTGTTTCTTCAGCAAATTGTGGTATTGGGTTTCTATGCGGTCAATATGTTCAAAAAGCGCGAACCCCACTCCTTCAAAATCGACTTTATAATCGGTACTTTGCTTCTCAACTAACTGGTGTAAACGATCGCAAAATCGCTCTGCTCGATACAGTTCACGGAGAGTACCGTGATCCGGTTTCAACGCTTTCAGCTCTTGTACAACACGCCCGTTGACCCAATCGAGAAGCTCTTTACGCATTTTGGCTGTTTTGGTATCACCGCTACTCTGATTCGCTAGACTACTGCTTAATAGCTCTAAACCCGTAGCGAAGCCAGTCAAGCCTTGAGTCTTTAGACATGCCACTGTGTAGTAGCCGCACATCATAAAATCAATCCCAGGGCCACGTGCTAGCACTTCACAGTTTTCTTTAACTGCCTCCCAATCACTGCCACCAGCAATTGGGTTAAAGCGACGGTTGATTTCTTCTCTTACTCGGATGTAAGGCTCTAAGACTCGAATTGAGTCCGAATCCTGAGTTAGTCGAAAAAACGCATTATCAATATAAATCACATTGGACATTGTAGATATCGTCCTGAAAAGGCCAGAGCGAATCACTCGCTTTGGCTCTTTGGGTTAGTAAAGTGTTTTAGACAACTTGAACGATTTGAATAAACGCTCAGTGAATGGGTTAGCATCTGCCTCTGAGTTAACGCGGTAGATCATCTCACCACCATCAACATCGAACTTAAAGTCGACTGAGGTTGGGCTTGCTGAAACAACCGACGCTTTGTCTAGCAGACGGAAGAACGCCCACGGACCTTGAAGCTGAACACTGCGAGGTGACATGTTTGATTTGGTTGGAATCAAAGTCACTTTCGATACAGCAGAGTCTCTCAGTGTGTTAGGCCAGATCAGCTCTACGCTTTCACGCGGGCCGTGACTGTAAGCAAGGAATTGCCCGTCAACATTAAGTAAACTGCGACGCTTATTGTTGGTTAGGCTCATCGGTTCTACCGAGAAGTTCACATCCAATATGCCTTTTCTGTTGAAGAATGCTTCACGAATTTTCTGGGCTTGTTGGATTTGATCCAGCACTTCTTTACGAATGATCGATTGAGCAGAATCATCGGCTGTCACTGTAATGTTTTCTTCAATAAACATTTTCAGTTGGTTGTTGTAAAAGCTATCCAGCGTGCCGTTAGGAGCAAAGAAAGATTCGAAATCTTGTAGCGACGCGTCTTTCTTAGAACCTTGCGTAAATGGATAGCGCCCTGCCAGTTTGCTCTGGAATGGCGCATACACATCTTCTGTCCAGCGAACTTCCAAGTGCTTAATCGCCTCTTGCTTCACAACGTACCAACTTTCATCTGCCAATTTCGCAAACATGCTGTCCATCGGTTTAGGCAAACCAGATGAGATTCGCTTCAACGTATAGATTGGGTCTGCGTTAATTAACTTAACTCGTGCTTTGGTAGCATCAAGGGCTGCCATTCCGACATCTGGCGCATCTTTAATAGCCGTTAAGTAGCTCTTAAGCTCATCAACGGAAGCCAGAACTTCGTTGATGTATGCTGGCTGACCATCCACTTGAGTGAGCATCCCGTTAAGATCCGCAAACGGTGTCTCGATCATGGATGCGACTTTGTATTTTGGACTCTTCAACAACTCATTCTGTGCTGCGTCATCTGCTGGTAACGTGGTAAAGAGTTGGGTGTTATTGTCCAGCGTACGCAATAGACGCTGCATCGGTTCAAGGTTGCTGGTGAGATTTTCTAACACCATAACTGCGTCGTTGATGTCATTGAAATACTTCACATCAATTTCATTCAGCGCTGCACGCCATGTGTTTGTGTAATCGGCTACGTACAAGCTGCGAATCTTATCTCTAAGCGCTTGTTTGTCGGCTTCACTAAATTGCGCGGTTTTGGTTTGCCCCAATACCCAACTGTCAATCAGCGCCAACTCTGAGACCGACTCAGACTGTGGCATGAAGAAATCTTCAAAGCCTCGTTTCGTCAGCATTTGCGGAATGTAAAGGCTCTCACTGTTCATCACGCGTTCTTCAAAAACCACGTCAAACACTGGGCCAACAAGACTTCTTAAGTTGACTGCTGGGCCTAGTAGCGTCTGAGCACTTAGTTTCAAGTTTCGGTAAACACGCTGGTCGTTTGGCATTGTGCTTAGCTCGGTTTGTGCTCGTGCGATCACTCTATCGTAAGGCTTCATCACCGACTCAGCATCTTTGTCACCATTTAGGCGATCTGCCTCTAAGTCAGTATGGCGCATTGCGTATTCTAGGTGCCCTAGCAAATCTTCTTGAATTTTACGCTGACCTGAAAACTCTTGTTGCCAGTACTTGGCAAAGTAGTCCAGAACGTAATCTTGGTAGCGACCACTCTTGTCAACTAGCATTCGATAGACTCTAAGTACTGCCAACTTCTCTTCGTCGGTTTGAGCTTGGTTTAGATCTACAACAACATCGGCCATCAACAGTGGCAGTAAACGAGTCTCTAGTAAATTTAGGTACGTTTCCTCAACTTTCGGACCGATGGTATGGCCTTGGTACAATCCAAAGTCTGATATGTACTTAGGCTTTTCTCGGAAGAAACCAAATTCAAGTGTGGCTTCACGGATCTGATTAAGAGGATCTAGAACATTTTGTTGCGATTTCAGACTCTTGTTACCACTAAACTGCTCTTTATATTGGTTAACTTTGGCTAGCACTTTATCCGCATGCTGAACGTTACTCATGTAGTTACGGTGCCAGTTACCGACTAGCAGTACCGTCGCAATAGAACACGCAACGAAAGAAAGCATAAGCAGACGACGTTTGTTTCTCGCCACACGGAAGTTGTCGGATGCCAAGCCAGCTTCTGGATAAATTATGTGGGTGAACAGTTTCTCAGTGAAGTATACCGTGGAGTTTTTTGCTCTCTGCGCGGTGTTGATCGCATGGGATAAACCGTAACGACGCGAGGCTGCATCATCAAATGCATTGCTTGGGACACCTTGCTGATACACGGACGTAAAGTAAGCACCACGAACCAGAGCAGAGGTAGAGAACTGGTCACTTGCCAATGCTTCTTGGAAGAAGAGCTCTAGTATGTCTTTTAAGCCTGCGATCTGGCGGGTAAAGCTGTAAATAGCATTACGCTCTTCCAATGTCATTGGCGCAGATACGGTATGAGGCAACATGTCGTTAATACGTTCAACGAATTGCGTGTATTCAGAGACAAATTCTTCCAACCAAGAGTCTAGGTTATCAACGGAATCCATTGAAAAAGTAAAACCGAGCACCTCTTCTCGCTGCGCTTTTGTGTAATGCTTGAAGAAAGGTTCAAAGCCGTATAGTAAATCGAGTTTTGTTAGTGAGATGTACACTGGTAAACGAGTCGATAATGTCTCCATCAATTCACGTAAGCGGGCACGCAACAAATTTGCATATGCTTTACGCTCTGATGCGGTTGCGGTCGCCAAATGCGAAACATCTAATGCCAATACAATACCATTAAGCGGTCGACGACTACGCGTACGCTCTAACCAATTAACAAAGTGTAACCACAGTCGACGCTCCATCTCACCGTTGTTTTCTTCGCTTCGGTTACCTTGTGTTAGCAACTCTCCGTCAGGGTCGATCAAAACCGATTCATCCCCTACCCACCAATCAAATGAGTAAGGGTTTTCGCTTTTCTGGCCCGAAGCACGCATTACTGATGAGAATACGAAATTTTGACCCGAACGGTTGATCAAGCTTGTTTTGCCAGCATTCTCTAACCCGAGGACAAGGTACCAAGGTAATGCATACAAGTAGTTGTGCTTGTTCAGGCTTTGTTTCATGTTCACCATGACCTGATTCAGCTCAACTTCTTGGCGTTCTTCATAGACTTTGATTGGATCTTGACGCAGTTTCTCTTCGCGTACTTGCTCCGCTTTAAATCCTTGTAATTTACGCCACTGCCAGACGCCCCAAATCGCTAATGCGCCCAGAGTAAACAAGCTACTAGCAACAGCACGAGCCGTAATGGACTCCAGCGGCCTTTGCTCCGCAATAACTAACCATGGTCCTGCCCACCAAATGGCAACGTTCAACAATATGAACGTTGTGAATAGCAAAATAGGCATTGCCGCAGCAAGCCCAGGTTTAAGCCGTTTTACTATTCCGACAATAAATTTCCACATGAATTGTGTCCTTGTTTACTCTGACGTTGTATATCTTTGTATTTGTTCAACCAAACTCGGCTCCCAGTCAGGAACGGTGAGATTTTCGATCTGACTATTGAGTGTTTGGTATTGTTCTTTTGCCATTGCATCGAGATGGTTGGTGCGCATTAGATCAGCCGCCAAAAGTCGCCAATAAAACTGGTCTCTTGGCTCGACAGCGCTGACTAGGCCATCATTCAACATGGAAAGCGCGACGGCGATGCCACCTTCTTTTGCCAATTGAAACGCTTCTTTACGTTTTTCCTGCCAATCTCCCCCAACAGACTGACCTGATGAACCGTCAGCTTGACCAACGTTGATTAACCACTCTTTCACACTTTCTGAAACGAATGGTTCACCACCTTTAAACTTCAGTTCGAATAAAGAAGGCATGCGATTGAGAAAGTTTTGCGTTTCTTCCACTATGGCTTTGCACCAGTCTTCTTTACCTAGCTGTTTGGCAATGGTATGGCTCATGAGTTGACCCTCAAACCAATAGGGAGCAAGCGTCAGGCTTTGTTCTACTTTTCGCCATAGAGCAAGGTCTGGGTGACGAAGCTGATCTTGATAGTCTTTTACTCGATCAACCTGCATCCCACGAAGCATGGTTTCGCCATCTTGTTTATGATCTGGTAATGAAGAAATACTGCCCCATACGGCGAAACGCCTAAGTCGAATCGCCAGCGCAATTCCGTAATCCTGTTCGGAAAGGAAATCAGCCACTTTCAACAGTGTTTGTTTAGCCGCTTTATCGCTTGAGTGATCCACCACAACACTAGAAGATGATGGAGTGACAGATGCCGGTGCAACTTGCTCGGTTTTCGCCTCACTCTGCGCACTTTGTTCCGTTACTCGTTGGCTTTCTTCAGCACGAGAAAGCTCGCCTTTCACTCGAACCACGACAGAGTCGACTAGCTCTGAGGTAAGTTCCAGTTTCTCAATCGCCTCTTGCCATTCTGCTACGGCTTTTTGTAACGCTTGGCGATCTGTTTCGTCTAACGTGGAGAAGTCAAACTTATCAATCACTAAAGTAAAGCGTTGGGCCATTTGGCTGAAGAACTTTCTCCTTGGCAAGTTCCCCCTTGGTCCCGGTGCTGGAAAGCTCTCGTTCCAATAGTGACTTATAAACTCCCCCATTACTTCAAACGATGTAATAAGGCGCATTGGCGTGACTTGATTGTGTAAACACTGGAGTAAATAAACGAGCAGTTTAATATCTTTGCTCTGCTCTCCAAGAAGCTTCAGCGTGCTGTGCTCCACTTCATCCCACTGGACCGATGCATGTGCAAGCGAGCCAACTTTCATCATCTGATCTTCGACAAAGTCAAAAAGGGGATGATCGACAAGTCGTTCGCCTACCGGGCTATCATTACTGATCGGTTTAGCGATACATTGGCGGTATTCAGTAATTTCCATTTGTCCTCCTACCAACCACAACGTTCGCGTAAAGCTCGAAGGCCATGTTTTAAGTCGCGAGTGTTAAACTGAAGGCCATCAGCGAGATCTGAATTGGAGCGCAGCGTCAGATATGAGTCATTCCCAATGCGCTTCATCATGTCGATTGCAGGTAACCCCCGCGCTGACGAAAACAACACGCCATAATCATCACTACGCCAATATTGCATCGATCCACGAACAGAAACTTGGATACGAGCATCGGCTGCTTCTTGAGGCAACGCTAATTCAACACGGCTCAAGTTGTTGATGCAACTGAGCAGAAGCACTGGCGCGTCTTGCTCTTCAAACGTGGTATTTTGAGCAGGTAAAGCGACCCAAGCACTCCCATCTTTGCCTTCACCTTCAACAACTAAGGCCCACCCCTCTCCGGGCTCTAGACCATCACGAGCCTCGATCGCCCGATTCCACTCAGAAGGGTAAGGGTTATCAGCAACGGGGGTAGCATGCTCTTCTAATGGCGTCGCGAAGACACCGTCAAAACATGCAAGGCGGTCTAGGCGCGCTGGTATTTCTCGGCACTGATTTGCCTGCTCTACCAATGTCTCGGTTTGATTAGCGAAACTGTCCGAGCTAACGCTAAGGCAACTGGATGCAACAATCACTGCTACAAGGCACTGTTTCATGCTTTGATCTCCAGTTTTTGACACTTGTACGCCAGCGTCCGTTTTGGAATGCCTAGGCTTTTTGCTGCCTTGGCACGATCACCAGAGAAACGCGTTAACCTTTCGGTAATAACGGTGGCTTCAAAGTCGTTGATGGCTTGCTTCAAGTCATCAATAACCGCAAAGTTAGGCGTATAACTTTGTTCTTCACTAGAAAGTACTTGCTCCGAAACGGAGGCAGAGTCCGATTCAGCAACGGGGTCAAGATTACGCATTAAGTTTAAACGGTGAACAAAGCAACCCGCTTCGATTTCTGTTCCATCTAGTGTTTGTGCACAACCAAACTCCACCAGATGCTTTAGCTCACGGACATTGCCCGGAAAATCATACTGTTTTAAACAGTCCAGTGCTCGATAGTTGAGCCCACGAATACTTGTGCCGTGTTGCTGGTTAAACATGCGTACAAAGTGACTACATAGCAAAGCCAAATCGTCTAATCGAACTGACAAGTTAGGCAATGAAATCGGATATTGAAACAGTCGATAATACAAGTCTTGTCGGAAGGTTTTCTTTCTTACCTGTTCAATCAAATTGACATGTGTTGCTGAAACCAATCGAAAATCGGAGCTCTGCTCTTGCTTTCCCCCAAGAGGGCGAAATGTTCGAGTTTCGAGCACGCGAAGTAACTTTGCTTGAAGCGTCAGGGGCATGTCACCAATTTCATCAAGAAATAATGTGCCTCCGTCTGCTTGTGCGATGAGACCTTGCTTATCGGTATCTGCACCGGAGAATGCACCTTTACAGTAACCAAACAACTCACTCTCTAGGAGATGTTCAGGGATGGCGGCACAGTTAACAGCGACCATTGGTGCAGACTGACGAGATGAAAGCTCATGAACAGCGGCAGCAACAAGTTCTTTCCCTGTCCCTGTTTCACCTTGAACCATAATGGAAAGCTGAGAGTTTGCTGCAGATACTATCTGCTCTCTCAACTTTTGCATTGCCGCACTTTCCCCGATTAACGTGGTTGCCAAGCTATTTGCCATCATTCGTTGCGCTGAGTCGCGTTGTATATCATAAAGCGACTCTTTCATTTCCATACGAGTTTGCTCTTCACGTTCCATTTCCGTGAGCAATTTCCATTGCTGCGCAAACACATCAACAAACTTTATGAAGCCCGTGTCTTTAAGTACGTTTGAGACCGTGTGGTTTTCTCCAATCATCAGCAGTATCGAATGGACTTGTCTATCACCCATTGGTAAAGGCTGCACACAAACTGAATCAAACATTCCAACGTTCTCGACCAGTTCAGAGAACGCACGGTTTGAACGCCAGAAAATCAAGTCTTCTGCGGTAAGGTGCATCGTTTTAAGTGATTGCAGAACATGTGCAAATGGGGCATCGAAATCAGTTACTGACCATGCGTATTGGCGCTGAGAGTCATGCGGAACCAAATTGCGACCATCTGACGACGGTAACAATAAAAAACTGTCCCTTAGTTTCATGCCTTTATTAAGCAAATCGACAAAACGCAACGCGAGCAGGTGGGGTTTTCTTATCCCCACCAATTCGGTAGCAAACGCCAACCATTGACTCATGGTTACTCTACCTCCCCAATAAACTCGCCATCCGATGCGGCAAGGCGAATGCGATGAATCGGCTCTCTTTCGGCTAACTTGTTAAGGAGAGCAAGCGATACTGGTGGTAATAGCTGACCTTCGATGATGGCCTCAAGCATACGAGCACCATTTTCGCTACGAGTTGCTCGGCTTAGAATTTCGTCAATTAGACCTTCACCTATTTCCATCTCTGCGTTGTAGCGAGACTTAAATAGCTTCTCTAGGCGTGTTAGCTTGCCGCGAACAATTTGATCAAGTACTTCTTTACCTAACGGAAGGTAAGGAATCACTTCCATACGAGCTAATAGTGCAGGCTTGAAGAATGCTGCCAGTTCTGGATATAGCGCATCATCGAGTTTTTCTTTGTCTTCTGCGTAATCCACTATGGTTTGGTAACCAAGGTTAGAGGTTAGGAAAAACACGATATTTTGACAGTCGATCAAGCGGCCTTCACCATCGGCAAGTTCACCTTTATCAAAGCCTTGATAGAAGATGTTCAATACTTCTGGGTGTGCTTTTTCTACTTCATCCAAAAGGACAACTGAGTAAGGCATTTTACGGATGGCTTCGGTTAATACACCACCTTCACCGTAACCAACGTAACCTGGAGGTGAACCAATTAGGCGAGATACTGTGTGTTTCTCTTGATACTCCGACATATTGATCGTTGTTAAGAACTGCTTACCACCATATAACTGCTCGGCTAGCTGAACAACAGTTTCTGTTTTACCAACACCACTTGGACCAACAAGTAAGAAAGCGCCTTTTGGTCTGCCAGGGCGACGTAAATCAGCACGAGCGGTTAGCAAGTGGCGATGAATGCGCTCAATTGCGATATCTTGCCCTTTGATCGCCTCTCCTAGTGTCGCTGTAAGGTGAGTGATCTTGTTCAGCTCATTGGTATTCATCTGATCAACCGGCACACCAGTCCAATCGGCGATGACCTCTGCGATTTGGTCTGAATCAACTTGGGGATACATCAAACGTTGCTCATGTGCAATCGCGTCCAGTTCACCGTATTTCTCTTGCAGCTCAGTGTAAACCTGCTCGCTTTTTTCCGCGTCTTGTTCCTCTGCTTTGCTCAAGGACATGAGTTCAGCACGTAACTCGATGATCGATTCCACCAGTTCTTTTTGGTGCTGCCAGCTTTCTGTGAGTTCAGCTTTTTCTGCTTCATCTACCATTTCTTGCGTGCGAAGAACATCAAGGCGCTCTGCATCTACAGTCTGCCCAAGGTACTGGGCACGCTCCAACATATCAATTTCAAGCTGGCGCTGGTGACAAAGTGTTTCTAGCATCGCTAAACGTTTAGGCGGTGTTGTCATGTTGATCGCAATACGTGCACAGGCAGTATCGAGTACATCAATCGCTTTATCCGGAAGTTGACGCCCTGAAATGTAGCGAGCAGACAGTTCCGCCGCTGCTTTCAAAGCGTCATCAGTGATTAATACATTGTGCGCTTTCTCATACACACCATTTAGACCACGTAAAATATCAACGGCCTGTTCGATACTAGGCTCATCGAGTTTTACGAGCTGGAATCGGCGAGTTAGCGCAGGATCTTTTTCAAAGTATTTTTTGTATTCTTTCCAAGTTGTGGCGGCAACAGTGCTTAGCTCACCACGTGCTAGCGCAGGCTTGAGAAGGTTAGCGGCATCGCTACCACCTTCTTGGTTACCTGAACCGATAAGTGTATGCGCTTCATCGA
Source organism: Vibrio rotiferianus CAIM 577 = LMG 21460 (assembly GCF_002741985.1). GTDB lineage: Bacteria > Pseudomonadota > Gammaproteobacteria > Enterobacterales > Vibrionaceae > Vibrio > Vibrio rotiferianus. The sequence continues at coordinate 57,397 of NZ_APHW01000109.1, forward strand.
TAAATAGAATGATTGGCTTTGGCGAGTCCTTAATGGCATCGATAACACCTTTAAGGCGTTTTTCAAATTCACCTTTAACCGAAGCACCCGCTTGCAATCGGCCCAAATCTAATGAATATAACTCTACGTTTTGTAGTTGAGTCGGCACATTACCAGCAACCACGCGCAAGGCTAGACCTTCAATCATGGCACTTTTACCAACACCCGCGTCGCCGACAACAATAGGGTTATTTTTGCGACGGCGGCAGAGGATATCAATCATCAGATTTAGTTCGTTTTCACGACACAATACTGGGTCAAGTTCACCCTGACGTGCTTGCTCTGTTACGTTGGTACAGAATTTACCAAGTGGCGTTTCTGCGGCATTTTGAAGTGGTGATTGACGCTGTTCACTTTTGTTCTCAACGGCAGTTTCTGCTGATTCGTTTAATATTAACGCGAAGTTTTTCTTTAAGCTTTCTCGGTTTATGCCATCGAAAAGAGCAATCAGTTTGAAAGGAAGATAACGGTCAACTCGAGTTAGTGCAGCAAGAAATACTGCACCAGAGCGTAACTCATTTTGTTCTAGCTCTGTGGTTGAGAGAAGCCATGCTTCTTGAAGCAACTCAACGAGTAGTGGGGAAAATGCAGGATAAGTATCAAGCACTTGCTCGCGACTGTACGTCTCGACAATTGCTTGCTTTACCGTTTCTACTTCCAACCCAGCTTGTTTCAGAATTAGGCGAACATCCGATAGTGGGTTATCTAGAAGCACATCTAAATAGTGCTCTAGTGTCACTTCTGGATGTTGGCGTTCAATACAAATCGAAGCCGCTTGCTCTAAAGCTAATTTACTTTGAGCGTTAAGTTTTGAGATAAGAGTTGGTAATTCTATACGGATCACAACGTACCACCTAGCCTAATTATTATTAAAGTATCTGATTTAATTGATTTAACACGTCGCTTGATTTGTTATGCAGTACGTATGTGTACCCCAAAAACAGCCCAGCCCAGAGAACGACGAACCCTAGGAACACCGACCAAACCGGAATTTGTCGACTTAACTTATATTTGGCACGAACGACATGTTCAGTCGCGCTAGTAAGAGCTTGAGGTTCACGTTCATCAAAGCTACACAGAATATCGTGCAGGCGTGTAATCACCTTTTCGCGCTCTGCATGACCACCTTCCATAACGCGGTATTTTCCTTCAAAGCCCAAAATCAAGCAGTGATAGATAAACTCGAGTAAAGATTTGTATCGCTCCGGCTCGCCCTCTAAACGATTTAGAATGGTAAATACTTTTTCACCACCCCAGGTTTCATTATGAAAGCGCGATAGCATCGAATGCTCTGCCCATACGCTTGACGCTCCCCACTCAGTGCCCATTACAGACTCATCCAGACATGCACACAAAATGTAGCGATACGCCATTAAGATGGCATGCTCATAGCCTTGCTCTGACAGCTCGATTTCTATCGTTTTGATTTCTTCGACTGTTTGACGATAAATGAGGTCGATATTTTCACACTCAGTAAGTGAGCGAACTCGTAGCGAAAGGCCAAACAAGGGTGTGGCTGCATCGATCAAAGGGTTTGGGTTGTCGCCACGAAGTTGAAACCAGTAGTCTTGGTCGTGGTTGATTTTTTCCACATCGTCAAACAGTAAGCTCGACAATGGGGAGTCTTTTTTGGTTGGCTCCATGTTTAACTCCTGATCGCCCAGAACTGAAGGTCTAGATCTTCAAATGCACCAGCTACATGGAACGCAAAACCACTAGAATGGTTCAGCATTGACCACGCAGGGCTTGTTTTGTCCAGCTGGTAATATGTATAACCCGCGTGATATGGAAGCTGGCGAGGTGCGACCGGTAGTGACGTTAGCGGAATACCCTGAAGCTGAAGTGAGATCAGCTCGCGGATCTTCTCTACTGAAGACACTTTGGTTTGCTGCGTGAACAAACGGCGTAACTCGTCTAGTGGCATTCTTGCTTTGACAGCAATAATGAACTCTGCACTTTCCATCAATTGAGGATCGTGGATCGGTGCAACCATTAATCCGTACTTGCGTTTTTCTAGTTGGATTGAGACCGCTCTTGGTTCCAATACAACACTCAAACTCTGACGTAAGTTTCGAATCAATGGTTGAAATGATTGACTCGGTAAATCGTGACTGTAACTTGGCAAGCTTGGTGGCAATCGACTTTCATCTGTAAATGTAGCAAGCTCACCACATACGGTTGAAAGACACTCAAACAACCGCTCTGGATGCAAACTTCTAAGCTCCGCTAGATGTTTCATCTGAGGTTGTAATCGGTTAAGCGCCTGCAACAGCATGAAATCGGACACATCTGCAACGCCGCCTTGAGACGGTGAGCTAATGCGTTGTGCGATGTTTTTTGCTCGTTCCCTCATCAATCCCGACATTTCGTTGATGAAACGATGCAATGAGGACATACCAACCACATTCAAGTGGCACGGGATAAAGTCTGGATCCAATACCACACTTCCGTCTGGGCGTTTCTCTAAAATACGGCCAATAGCGATAGATGCGTAAGAGCTTCTGTCTTCTCGCTCTAACATGATCTGCATACGAATCGGTGATACCTCTACTGTAGTGGTGTCACCTTGTACGCTGTGCACATCACGAACTTCTTGGCGACGACTCACATAACGTCCTGTGCCTCGCTCTTCCGGCCAGTTTATCTCCATCAAGGATTCACTACGTAAAGGGACGGCAAGGTAAACGATTTGGTTCGCGAGCGACGCATCATCAACTTCTAGAGCGTCGGGCATATGGTCTTCTTGAGGAATACGGAAGACTGTACCATCAGGCATCACCCCAACAGCTCGCTCAATTGCAATACGACCAAACGATAAGTACTCAGGGTTTAATGACAACTCGGAAACACCGTATAAGTAACGACTAACGGAGCCTAGACGCTCATCGATGCAGTACTCTGTATATCTCTGTTGTTGCTGGAAGTGCTGAGGCTTAATGAACAAGCCTTCATTCCAGATCACTCGGTTACGCGCAAACATCGTATGCTATTCCACCCTGTCCAATTTTACGTTGTAATCTTTAAACATCATGAGCAAGTGGTATTCCCTGCCCTTATTCAGTATTTTGACGGCTTTTTTCCATTCACTGAGCTCTGGTTCAGCAAAATGGGCCATCACTCCGATGTAGTTGGTTTCTTCGTCGACTTCAAAGGCATCGATGAATTTGAACTGTTCAGGTAGCAACACGTAGTCGTAAATTTTGACGAAGTTACTTCGAAGCGCTGTTTTGTAGTCTTTTTTTAGCTGGTCATAGTCCGCTGACATAAACATCGAATCGTCTTTTAATTCGAATACCTGAATCTCTACTGGTGATGATTCACCCCAAATGTTGGGGTTGACCAAATCATCACTGACCAAACTGAACGTCAATTTTGTTTGTGCTTTCGCGGGTTCATAAGGTTCCGGCGCGCTACTGCATGCAGTCAGCATCAGTAATGAGCACAACATCCATAGCACTCTTATCACGGCTATAGCTCCCGTTGCTTTTCTCGAATTTTTCGGTCGTATGACTGCTCAAAGATTTCCCAGAATAGTTTCTCGAACCCTCTCTGGCGGTTGGAAGTTAATTCGCGGTAGTAATTGCAATACATCTTCCAAGCCCACTCATCACTTGTTGTTTGCGTCGTATCAGTGGTGCGTTTGTAGTGATGAAAGCGACGTAGCATCACCTCCGGAGAGAACGCAGTTAAAATCTGACTCAACGCGTCTGCGGTTGCATGCTGCATTGCTTCGTTGTGATCGCGCACCGTTTTGAGGCTTTCTGCTATCGCCGCTGGTGCAGATAAGTGCACCAAACTTTTGTCTGCGTCATAAAGAGTTTTAACCGTTTCTTCATATGACAGTCCTAGGCGCAGTGGGTTATCTTCGATAGGTTGAAGGTTTCGGTTTAGCGTTCCGAAGCGCCCCTCGCTCACCTGTTGATGCAAATCCAGTAATCCGCGCACACATGCTTGAAGAGATTCACCCATTTCTTGTGACAATAAATGCATTCGAGCCATATTGTCTTCATCACTCAAATCCACCCCTAAACCGTCAAGCATTGGGCCCGTGATAAGGTGGTTAGTTTGTGTATTACTATGGTTAAATGTCTCTGTCTGTGGCTGGATGCTCTTTGCCACTTCCTCTTCTAACAGATCCAGTACTTTTTCATCCATTGTGAAACCTTCTGATACGTTGCTATCGTTGTTATTTAGTTGGGTGGGCTGAGCCACAGATTGAGAAACGTTGGTTTGCTCTTCTTTATTCGAGGGTTTCAATTTGTTAAAACCAAAACCTAAAATTTTCTTGAGACGAATAGATGATGTCATTTCATACTCACTATCCGCTTGTGGGGTAAAGGCAACTTCATGTAATCCCAAATCCTCATCCGGCACTAATGATTGCTTGGGTAATTCTCTTGGCTCAGGATCTGGTTCAATTAACCTGTTTTCGTTGGCTTCTTGAGAACCCATTAATTCATCAAGCGCGTTTAGTGGGTCAGCATCAATACCTTCACTTTCCAGTTCAGGCTCTTCTTCGTATGCCAAATCAGAAAGTAGATCTTCGTCTTGTGAGGTAAACAGCGCGTCCAATGAGCCATGCTGGTCCTCGACTTCATTAGCGTTACCAAATAGGATGCGCAATTGATACGGCCCAATGGAAACTTCGTCTTTATGATTCAGGCGAGCTAACTGGCCTTTCCCTAGCGGTAAGTGAGCACCGTTGACGTAAGTGCTCCCGCAAATATCTCTTAGGCAATACGCCCCATCGAGTACAACCACTTCACAGTGCTCTGAGCTTACTTGTCCATCCGAGTCGGTGAGTCGCCACTCTGATGTCGTCGCCGCGCCGATAATTCCGCCAGTTTCCTTCCATGTATGCTGAGCCGACAAACCAGATTCCAAACGCTGTGCGTTTGTTACCAATAAAGTCAGAGATGGCAGTTTTGGTTTATTCATGGTTATTGCCTTACCTGAATCAATACGTTTTTATTAGTTGTGTCGCTTCCAAGGAACGAGGTCCAACCCAGTGCGACACCTTGTTCTGGATGTAAACAAAAGTCAGGAGCTTCACTTTCTTTCATCGTCAGTTCAACGTCATAGGCCATCTGCTCTCGTAAAATAAACTCGACCAACTTACACAGTGGCTGATGCTCTTTCCCAGATGGCAAGAAGTCTGCGAAGCGTTCCTGCGTTAAATTGCCGATACAAATGACAAACTTGCCACTACAATCAACAACCGATTCACCAATGATTGAATCAATGCCAAGGCTCGCATTCTGCACGCCTAAACCTAATTGCTGACTTTTATCAATGAGCACCCGTCGTCTCACCCATTGCCTGATAGTGACATCTTCTAAGTCGAAACAGTGGGCGATGATGCCTGCCACAACCTGGGGTGAGCGACTTCGACCAGCCAGCGTGCCTGCATACGCCAACATTTTGCACCAGTTAATCGGTGTTTCACCTCGAAGGTCAGGATCACCTAGTCCTACCAAGGCGAATAGCTGTGCAGAGAACTGGTCCTGTGCTCCAGCTTGAAAGCGAACGTAATAACGGTACTTTCGCCATACTCGATAAACGAGGTTGATCAAGCGGTTATTAAAAAAGTCTAAAAATGGCTGTTTAAACCCACCAGCTTCTTCCGTTGCTAACTGCTCCAAAATAAAGCTCGGCAAAGGCGATTGAGCTCCGGAAAGTCCAAAAAAGTTAGTTAAAAGCACTTGCCTTTCATCGTGTCGTGTTTCTAACGCTTTTACATCACATGGCGAAAACCCCAAACTTGGGTTTGCACTAAACACGAGGCGGCAGTGTCGCTCCCATTCTTCTGACTCTGGGTTTAAATCATTGAGTTTCTGCAACAATTCAACTAGTTGATAGAAACTGTATTCTCTAACTTTGGCTGACAGCTCACCCGTTGGGGGGGGTGAAATTCTTCACCGTCTAAATCAACGGCTGCATTCCACTCTGGGTTCCCCATGTGTATCTCTCTTTGTTCGTGACGTTCACCACGACGAGTTCGTGGAATGAGTTAATGCTGGCGTAGAGCGCAAAGAAGTGACTCAGTACCGTGCCAAACAAAAATAAGTCTCCTTCCGAGCCAAATCCGTTTTGGTCAATATGTAAAGTCGACTGTAGCCCTCGTACAGGTAAACCTCTTAAAATTTTGTCGACCGGATGAGACTCGATTTTTACGATTCCGTCTAAACGCATGCGAGCAACTCGTTCTGCCTGACGATCAACAAGCGCTCTAAAGTCGTAGGCTCTTAGGACGCAGCTCAGTGCTTCTTTCGACAATAATGACAGGTAGTTGAGTGACAAGTTGGAAATCAGCGTCCATAGCAAACTGCCATCTAAAACGGGTCTAAGCGATTGCGACGGTACGGTTATATTCTGGAATGTCGCAAATGGTGGTGAAGTATCGGTTGCAACACAAATATCACCCACTCCTAGCTCTAGTGGCAATAGGCGATTCGTACATGTAAGTTTAATTGAAACCGCTTCATCAATACCGACAGCAGATGTTTCATCTCCTCGAATAAACGAAATAAATGAATCAAATCCATCGCCTCGGATGCTTTCCTTCACCCTCGTACGGTAGTAAAGAGCTTGACGATTACGTACACGTTCTACTTCGTGTTGAAAGCTCTCGAAAGATTCATAAACTCGCTTTGCACCTCTGATGCGTCTGCCTTCGGACTCTGTATCTTGCCAACCGACTACACTGTCAACGCTGAAAATCTCATAATGCGCAGGATAGCGACTAGAGGGGAAAATCCTGTACTCAGTGCGACGGCCGTTTAAGTCGACCGGATCTGCGTCATGTCTAAATAAATTGATAATAGGAGTGCAATAAAGTTGGAAGTTATCCTTTCTGACTCGCGTATCTGCTGGTAACGTTTTAGAAAAATGAATATTTAACGTAAATTCACCCGTAACAGATTTTGGTAGAGCGCTAGCAAGACCTTTCACGTCGAAAAAGTGGAATGCCTCGGGGAAAGATAAATACTCTTGTAAGATTCGGTAGCCGTCGTAGACATTTTTAGGGTAAGGCAACAGTGCTTGCTCGCTATCAAAACCGACTGTGGCAAATGCGCCAGCAGGTAGTGCAAACTCAACACCGTCAACTTCAACGGTCATTTTTTGTAGGTAATGGTGTAGCCACAAATACAAAGTTTGAGAGCTGTATTTGTCTCCGCCTAAGTAAAAGCGAAGCGTGCCAAGTTTGGCATCTCCTGCTGTGATGTCTCCTGTCATAGCAAGAGAGAGCTTTATGGTGGTTGCTTCACGAGTGTGCTCTGCGCTTACGTCTTCGCATTGAAGTGGATAAAGCTCGACATCTCGACATGTATTAAAATGGCAAGGCGTCCCAAATACAGGCTTGCTATCCAACTGAGTGCCACGAGTTATTACCTGCTTTTCGCTGACGCTTTTATCTGGCGCGAAGGCGACAACGCTCATACTAGGAATAGGACGCAAGTAGTTAGGCCAAAGCATATTAATAATTGAATGAGTAAGCTCTGGGAATTCGTCTTCTACTTTTTCACGCAGGCGTGCAGTTAGAAAGGCAAAGCCCTCTAGCAGACGTTCAACATCAGGATCTGTTGTTCGGCCATGAAGAAAGCGCGAAAGCTGAGGGTGGATTTCTGTAAACTCTTTCCCTTGCTCTTTTAGAAACGCGAGTTCTTCTCTGAAATACTTGTCTTGCGTCATAAAGGTTAAAACACTCGATATTTTCTGTTTTGATCCAATAACAGACTGAACTGGACTTTTTCGTGTAACGCTTCGCTATTAATCGTCGCGATAATATGAAATCTAAGAGTTAACGGATTGAACGTATCTTGTTCTGCGTTTACGACCACATGTGTCAGGCGAGGCTCATAACGCTCCAAACAATTTTGAATCGCGAGCTTGATACGAACTGATAAATCTAAGGTTTCGAGCGTTGCATCGTTAAAATCTACTAAGCCCAGATCCGGTGCACTTTGAGAACCACCGATCCGAGAGTTCAAAATGTTTGATACATTACGTTTAATTGAGTCGAGTACATCTGATGCGTCTGGCCCTTGGGTCAAAGACATCGGTTTGGCGTTGGCTTCCAAACGTTCAAAAAAGCCAACACCAAATGCACTCTCTTCAGGTGCTATGTGCGTCATAATCAAGCTTGATCTAGACGACCTACCAAAGAAAGCTCGAAGTTCGCACCCATGTATTTAAAGTGAGGACGAACTGAAAGCGATACTTGGTACCAACCTGGATTCCCCTCAACATCAGCAACTTCAATACGAGCTGCACGTAATGGGCGGCGACTACGTACGTCTGCTGGTGGGTTCTCCTGATCAGCCACATATTGCTTAATCCAAGTGTTTAGTTCGCGCTCAAGGTCTTGGCGCTCTTTCCATGCACCAATTTGCTCACGTTGCAGTACCTTAACGTAATGCGCTAGACGGTTGATGATCATCATGTAAGGAAGCTGAGTACCTAGTTTGTAGTTAGTCTCCGCTTCTTTACCTTCCTTAGTATTCGGGAAAATCTTTGGTTTTTGAATTGAGTTCGCAGAGAAGAATGCTGCGTTATCACTACCTTTACGCATAGTAAGAGCGATAAAACCCTCTTCTGCCAATTCAAATTCCTTGCGATCTGTGATCAATACTTCTGTAGGAATCTTGCTTTGAAGCGCACCCATTGATTCAAATACGTGTACTGGCAAATCTTCAACGGCACCACCGCTTTGTGGGCCAATGATGTTTGGACACCAACGGTATTTCGCAAAGCTATCAGTTAAGCGAGTAGCAAACGCAAAGGCAGTATTACCCCACAGGTAATGCTCGTGAGAGCTGCTTACATTTTCTGTGTAGTTAAATGACTTGATCGGGTTCTCAGTTGGGTCATAAGGAACGCGTAATAAAAAGCGTGGTGCTGTCAAACCTAGGTAGCGTGCGTCTTCAGACTCACGTAGAGAACGCCATTTGGTGTACTTCGGACTTTCGAATGTAGATTTCAAATCTTTGATGTTTGGTAATTCTTCAAACGAATCAATACCAAAGAACTCAGGGCCAACACTCGAGATGAATGGAGCATGAGACATTGCACCCAATGCACCCATGTACTGTAGAAGTTTCATATCAGGTGTTGATGGTGAAAATGCATAGTTACCGATAATCGCGCCTGTTGGTTCACCACCAAACTGGCCATAACCTGACGAATAAACATGTTTGTACAAGCCCGCTTGACATGTTTCAGGAGCGAATTCAAAGTCTTCTAGCAATTCATCTTTTGTTACGTGCAGAATTTCCACTTTGTTATTCTCGCGGAAATCTGTGCGATCAATGAATAGCTTAAGACCACGCCATGAAGATTCCATTTGCTGGTAGTCTGCGTTGTGAAGGATCTCATCCATCTGCGCGCTGACTTTCTTGTCCAGTTCAACCAACATTTGGTCAACCAAAGACTTGTTTACTGGCTCTTCTGATTGTGGAGAACCCAGTAAGTTTTCAATAAATGCAGCAACACCTTTCTTAGCGATATCATAGCCATCTTCACTAGGAGCAATGCGAGTTTGCTGCATGATCTCATCTAGCAGGCTACCTTCCGCTAACTGGGGGGGTTTCCAATACCGATTCAGTTGTAGACATTAAGTAAATCCTAAATTTTGATTAGTAACGAATATCGTTCAATTAAGCTTGAGGCTCTTCTTCTTTTTTCTCGCCGCCGACCAAATTCAACTCAGCCAAAAGCTTTTCACGAGACTCTTCTGAATTCAGAAGTGTTTGAAGACGCTCACGGAAAGCTGGAATATTGCCAAGAGGACCTTTTAGCGCAACCAATGCTTCACGTAACTCAATTAGTTTTTTTAATTCAGGTACTTGTGATGCCACTGCATCTGGTGAGAAGTCCGCTAGAGATTTGAAGCTCAGCTCAACTGGGAGGTCAGCGTTTTCATCATCTACGAGCTTGTTTTTTACTGTTGTAGAAATATTCAGCTCGCTTTCACGCATTACAGATTCAAAGTTGTTTTTATCAACTCGTACTGCTGAACGCTCTTCAAGCGGTGTTTCTTCTGGATGTCCTTTAAAATCACCCACTACGAGCGTTTTTAAAGGGAGTTCAATTTCAGCCTGTGCATCCCCTGTAGCCGGAATATATTTAATATTAATCCGCTCTTTAGGAGCTACACTTCCTTCTTTAGACATATGAAGTCTCCGATACCTTATGCCAATCGTTGTCGATAAAAATGTCAGTTCGATAAAGATCTGACTATGAATTTAAATAAAAAACTATCTGTGCGCCCTGTTAAAACAAGGTGCACTTTCTATTTATACTTTTATAATTAATATTGATAGCAGGCCGTAATTCCACTATCTAATAAGCCTCTAATTCGAAGCAGACAACCATAGAAAGAAAGTCTAATTAAGCAATAGCTCAATATTGTAATGCGCTTTGGTTATCTACGCTTAGAATTAATAAGCGGCATTCTATTCACGAAACATGAAAACTTTATCTAAAAATAAATAAAAACATGATCTCTATTCCATAATTAGTTGGTGTAATACGGATCATACTTTTATTAACGCTTTAGTTAATAATCCCAAAAAGTATCATGATTATAAAAGGGAGCATGAGACTTTATCTTATTTTCGAGAATTATTAATTTATTGTCATATGTATCATTGACAACTAAAGACAGATTAGAAAATAACGTTTCTACATTTGAATATAACGCAGGTAACTTGTCTCTACCTGCCGACTCTAAATAAACACTTAAATACGCCTTTGCAGTAACGAAATCAGATTCGACAAATCCGTACGGTTCGCTTTGTTCAGTGAGTAGTGACGCAAGGATCGGTAAGGACGTTAGATCGCCAGCTTCCATAGCCTTGACTCGCCACTCATATGCTTTGCCGTACATCTGAGCGGACTCTAAGTATTTGATGTAGTTTAAGATTGCTGGTAAGTATCCCGTCTCTGCTGCTTTTAAGTAAGTGTGCCGAGCATTAGTTTCTCTGCTACCGGGTAAAACATATGTGCCCTTTCCCGCTTCTATTTGGCTTGCTAAATCCATCAATGCATGAGGGTGGTTAAATGCGGCAGCGCGACTTAGGTAGTACTGTGAGAGTTCAGCATCACTACCCTGGTGATAAAGAGCGAGCTCATAAAAGGCTTGATCAGGCTCTTCCCTACCTAAGTTAATGACAGCGTTGTAATAATTCTTTTTCCAAAGATTACGCTCTTCTTTTTCCAACCAATTCGCATGTAGATAAAGAAACTGCATTGCTTTACGACTTCCATTTTTAGCCGCAATCATCAAATAGTGCTTACTCTCTGGAGGGGTTCTAATGGTACTTTTGTATGAAGCCAATTCCATTGCGTATAGATACGCAGCATTAGGGTTTCCGAGCTCTGCTGCGAACTTAAGATACCTACGCCCTTCTACATTCTTAAACTGCGCCCTTAAAAGCCTTCCTTTTTCAAAAGCCTCTACTGCTGAAAGATTATTTAAATCATAACTCCCTTCTTCAGCACTATTTGCAATAGCGCAAAAAAGCCAAAGACTTAAAGCGAATAACCTTGTTACTGCTGACATTCCTGTCACCTTTAAAGCCAAAAACGTACAATCAATTCATTCTATTAGTGAAGACAAATATAAATGTCAACCAAGACGTCCACTGCTCTAATTAATTTTATTCTATGAGCAATATAATAAAGCAATAAACATTCCAAATATGGACAACCGAACTTTACTAGAATCAGGCCCAGCCCTAGGCAACTTTTTGCCCAGAAAAAACAAAATCACCAACCAGCGAGCAAGAAACTGCCCAAAAGCCTGTCTTATTAATGAGCCAGTTATTTGTTTTTATTTTTAGGAGTGCAATGTTGTCCAAGACAAACCGGGAATTTAAGTATTGGTTCTCGCACTAAACAATACATTATACCAAACGGTAAAAATAGAATATTCTTTAAGAGGAATCAGTTGGGTTCGTAAGAAATTATCAAAGTTATGATATAAAAATTATGTATATATTGGGCACGAAATGAAACATTCCCAAAATGGAAAGCTAAAAATCACAGATTGGATTGGATTGGATTGGATTGGATTGGATTGGATTGGAGCGGGCAGCGGGAATCGAACCCGCATCATCAGCTTGGAAGGCTGAGGTAATAGCATTATACGATGCCCGCGCATCGAAGAGACAACCTCAATATGCCACAACTGTAGGAAAAGAAAAGCGCTTTTTGTTCAACTGCTTACTAATCAGCCAAATATAATCAAATGCTTGCACACGGCGCTCATTTTTTGTTTCATCACAACGAAATAAAGGAGCACTAATGTGCTCCTTCTAACTTATTCCCGATTGTTGCATGCGTTCCCAAGGATTGTTTGGGTGATGCGTCGCTTAGCCTTGTAGGTAAGCGTTAAGCATCCACATGAGTTTTTCTTGCTCACGGATGTAGTCACCCATCAATGCCGCTGTACCTTCGTCATCTGCTTCACTCGCGTTTTGTAGAATCTCACGCTGTTTTAGAAGTAAAACGCTGAAGCCTTGAACCAGACCTTGTACACACTCCTCACCAGAAGTCGCGTTTTGATGTTCTTTAATTTCACTTGCTTCCAAGTAGTTGCTGAATGCGTGCGCTGGCGTATGACCCAAGGTTAGAATACGCTCTGCAAGCTCATCGATTTTTGTTTGTAGATCAGTGTAGATCTCTTCAAATTTTACGTGAAGTTCAAAGAACTGCTGACCTTTGATATTCCAGTGGTAACCACGTGAGTTCATGTACAACACTTGGTAGTGTGCTAGTAGCTGATTGAGCTGTTGAGCTAGTTGTGCTGATTGTTCGCTATCTAGACCAATTAGGTTTGCTTGTTTGTTCATAATCTTGCTCCTAGAAGAGTATTACCAATCGTAGTGACCAACTGTTCTTTCTAGATTGGTGTAAAGTTAAAAATTCTTTTGCAGTGTTTGCTGCCGATGGAGTCATATTACGACTCTGCCTCGACGAAAAAAATTTGGTTTTAGCTATGATTTAAATAGCCAATTCCAATGAGCAAGCAGACGAATATCGGCGTATCATTCAACAAAAATGTATGGTCCGCCCCGTTATTGCAACTACAATTTAGTAATAACGGAGTTGGTTTGCGCTAATGTATTCGGAGTCCACGTTGGGAACATTAACTTCCCCGCTCCACGATGATATCCGCGCCAGATTATCCTTAAAAGCCCCAAAGCAACTAGGTGCTATTTTTTGTATCAGGTTACTAATCTGGCCGATTGACCGTTTTTGTCATCACGTTCATTGGCGTTGCAAACTTGGTTGTGGCTATACAGCCTTAAAAGCTTGGCGGTGGAACAACACCGCCCAAGCTATTCTTGCTAGCTTATTGGCAAGTGCGACTACCACTACATTAAACGGCTTTGTTGCTCGTAAATTGACTAACCAATCTCCGAACACTTTTCCTGTTGTTTCTATCCTAGATAGCACGGACCTCGCTCCATGTATAAATAGAGCGCGAAGGTGTTTGTTCCCTCGTTTACTCATGCCTAATAACTTT
>NZ_APHW01000110.1 GCF_002741985.1 Vibrio rotiferianus CAIM 577 = LMG 21460
GCACCACCACAGGCTTCAAAAGCGATGATGGTAGGTTCAAGTACAGATAAGAAACGGAGTAGTTGGCTTCGACTAAACTTACGGCGAATAACGTCTTTGCCAGTGTGATTGTTGCCAACCGCATGAAAGCAGTGCTTGCCTAAATCGATACCTAAGATGTGAATGGTAGACATATGGTTCACCTCGTTCTGAGAGCCTACTCTAAGCGTAGGGCTTGAGAGTGAGGCGGACCATATAATTAGCCCCAACCATTTTCATGTAACAATGGTTGGGGCTTTTTCACATTAGGTTAAGAGTTCAAGGTGCCGCTTCTAAGTGGTCTTGAAGGCCGCCATTTGCTGATTCAACTCGGTAACTTGCTCTTTTACTTCAATCGAAGTTTCTGATGCTCGCTGACTGTTATTCGAAACTTCCTCCACTGAATGAGTGACATCTGACATCAATCCAGTGATCGAATTGGTTGCATGAGATTGCTGCTCTGCCGCTGCCGCAAGTTCTGCCATTTGTTCATTCAAAGAGCCAATTTGCTCAGTAGTAACAAGCAAACGAGTTACTGCTTTATCAATGTGTTCAGCGCCCTGCTCCGCAAGTGATTGGCTGTGTTCAATCTCCTCAACCACAGAATTAGTCGAGCGTTGAATGGCATTGATGATACCGTTGATTTCTGTTGTCGATTCAGTCGTGCGTGTCGCCAACATACGAACCTCGTCAGCAACCACCGCAAAGCCTCGCCCTTGTTCACCTGCACGCGCCGCTTCTATCGCCGCATTCAATGCCAGTAAGTTAGTTTGCTCTGCCAAGCCTTCAATCACTTCAGTAACACGCCCAATGGCTTCACTCTCTTTGCTTAACTGTGTCACTTGCGTACTGGCGGTTTCAATACTGCCGTGTAAGCTTTCCATGGTGACTTTATTTTGCTCTAGAGCATCACGACCTTGTTCAATCTCGCCTTTTGAATCAGAAAGCTTCTGCACCGATTGGTTGGCTTGATCCAAAGTGTTTCTTGCTGCGAGAGCAATTTCATCCAGTTGACGCCCCATTTCAACAATGTTGGTTTGTTGCTGTTCTATATTCAATGATGTGACCTGAGCTGACTCCAACAGTGCTTCCATGCTGATATCAACCTGACTAGCTTTACCATTAACTCCGGAAACGATACCTGCCAAAGATTCGTTCATGCGGTTAATCGAATCGGTGAGATCAGCCAATTCATCTTTACCTACAACAACCAATGGAGGCTGAGAAACATCTCCTGAAGCGATCGTCTTTGCTCGCTCCGACAAGTTCTTCACTCGGCGACCAATGGTGCTGCCCATGTATTTTGAAATCGCTATTGCGGCAAACAAAACCAACGCCGCTGCAATCAACATGGTGGTAAGTACGTTTTTGATCGACTGATTGATACCCTGCCCGCTCTGATCGGCACGATTTTGCTGAGCCAATACAATCGTCTCTAAGCTTTGGTCTAGAGCATCCGCAGCTGGTAACAGTTCGTTAGCCATCAGCAAGTTTGATTCGTTCCATTCTGGAGACTGACGCAATGCAATCACCTGCTCTGCCAGAGGAAAGTACAGTTGCTGCATTTCCTTAAACAGTGACCACAGTGATTGGTCGTTATCGGTGAGTCTATCCAGTTTGCTGTCGATTTCCGCTACAGACTGATTGTGGTACTTAATCAAGTCTTGGTATTTATCCAAGTAGCTTTGCTTCCCGTATAACAGAAAATCTCGCAAAGCAGAAAGTGCATTGGCTAACGATGTGTAACTGTCGGCGTAGACTTTAAACAGGCGTTTTCTGTCTCCACCAAATGGGTTCCCAGACTCTTCATTAATTAGGCTTTGAAGCTGGTCAAGCGCCACTTCCGCTATAGGTGCAGCCTCGTTAATGAAGAGGTTGTGAGCAGGTAAGTTCTCGTCGCTGTGGCTAAGCTCCAGCAGCTTATTTAGAGACTCTTTTACTGTGTCCCATTGGCTTTGAACCGCTAGAAAGTCCTGTTGTGAGATCAAAGCTTGTAAAGTAGGAAGAGATTCGTCAGTTGACGCCATGATATTGCGCATATCTTCACTCAAGCGCATGCTCTCTTGCTCATCACCACCTAACAACATGTAGGCTCGAATAGAGGAAAGCGAGGCTTGAACGGATTGTTGGATACCGCGACTGATGTCTACGGTCGGTAAATCGGATTTAAGTAATGAAGAGGCATATTGCTCAACGGTGGTGACGTTGCGATAAGTAAATACCGCTGATGCCATAAAAAGTACGGCTAGCAGCACAAAACTGAGCTGCAACTTCCCTGATATCGTAAGGTTCATCCATAAACTCCTGACAACGATGAGCCCTAAATATAACTTTAACCATTAAAATGTTAAAGACATGTAATCAAAAAGAGTATTTTATATTAGCGAATAACAATGTTGCTGGAGTGGCTCCAAATAAACTATCGTGATTACCATTAAAACTTTGGATCACGGTAAGTAACTGCCAGTCATTTGCGAGGGAGTAGTTGCTCGATGCTCCTATGAAATAAGAGTGATCATCATAGTAACTGGTCGAGAGTGTGACGCGGTTTAACGGGGTTAAATCAAAGCTCACATCGGCGTACCATGTATTTCGTGTAAAGCTCAACGTTTTTGCGTCGAGAGGAAGGTTCAAATATGCCAATGCGCTCGATATATCTTGCGGTTCGGAGATAAGCAACCACGCTGCACGCCCAATCCAGCTGCGTTCTCCGCCAAAGCTGTAATCCGATTCAATACTGGCAACCGTGGTCTTTTTGGTCGGTTCACCTTCAAATTCTGGATCAATGGGATCAAACCACGTGAGCTCTCCACGAAAACCCGCATCAAACACATCCGTCGCAAAACCAGCGCCGAGTACGTAATCCATCCGAACTCGCCCTGCAATAAACTGATAATCCCATCCCGATTGATTGGCGAAGTAACGCAGTGAGGCACTGTCTTGCCCTGATTGACGAGCTGGAGAAAACACCAAATCTACCCCATCGGCAAAGCCCAGCTTTCTGCTCAACATGACGGCATCCGTGCCTGCCCGTTCTTCATAATCAAAATCGTAGATCGAATACGCGTTGTAGATGTCGTTTGGATTCCAAATGGTATTCATTGACCAATTAATACGAAAGCGCCCTAGTTGCGCTCCCCAGTCATCTTGCTGCCAAGTGAGATACAAGCGATCAAGCTGACTGTTAATGACCACATCATCTTCATGCCAGTTTTTGCTTAAATCCATGTAACCAGAATCCAACGCAACCAAATCGGCATAGCCAGGAAATTCGGTAGAATCGCCCCAAAGTGCTCGATTTCGCAATCCAACATTCACGCCCCACCTAGAAGAAAAACGGTATTCAAAGTTAAGTCGATTGTGTATCAGATTATCGAACGTATTATCAGTTCCATCAGGAATACTATAGGTTGCCATGTATTTGATGTAACCATCCAAATCCCATGACTTTTGTGGCTCTAATCCCGGAACAGCAGACAAGGCAGAACCGACCTGAAGACTAAGCAATGAAAAACTTAACGCCCTAATAAACACTACGTTTGTATTTGATCTTGGTGAGCAAGTAATTGATCGGAGAGCTTTAGTGCAAGTCGCAGAAAAATGGGAAACAGCTCTATGCATGTGATCTCTCTGCACGATTATCAATGTTACTGAAATCACGCGCTAAGCGACCGTCTTCAAACACGATAATTCGGTGTGCACGTTTTATCACTCGCGGATCGTGAGTCGAGAAGATAAACGTAGTCCCCTCTTGTTCGCTAAGCTGCTCCATAATGTCGAGCAGCTCCGCAGTACTTTTAGCGTCTAGATTGGCAGTAGGTTCGTCCGCCATGACAAAACGAGGCTTTGGCGCTAAAGCACGAGCAACCGCAACACGCTGTTGCTGCCCGCCGGACATTTTACCTGGCACCTTATTCATTTGTTCCGCTAAGCCCACTTGTTCAAGCAAGGACGTCGCGCGTTCACGGCACTCTCGCTCGGTTTTACCTTGCAGCTGCATGACGAATTCCACATTCTCAAGCGCGGTTAATACAGGTAACAAACTGTAGTCTTGGAAGATGAAGCCTATATTATCGCGACGATAGGCAATCAGTTCTTTTTCTGACATCGATGAAATCATGCAACCGTCGATTTCCACTTTGCCAGAGCTTGGGGCATCAATACCTCCAATCATGTTCAGCAACGTCGTTTTACCCGAACCGGATGGTCCCATGATCGCAACAAATTCACCCTGCTTAATCTCTAAGTCTACCGACTGCACTGCGTGCACAGGGTAATCACCATCGGCGTTGTAAATCTTAGTTAGGTTTTCTAGTTTGATGGTCATTAGCTTTTCTCCGCCATGGCGTCCACAGGTCGATGCTTCAAAATTTGTCGTGCGGGATACAGGGCTGCGATAAGGCTGGCAACAAAAATTGCGACAATGATCATTTGATATTCCGCTATCGATACCCGTGGATAAAGCAAGGTATCCACGCCATAAGCCCCTAGCCCTTCAGCCATGCCAGCCAGCGATAATCCAGTAGTACTCAGCACCTTGAGCATAATTGCACTTCCGAGTAACCCAAGCGCACAACCGCTTAATCCGAGGAACAAGGTTTCGAAAACGATCAACAAGCGTATCTTGTGTTTTTGCATCCCGACCGCCATTAACACACCGAACTCTCGCGTGCGTTCAAACACCGACATCAACATGATATTGACGATGCCAAGGGTCATCGCCAGCACAAATACCACCAACATCACTTGGTTGGAAACATCCATTGTGCTCATCATGGTGGAGAGCAAAGGTTGGATCTCCTGCCAAGGTCTCACACTGAGCAAGTCTTTACTTTCCGGCGGAAAAATAGAGTGAGTGAACGCCAGTAACTGCTTGAGCTCAGCATCGTCATTAGAAGTAAGGAGTATCGCGATTTCGTGCGTGCCACTCAGCCCCGCTAACTTTTCAAGATCCGCTTTTCGGACGTAAACATTCCCGTCATCAAATCCTGTCGATGGTGTTTTGAATATACCTCGAACACGAAACCCCGCACCGGCGACCTCCCCATTGACATCAGACAGAGTAAGTACAACTTTGGAGCCAACGCGTAGCTTTAATCGCTCAGCTATCTTGCTCGATACTAAAATCGGATTTCTGCCTTCCTCGCTCAGCCATTCTCCGTCGACAATATGTTTCGAGAGTGGCGTGATGTTTTGCTCTTGCACTATATTCACGCCGTTGATGCGAATACCACGTGTGCTGCGCGCCGACGCTATCATGCCATCTGCTAGAAATCGCTCAGAGATGGCTTTCACTTCTCGGTTACTCGCCAACACTTTGCTTATCTTTTTCGCATCGGGAATCACATCTTTTAGCTCAGGATTGACCAAGTAGGACTTTTGCTGAATCTGAAAATGACTGGTTTGCCAAGAGATGGCGTTCTTGATCATGCTATCGACCAAGCCATTCATAAATCCCATCATGGCAACCACGCCCATCAAGCCAAATACCATAGCTCCGAGCATGATTGAGGTTCTCAACTTGTTGCGCCACAAGTTACGCCAAGCCAACTTAACCAGCATGAGCACCTCCTTTTAACCCTACCGCAATGGGTATTCGAAGCATACGAATCATTGGGTAAAGCAAACACAGCAAAAGAATGAACAGCACGACGGCGATTTGATTGAGCAGTAAATGTGGATCGAGCGAAACGGGCACAATAGGCTCAAAACCACTTTCGCGCATGAGCTTGGCAGCATCGCCGGTAATTTCGATTGGATTAAAGTAGAAATACCCCAACACAGGGGCACTCACGATAAGCCCAATAAGGATGCCAATGACGGACATAAACAGAGACTCTATCGTGAGCAGAAGGACGAGCTTGGAGCGCAGCATTCCTGTTGCCAACATGACAGCGAACTCACGTTGGCGTTCCAATGTTGTCATCAAGATAGTCGCGAACAAGCCAAAACCAACAATGCCGTAGAGAATGTAAATCAAGAAAATGCCGCCCGCTTTATCTAAGGCGATTTGCTGTGCCATTTCTGGCGACAGTTCTTTCCAATCTTTCACGGCGACATTTTTGCCATACTCGGCTTTAAGCTGTTCAACGGTATCAGGTAAGTCTCTTAGACTCTCCGTATTTAAAACCCATGCGGTGACTTGGTCACCCAATGAGTACAGGTTTTGCGCGGTTTCGAGCGGCATATATACCAACTGAGAATCAAGCTGCTGCAAAGGAAAATGAAGAATGCCCGAGATTTGATATAAACCTGCCGCAGTCTGTCCCCGATAACCGACACCATATAGCACCAGTTCATCGCCAACCTTGAGTTGCAAATAATTCGCTAAACCACCACCGACTAGCACTGATTTTTGCCCTGATTGGATGTAGCTTCCCTCAATCAATTTGTCGCTGATATTGGAGTACTGATCTTCAGCTTCAGGCTCAACGCCTAGTACCATCACGCCTTTTGAGCGTTCGTCTTTTGCGGCTAAAGCAAAAGATTCTACCCGAGGTAATACCACATCAATATTGGGATTGTTTTTCGCCGCCGAAATGAAGGTGTTGGATTGCGGCAAGACATCATCAATACTGGAAGAGTCACCAAACTCGGGGTTTTGCAGTTGAATCAGACCTGTATAAAACTTGGCGGCATTTTTGATATTGGACGTATAACTCCCTTCTTGAAACGCTCGCGTAATAAGCGAAAGAAACAGCACCAATGCCAACGCAGACGCCGTCAGTAGTGTCCTGCGCTTTTGTCGCCAGAGGTTTCGCCAAGCCAGTTTCACGAGCATTGATTCGCTTCCTTCCGTTGATGTTTGATTATCCGTTTCTTCTTCTAGCCGTTCATTTATCCAAACTTAGTCGCGCAGCGATTTCATCTGCTGCTGAGAGAAAAAGCTGTCATCGATATCGAAATCAAACTGCGCTTGGTGGGTGATAAGTACGGTTTTGTTGTCTGGCTTATCAAGCGGCTGCATTTCCATTCTGGTCGCTAATTTTCTCTCGCCGAGCTCTTTCACGTCATAAGTCGTCATCACGTTCACTCGCTCATCAAACTCATCGTAGAATTCTACTTTTCGCTGTAGGTAGGTCGATTTGGAAATCCACAACGTTACTTTGCTCCAAACCACAGGAGCATCGGGCTTCGCAACAGCATCGATCACCCAAACCTTGTCACCATCAAACACATCCTCGCCTTTCAATTGGTGCTGATAATCGACCACGATAGAAGACTGATTGATCAAATCATCGTTGGTGAAGTCAGAGCCCATCCACGATTGGCTCAACATAGATGGCGCAATTTTGATGACGCGTTCAATACTCGGCACCCAATTCCACATTTCTCTTTGTCGTTTTAAAGAAGCACTGCCCTTATCCTTGGCTGGCGCCGTGACCAACACCAAAGACAAATCCGTCCCTTTGGTCCAACTCTTCATGGTCATCGACCGAGTCCAATCAGGACGAATGATCTCCATAGTGGATTCGGTATAACTGGAATCACCGCGCATTGCTTGATCTGACTTTTGCACGATATCAAAAGCACTTTCAGCCACAGCAGTAAATGAAATGGACCAACACAGTAGAGATAACCAAGCAGTACGCATAACCGTCCTCGACACTGAAATCCAACGCTATTCACGTCAGAAATAACAATAAAAACAGGGAGTTCAAATCAGTATAGCAAGAAGGGGTGGAAGGTCGGCGAGAGATCGCTCAAAGTTTATTCAGCTTTCCGGAGTAAAGGCGCCACGTTATCTCTACGTACACATTGGAAGACAGCACAGTTCTTACCCGCAGATTTGGCCTGATACATCAGAGCGTCAGCATCCGCCAGCGACAGTGGTGAATCAAACTCTGGATAGAACGCACACCCTAGACTGACACTGACTTTAACCACATGGTCGTCAATCATCACTGCATTTGCTGCAATAGCAATACATAGCTCTTCTGCAAGTTGTCGAGCACGAGCTTCTGTCAGACGAGAAGAAATAATGGCAAACTCTTCTCCTCCTATCCTTGCTAGCGACACCTCGGCTGGCATTTTCTTCTTCGCAGTATTGGCGACAGAGAGAATGACTTCGTCTCCACAAATGTGGCCAAACCGATCATTGACGGATTTAAAGTCGTCAATGTCGAAAATCATTAACGTCAGGTTACTGCCCCCCGCACTATAACGTGATAACTGATCAATAAAATGGCGTCGGTTCTGTAGCGTCGTTAATGGGTCGGTCAGCGTCAGCTCTAAGAGTTTTTTATTGGCTGACGTTAACTCTTTCGTTTTTTGACGAACGGTTTTTCGCAAACTAAAAATATGAAACATCGCAGCCGCCGAAAACAGCACAATGGCCAGAGGAAGCAAATACATCGGATAGACTCTCTGAATATTGGTCCAACGGTTAATAATGCGATCTTTTTCTGAATGGGGTATGTTTTCAAATTGACGGGACAAAGCTCCTATAGAAATAGGGCTGCTCTCTGATGCTGCAATTCGGAGATCTCGACTGTACAAATGCATAACTGGCACAAAGCTAAATATCACATTCGATGTCGCTGAATGAAAGTTGACCACTTGCTCATCCGCAATAAACATTTTTATCTCTTGCCGCGCCGCTGCATTTAATAGCAATTCATTATTTTCGTAAGTATTTACCTCTATATCAGGGTACTTATTAGTAATAAAGTACTCTTCATATCCCCCTTTCACGACTCCAATTTTCGTATCTGAATTGCCTCTTAGTGCCTCTTGGACATTCAAACCGACCAGTTCAGTCGCGAGATACAATTGTGTATCAATGGGCATAATGACTGCACCAAACTCTAGATATTCATCTCTTGGCTTGGAGTAAATGAGTCCAGCATGAATATGCGCTTTACCCTCTTCCACAGCACGCAACGATTCATCCCAGTCAAGCAACAAAAACTCGACTCGAACATGGTTCTTTTCCGAATAGGCTTTCCAATAGTCGATTAAGATTCCAGCAGGTTCGCCATCTTCTGTTAGGTAAGAAAATGGTTTCCATGCTTTAGAGTTGGCAACAACTAAAGCGTTAGACTCCGTTACGTGAGCATAACTAAAGCAAGGAAGGAAGATCGCCAGAAGAAGAACAAGGTAGAACCGTCCGATCTTAAGCCGTGTTAATACTTTATGCACGTACAACATCATACCTTTTCTCTACGTAAATACTGATGGGCTACAACCTTAGGTATAGCAAATAATGTGAGTGTAATTGAGTACCAAATGTGACGCATATCTAATTCACGATATCAATATTGAGAATTCTATAAATTTGTACTACTGATGTACACTGCCGCTAGCACTAAAGTGCTTCTTCGCAAATCCCAATTTCAAAGATTCTGGCTCTGCTTAAATAATCTACGAAATACCGCATGCCATCAGACCTAGAGCACAGTCCTGCTTTTCCCTCATATTCTTAGCTTCAAGAAAGCGATAAGCTTTGTTAACTTTAATGCAAAATTTTTGCAGTATAATTCATCATGCCTTCACAATATCGAATAAACAAAATTGTTGAGATTGGCGATACTCTCCATCGCAGTGGTTGCGCGCCTTACAAAGTAGAAAAGTACACTCAACACTACGCTCAAAAGCACGGGGTTGATGTAATGATCCAGGCAACGCCAACGGCCATCAATTATCAATTCCCCGACGACAACAATGCTGTTGTACTAAAACGCCTCAAGCCAGCTTCGATCAACTTAAGCTTGTTAGCAAATACCATCATACGTATTAACCAACCAAGCAGTGAACCGGTACCCGAACCAGCTGGCTATCCTTTGTGGGTCATCGCATTGGCAAACATGGGGATTCCACCAGCTTATTTGATGCTGGTCGGTAGTACTTTAGAAGCGGTTGGCTTTGCTTTCTTACTCGGCTTAATGGTTTGGGGATGCCAAATGGTATGCCGAGCACGCCGCGCTATTGCTGTCGAATTTATCGCTGCGCTTTTTACTGGCATCATCGTCGCATATCTTTCTAGTACAGGCTTGCCTATTCCGGTATGGGCTTTATGCATAGCCACTATTGTGCTGTTTGTTCCCGGCCTCTCCATTTCAAACTCTTTAGAGTGCTTAGCATTTAATGACTTGGTATCTGGCACCAGTTTATTAGGACAATGCGCTCTCACGCTGATCAAACTGTTTGTGGGCATTACAATGGGACTTAACATTGGCGAGGCCATTTGGGGGCAAGCACAATCTATCGCTTACACTAATGAAATTCCAACTTGGATGCATATCAGTGGCCTGTTTCTCATTTCAAGCTGCCTTGGCGTTATCTTTAATGCTCGTCCGCTCGATATTTTACTAGGTTTACCAGTAGCAATGCTCGGCATGTGGGGGCCATTCTATCTAGGGTTTGACAGTGGATGGGTGGTCGGAACTTGGATAACGACTGTATTGATCACTTTATACGGCACTTGGATCGCAAAGAAAATGGAACTGACAGGATCTATTTATATCGTACAAGGGATCATTATTTTGGTTCCAGGCAGTCGTGTTTTGGTCAGTGCGAGTCAATCGGTGTTTGAACAGTCAATTCTGCCAATCCCAAGTATCGGACTTTCTGCACTGTTTATGTTCTCTGCAATCGTTGCTGGGCAAATCACCGCATACTCCATTTACTCACCCAAAATAGAACGTTAAAACACAGCTCCGAAGTCACCCTCAGATAAGAAAAGAGCCCTATTCAAAATCCACTTTAGTGAAGACTTTGAATAGGGCTCTTTGCCTCTATGCTTCGCTTTCCTGTTGAAGCTACCTTTACCTTTCTTCGCTTTTACTACTCTCGTCCTGAATAACTTGCTCGTGACTGCCGCTTTAAGTGCATTATCTTTGATTATCCCGCGTCCAAATTCTGTATCTAAAATCAATTCATCTGGGCAGGGATTATGTTTTGAACTACTCATACATACTCCTTATTGGTCAAACCAGATTGAACAATAATTTCGCAAACTAGTCAATTTTGTAGAATTAAATTCATAAATCTCTTGTAAAACTTCATGCTTGTTTCATTTATTTGCAACTCCATCAAAAAAACAGTGGTTAAAAAGTGACTAAATACAAATATTTCCATGTATCCTTCCGATATATGTTGACTCTCTCTGAATTTAACCTAGACTCAACGACGGCTAGAAAGAAAGTTCTTTGTTCTCACATTTCGTTGGATGATTAGTAAGTCCGCCGTCCTGTGGTACGCAATAGCAATTTATTTTTCCACGCTATAAGCGCCTGAAAGGCGAAGATTTACACAAAATTTAGATATTTAGGAAATAGACATGTCTAACAAAGCTACTGGTACAGTTAAGTGGTTCAACGAAACTAAAGGCTTCGGTTTCATCCAACAAGAAAACGGTCCTGACGTTTTCGCTCACTTTTCTGCAATCCAAGGTGACGGCTTCCGTACTCTTGTTGAAGGCCAGAAAGTAGAATTCGAAATCACTCAAGGTCAAAAAGGTCCACAAGCTGAGAAAATCACTCTAGTTTAAGACTTATAG
Source organism: Vibrio rotiferianus CAIM 577 = LMG 21460 (assembly GCF_002741985.1). GTDB lineage: Bacteria > Pseudomonadota > Gammaproteobacteria > Enterobacterales > Vibrionaceae > Vibrio > Vibrio rotiferianus. Next base: position 11,519 of record NZ_APHW01000110.1, read on the forward strand.
ATTTTGATATAGTAGCCAGCTTTTAGCTGGCTATTTTTTTGCCTAATTTTTACAAGATTACTATCTGCATATAGGTAAAACACTAACTTTACTCAATAAAATGCAAACTCAGCTTTAGAGTTGATGTATCCTAGTGCCACGACCTTGCTATACCTCAACAACCCTAAGGTATTTGGCATCATATCTAATGTTATTTTGTACGACTTAGACTTTGATAGGGATAACAACCTCCTCACACATTGAGACTGACTAAGAACATGGCTCTGAAACCCACTATTTATAAATTTCGTATCGCTATCTCTGATATGAACAACGACTACTACGATTCGAAAAACCTGACGATCGCTCTTCACCCTTCAGAGAAACCGCAACGAATGCTAGCGCGCATTTTTGCTTTCTGCCTAAATGCACAGGACGAACTTGAGTTCACCAAGGCCTTTCTACAACAGAAGAACCCGATCTATGGCATGTGGAAGACGACCAATCCATTACCCACTGGATTGAGATTGGAGAGCCTGAGCCAGACCGCATAAAAAAAGCGACTCGCCTTGCAAAGCATGTGAAGGTTTATACCTACAACACAAAAGCGTCGGTATGGTGGGATAAGATGGCAGGTAAGTTTGGTATGCTCCCTGTGGATGTCGCAAGCCTAGATTACGACGCAATTGACATGATCGCACAACATCTTGATCGTGGTACTAGTCTGTCTGTGATGATCACTGGCACCTCTATTTTTGTTGATATCAACGAACAACATATTGAAGTAACAGTAAGGGAATTGCAGACGAATGACGCCTCTTAAAGAATTTATTGAAGAGATAGGTGTCAAGAATATTCCCTTTGTATGTCAGCATAAAGCAGCTAGACGACGTTGGACGAAAGAACAAGCGCCCCTGTTCATAAAAGTATGTGAAAACAAGCCTGATACGGCACCTGCGCTACATCTACTTGGATTGTTGACTAAATCTCACATAGAAGCGAGTGCACTGTATGAACAGCATTCAACGTCAGCACATCACATGCAACAAGTTCTAAATGACACGCTAGGTGAAGAGCACGCTGAGAAGTTCACTAATCAGTCAGCCGAGGACTTAGTATTGGTGACACACTTGTGGCTATACACCCAAGGTTACCTAAATATGGATTTTAGCCTCGCTCACGATCACGCGGAGCAAACCCAGAATACTTTGCAACATGAGCTCGTGATAAAACGAATGGATTTAGATGCCTTTCGTACTGATTTGATGCAAAGCTTCTACATGGGTAAAGAAGTAAACCCAGCAAAAAAACAAGGGCTGTTTAGTTGGGTTAAGCGCTTATTTTCCTCATAAAAAACATGGTTTTGTCAAAACCAAACACCTGATAGACTACGCCCTCACATGCAACGACTTTCTTCGCTGAAATAAGTTCGTTGCATGAAACTCAAGGACACTTATCCACTGAACATCAAGGGATCATTATGAAGTTTATCCGTTGGATTTTGGGAAAAATCATTCTACTTCTCAACGCAGTATTCTCACCTCGCGGCGTAAAACGCTCAGCAGAAGAACAGAAAAGTGTTGATGACAAAGCGAAAAACTACGCACTGTACCAATTTGAAGCTTGTCCTTTCTGCGTAAAAGTTCGTCGCGCGATGAAGCGTCAATCAGTGAATATTGAAGTACGTGATGCGAAAAACGACCCAGCCCACCGTGAAGCACTAGAACAAGGTGGCGGTCGAGTGAAAGTACCTTGCCTTCGCATTGAAAAAGAGGGTGAAACACAGTGGTTATACGAGTCGTCAGACATCGTCGCGTACATCGAAAAAGAATTTGCCTAAGTTCCCCCTAGAACAAAGGCAAAAGAGGCACCTAGTCAGTGCCTCTTTTTATTGATTGACGATCAACATGAGTTCTACGCGTCGATTACAGGCTTTTCCTGTAGAGCTATTGTTGCTGCACTTAGGAACCAATTCACCAAAACCTCTAGAAAACAAACGCTGTCGGGGAATCATTGTAAGGAGCTGACTTTCGACTTCTTTCGCTCTTCTTTCGGATAATCCCTCGTTGTATGACTCTGCACCAGAGCTATCTGCATGCCCATCAATCACAACATCGACATCAGGGCGACTTGACAGATACTGGCCTAAATTTTGAATCCAATTTTGAGAGTTCGCTGATAAGCGAGAGGAATCAAACTGAAAGTTTATTTTTTCTTTCAAGCGTATCATGACATTCTCACCAGCTAGTACCTCATGTGCAATCTGATTACGATCAAGGTACATCTCTAGGGAAGTCACGCCTTGGGGCTTTTTTTCATCGTACTTCACCGCTGTAACGTGCTGCTTAGCCGAAACATAAGGTATCGTGCTATAACCCCACTCTGGATGCCTTAACTGCTCATTTGATCTTGGAGCAACATCCAGCATGTTTCCCGGAATCATCTCCGAATCAAGACTACCGCACCCACTCAAAATGCCGCAAATGACCAAATACCAATACTTCATACGAATCCCAATACAGTAGTTGATTATGATATTAATCGGCGGGCTTGAATCAAGCTTTAGCCAATTGGAACCAAAACGTTGTTTTGCTTGTGTGAAAACCAAGCACAATCCATGCCATTTAGCTCAGTGTTGAAGCACTTTAAAACCATTAGTGTAACAATACATTTAAACGGTTTTCGTCTGGCCTTTTAGCCTATAAACTAAGGTATAACCACTTAATTTAGAGCCACTTTATGTTTAAAACTATTTCTAAAGGCGCTGCACTTTTTGCGACAGTATTTGCTCTTTCGGCTTGTGACAACGGCAATAGTCAGCCACAACAAGGCAAGCAATATGAAGAGCTACCTGTTTCTCTTGCTGAATATAACCTAGCGCCAGTTACTGAAGTTTTCTCTCTAACTTGCGGCCACTGTCGTACGATGGAACAGTTCGTTCCTCAGATTGAATCGTTGACAGAACAAAAAGTTGAGAAGATGCACGTTACCTTTAATGAGAGTGCACAGATCAGCGCGATCATCTTCTACACAGCAGCAATGCAAGTTAACGGCACACCAGACAAAGCATTTATGGAAGAGCTGTTTGCGGCAGTTCAAATGGGTGCAGATGCAACAGCAGATGAGCGCCAAGCAGCAGTTGAGAAAGCTTTTGAGTCTCGCAACCTAGTAAGCCCATACCAGCTAGACGACGCGCAACAAGCAAAACTGTTTGAATACATCACCAAAGCAGAAGAGATCACTACTCGTGGTCAAATTAACTCAGTTCCAGCGTTTATCGTAAACGGTAAATACCAAGTGATCACTGGCGGTCACGAAACCGTTGAAGCTATGGCTGACACAATCAACTATCTGCTAAAACAACCAAAATAAGACAAGGAGCTACTGTGTCTAAATTTCTGTTTCCTCTTATTATTTTCGTCCTAGCGGCATTCTTTATTTACCGCACTTGGACCAACCACAAAGTGGCTGATGAGAACTTTTCTAAAGGCCAAGAATTCCTGCTTGAGAACAGCAAGAAAGAAGGTGTAATTACCACAGAAAGTGGCCTGCAATACATAGTACTTGAGAAAGGGACTGGTGATGTTCACCCAACAGCGACTAGCAAAGTGAAGGTGCACTACCACGGCACACTGATCGACGGCACGGTTTTCGATAGCTCTGTAGAGCGCGGCGAGCCAATCACATTCGGCCTAAACCAAGTGATTAAAGGCTGGCAAGAAGGTCTGCAATACATGGTTGTGGGTGAGAAAATCCGCCTGTTCGTACCAAGCACACTTGGTTACGGTAAAAACGGTACGGGCCCTATCCCACCAGCAAGTGTCCTGATCTTTGATGTGGAACTATTGGACATCCAATGATTCTCAGTGAGAACAAAAAACGCCGCGTCGATTGCGGCGTTTTTTATTGGACGAGCTCTTCTGAACAGTAGTTAATTAAGCCTTTGGATAAAAGACCAACTTATCCCCTTCCACCATCACACAATCCATACCTGCAGCGTGAGCGGCTTTCTTGCCTAACTCGGTATCTTCAAACACCACACAGTCTTGTGCTCCTAAACCAAGCTGATCTGCGGCCATTAGAAAAGTGTCGGGGAAAGGCTTATGATTTTCTACGTCTGTCGCGGTTACCACGGCGTTAAGCTTCTTCAAGATGCCTGCTTTAGCTAATAGACGCAGTGCACTTTCACGTTGGCTACCTGTACCTACTGCAATTTTCTTATGGCCAAGATGCTCATCCAAAACGATATTCGTGCATGAAATGATTTCACCGTGTTGTTCCATTTCAGCAAACGTGTCCATTTTAAAACGCGACACAGCTTTAGGATCGAGAGATAAACCATGCTGGCGGTTCACTTCACCGACAATTTTGAAACTTGGCATTCCCCCTAAACTGTGAAGCCAATCTTGGTGGAATGGAAAGTTAAAACGATCTGCCGTTGCTTGCCAAGCCGCTAAATGCGCTGGCATGGTATCAATTAAAGTGCCGTCCATATCAAAAATCAGGCCTTTGTAGGGGCTTAAATCAATCGTGTTCATCGCTATTCTTCTACTTTTACATTTCAATATGGTAATTTATCAGTCATCGCTGTAACCCCTATTGGCATTTATCAAATATGCTCAAAATTTCGAACTCTGTCACAATTCAAGACTGGGAAATCCAACTTGCTCCCATAAGAGCTCAAGGTTCTGGCGGTCAAAACGTTAATAAGGTATCGTCCGCGATACATTTACGCTTTGACGTACATCATTCCACGCTTCCCCAATTCTACAAAGATCGCTTACTAGCTATGTCTGACAGTAGAATATCAAAGGAAGGAGTGGTGGTAATTAAAGCGCAAACGTACCGGACACAAGAGCAGAATCGAGAAGATGCACTGAATAGATTAGCTGCCCTGATTCAATCTGCGAGTCATCAACAAAAGAAGCGAATATCGACTAAGCCAACAAGAGCTTCACAACGACGCCGCTTAGATAATAAAACCAAACATGCGGTCAAAAAAGAACACCGAAAAAAGGTGTCATTCTAAAACGTCAAAAGCTAGAGCCATTACATTTAAAGACCAGCATAGGTCTCGATTTTTAGTCAATTATTCAGGATTAACATTATGACTATTAGGCAAAAGCTCTATTCATTGGGCATCATCGCTATTTTAGGTATCATTACCCTCTTAGGCACCTCGTCACATTTTGCTGAACAAAGCAAAGAACTTAACCACGCCATTAAGCTAGTGGGCGACTTAGAAATCAGACTCTTAAACTTACGTCGCAATGAAAAGGACTTTCTATTAAGAAGTAATGCCAAATATCTTGGCAAGTTTGACCAAAACGTCGAGCAGTTTGTCATTGTGGAAAATGAGCTCGCTCATATTTTGCAATCTCATCAACTCCCTTCTAGCCAACAATTTAAGCAAGACTTATTTACCTATCAGAAAGATTTTCAAATCTTAGTGTCTGCTTTTAAGAAGCTTGGCCTAAACAACGAGCAAGGCTTATTGGCTTCCTATTCACATGCCCTTGAAAAGGCAGAGAAATATGCAACCAATGAGCAACTTTTATCTCTTCTCAAATTTGACCAATTGGTTCAAGCTGGTGAAGTCAATACATCATTAGTATCGGGTATCGATAAGGTAGAGCTTCTTAGCGCCGCTCAAGCCGTTGCTAGCCAAAGACAACTGATTGGGGTTTCATACAACAAGGGCTTGCTCGGTGAAACTCGCTCAGCCTCTCACGCAGTTGAAGAGCAGTTCAAGAATTTCTCTAGTGCTTTAACGAAAGCTTATTCAGACCGTGAAGCTCAGATGACGCTAATAAAGCAAGGAACAAGCGTTGTTATCTTAGCGATGATTGCATTGATCATACTGCAAATTTCTCGCTCCATTAACTCTCGTGTTGCAACCTTACTTACCACCATCAAGTCTATCAGTGAAACTAACGACATGGGTATTCGTTCTACGCTAGAAGGAAAGGACGAGCTGGTATCAATTAGTCATCACCTTAATGACTTGTTAGATAAGTTAGAGGTTTTGATTAAAGGAACACAAGAAAAATCGGGCGTTCTTTCATCCAGCACGGATAACATGCATCGCGAGCTTGAAGGCGTTATTGAACAGTTCCACAATCAAGCTGACCATACGTCTTCAATGGCGACAGCTGTACAACAAATGGTCGCTACGATCGGTGAAATCTCTCAGAGTACATCTGTTGCTGTCGAAGGCGTTCACCAAGCTTCAAACAATGCAGAAAGCGGACGCGAAGTCGTTGAGTCAACCGTAACAAATGTTGGTCAGCTAACCGGAATTCTATCCAACAGCCAGCAGTCAATTGCATCTCTGAACAGTCATGTTGATAAAATTGGTGGCGCCGTAAATATCATTCAAGAAATTGCAGAACAAACTAACCTACTTGCTCTAAACGCTGCTATCGAGGCTGCCCGTGCTGGAGAACAAGGACGAGGATTCGCTGTCGTAGCTGATGAAGTACGTGCGCTTGCAAGCCGTACACACCAATCGACTGAAGAAATCACAAGAGTGGTTTCTGATATTCAGTCTCAGATGTCGACAGTGGTTGCAGACATAGATCAATGTAATGACCAAGGGCAACAAACTTTGCATGCATCAGAGAAACTAGACTCAAGCCTGCAACAAATCATCACCGATATGCATTCGATTCAAGCGAATTCAGAGCGAATCGCTTCGGCAATTGAAGAGCAAGGGATTGTGATGAACCAAGTAAGTGAGTCAATCACTGAACTGAATGTTATCTCTGACAATAATATGCGTTCAGCCCAAGAGTGCTTGCAAGAAGTAGACAGTGTCTCTGCACAAGCCCATGACATGGATGCCGCAGTAGCTGAGTTTAAAACTCGCAATGCTTAACTCAGCCTTTCCAATATTGAAGTAATCTTAAGCAAAACAAAAAGCCCGAAGCACTCAAATGCTTCGGGCTTTTTTCTATCTGAGATAACTCAGTTCTTATTCATCATCTAAAGGGACGAGCTTAGTGTTGCCACCGTGGATTTTCTCGCGTTTTCTCTGTACCAGCGCGTAGAAGCCTGGGATCAGGAAAGTACCCGCCAGAAGCACACACAACAGACCGCCAATTAGGGAAATACCTAACGAGTTCTGACTTACGTGACCCGCACCGGCTGCGAAGATCAATGGGAAGATACCCAAGATGAACGACCATGATGTCATGTTCACCGCACGGAAACGAAGCTTACCACCTTGTACCGCGGCGCTGTCGATATCCACATCTTTCTCTTCACGCTCTTGCTTGGCGAATTCCACAATTAGGATTGCGTTCTTCGCCGCGAGCGCTATGAGCAGGACGAGACCGATCTGAGCGTACAAGTTAAGCGGCGTTCCGGTTAAGTTCAATGCGAGGAAGGAACCTAACGTCGCCACTGGCACCACCAGAATGATCGCCAAAGGAATACTCCAACTCTCATACTGCGCCACCATGAACAAGTAGATAAAGATCAATGCCAATGCGAACGCGTAAATCGCTTGGTTACCTGCCAATACTTCTTGGTAAGCCATACCCGTCCACTCGTAAGTGTAACCTTGTGGCAGAACTTCAGCCGCGACACGTTCCATTGCTGCAATCGCGTCACCACTTGAATAACCCGGTGCAGGCTGACCTTGAATAATGGCACTGCGGTACATGTTATAACGCCATGCAACATCTGGCTCAAACACCTGTTCGTAGCTCACTAATGTACTCAGTGGTACCATATCGCCACTTGAAGAACGCACGTGGAAACGCTCAAGATCTTCCATACTGCTGCGGTGTTCGCTGTCTGCTTGCATGGTCACACGGAAGTTCTTACCAAACATGGTGAAGTCGTTCACGTATAGCGAACCAAGGTTACCTTGCAATGTTTGGAAGATTGACGACAGTGGAATACCTAATTGTTGCGCTTTCTCACGGTCAATATCGACATAGTAATGCGGTACATTTGCACGGAAGGTACTGAAGGTATATGCGATTTCTGGCGCTTGGTTAGCCGCCTGAATCATTTCACCCATTACCATCGACAAATCAGTACGGCTACGACCTAACGTGTCCTCAAGTACAAATTCAAAGCCTGAGGCTGCGCCCATACCCGGAACGGCAGGAGGTCCCATCGCAAATACTATCGCTTGCGGCAGTTCCATCGCAGCACGACCGTTGATGCGGTTTGCAATTGCGTTAGCAGCATGTTCACCGTCAAGGGAGTTACGCGTATCCCAATCATGCAGTTTGATAAACAGAGACGCACCGTTTGATGCTGCGGCACCCGTCATGAATGAGTAACCATTCGCAACCGTCACACCATCAACACCCGGTTCTTGCTCAACCATCTTCATCAGTTCATTAGTCACTTCCTCAGTACGGGAAAGAGACGCAGAGTCCGGAAGTTGCACGTTCACCAACAAAATGCCTTTATCTTCTTGAGGTACAAACGCCGTAGACGTTGTTTTCGCGAAGAAAGTTACTGCGGCAACCGCGACGACGAAGAAAGCAATCAGCAACATAGACTTCTTGACCAAGAAGCCAGCGATCTGACCGTAGCGCGCTGTTACGCGCTCTAGACCGCGGTTGAACGCTTGGAACCAGTTTGCCGTGTTACCACCACCCTGCTTCAACACCAACGAACATAGTGCTGGAGACAGCGTTAATGCGTTAATAGACGAGATAACTACCGAGATACAGATCGTCAATGCGAACTGACGGTACATGATGCCGGTAATCCCCGGAAGCATGGCTACTGGTAGGAATACCGCCAATAGAACCAAGGTCGAGGTAATGATTGGACCCGTTACTTCTTTCATCGCCAGCAAAGTGGCTTTGCGTGGTGAAATGGTTGGGTCTTTCGCCATGGTGGTATCGACGTTTTCGATAACCAGAATCGCGTCATCTACCACGATACCGATAGCAAGGATCAAACCAAACAGAGTTACTGTGTTTATAGTAAAGCCTGTTGCCTGCATGATGGCGAATGTACCGATAAGCGATACCGGAATTGCAACAACAGGAATCAAGGTTGCGCGCGCACTACCTAGGAACAGGTAAGTTACTGCGATTACCAATAAGATCGCTTCAATCAACGTCTTCACTACGCCCTTGATCGACTCAGCAACGAACACAGTGGTATCGTAACTGGTCTCGTAAGCCATGCCTTCAGGGAAGTTAGTGCTTAGGCGCTCAAGCAAGTCCATGACCGCTTGACCGCTTTCCAATGCGTTTGCATCCGATTGAAGTGACAGAGCAACGATAGACGCATCTTGACCACGGAACTTACCGTTACCGTCATAGAACTTCTTGCCAAGCTCAACACGAGCGACGTCTTTTAGGTATACCGTAGAGCCATCTGGATTTGCACGAAGTACCACATCCTCAAACTCGCTCACGCTCTCAAGACGACCTTTGGTCACCAAGTTAAACTGAACTTCTTGAGGATTATTGTATGGCGCAGCACCGATACGACCAGCTGCCACCTGCACGTTCTGCTCAGCCAGTGCCGCATAAACATCGGTTGTTGTGAGATTCAGGTTAGCCATTTTTTCAGGATCTAACCAAACACGCATTGCGTATTCACCACCGCCGATTACGTTTACTTCACTGATACCTTTAACACGCGCCAGCTGGTCTTTTACGTTCAGGTTGATGTAGTTGATAAGGAACTTGTCATCGTACTTACCATCAGGTGAGTAGAAGTTCAAAACCATCAACAAGTCAGGAGAACGCTTTTTCACCGTTACACCGACCATGCGCACTTCTTGAGGCAGTTTAGACTCAATCTGTGATACACGGTTTTGCACGTTAACCTGCGCCATATCTGGGTCAGTACCCACATCGAAGGTTACGTTTAGGCTGTAAGAACCATCATTCGCGCTCTTTGAAGACATGTAAATCATGTTTTCAACGCCGTTCACTGAGGTTTCTATTGGGTCGCTATCGCCTGCTCCACAACCTCAGCACTTGCACCCGTATAGAATGCGGTCACGCTCACCGATGGTGGACTGATTTTAGGGTATTCAGCAACAGGCAAGATCGCTAATGAGATGGCACCTGCCAACGTCAATATGATCGAAATAACCAGCGCGAATTTGGGTCTTTGAATAAAGAAACGACTTAACATACCGCCTCCTACTGTTTGTTTTCAGCAGGTGATTGAATACGTACTTCTACACCGTTACGCACACGTTGCAGACCTTGGGTAATCACTGTGTCGCCCTTATTTAAACCTTCTTTGATGATGATGCCCTGCTCGACTTGTGATCCAAGCTCTACGTTACGACGTTCTGCTACGTTGCCTTCCGTCATCACCATGGCGAAGTCACCTTCAAGATCCGTTTGCACTGCGCGACGAGGAATGACAATCACGTCTTTCGCGTCCTTGTCACGAAGGTTTACTTTAATGTGCTGACCGGGAAGCAGCTTTTGATCTGGGTTTGGTACCAATGCGCGCATCGCGATCGTACCGGTTTGCGTATTAATTCGGTTACCTAAAAAGTCCAATTGACCTAGATGTTCGAAGTACTCGCCGTTTTCCAGTTCAAGTTGAACCTCAACACCACTCGACTCTGCACTTCCGTCACCCTTGATACCATCCATACCAAGATTTAAGCGTTCACGCTCACTCACGCTGAATGAGGTATGCACTGGGTCTAGGCTCACTAATGTAGTCAGAATGCCAGAAGACGGTGAAAGCAGATCACCTGTACTCACTTTACTATCACTGATTCGGCCACTAAATGGGGCACGAATTTGAGTGTAAGAAAGGTTTACTTCCGCAAGCTTAAGCTGAGCGTTTGCCGCTTCAAGCTCAGCTCGCGCGCCAAGTAACGTCGCCGTCAACGCATCGAACTCAGATTGGGAAATACTGCCACGTGGCAACAAGTTTTTACCACGTTGATGGTCGAGCTCTGCTTTCTTAAGCGCCGCTTTTGCCTGCGCTAGCGCTGCTTTTGCACTCGCCACTTGCGCTTCGAAAGAAGAAGGCTCGATGGAGTACAACAACTGTCCTTTTTCAACCATCTGACCTTCATCAAAATGGCGCGCTTCAAGATAGCCGGAAACTTGTGCCGTGATATTCGTATCTTCTACTGCTTCAATGCGACCGATGTAAGACTTGCTCGGTTGGTAGTCGATAATTGCGACATCTTGAGTCACAACAAGAGGAGCTTGTCCCCCCCCTTCTGGGCGTTGGTTGCTTCTCCGCATCCCGCGAGGATAGCTGTTGCCGCCATTAGTGCGACGAGTGGTTTCTTTTGCATGTATATACCGTCTTTATAGAACAGGATTCATTTGAAAATACCCTAACCTTACAGGTGACTTTGTCCGAAAACTTTAAGAAGAAAAATCTAAAGTGTTGCAAAGTGTAAGGGTATGAAACGACTCGCAATCAGAGTGATAATAGGCCCACAAATATTACAACCATGTAAAGACCCGTTGTTTTTCAGCAACAACTGCAAAACGAAGATTATGTGGTTAATTTACTGCCATTTTCAGTTGGCCTTTACGCAGCAAGTTGTTGTATTGGCGTTTTGACTACTTTTTTTAAATGAATGAGTTATTATGCGAGTAATTCAACGCCTGCTACCTAAGAGGACAAGCATGATTTCTAAATGGGAGAAACGTTTTTACCAAATGGCTGAGTTAGTGGCATCTTGGAGTAAAGATCCATCTACGCAAGTTGGCGCGGTAATTACGAAGCAGAACCGCATTGTATCTGTTGGCTTTAATGGCTATCCACATGGTGTTTCTGACAGTGTGGATACAGATGAGAGAGAATTAAAATATCTGAAAACACTCCATGCGGAAGAAAATGCGATTTTATTCTCAAAACGTGATTTGGATGGTTGTGAGATTTGGGTAACGCACTTCCCTTGTCCAAACTGTGCCGCAAAGATCATTCAAACTGGTATTTCTCGCGTAAGCTGCCCTGAGCAATCGGAAGATTTCTTATCTCGCTGGGGCGACAAGATTCAAGTGAGCCAAGACATGTTCAACCAAGCAGGTGTAGAAGTGAACTGGCTGCCTATCAATGAAATCGAAGAAAAAAGCGTTCGTTAATCCGTTTTTGGAGTTGATAAATTTCTTAGTCAGGTTTGCTAGATTCCGCCAAACCAAATAAATAAGCCCAGACATAACGTCTGGGCTTTTGTTCATCTAACTCAGAACTAGCCGTGCTTCTTCGCTGTGAGTTCCGCTATTTTAACGATCACTTGCACCGATTTCTCCATCATTTCGACAGAGATAAACTCATGAATACCGTGGAAATTGTAACCGCCAGTAAAGATGTTCGGACAAGGTAGGCCCATAAACGACAAACGAGCACCATCAGTACCACCACGGATTGGTTTAATCAGAGGCTCTACATCACATTCTTCCATCGCTTGTTTCGCCAAGTCGATGATATGTGGGTATGGCTCAACCATTTCACGCATGTTGTAGTAGCTGTCGGTTAGCTTCAGTTCAACTGAACCGTGCTTCAGCTCGGCATTCATATCATCGACTAACTTCTGCATGAAGGCTTTACGATTTTCAAGACCTTCGCGGTCAAAGTCACGAATGATGTAGCCTAGCTCACTGCGAGCCACACCAAGTTCACCAGATTTTAGGTGGAAGAAACCTTCGTAGCCTTCTGTGGTTTCTGGCGTTTGATCTTCTGGCATTTGTACTTGGAATTTAGCCGCCAAGTTCATCGCGTTAACCAATTTGCCTTTCGCAGTGCCTGGGTGCACGCTTACGCCATGAAAAACAACATCCGCACTGGTTGCATTGAAGTTTTCGTATTCTAACTCACCTTGAGGACCACCATCGATGGTGTAAGCCCATTTAGCACCGAATTTCTCAACATCAAACAAGTCTGCACCACGACCGATTTCCTCGTCAGGCGTGAAACCGATACAGATATCGCCATGAGGAATTTCTGGGTTCTCAATCAACACAGCAACTGCAGACAGGATCTCAGCAATGCCAGCTTTGTTGTCCGCGCCAAGCAGTGTCGTGCCATCTGTTGTTATTAGGTTGTGACCATGAAGCTCGTGCAAATCCGGGTACTGTACTGGAGAAAGCACTTCATCACCCAAGCCAAGCGCGATATCACCACCTTGGTAATCTTCGATAAATTGAGGGTTCACGTTTTTACCAGAAGCATCTGGAGCGGTATCCATGTGCGCAATAAAACCGATAGCCGGCACTTCGTAATCGACGTTAGAAGGGAGCGTTGCCATTAGGTAACCGTTGTCACTGAGCGTCACATTGCTTAAGCCAAGCTCAACCATTTCTTTTTTAAGTTGCTGCGCAAACACCAGTTGCCCGCTGCTACTTGGGCAAGCTGTTTCATGGGGATTAGATTGAGTATCAAACGTGACGTAGCGAAGAAATCTATCAACTAAATGCTTCATAATTATTCTCATCGTTTTAGGAAAAGAACACTGCACTGCACACATTAGGTTGTGCGAGAGTCCTATCCAATATAGTTAGATGAGCCATGTTACGCCCCTGCCACAATAAGAAATTGCTTTGAATCAGTTTTTCATTGAATAGCATCTTAAGACAAACCTAGACCGCTATTGCATTAACTCTTCTGCTAGCTCTCTCCACTCTCTGATTTCGTTTTGGAAATGCTTCCATTGCTTGCCTGTCATAGACTGAGCGATAGCTAGAGCAAAATCATCAGTCTTGTCTATATTTCGCTCAATTTTCTTATTCATCTCTACGCCGTAATAGCTTTCTGGCTGAAACAAAAGATTCATGAACATTCTTTGATAAGTAGAACTATCTTGTTGGCTTTGAAATAATAACTCTAACTCAGTATAAATTGATGCTCGGTATGTTCTCCAATCCGTGGTGTTAAGCTCAACATTTTGGGCTAATACTTTCGCTATTTGTTTCTGTTTATTCGTCGTGGTTCCAATCCAGTTTTCTAGCGCACCCAATGCTGATTCATAAATTATATTCCGGATTTCTTGTTCCGTTTTATCTGCGTATTTTTCGTCTTTTTCATCGTATTTTTTCTTAACATTTTTAAGAAACTCCTGTTGCTGGTCTTCTGTCAGCAATAAGCTGAGGGAAAACAAGTCTGGGGCCGCTTTGTTTACGACTCTTGAGTAATGTTCTTTCAAAGCATCTCTATTAGTTTTGAGCTTATCAATAGACAGAGTGTCCTTATTCCAAGACTCTAACTCTTTAAGGTGCGCTATATAACGGGGTAATTCTTCACTTTTGTGCCACGCAGCCAAGCGGTTAATCCTATCCTCGAGTATTGCCTCTTGCTCTCTGTCTAGCGATACATAATCATCAATGTAGTCGATTACGAACCAATCAATATTTTTATAAAACAAGGTTTTTGCGCATCCAAATAACAAAGTGCAGATAGTAATAACGAATATAACCCTGAGCTGTGTTTTGTTAGTACTTAGCATACTTATAAACCATCCATGTTCTCTCTTTACCAATTTAACTTCTATACTGACGATTAAGTGGCAATTAATCGGCAAAGCGGCAAATTTGTTTGCCGCAACATATAAGTATAGAGTTTAAAATTAACGTTTCGTTCACAGTTGTACGATAATCATCAGATATAAATACAAAAATTAAGTGAAATGCTTCAGAAAATGACGCACTTACTTGGCATATATATTGCTTAAAATACATTAGGTTAGTTTATGGAGGAGTACCATGGCTGCTGCTGAGCAACTGGACACCAGTGTTGAGTATGAGATTCGTTACTTCGAACAAGGAAAGATACATAGTATGAGAGTGGTAGCGGACAACAAAAAAGCTGCGCATGAATACTATTTGGATTGCGGGAAGCACAATAGCGACTTATATTCTATCCGCCCGGATGAGTAAGTGTATATCAAAAAGCCAGCGTAACGCTGCTTTTGATAGTGGGAAGCCTATGGCACACCATGTCCTTTTGAAGCGACCCAAACGCGGTACCACTGTTCACGCGTCAATTCGATATTGAGCGCATTGACTGCCGAGTGAACTCGTTCGATCTTACCAGAACCGATAATAGGCATAGGCTTCGAGGGTAATCGGCGTACCCACGCGTAAATCACTTCATCAATACTATTCGCACCGACTTCTTCACGAATGGTTTCTAACTCATTACGAACACGAACGGCTTGCTCTGTGTCCCCCGTAAAAATTGAACCACCACCTAAGCATGACCAAGCCATAGGGCGCACACGTAAAGTTTGCATCAGGTCTAGTGTACCGTCATGCGCAACTTCGAAGTTCAGAGGATTGATTTCCACTTGATTAGTAACAAGTGGTTTGCCCAAGCGCGATTGCAAAAGTTCAAATTGACGAGGTGTGAAGTTAGATACACCAAAGTGTTTCACCTTACCGACTTTATGTAACTCTGAAAATGCTTCTGCGACTTCGTCTGCATCCATCAGGACGTCAGGGCGGTGAATCAAGAGCACATCAATTTCATCAACATTCAAACGCTCAAGCGAGTTATTTACTGATTGGTAGATATGCGCTGCACTGGTGTCGTAATGGTTTATCTTACGCTCTGGCGTTTTATCGCCACACAAGTTGATGTCGCATTTGGTCACGATCTGAATTTGCTCACGGACGCTTTTGTCCAGTGCTAATGCTTCACCAAACAGCGCTTCACATTCATAGTTACCGTAGATGTCAGCGTGATCGACCGTCGTAATACCTAACTCAATGTGTTGCTTTAGGAATGACAAACGTTCTTGCGCCGTCATACCCCAATCTACTGCACGCCAATATCCTTGAACCAGCTCAGAAAACTCTGGACCGTTTGGTGCAGTCACTACTTTTGCAACCATGGGTTTCTCTCCTTTTCTTAATCTGATTTCATCCTAGACTTGTTTAACCGTTCACTCAACGGGTAAACTTTCGCAATTCGAACTGGAGTACGAAATATGTCTTTTGCCCAACGACTAGCCACCCTGATTGGTGAAGAAAGTGTCAGCGGTTTCGCTCGACGCGTCGAGGTATCCGAAGCTTTAATCCGAAAGTACCTTAAAGGAAGCGAACCCAGCTTAACCAAAGCTAACCAAATCGCGATGCGCGCAAACTGTTCACTAGAGTGGCTAGCGACTGGCTGTGGTTACTTATACCGCCAAGCAGAAGTCGTAGATATGGAGGCTTACAAACTGGCCTACCAACATGTGATGAACGGAATGATTTCTGAGGTAGAAGAAGCGCAACACCGTAAATTGGTTGCGGGTTATCAGTATCTGCGCGCACATAAAAAGTCAGATGGTTTTTTGGATGAATCTGCGATGGCAACGTTTCTCGCTCTACACCACGAAAACAAAACTGCAGTTTCTTCGGTTTAGAAACGAATAACCTTTAGCTCAATCATCTCGCCATCGCTGTTCAATGTAACTGTTAATCTTGGCTTTGGCGCATCAAACTCGTCAGCTAAAACCCAACTCATGCTGCGTGGCGCTTTCTGCGAATAACGGTTGATAAAGAGAATAAGCTCTTTGTCTACCGTACGAGATAAATTGTCCTTCAAACGCTCTTTGACATCATATCGCTCACCTTGAATCTCAACTCGTGTTAGTACCAGCCCATCTTTTCTCAAATTGAGAATCAATTCATTTAAATTCTGTGCCTGATAGTCTGTCAAAAAGGAAAAGCGAATTTCTTCTCCTGTTAAAATCGCCTCACCATAGAGAGGTTGATGGTAATAGTGAAAATCATCCAAACAGAACACCACGCCTTGCTGATGCACTTCACAGTCATACCAAATACCGCCATCCTCTATAACTTGCTTAACTTGAGAAATTGGAGCTTCAGATAGGATGGTTTGCCACCATAAATCTTGACCATGTACGATCTTGGCGAATAGGCCAAAAGAGAGAAGTATTAAAAGAGGAATACGTGGCATTAACGGCCTTAATGATAACTTAAAAACCCCATAGTTAATGCGCATCGCTCAAGATGCAAGAAAAGAGGTCGAGTTTTTAATACAAAAAAAGCGGACCATCTAGTCCGCACGAATCGTTTAGGGCCTGTTGACCTTTCGAGCTGACTTTTGCAGCGAATTGTTGGGTATTTATACAAGGAAGAGACTTTGCTGTGTAGCGAGCCTACATGAGAAGTCGATAACGCAGTAGAAATGACCAACAAACGCTGCCCAAAGGGTTCGGCTAAAATCAGCAGACCCTAGTAAGTCTTAAACTCGTAATCCATTACGTAAGAACCATTACAAAAGTAAGAATATCACGAGCTCTGCATTATTCAACATAACGTACTGCATTGTTACCGCTATTGTGAGCGGACATTAAAAAGGCGCACTTGTGCGTGCGCCTCTGCCTCGTGACTCAATCGTGAGTATGCGAGTTGGGAATTCTACTGATGCTTCCCGACCATAATACGAGGAATTTCTGTAGGGTTTGAATCCATCCAAATTGTGTGTAAAACCTCACATCCCTCCTTTGAAGCAGTCATGTTGCTTTACACTTAAAGCATGGTTCATTTTTCTCAGAAAACAAGTTTCCAAATAAATAAATATCGAAATATATGGGATCGATAGCACAATATTTACCAATATTTGAATAGGTGTTACTGGAACTGCTCAATAGTGGAAAGCTAAATTGCATCTTTACTGATTAGGTCTAGACTCTCGTGAGCGTATAATTTCTTTCGTCCTTCCAAATCATGCTATCAGGAGAATCTGTTAATGACCAAACGCGAGAGAATTGTGAAATCTGTGTTAGCGCACGTACCGAAAGATGCGATTAACCAGTTTGTCTCTCGAGGGTCCACACCCACTTCATTTTCCGTTCTCTTCATGGCAGCCATCGTTGGTACTTTAGCTGGTCTCGTCGGTACTTACTTTGAAATTGCTGTTCACTTTGTATCTGAAACTCGTACTGAGTGGCTTAAAAGCGAAATCGGTAGTGTGCTTCCACTTTGGTTAGCCGCAATCTTGATCAGTGGCGCATTAGCTTTCATCGGTTACTACCTTGTACACCGTTTCGCTCCAGAAGCATCAGGTTCAGGCATTCCAGAAATCGAAGGGGCAATGGACAATATTCGTCCGGTTCGCTGGTGGCGAGTAATACCCGTAAAGTTTTTTGGCGGTATGGGAGCACTAGGCTCGGGTATGGTTTTAGGTCGTGAGGGGCCGACAGTACAAATGGGCGGTGCCGTTGGTCGAATGGTTACCGACATTTTCCGCGTTAAGGACGATGATACTCGACACTCTCTATTGGCATCTGGTGCTGCCGGAGGCTTGGCCGCTGCATTTAATGCGCCGTTAGCAGGTATCATGTTTGTGGTTGAGGAGATGCGTCCCCAATTTCGCTACTCTTTGATTTCAATCCGTGCAGTGATCATCTCGGCTATTATGGCAAACATTGTATTCCGCGCGATCAATGGTCAAGAAGCCGTTATCACCATGCCGCAATACCAGTCTCCAGAATTGCAGTCACTGTGGTTGTTTCTTCTGTTGGGCTCTTTGTTTGGTGTATTTGGTGTACTGTTCAATAAACTGATCACTATCGCCCAAGACAGCTTTGTCGCTTTGCACAAGAACGACCGTAAACGTTACTTAATCACAGGTACGATTTTGGGTGGCGTGTTTGGTTTGCTTCTTCTGTATGTGCCTCAGCTAACAGGTGGTGGCATCGGTCTTATCCCGGACATTACTAACGGCAATTACTCTGTATCAATTTTAGTGATGCTGTTTGTTGGCCGTGTTATTACCACCCTGCTTTGTTTCGGCTCTGGTGCGCCAGGCGGTATCTTCGCTCCAATGCTAGCTTTGGGCACATTGTTTGGTTATGCATTCGGAGCCAGTGCTGACATGCTGCTACCATCGTTGACCATCGAACCTGGCGTCTTCGCGATTGCAGGCATGGGGGCATTGTTCGCGGCAACGGTACGCGCACCGATTACGGGTATCTTGCTAGTTATCGAAATGACCAATAACTACTACTTGATCCTACCACTCATTATTACCAGCTTAGGCGCGGTAATTGTGGCGCAGTTACTTGGTGGGCAACCGATTTACAGCCAGCTGCTACATCGTACGCTTAAAAATGACAAACTACGTCAACAAGACCTACCTGAAAACCAAGCTTAAGTTAACATCGGCTCCAACTTATCTTTCACCACGAAGATAAGTTTGGAGCCGGAAATTCTACTTTTTTGCAACTCTCTACATAAATCCCCTACCAAACTCACAAAACTCCCAATCTCTGAACTTTACTTATCATAATTAAAGGTAAGAAGACGTTAAACTTGTTAGTATTCGCGCGTCAAATTAGAGTAGTTAACCCATTTCTGGAGTCATTTTGAACTGGAAAAGACTTGTGCAGTTTTATAGTGTTCCGCCATCACAAGCGGCTTTGGCACTTGGCATGATAGGGCTTGGACAAGCTTGGGCTTTGTACATTCCAGAGATTGGAGAACCAATAAGACCATTCCTTGCTGCACTCGGAGCAGTGCTTCTTACTCCGGTTCTGCTCAAATACGCCACTAGCCCTCGCCTGTTTATGGCGGACATCAAACACCCACTGAGCGGTAGCTTAATGGCTCCAATGAGTATGGCTTTACTCATGCTGTGTGACTATCTTGCGGTAGTTACACCAATCATCGCATACCCGTTGTGGTTTATCGCGGTGTTACTGCACTTCACTATGATGGTGTTGTTCTTTGGGTTTCAGATCATGAACTTCAAGATGTCGAACATCGTGCCAAGTTGGTTTTTGTACCCAGTAGGCTTGATCAGCTCTTCTCTTGCAGGCTCTCAATTTGGACACAATGTGTTTTCAGAAACTTTGGCTATGATGTGTATCGGTATTTACTTCTTCATGTTGCCATTGGTGTTATATCGCTTGGTGTTCTTTGGTTCCCTACCGCGCCGTGCTCGCCCAACATTGGCGATCATGGCAGCTCCTGTGAACCTTTCTCTGGCAGCCTACCTAGTCAACTTTGCTCAACCCGACCCGATTCTGACAGGCGCATTGGCAGGCATCGCAATCACCATGACGTTGCTGATTTACCTGTGTTACTTCCGGTTAATGCGTTTGAAGTTCCAGCCGTCTATTGCGGCCGTGACCTTCCCTTCCGTAATTAGTGCTATTGCTATGCATCGTCTCACCACTTTTTTTGCCGAATCTCATCCCCATTGGCATTGGTTGCACGATTTTGGATTTCTTGAATTAAGCATTGCCACTGTGCTCGTAGTCTGGGTGTCTGCTGGTTATGTCAAAATGTACTGGCCAGAACTGGTAAGAACGCCTTCAAAACAAACATAAAAAAACGACCTCACTGCGAGGTCGTTTTCTTTTGTCTTAAGCGAGCAACGTTACCCGATGAACTTTGCCATAAAGTTGCTGGTGTTGGTCACGCTTGACGCTGCCATTACCACCACAATCGCAATGCCTGTCAGCGTTAAATAGGCCGGGTGTTTGTAGTCGCCAACGATGTCTTTTCTGCGTGTCGCCACCAGCATCATACCTAAAACGATTGGCAGAATGATACTGTTAACTAGGCCAGCCAGCATAAGCAGTAGAATCGGCATGTTCATGGTCACTGTGCCAAGAGACGTGATGATAATGAAGCCAACACACCACGCTTTCTCGTTGCGAGCCACGATTGGGAAGAGTGTTTTGATAAGGGAAATCGCCATGTACGAGTTACCCACAACCGAGGTAATCGAAGCAACAAACAATACCAAACCAAAGATAAAGTAACCTACTTCACCAACTCCTTGACGGAACGCGTCTGCGGCTGGGTTTGTAGAATCCAACGTGACGCCTGTCGCTATCACACCGAATACTGCCATAAACAACAGGATGCGAATCACCACGGCAATAGAAATTCCTGCCCAAGCTGCGGTTTTGATAGCGGGTACGTTTTCTTTACCTTGTAAGCCGATATCAACCAAGCGTTGTGCACCCGTGTAGTAGCCACCAACTGCGCCACCCACAATGGTTAAAGTTGGCAGCAGTAAGCTACCAATATCTGTCGGCATCACCGCTGCGCTCAAGGTCTCCCCCATTGGCGGTAAACTGGTCATCGCGACATACGCAATTAAGATGATCATAAACAAGCCGAGGTAGCGTGCCATTTCGTCCATTCGCTTAGAAGCGTTGTGCACCACAAACAACAAACAACCGACCACGCCTGTGAAGAGAGCTCCCCAAGTCGTATCCACACCCGTTAGCACATCAATACCGAGCGCAGAAGCACTGACGTTACCGAAGTTAAATGCAACCGCACCAAGTGCCAGCAGAATGCCCACCACATAGCCCATCCCCGGAGCGACTTTGTTGGCAATGTCTTGAATGCGCATACCAGACACACCCACGATGCGCCACAAGTTCATCACGATACCAAACGTGATAAACATGGATGCAAATACAGGGAATGCCATATCGATTTTGTAGATGTTGGTGAAGACCGCTGTCTGAGTTAAAAAGCCAGGACCAACAGAGGTTGTCGCCATTAGGAACGCTACGCTAAGAATTGCTTTCTTTTGCCAGCTATTTTCCGAGGATTGGATAGAGGTCGGAATAGAAGATTGAATGGTAGTTTGTGTGGTCATGCCAAATCTCAATATTGTTGCCTTTCTATTATTAGAAAAAAGAAAGACAACTGACCGAGATCAGCTGAACTTGAAGATTCAGATAAGCAAATCAAATAAGAGAGAAAGCCCTCGCAACCGTTTGCTGGGCGCGGATATTAAGGGTAACTCAGATAACTGTCAATACGAAGTTCGATAAATGATTTTTGTCGTCTCCAGCCCGTCTTATCTATGACTTTCAGATAGATACAAAAAAGGATGGCGTTTGCCATCCTCTTAGAAACTTGCTTAGTTACTTAACGTAAACCGTGGAGAAACTCGGCACGTGTCGCTGGGTTGCTTTTGAAAATACCGCCCAATGCTGTTGTTGTCGTTTCGCTAGTTGCATCCATCACACCGCGAGATTTCACACAGTAGTGTGTTGCGTCAATCGTCACTGCCACATCATCGGACTCAAGCAGCGTTTGAAGTGCTACAAGAATTTGCTGAGTCATACGCTCTTGCACTTGTGGACGCTGCGCGAAGAAGCGAACAATACGGTTGATCTTCGATAAACCAATGATTTTACCACGCGGGATGTACGCTACGGCAGCTTTGCCATCGATCGTCACAAGGTGGTGCTCACAGGTACTGGTCACCGTGATGTCTTTCACACGAACCATCTCACTTACGTTCATCTTGTTTTCGATCACAGTAATTTTAGGGAAGTTGGAGTAATCCAGACCAGAGAAGATTTCGTCCACGTACATCTTAGCGATGCGGTGAGGGGTTTCCTCTAAACTATCGTCAGTAAGGTCAAGTTGAAGTAGACCTAAGATCTCACGCATGTGGTGTTCGATCTTCTCTTTCTTCTCTTCACGACTTACGTTGTTTGGACGCATTGGCGTTTCCAAACCGCGTTGCTCTAGCGCTTCTTTTACTAACTTCGCTGACTCGCTAAGACCTGACATTCCACTTCCTCTTTTGTTACTTCCGCTTTGATACGAACCCAATCAAAATTGCATTCATACTTTTCGCTTTGCGCTGCTCAGTTCGTGTCTTCACACCAAGGCACATCAAATGTAGGTACTGAGCTGATTTTCTTGAGCTCCGCAGGTTTTTTACCCCTTTCGGATGGCTGACAAGGATACTCGGATTTTTGAATAATTACACCCATATTTTATAGGTGGACATTCTTACTCAGTCCCCTTTTTATGGTAAAGTTGCCACAAAACAAAAGAACACAGGATTTTCTCAATGGGCTGCTGCGACGCACCTGGCTTGATGCCAATTGAAGAAGCGATGGATAAAATGCTATCGCGAATCAAACCTATCCAAACTACGCTTTCTCTTCCACTTGCTGATGCTCTTGGCTTTGTACTGGCAGAAGACATCTTGTCTCCTATTCACGTACCGCCATTCGATAACTCAGCAATGGATGGCTACGCTATTCGCATTCAAGATCTTGAGTCATCTTCTGTTTTGCCTCTGGCAGGTAAATCATTTGCAGGACAACCTTTTGAAGGTGAATGGCCTCAAGGTACCTGTGTTCGCATCATGACTGGCGCAAAAATCCCACAGGGTTGTGATGCCGTTATCATGCAAGAAAACACAGAAGTAACGGATGCTGGCATTCAGTTCAACCAAACTGACGTGAAACCGCAAAACAACATCCGCCCAACAGGTGACGACATCAAACAAGGTGACATCGTACTGGCAAAAGGCGCACGTTTAACACCTCGCGATATTCCGATGATTGCGTCTCTTGGTGTAAGCCATGTGACTGTAGTACGTAAGCCAAAAGTTGCTTTCTTCTCTACAGGTGATGAGCTTAAACCACTGGGCGAATCACTAGACGAAGGCCAAATCTACGACAGCAACCGTTACGGTATTAAACCGCTTATTGAGAACTTCGGTTGTGAAGCCTTTGATCTTGGCATCATTCCAGATTGCCCAGAAACTCTAAAAGCAACCTTTGAACAAGCGCAAACATTGGCAGATGTGGTCGTGACCTCAGGCGGTGTCAGTGTAGGCGAAGCGGATTACACTAAAGACATTCTTGAAGAGCTTGGTGAAATTGGCTTCTGGAAGCTAGCAATCAAGCCGGGTAAACCTTTCGCATTTGGTAAGCTAAGTACAGCTTGGTTCTGTGGTCTGCCGGGTAACCCTGTTTCTGCCGTGCTCACCATGTACGTGCTTGTTCAACCGATGCTGGCAAAACTTGCAGGTCACACTGAATGGAAAGCACCTGAGTCTATTCCTGCAACAACCAAAACCGCCTTTAAGAAAGCACCGGGGCGTACCGATTACCAACGTGGTATCTACACATTAGAAGATGGCAAGTTTGTGGTTGAAACAACGGGCAACCAAAGCTCTGGCGCATTCCGCTCAATGAGCCTAGCGAACTGTTTTGTTGTATTGGAACGCGAACGCGGCCGAGTTGAAGTGGGCGAAACGGTTCAGATTCAACTATTCAACTCAACCCTTTACTAGGAAATCGTTGTGGATATTCTTTCCGATCAGGAAATGCTGCGTTACAACCGCCAAATCATTCTTCGTCAATTTGACTTTGATGGGCAAGAAGCACTCAAACAAGCGTCAGTGTTGATGCTAGGTGCTGGCGGTTTAGGCTGCGCATCAAGCCAATATTTGGCCACTGCCGGTGTCGGTAAAATAACGCTGATTGATGATGATATCGTCGAGTTGTCTAACCTTCAGCGCCAAGTGCTGCATCACGATGCGGATGTTGGCCGTAAGAAGGTAGAATCGGCGGCAGATGCACTACGCGAACTTAACCCGCACATCATTGTAGATACCATCGCAAAGCGTCTTGATGATACAGAGCTAAAAGGCTTGATCGAACAGCACACAATTGTTGTTGATGCATCAGATAACGTAGATACGCGTAATCAACTTAACCGCTTGTGTTTTGAGACCAAAACACCGCTAATTTCAGGTGCGGCCATTCGCATGGAGGGACAAGTAAGCGTGTTTACTTACGATGACCCAGCGCAACCATGTTATCAGTGCCTGAGTGCCTTGTTTGGCAGCGGTGCACTAAGTTGCGTTGAAGCTGGAGTAATGGCGCCTGTTGTCGGTATTGTCGGTGCAGTCCAAGCGATGGAAGCGATTAAAGTGATTGCTAACTACGGGCAACCAAAGAAAGGTAAAATCCTGATTTTGGATGCGCTCAGCATGTCTTGGCGAGAAATGAATCTGATGAAAATGCCAACCTGTCCGGTTTGTGGTTAGTTCTATACCCAAGTCACCCCAAGATACTTGGGTATACACTTCAAATCACTCCCAAAAAGCCCAACACCGAGTTGGGCTTTTTCTCATTTTGACAATCATAAATAAAACCCCTTCTCACTTCAAAATCAATTCTTTAAAAATCAAAGCTTTAAAACATGGCACATTCCTTTCATTGCATATATCACAAACCAATGAGAGGGTGAATTATGAAAAAGATGTCACTATTACTCGGGCCGCTACTGGCGAGTGCATACGCACAAGCCGCTCCGTTTGATACATGTCCAAGCAAAGCGTATCTTTTCCAATCAGCTCCAGTTCAAATCTATGGCGTCAACTTAGTTACAGGCTCAACGACTCTTTTAGAGGACGACACGGGGTTAGCTTCGGGCATTAACGGTGTGGGTTTTGACTTTACTGACCGTTACATTTATGGCTACGATACGACAAATAAGAAAATCATTCGACTGGGTAAAGACTTTCAAGCTGAAACACTGAACGTTTCGGGTCTGCCTACAGACCATACCTTCTTTGTCGGAGACGTCTACAATCACGTTTACTACTTGTATCGCAAAGGTAAAGGCTTATTCTCTATCGATCTCTCCCCGCTTGACTCGGATCCAAACGCAACGCTAAGCGTCGAAAAAATCACATCAACGGCTAGTGTTACCCTAACAGACTTTGCTTTTCACCCAGGCGATGGCTCACTTTACGGCATTGATAATAATTCAGGTGTCCTGTATGAGTTCAATCCTAGCAACGGTAACGCAACAGCTATTGGTGATACCGGCGAAACAGGCACATTTGGCGCTGGTTACTTCGATGTGAACGGCAACTACTATGTTTCACGCAACCAAGACGGTAAGATCTACCGCATCGACTTATCTTCAGATAACTCAGCCAACATTGCTGCAGGTATTGTCCCTGCTGTTGAGTTTGTCTCTAACGGTCCAAGCTCAAACAAAAATGATGGTGCGCGTTGCGCGAATGCCCCTATTATTGATGAAGATGACCCCATTGATTTTGGCGATGCTCCCGATAGTTACAGTACAACGCTTGCTTCGAATGGCCCCCGCCACGAAGTAGACGGCGTAACTTGGTTGGGCCCTTTAGCGCCAGACGGCGACGCTGATGGTCAAGTCGCACCTTCAGGCGATAACAAGGTCGGCATTGCAGATGAAGATGGTGTGGGTTTTGTCTTCGCTCTTGATCCAGGCGTCGGATCTGTAGTGACAGTGAACGCGTCAACTTCCGGTTATTTGAACGCTTGGTTCGATTGGAATCGTGATGGTGATTTTGATGATGAAAACGAACATGTATTCACTGACCAGCTTCTATCACCAGGCAACAATGTCTTGCCATTTACTGTATCCATGACCGCCACTGCTGGTAACAGTTGGAGCCGTTTCCGCTTTAGCCAACAAACTGGGCTCAACTACGATGGAGGTTCGACATCTGGCGAGGTAGAAGATCATCCCATTACGATTACCAATAACGGTTACTCAATCCAGCATTTTCCAAGTGCAAGTGGCTACGCGACTGTTGCTTATGAAGATAACTGGCCATATACCGCAGACTACGATATGAATGATCTCGTTATGAAATTTAATATCAAGGAAACCAGTTTAAGCGGCGATGTAAAAAACATTAAGATTGTAGGGGATATGGCTGCGTATGGCGCAAGTTATAGCAACGGTTTTGCGTTCCGACTGCCAGGAATATCTAGAAGTGATATTAACTCATCCATCTCAACACTCTCTTACAATGACATTATTCAAGACAGTAACGGTTTAGAAAATGACGCCAGTGAAGCAATTTTCATTATTCACGAAAACTTGAGTGACTATGCTTCATCCAGTTGTAAGTTCTTCCGAACACAAGAAGGATGCAACGATAATACAACATTCTCTTTCACTTTAGATATCTACCTAAATGACGATGTGGATACCAGTAGCCTGCAGGCTATGCCGTATGACCCGTTCATATTCGCAACACCAAACACATACCATGGTGATGGAATTACTTTTCAGCCAGGCCGTAAGTGGGAAGTGCACCTCGCCGATCAAAGTCCTACAGAAAAGTTTGATGGAAACAACTTGTTCGGCATTGGCGTAGATGCTAGCAACCCTTCTACAGGTACCTACTTTAAAACAGCCAACAACCTCCCCTGGGCACTACTCATTGTAGAAAACTGGCAATGGCCTCTAGAAACCGTCGATCTTGTTGAAGCCTACCCCTCATTTGCAGGTTATGCAGAATCAGGAGGAACCCAATCAACAAGTTGGCATCAACTCCCTCAAGCAAGCAAATGTTATACGCCATAGGAGGCCGTAATATGAAACGTTATTTTGCTCTAAATACTATCCTATTACTTGCGGCATGTGGCGGCGGTGACAGTGGTGGTAGCTCAACACCACCGACTACGCCAACTCCTGTGAAGGCACCTACAATGCACGAACTTGAAGTGCCTGATGGATTTGACTATAGCCCAGTGGTTAAGGGGGCGTTAAGCGTAGACATTAGCAACTATTCGACTAAAAGAGCTCATTTAACTATCTACACAAACTTTAAGAGTGATGGTTCAGACCGCTATATAGCAGACTACAACAGTGTTATTGCATCTGCTTCACTCAACCAAGGAGCCACCAAACTTAGGTATTCAACATCAGATAGCCAAGGACCGTTATTAGTAGAAATTTGGTTGCTCGACCAAACTCAACCACTACAGAAAGTCATTACTAAAGAAGAAACAAACTGGGTACTTTAAATTGTTCAAATATTGAACTGGAGCGCATTATCTCTTTGATAGTGTGCTTTTTTTATTGTAAAACAAATAGGTGTTAAAAAAGCAAGGACGTAAATGGATAACGCAAAGATATACACTTATTCGTTTCTGGGATTAACCGTTGTATTGCTAGTGTTTTTACTGCTTAGCAAGTCAGAAAGTGAGCAAAATATAGTAACGATGACGGTAGAAAGTAATACTTTGACGCAATCTCTCGACGGTCACAGGCGATACTTAGTTGTGCGATCCGAACAATATGGTCAGCAAAGAGTATCTGTACCACCATCCTCAGATTGCCCTGTAGGTGCCAATGCCTCATTCGAAGTAACGTCTACACTAATTTCTGCTACGCATTTCAAGTTTCTAAGCTGCCGATACGAATAGTTACGAATACATTCATATAATCTCACTGCCCCGTAAAAAAGATAGGTTCACAAAATGAGTAATCTGATTTCAGCGATACAACTTAAAGAGTTAATGGAAACCAGATCGGTAAAACTCCTAGATGCGAGCATCACATTCCAGATACCTTCAGAAGCACCAAAAATAACCAACCAATGGATTGCTGGCTCAATACGATTTGATTACGACCATGACTTTTGTGCACTCGATTCAGACCTACCTCATATGATGCCCAGCGCAACGCTATTTCAACAAAAAGCTCGAGCGCTAGGACTAAATAACAGTGATTGTATCGTTGTTTATGATAACTCAGGAACACTCGCGTCACCTCGAGCATGGTGGATGTTATCCGCGATGGGGGCAACAAATGTATTAGTGTTGAACGGAGGTTTACCCGCTTGGATTGAAGCAGGGTTTGAAACCGTTGAAGAACTTAATGAACCGCAAGGCGGTGGAAGTTTTCTGGCCAAAAACAACGCATCTGCATTTATCTCCGCTGCAGAGGTACTCAAATTTTCAACAGAGCAATCTGCCAATATTCTAGACGCTCGATCTAAAGCTCGTTTTTTTGGGAAAGTGCCTGAACCAAGAGAAGGTTTACGTAGTGGTCACATACCACATTCAATAAATTTGCCGTTTGGTCGCCTACTCAATAATGGGGCTTTTAAACCGCTTGAAGATCTTAGAGATGCATATGCGGATTTAGATTTAGATGCTGATAAGCCACTGGTGTTCAGTTGTGGGTCTGGCGTAACTGCATGCATTCTATTGCTTGCTGCTCACGAAATAGGGTTTCGTAGCCTCTCCATATACGATGGGTCATGGACAGAATGGGGCGCAGACACCTCACTGCCAATTAAATGCGAATAAGATAACTAAGAAGTAATGTATGGCTGGAATTAAGAAAAATATTTGGACTCTTTACCTAATACTGCTAGCAGCCAGTATCGGATTATTCCTTCTATTTGGCCATTATCATTACGAATCAAATTTAAACAAGTACAAAGACAAGCAACTGCTTCAGCTTGAACTTTTTTCCAACTCTGTTGAATCGCTTTTAAAAGGGCAGGAATCATTACTTGAAGTTGTTGGGTACCAGCTTGTTAGCCAAAATGATTTTACTCGCACAGCGGCACTGCAAATTCGCCCAATATTAGACAACTTATTGAATATTCACCCTGTAATCGCAGGGTTCGGCTTGGCAAACCCCAATGGTGACTTTCTTGCGGTTAGTTCAAACTTAAACCTATCCAAACTACATAACCTTAAGCAAGATCCTGTTACAAGAGATACATTTATTGAAGCTTTAGGCTCCGATAGAATGATTCTTGGCAGAACCTACTTTATGCCAGCACTTGACTCTATGGTTATTCCAATAAGAAAAGCCATTCGAGATAGCAGAGGTAATACACTTGCCGTCATGACGGCAGGATTAAAAATGAACTCCACACTGGTTTTTCGAAGTGATGTTCATGCCCATCAGCATAATCAAGTGAGCCTAATACGTGAGGACAGCTACCTCATGTTTACTTCTTCAGCAGGAGCTTCTTACAGAAATTATCAACAACCAGTAACGACCTCGAACCAAAAAATTCTAAAATCTTTATTTGAAGAGGAGCTAGGCTTAACCCCGGAGCAAGTAAGAACATCTAATAAGACATACAATATCGTTAGCTCCGATCCAAAAGTAGACAAACTCATCACACTAAAATATCTCCCGGACTACTCTTTATGGGCAATTTCGTCTACTAGACTGAGTTATATTCAAAGCACATTTCTAGAGCAATTTTCGCTATATTTCTTAGTTTTCATCTTTATTCAAGCTGGCTTCTATGCGCTGGTTAAGTCCATTGCGAGCAATGAATTGGCAACTAGACAACAACTCTATTTTCAGGCGACTCACGACACATTAACAGCCCTGCCTAATAGAGAGTACTTGAGGGACAATATTCATAAATGGACAGACGGCAAAGCCGAGCCATTTGCTCTCTTATTTGTTGATATGGATAACTTCAAATCAGTCAACGATACGCATGGCCATGAGTTTGGCGATCTTGTTTTGAAGCAAATAGCCAGACGACTCAAACATTTTGACTCTCACAGGCGGCTAATCGTTCGAGAGGCCAGTGACGAGTTCATTATTTTGACCAAAGCGATAGATGAAGAGCAATTGAAACAATTTGCTCGCGAATTAATTATGGCTTTATCGCAACCTTATGCCATTACAGACAACCAATTCTTGTTGAGTTGCAGCATCGGGGTTTCTCACTATCCTGAGCACGGAAAAGATTTAGACGCTCTATTGCTTTCTTCCGATATTGCCATGTACAAAGCGAAGCAAGAAAGAAACGCATACTGCCTTTTTAATGAAGAGATGCAGGCTCAACACCTAAGAAAAATGAGAATTGAGCAGCGCCTACGTATTGCGGTTGAGCATCGAGATATCTTTATGGTTTACCAACCGCAACTGTGTAAACAAGGTAAAGTGTATGGAGCAGAAGCGTTGGTGCGCTGGATTGACCATGAATTAGGCTTTGTACCACCAAATGAGTTTATCCCAGTTGCCGAAAGTTCTGGGTTAATGGTTAGATTAGGCAGACTGATTCTAGAAAAAAGCATCGAAGATATCGCCAGCTTATACACAAATGTAGAGCAACCAATCCGCATATCGGTAAATATATCGGTCAAACAATTTCTACAAAGAGACTTTATTGAACACCTAATATCAACACTTAATGCTCACAATGTATCTAGTCACGTTATAACGCTTGAGATTACAGAAAACTTATTTATTGAAGATCTAGATAAGTTTTCACCAATCTGTCAGCAATTACACCTGATGGGTTTCCAAATATCGCTTGACGACTTTGGTACAGGTTACTCCTCTTTGAGTATGCTTAAAGCCTTGCCAATTGATGAGCTGAAAATTGACAAAAGCTTCATCGACAACATTGAAACTGATGAGAAAGCCCTCAACATGGCAAAAAACATCATCGATATTGGCAAAAACTTTGGTATGACTGTACTCGCCGAAGGCGTCGAAACCATAAAACAGCAAGAAAAACTAACCCAATGTGGGTGCGATTTGTATCAAGGGTATCTTTTTTCAAAACCAATACCAATTGATGAGTTAGAGAGCTATGTAATGCAAAACCAAAAAACAGAAGAAGCCGCCATATAGGCGGCTTCTGCTCTGTTTGAAGTACTGTTCTAGTTTTGCATTTCCTTATACATTACTTCAACAAGCTCGCCTTTCGGGTCACCTGATAACTCCCACGTAAAGATACCGCCAAGATTAGTTTGCTTCGCCCAATCTGCTTTGGCTTTGATAGAACGTTTATCTTCAAATGAGATGAACACTTTGTTGTCTGGGTTCCATAAGTAAGGGGCTTGAGACTGTTCATCGTACTTATATTGGTAACCTTGTTTTGCGCTGTAGTTCTTCATAAGGTCCCAGAACATGAAGTAGCCATTCTCACCAGTACCAAACTGTGCGCCTTGTTCAGAAACTAGGTCTTGCGTTGGTAGGTCACCAGAGAAATCTTTAGTTCCTTGCCAACCGCGACCATAAAACGCAGCGCCAATCACCAATTTTTCGCTCGGAATACCCAGCTCAATCATTTGATTAATGAACACGTCAGCGCCCATGCCCCACCAACTGCGGTCCGTGGCATGCAAGTTTGTTGTGTGCCCTGTTTGTTGTCCCCAGCCGCCAAGGAAGTCATACGTCATGGCAAACATATTGGTCAAGTAAGGCTGGGCGGCTTTCCAGTCAATGCCCGCGGCTTTTGGACCGACACCCACTGCTGTTGAAAGCTCGTACTCACGCTTGGTCTGTTTCGCTAGCGTATCTAGATCACCACGCATGGTTTTAACGAGATAAGTGAAAGCGTCGCGCTCTAAAGCTTTCTGCTCATCCGTAAGCTTAGTATCTGGATTCCAAGGCGAAGTCGTTAGGCCGCCGCCACCTGGGTATTCCCAATCCAAATCTATACCATCAAAGAAATCGTACTTTGCAATCAACTCGACAGCCGTTTTAGAGAACTGATCCATTGCTTGCTGGTTTTTAGCCATCGCGTGGAAAGGCTCTGACATGGTCCAGCCACCAAAAGAAGGGAGAATTTTTAGATCAGGATGTTGCTTCTTAAGCTCGGCGAGTTGAGCGAAGTGCCCTTTATATGGCACATCAACAGAAACAGGACCAAAGTCTTTTTCTAGTGCCGCCTCGGTATCAACCAGAATCGCGCTATACGGTTCTTTACCTTCACACTGTTTTGCGACCAGTTTTTGTATGGTTTCTGACGCGCCAGTATGAGGACCACACATGCTCAAAAACGCGTAGATAATATGAGTCAGGTTGTCAGCTGGAATGTCTTTTACCGTATATGGGTTATCTGCGTTAGCGTACTGCCAGTCAGCAAAATAGCCTGCCACGACTTTTTGCTCGGCTTGCGCCATGCCTGTTAACCCCGTAAATAGCGCAGCTGCGAGAAGTGTCTTTTTCATAATTTCCTCCAGAGTAATTAACTACAAACTACTCCTGAGGATTATTTTTAACTTGGAAACGAAATCAGGCTGCGAGTCATTTATAAATCCTCGCAGCCGGATTGCATAAGTTGCATATTATTTGTGCTAAATCTCTGATGTACTGTTGTCATGCATTTGCTCGTCCAAGTTCAAGACCGTTAGAGCGTTACTTACGCTGGTTGCAATTACGTCGATGGCACCGGTTCTTAAAGCGCCTAATAACGCCAATGGCTTACTGTTTTCGGCCGCAATCGCAATCACTTCTGCAATAGGCCTGAACTCTTCAATACCTAAGCCGATTACTCGGTCACTCATCACTGTGTTCGCTACGCTACCGTGGATATCAAAGAAGTCGTAACCAGCAAAATCGCCCACAACGCCTTGCATCAAACGAGATTGAACCACTTCGTCTGGAGTGAACCAACCGAGGTCAACCATGTAGCTGTTTTCACTCATGTCGCCGATACCAACAAGAGCGACATCCGCTTTGCGCGCCAAGTCCAGAGTTTGCTTAACGGTAGCGTTTTGCATAAAGGCGACCTTCTGCTCTCGGTTTTCAGCATAGGCAGGCGCGTATAGGGTTTCTGATGTGCCGCCGTATTTCTTGGCGAATTGTCGGCAAATGTGGTCCGCGTTGAACATACCGCCACGAGGGTGAATCCCGCCGATACCGCATACAAACTTACAATCGCGCGGCGTAATAACACCAATGTGGTGAGCTACAGAAGACACGTTACGCCCTTGCCCAACCGTTACCACCATGCCGTTTTTTAGGGTGCTAGTGAGGTAGTTAGAAACCAACCCAGAAACTTGTAAGCGTTGTGCTTCCTCGTTGGGTTGATCTAATGCCACCAGCGCACGTTTCACGCCAAAGCGCTCAATGAGACGTTGCTCGATCTTGGCACTGAATACCGGGTGATATTTTACGGTAATTTCAACAATGCCTTCATCACGAGCTTGTTTAAGCATTCGCCCAACTTTGGCACGTGATATGGAAAACTTTCTTGATATCTCTTCCTGTGTAGCACCGTCTTGATAGTAGGCAACGGAAATCTCCGTTAATAAGTCCGTGCTTTCAATAGAAATATCTTGGTTTGAACTGCTCATGGTTTTTCTCGCCCTTTTAGAGGATCGACATTGTATGCATTAGTGAGCATCCGCTCATTGACTTAGCATATGTTCCTTTTCAATTTAACTGCTACATTTGCTCAGCGCAATGACAATTTCTCACACTATGTTTTGATGTTTTTTGTGAGCGCTCAAGCCTTGAGCAATAATGGCAAACGTTTATTTGGATTACAGTCTGAACGAACAGTAAAAAAACGTTGATGAAGTTCACTTAAAGTCAGTTTCGACGATTGACATTCGCACTAGATAAGATAAATATGGACTCATCATTTACTCAGCTACCGATCAAATGCTCATAGCAAATGTTCGGTGCCGAAATTTTCCGTAGTTGGCTGAGAAGATGTCTCGTTAATTATGATGAGACGATTAGCCGACACGCTTGCAAATGCACAAGTCGTGGTTATCAAAACCACACTTAAGCCCATTTATATAGGATGATCGATTATGAGCAACAAGTTAGAGCAACTTCGTAAACTAACAACAGTAGTAGCAGACACTGGTGAAATTGACGCTATCAAAAAATACCAACCAGAAGATGCAACAACGAACCCATCTCTTATCCTAAAAGCAGCTCAAATCGAAGAGTATGCACCTCTAATCGACGCTTCTATCGAATACGCAAAAGCGCAAAGCAGCGACAAAGCACAGCAAGTTCAAGACACTTGTGACATGCTTGCTGTAAACATCGGTAAAGAAATCCTAAAAACAATCCCAGGTCGTATCTCTACTGAAGTAGATGCTCGTCTATCTTACGACATGGAAGGCAGCGTAGCGAAAGCTCGCCAGCTTGTAAAAATGTACAACGACGCAGGCATCACTAACGACCGCATCCTAATCAAACTGGCTTCTACTTGGGAAGGTATTCGCGCTGCAGAGATCCTAGAGAAAGAAGGCATCAACTGTAACCTAACGCTTCTATTCTCTTTCGCGCAAGCTCGTGCATGTGCTGAAGCAGGCGTATTCCTAATCTCGCCATTCGTTGGCCGCATCATGGACTGGTACAAAGCGAAAGAAGGTCGTGACTTTGAAGCTTCAGAAGATCCAGGTGTAATCTCAGTAACAGACATCTACAACTACTACAAAGACTACGGTTACAACACTGTTGTTATGGGCGCAAGCTTCCGTAATATCGGCGAGATCCTAGAACTTGCTGGCTGTGACCGTCTAACTATCGCTCCTGCTCTTCTTGCTGAGCTAGAAGCTGCTGAAGGCGAAGTTGTAGAGAAACTGGTTGATTCTAAAGGTTCTAAAGAGCGTCCAGCTCCAATGTCTCACGCTGAGTTCCTATGGGAGCACAACCTAGACGCAATGGCTGTTGAGAAAGTAGCTGAAGGTATCCGTAACTTCGCGGTTGACCAAGGCAAACTAGAAGACATGATCGCAGCTAAGCTTTAATTGCTTACCAAAAGCGAGTAGTCAGCCTACTCGCTTTTAGCATCAGCGCTTTATTCAAAAAATTCTATTTGAACTTGTTCCGACGAGTTCCCTCTGTTTAAATCAAATATCGAGAAGTAACTACTATGGATCGTAAATATCTAGCTAATGCAATCCGTGCACTAAGCATGGACGGTGTTCAACAAGCTAACTCTGGCCACCCAGGTGCACCTATGGGTATGGCTGATATCGCTGAAGTTCTTTGGCGTTCTCACCTAAACCACAACCCATCAAACCCAGAGTGGGCTGACCGCGACCGTTTCGTACTGTCTAACGGCCACGGCTCTATGCTTATCTACTCTCTACTGCACCTTGCAGGCTACGAGCTATCTATCGACGATCTGAAGAACTTCCGTCAGCTTCACTCTAAGACTCCTGGTCACCCAGAGTACGGTTACGCACCTGGCATCGAGACAACAACAGGCCCTCTAGGTCAAGGCATCACTAACGCTGTTGGTATGGCAATGGCTGAGAAAGCACTAGCGGCTCAGTTCAACAAAGAAGGCCACGACATCGTTGACCACTTCACTTACGTGTTCATGGGTGACGGCTGTCTGATGGAAGGCATCTCGCACGAGGCATGCTCTCTTGCTGGTACACTAGGTCTTGGTAAACTGATTGCATTCTGGGATGACAACGGCATCTCTATCGACGGTCACGTTGAAGGTTGGTTCTCTGACGATACACCTAAGCGTTTTGAATCGTACGGTTGGCACGTAATCCCTGCTGTAGATGGTCACGATGCAGAAGCAATCAACGCCGCAATCGAAGCGGCAAAAGCAGATCCACGCCCTACTCTTATTTGTACTAAGACTATCATCGGTTTTGGTTCTCCAAACAAATCTGGTTCACACGACTGTCACGGTGCGCCACTAGGTGCTGAAGAAATTGCAGCAACACGTAAAGAACTAGGTTGGGAGCACGGTCCTTTTGAAATTCCGCAGGAAGTCTACGCAGAATGGTCAGCGAAAGAAGCAGGCGCAGCTAAGGAAGCAGCGTGGGACGAGAAATTTGCAGCTTATGAAGCAGCGCACCCTGAGCTGGCAGCTGAATTCAAACGCCGCGTAAACGGTGACCTACCTGCACAGTGGGAAGAGAAAGCAAACCAAATCATTGCTGACCTTCAAGCAAACCCAGCGAACATCGCATCACGTAAAGCATCTCAAAACGCACTAGAAGCGTTTGGTCAAATGCTTCCAGAATTCATGGGCGGCTCTGCTGACCTAGCGCCTTCTAACCTAACTATGTGGTCTGGTTCTAAGTCTCTAGAAGCGAACGACTTCTCTGGTAACTACATCCACTACGGTGTACGTGAATTCGGTATGACTGCAATCATGAACGGTATCGCACTACACGGTGGTTTCGTTCCTTACGGTGCGACGTTCCTAATGTTCATGGAATACGCACGTAACGCAATGCGTATGGCTGCTCTGATGAAAGTTCAGAACATCCAAGTTTACACGCACGACTCTATCGGTCTTGGCGAAGATGGTCCAACTCACCAACCAGTTGAGCAAATCGCGTCTCTACGCCTGACTCCAAACATGAGCACATGGCGTCCATGTGACCAAGTTGAGTCTGCGGTAGCTTGGAAACTAGCAATTGAACGTAAAGATGGTCCATCAGCACTTATCTTCTCTCGTCAAAACCTAGCACAACAAGAGCGTACTGCTGAGCAAGTTGCAGACATCGCAAAAGGTGGCTACATCCTGAAAGACAGCGATGGTAAGCCTGAGCTAATCCTCATCGCGACTGGTTCAGAAGTTGAGCTAGCTGTGAAAGCGGCAGAACAACTAACCGCTGAAGGTAAGAAAGTACGCGTGGTTTCAATGCCAGCTACTGATACTTTCGACAAGCAAGACGCGGCTTACCGTGAATCTGTACTGCCTTCAGACGTGACTGCACGTGTTGCTGTAGAAGCAGGTATTGCAGACTTCTGGTACAAGTACGTTGGCTTCGACGGTCGTATCATCGGTATGACAACATTCGGTGAATCTGCGCCAGCAGACCAATTGTTCGAAATGTTTGGTTTCACTGTAGAAAATGTAGTGAATACAGCAAAAGAAGTTCTAGCTTAACCGCTTAGTATTATCAGTTTTCTCTATTGCGAAATTGAAAACTGCAAAGCCCCGCTTAGGCGGGGCTTTATTTTATCTATCCATTTTCAACAATGATTCGCAAAACCAAATTGGATTCACTTTTCTTCAAACTGATTCGCAAGTCGATAGAAGTCTTGAACTTGCTCTTTCAACTGCTTACTGTTTTGCTCTACAGAATGCGTCGCCGCTAGATTCTGCTCCGCTGTCGAGGCAATAGAATGAATGTGCTGATTCACGTCACTAGATAACTGCAACTGTTTATTGGCAGAGTCCGCGACATTAACCATCAAACCACTCATGGTTTGCATCATCTGCTCTACCTCAGACAAACGCAATGCGCTTTGCTCAGCGACATTTGAGCACGTGTCAGTTTGTTCTTTGTTGGCAATAATATCTTTCTGCCAGCCCTGAATCGTTGTCAACATGGTGTCGATGGATGCTTTAATTTGCTCAGTCGCATTTGAAGTACGCCCAGAAAGCGCTCTTACTTCATCAGCAACAACAGCAAAGCCACGACCTTGTTCACCCGCTCGCGCTGCTTCGATTGCAGCATTAAGCGCTAACAGGTTAGTTTGATCGGCTATCCCCCCCCAATCTCTTCCATTAATTGACTTACCTTTTGTGCTTGATCGCTCAATTGGTATGTCGTTTCGGTCGCTTTCTCAGCTTGTAAGCTAAGTTGAGCTAAGTTGGTATGGGTTTGGTCGATGGTCTCTTTCGCCATCAGGCATGACTGCAACGTATCATCTATCAATAGATGCGCATCGTTCGTGCTGGATGAAACCGAGTTTGCAGAAGCTTCCATCGACTCTGTCGCGTCTCGAACTTGCCTTATGTCTTTGTTCTGCTGAGTTAACGCCGCTGATACTTCTGCTGTGGTACTGTTAAGCTCTTCCGCACAGCTTTGCAATGGTAGAGCGGAATCGGTCATACGCCCTAGAACGGTACGGATGCGAGCTGAAAGCATCTTGATGTGAAAGTCGGCAATCGAGAATTGATTATTACCGGAATACACGAGGCGGCTAACACTATCGTATTGAGCTTGCAGCTTTTTAAACTGTTGGGGTGTATCGATAAGCTCTTGGCGAAACAGTACAGCCAAAACGCTAGCAGGAAGCAATGTCGCAAGCCAAGCTAGTGGTCCTTCTAATGACAGAGCGAAGCTCGTTACGGGTGCAGCTAACGCCCCAAGAAGAATCGCATAGCGCAAGGTGTCATTTAGCTTCAACGCCCACGCTCGACCAGATTTCTCTGCTTTTAGAAGCCCTTGGTACGCTTTAGAGGCAATATCTACCCACTCTCGCTTGGGCTTAACACGAACCGATTGATAGCCCACTACTTGGTGGCCTTCATAAATGGGCGTTACATAAGCATCGACCCAGTAGTAACCACCTGATTTGGTGCTATTTTTTACAATTCCTCGCCACGCTTTTCCTTGTTTTAGGCGCGCCCACATATCACCAAATGCAGCTTTTGGCATATCTCCGTGACGAACGATATTGTGGTTTTGTCCGAGCAATTCATCGTGACTGTATTCCGCAATTCTGCAAAACGCGTCATTACAGTAAGTGATAACGCCTTTGAGATCCGTAGTGGAGACCAGTTCGTCAGAATCTCCTACGAGGGTTTCTTGAGCTTTATTGGAAAGAGTGGCTGACATATATAATTTTCTTTGAAATTTCTATTTTTGTGGCGAGATATATACACAAATATCAAACTTATTACAAAATATTAGAGAAAAAGTCTTAACCAAACGACACTTTTTGCCCCAAACTGGTGACTTTTATTACAATCTTTCGCCAAAGATAAGCATATGAGCCAAATAACAAAAATATAACTTACTCAACAAGTAGCATTATTCGTTAATCGTCCCTTGTTGGGCTGTGTTTCTTTCCTTCACTAAGAATATTGCCATCACCAGTAAAACAAAGGGCAATACATACAAGTTCAATTTCTGCCACCCTACCGTCGACTCCAACCAACCAGATAAAAGTGCGGTAACGGTGACGCAACTGAACACGAAAAACTCGTTGAACGCCTGTGCTTTACTCTTATTCTTTGCTTTATAACTCTGACTAAACAAGCTGGTTGCTGCAATGAACATAAAATTCCATCCAACCCCCAGTAAGATCAACGCCGCACTGAAATGCCAAATAGAAAGCCCATGCATATTAATCGCAATACAAGCAATAAACAGTACACCGCCAGCCAATATCATCTTCTTTGCACCAAACTTCTCGATCAAGCTGCCAGTAAAGAAAGCGGGAACAAACATCCCCAATACATGCCATTCAATAACCCCAGCAGCTCTTGTAAAATCAAAGCCACAACCAATCATTGCTAGCGGTGTTGCCGTCATTAGTATATTCATTACGGCATAAGCAACCATCGCTGCTAACACTGCAATCATAAAGTTAGGGCGATAGATTATTTCTTTGAGAGTGTCGGGCTTTGCATGGACATTTTGAGCATGCGCCGGCGGAAATCGTATCGTTTGCAGTAATACTAATGCCGTGATGTACAAAACTATGAGTACCGCAAAAGCACTAATATAGAGTCCATCACTTGACCACTTTTGTGAGTAGACTGCAAGGTTTGGCCCTAATACTGCCGCTAATACTCCACCTGCCATTGAAATAGAAATTGCGCGGTGCCTCGCAGATTCATCACAAACTTCAATCGCTGCAAATCGATAGAGTGTGCCGAAGCCAATCCCTACTCCCAATAAAAAAGTAGAAGTACAAAACAAGGTGAAGTTCTCTAACGACAACGCATACGTTGCCAATGATGCGCCAAGGATGCCAATAACGTTACCCAAGCTGAACCCTAAACGGCGGCCAAGTTTGCCCATAATTAAAGAAGCAGGAATAGTCGCAGACATCAATCCTAAAAACTGAAATGCGACAGGGAGCGTAATCATACTTGGAGAAGGCGCGATTTGTTTGCCGATAAGAGCAATGACGGAAATAAGAAGTATGTTCCCAGTCATTAATAAAGCTTGGCAAAGTGAGAGTAGCCAGACGTTTTTATTCATCTCAATCCTTGAGTATATTTTAATCTATTCAGACACCATAACGGATTTGAGATTAAAACACATCGGATATGTGCAACAGATTGGCCTATATAATCGAGTCATTTCGGCTATCAATGGGATAAAACGATTTCGAGCACTAAAAAAGCCAGCTGAGTGCTGGCTTTTCAAGGATTTGAAACGCTTACGTTTACTTGGCGCGACGCGCTTTTACTGCATCGGATAGCTGACGTAGAACTGTTTCTGTATCTTCCCAGCCGATACATGCATCAGTAATCGATTGACCGTATGTTGCAGTTTTTCCATCAACCAAATCTTGGCGACCTTCAATCAGGTGAGATTCAATCATCACACCGAAGATTGCCTCTTCACCACCAGTAATCTGCTCCGATACGTCATCAGAAACCAGCATTTGACGCTTGAACTGCTTAGAGCTGTTCGCGTGGCTAAAGTCGATCATCACTTTCTTCGGTAGACCTGCAGCGCCTAGTTCATCTTTGATTTGCGCTACATGAGATGCACTGTAGTTCGGCTCTTTACCACCACGCAGAATAATATGACAGTCAGGGTTACCTGCCGTTTCGACAATCGCAGAGTGACCGTACTTAGTAACTGATAAGAAGTGGTGAGATGCGCTTGCAGAGCGAATTGCATCACTCGCGATCTTGATGTTGCCGTCTGTACCGTTTTTGAAGCCAACTGGGCAAGACAAACCTGACGCTAGCTCACGGTGTACCTGAGATTCAGTCGTACGTGCACCGATAGCACCCCAGCTAATAAGGTCCGCTACGTACTGTGGCGTGATCATATCTAAAAACTCACTTGCTGTAGGAAGCCCCATATCTGTTAGATCAAGTAACAGCTTACGACCAATTCGAAGACCGTCATTCAGCTTGTAAGTGTCGTTTAGATAAGGGTCATTAATGAGTCCTTTCCAACCTACTGTGGTACGCGGTTTTTCAAAGTAAACACGCATTACAACTTCCAGCTGCTCGCCGAGTTCATCACGAAGTATTTTGAGTTTTTTTCCGTATTCCACCGCTGCGTCTGGATCATGAATTGAACACGGACCAACAATCACCAGAAGACGGTCATCTTTTCCTTCAAGGATATTATGAATCGCATTGCGGCATTCAAATGTTGTTGTGGAAGCTGTTTCAGTTGCCGGAAACTTCTCTAATACTGCTACAGGTGGCAATAACTCTTTTACTCTATTAATTCTTACATCATCAGTTTGAAACATTACTTCTACTTCCTAGTTGCTATCCCTGTCCCACAATTTCTTTCAATTTTGCTCAGGGTATACCTGCTCAGAATGTAAGCAAACACAAAGGCTGTGGGCTCATTTGATCTTATCGATACAGTTAACTTATCGGCTCAGGAGAATAGTTGCAAACACTTTTTTATATAAAATGCAATTCATGAAAGAGCGTTAACTTTAAAACACGGCGTAAATTATTACTTACACACTCTCATCAGATTGTTCCTACTTTTTAATCAAGTACAAAAAAGCGTCTACAATGTAAGAAATATCAGAAGTTTGTCGCGGTTTATAGGAAAAAAGATGTATCAGGATATAAGATTATGTAGCGCAATGTTAAATGGCGTAAATATTAAACTAATATCCTATGACCAATAATCGCTCTGATTTGTCAGGAAAGTAAGAGTTAATATGCAATCAATACAAGGAAATACTATGAATAAAGTAGCAATTGCAATAGCAGCAGTGGTAGCAAGTGGTGGTGCCTTTATCGGCTCAGTTAACGCTGAACCGTATATTGGCGGCAAGATTGGACTTGGTACCTTAGATGACTCATGTTATGCAAGCAGCCCATGTGACGAAGAATCGTTCGCTGCAGGTTTACACATCGGGTACAGCTTTAATGATTATATTGATGCTGAATTTGGCGCTGATTACCTAGGCAACTTTGATAGTAATTTTAAAGTGCCTGCGGGATACAGCGGAGTGATAGATGACGACCTTTGGGCTCTTACCCTAGCTCCTAAGTTTAACTTGCCTCTCAATGACTCTTGGCAACTATTCGCTAAAGTAGGTGCTGCATACATGATGTATGACAATGGTAAAGACTTCGTACCAACTGGCTCATTAGGTGTTGAGTACACATTGAACTATAACTTCAGCTTAAGGGCTGAATATCAACGATATCAAGATATGTCTGACGATATCATCGATGATATGGATGCAAACTTCTTCGGTATAGGGTTCAACTACAAATTCGGAGCAGCTCCTATCGCAGCTCCTATTATCGTAGAGGAAGTGGTAGAAGAAACTGTTGTCGAAGAAGCTGTTATGATGACAAAGATGCACAAAGAAGAGTACGGTACAGGTACGTTTGAATTCGACAGTGCTAAGCTAACCGATTCAGTATCTGAGCGTCTAGACAACTTCGTAAACTTCTTGAATGAGTACCCTCAAGCTCAAGTTGAAATCACTGGTTACACAGATAGCTCTGGTTCAGCTGTTTACAACCAAGAACTGTCTGAACGTCGTGCTCAATCTGTTGCTGATTACCTAATCGCAGCAGGTATTGACGCAGACCGCTTTACAGTGAAAGGTTTGGGCGAAGAAAACCCTGTTGCCGACAACAGCACACATGAAGGTCGAGAGAAGAACCGTCGTGTTGAAGTACTCGTTCCTGAGTTCCAATATGAAGAACTTGTACAACCAGAATAAGAGTTTGTGCTCTAATTCCTAGTCAAAGGGGTGCTTCAGCATCCCTTTTTGTTTACCTCCTATTTGTATTTACCACTCGAACCTCCCGAACTAGCACATGGCTTAACACAATATAGTTGTTCGCTCTCACACACTCTTGCTTCAAGCTCTTCTTCGTAAACAGCAATGCATAACCTGATACTCCCATAGCCAACCAGAGAACACTTCAAAGGTTACCAATAGCTAGCGAATAAGCTTAGGTAAGCAGTTTCAAAACGGTGTGGATTCCATAAAGTATGGCAATCAATGTGGGATACAAATAAAAACCGCGCCTCTTAAGCACGGTTTAATGGCGTTGACAAAGCGCATTTATTGCGCAAAGAACAAGCTAATATAGTGATCAGCTAACAAGGCTACAAACAGAGCGAGTAAGTGATAAATGGAGAATTTAAAGGTTTCCATTGCGCTGTTTTGCTCTGGGGAAAACTTCAGCTTCCAAGCATGATACATAAAACCTGCATTGAGAAGCAGCGAAGAGAAAAGATAAACCGAACCAACCATACCCACCAACACAGGAAGAATACAAACAAGTGTGAGTAGTATCGTGTAAAGAAGAATCGAAGTTTTGGTGTATTCAATGCCATGAGTCACGGGGAGCATCGGAATATCCACTTTGCGATAATCTTCAACTCGATGAATCGCGAGCGCCCAAAAATGTGGTGGTGTCCAAATAAAGATAATCATCACCAGTAACCAAGCATGGGCGTGCAGTTCTCCAGTTACCGCCGTCCAACCAAGTAGTGGTGGCATTGCACCTGCAATTCCCGCAATCACGATGTTTTGTGGCGTTGCGCGCTTTAGGTACATGGTATAAACCACCGCATAGCCTAGCAAACTTAAGAAAGTCATCCATGCTGTTAGTGGATTAACCAAGGCATAAAGCAACACAAAACCAATCACACCCAAAGCAGTAGCAAAAATCGCGACAGACATAGGATTGGTATCACCCGAAGGCAATGGTCGTTTGTGCGTTCGAGCCATACGCGCATCAATACGGCGATCGATGAGATGATTAAACGCTGCCGCCGACCCCGCCATCAAACCAATGCCAATGAGACCTATCGCAGCTTGTAGCCATGGGAAGTCAACAACCGGAGCCAAGCTCATACCAACGACAGCTGTGATAAGCATTAGGGCGACCACTTTAGGCTTTGTCAGTTTTAAATAGGTTGAACCAATCTTTTTCTTACCACTTGCTAGAGGTAACGCGATTTCTTTACTCATAGCGAACTCCTTTCGCTTGATGACTCCAATGAGCCTTACCTTGCCATAGATAGAACTGACTAACGCAGATAAGTGTAAGCATGATGGCTGCACCGAGATTGTGCGCAACCGCAACATAGATAGGCAGTTGGAACACAACATTACTGACACCCAGTAAAATCTGGCAAGTCAAAGCACAGCCAATCCAGATACCGAGACGTTGAGAATGATGTGAATCTTGTTTTAGTAGTAGAATGCAATATGCCAACACAACGAACGCAGTAACAATCGCACCAATGCGGTGACTGACATGGATCGTCATTCGAGCTGGATAATCTAATACACCAAATTCATAGTTATCAACCCCTGCCTGCCAGAACGAAAACGCCTCTTTCCAAGATAAGTAACTGGTCCAGTTCCCCTCACAAATCGGTAAAGCGGTGCACATAAGGGCGGCGTAGTTAGATGATGTCCAACCACCAAGCAGTACCTGCAATAACACCACGCCAAAAGCGATAAATGAGAAGATTCTCACGCTCTTCGAAGAGGGAGAGAAATAGAGGCTACGCTGAGATTGTAATTGACAATAGAA
This sequence comes from Vibrio rotiferianus CAIM 577 = LMG 21460, assembly GCF_002741985.1. GTDB lineage: Bacteria > Pseudomonadota > Gammaproteobacteria > Enterobacterales > Vibrionaceae > Vibrio > Vibrio rotiferianus. Next base: position 56,189 of record NZ_APHW01000110.1, read on the forward strand.
TACCGCTTGAAGTGCCAGTAGCGTAAAACCACCCAGTAGATGCAGCATCACAATCACTGGCATCAACTTTAACGTCACAGTCCACATTCCCAATACCGCTTGCCCAAGGACAAGAATGCACAGCAAAACCGGAATCGTCGGATCGACTCGCTCGGATCTCACCGCCATGATTGCCATCATCAGAATGACTATGCCTAAAGTTCCAGCGAAGTAACGATGAATCATCTCTAACCATGCTTTCTCTTGCTCCACTGCGCGCTCCGGAAACAACGCATTTGCCTTCGTGACTTCGGCTTCGGTTTGAGGAACGAATAACTGACCGTAGCAACCCGGCCAATCTGGACACCCCAAACCTGCATCAGCCAGTCGCGTATATGCGCCTAACATGATGACCACAAGAGTAAGACACAGGCTGAACCTAACCAAACCACTTAACGTCATATTGCCCCCTCCCTAGCCTACGCGTGACAACTTCAATAGTTTTCGTAAGTCCGCCAATACGTCCTTACTTAACCGTACCAAATCCTCATTGGCTTCAGGCGTATAGGACATCACAAGCTGCCCGAGCGGATCGACGATCAACATCTGACCTGCTTTCACTCTCGATGAAAGCGCGTCATTCATTTGCATCACCACAATGCTCTGGTCAACGTCATTTGCCTCTTCCGAGGTCCATATAACAGGCACAACACGCTCCTGATATTTACCTAATGCAATATGGCTTTGCTGCATCAAGTGTATTTGTTGCTGACATTTTTTTTGGCAATCTGGGGGCAATACATACGCTAATTGCCAACCTTTTTCGTCTAACGGCGATGGCTGACCTAATTGTTCGAGCGTGATATATGGCTCAACCAATTCACCTCGATTGGTTACTCCCGTTTCGTACCAACCTTGACTCAATACAACCTTGGCAATAATGGCGGGGAGGGCAAATAGACAAATCAGAGACACCAATACAATTCGTCCTTTCGTGACTGCATTTGTCATTTCTCACCTCCTTGTGAGCGTGGTTGTCGAATCCAACGAATAAAAATCAGGATTGTGATAAGCAAAAATACGCCAGCCATAGCGAACCATTGAAAAGCATAACCAAAGTGCTTTGCACTGGTTAAAGGTAAAGGGTTCCAAGGAAATGAATACGGCCATCGCGTTAGATTGTCGGGTTGAATGACCGTTGGCATTAACTCAACGTTAAGTAGTTGGCTAAGTTGATTGATGTTGAGGTTTTGCACTCTGATCGTATCGTCCATTTCAGCCATTAGGTCTGAACTTAGCGGATTAGTTGATTTACGATACAAACGCCCGGTGATGCCATATGGCGCTGTCAGATGTTCAACCTTCGGTAACACGGCTCTGGAGCGTTCTCCCTTCACAAACCCAAGTTCAAGCAACGTCAGAGTCGCAGGATCATGAGACATCGACACGATTTGAAACGCAAGGTAACCCACTTCGCTCTGATACGTCTGGTTATCTAATAAAATGATTGGGAGTGGTTCAGGTGTCACATTCGCTTTTACTTTAACCCCTATAACACTCTCTTCTCGCCAATCGTTCATTTCCAATACTTCAGATATGTCCTGATAAGAGGTATTTGCCCTTGCTAAAATCGCTTGCTCCAAAAACTGCTTTTCATTGCCACGTTCCAATTGCCAATAGCCCAGTTTGACCAATAGAGAAAACACAGCCACAGTTAAAAAGACAGCAACCCAAACCCATTTCGATAGTATCGACGACGAAACCGGAGGTGCCATGTCCACCGTATTTCTGTTCAAATTAACGCTTGTCCTTTTGCTGCTTTTCATCATCTTTAACCTCGCAAAAGCGCTTATCGAAATGGTTCGCGAAGACCCTGAAGATTCATCGAAAAAAGGTAAACCAATGAGCCATTACCTCGGTCGTCGTGTCATGTTTTCTGCGTTAGTCGTGATACTCCTTCTGATTGCTCTAGGGGCTGGATGGATAGCCCCTAACCCTCGCCCTTACTAGCTTTACAGCATATAAACGAAAACAAACAAGCATAGCCAAACCACATCAACGAAGTGCCAATACCAACTACCCGCTTGGAATGCAAAATGGTCTTTCGGCGAGAAATGGTCTTTGGCGATGCGGAACAGCAATACAATGAGAAAAATGGTGCCGAGACAAACGTGCAATCCATGAAAGCCCGTCAGCATAAAGAAGGTGTTTCCGTAAATACCGGATTGCAGCGTTAGTCCAATGTCTTGATAAGCGTGCGCATACTCAACGGCTTGGTAATAAAGGAAGAAGCCCGCCAAGACGATAGTGATTTCCAACCAAACAATCAGTGCGGTTCGTTTGTCTTGTTCTAAGCTGATGTGCGCCATATGTAAGGCAATCGAAGACAATAACAGCAATATAGTGTTGGTTAATGGAATCCCTTGCCATGGCATAGCTTGCGTTGTTTCCCCACCTGGCGTCGTGGTGAGTGGCCATATCGCCTCAAAACTTGGCCACAACACTTCATGGGTCATGAAGTTGTTGTCGGCACCGCCTAACCAAGGTACCGAAATCATTCTTGCGTAAAACAGAGCACCAAAGAACGCGCCAAAGAACATCACTTCTGAAAAGATGAACCAACTCATTCCTTGTCTAAATGAACGCGTGATTTGCGCACTGTATTTTCCGGTAAGGGACTCCGTGATAACGTTACTGAACCACCCTGCTAGCATGTAAAGCAGAAACAGCATACCAACCGCGAGAATAATGCCGCCAAGTGTGCCAACCGCTCCATCACTTTGGGTACCTTGAACCGTCATCCCAGCACCGACCGCAACAAGGAATAACGCAAATGCCCCAACAATAGGCCAGCTGCTCTGTGCAGGAACATAATAGGTCTCAGGCTTGTTACTCATAAGTTCTCTCCTTACAGACGCTCACCCGCCTGTTGCTCACTCCTTGAGAGGCTAACTACCGACGACTCGCCCGACTGAGGAGGAAATTTGTAGAGTGTGTAAGACAAGGTCAATGTATGAATTGAATCCGGCACATCCGGTTCAATGTAGAAAATCAAAGGCATACTCGCTTGTTGCTTACCTTCCAATGGTTGTTGATTGAAGCAAAAACACTCGATTTTATTGAAGTAAGCCGCACCAGTACCCGGCGATACGGATGGTACAGCTTGCCCTACCAAGTCTTCACCACTTTGATTAAATGCAAGATATTCAGTTTGAATCACTTCGCCCGGGTGAACATCCATGGATACAACCTTGGGTTTGAATTCCCAAGGCATATCTGGGCTTACGTGAGCCATAAACTCCACACGAATGGTTCTGGTGATATCCGCTTGCATGCCCGTTGGTTGAATCGCTGCCACATCACTGGTTTTACCGTTAATGCCAAGCGCATCGCACATGATGTCGTAGAGTGGCACAAGAGCAAAACCGAAGCCGAACATCAGCGCAGTCGCTAACAGCAACTTGATAGTGAGTTTCTTATTGGATGAATTACTTTGCATCTCACTCACCTCACGCTTTCTTAATCAACTTTTGGCGGTGTTGTGAACGTATGATGAGGAGCAGGACTTGGCACCGTCCATTCTAAACCTTCTGCACGTTCCCACGGTTTGGCTGTTGCTTTTTCACCACCACGAATACATTTGATCACCAACCACAGGAAGATAAGTTGAGACAAGCCAAAGGCGAAACCACCTATCGATACGATTTGGTTAATGTCCGCAAACTGGATGGCGTAATCAGGAATACGTCTTGGCATCCCCGCTAAACCCAAGAAGTGCATTGGGAAGAACAAGACGTTGACCGAGATGATGGAGCACCAGAAATGCCACAGACTGAGCTTTTGGTCGTACATATTGCCCGTCCACTTCGGTAGCCAGTAATACGCCGCTGCCATAATCGAGAACACCGCACCGGATACCAAGACATAATGGAAGTGAGCGACAACAAAGTACGTGTCGTGGTATTGGAAGTCTGCTGGCACAATGGCCAACATCAAGCCGGAGAAACCACCTATCGTGAATAAGACAATAAAGGCGATAGCAAATAACATCGGCGTCTCAAACGTCATGGCTCCGCGCCACATGGTCGCCACCCAGTTAAACACTTTCACCCCAGTTGGCACCGCAATCAACATGGTGCAGTACATAAAGAAGAGTTCCGCGAATACTGGCATCCCCGTGGTAAACATATGGTGTGCCCAGACTAGGAATGAAAGCAACGCAATACTACAAGTCGCGTAAACCATCGAATGGTAACCAAACAGTTTTTTACCACTGAAAGCCGGAATGATTGCCGAAATAATCCCAAACGACGGCAAGATCATGATGTACACCTCAGGGTGACCAAAGAACCAGAAGATGTGTTGGAACATCACTGGGTCACCGCCACCCGCAGCATCAAAGAAGCTAGTGCCAAAGTACTTGTCGGTTAAAACCATGGTCACCGCACCAGCTAATACCGGCATCACCGCAATCAGTAAGAACGCAGTAATCAGCCAAGTCCAGACAAACATAGGTAGCTTGAACCAAGTCATGCCCGGTGCACGCATATTTACAATCGTCACGATGACGTTGATTGCCCCCATGATGGAACTGATACCCATGATGTGTACTGAGAATACAAACAATGCCGTGCTGTCAGGGCCATAAGTTGTAGAGAGTGGCGCGTAGAAAGTCCAACCGAAATCAGGACCACCACCCGGTAAGAACAAAGAGCCGATCAAAATGAGGAACGCAAAAGGTAAGATCCAAAAACTCAAGTTGTTCATTCGTGGTAACGCCATATCCGGCGCGCCAATCATCATTGGAATCATCCAGTTGGCTAAGCCAGTAAACGCAGGCATGACGGCACCAAATACCATTACAAGCCCATGCACGGTAGTCATCTGGTTAAAGAACTGAGGATCAACCAATTGCAAACCCGGTTGGAATAGCTCAGCGCGAATGATCATCGCCATTGCTCCGCCTGTAAGGAACATGGCAAAGCTAAACCACAAGTAAAGCGTACCGATGTCTTTATGGCTGGTGGAGTAGAGCCAACGCGTTAGTCCTTTCGGCGCGTGATGATGGTCGTGATCGTCTTCAATCGCAATGGTGGTATTTGCGGTCGTTTGCGCTTCTGCAGGTGCAGACTTCACCGCTTTGTCAGTTGGCTTACTCATATTTCCTCCTTGGCACTTTCTTGTGCCTTAAAGGCGTTAACATCGGATGCTTGAACAGTATCGCCGGTATCATTCCCCCAAGCGTTGCGTTGGTAAGTAATAACAGCGGCAATCTCTTGATCGCTGAGTTGGTTAGCAAAGGCTTGCATCGCAGTGCCAGCGCGACCATTTACCAATACGTCAATGTGTGCAACAACTGGACCTTTGGCGATCTCGCTACCTTTAATTGCTGGGAATGCGCCCGGAATACCTTCACCATTCGCTTGATGACACACGGCACAACGCGCGGTGTAAATCGACTCGCCTTGTCCCATCAAATCTTCCATCGAGAGGTCTAGCGTCAACGCTTCTTGTGCGGCCGCTTTTTGTAAAGCGAGTTCTTGTTTCTTATCTGCCATCCACTGGTCAAAATCGTCTTCTGCCATTGCATGAACAACAACGGGCATAAACCCATGTGCTCGACCACAAAGCTCGGCACACTGACCGCGATACACACCCGGCTCATCAATCTTGGTCCACGCTTCATTGATAAACCCTGGGATGGTGTCTTTCTTAACCGCGAAGTCAGGCACCCACCATGAATGAATCACGTCATCTGAGGTCATTAAGAAGCGAACTTTACGATTGATAGGCAGAACGAGCGGGTTATCCACTTCAAGTAAGTAGTGCGCCCCTTTTGCTTCAATGCCCTCAATTTCTTTCTGGCTCGTTGCGAGTAAACTGAAGAATTCGACATCCTCACCAAAATAGCTGTAATGCCACTTCCATTGAGAACCAGTAATTTTAACGGTGAGGTCAGATTGGCTTGTGTCCTCCATTGCCACCAACGTTTTCGTGGCAGGAATCGCCATGGCAATGAGTATAATGACGGGGATGACAGTCCAGATAATCTCCACTTTGGTGCTTTCGTGGAAATTAGCCGCAACTGCCCCTTTTGACTTGCGGTGTCGGAAGATGGAATAGAACATCACACCAAATACAATAAAGGCAATGGCGCAGCATATATAGAAGATCAGCATATGTAATTCATACACTTGCTCACTGATCCCCGTAACACCCCGCGTCATGTTGTAATCATTTTGCTCTGACCAACTTGACGAAGAAAATGTGATAAAAATCACATTCGTTAATAAGACTAGAGTAGTTGCTAATCTTTTCAAAAGATCTCTCCTCTGCTCAGCCGCTGCGCTTACGCGAGCTTCCTTGCTTCCCGATGCAAATATCGAACAAATTTACGAAAAATCACAAAAACTACGATTTCAGCACTCTTTGTTATATTTATGTTAAAAGGCTAGTTATAGTTCAATAGTTCTTCAAGAAATTAACTATGAATAAATTCTGTACAGGCTGAAAAAATAAATTCGGTTTATCGATTGCTCTCTTTGAAATGTAATTGATAACCATTTACATTATTAAATAGAAAACATTGAGACACTTTCTAGATAAAAGTGTCTAAACAAGTAGGCTCCCCCTGCTAAGGAAAGACGAATATGACAGCACAAATTACCCAATGGCTAGCACGAGACCCTGACCCTAAAACTCGCGAAGAGCTTCAGCAGCTCGTCGATGCTAACAACGAACTGGAACTGACAGACCGATTCGGATCACGCCTAGCTTTTGGTACTGCAGGCCTACGTGGCAAAGTGGGCGCGGGCCCAAATCGCATGAACCGCTTAGTGATTCAAGAAACCGCGACAGGTCTCGGCCACTACCTGATTGAACAAGTGAAAGATGCATCGTCTCGTGGTGTTGTTATCGGCTATGATGGGCGTCCGGATTCTAAACAGTTCGCACACGATACAGCTTCCGTACTGACTGCTTTGGGCATCAAGGTCTACCTGACCTATAAAGTAGCGGCGACGCCGATTGTTGCTTTTGGTGTCCGTGAACTGAATGCAGCAGCTGCTGTCGTCGTTACCGCAAGCCATAACCCGCCTGAGTACAATGGCTTTAAAGTCTACTGGGAAAATGGCGCACAGATTATTCCACCGCACGATTCTGGTATTGCTGCAAAAATTGATGATGCAACAACTAAACCGCTTCCTCTGATGTCTCTAGATGATGCAAAGCAAAAAGGATTGTTGGTTTGGCTTGAAGACGAGTACTACCAAACGTACCGCAAAGCAATGAATGACAATGCACTGCTTACGCCAGATAACAACACAGATATCTCGATCGTTTACACGGCAATGCACGGTGTCGGTGCGGACATGGCAGAAACGTTACTTGCAGATGCTG
>NZ_APHW01000111.1 GCF_002741985.1 Vibrio rotiferianus CAIM 577 = LMG 21460
TGACCTTTGCGGTTAAATTTTGTTCGAGATAAAAGCGGTTTTAATCGCGGCGAGAGGTTTGTAGTCTAGTTATTCTAAGCAAAATCCTCTCAACAAAGAGTAAAACGCTTTTAGCCGAACCCTTCGGGCAGCGTTTGTGGCTCCTTTCTACTGCGTTATCGGCTTATCAGGTAGGGCAACTACATTTCAAAGCCTCTGCCTTGTATAAAGAACCCACGAACTGCAGCAAAAATCAGCTCAAAAGGTCAACAGACCCTACTCTAATGGCAACATTTATTGCCATATGGACAATGACATAGGCGAAAAATCAAAGTCATCTCAAACACAAACTAAAAAGCCGCACCTTAAAACTAAGGTACGGCTTCAGCAAAGCTCAAACTAGAAATGCTAGAACCAGCTTGCTACCAAGCGCTTAAACCAGTCCACCAAGCGTTTGAAGATGCCACCTTCATCGACAGGTTCCAGTGCAACCAACTCAGTTTCCTTCACAACATCGCCGTCAACTTTGTACAGCACTTTACCAACAATTTGGTTTTGCTGGATGGGAGCCATCAAATCGCCATTGTATTCAACCTCTGCTTCGAGTTTGTTTACGTCACCTTTTGGCAGCGTTAGATACACGTCGCGATCCACACCTACTTTCAGCTCATCTTGCTCACCCATCCATACTCGAGCCGTCGCGATTTCTTTACCCGCTTGTGTTGGCATTACAGTATCAAAGAAGCGGAATCCATAGCTAAGTAATTGCTTACTTTCTGATTCACGTATGCTTGGGCTTTTCGCGCCCATAACAACCGCGACCAGGCGCATGTCACCATTGGTTGCAGACGTCGCAAGACTATAACCAGCACCACTGGTGTAACCCGTCTTCATACCATCCACGTTCATACTGCGATCACGTAGCAAACCGTTACGGTTGTACTGAGTAATACCGTTGTAAGTGAACGATGTTTCGCTGTAAAGCGGGTAAATATCGGGTAAATCACGAATGATTGCACGGCCTAGTGTCGCAATATCACGTGGGGTTGAGTACAAACCATCGCTGTCCAAACCGTGCGGGTTAGTAAACGCTGAGTTCGACAAACCAAGCTGATTCGCCCAGCTGTTCATCAGACCGACAAAGCCAGCCTCACTGCCTGCAACATGTTCTGCAATCGCAACACTGGCATCATTACCCGATTGAACAATCAAACCACGGTAAAGATCGGAAAGTACAACCGATGTACCAACTTCGATAAACATCTTCGAGGAATCTGGGAAGTTCTTAGCCCATGCATTGCGGCTGATCACCACTTCATCGTCCAAACTGATGTTGCCAGACTTCACTTCTTGACCTGCAACATAAGCAGTCATCAGCTTGGTTAAGCTTGCCGGGTTCAGACGCTTGTCGGCATCACGCTCCACCAACACAGCACCAGTGTGGTAATCCATTAAAACATAGCCACGCGAGCTCAGTTCAGGGGCATTAGGAACAACGGTAGGAGCAGCAAAACTGAATGTGGAAGCAGCAGTCAGGGTGGTCACTAACGTAGCATTGAATAAAGTGTTTTTTCTCATAGCAGCATTCTGTGGCTTACAAACTTAGGGGAGTATATTGAAACGGCGTGCAGTTACAGCAGCTCTGTTACGATTAGTTACGTTTACTCGATATTTGTCGAAAAGAATGCGAAGTCGGCTGAAGTTTGTGTTTATTCGTTCGCCAATTCGATGAAATCATGACTTATGACGAACTCTCGCTGCTCACTCATAGTGAACCGAACAAAGACAATACCATTTGATTAAACCATGCTCGACCAACTCCACACCAATACTTACACATCAAAACATTACACATCATTACATTTTCTACATAAAACCCCGCTAAATATCGAAAAAACGCTCAAAAAACCCTTTGAGTTGCATTGTTTTACATAAAACACTATGATCTCGTCGCATTTTTTAATTTGAACTCAAAATAATTGGAGGGCGGTTTTAGTGTTTTTCTTGTTCAAGAAAGACACATTTAAAAAAGCGTATATGTTGTATTTATGGATAATGCACTAAAAAAATATAGTATCGACACTACCGACTATCAGGTTGGTCAAGATAACGTTCAAAAGTGGGGATTTGATATCCACAATCCAGTATTTGGGATTAGTGCTGGTCTTGTTCTTCTCTGTCTTGCTTCTCTTTTAATTGTTGACCCTTCAACAGCCCGTGACGCCTTAAATGGCCTTAAGAACGGCATCATTACCGACTTCGATGTGTTCTTCATGTGGTCAGCAAACTTCTTCATCCTATTTGCTCTAGCAATCTTACTTTCACCACTTGGTAAAATTAGAATTGGCGGCAAAGATGCCCGCGCGGAACATTCAACAGTGTCATGGCTTTCCATGCTATTTGCTGCCGGAATGGGTATTGGCCTACTCTTTTGGAGTGTTTCTGAACCTACCGCTTATTTTACTAATTGGTACGGCACTCCACTGAATGTCGAAGCATACACTGAAGAAGCAAAGTCACTCGCGATGGGTGCCACCATGTTCCACTGGGGTATTCACGGCTGGGCGATTTACGCGATTGTTGCCCTTTCACTTGCTTTCTTTACCTTTAATAAAGGCTTACCACTCTCATTACGCTCGGCGTTCTACCCTTTGTTTGGCGATCGTGCATGGGGTTGGTTAGGTCACGTGATCGACATTCTGGCAGTACTTTCAACCTTGTTTGGTCTAGCAACCTCTCTTGGTTTAGGCGCGCAACAAGCAACAAGTGGCATTAATCACGTCTTCGGCTTAGATGGCGGTATTGGTACGCAAATGATTGTTATCGCCTTCGTTACCTTTATTGCAGTACTTTCTGTAATTCGCGGTATCGATGGTGGTGTAAAACTACTGAGCAACATTAATATGGCGGTAGCCTTCGCCTTATTAGCTTTTGTTATGTTCATTAGTTTTGATATCGCGACAACATCCATTTGGGATACCACGGTGGCTTATGCGAAAGACATTTTTGCCCTAAGCAACCCTCACGGTCGTGAAGATACGGACTGGATGCATGGTTGGACTGTTTTCTACTGGGCATGGTGGGTGTCTTGGTCACCATTCGTCGGTATGTTTATCGCACGTGTTTCGAAAGGTCGTACCGTTCGTGAATTCCTGTTTGCAGTTATCGTGATTCCAACCACTGTAACGCTAGTTTGGATGGCAGTATTCGGCGGCATCGCGCTTGATCAAGTGGTGAACAAAGTGGGTGAACTTGGTGCCAATGGCCTGACCGACATCTCGCTGACACTATTCCACGTTTACGATGCAATGCCATTTAGCTCGCTCATTTCAGTATTGTCTATCGTTCTGATCTTAGTGTTCTTTATCACCTCTTCAGACTCTGGTTCATTGGTTATCGATAGCATTACCGCTGGCGGTAAGATCGATGCTCCAGTACCACAACGTATTTTCTGGGCATGTATTGAGGGCTCTATCGCCGCAGTCATGCTATGGATTGGTGGTAAAGAGGCATTACAAGCCTTGCAATCTGGCGTAGTGGCAACAGGGCTTCCGTTCACGCTGGTACTACTGCTGATGTGTGTCAGCCTAATCAAAGGGTTGCGCTCAGAGCTACCTGCTTATCAAGACCCAATAGCAGGCCAAGCCGTCGTTCGCTAAGGCAAACACAAGCAACAATTGACGAAAAAATGGAGCTTACAAATAGCTCCATTTTTTTATCTCTAAGACATCACCAAGCCTATTAATGATCCGTTTAGTGGGTCATTTTTGTCGCTAACGCAAATCGATTCCACGCGTTAATCATGATCACCTGCATCATAGCTTCTGCGACTAACTCTTCACCAAGCAAAGCAATACACTCTTGATAGGTCGCGTCACTTAGCCCTTTATCACTTATTAGGGTCATCTCTTCGGTTAAAGCGAGTAACGCTCTCTCTTGTTCCGTAAATAAAGGAGATTCAGCCCAAGCTGTAATAGCAAACAACTTTTGCTGTGGCATTCCAACGTCTAACGCTTCTTGCGTATGCATTTGAATACAATAAGCACACTTGTTGATCATGGATGCTTTCAGTTTGATGAGCTCTTTATACTCTTTTGCCAACTCTACCTTTGAAAGATAATTTTCCAAGCCAAGCATCGCGGTAAGCGCATCAGGTTGAACGGTCGCAATTTGTAGTCGTTGAGTCATGATTTCTGTTCCTCATCTTGTGATTTAGTCATTCGTTTATTGCGTTGTTCGCATTGTTGACTATTTCACTGAGCGATAGAATAGATAGGAAAAGCAAATCAGTTTTGCAAAAAACAGAAAGGTAAATCATGTTAGATTGGATTAAAATCTTTGATCAAGTTGTCGCTTCAGGCAGTTTTTCTAAAGCGGGAAGAGCTCTGAACATGGCTCCATCATCAATAGCCAGAAACATAGACAACCTAGAAAATCATTTGCAGACAACGCTCTTTAAGAGAAGTACTCGGCAACTTGTTCTGACAGAGCAAGGCCAATATTTTTATCAACAATCAAGCAAGATACTGGAAGACACCGCCAAACTTGTGCATGAGATGAAAGGCTCTCTTGATGAGCCAGAAGGTCATCTATGCATTTCAGTGTTTGAAAGCTTTGGAAATCTCTTTCTCGCCGACATTATTCCCGATTTCCTTAAACGCTACCCTAACGTCCAGGTTGAGCTCGACCTTGATAACCACATTGTTGACCTAAACAGTAGCAATGTTGATATCGCAATTCGAATTGGAACACCGCAAGATAGCCGCTTAAAAGCTCGTCATATTATGAGTAATCACACATCCTTAGTGGCGACCCCAAAGTATCTATCCGAAACAGAACTGATATCGACGCCTGAGGATCTAACTCAACACAACTGTTTATTACTCAATCACGATAGACGCCGTAGTTACTGGTATCTATCCAATAAATCTCAAGTTAAAAAGGTTTGTGTCGACGGGAATTTTATCTCGAAAGGCGGGTCACCATTGCTGTGTGCGGCACTCAATCATGGAGGGGTTTTACTGCTTTCGACTTGGATGGTGCAACCTTATCTCGATAGCGGCGAGCTCGTCAGTGTGTTGCCTGATTGGAAAGCAACACAAAACGAAAAAGGGAGTGGTGAGATATTCGCAGTTTATAAGGGCTCGAGTTACCCCAAGCCCCATATCCGAGCCTTTATTGATTTTATGTTGGAAAGGGTTCCTAAGTTTAATCAATGAAGCGCAGTTCAATGCCTACTTCGGAGCCTTAGCGAATACGGCATCAATATCTGCTGCGCTATGACGTTCTGCCAATTGCTCCCACTCTTCACCCCATGAGCGGTTAACAATACGACCACGTTTTACCGCTTCACGTTCATCAATCGCTTTAGCCCAACGCACAACGTTTTTGTAGCTTGATACGTCTAGGAACTCAGCTGCATCGTAAGCACGACCTAATACAAGGTTGCCATACCATGGCCATGTTGCGATATCAGCAATGCTGTACTCGTCGCCACCTAGGAATTCATTGTTCGCAAGACGCTTATCTAGCACGTCTAGCTGACGTTTTGTTTCCATGGTGAAACGGTTAATTGGGTACTCAAACTTCTCTGGCGCGTACGCGTAGAAGTGACCAAAACCACCGCCTAAGTATGGCGCAGAACCTTGTAGCCAGAATAGCCAGTTCATTACCTCAGCGCGTTTCGCACTTTCTGTAGGTAGAAAGTGACCAAACTTCTCTGCTAGGTAAAACAAGATATTGCCAGATTCAAACACGTTCACTGGCTCAGCACCTGAACGGTCAACCAATGCTGGAATCTTTGAGTTCGGATTAACTGACACAAAGCCAGAGCCAAACTGGTCGCCATCGCCAATCTTAATCAGATATGCATCGTATTCTGCTGCCGTTACACCTGCCGCCAAAAGCTCTTCAAACATGATCGTCACTTTCTGACCATTTGGTGTACCCATTGAGTAAAGTTGGAATGGGTGCTCACCAACCGGAAGCTCTTGCTCATGACGTGCACCAGAATCCGGACGGTTGATGCTCGCCCACTGACCGCCGTTTTCATTATCGTTTGTCCAAACTTTTGGTGGAATGTATTCGTTAGTCATTGTTATCCCTTATTGTGTTTGAATGCATCTTCAAACTGACGGCTTTTGCACGCCAGCAAGCATTATTAAAATCACCACTTCGCCAACTGCGATTGGGCATACTCAAGATATTAGGTCGAATTCGCCAAATAAAAGTCCTGCAATCTCTTTTAGTTAGAACCTTTGGTTATGGGAATTTCTTTCACGCTATAAGTAACAAGTGCACGTTAATGTGAACTAGGTTCGAGATGCCAATAACGAAGAACAGATCAGATTCAACGGCCCATCCATCATCTCTGTTTTGATCAAGCTCGCATCGTGACAGCAGCTAATCGACAGCGCAAAACCGTGCAAGTAATCCGCCAGCAGATCTAAACAGTCTTTCTCCACTTGCTGAGATAAACCCAACGGCTGAGCAATCAATTGATAACGCTCGGTAAACACTTGAGCAGGGCCATGAGATGTCATGCTCAGCATGGTTTGCAATAACCCGTTGTACTCACGCAGCAGTTCAATGTAGCTAATACACAAGTTTTTGAGTTCGCCTTGCCAATCGTCATTCACTTTCGGTTGATAAATTTCCTCCACCAGCGATGTGGTTAACGCTTCAAGCAACGCATTCTTGTTTTTGAAGTAGTGATAGATCGCCATAGGATCGACATTTAATTGCGTCGCTAACGAGCGAATGCTTGGTACCTTGCCATCCTTTTTCATCAATGATTTAGCCGTAGCTAGGATACTTTCTGCGCTTAACTGCGACTGCTTAGCGGCTGGCCTTCCGCGTTTCTTTTCGTTGACAGACATTTGATCTTCCCGATAAACTCAGAGTTATTCTACATTGTAGAATTAATTTTAAACCATACTTTAGCTTGGCTCAAGCATCGCAATTTTGATGAGGTACTCATGGCAAATATCGTATTTATTGCAACCAGTCTGGACGGTTACATCGCAGATAAGCAGGGCAAACTCGACTGGCTACATTCAGTACCAAATCCAGACAACATTGATACTGGCTTCTTCCCACTGATGGAGCGTATTGATGGCTTGGTAATGGGACGCAACACCCTAGATGTCGTGCTGAGCTTTGATTGCGATTGGCCATACAGCAAACCCGTTTTCGTACTCAGCAATACCATGACAGAAGTGCCACAAGGCTACGAAGACAAAGTCTTTCTAGTAAAAGGCGAGCTAAAAGATGTGCTTGCGGATCTAAACGCAAAAGGTTTTAACGATCTTTACATCGACGGCGGTGTAACGATTCAGAACTTCCTTAAAGAAGATCTTATCGACGAAATGGTGATCACTCGCTTCCCTATCCTACTTGGCGGTGGCGCACCTCTATTTGGGGATTTGGAACAACCGCTGAACTTCAAAGTCACTAAGAGTGACGTTGTTTTGGATACCTTAGTTCAAACTACTTACGTGCGTGAAAGGTAGTTTGAGTAGATCGTTAGAAAGCAAAATGCCCTTCATATCTCTATGAAGGGCATTTTTGATGCCTACTGAGAAACTGTTATATATATCAAGACGCACGTATATCAAAAGGCACGTATATCAAAAAGCAACGCCGCTTTATATGACTAATTATAAAGAAGACTCAAACAAGCCACTGATACCTTTCAAAGGGAATAACTTTGCTTGCTCCAACCCTCTCAACGTTACCGTCTTTAGGTCATCAATAAAGAAACGACTGGTCATCGTGTGTTTGCCACCATTAATGAAAATCTCGATGACAGAATTGTCGATATATATATCTATCATCTGCTTAGCGTCCAATCTTGGTGCTTTTCGAATGCCACCAAATTCTTCTGCGTACAAGTGCGACATGTGACGACGGTCCAGCATAAACTCGTGCTCTGTCGCACTAAAGACGATGTTGTCACCTTTGAGGTTACTCAACTCAAGTTCAAAGCCATCGTCCACAAGGTCTAATTGGATCAAACAACTGGTGCTTTCCAGTGTATGGGATTGTGCAAAGACCACCTCTTCTTTTCTCAAACTCTTCAGCTCTGGTAATGGGGTTTGAACAAGAAAACCATCTTTCAACGTTAGTTCTCTAGGAAGAGACAACATTCCTGCCCACTGGTGTGTGACCGATGGCGTGTCGATTTCTGGCAACCCTATCCATGCAATAAGAATGCGACGCCCATTCTCATCTAAATAGGTTTGTGGGGCGTAGAAATCAAACCCATAATCTGGCTGTAGAATATCTTGGTGGTTTTCTAAAGTCATCGACTCTAGGTTCAACTGATCACCTACAATATACGCGACAGAATAGATGTTTTTAAAATCATAAGGATTACTACTACTCACGCCCTGTGGAGAAAACAGCACCACCGATTGACCATTAATCTCAAAGAAATCAGGACACTCCCACATGTAACCAAGATCGGAAAACTTAGTCTTGATAGGCCCCTTATGCTGCCACGTTTTCAAATCTTTGCTTTGATAGAGCACCATTGAGCCATGCTCGGTTTTGGTCTGAGCCCCCACCACCATCAAATAGTCATCGCCTTTCTTCCAAACTTTTGGATCACGAAAGTGCTCCGTGTAATGTTCGTTCTCAATGACTACACCGTGCTTTTCAATGCTGCCGTCTGAATCCATGGTGGCAAAACACTGTGTTGGGATTCGATTCCAGTTTTGGTCACGCTTGTTGCCAGTAAAAAACAGCAAAGCCTTGTTGTTTTCCACCAAAGCGCCGCCCGAATAGACACCATGTGAATCGTAGTCTTGGTCAGGATGAAGACCCACGCCATGATCAGTAAAATGGATGAAATCTTTAGTAGAAAGGTGATACCAATACTTCATTCCATGGACTGGTCCCACAGGCGTCCACTGGTAAAAGATGTGGTGCTCGCCATTGAAATAGCACAACCCATTTGGGTCATTTAACAGCCCAAATCTAGGGGCGATATGAAAACTAGGAAAGCCTTTATCTTGCTGACGTAAAAATGTCATTTCCTCGATATCACGCTGAGGGATTTGATCAAGTCGGCGATATCTTTGCTCTACAGTCCAACGGTTGTTTAAGCTCATTATTTTTCTCAACTGAAATTGGTTCTGAAGATCATTGCCCAATAAATTGTAGCAATTCCATTTGGGTCGGAAGCGCGGTCATTGCGCCTTTTTGGGTCGTCGCTAATGCGCCACAACCATTTGCCCATTGAATCGCAGAGCTAACAACCGGATGATTTTTCCAATCGTCATGCTGAGACAGATATGCAAGTAGCCCTCCGACAAAAGCATCACCCGCACCAGTGGTATCAATCGGACTAACCACTTGACCAGTGATCAACTCACCTTGGTTTTCAAAGACGCGCCAAACGCCTTTCGCGCCTTGTGTCACCAAGACCAAAGCAATATTCAAAGTGGCTATTTGTTGTAAACCTTGTGCCATCGACGTTGAGTCAGTTAAGAACAAAAGCTCTTCTTCAGAGAACTTAACTACATCAGCCATGGCAACAGCCTTCATCACAATGGTTTGGATTTCAGATGGGTCTTGCCACACTTCATCACGCAAATTAGGGTCAAAGCTAATGAAACCACCAGCGGCTTTTGCTCTTTTGATTGCCTCAAATGTGCTGCTTCGACTTGGCTCATTTGCCAGTGAAATCGAGCAGACATGCAGCCAGTCACCTTGCTTAAAGTTTGGGATGTCTTCAATAGACATAAACTGATCAGCGCTTGGTTTCACCATAAAAGTAAAGCTGCGTTCACCCTGGTCGTCTAAATCCACCACCACCGTTGATGTTCTTTGTTCAGGGTCTTTAACGAGAAACTCCGTACTGACGCCCTCTTGATCTAACGTTGATTGCATAAAACTACCAAACGGGTCATCGCCCACGCGACCAAAAAATGCACTCTTACCAGATAGACGAGCAATTGCTACAGCGACATTCGCTGGTGCGCCACCGGGACATTTGAGTAAAGAAGTCTCAGATTCCGGTATTAGATCGACAACGGCATCACCAGTTACCCACACTTGATTCATCTTGCTTACCTTAAAATTGAAGCCTTGATAGTCCAACGCGTTTAACGCCCTCACTAACAAGTAAAATTTGAAAAAGGCTAGCCAAGCCATTGGTGCTTGGCTAGCGCCCCAAAAATTTAGGAAAAGAAGTGGATTTTGGGGGACTCCACCCTTAAGGAGTTCAGATTAAGCCGCTGCTTTTTTACCGACTTTAGCGCGGTCACGCATACCAAGAACAATGGTTAGAACAAATGCGGTCAAGAACGCGATCACCATACCTGCGATATAGTATCCAATCTTATCTGGCGTAATGGAAATAATGCCCGGAAGACCAGCAGCACCCAGCGCCTGAGCTTTTACATTAAACATTGTAATAAACGCGCTCGATAACGCCGCTGCGCAAACTGCCGCGATAAATGGGTAACGCAGTTTTAAGTTAACACCAAACATGGCTGGTTCTGTAATACCTAGCAAGCCCGTGACACCAGATGGAATCGCAATACCTTTCATCTTCTTATCTTTGCTCATCACGCCCACAGCCAACGCTGCTGCACCTTGAGAAACGTTAGACATCGCCGCGATAGGAAAGATAAAGGTTCCGCCTGTTGTCGCAATATCCGCAAGAAGTTGCGTTTCAATCGCAATGAAGCTGTGGTGCATGCCGGTAATAACAAACGGAGCATAGATAAGACCAAATACAGCACCACCAACAAAGCCAGCTGTGTTGTAAAGCCAGTTCAGACCATCACCCAATAGGAAACCGATATCACGTGTGAATGGACCGACGACAGTAAACGTCAATAAACCAGTGATGAAAATCGCAAGTAGCGGTGTTAAGAGGTTATCTAAAACAGAAGGAATGACTTTGCGCAGACCTAACTCAACCTTCGCAAGAATGAATGCCGATACCAAAACCGGTAACACCGAACCTTGATAGCCCACTTTTTGAATTTCAAAGCCGAGAATATTCCAAACCGGAATGTTGCCAGATACCGCAGCACCACCGAAGCCCCACCCGTTAAGCAATTCAGGGTGAACCATCAACATACCTAGCGCCGCCCCTAAATATGGGTTGCCACCAAATTTCTTACTGGCTGAAAATGCCAACAGAATAGGCAGATAAACAAACGGTGCGTTCGCAAACGTGTTGATCATGTTCGCCAAGTCTGTCAGTCCTGGGTTGGCATCAATCAAAGATTTGCCATCAATGAACAAGCCTTGGGCAGTCAATAGGTTATAGATACCCATCAACAAACCGCCAGCGACGATTGCGGGAATGATTGGAACGAAAATATCAGACAACCCTTTCACCGCGCGCTGAACGATGTTTTGTTTCTCTGCACCAGCAGACGCAACGTCGTTGGTGGACATTTCACTCATACCCGTCAACTTCGCCATTTCTGCATAAACTTGGTTTACGATGCCTGATCCAAAAATGATTTGGTACTGACCCGCAACTTTGAACTGCCCTTTTACCCCTTCAAGGCTATCAATCGCTTGTTCATCTATTTTTTGCTCATCTGCAACGGCAAGGCGTAAGCGTGTCGCACAATGCGCAAGTGCGGTGATGTTGCTTTTACCACCTAATAGAGTTAACAACTCTTTTGCTACTGCCGGATAATTCATTTCATACCCCATTGGATTATTATCTGAGCTTGCGAAATTTTCGGGAACGTTTGCAAAACAGATTTTTGCTCAATAAAACCAAATGATCAAAGATAAAGCAGAGAGAATGTGAGAATGATCGTCAAATTCTCTCCCTAAGAGCAGTATAGGAGGTTAGAATCGCTACTTATCAAAGAGATTTTCATCTTCTCTTTGCAAACAATCCCAAAAACGAAAAACAGAATGGATAGGAACAATGGCGAGTCTGCATGATGTCGCCCGTCTGGCTGGCGTATCAAAATCAACAGTGTCACGGGTTATAAACGATGAGTATGGCGTAAAAGAAGCGACAAAACAGAAGGTCCGCCAAGCAGTGGCAGAGTGCGGTTATGTGCCGAACCAAGTCGCTAAAGATCTAAAATCTCAAAAGACCAACCTTGTTGGTGTCATTGTTCCTCGAGTATCCTCTCATGCCACATCCCAAGGCGTCGATGGATTAACCGATGTCCTTGAAAAAGCAGGGAAACACGTCTTACTTGCCAGCACTCACCAAGCCCACGAAAAAGAACTGGAATACATTCAGATCTTTAACCAAAAACGGGTCGAAGGGATCATTCTTTACGCCACCCACCTTGACTCTAAGCTGGTAAAAGCAATTCAAAACTCAGCGGTTCCAGTCGTACTCGTCGGTCAAGATGGTTCCATGTTTAATATTCCAAGCATCATTCATGATGACGCGCGGGTAGGATTTGAAGCGGGAAACAGACTGGTTGCAAAAGGTTGCCAAACCATGGGCTTTATTGGCGTGCAAGGCGACGATATTGCGGTAGATAAGCTGCGCTCTGAAGGGTTTGTTCAGGCATTGCAACACCATGGTTTAGAGCTCGCCTTCCATGCTCGTGGTGACTTTACAATAGACTCTGGCTATTCATTGGCAAAACAACACTTAACAGAAAACCCGAAGCTAGACGGCTTGTTCTGTGCGACAGACCGTATTGCCATCGGAGCGATGAGAGCGACTCAAGAGCTCGGGTTAACACCGGGCAAAGACGTTTTAGTGCTAGGGGTTGGCGATGATGAGCTCGCATCAGTGTGCACCCCAACCTTATCAACATTTAACTATGCATTTGATAAAGCTGGGGAAAATGGTGCGAAGCTATTGCTTGATAGAATTGCTAACAAAAGTTTCGAAATGAGTAAGATGGTCTTAACTTTCAAGGCAATTGAGCGCCAATCCTGTTAATGAAAAAGCGCCAACTGACATCAGTTGGCGCTTTTCTTATTACTCTTTTTGGGTTTAAGCCACTTAGAACCACGTTTCCATTTGCAGCGCAAACAGAACTTCACCACCATCACCCATCGTTGCAGTACCCGCATCCTGGCTAATCGAGTAGCCATTCAAGTCTTCGCTCCAATCAACGTAGCTAACGGCAAAGCGTAGCTCCGGACGGTCAAAGAAACCTGCTGCGGTAGACATCTTAAGCGTTGGTGCAATTGTCGCTTTGTAAAAACTGCCACTTGCTTTATCAATCGCATTGTCTAGGTCCATGTATTGGAATGAGCCTTCATAAACCATCTCAAAGTTTTGTGTAAACTCTTGCGCTAAGCGGATGTTGAACGATGCCCAAGTAAATTCATCATTTTTAGCAAAGCGATCTTGGCTATGTTCTGCTAGCAACGCAGGTGCTACACGCCAGTTGTCACCGATGCGTGTTACACCATAACTGAACAAACGTACGGCTTTTGCGTCTTCTAGCAAATCACCGTTTGAACCAATGCCTTTAAGTTCTGCACCCAGTCCATCACCCATCAAAATACCAGTTTTAGAGAAGCCTTCACTCATGCCAAAGAAGTTATCGCCATGGTAGGCAAACATCGCATGTAAACCTTTGTCTGCTGCACCTTCTACGCGATCATTGTTATCAGCAGACGTCATGCCGCTCAGCATCAACTGCCAATTACCGAAGCGGTTGTTCATTGTCGCGATATAGTTTTCAACATCAGTTGACGAGCTATCAATCTCACCAAAATCACGACCATAGATCGAGAAGTTTGCTTTCCACGAATCGCTCATTTGGACGTCATACACGCCAGCACCAGTACCAGATAGGAAAACGATATCCGAGTCAAAGAAGTGAATGTCAAAGTTATCACGGTCAAATCGTTTACCTGCCCAAAACGTTGCGTCAGAAAACGCACTTGATTCAGAGAACATGCTCAACTTGTTTAGCTCAGCATATACCTGACGAACGTTTAATTGACTCTCACTCGCTGTCCATTCGTTATTGGTTTCCGTACTATCTGCCAGCATGATTCGGAACAAAGCGCTGGAACCATCATCTGCAAAACGTTTGTGAATAAGGTTTGCTTCCACATAATGATCATCCTCAACCCCTAATCGTCCAATTGGCGCTCCAATAGCACCAGCTGCCGTCATGTAAGGACCAGTACCCACTGCACCATTCAGATCATCATTAATGAGCAGCCCGGAACGAGCGTAGCCATGAAACTCAAAGCTTGAGGCTTTCTCATTTGCTTCTGTGGATACTTTTTCTGTCTGTTCAAGTCTCTGTTCTAATTCATTAATTCGCTTTTCAAGAGCGTCAACATCTGTTGTTGCGAATGCAGGTGCTGTAACCAGCCCAAGCGCTACTGCCATCGTCAAAGTGTGTAGTTTCATTTCCATAGTCTCACGTAAATTTATACTCAGGGTTTTGCAAACGTTCCCAAGAAAAATTGCAAACATATGGTGACTTTAAAGCTCCATTCAAAGTCAGAATAAAAGAGGCTCTCAACGAGCGCTTCTTCACTACTTGTATTGATGAGATGATAATATTCGAGTTTTTTCGGGAACGTTACCGAACTCGAGTGATTTTGTTACCTGTATCACGCCAAGTTGTATTACTTATAGAAAAATCATTAACCAGCGCACATTTGAATTGTTCGATCTAGAGGAAGTAGTTTGAAGATATCAGGCTGTGAAGTGGTAATTTGATACTCGTTTCAGGAAATGGTGTTCACTCGCTTCCCTATCCTACTCGGCGGAGGCGCGAACCTGTTTGGGGATCACCATGAAATCCATGTTTAATCTGACTCATTTCTGGACACTTCCGAGTTAGCTCTAACCCAATCACACATCTTTGGCCAGGATTTTTGTTACAGAACACCTATGGTTTAAAGATTACTTGTATACCAATCGTACAGCACCATTAGTTTTTGCATATTGAATTATATAGTATGGCATGCTATATATACTGTTGGCAAAGGTGTCTCTTTTAGTGATTTTCAAAAATGGGCGAAACTCAATGTATGTAAAAACACTATTTATTTGGAATATTAAAGGCCATGATGGCAACTGGTACTTTACTTCGACTACCACGGTTGAAGGACTTAAAGGGGTATTGGAAAGATCGGGACTTAAAGACTTTTCTCCCAATCGAAAACTAGTGTTTGAGAGTGACGCAGCAAGAGCTAGACGTTTTGCCCAGAACCTGATGAACTCTACGGGAAAGACTCTAAAAGCTTTAGATATAGCGAACAGTGGGGTTTGTCCAATAACTACTTTCAACGTATCAACTATTGACCAATTTATTGAATACCTATATATCGCTAACTCTTTGCCAAAAGGAGATGTGGTTAGGCAGTGGTACCGAAGAAGTGGTTACGAGATCATTAAGACAGGAACACACCCCGACAATATTGAACAAACGATGGTTCAAGATCTTGAAAATTGGCTTCACTACATGACTAATAAATACCAGGGGCGACCTTCAGGTTCTTTAGTTGTTGACAATGAAGTGTTGTATCAAATAGCAAGGACTGAAAATGGGGAGATGGTGTTCAGAAGAAGCCTAATTTCACTGGATACGCTTGGCAAAATAAGAAGTGTCGATTGAACAGCTACCTTTCAAGTTCAGTGGTTATATTGACAGCGTACCTCCTATCTTAGTGAAGGTACAAATAAGGTACCCCTATGTTTATATACCTCAGTATTCCAAGCCCAAACTGAGTAAGCGTTAACATTAGGGCGTTCTATCAACGCACCTGTTTAGTAAACAATTAGCCAGTTCGGAATTATGACGAGGTTTTAATGAAGTATAAAAGCGTCCAAAGCTTACGCGAACCGCAGAAAAAACAAAATGAGCTTAGAGCTTTATTACTTATTGCTCTGATTGTCGACAACAACGCTAGGAGCTACAAACACAGTTCCTCTTACCATACTCACTGGGGAGCTATGCTAGATGGTGTTGATCTCGGTAAGCCAGAATACCACCCAACTTTTAGTGAGTTTGAGAGCAGTGCCTTTGATCATGTTTCCCATATTTGGGTTGGTGATGGACCTATCGAGCAATGGTTATATGCGTTAGTCGAGGAGATATTTAGCAACAGTGGACATCTAGAAAAGCTAACAGGAATCAATCCATCAGTGCATGTCAGTGCTGCCAGAAACAATCAAGTTTTCATTTGTTTTGAGGATGATGAATACGAAACAGGTGAGCGCCTCGAGTTTAATGTTAGGCTAAATCACCGAAACGATAAAGTGGTAGAGCATGGCATTGAAGAAGACACCGACGAGGAATATTAATAGACAATAGGTTTAATTTGGGATCTATTGTCATATAACTCATAATGGGGCAAATTCGTGTTACTAATGGCGTCAGTCGTGACCCTGCTCGCATGACCAAAAGTATGGAAAAACTCTATATACGGGGACAGTTTTAGTGAATCACTACAAGATGTCTAGAATAGCTTGACCAGAATAGAGGCCCCTAACTGGCTTAAGGTTTTAGCTTGGGTTTATCTTGGTAGGGTCATAGGGGGCGGTGTGTGTCTTGATTCTAAAAGCCGATCAGATTTCAACATGATTTGATAGGGATCTACTGAAGAAAGACAAGGAGTAGACGTGATTGTGAAGCTCTAATATCGGTCTTTAACATGATAAAAGCGAGTAACCAAATGAAATGGTTCTCGCTTTTTTAATCAATTACCACGTTCGATCCGAGATAAAAATTATCCAGCAAACTCTTCAGAATCGGGACGATTGGTAAACTGCACACCATTTAAGAAGTCGCACAGCAGTTGGTCTTCACACTGTTTGTAGTTTTTGTTGTTTGGCTTGCGGAAATACGCACCAATTTCGTATTTACTTAAACTAATACCAACCACTTCTAATACGTCCAACACATCTTCTGCTTTCATGTCTAGCGCAATGCGCAGCTTCATAAGAATCATGTTGTTGGTCAATGCGACTTCTGGCTTAGGTTGCTCGCCGTCTTTTTTGCCTCGCTTGAGGTTAATAAAGCCATTTAAGAATACCGCTAACTCTTGATCCTTCATCTTAACACTAGATTTGTCGCTTTCATCTTTTAACCAGTTTGCCACTTTATCGTGAGCCACAGTGACTTCGGCCTGCCCGAAAGCTTTCATTATCTGTGCGTTTTTAAGGTTTAACGCGTGTTGGATACGACGTAAAATTTCGTTGTTAGTCACTAGGGATTCCTAAAATAAGTTCTAAGGGTGAATAAAAATCCATCAATTACATGCGATCTGTGGGTATCTTTATTCAATAGCGTAGTTGACGGTGACTCTAACAGAGAACACGTTTCTTCGGTAGGTTAAAAAATGGAGGTAAGACGGCCTATTCGAACTAGTTGGCGAAGTTGGTAAGACCCCACTTTCATAGACACTATGCTGATTAGAAGAAGTAGTTCAAACCATCTCACTGTGATTTGTGAGGTTGAACGTTACTGGCAAGGAATGGGGTGGCTCGTTTTTGCAAGAGTCTCTTGCAATATTGAGTAGTGTAATTTGTCCAGCAGCCTGTTGACTAAATTATTCTAATGAAGATTTACTGCGCTCATTGTCTCTGCCGACCCAACACTTAAATGCCAAACCGAACCGACTTAGTACATCCATTGGTAAGTTTCTATTAGAGCGTATCGGCTACCTGTCTGACTCATGCTAAATCCCCCAGCGTTAACCTGTTACAGTCAGCCAAGTTTGGGCAGACATGTGTTTCAAGTTGGCCTAGTGAGTGTCCGGAAAATGGAACAGAATTACCGCCTTTAGCAACTAAATTTCTACTACGCTCTACACCTGATAGTGATAGAATCGCCTCATCAGAATTATCGAGAAACTCTATGTTTATCCATCATGTAAACGGCATCGACTGGCTGGTGATTACAGCTTTTGAAGAACTGAAACCTATATTCATCGAAGACGCTGGTAAGATCCCCTCTTGCTTCTCTACCGACAGTGAATTGAACCTGATTGATCAAGCTAAACGTGCTTACGGATATTTGCCTACACTCAGCGGCGTAATCACCGATACCGGCACTTTTCAAAGCCAAGATAACGAAGAAGATTTGAACCCACAGCTTGCGTGCCTAGTTGAGGGACGTGGTAGGGTGTTTATTTATCACGGCGGCTTTGTAGCTTTTTTGGATGATGATCAAACCTTTATTACTCGAATGGACTGAAAGTAATTTAGTAAGTCGAAATCAGCGAATAGAAGTATCTAGCCGTTTATCCGCAGCGTTTCGTTTAATAACAGGATGTGAATTGAGATCAAAGATTTATTGGGCCAAGCACAGAGTCGAATGACGCTTGATTATGGGTGAGTAGATAGCAGCGAAGACTAATGCTGACTTGCAATCATTGTTCGTTTGGAGTGTCGTGAATAAATACACAGGTTTGATTCGTTTTTCGTAGTAGTCTTTGGCACAGTTTGACCTGTTTGTCTGACAAGGCTTGATCACGGTTGAGTTGATCTAGTAAACCTGAAAGCATGTCTCTGTCCAAATTGCTCAGCTTTTCACTATGTATGAGGAGTGTCGTGTTAATAAGCTCCGAGAGGTTTCTTGAGCTCACAATCCCCACTCCTTATCCCATTCTTTTTGTGCCTCAATCTCGTCTATTCGTTTGCGGACACCCATTGTCTTCAACTCTTCAGGTTTCGGCTTAGGTAACTTGCTCATATATCATCCTACTTTTAGTGATTTACTGCACTTCGCACCGCGTTCATGCTGGCGATGAAAGCGACAATG
The DNA here is from genome assembly GCF_002741985.1 of Vibrio rotiferianus CAIM 577 = LMG 21460. GTDB lineage: Bacteria > Pseudomonadota > Gammaproteobacteria > Enterobacterales > Vibrionaceae > Vibrio > Vibrio rotiferianus. Next base: position 18,678 of record NZ_APHW01000111.1, read on the forward strand.
ATACTACACAAGTCAGAACAGAAATGGACAAAAGAAGTTCAATGGCTTTTTTAAGTTAGATAGACACAGATTGAGGATGTCTTTTAATGTCACTATTTCTGATTATGGTGAACATATTCTTTGAGCTAAACTTGCCGCACAAACTTATAATCAATACCAATATACCACTTAGAAAATTGATGCTAAGTAGGTCATTAAAACCGCTATTCTTAGTAAAATCAGTTTAGATGACCTTATACAGACTAGAGTAAAACCATTTCAATTTATTATTTTTTATTGATGTATCGTTCAGCATTTGCAAAAAGCTTATCGCATAGTTTTTTCTGAGCCATATATTCTGGTGAACCTTCAGTCATAGACTCTAGAATTTCTTTCGCTTCTTGATACTCTTTTACCATCGCTGCGAATCGTTCTTCGAAGTTATTTTTCTGTGTTTTCTTGTTTGATTTTCTTACTGGTTTTCTCATTTAACTTCTTACCTTATCGATCCCAAAGCTTATTTTAATTCGTTTTCTAGCCTTCGGAATCCTGATTAAATTTAAAGTAAAAAGGTCTCATCTTCCGAAGAGACCTTTAAAAAATTCTTACACTAAAGTAACGTTGCCCGCCTGAGGGCCTTTGTTACCTTGCTCTACATTAAAGGAAACCTTTTGGCCTTCAGATAATGTTTTGAAGCCTTCATTAACAATTGATTTGAAATGAACGAATAGGTCAGCACCGCCGTTATCAGGGGTGATAAATCCAAAACCTTTAGATTCATTAAACCATTTTACTGAACCAGTTGTTTTATTTGACATAATAAATCTCGATACACTAATTGAATTAAAAAGAAAGCTACTAAATAAGGAATGAAGAATAAGGTATCGCAGGATAGATATGTCGAATTTAATCGAAAAAACTGAGAAGATCTTGAACTAAATAGATTATCAATAGCTCACTGCTTGAGCTGGCGACACTATACACCATGTAAGAATAATAGATATGCATTTCTTCATTAAATTTTATTCCCCATTAAATCAATCACTTAAAAAGTGTAAAATGTAAAGTTGAATCTCTTAAGTTCAAATTGAGGGTATTATTCGTACAATTGTTACAAACTAATATTCGATATGGAGACAGTACCTGTTTCTAACTCCTGATGGAGCAACAGCATGCCCAAAACCCAATAACGCTATCTCACAAAAACGCCCTTCACTCAGATGAAGGGCGTTTGTTATTTGAGGTTTAGTTCGTCGGTTAAAGCACTAAGCCGCCATCAATCTTGAGCACTTGGCCTGTGATGTAAGCGCTCTTGTCGGAGACTAGGAAAGAGACGCCATTGGCGATGTCGTGTACTGAGCCCATTCGGCCTAACGGGGTTTTGCCTTCCATCATTTGAATGACTTTTTCTGGCAGGTTCTTGGTCATGTCGGTAGCGATAAAACCTGGTGCGACACAATTGACGCGTATCTGTGCCCCCTTTCTTGATAGCTCTTTCGCCCAGCCTTTACTCATTGAGATGACGCCACCTTTACTCGCACCGTAATTACTCTGGCCGATGTTGCCATCCGTACCCACAATAGAAGAGATGCTGACAATGCTACCTGCGCCCTGCTCTAACATCACAGGAGCAACGCGCTGGGTGAGTAAGAACACCGCTTTTAGGTTTACGTCGATAACGCTGTCCCAATCTTGTTCTAGCATGTCTGGCAACAATGCATCTCGAGTGATGCCTGCATTGTTAACCAACGCATCGATTCTTCCATGCTGCTCTACAATACTGTCTACCACTTCGCTAACGGCTGCGGCATCGCACAAGTTGACTTGATAACTGCTTAGCTGCGCCGACTGGCTCCATTCCACAGGCGATATGTCTAGCCCGACGACGTGGAATCCATCCTCCAGTAATTGCTCACAAATAGCTTGGCCAATACCACGCGCCGCACCAGTGACTACTGCTACTTTTTCCGGTTTCATCTTGGTCTTCCTTAAATGTTGAGATTACAAATTCGCTTTAATCCCTAGCGTTTGTTGTTTTTATGCATAGTCGCGTTACAGCTGCGCTTCTCGTACGCAGGGTCTTTCATATCTTATAAAAACTATAGAAACAGTCTGGGAGTCGGATGTGAACTAATCAAGACAACTTGATGATGGTTTGCCAAATAGCACGTTTGTGTCACCGTTCTGGTTATGTTTCTCAGTCAATTCATAACTCGAACGTGGATTTACTTTTCTTTCTTTAAAAGCTCACCGGACTAATTCCTAGATTGTGCAGCAAAGTCACAGTAAACCTGCCTGTCTTACATTTTTGTTATCAACATTCTGGATTACGATTTTAAAGATACAACGTGTTTTTAAACAGGATGTAAGAAAACACACCGTACCTGACAATGATAAGAATACCTACGGGAGATAAAATGAATCAGGCTTACATAGATGCAGCAAGAACGCTGCAACAATGCACGTTCGGGCCATCCCAACGTGACATTAATGACCTTGTTCAATCAGGAAGCATTGAAAACTGGGTTGCTCAACAAACGCTTATTCCCTCCTCTTCTTGGCTCACTCACTTTGAGCAAGATGAACTCAACGTACCCGACTTAGGCCAAGTCTTGTATTACGCGAGCAGTTGGACGCGTATGACGGTGGAAGGAAAAGACATTCTGCGCCAACGCATTGCTTACACTCTTTCTCAGCTGTTTGTGGTCAGTGTGAAGGACCCTGCGTTTAGTGCCGCGTCTAAGCGCCGTTACATGTGCAATTACTTCGATGGACTGCTCGATAATGCCTTCGGAAACTTCCGTGATGTGATTCGTTTTGTATCGAAATCCCCAATCATGGGTGAGTACCTAACTTTCGTAAACAACGTTTCTAATGAGCTCACGGCGCCAGATGAAAACTACGCACGAGAGCTGCTTCAGCTTTTTACTCTTGGGCCAGTTAAATTGCAGAACAACGGTGATGTCCGTTTGGATGCAGAAGGTAATGAAATCGCGACCTATACCCAAGAAGACATCGAAGAACTAGCGCGCGTATTTACTGGTTGGAAGTTCATCGATATTCGCGGTAACGACAAATATAGCCAACCGATGGAGCCTCGTGGAGAACACGATACGGGCGAGAAGCGCATTCTTGGTAAAACCTTCTCATCGGGTGTAAGCGCAGGGGATGAACTGGAAGCGGTGATTGAGCACTTGATGAATCAAAGTACTCTGTACACTTTTGTGACTAAGTTCTTCATCAACAAGCTGGTCACCAGTAACCCTAGAGCGGGTTATATTCGCCGCGTACGCCGTGCATTCAAACGCTCTGATGGTGATATGCAAACCCTTGTGATTGCGATTCTGACCGACAAGGATGCCCTTCGCTCTGGCAGCACCGTCGGCAAATTGCGTGATCCGCTTTCTGTTTTTACGCATGCAATGCGCGCGCTGCAAGTGAAACGACGTGACGGTGTACTGATGTGGCCAAAACAGTTCAACTGGTATAACCGAACTTTACCTCTGTCAGCCCCATCGGTATTTTATTATTACCAACCTGACGACGCACCAAACCATCCTGATTTTAATGGTCTGGTCGCGCCAGAATTCAATGTGTATCAATGGCACGACATCTATCAATACGGGATTCAGTTCCGTGAGCTTGTTGCTCGTTTTGAGGAAGAAACCAAAGATTGGTACATGGATGAAAAACTGTTCACCCTATACCTCGCATTCGATGATGAAGGTGTCGTGGATTACCTTAACCAACACTTGTTTGCTTACCAAATGAGTGAGCAAGCGCGCCAATGCTATCTCGATTACCTCGCTCTGTGCCCAAGTCGTCAATCTAAATGGCGCAAGGAGATTAAGAATCTCGTGATGAACGCACTGCTTTCACCAGAATTCATCACACAGGGGTAATCATCATGAACTTAACTCGACGCCGATTTTTACAAGCAAGTTCCGCTGGTGTGGGGATCTCTGCGCTTAACCTTACTGCGTTTCCAGCTTTTGCTGACTCATTTAACCAATGCCAAAACGGTTATCGTGCCGTGGTTGGCATTGACCTTGCTGGCGGCAATGATGGCTACAACATGCTGATCCCGACGGCTTCTAATGCCAACAGCCAGTATCGCGCGCTGCGTGGCAATTTGGCTTTGGATGAAACCAGTTGTATCTACTTAGACGCAGTCAACGATGCTGCTAAGTTGGCACTCAACCCTGCTATGGCGGCCCTTAAGCCTATTGGGACAGCTCGAATCTAGTGCCTGTGATTAACCTAGGTCCGTTGACACAACGCGTGAACAACATGCTTTATGACGAAAGTACGCGCCCGGCTCACCTGTTTAGCCACTCACATCAATCCACCATGGTTCAATCCCATGCCACCAAGTCACTATCAAAAGAGGGCTTCGGTGCAAAAACATCCACTGAACTAGGCTCGATGCTACGTAGCTTAAACGACTTGTCACCCATGTTTGATATTGGTGGTACACAAGTGTGGACCAACTGTATTGAGGCACAATCAAACTCGGTAGGGTCTCAGCCACCAAGCGATATTTTCAATGATCAGCGCTCACGTGCTCTGTTTGATCAGCTGCAAAGCACGGGCAACTACGGTAACGTTTTTCAGTCTCACTATGCTGGCGTCGCGGTGGATTCAACCAGAATGTATGAGCAGTTCAGTGCAATTCTGAATTCAGAAATCGCCGATGTCTTCCCTGAGACGCGAATTGGTCAACAATTGAAAGCGGTGTTTAAGCTGATTCTACACAAAGATCAGTTCCAACATCCTGCTCAGTACTTCAGTTGCAAGTTGGGCGGATTCGATACCCACTCTGCACAAATCAGCCGCCAAACTGGCCTATTGCAAGAGTTGGCAGAAGCGATGGCGGCATTTCAATTAGCTTTAGAAAATCACAGCTTATTTGATCAAGTCACGACCTTCACCCATTCAGAGTTTGGCCGAACCCTGATCCCAAATGGCACCGATGGCACTGACCACGGTTGGGCAAGCCATGCATTAGTGATGGGTGGCAGTGTGGCAGGAAAAGCGATTGTAGGTGAGTACCCAGATTTATCTGACGAGAGCCCTTATTTACTCTCCCGTGGGCGAGTGATTCCAACCATTTCTTCAGACCAACTTCATGCGAGCTTAATGGCGTGGTTAGGACTGTCTGAAATAGGGATAAACCAATTATTCCCTGCGCTGGATAACACTTTGACAGATTCCATCAAGCCTCAGACGCTCCCTATCTTCAAACCTTGCTAAGATAGCAAGAAGTAGAGTAATTCGGGTTTTAGAGCTGAGTTATCAGGCAATCAAGTAACGCATCATGTAGTTACTAATAAGAAAAAGCAGTGCTAAACAAAAGGCTCCGTTAACGCGGAGCCTTTTTATCATTGTGCGATTTCTCTTCGCTCTTCACGCTCAGATTGCGCTTTTTGCAACCAAGGCTGAAGCAAGAGATTAAACAACATGCCAGCAATAAAGAGTGTGATCACGATACTCGCTCCACTTGGTAAGTCGTAACGAGCCGATGCTGCAATGCCAGATATGATCCCAACCATACCGATGCTGATACTGGCGATAAAGAATCGAGTTCCCTTTAATGCCGCTGCACATAGAACTGGAATCACCAACAAGGCAAATTCCAAATAAATGCCCGTTAACTTGACCGTAATCGGCATCAAGATAGCAAAGATCAGATAGAAACCACTGCCCTGCATAAACGCAGGTTTTAACCATACCAATAGCAGCATCGCAGCGGTAATCAATGCCAAAGGCCAAACATCAGCCCAAGTCGCCCATAACAGCTGCCCATTAAGGATACCTTGAATAAAGTCTCCGCCATGCGGGTCTTTGCTCACCAGCAGTATCGCCAGCGATGCAGACACCACAAACAAGCTACCTATCATGGGTTCCAAATGCTGTTGGTATCGTTTCTCCATTAGGGCGATCAAACCGCACAGCATCAAAGACATCACCCAAGGGCCAATCATTTCACCAAAGAATGAACCTGAGAACAGCGCGTATTGACTCAACCAATAATGGCTTAGTGCAGCCCCCAATGCCGCGACTTGCGCCACCGCCAAATCAATAAAGATGATCTGGCGATTAAGAACTTGCTGCCCCAGTACGATGTTGCCGACTAACGCAATTAAACCACACAAAACCGCAGGTAAAAGCCATGCATAATCTGCCATGGCTTAGATCTTCACTGGTACAGGCTGCACTAACACATCCAGTAAATCATCAATGACTTGATCGTACATCTTATCCAAGCTTTGACCTTGAGATACCGTCAGAGGCAGTTGAATTACAGGCTTTTTCGTATGCTGCTGCAACCAGTTCGCAGGACGCTGATCTTGATGAGACGAGTAAACAATCGCATCAAAGCTGTCAGCATTTAACTTGGTGAGTGATTGCAGATGAGATGTGGTCGGTGAAATTCCCGGTTTAGGTTCGAGATCGGCAATCTGCTTCATTCCTAGCCAATCGTACAAATAACGATACGTCGCGTGATAACCGACAACTTGCTTACCTTTTAAAGCAGCGGCTTTCTCATTCCATTCATCGAGCTTTTTACGCCAATGAGCACGGAACTTCATGCCATTAAATTGGTACGTATGGGCGTTGTCTGGATCGATGGTTTTCAAGCGCTCGGTGATCGCACGTGAGAGCGGAATCATATCGTTAGCTGCAAATTGGACGTGTGGATTACCGTGAGCGTGTATATCTCCCATGCTACGGTCAACGTGATCATGAGTATCTAACATACGCACGAAGTCCGTCGCATAAATCATACTCGGCGCACCATTTTGCACCGCCGCATTGCTACTACGAACTTGCAGCATCGGTAACCACCCCACTTCTAATTCAGCCCCCGAGCACATAGCCATGTCCGCTTGACGCATCTTGGCAATCAATGAAGGGCGAGCTTGTACGTAATGTGGATCTTGCTTAGCCGTTGTCGCTGAATAAATGCTGGCGTCTGGCGCATGGCTTTCAAGAAAGGCTTTCCATTCTGACTCACAAACGAAGATGTTAAGAGCCAAAGCAGGCGAAGCAATGATGGCAGCCCCCGCCGCCATCATTGCTAAACTGCATTTACTTAACGTCAGCTTAGAACGCATGTGCACCGTGCGCTCCAAACGTCATCACATATTGCAGTGTGAATACGTTGTCTGTTTCGCTGTCTTGGTTATCAATGCGAGAGTATTGCGCACGGATAGTACCGAAGTGAGACGAATCCCATGCGATCATAGCATCCATCTCTTTATCGTTTAGTGCCGTGAAATGCATGTGGTCACCGTGTGCGTGGCCGTCGTAGCTTTCTGCTTCACCGTAACGCAGGCCTGCTGACCAGCTTGGATTAAAGCGGTAAACACCGGATACGTAGTATGCGGTAAGGTTGTCTGGAGATTCCGCGTCATCTTTGAACTTGCTGTCTACCACACCGTCAAGCAACATGTATTCTGCAGATAGCGTGAAGTTGCTGTACTTGTAGTTACCATCTGGTGCCCATTTCCATACAAAGTCAGCGCCGTAAAGGTTCTCACCCGTTACTGCTGCTGCATGGCTATGGTCGTGACCATGCTCTTCTTCATGGCCGTGGTCGTGATCTTCGAACTCTTTCACTTTGCCATTTTTGTTGTACAAGTAGCTCAAGCCAAACTGCCAACTCGATGATTCAGAGAAATCACTGCCTAGCTTCAGCGTCGTCGTGTAAACGCCAACTTCAGAGCCATCTTCAACTGAAGACATCTTGCTACCGCTTAGCGCCTCAGCACCAAACTTTACGTATAGATCCGTTGGCAACACGATGTTTGCGCGAACACCATCATCGTAATAATGCGAACCTAAGAACGTGCGGTAAGCGATTGGGCGCTCAACAAAGCTGTCGGTATGCATGTGTTGATTGTTCAGGTAACCAAAGTCAGACAGGAATCGACCAGCACGCACATTCAAACCATAAGGAAGTGCGAGTGTTTCGATGAATGCCTCTTCCAAAACAAACTCTGTCTCATCACCATGGCTTTCTAGTACTGCCGTCAGTGCACCATGAAACTTGTCATCAATGTTTGCTGACATATTTAATTCAGTATGACCAAGACCAAAACCCTCTTCGCGCTCTGAGTTATGACGCTGTCCATCTTGATAGTAACCGTCTAGTACCACTCCAATCTGAGGATTCGAAAGTGTATCTGCAAACACTGGGGAGACAAACAAACTACCAACCGCTAGAGAGACCAATTTTTTATTCACTGCATTTTCCTTGTTTATTGTTATGTTATAACGTTTAGATTTGCGCAATGTTATAATATAACAATTCGTATTCAACAAGGATAATGTAAGAAAATGTAACAGAAAAATACATTTCCTCTTGTGAAAGCGTTATCTACAATTCATTCAATATCATTATGAATCCCACTTGGACTCACTCTTCATAATCACTCGGTATTTCAATATGTTAAATATGGACTTTTCAAAAAGACTGGTTATCAGAGCCTCTGATCAAGATTGGTTAGCTAGCCCTGCGGCGGGTGTATGGCGCAAACCATTAGAGCGAGAAGCGAAAGAGTCAGGACATACCACCAGCTTGGTGAAGTACGAACCAAACTCGAAGTTTGCTACGCACCCTCACCCACGTGGAGAAGAGATATTGGTACTTGAGGGCGTATTTTCTGACGAGTATGGGGACTATCCGGCAGGTACTTACCTGCGTAACCCTCCAGGAAGTAAACACGCACCTTTTAGCAAGAAAGGCTGCGTGCTCTTAGTAAAACTGAACCAGTTTGATCCCAACGATCTTGAAACAGTGCGTATTAACACCAGTCAAGCTGAATGGCTACCAGGGGTTGGTGGGCTGAAAGTCATGCCACTGCACAATTTTGAGCACGAGCATGTTGCATTGGTAAAGTGGCCAAAAGGTGAAAAGTTTCAACCACACCATCATTTTGGTGGCGAGGAGATCCTCGTACTATCCGGGGAGTTCAATGATGAGTTTGGTAATTATCCAAAACACACGTGGCTGCGCAGCCCACATATGAGTGAGCACTTTCCTTTTGTTATTCAAGAAACGGTTATCTGGGTAAAAACAGGGCATCTACCCGTTGGTTAAAACTCAGAAAAACAAACGGCCCGAATGTTCGAGCCGCCATTAATGCAGTACTAGGTTATCACTACACGCTCATAATTTTTGAGTAAAGCCAATCTTTCAGCTCTGAACGGTTGTGTTTGAGTGTGTTCATTTGATGATCGTCAATAGGGTTCCCTTGCAATTCGAGTTCTCGGATTTCCTTATCAAGCGTATTGTAATTTTTAGCATTTTCAGCGAAGTCAGCGTCATTCGCCGTAAGTTGAGTGATTGTATCCAAATGTTCCGGAAATTCATGAGTTAGTGAGTGATTTTCGCCTAACATAAAGACCTCTTTGGCTGAGCGTATTTTTGTTAAAGAAGCTGCTCATTTATTGAGCAACGCTTATTCATAACCATAGCATTTCATCCGCCATCAAATCGTCGACTTGAGCACATTTTTACTTAACTCGTTCAAACGACATATTCTCATTCTTAATACTGACATTGTCTTGCAACAACCTAGCAATTAAAGAGCGGTTTATTGCTAAATTTCAGCTACATTTAATAAGTTTTGTATTAAAAAGGAAATACAAATGAACACTCTTAAAATTAGCCTGGTCGGCGCAGCTGTGGTATTTGCACTGGCAGGATGTAACTCAGATAGCAGTTCAGTTAGCGCAACTACTCCCGTTACCCTTTCAGTATCAGACGCGCCCATAGATGATGTTTCTGAAGTCGTAGTAACCTACAGCAAAGTGGCGTTTCTTCCTGTTGGTGAAGGCGAGCCTCAAATCTTCAACGTCTACAAAACTGATGAAGATGGCAACTACGTTGATGAAGAAGGTAATCTTCTTCCGGACGGAGAAGATCCGCTGCCATTGAGTGTGAACTTACTAGATTTTCAGGGCAGTGATGCTCAGGAGCTCGTTGATAACGAAGTGATTCCTACTGGTAACTACCAACTGTGTGTTTTTGCAAACGACGGTGACCACCCTGAATACCCATCTTACGTCGTTGAAGAAGGCACAGGAAACCAAATGCCATTAACGGTAAAGGGTAACGGTAAGTGCCCACAAGGTGTCGGCGATGAGCCTAATTCTGGCGTACTCTTTTTCAATAACCAATTTGCCGTCAATCCAGACAACAACGATTACGTGGTGGAATTCGATTTACGTCGAGGCTTAAAAGATGCAACGGGTAAAGACGAAGGTTATACGATTCAAAGAACGTCAATCAGCCTAATCAACACGATTACGACTGGTAACCTTGGTGGCAGCGTTGATCTCACAACCTACCAAGGCTGCGAAACTGACACGACATCGGGCAACGGTTATGCGCATGCCGTATACCTCTATGAAGGTGATATCGCGCAAGCAAACATGGGATCGTTTGCCCCAAGTGAGTCTCAAGCCCCTATCGCTTCTGCGAATGTGACCACAGAAGATGAAGGTGCCACTTATCAATATGAGTTTGGTTACGTAGAACCTGGCACTTACTCAATTGGTTACACCTGTACCGCTAACGATGACTCGGAAGAAGGCATTGTGGATGGTGAAACATTCAGTATTTATACATCCGAAAGTGGGTTAAATGTTACTGAAGGTAGCGATACTAACGCAAACCTTTAAGTTTTGAGACTCATTTAAACGTTAAATGAATAACGGGGCTTCGGCCCTATTTTTTATACCCCTCTCGGATTATCAATCATTTCTATAAAGTGTTTCCCTCACTCTCCCAATAGTCGAACGCCAAAGATGCCACTATGATTGTTGCATATCGAATTCAAAAGGAATCTCAATTATGCAAAAAATCATCCTGATTACTGGCTCTACAGACGGCATTGGTTTAGAAACAGCAAAGATGTTAGTGGCAGATGGTCACCACGTGATCGTACACGGCCGTAGCGAAGCAAAGGTTCAAAACGTAGAGCAAAGCTTGATTGAGATGAACGCTGGCAAAGTGGAAAGCATCGTTGCTGACCTATCTTCAGTCAAAGCCGTGAAACAGATGGTTGCGGAAGTGGCAGAACGCTTTGGCAAACTGGATGTGATCATCAATAACGCTGGCGTGTTCGCGACACCTAACTCAAGAACTCAAGAAGGTCTCGATGTGCGCTTTGCCGTTAACACCATCGCGCCATACATGCTGACAAAAGAGTTACTTCCACTACTTGGCAACACAGGTCGTGTTGTAAACCTATCTTCTGCAGCACAAGCACCAGTGAGCATCGAAGCCTTGATGGGAGACAAACCACTGTCAGACGGTGAAGCTTACGCTCAAAGTAAGCTGGCACTGACTATGTGGTCACGCGTAATGGGATTGCAGTTGAAAAACGTCGGCCCTATGGTGGTTTCCGTCAATCCAAAATCATTCCTTGGCAGCAAAATGGTGAAAGACGCTTACGGTATAGCGGGTAATGACATCAGTTTGGGCGCAGACATTCTAATTCGTGCTGCACTATCTGATGAATTTGCTCAAGCGCATGGTTCGTACTTCGACAACGACATTGAAGCTTTTGCCGCTCCTCATCGTGATGCGTTGAATGACACTAAATCACAACAAGTGGTAGACGCGATTGAAGCTGTGATTGCTAAACTCGCTTAATTCCACACGGTTGATTCCTATTAAACACCTAGCTTCGGCTGGGTGTTGTTGTTTTTACGCACTTGTTTCAATGGAATGCTTTCTGTGGACTGGCTTCTAGCGTTTCTGTTTCTCACGTTTTTGTCTCGCGCTTAAAAAACTGCCATCATTGTTCATTTTCAATAAAATCTAAAAACTCATTCGATATAAAGGCCAATTATCAACAAAGCCGTCTCTTGTTAATCTTCAACCATCGGGAAAAACGCCAGACTCAAACGCGTTCGTTCCCATTATCTTTCGCGAGTGATGACATCGAATCATCCCGCTTTTAACTGGAGATCCAACTATGAACTATGAGGGCAAAGTTTACCGACCATGGCCGGAATACCGCAGCATCTTAATCCAAACCACATTGGGTTGTAGCATCAACACCTGCACGTTTTGCAGCATGTTTGATGACAAACGCTTTAAGGTACGCCCTATTGAAGACGTGTTTAAAGACATTAAAGAAGCACGCTTGATCTACCCACAGGTAGAGTCGATCTTTTTGATTGATGGTAACGTTATGGCGGCACGTACGGATTACTTGCTTAAGATCTTCGACAAACTGCGTTCAACCTTTCCTGAATGCAAAAAGATTTCTCTTTACAGTGGACTGAACGATTTCCGCCGTAAAACCATTGCTGAATTGAAAGAACTGAAAGATGCGGGGTTAGATATGGCCTATTCTGGCCTTGAATCTGGCGACCGCGTTGTTCTAGAACGCATTAAAAAACACATGTCACCAGAGCAAGCGATTGAAGGCATGGCAATGGCAAAAGAAGCTGGCATTGAAGTATTGCTGTCTTTCATCTTTGGTCTTGGTGGTCGTGAACGTTCAAAAGAACACATTATTGCGACAACAGACATCTTGAACCAAATCAACCCTGAGCAAATTGCTCCTATGGCACTTGCGATTCAGCCAGGTACGGTGATGGAACAAGAAGTGAAGAACGGCGAGTTCATTATGCCAACTCAACTCCAAGTGCTTGAGGAAGAGAAATACCTACTCGAAAACTTGAACATTGATACCTTCTACTGGGGCGACCATGGTAACAACATCGTTCCACAAAAAGGGTGGCTGTTGGATTCACGCGAAGATTTTCTGAGAAACATCAATCACGCGATTGCATCTAACCCAATGGCAAAAGACAACGTCATCCAGACTTTCTCTTGGTAGTCGTTCTCTTTCCCGCTAGATAAACACAATAAAAAACGCTTTCCGATTGGAAAGCGTTTTTGTTTATTTCTGATAGGTTGCCAGTTCGGTTTCCCAGTAAGGTGGTTGCCCGTAATACTCGGCAAAGTAATCAATAAAGGCACGAACCTTAGGTGCGATCAAACGTGAGCTAGGGTAAACGGCCCAAATGCTGGCGTTCATCACCAATGGATAGTTTTCCAAGATTTCGACCAACTCACCGGCTTGAAGCTGTTTGTAGACACTCCAAATCGAGTTAATCGACACACCAAGTCCATCGATACAAGCATCGCGCATCGCATCGCCGTTATCGGTTCTAAAACTGCCCGAAGCGCGCATCGCATAATGACCATCTGGGGTTTCAAACACCCAGTTGTCCAATCCCATTAGCGTCACGCATTCATGCTCAGCAAGTTCTTGCGGTGTTTTCGGCGTTCCGTGCTTTTCTAAATACTCTGGTGAAGCGACAATGATGCGACGATCTGGTGCTAGTTTACGTGCCACCAGCGTTGAGTCTTTCAATTCTGCAAGACGAATCGCGACATCGAACCCGCCTTCAACCATATCAATGATGGAATCAGAAAAGCGAAAATCCACCGTAAGCTCGGGATAAGCCGCCATAAAGCCTTTGAGCGCCGGCACAAGATGCAAACGCCCAAACGACGCTGGAGCCGTTACTCGTAACGTGCCGGTTGGTGCGCTATGACCTACTCCTACCGCACCTCGCGCCGCTTCTACCGTTGCAAGCACTTCTTCAGCGTGTGGCAAAAATGCCTGACCTTCTTCCGTTAATGAGACCTTACGTGTGGTTCGGTGTACAAGGCGAACGCCTAGCCCTTCCTCCAACTTATTGATGTGGGCACTGGCAACGGCCGGCGATAATCCAAGCTCTTGTCCTGCCATGCTGATATTGTGCGTTGATGCCAAACGAACGAAAAGCTTGAGATGTTCTATATTCATTTCATTTTCAACTTATTCTATAAAGTCCGGCGTAAATGTCGGGCATTTTCATCTGACACAATAGTAAAGCATTGAACGTGAAGCAAAGCTTTTTAAGAGAAATTGTTAGAAGAAACTGATAGGCAAGTAGAAATCTAATTCGAACGCTTCTTCATGATTTAAAAAGTGGTTTTGATGATAATGCACATACGCAGGAGTTGAGCGTTGCTTAAAGCCCGAGTTTGGCAACCATTTCTCCAATACCATGCTGATTTGAGGCAGCAGCTCACCATACACACCAGTCAACCTGAACACCGCATGTAAGCCACCCGGAATCGTCATCTGGTTAACCACTCCACGATACTTAAGCGGTTTATCAATCGCCATGCACGCCACATAACGACATTTGTCCAACTCAACCCAAGCCGGATTGGAATGATGCAAACCATATTGCGTAGAGAAGTCTCGGTTCTCTGAATTGGCCCACGCTTTTAACACCAGCCAAGCATTACGAATAGAGCGGTTGTAGCCTTCATGACGAACATAAGCCGCAAAGCGTTGGGGCACTTCAACAATCTTTGGATCCGGTAAGGTACGCTTCGCGACTCGATGGTAACCCGCCGCCACTTCTGGATCTTTGAGATACGGTTTTTCAGCGACGTGCAAATCATGCTTGCGCCAAGCACCAGGCGACATATCAAACGTGGATTTAAAGGCACGGCTGAATGACGACACAGAACTGAAGCCACACTTATTGGCAATCTCTAATACCGACGATTTGGTATCGAACATCAACTGGTTTGCTGCGTATTCCATTCTCGTGCGACGAATGTATTGATGAATCGACTCCCCTACCACATCTTTAAAAATACGGTGGAAATGCTGCTCAGAATACGCTGCTACATCAGCCAACTCTTTAGCGGATAATTCTCTGCTAATGTCTTGGTGAATGTAGAACAGTACGTCATTGATTCTGGAAACCTGTTGCTGGCTCATAATTTAGCGTTTGATTGAAATAGCATAAATGGACATGTTTAACAGCATAAATGGACACACTTAAGTTAGCAAATCCCATGTACTATCTTCTGAATAAAACCAAAATTAAAAAATACGAGAAACACAACACATGGAAATCGCACAGTCACTACAACAAGTAAAGTCATCGTACATTCGAGAGATCCTCGCTGCCGCTAGCGATAAAAACGTCATCTCGCTTGCTGGCGGTTTGCCAGACGAGAAGACCTTCCCAATCGACTTAATGAAGCCGACGCTTGAAAACTTGGCCAACATGCCAGAGGTGTTCCAATATGGCTCAACCGCAGGCTATGGACCGCTACTTAACTTCCTAAACGGTTACTTCAAGCTTCCTGAAACACACACAGCGATGATCACTACGGGCTCTCAGCAAGGTTTGGATTTGATTGCACGCGCTTATGTGAACCCGGGTGACAAAGTGGTAATGGAAGCCCCAAGCTACCTTGGTGCGATGCAGGTGTTTGGCTTGGTTCAAGCAAATATCGTGACTGTTTCTCAAACTGAGTTCGGTCCAAACCTTGAAGAGCTAGAACAGTGCTTCGCTGAGCAAAAGCCGAAGATGTTCTATGCGGTGCCAGATTTCCATAACCCAACAGGCGTATGCTGGGCACTAGAAACGCGTCAAAAGGTTGCAGAGCTTTGTATTCAATACAACGTGGCTTTCATCGAAGATGCGCCGTACCGCGAACTTCGCTTCTCTGGTGAAGCTTTGCCTTTGGTTTCTGATTTCTGTCCACAGAACTCTATCGTACTGCGTTCATTCTCTAAGATTGCATCACCAGGTCTTCGTATCGGTGTGGTTACGGGTAAAACTAGCTACCTAGAACCGCTGATTAAAATCAAACAAGGTGCCGATCTGCACTCAAGCGTCCCGATGCAAGCCCTACTGCACGGCTTGCTTCAACATGACAACTTCGAAACCCACATCAGCACCATTTGTGAACTGTACAAGTCTCGCTACGATGTGATGTATGCAGAGCTAGAAAAACAGCTTCCAGCAAGCTGCGTCCTCAAGCCCGTTGATGGCGGTATGTTCGTGTGGGTGGAGATCCCAGAATGCGATACTTTCGAACTGGCAAAATCACTGCTTGCGAATGGTGTTGCCGTTGTACCGAGCCCAGTGTTCTACCCTGAGGGCTCAGAAGTAAAAGCGGCATTGCGCCTTAACTTTACTAATGCGACACCTGAAGAATTGAAAGTGGCGGTGACACGCTTAGCAGACGTACTGAAGCAAATCTAAGTGAGTCCCATTCGAAATTATAGCGGTGAAAGCAGACGTTAACGTCTGCTTTTCTTTTAGTTTTGACACTGATACGCGTTGGCGAACATCGTCACTGAGCTAGAAAAACCCAGCGGTTGGTAAAGGTATAGCGTGTCTGCACCAAGATCAGCGGCTTTGATACGCATCTGGTTTAACGTCCCCCACACCATGTCTTTATCTGCGTGTAGCCAGTAATCGTAGAAGTGACCCTCAGAGCCCATTACTGTACCTAAGTGTTGGCAGTTCGCGATTGCGCTTGCATCGTCCCAAATAACTTTAACTTGCTCAGATTCTTGGGTTGGGAAGGTCACGCAGCCAGTTAACAACGTTGCTAATGCTGCAGCAGTCATTAACTTTTTCATAATTTCATCGCCTTAGAATTAAATAGTCTGCGGATTCTATTTATCGTTTAGACAATGACCAACAAATTATTTTTATGCTTTACATAACCGCTCGTTTAGGAGCTTTCTTAGGCTTCTTTAATGCACGCGCATCGCAAATGTTCAGCGTCATCAATGTTAGGTTCGTGAAACCAGCAAGCAACTCAACCAACTGAACAACATAGAAGGTCGTATCAAACTGATTACTTGCGGCTAAATGCTGCAAATAAATCGCCGCCGGAACCAAAATCAAGATGCCGTTCATCGCAACGAAAGGCATACGCTTTTTCTTTGCCGCTAATGGGCCTTTTTTCACATTAGGTGCCATCTTTGCCCCAGTAATACCAGCCACTGCCATTAAAGGCATTACCGCCCATATTGCGTAAGAGATATAGGTTTTCACTGCCAATATTGCATGCTGATTACCAAAGAGCTCAACCACTACTGTACTGGTAAAAAAGCTCATAATAAGCAGATAAGCACTAATAGAACTGATTCGATGAACTAGACTGAGTTTCTTTTTCATACCGATATTCTCTTTTTCGATTTGATGTAAGTAGCGATACACAATAAAGATTACATAACAATCATTGCATCAGCAACATTTGCATTTAAAACAAATTGTAAACCTGACTCGATATTTGAGCCTGAAGGTTTTAACTTAATGTTTTTAATGAATATTTACTTTTAAACAAAAACAGAGTTGTGATTGGATTTTATGAAGGAATTGGAGTAAAACTGAAGGGTAGATGAAAAGAGGAACTGAGTTTGGCTTCCAAAAATAAACTGATCCGTTATCAATCCACTGAAGTCGCAGATGCTTTCAGTAAAGAAGATGAGCTGATCAAACTCGTGCAGACGGATCAACTCTCTCAAGTCTTATTGTTGTGGCAAGTGAAAAGCCCAACGCTCGTCCTTCCTGCGGGAAAGAAGTGGCCTATTTCAGACGAGCTTGAACAAGGTCTTGAAGAGACTAACTGGAAGCTATTCTCTAGAAAAACTGGCGGCGCACCTGTACCGCAAGTGCCGGGGATCATTAACCTCTCGCATATCTATCACTGGCCGGAAGATCAGCCTTATGACATCAAAAAAGCGTACCTTGATTTGTGCGCTGTGTTAACTGCATTTTTCGAGCAACTTGGAGTGCAAGTCGATGTGCACGCTACGCCAAACTCCTATTGTGATGGCGAGTACAACTTGAATATCAATAAGCAAAAAGTGGTGGGTACAGCTCAGCGTGTATTGCTTAAAAAAGGTGGCGGACAAGTGGTGCTCTCTCAAGCCTGTATTCTCATTGACGCCGATGTAGAGAAAATCGTTGAACCTGTGCAGTTGTGTAATCGTCTATGCGGGCATAACGATGATATTCGCGGGGATGTGCACACTCCCCTATTCAATCACATAGAAGAAAGGCCAGATACTGACGCACTGTTCCAACTGCTAACACAAGCCTTTTTGGATCACGCCAAGCACTAGCCTCACTCTTAAGAGCAAGGTATACGCTCTATGCCTTGCTCCAGCCTTGATTCAATAAACACTACTGAGTGTAATCATTTCGTTCGCTGTCTTTGTCTGACAGATACTCAATAAACTCAAACTGCATACCATGATCTTCTAGGTAGTAGACGTTCTTACGAAATGGGTGATCGGCGCCCCAGTGGTCAAGCTCATAACCCACTTCTTTTAATCGAGCGACTAACGCTTCTACATCTGACACGACGATGCCGAGGTGCTTCATTCCAGTAAAATGTGTCGTCCAATGTTCAGCATCACCATTACCGCCATCCGAAATAGCAATATAAGAGTGTTCATCTCCGACGTGGAACCATTCAATTGGACGGCCAAACCAATCATCTATCTTGCCGCTGCCGCGAATCGTCCACTCAGGGACAGCTGTCGTCAGAAACTCAATGGTTTTACGAGCATCGACGACGGAAATATTGGCGTGTTCAACATAGCTTTTCATAACGTTGTTCCTTATTTATTAGGGTCTTCCTTTGGCTTGTTAAACACCTTAAAACCTCAAGTTAGCTTTAGGTAAAGCGCTAATTTTTACACCGCGATAAGAAATGAGATCCACATCAAATATCCATACACGACGGAAATAGTTGAAGCCAACGCACAAAAGCCTCAGAATGGCGCACTTTTCGTGTCGAGCATAAATTCGACGCGCCTGTTATTTAAAACGACAATTGAGAATCATACATATGGGTTTTACCTCGTTAGGTCTATCTGCTCCAATCCTTAAAGCTATTCAGGAAAAAGGCTACGACACCCCTTCGCCAATTCAGGCACAAGCAATTCCAGCTGTTTTGGAAGGGAAAGACGTAATGGCAGCAGCACAGACTGGTACAGGTAAAACGGCTGGCTTTACGCTGCCGATTCTTGAACGTCTGTCTAACGGTCCACGAGTACGCAGCAACCAAGTCCGCGCATTGGTGCTAACGCCAACTCGTGAGCTTGCGGCTCAGGTGCAAGAAAACGTATTCATGTACAGCCGTCACCTACCTCTAACGAGTGCAGTGGTATTTGGTGGTGTGAAGATCAATCCGCAAATGCTTCGTCTTCGTAAAGGTGCGGACGTATTGGTTGCAACACCAGGTCGTCTATTGGACCTATACAACCAAAATGCAGTGAAGTTCGACCAACTAGAAATGCTGGTTCTGGACGAAGCGGACCGCATGCTAGACATGGGTTTTATTCGCGACATTCGTAAGATCCTTGACTTGCTACCGAAGCAACGTCAGAACCTTCTGTTCTCTGCGACTTTCTCTAACGAAATTCGCGACCTTGCAAAAGGTTTGGTAAACAACCCTGTAGAGATTTCAGTTAACCCTGCAAACTCGACAGCACGCACCGTAGAACAATGCATCTACCCAGCAGACGTGAAGAAGAAAGCGCCAATGTTGGTCAAACTGATCAAAGACGGTGACTGGAAACAAGTATTGGTATTTACCAAAACCAAGCATGGCGCAAACCGCTTAGCCAAGTTCCTAATCGACCAAAAGATTACAGCAGCTGCGATTCACGGCAACAAGAGCCAAGGTGCACGTACCAAAGCACTGGCTGACTTTAAATCTGGTGAAGTTCGCGTTCTAGTTGCCACCGACATTGCTGCTCGTGGTATCGATATTCCACAACTTCCTCAAGTGGTGAACTTCGAGCTGCCGAAAGTAGCAGAAGACTACGTTCACCGTATTGGTCGTACAGGCCGAGCTGGTGAAGTAGGTAAAGCGATTTCTTTGGTGTGCGCACTTGAAGCATCAGAGCTGTTTGCGATTGAACGTTTGATTCAACAGCTGCTTCCTCGTAAAGAGCTGGAAGGCTACGCACCAACTAACGTACTGCCAGAGTCGAAGCTTGATACTCGCCCTATCAAGCCTAAGAAACCGAAAAAGCCTAAGAAGCCAAAAGCAGAAGGTGAAAACGGTCAAACCGCTGAGAAGAAAAACAGCGGCGGTAACAACAAACCAAAGCGTCGTTTCAACAGCGACAACAAAAATGGCAAAGGCGAAAACAGATCTGACAAAGCTGGCGCTGGTAAACCAAAAGGTAACCGCGATGGTCAAGCGCGATCAAACGGCAAGCCAAGCGGTAGCAAGCCGAATGCGAATAAGCCAAACGCGAGCAAAAACGGTAACGGTGGTAAACCGTCGGGTAACCGTAAGCCTAACAGCGGCAAACCAGCAGGCGCAAAGCCTTCAAACGGTAAACCGTCAGGCAACAAGCCATCAGGGCAACGTCGTAAGCCTCGTCCGCAAACTGCGTAGTCACTCTTTACTTTGTTAAAACAACAAAGCCGCTGGATAAATCAGCGGCTTTTTCTTAGAACTTCAATTCACGTTATTGAAGCGGTGCTATGCGGATATCAGCAATCTGCGCTTCATTCATCTCGCCATCTACGCCACCTGAGTAAATGTAGGTTTCATTAGATTTCAAGTAACTCATATTGAAATGATCTTTGAGAACCAGTCGGTATGATTTGCCTTGTTCTAGAGAGACTTCAATCGGTGTTGAGTAACGCATACCTTTGTTCTCACCAATATGGCCCATTTGAATATAACCTTTACCAACTGACTGACCAGATTCGTCGAGAACTTCGAGCTCTTTCACTGCGTTAGTAATACCGGTATTTAGTTGGCCTAGGTTATTGTTATACCACGCCGCCAACTGGTATCGCCCGCTAGTAGGGACGGAGAAAGCACTCAGACCATTTACATCACCACTATCTTTGCTCACAGTGACTACCGATACATCGTCTTTTAGCGGTTGGTACTCACCCTCGAGCTTGACGCGGATATCTTCCCCAACACAAACAGGTTCACTTGGGTTAGAACGGAATCCTTGTTCATTAATACTTTCAGCCAAATAACACGCAAAGCCGCTTAAGGTATCGCTGTATTCTTTTCCGTTAACATTGCTTTGGATCAGTTGACCATTGCGGTACAAGTTAATGTTGTAGTCACTAGTTACACCAATCGTCACATTATTGTTAGCGCGAGCGACATCGAGCTTAGGCTCTTTTGGAGAAAATACTTTTGCGCTTTCTGTTGTGTAAGGTTTAACACCATCCACCACTTTTATACTGCTGTCGTCAGCAACAAGACTACCCAAGGTGACTTGGTAGTGACCATTATCATCAACCGTCACCTCTTCCACTGGATAGTAACCGTTTGACTCACCTTGTACTTCTGGCAGGTGAATCGTCACAGAGTAGCTTTTACCCTTGAAGCTGAAGTTCTCCAATGTAATCTGATCTGATTGAGCAAAAAGTTGATTGCGAACCCATCCTGTAATGAACGGTTTAACTTCCAATTGCCCTGTTTCAGTGTGAATACCAAAAATAGTTTCGACCACCATATTGAGGTAACCACCTACCGACCATAGCTGGCGCTGGGAGTTAATTACTGGGCCATCAAGAGAAGCATCTGCACCATGGTCACTGTGAATAATGAACGATTTACCAGACAACCACTCCAAGTTTTCCATATTTGACAGGTTCGTTGCAGTACCGCGAACTAGGGACTGAATCGCATTGTTAGCCGCTGCCACGTTTTGAGTATGATGTGCAGCGCGTAAGCTATATGCGGTGACAAATGGCCAAATCGCGCGGTTGTGATAAACAGGAACACCTGGCTGTTGAGGGAAATAAACTGGCACACCAAACTCACTATGAGGATAGTTTTCCATAATTTGTTTCGCCTGAGCATCACTGGCAATGCCACTTATAATTGCAAGCGATTCACCTAGCATGTCATATTTATCGACCGCAATATCCTGTCCGTTGTCAAACAGGTAGCTGACGTACATACCGCGATTCTCATTCCAAAAGTGCGTATTGATTGATTGCTTCAACTGATTCGCCCAATCGGTATATTTGACGGCGTTTTTAGAGTCAAACTGCTCTGCCAACTTTGCTGCTAAGCGCATTGCTCGATAGTGAACAACGTTTGTTGATAGCGCCTTGCTACTACCAATCGCATTAACATCATCTGGCGTCCAAGTAGAATATGTCTGTTCACGCCAATCCAAGAAAGACTGTTCGCCAGTGTATAAACCTGAGTCTTGATCAAACGCTGCTAATCGATCTGCTTCTAGTGTATTGCTAACCGCATTGTAGGCGCGCTCTGCAAATTGGTTGTAGTCTTCCCCATCAAGTGCAGACAGCAAACGTTCTGCGCCCAACGCCCAAGTTGTTCGGTCAGTACTGATTGGCCAACTACCACCTGTCCCTGTATCTTGAACAATTTGCTCACCGTCATATTGTTTATCGGTTGAATCACGGAACGCAGATAATTTGAATTCCAAACCATTTTCAACACGAGTAGGGTTCATCAACGCCAAAGACAAATCAGCCGCATAGGCAAGATCACGCGTCCAAACATAGTGCCATTTAGCACCTGTTTCGAACACTTCTGCTTTAATTGGTTTGTTGTAGTTATAGTTGCCATCTTTGATTTCAGAGACAGCGAGTTGATCGAGTTCTTTAAGAGTTAGTGCAAACAACGCGTCAAACGCAGTGTCACCAGACACAACTCGTGGGCCATCCTGCTCGGTAATCACCATACCTTGATCGAGAGCATCTCGTAACTCAGTTGTCGTTGATATACCAAACTCACGTTGGGCCGCTTTTGGGTCGTTGACTGAGAAAGTCACCGTTTCATTACTACCGTCGTAATTAGCGAAGAGTTTGACTTCTTTTACTTGGTGACCTTCGTGCACCATGGCTGGATCAATAATGGCATCAGAATAGTACTTCTCGGCTTCGGCCTGCGTCGCTTTGGTGACCGTCATCGTTGCGCTACTTTCACTGGCAAAGTTCACTGAGAACTTGTAGTACCCTTTATCAGCAAACGTAATTTCCGAGTTACAGTCATTGTTCATGCACGCTTCATTCGTCTCTGGCTTAGGCAGATAGTCTTGAGGCTGGTCAAATACAGCAGGATCTGAAAAGTGTGTGTATTCAATTTGCCAACCCGGATCTGCAATCTTGAATTGGTTACTACCACGAGCGACGCGCAGAACCGTCTCATATTCATTGTTGCCTAAATAGTTAAGCTTGGCGTGTTCGGCGGTTCCCCAATCGCCGTTTAAGCCACGTAAGTACAGATCAGCAGAAATAATTGGTTTGTCCACTACTTCCGGACTATCTGAATCGGAACCGCAGCCCGATAAACCGATACATGACGCGACAGCAAGCGCAATAATACTTGGTTTCATAGTTATCCCTTAGATTGTTATTTTGGGCGATAGTCTAAGAAACCATTGGTTCAACGAAAAATAGGCGAACCGTAAACAGATATAGATAACATCTATACCCACTAAACCGAACGTGACTGAGATCTACGAAAGGCATTTATCTTCGAATAAATGAGGTTTTAAATTTGTGATTTATAAATATTATTGTGCAAAATACTCCCACTTAAACTATGGGTAACACGTATGGATAAATCACTTCAGCAGTTTTTACTTGTAGCTCGCTGCAAAAGCATCAGTGCAGCTGCAAGGTTAGCAGGGTTAAGCCAACCTACAGTCACCCACAACTTGAAAAAGCTAGAAGACAACCTTGGTGTCATGTTATTTGAACGACACGCAAACGGTATGGAGCTAACCGAGTATGGGCGCATCCTCTATCGTCATAGCAATGCAATGCAGCACGAGTACAACCAGATGATGCAAAGCATTGGTGAACGAAAACAATACCAAGTAGGCAAAATTAAAATGGGAACGGGCGATGCATGGTGGCCTTTGTTTGCCAAACGCGCACTCGACGAGCACCTTGCTCAATCTCCCTCCGCATCTACTCACGTAGAGTTTGGTAATCACCTCGCTTTGATGGATTCGTTAATCAACGAGCAAATCGAATTCTTTATTGGCCATGAGATCGTTGGCCTATCAGAAAAATGTGATGTCACGTTTATCCCTTTGTTTCAAACCGCTGATGACTTCTTTGTTTCACCAAGCCACCCTCTTCTCAGTCAAGTCGTCACAGAGCGAATGCTGCATGAATACCCCGCGCTCTCAGTAACTTATGACGCAAAAAAGTTCAATCACGTCATTGATAATCCCATTCCAAAGCAAAATGAAAGAGAACGCCAGCAACTGGATGATAGACCGACGTACGAAATTGACTCATTACTTGCCAGCATTGATACCCTTAAAGACAGCGTTGCTGTAATGTCCTATACCAGCCATCTGAGTGATTATTTGGAGTCGTTCGGTTTGCAGAAACTAACTATGGAAAAAAAAGCGAAACCGGGAACGGTAGGAATTTATCGTCACCGACGAGAGACCTCGGAATCTCACTTAGCTTTGATCGAAAGAATAACGAAACTGGCGCAGAGTTTAAGTTGAAAATGAACGAGGTGTAACGATGACATACGATGAATTTAATCAATTCTGCGGCTCATTCGCTGCCACTTCCCATGTAGTTCAATGGGGCGACGCGCACGTTTGGAAAGTCGGTGGAAAGGTATTTGCTATTGGTGGCTGGAGTAAAGACAAGCAGCCTGCATTTACGTTTAAGACTTCCCCTTTAAACTTCGATTTTTTAAGTGATTATGAAGGCTATATTCCTGCCCCTTATTTCGCTAACCGAGGTATGAAGTGGATTCAGCAAACAGAAACCTCCGGACGCCTAGACGAAGAGCTAAAGTACTATTTATCAGAATCTTATCGATTAGTTGCACTTGGCTTGAGTAAGCGAAAACGCGAAGAATTGGGCATTGAGCTGCCACCTGGGAAGCAATAGTAATGTTTGAAGATAAACTCGTCCAGTTATTGGCGAAGGATCCAATTCGCGTTCAAGCATTGCAATGCGTCTGCTCGCTAGATTTACCAGATTGCTACATTGCTGCTGGCTTTGTTCGAAACTTAGTTTGGGATCACCTTCATCAAAAGCAAAATTCGACACAATTAAACGATCTTGATGTGGTTTATTTCGCTCCGAATGAGTTCGACGATCAGGCCAACCTCGAATACGAAACTCAACTAAACGCCTTAATGCCAGAGCTCAACTGGCAAGTTCGCAATCAAGCAAACATGCACCTAAGGAATGGTGATGAGCCATACCAAAGTACCTTAGATGCGATGAGTTACTGGCCAGAAAAAGAGACAGCGGTCGCTGCCAGATTGAACGAAAAGAACCAGATAGAGTGCATTTCAGCGTTCGGGTTTGAGTCTTTGTTTGAAAGTCAGATTACTTACAATCCCAAGCGAACATTAACGCTGTTTCAATCTCGGGTAGAATCCAAAAACTGGCTGAACACATGGCCTCAATTGCAGGTTGCCGTCTAAGTCTTGCTTATTCAGGAAACTGACTATGGAAGCGCTCAATCAAGAAGTCCAAAAACAAACGAAGTCGCTTGGGTTGATACTGGCGGCTCAGGTAAATCACGTTCAAATCCGCGCCTGCAGAAGAGGTCGATGCGTTGAAGTTCTTCATATAGCCATTTAACACCGTCACTAAACGCTGCTGTTTGATGTCTTCTTGTACATCGAGAATCGATTTCAACGCAATCCCCGCCCCATCTAATGCCCATTGACGAATCACTTCACCATCATCAGAAAAACGCTTCGGTACGACAGTAACAACGTTGTGCTGCTCTTCATCTTGAAAGTGCCATGTTTTCAACTCTTCATTGCTGCGAACCATGGCTAGACAATCGTGCTGAGCTAAATCTTGTGGCGTGATCGGCGTGCCTTTCTTTGCCAAATACTGAGGAGAAGCGCAAAGCACTCGGCGACTGGACGCCAGTTTGCGAGAGATAAGGTTGCTGTCGGCTAGCTCCCCATATCGGATAACGATGTCCAAACCGGACTCCGCCAAGTTGGATAAGTTGTCGTTCAAATACAGATAAGGGATCACATCGGGATAGAGCTGACTAAATTCCGACAGTATTGGCGAAATGTATTGCTTACCAATATCACGAGGAGCCGAGATTTTAAGTGTGCCGCGCACTTCTTTGGTGCCAGTTTGGAGTAAGTTCTCCGTCTCTTTAACGCTGTCGATGATTTCCAAGCATGCCTGATGGTACATAGCACCAGAGTCCGTCAGTGAAATATGCCTTGTACTGCGATTAAGTAATTTCACCCCATAACGGTCTTCCAACGACTGCAATCTTGCCGTTACTGTTGCTGGCGATAAACCGAGCTCTCTACCAGCCGCCGCCAGCCCTTGGTTCTTCACTATGCTGACAAACAGCGTCATATCCGAAAACTTGTCCACATCCCCTCCTGAAACCTCATTATTCATCTGAGCTGAATAATCAATTCAAATATTACCCAATTATCAAATTTCTTCCAATCAATATACTGGCTCCAACAAAACAAGATTGGAGAAACAAATCATGAAAACAGAAAAAACTGTTTACGTCGTACTAGGTGGTACATCAGGTATTGGTGCTGAACTTAGCCAACAACTTGCAAGCGACAATGCGGTTGTCCACGTAGCAAGCCGCAAAACAGGGTTAGACATCAGCGATGAGCAGTCGGTTTACCACTACTTCGAAACCATTGGTGCTTTTGACCACCTGATCGTCACAGCAGGTTCTTATGCTCCGGCAGGCAAAGTGATGGACGTGGAAGTTTCCCAAGCAAAATACGCTTTTGATACCAAGTTTTGGGGCGCAATCAATGCGGCGAAACATGGCGCACGCTACATCAAGAAAGGCGGCTCAATCACGCTAACATCTGGCATGTTATCGCGCAAAGTTGTTGCTAACACCTACGTCAAAACTGCCATCAACGCGGCCATTGAAGCGACCACAAAAGTACTGGCGAAAGAATTAGCTCCTATCCGAGTGAATGCAGTCAGCCCAGGTTTGACTAGAACTGAGGCATATCAAGGCATGAGCGAAGACGACAGAAAAGCCATGTTCAAACGCACACAAAATAGCCTGCCCGTAGGCAAAGTAGGCGAAGCCGGTGACGTTGCAAAAGCTTACTTACTTCTGATTGAAAACAGCTACATGACCGGCGCCGTGATTGATGTTGATGGTGGCGCACTGCTTGGCTAACAACACCCGCTTAGCTAACCGCAAATAAAAACAAGGTGCCAGAGCAATAAAAAAGCATGGCACTAATGGGTTCAAACGAAATAAAAAAAGAGACTCCCCCATGAATAAAGAAAAAATGCCGCTGCAGGTATGGATCCTAACGCTTGCAGCTTTTGCCATCGGTACCGCGGAATTTGTTATTGCAGGAATCCTTCCTCAAGTCGCCAACTCTTTGTCCATTACGGAAGGGCAAGCGGGTTACCTAATCAGTGCCTACGCGCTTGCCATTGTGTTTGGCGGCCCGCTACTTACGATTTACTTAGCACGCTTTAACAAGAAAGCCGTACTGGCTGGGCTAATGGTGCTGTTTATTCTCGGCAACGTAATGTCCGCTTTCGCACCGAACTACTTTGTGTTGATGGTCAGCCGAGTGATCACGGGCTTGGTTCAAGGTCCTTTCTACGGTATCGGTGCTGTGGTGGCGACCAATTTGGTTTCAGAAAAAATGGCAGGCCGTGCGGTCGGACAGATGTTCGCAGGCCTAACACTGGCTAACGTTTTAGGTGTGCCTGGCGGTACTTGGATTGGCTTGCAATTCGGCTGGCACACCACTTTCCTAACTGTTGCCGCTTTTGGTTTAGTGGCTCTGTTCTTCATCACTTCAGTGATCAAATCGACTGGTCATGGCGAAGCAAAAGATGTCAAAGCGCAATTGGCTGCGTTCAAAAACCCAATGCTACTTATCAGCCTTGCGATCACCGTATTTGCTTGGTCGGGGTTTATGACTTTGTATGGCTACATCGCCCCTATCGCCATGCACATCACTGGCTTTGGTGAAAGTGCCGTGACTTGGATTTTGGTTATCGTTGGTGTCGGTCTGATTGTCGGCAACACCATGGGTGGTCGTTCATCAGATAAAAACCTACAAAAAGCGTCCATGTTCTGGGCTATCGCGATGATTGTATCACTGGTACTGGTCGGCCTAACTGTCGACAGCAAAGTTCTGTTTATTGCCACCGCCTTTGTATTTGGTATTGCGTCATTCGCTAACGTGCCAGCAATGCAGCTTCGAGTAATGAACCACGGTGGTGAAGGTCAGGAATTAGCAGCGACGGCAAACATCTCTGCGTTCAACTTAGCCAATGCCTTTGGCGGTTTCTTAGGCGGCATGGTGCTCGATAGCCAAATGGGCGCAGGCATGATCCCTTACGCAGCCATCATTGTTCCACTGATTGGTTTGCTATTCATCGCCAAGGCGAATCGCAAAGAAAGCAAACAAACCGACTTAGCACCAAGCTTCAACAACTAATTTCATCCCTACTGGTAGCCCTGACTTAACGCCTCCCGAACAAGCGGGGCTACCCAATACGAATCGATAGGAAAACACTATGAAACTCTACATTTACGAACATTGCCCATTCAGTGCTCGCGTCCGCTATGTTGCTGGCATGCTGAATATCCAACTCGACGTCATCAATATTGCTTATGACGACGACAAAACCACAACAGACCTGATTGGAACCAAACAAGTACCACTTCTTATCAAAGACAATGGTGAAGTGATGGCAGAAAGCCTAGATATCATCGCTTACTTCCTTGAATTGGCAGCATCAAGCGAAACAAACCAACCATCTCAACAAGCGCTGGATTGGCAAAAAATTGCGTTTCTTCCACTGCAAAAAGTGGGTTACCCACGTTGGTCAAACATGGATTTACCAGAGTTTGCCACTCAGTCTGCACAGCTCGCTTGGCGCGCGAAAAAGGAAACTGAAGCACTCAATTTTGACGCACTTCTGCAACACACACCAAACATTGCCAAAGAGGTAGAAGTGCTCATCGAACGTGCGAAAAGCGTGTTGAATCTCAATTCCTACCAGCATGTGACTTTGGTAGACGAAGCGATCTTATTTTCTATTTTGCGTGGGTTCTTCAGTGCCGCGGAAATCCAATGGGACAACACCGTGAAAGATTGGATGGAATCGGTAAGCAACAAAACCCAAGTACCACTACTTAAGTAAGGAACCGATCATGAGTAAGCTATTTGAACCAGCACAGCTGAAACAACTAACTCTGCAAAACCGCGTAGCCATGGCTCCAATGACCCGAGCGCGCACCAGCCAACCGGGAAACATTCCAAACCAAATGATGGCTACTTATTACAAGCAGCGTGCTACCGCAGGCTTAATCATCTCTGAAGCCACCCAGATCTCAGACGATTCGCAGGGTTACTCATTCACACCAGGCGTCTACACTGATGAGCAAGTGGCAGGCTGGAAAACCGTCACTCAAGCAGCAAAAGAGCAAGGCGCAGCGATGTTTTGTCAGTTATGGCACGTTGGTCGCGTATCACACCCAACATTCCAAAAAGGCGAACAGCCTATTGCTCCATCGGCACTAAAGCCAGTAGAAACCCAAGTGTGGATTGCCGACCAACAAGGCAATGGCAACATGGTCGATTGTGTAGAGCCCCGAGCCATGACTCAAGCCGATATTGACCGCGTTGTGAGTGATTTTGCCTATGCCGCGAAACGTGCGATTGAAGCAGGCTTCAATGGAGTAGAAATCCACGGCGGTAATGGCTACCTGATTGACCAGTTCCTGCGTACCAATTCAAACCACAGAACCGATAATTACGGCGGCACTCGCGAAAACCGACTTCGCTTTTTGTTAGAAGTGGTCGATGCAGTGAGCGAAGCCATTGGTGCCAACAAAGTGGGAGTACGACTCGCACCTTTCATCACTTTCAAGGACATGAACTGCCCAGACATTGTGCCAACCATCCTTGATGCATCGAAACAACTTCAAGCTCGTGATATTGCGTACTTGCACCTGTCTGAAGCGGATTGGGACGACGCACCAGTGATTCCAGAAAGCTTCCGCATCGAACTGCGCGAATACTTCACCAACACGATTATCGTCGCGGGCAGTTACACCCAAGAGCGTGCTGATGAGGTACTTGAGAAAGGTTATGCGGATTTAGTCGCGTTTGGACGCCCGTTTGTGTCTAACCCAGATTTGGTGGCGCGCTTACAGCACCAACAACCTCTGGCAGAACTGGATGGCTCAACACTCTTTGGTGGTAATGAACACGGCTATACAGATTACCCAGCGCTTGGTTGAGAGGCTTTACCTGCTTGTGATAGCGATTCATAGCGTGCCGTATTTCTCAGATTAATCAGTTGCTGCCCCATAAAAGGAAAAGCGCAACACAGCTCAACGTTTTCTTAAGTTTGAATATAATAAACTGGCTGCATATTCAGAATGCAAATTTAGGAGAACGCTCGTGTCTGATGAAACTACAAAACAAGAAGTGACTGTTGTTGATATTAAGATGCCATTTATGTCGATGGTGATCTTTATGGTTAAGTTCGCTATCGCTTCAATCCCAGCGATGATCATCCTAGGTATTATTTTTAGTATTCTAGGAGCCCTGTTCGGGGGATGTTCCACGGTATGGGCCACATGTAACCGACTAACCCACAAATAAAAACACTCTCCATGTTTTACTCATGGAGAGTGTTTCTTTTTAATCCACCAGCACTAAAGAATCTAAGATGCCTTTACCACTGTGGATGCCACCTTCATTTTCACTGGCTGGTTTACTGCGAATCAAATAGCCCGCATAACCTTCGAATTGCGTTACAGGTTCACCTTGATAGTGCGCCGTGAATAAACCAATTTCACTCACAAGGTCCGTCACCACGCTCAGCTGTGCATCACGCACTGCAATCGTCGGTATTTCTCTTTCATGAGGATACAAACGCTGCATCAAGGCCCAAGCACTGTATTGCTCTTGCGGTAGTCGACTCAGCTGTTTCGCTATATCGTCACCAAAGATACAGTGACCACCGCCCTCACCTTGGTTTTTCAATACCCATTCGTCTTTGTTACCAGAAGCAGCAAACCATTTAATCGTGTCAATGTTAATCGGCTTCATCTCTGCCAATACACTTTTGACTAACTCGGATTCTGCAAGATTGAGCCCCCAGCGCTGATACTCACTTGCTGGCATAATTGTTAACAACATTTGCATCGATTTGCTAGTCGCCAACTGTTGAGCGATGGTCGCATTCATCGCCACGTAGTGCTTTTCCATGAACAAACGAGTCTGGCTCAAGGTGTGGCAACAGATTGGTTCATTTAGCTCTGGCGAGAAGTAGTCTATATATTGATAACCAGCACGTAAGTACACAACGTCAAGACCACCGATGTTTTCTAGCAAAAGGCGTTGTTCGTCACCGCTCGATAGCTGTGAACTTAACTGCTCAAAGGTACGCCTTACCGTGCGAACGCCAAGCTTCTGCAATTCCACTTCGAGCAAGTGTTGGTCATACACGTTGTCTTCGTTTTTCTGCACCACCATCAGAAACGTCGGTGCGCCTTCTTCATTAAAATGCGCTTTGACTTTTCTCGCGGCAGTGGCAATGCCAAGCGCAAGTTGCTGCATGCCTTGGTTATCGGCTGGTGTTGCCGTTTTATCTTCCAACCATTGTTGATAGATGCTGCCCCATTGTGAGCTTAAGAATTGATGTAGCTCTGTTGCTCGCTGACCAAAAGGCGCCATCCCAGCCGCAATGCCATTAAACTCGATGACTTTCGCACCGTGTTGACGATCATCCATAAAGTCGGTTCGCATTAACAGCAGCGGTTGGCGTGCTGCTTCATGGTGAACCTCTTTATGCAGTTCCAATAAACGCTCAAAGAAAGTATCGGCTTTGCCTAGCTCGGCTAGGGAGGTTTGCAGGAATTCATAATCCTCAGACACATGACTGATCAGCTTGGCGATCAACGGCGTCACTTTCTTCAAATGTGCGAACACATCACGCTCTATCGTCATTGGCGCAAAGCTAAAAGGACAGTGTCTTGCGGTGTTATCTGCTTGACGAAATGCCACGCCGTGCATGATTGCCCACTCACAAGCTTCTTCAATCACTTGTTGTGGGATGGTTTGTTTGTCTGAGGTACTCATGGTTTTTGCTTCAAAAATTTTTCGCCTAATGTACTTAAGACGCTGGAAGTTGCAATAAGACGCACACTTTCTCGATTTATTTTTCGTTTTTTTGCTCAACAAAGCGCCGAGTCATATCCCGCCGTATGCTTATACTCAAGTAACCTCGAGGTGCTTGGTTCAGCGAGAATGACTTGGTTTGAAGGCGAGGCAACAATTTGAAGATCTAGTGATTCTAAATCAATAATTGTTAACGAAGCATACTAACCAAGACAACTCGCCCTTCGGGAGCGTGTCACTGAAGCAATTTCTTCGTCAAACAACTTGGAAAGAGCTAACTATTCCGCTTCGTTGTTTTCCTCGAACTTGAATCAGTGACAACGCTCTGAATCCTGCACCTTGAAGTCACTTGAGTATATCCCTCTTTCTTTGCGGCGGATGACTGGTTAAAATGCACAAAATTGCGCACTAACTGGATAGATCATGGCAAAACTTACCCTTCAAGAGCAGATGCTTAAAGCAGGCTTGGTTAACGAGAAAAAACTGAAGAAAGCGAAAAAAGGCTCTAAAAAATCACGCGTTCAAGCTCGCGAAGTAAAAGCGGCGGTTGAAGAGAACAAACGTCAGCAGTTAGAGCGTGACAAGCAATTGAGCGAGCAACAAAACGCAGAGCGCTTGAACAAAGAAATCAAAGCACAAATCAACCAACTGATTGAAATGAACAAGGTTAATTTGAAAGATGGCGACATCAAATACAACTTCACACACGGTACACTTGTGAAATCTCTGTACGTTGAGTCAGAGATCCGCGAACAGCTGATCAAAGGCATCTTGGCAATCGCGATTGTTGGTGAAAGCTACGTTGTTATCCCGCGTGGTGTAGCAAACAAGATTGCTCAACGTGATGAATCAGTGATCATCGAACAGAAAGAACCAGAAGCGGACATCCCTGCAGAAGATGACCCGTACGCAGATTTCGTCGTACCAGACGATCTGATGTGGTAAGAGTACCTCAATTTATAATAAGAAAGGCCGCTGTCTAAGCGGCCTTTTTTCTTCCCAAGATGAATGTAAATCTAAAAACAGTGTCTTTACTGCTCTTCAATATCAGCATGAAGTTGCTTAATTCTTGCTTGAAGCCTTGGTGCTAAATTCTGCATCATAGTTTGGCTTAAAATCATCGACTCTTGGGTCACTTGAGGCATCTTCTTCAAAATACTCTGACCTTCGTCCGTTTGATAGAAAGCAAGCATCGCTGAAATCTCAGCTTCAGTGAACTGTCTCATGTAGACATCCATTGTCATAGGCTTAAGTTTAGCCCAACTCACTTCCTCTCTAAGCATCTGGTTAACATCTTGGTAGTACTGCTCAATGATGGCTTGCTTCGACTCTGAGACGTTGAGCTCTTTGGAGGCTTGAATAGTGACCTCATTCACCTGGGCATGAATTGTTTCAACAATCGCATCCATGTCCATAATCTCTAGCAGTTCACTGAGTTTTTCTAGTTTGGTTTCTTCTGAAGCCATTACATGTAACGGCAACACAAGCAACATAGCTAATACCAACTTCCTCATCACTCTATCTCATCCTCTAAAGCTATTGATATTTCTAAAATATTCACATAATTGCTTAAACAGGTATGACTTTATAAGTTCGTGAGCAACAATGCACTACTGCTGATCACAATAACGGATTTCCTCACTAATTAAGCCAAGATAAATGACTACCAGCACCGTAAACGTGTTCAATGTGCTCTTTCAAAGCATCTCTGCCTCAAAGCGCGCCGTTCGCGCTTGCGCGATGGTACAGTTTGTTTCTGACATCAACTCTGCCAAAGTAATATTTGGGTTTTCTGATACCAATCTAACGAGCTTGGCTTCCAAAGGTTCGAGCTTATCGCTGTGTTTGGTGAGACCAACTTCTATTTTGCTGATCATAAATCGCATCGGCTCAGCTTCTTCGGCCCTAATGTAATCGAGAAACGCTTTCAAATCCAAAGCCTCACCAGTAATTTGCCAATTACGTGAACGTCGGATGCGCTTCAGTTCGCACTTCTTTTCCACCGCAATTGCTTTAGCCCGCTTAGCATTATCACCACCAATTCGGTGTATTAAAGATGGTAGAGGGATGGATAGATTACGACTATTCATTTTATGGAGTTCAACGCTTCGAAAACAACGTTAATAGTACTTTCAATGTTAAATTAGTCCAACGTTAGAAATGTCAATTACATTAGCAAGTGATTCGAGCCGAGAATCTTTTAAGCTTTGTTGAAAAATACGCTAGCAAAAACAAATATGGTGATTATTTTCTAATAAAGCGTGGCGTATGCGTAACCACCTTCTGTTGCTAGTTTTTTTCACATTTCAAGGAATAGCGAAACCCATGGAGTTTACTTTAAGTCCTATTATTCAAGGCTCTATAAATCAAAACGGAACACCTATCGGGGGATTGAAAATAGAGAGGACTATAGTTCATAACGGAGTCAAAACTGATACTGTCATTACGGATGAAAACGGAGATTTCTCGTTTAACCCAGTTCTTCTACCTCCTGATCACAAACAGCATTCTCTACAAGATATAAGAGTAAAATTGGATGTCAGTACGATATTTGATGGTAATGAAGTCACCATATGGCAATCCAAACTTCACACGTATCAAGTTTCTGAGCCGATCATTAAGTCGTTACGAAATCTAAATTGTAATCTAGTCGAGCCACTTAAAGTATTCTCATATCCTGAGTCAAAAAATGAACCTGTTACAAATGAGGTTTATAGTATTTGTTCTCAAAGTGAGCTCAAGTTTGAGGAGTTATACTAAGTGAAAACACTCTCCCCTAAAGAAGCGCTTACATTTGCAGAGCAAGCTTACGATATCGAGTTTGATACTAAAACATTCAAACCACACCGCAGATTAGCTAAAAAGTTTTCTTTTGATGTAGGCCAAACGACTATCCAAGCACAAACAGGCTCAACTTTAGGGCTAGTTTCAAAAAGAATCTCCAATTTCGTACTTTGCGCAAAGGGGACTGGAGAACAAAACGGGCAATTTGTACTTGCATTCCGGGGTACCAACTTTGACTACACTGCAGATAAACTAACCGACCTGAATATTGGAATAAAAGGAAGTAGCAACGGATCTAGTGCTCATGCAGGTTTTGTTAACACATTTCATAGTTTGAAAGTACACCTCTTTACCTATATACAACGCAATGCTAGCAGCATAAAAACAATACATTGTGTTGGTCACAGTTTGGGGGGGGCGCTATTGCTTCATTGTGTGCAGACTGGATTAGAGTTAATTTTAAAATCAATGTGGTACTTTATACCTTTGGAGCACCTCGTGTAGGCTTGCAATCTTACGCTCAAAAATCAACCAACTCAAACTTTGCAATTTTCCGTTGCACAAACGGCGCCGACCCCGTACCGATGGTGCCTTTGTGGCCATTTGTACATGCACCTATTGATAAACCAGAGTTCAGACTCGACTCATCTGTAGGTATTTTGGGAGATGCTCATAAGTTAGCATCTTCTATCGGGTATAAAAAAACACTTACTTCAGACTCTTGGCAACACATCGGAAGATCTTCGAAAATGTATCTCCATAGATCTGTTAGATTAAAGTTTCAGAATAGCCATCAAGTCATGTTTAACGGTCATTGGGCTGACAAAATAGCAGCAGCATTGAGGACTCTATTAAGGGAAGCTGGATACGTTGGTTTAATTGCGATACAGGGGGCATTCGTAGGCAGCTTTACGTTCTATGATCTGGTAGCAAGATCCATAGAAAAAATCGTCCGAATTTCTGATAGGTTTCGGGAGCAAACAGAAGGGTTATTAGGGCATATGCTCCGATTTGCTGGGAAAGTAGTTCATAAAATTCCTGACCTATCATTTAAGTTCATAAAGTATGTATTTAACTTATTGTTGAAGAAGTTAAATAGCTCTGTCTTCAGAGCACTGAAGTAACTATTGCCTACCCCACCACCGATACATTCTCCCCCACCCACTTCAATAACTGTTTTGCGGCTTTGGACAGCACTTGGTTTTGGCGCACTATGTAGCAAAATCAGTGTTGGGGAAACTAGGCAATGGCGTGACTTCTCGCGAGAGTTTCAACCTTGGGTCGAGGGAGAAATCAGGCACAATCGCCGTTCCAAAGCCAGCTTCGGCCCAATCTATTTGCGCCTCTACGCTACCGACTTCCATCACCCTGTGTTTAGGTAATTTCAATTCAGGCAAAGAGGCATCAATCAGTTCACGCGTTCGGGTATCGTGCCCAAGTAGAATCAAGGTTTGGTTTTCTTCCGTGTTCTGTTTCCATTTGAAAATATTATCGCCGAAAGCGCACCAATGGATTTGCGTCAGAGGTGTGAAGTGTAGTGGTTGGCTTTCTTTCTGTGCAATAACAAAACCAATGTCAGCTCGGGCACTTTTTACCAAATCCACCGCTTGCGATGACGTGGTATTGAACAGCGCTAAGTCAATTCCAGGATATTCACTTTTAAATTGTTGAAAAGGCTTGATAAGTAACAAACGTGAGACGATATCACTCGCCGCAATTGAGAGCGTGCCTTGTGTTAAGTCATTGATCGCATTGAGGTCGGATTGGCAGATTTGTAACTCATTCAACATATGCTGAGCAGTGTCCAATAATCGCTTACCCGCTTGAGTCAATTGCACAGGGTTACGTTCGATCAATTTCGCGCGCGTCGCTTGCTCAAGTTGTTTGATGTGTAAGCTCACATTTGGCTGTGTCATGTGCAGTTCAATCGCTGTTTTGCCGAAATGTTTTACTTCTGCCAAGGTGACAAACGTACGTAACCAGTTCAAATCTAACATAGAAAATTACCCGATATGATTTTCTTATCAAGTTAATGAGTATAATTAATTTCTCTTATTCATGCGAGCATCCTAAGATTTTCCGGTCTGTTTTTGGAGAATGAATTATGTCGTCTATCGTTGTTGTGGGTGCAAACTGGGGTGATGAAGGCAAAGGCCGCATCGTTGACTTTTTGGCAGAGCAAGCTTCTGCAAGCATTCGTTTCCAAGGTGGTAACAACGCGGGTCACACCGTGGTTAACGACCTAGGTACGTTCAAGCTGCACCAGCTACCAAGTGGCGTTTTCAACCCTGACTGTTTGGCAGTTTTAGGTCCGGGTATGGTTATCAGCCTGCGTCGCTGTCTGAGGAGATTGCGGAAGTTGAAGAAGCGGGCGTGAAAGTGAAAATGTGCATCTCTGATCGCGCAACACTGTGTCTACCTCTACACGCACTAGAAGATACGCTAGAAGAACAACGCTTAGGCGACAACGCATACGGTTCAACTCGTCAGGGTATTGCCCCTGCATACGGTGACCGTGTGATGAAAAAAGGCATCCTAGTTGGTTGGTTGAAACAACCAGAAGTTCTAGTAGAACGCATCAAGTTCTGGATGGACTGGAAACTTCCACAACTACGTGCACTTTACCCAACGTTCGAATTCGAACAAACCGCTGAAGAGATGGCGAACTGGTTACTAGAAGTGTCAGCACCTTGGCGTGATGCTATCTGCAACGTAACGCTTCCGCTAAAAGAGCTGCAAGCAAAAGACCAAACTCTACTATTCGAAGCACAGCTAGGTGCGGGCCGTGACCTTGTTTACGGTGAGTACCCATGGACAACCTCTTCAAACGTTGTGTCTATGTACGCAGGTATCGGTAGTGGTCTTCCTGCTCTACGTCCAGAGCGCGTTATTGCGGTAGCAAAAGCGTTCAGCTCATCAGTAGGTACTGGTACGCTGATCACAGCAATGGAAGAGCAAGATGCATTCCGTGAACTTGCGGGTGAATTCGGCGCAACAACAGGTCGTCCACGTGACATGGGTTACTTTGATGCAGTAGCGACTAAGAACGGCGTTGAGCTTCAAGCAGCGACTGAAATCGCTCTGACCAAAGTAGACTGTCTGACTGGTCTTAAAGATCTAAAAATCTGTGTTGGCTACGAAGGCGAGCACAGCGAAAACCCAATTTGGCCTCAAACGGCTGCTCTAGCACCAATCTACGAGAAGATGGAAAGCTGGAGCGAAGACATTACTGGTTGTCGTAAATTCGAAGAGCTACCAGTTGCGGCACAAAAATACGTTCTACGTATTGAAGAACTGATGGGTGTACCAGTGAAAATGGTATCGGTTGGTCCTGGTCGTGAACAAATGATTATGCGCTAAGACGTAAACAATACGTCTATTGGCAAGCGGCTTTTATCTTTTCCGGGGTAAAGCCGCTTTTTTTATAACTAAATATCTTTAGCTAAATTTTTTATAAGATCAAGCTCACATTCTACGTAGAATAATTCCTAAATTTGAGACGCTTCATATAGCTTTGTGTAACTTTTCGATTTTGCTTCCAAATTCTTGTGAATTATCATTTTCTTACTCGTACTTATCGTGGCTTTGGTGACAACTTTAAGATGCTTATTGTCGCGGTGATATCTTTCTCCGTCACCATGTTGGCAATGATTCCAATCGCCAATCAACATCACAAGAGCCTCACTTTAACTGCCGTTTCTCAGATAGAGTCTGAATTGTTATCGAGTATCGATCAGTTAAGTTATTTACTCGAAGATGATTTCTATGAGCAAAGTTGCGACCACTTAATCTACGAACTACGAAGTAGCATTTTCAGTCTAGGTATGGCTAAGGAAGCGGCTACGTTCGACGATAATGGTAAAGTGCGCTGCACCAGCAGTGAGCGCGCACCATCCTTCCACATATACAAAACGATACTAGCCCGCCTCGCGGAGAGTGAATCACATGTCACTCTATCGTACACGCGTAGTGCCTTAATCCCAGATAAAACCTTGATTTTATTATTCTCTCGCTACAATGGGAGAGGAGTAAGTGTTCTTTACCCCAAAGAATATCTTATTGAAATGGTAGAAGATATTTTTAGCTTTGGTGATATGGATTATCGAATCGATGTTATTGGCCGAACGGTCAAAAGCGCGAAAGGCAAAGAGCCAATCAGAATTGAAGAAATTGAGTCATCCGTATTTCCGCTTAAAGTCTTCTCTTGCGTTGGGATAAATTTCTACTTTACCTACCTCCTGAGTAAGCTTTGGATTGGGTTATTGGCAATGACATTTTGCATGCTTGCTTACCTGATGTATTCCGCGAGAAAAGTGGAACAAAACAGCTTAGAGTTTTCTTTGGCTAAAGCGATAAAAAATAAAAACCTAACGGTCCACTTTCAGCCTATTGTTGATCAAAGAGACAACAGAGTTATCGGTGGTGAGTCACTGGTAAGATGGATTGATCCAGTTCAAGGGTTTATTTCGCCTGGAATCTTCATACCCTTAGCAGAAAAAGTCGGCCTGATCGACAAGATCACCTACTTAGTGCTAGAGAGGGCGGCCTTGTTGATAGAGAAAAACAAATCCCATTTCCAAGACCGCTACATCAGCGTGAATATTAGCCGCTCCCTTATTTTACGAGCCGACTTTATCAATGAAATTGAGGCTCGGCTGAGATTCAGACACTTTATTTGTGAGAGATTGGTATTCGAAATAACGGAAGAGGCGATATTTTCTGAGTCTGAACTATCAACACTAAAAAAACACCTCAATAGCTTATCTCAGCTAGGGATACGAATCGCGATTGACGATTTTGGAACTGGATACTCAGGACTAGATTTTATCACTCAGTATTCTTTTGACATCATCAAAATCGATCGCGTCTTTGTCAATAACTTGAATGACAGTCAAACCATAAGACCTTTACTCGAATCTATGCGCACACTAGCAACAACACTCAATATGTCTGTTGTAGTAGAAGGGGTTGAGGAAGAATCACAACTAATGGTTTTACGCCAATTAGGCTTTTACAACATCCAAGGTTTCTATTTCTCGAAACCTATCCCTCACGATAAGTTTATGACATTTGTTGAGCAAAGCGACAAAGCCGCAGGCTCACTTAAAAGCTTAACCTGTTAGACAAAAGAGCGCACTGCGCGCTCTTTTGCTATGGGTCTGATTAACCAAACAAGCGACGCTTCATACCTGCCCTTTCCAGAATTCGCGTGGTGATTTCTTCTACCGACAGCGATGACGTGTTGATGTAAGGAATGGCTTCTCTTCTAAACAGCGCTTCTACCGTATCAAGCTCCAACTTACATTGCTCAGTGCTGGCGTATTCGCTACCTGACAAACGGTTCTCGCGGATTTCATTCAACCGTTCTGGGTTGATGGTTAAACCAAACAGTTTATGGCGATGGATTTCAAACTCCGGCAATAAACGCATCATCTTGACGTCTTCTGCAATAAACGGGTAATTCACCACACGTAAGCCAAATTGCATCGCCATGTACAGACTGGTCGGTGTTTTGCCACTGCGTGACACGCCAAGGAGGATAATATCGGCTTCATCTAAGCCTTTAAGCGTTATGCCGTCATCGTGAGCCAAGGTGTATTCAATCGCCGCAATACGGTCGAAATAGGTGTCCGAATCTTTGCTTACGCTACGTGAGCGCTGCATCTTTGGTTGTGGCGCCATCTGAATGTCATCTTGCACCTTCTGCACAATGCTTTCTAGCACGTCATAGCTATAGGCTGGAGCTTGTACAAGCATCTCACGGATTTCTGGTACAACAATCGAAAAGAAAACCAAAGGCTTCACGCCATTACGTTGGTAGGAAATCTCGATTTCTTTGATGACGTCGGCCACTTTGTCTTCACTTTCAACAAAAGGAAAGGTTTTTTCGTTAGGAATAAAGGAAAACTGACCCAGAACAACATGGCCTAATGTCTCACATGTTATCGCCGTTCCGTCAGAAACATAGAATACATCACGACTTTGGTTCTTTATTTGCATTTTAGTTTAATTTTTCAAATTCATTTGAGTAGGATGGTTTACATAATATTAATAAATGAGTTTGGCTTGCAATTGCGTGCCCCACAGCTTTGGAAATTCTTCTGAGTTTTTTTAAGCCAAGACGTAATCGTTTGCCTTTCATATCAACCACGAAAAGTGTTGATAGATGTTTGCGTTGGAAAATTCGTTTAAGCCCTAGTTGGGAAGTTGTAGTTAATGCCCCTTATCTACAATGGCTGCTAGTCAGCTCGATACTGCGTCTTCAATGACATTGACCTGCAAGGATGCTCAACTGCTGCTCGAGGTTGGTATAAATCCCTACAAAGCTGCAATGTTTCTGGAGAAAGACATGCAAAAGAACACCCTCTGGTTCAATGGCCTATCCATGGATGATGTCGACAAAGTCGGCGGTAAAAATGCTTCACTTGGCGAAATGGTTTCTAACCTAGCCAATGTTGGTGTATCGGTACCAAACGGTTTTGCGACAACCTCATATGCGTTTA
Source organism: Vibrio rotiferianus CAIM 577 = LMG 21460 (assembly GCF_002741985.1). Classification (GTDB taxonomy): domain Bacteria; phylum Pseudomonadota; class Gammaproteobacteria; order Enterobacterales; family Vibrionaceae; genus Vibrio; species Vibrio rotiferianus. The sequence goes on from NZ_APHW01000111.1 coordinate 59,947, forward strand.
ACCAATTCCTTGACCACGAAGGTTTGGATGAGCGTATTCACCAACTACTTGATGAACTAGACGTTGAGGATGTAGAAGCCCTGCGCAAGACAGGTGCCACCATTCGTCAATGGGTATTAGAAGCCCCGTTCCCTGCGGATCTTGAACAAGATATCCGTGATAACTATAAAGAACTGACAGACAATCATCCTGAGATTTCTGTTGCCGTTCGCTCTTCTGCAACTGCAGAGGATCTACCGGATGCGTCATTTGCTGGTCAGCAAGAGACGTTCCTAAACGTAAAAGGCATTGATGCAGTACTAGAAGCGACCAAGCACGTTTACGCTTCTCTGTTCAATGACCGCGCAATTTCATACCGTGTACACCAAGGCTTTAACCACCGCGGCATTTCGCTATCGGCAGGTATTCAACGCATGGTGCGCTCGGACAAAGCCTCTTCTGGCGTTATGTTCACCCTAGATACCGAATCTGGCTTCGACCAAGTCGTGTTCATAACCTCTTCTTGGGGCTTGGGTGAAATGGTAGTTCAGGGCGCTGTTAACCCTGATGAATTCCATGTTCACAAGCCAATGCTAGAAGCGGGTCAACACCCAATTGTCAAAAAAACCTTTGGTTCTAAGCAGATCAAAATGATCTACTCAGACCGTCAAGAGATCGGTAAGCAAGTTGAGATCATCGATACCTCAGTAGAAGAGCGCAACGCCTTCTCTCTGAATGATGAAGAGATCAAAGAGCTAGCAAAACAAGCGATGATCATCGAGAAGCACTACAAACGTCCGATGGACATTGAGTGGGCAAAAGATGGTATCGACGGCAAGCTATACATCGTACAGGCGCGCCCAGAGACAGTATGTTCTCAAAGCGAGCAAAACGTGATTGAACGTTACGAGCTCAGCAACAAAGCAGACGTTTTGGTTGAAGGTCGTGCAATTGGTCAGCGTATCGGTAAAGGTCCAGTGCGTTTGGTGGACTCTCTAGACCAAATGTCATTAGTCCAAGACGGTGATGTGCTGGTTACAGACATGACCGACCCAGATTGGGAGCCAGTGATGAAGAAGGCGTCTGCGATTGTCACCAACCGTGGCGGCCGTACTTGTCACGCAGCCATCATCGCACGTGAGCTTGGTATTCCAGCTATCGTAGGTTGTGGTGACGCCACCAGCAAACTGACTGACGGTGAGACAGTGACCGTGTCTTGTGCAGAAGGCGAGACTGGTTACGTTTACCAAGGTGAATTGGAGTTCGAAATCAAACGTTCTGCGGTTGACGAGCTTCCACTCCTGTCAACTAAGGTAATGATGAACGTCGGCAACCCTGAGCGAGCATTTGACTTCGCTCAGATTCCAAACGAAGGTGTGGGTCTTGCGCGTCTTGAATTCATCATCAACAAGATGATTGGTATTCACCCGAAAGCGTTGCTGAACTTCGACGCACAAAGCGATGAGCTAAAAGCTGAAATCACTGAGCGTATCCGTGGTTACAAAGATCCAATCGATTTCTACGTTAGCAAGCTAACCGAAGGCATCGCGACTATCGCGTCTGCATTCTGGCCAAAGCGCGTGATCGTTCGTATGTCTGATTTCAAATCCAACGAGTACAGCAACTTGGTTGGTGGTAAAGGTTACGAGCCGCACGAAGAGAACCCAATGCTGGGCTTCCGTGGTGCGTCTCGCTACATTTCTCCAGTGTTTGAAGACTGTTTCGAGCTAGAAACTCAAGCAATCAAACGCGTTCGTAACGAGATGGGTCTGAAGAACGTTGAAATCATGATCCCATTCGTTCGTACACCAAGCGAAGCAGCTTCGGTTATAGACCTACTGGCTAAGTTCGACCTACGTCGTGGCGACCAAGGTTTGAAAGTCATCATGATGTGTGAACTACCGTCAAACGCAGTACTTGCTGAAGAGTTCTTGAAGTACTTCGACGGCTTCTCTATCGGTTCGAACGACATGACTCAGCTTACGCTTGGTCTTGACCGTGACTCTGGCGATGTTGCCCACCTATTCGATGAACGTAACCCAGCAGTAAAAGCCATGCTACAAATGGCGATCGATGCGGCAACCAAGGCAGGCAAATACGTCGGTATCTGTGGTCAAGGTCCATCAGACCACGATGACCTTGCGGAATGGTTGATGGAACAAGGCATTAGCTCTGTTTCACTCAACCCAGATACAGTTATCGATACATGGTTGAAGCTAGGTAAAGTGAGCAAGTAAAACGAGCCTTCCTAACTTGTAATACAAAGCCCTCAAGCTCCTGAGTTTGAGGGCTTTTTATTTGCCTGCCATGTCAAAGCTATGTGAGTTCGTGACCGCAATCCCAAGCTATGTCTTCCTTATATTCTCCCCCTTCCCTTTTTCACCTAAAATTAAAGCACACCTATTTCATAGAAGAATGGATATATGAAAAAGCCTCTTGCTCTTATCACTGCCTTAGTCATGCTCACTTCTCCGGCTTATGCCGACTGGGACGACATTTCTAACAGCCTTTCAGACCTAGGGGAGGCTGTTTCGGATACGGCGAAGGAGACGTGGGACAGCACCAAAGAATTCTCAAAACAAGCATGGGAAGATTTTACTAATTGGTCAAAAGATGCGATTAACACCGCTGGCGAATGGACGGATGCAAGTATTGAAACCAGTAAAGAGTGGATCGATGAAGCCGACAAGAAAATTGATGAGCTGATGGAAGGTGATACGCCAGAAGAAGCTCGCCAAGCGATTGATTTGATGGCGGATAGCACCTTGCTCAAACTGTTTAATGAGAAACCTGAAGCCAAAATACTCTACGACAAAGCTTACGGTTATGCAGTGTTTGATTCACGCAAACTGTCGTTGATGTTCCACACCAACTCAGGCTCCGGTGTTGCGGTCAACAAATCGACCGACAAGCGCACTTACATGAACATGTTTGGTGCTGGCGTCGCCCTTGGTGTTGGCGGTAAGTTCTACCAACAAGTCGTACTTTTTGAGAAAGAAAAAGACTTCAACACCTTTGTCGAGGAAGGCTGGGAAGCATCGAGCGAAGCTTCTTTAGTCGCTGGTGAAGATGGCGAAGAAATGACAGCACAGTTCAACAGCGGCGTAGCAGTATATCAGTTAAACACCACAGGCTTGTTGGTTGATGCGAACGTTTCTGGCTCGAAATACTGGGTCAACAAAGAGCTGACCGATTCGCAGTAATCTCAAGAACGCATCGATTTATTTAAGGGGAGCACAGGGCTCCCCCCCCTTTTTGATCACTTTGGGATAGCGGTCTGTTGCGTTATGCTTATCTCACCCTTTACCGGACTCTCGAATCCCCATGCCTAACGACGCATTCAACACTCAACTTGCAGAGACAATTTCTGCGCTTAACTCACCAAGCTTTACGCCTAAACTCATGCGCGTTATTGCTTCGTTATTGAGTTTTGATTGCGCGGTGATCCTCGGCTACCGCGAAGGCAAACACCCTATCTATCTGTATGATTCGATTGAGAATGAACGTGAGCTTTTGTTCCAGCGTTATCTCACCACCTCTTTTCAAAACGACCCGTTTTACCAGAAGCTTAACACGAGCAAAGAGCAAGGCATCTTTACGCTCAAAGATGTGGTAGGCAAAGACGTCGCCCGTAACGATCTCGATTACCAAGCCTATTGTGAGCAGTTTTACCATCAAACGGGCTGGAAGGATGAACTCAGCATGCTGATCGAAATCGAACCGACGCGTTGGGTGATGCTCTACTTCGGTTTTATGCAGGACGATAAGCGCTTCACCAAGCCTCAAGTCACCAAGCTTAAATCTTACTTCGCGATTATTCAGTCTTTGTGCCAACAGCACTGGAAGCAGACTGAGTTTACACTCGCCGAACCAGTGTTTAGCCCTAACGCATATTCAGGGCAAATGCGTGCAGCGATTGAATCCGCACTGGCATCTTTTGGTGAAACTGTCCTCACCAAACGAGAACAGGAAATCGCGGCATTGATCGCGCAAGGCTATGACAGCAAAGAGATTGCAACGCAGCTAGATGTTGCAGAAGGCACAGTCAAGAACCACCGTAAACGCATCTACGCACAGCTGAATGTGGCGTCTTTAAGCGAGTTCTTTCAGTTGTTTCTCAACCACCTGATCACTCAATCAAGATAACAAACTGTCCCTTTAGGGATATATCTCGATTCCGCATCGCCTTTTAATCTGAATACAACCAAACCAGATAAAGATAAGACGATGACACTGATTGAAGATTTACAAGCTCGCGGTTTGATTGCCCAAGCGAGCGATTTAGACCAAGTTCAACAACTGCTATCTGAGCCACAAACCTTGTACTGCGGTTTCGATCCAACCGCAGGTAGCTTGCACATTGGCCACCTTGTGCCACTGATTATGCTCAAACGTTTTCAAGATGCAGGACACCAAGCCATCGCCCTGATAGGCGGTGCGACAGGTATGATTGGTGACCCGAGCTTTAAAGCTACAGAGCGAAGCTTAAACTCAGAAGAGACCGTAAAGGGTTGGGTACAAGATCTGTCGAATCAAATTCAACAGTTAATGAATAACCAAGTCAGCAAGCCAATGATCATGGTAAACAATGCGGATTGGGTGAAGCAGATTAACGTGATCGACTTCTTCCGTGATGTAGGTAAGCATTTTTCCGTGAATACCATGATCAGCCGAGAGTCGGTGAAGCAACGCTTGCAACGTCCAGACCAAGGCATCTCATTCACCGAGTTCAGTTACGCACTGCTGCAATCTTACGACTTCGCAGAATTAAACCGTCAGTACGGCTGCCGCCTACAAATCGGTGGCAATGACCAATGGGGCAACATTGTTAGCGGCATTGACCTTACTCGCCGTCAAAATAGTGAGCAGGTCTTCGGTCTAACCCTACCTTTGATCACCAAATCTGACGGCACTAAATTTGGTAAAACCGAAGGTGGCGCTGTGTGGTTAGATCCAAGTAAGACCTCGCCTTACGCTTTCTACCAATTCTGGTTATCCGCAGAAGATGCCGATGTTTACCACTTCCTACGCTACTACACCTTCTTGAGTTGCGATGAGATTGCCGCGATTGAAGCACAAGACAAAGAGAGCAAAGGCAAACCGCAAGCACAGCGTATCTTAGCAGAGCAAATGACGCGCTTTGTCCATGGTGAAGAAGGCTTAGCAAGTGCGGAGCGAATCACTCAAGCGCTATTTAGCGGCAATGTGCAGCAACTCAGTTTGAGCGAGCTAAAACAGTTGGAACTCGATGGCTTGCCGAGCATGCAAAGTGCTGAGCAAGACTTGGTTGAACTACTGGTTGAATCGGGCTTAGCCAACTCAAAGCGCATTGCTCGTGAGCTGATTGGCAACAACGCCATCAGTGTGAACGGAGAGAAAGTGGATGCACAAAACCCAAGTTTGAACTTCCCGTTGTTCGATCAATACTGGTTGCTTCAACGCGGTAAAAAGCATTTCTACTTGGTGAAACGCATCGCGGGTTAACGGTTCCCATCTAACGACCTACGACCTAGCTAGACCAACTAAAACGCGAGCCAAAGTGCTCGCGTTCTTGATTCCCTATTTTGTGAAGCCAAAAGCTAACTTTAGAGCGGATGCCCGTTATAGTGTTGTTCTTCAAACACAACAAAATATAACAACACAAAGCCATGATCAGACACATTCTACTCATCAAATTTAAAGCATCAGCCACCAGCAACAAAATCCAACACCTGCGAGAGCTATTCAAAGCCATGCCAAAGAAAGTGGAAGGCGTAACCGACGTTGAATGGGGCTTAAACAACAGCCCAGAAGGTAAAAACAAAGACTACACACACGCTGTGATGATGACGTTTGCCGATGAAGCGGGTCGTCAGAATTATCTGCCTCACCCAGAGCACGATGCGTTGAAAGAGGTGTTTAGACCACTGCTTAAAGACGTCATCGTGTTTGATTACGAAATCTGAATCTCTCAGGTAAGTATCCGGACAAATAAAAAGCCACCACGACAATTTGCATCATAGTGGCTTTTGAGGCTACTTCACGTGTTTAAAGTTTGGCAGAATCGTTTCTGGCTTCTGCTCAACAAACGCTTTGCTTGGTGAATAGGCGCGGAAGTACACAAACCAGTTTTCATCCGGTCGAGTTTGTACCCAGTTTGTTTCATTCACACCTTCTGGCTTAGTGGGTGAGAAATGGAACGTGTAGTTACCGTTGGCGTCTTTCACTGTGCCCGGAACGTTAGATCCCACATCCGCACGTTGAATGTCGTTATCGATGATGGCGCGGTTTTCCACGTTGTACACAGTAATAGTCCAGAACAGGTCGGCGTAATTCACATCGCCATCTAAAGTTAGCGTGTAGTGATTACTGCCGTTTAGGCCATAGCCTTCGCCGTCACGATAGTTATCAAGGTAAATCTGACCCCAGCCACCATTTTCAAAGCCATGCATCGCAATATCGTTCGTCACCGCTTCATAAAACCATGCCGCGCGACCATCGAGATCCATGCCATAAGCGCGATCTTGGTTTGGTGTTGATGCTGTTGCCACTTCCCAGCGATTTCCCTCAGGGCCATATACAGACTGAGGTAAGCGCTCTGTTTTGTTGAAGTCGATATTCTTAGTCATGGCCTCACCAAGCACTACCGCTTCTTTCATGATCTTCACTTGCTCGGCATTTGGTTCGAAAGGTTTACCCTTCTCAATACCCAATGGACGCAACATGTCATGCATCATGCGATCGCGTTCTGCAACAGGTTCTGTTTGAATGGCTTCGTTGAGCACCTGCCAAAACTCCATACCACGTGGGTGTTTCGCGTCGAGACCTTTTTTCGGGAAGTTAACGCCTCGGTCACTGAGTGGTTTGCCATCCAGATGCGTGATAGACATCGACTCCAAGTCCGTCATGCGCTGTTTCTCTGTTTTGGCCATTAAGCGCACACCAAAGAAGACATAGTTAGTATCCGATTCAAGTACCACCGCATCTTTTGGTAGGTTCTTTGGTGTTTCGCTGCCCTTAGCTTTTATCACGTATGTGCCTGGTTTGGTCATTTGTGCAATGCCAATCTGCCACATGGTATGCACCGCGCCACGCAGTTCATCGGTCGGGATGTTCACCACTACGGGCTCTTTCTCTACGTTAAACCATGTAATCGCGTAAGGCGTTGAGGTGTTGTAAGTTAAGCCGCCCAATTTGGATTGATGGGATGCCACATAAGTGATTTGGCCATCTTCTGAGCCCATTTTTTCATACGCCGCCTTCCACGCGTAGTTAGATGTCAGCGGAATAGACCAAATGTAAGCTTGTGTCGCACGCTGAAAATCCATCAGATTAAACAGTTTCTTTGAACTTTCCTCTGTTGGAATGCCGTTGAGCACGCTGGTTTCAAAAGCAAAATCACCAGAGCGGGTGTGCATGGTCTCAATCTTGATGTTGTCTGCGTATGCGCTACTGGTTAAAGCAGCAAATATCAAACCAGAGATAAGGTTTTTCGTTACTTTTTTCATGTCTATTCTCTACTCGTCGTTTCAGGCGGTATCGGGATGAAGTTGAAATCAGTCATTTCTTGACCAACTCAATGTGGCGCAGTATAAAAACAAGCCAAGACTGAAAATTGACATTTTGAGAATATTTGAGTGAAAAACGAATATCGATTGAGTGCGTTATATCTCTCTGCCTTTCCTAGATTGTGCAGACGATATGGTGTTGAGCCTCAAACCTTAACCTCAAAGCTCAATATTCAAATCTCAACCTTACACGATGAAAACCAAGAGCTTAGCCATCAGCAATTTGCAGAACTGCTGAACTTGGCCGCCAAAGAGACCCAAGACCCGCTGTTCGCCCTAGAGCTCAGTACCTTGATTGACTACCAGTCTTTGGACATCGCTATGTTGCTGATTGCCAGTCAGGAATCTCTCGCAAACATCTATCCGGTTTTGTTTGGTCTATACAGCTATCAGCAACGTGCTTCTCGCCATCAACTTGATATTCGTGACGACATTGCTCGCCACTTTACTCAGTTCTTATTCGAACCCAATGTCGATACAAGCCAACACGCTTTGCTTTCCATTGGAGGCATTATTACGACGTTCAAGATGGTCTTGGGCGAACGGTTGAAGTTGCATCAAGTTCATTTTAAAGCGCGCTACCAAGGTGAATCAGGAGTACAGCAGCAAACACAAATAGAACGTCTTGAACGCTTCTTTGGATGCAAAGTGATATTGGGTGGTCAGTTCGACGGTTTTGAGTTCCCCAAAGCCCTACTCGCAGAAAAGCCCGATTTGGAGATGACCATCACCAATCAAATGCGACGCAAAGTCTCTCACGGCCTTCAACATCACAACACGCTATTGGAAATTACCACCAACTCGATTCTGTTATTGCTTCCTCTCGGTGATATCAGCAAAACCTTGGTCAGCAAAATGCTCGGCATCCACCCGAGAACATTGCAGAACTTGTTGAACAAAAATAACCTCACCTACAGAGATATCGTGAATTCAGTCCGCGACACCGAGAGTAAGAAGCTGCTCACCAACAGCGAATATCCAATCCGCACCATTGCTGACATGCTTTGCTACGCTTCTGCCGATTCTTTTATCCGCCAGTTCAAACGCACCAATGGCACCACACCTTTGCAATATCGAAAACAGCATCGCGTGTGACGGCTGGCAATCCGAACTTGCAATTCGATTTGGTTATTATCTGAATTACATCAATTCATTTCCGTCATCACAGGCATATCGATAAAGTGAGGTCATCTCTTAATGACGACCTCAAGGTAAGCGACATGAAAAAGACCATCTTAGCGACTCTTATTGCCATCACCTCTATGCAGACCATGGCAGCCGTTAAAGTGACCGACGAAAACTTCGCCCGTGCAGAAACTGACCTGTACTTCACTCAACAACTAGAGCGCCAACCAATCAATGTGTTTGACCACAACCGAGACAGCGTCACCGTTGATAATCAGATGATCATTCGCTCAAACACCGACTTACTCTACTCGACAGCCGTGGTAGATGTGTCGAAAGGTGCCACTTTCCGTTTAGCGAAAGGTGATGCTTACCAAATCATGCATTTCTTCAACAACAATCATGACAACCACATGGCGATTTATGGTGGTGACGAGATTTACATTGATTCGAAAATTGCAGGCTCGGATTACATTTACATCTTAATGCGTACCGCTACAACGGCAGGCATGGAAGAAGCGCATCGCTTACAAGATGCCGCAGTGATTGATGCAAAATCCGCAAAACCATTTAAGCCAGCGCAAGATTGGGACAGCGCCTCTCGCGATGCGGTGCGTGCGAAATGGGAAAAGCAAGTCAACACGATTAAGACTGAAGAGGCCTTCACTACTGGCATTACTGCAACTTCAAAAAATAAAGACTTTATGATTGGCACTGCATCCGGCTGGGCGGGTTTACCGGCAGACTACGCCGTGTACTCTTCACGAGCAGGCTCAGGTAAAGTCCAATGTGCCAGCGTTACCTTTGACAAACCATCGCTAAGCTACGAGAAAGGTGGTTACTGGTCTATTACCGCATACTCTGGTGAAGGCTGGTTGATGACCAACAATAACAGTATGAATTCAACCTCCGCCGTGCCAAATAAAGATGGCTCTTATACCATTCAATTCGCGCCACAAGGCGAGACATGTGGTGATGCTAACAATGTCATTGAGGTTAATGACGCTGAATGGAAATTTGTAACACGAGCTTATCGCCCAAATAACAAAGCAAAAGTTATCAAAGAGATGCATAACTTTCCAAACGTGACAGCAAAATAACGCAGAACAGGCTGAGTCTATTTAGGACGGTACAGCCTCAAGAAATAAGCCTCTCAACCGAGAGGCTTATTTTTTTCTTTGATGATGGCTTGAGAAGTTGTGATGATTTTTCGCTTGAGCCACTGGTGCATAGGGTGCATACGCTTATTGTGCGATTCCACCAACACAATATTTTTTAGCTCATCCGGTGCGCGGTTTGGGAACGTGACATAGTCAAACTCACCGCTAAGATAACGGGCAAGCTGTTTAGAGCAAGGCAAAATAATATCGCTCTGCTTGATCACATCGAGCAACGTATGCAGATAGGAGCTTCGTGCTTTTACCTTTAACGTTTCACTTGAAAGGTGCTTGGCAATAAAGGGCTGGGTATCGTTCCATCCCGGCACCACCAAACTGGCGTATTCTGCTTGATTGATTTCAGATTGAGACAGAGTCTTTCCCGCCAATGAATGGTTAGTTTTAACTAAACCAACAAAATCATCTTCACCAATGACTTGGTGGGTAAACTGCTTATTGGTTTCAATTGGCGAATAGTTGATGGCCGCTTGAATCTCGCCATCGAGTAGCTTTTTGAGTGTTTGAGAACCCCAATTCACTATGTTTACTTGTGCGCTTGGTGCCTCTTCAATCACCGCAAGACACAAACGTGCACCGAGCCAGCTAGAAATAAAGCCGTTGATTGCAATAGTAATATTGCCTTGATAATCAGAAGGATTAAAGCTTGGGGAATCCAGAATGACCTCATCCAAGCTTTCCATGATCATCGGCAACTTGTCACCCAACTCAAGTGCACGAGGCGTTGGTTTTAAACCAGAGTGAACGCGAGTAAACAACTCATCACCAAAGTAATCACGCAACCTTCCCAACGCTTTACTGACTGCAGGTTGGCTAAGAGCCAGTCGGTCCCCAGCAATACGCGTGTTCTTAGTTTCAAGTAACACCAGAAAGATACGAAGTAAGTTGAGATCCAGTTGCTTCATTGTGGTTCGTTTCCCTAATACAACCCTGTTTAGTATCGACTGTTCATTCCGAATCGGTGGGACATATCGTCGTCCATACGTCCACCTTTCCAGCCGCCAGAACCCAGTAGATTCAATACATCTTGTGCGGTGTAATCACCACCTTCGAAGAAATCGTTGGCAACATCAGCACGCAGACACTGAATTTGAGCTGCTTCTCCTGAGTTAAGTTCTTCAGGATTAGCATAAAGCGCTAAAGCGATTTGTTGTTGGCGCTTGCTCAACTCGCTTGTGCTGCTTTGCACTTGTCCGATAGAGAAATACTCGCGGCTACCATAGCCCTTAATCAATCGGGCGGAGAGCAGCTTGATGACCTTCTTAATTCGACGACGTTGAATGACTCTAAGCACATTAATACCCTATTCTTCTTATAGCAAAATTGACGTTATATTTTGTGCATAACGTTATGATGCTTTAGAGTGTCACGGTTTAATACAGTGTTCAATAAGCATGGAGCGCCATTGTGAAAATCGACGATCTTAAACTCTTCATTAAAGTGGTAGAGCTAGGAAGCTTTACCGCCGCGGCAAACGCATTAGATCTGCCGCGCGCAAATGTGAGTCGACGGATCGGTGAATTAGAGCAGTCCCTTGGAGCCCAGCTGTTTCATCGCACCACGCGCAGTTTATCGCTGACCAACAACGGCGAAGCCTATTATGAGAACCTACAAAAAGCGCTGACGATGCTCGACTCGGCGAACGAACAAGTCAGCAACGACACCAACGAAGTTCGTGGTCGTATCAAGCTTGGATTGCTACCAGAAACTGACGAACTGGTTCGTCCAATTTTGTTCGATTTCCACGACCAATACCCTCATGTTGAGTTAGATATTCGCAACATCAACAACGGGTTTCATGACATGTTCCAGCAAGGGCTAGACATCGCCTTTCATGGCGGTGCTTTGTTTGATTCCGATATCGTCGCGCGCAAGTTACTGACGCTCGACCGCTGCTTGGTCGCTTCCCCGAACTACCTCAAAACTCATGGTACGCCGGAGACTCTCGAACAACTAACCGAGCATAAATGCGTGTGTTTTCGCTGGCCAAATGGTGACGTCGATAATGTATGGCACTTTCAAGAACAAAGCGTACGGCTTAATCCGAAGCTTATCTCCAACAACATCGGCTTTATTAAGAATGCCACTATCTTAGATCGTGGCATTACCTTTATGCCTAAGCTATTAGTGCAAAGAGAACTGGAAGCTGGCAGTTTAGTGCAGCTATTGTCACAGTATTCAGTAACAGAAGAGTCGGGCTGGCTGCTCTACCCTCAACCAAAAACCCTTAGCCAGGCAAGTAGACTACTTATTGAACACCTAATTCAAGAAATACCAAAACTTGTTTAGTTCAAATAATTGTCTCATTTTATGAGACAGTGAGTCACAGCGTTGAGTGATTATCTGAACACTGTTCGATTGTATGATGGCACCAAATTTATGGAGCCAACGTATGAATCGTCTATTCAAAATCACCACTTTGAGTGCTGCGACACTTGCCCTATTGGGTTGCAATCAAAGTCAAGCCACTCTAGAAAAGCCAAAATCTTCACGCCCTATTCAAGTGGTCGAGGTTTCTGCTGAAAACGCTGCATTGAACAAATCTTTCAGCGGCATTGTTCAAGCTAAAGAGAGCGCATCTCTTTCTTTCCGTGTCCCTGGCACCGTTGAGAGTGTTTTGGTAAAGAAAGGCGATCATGTCGAGAAGGGAGAGATCATTGCTACGCTTGATCCTCACGATTACCAAGTTTCTTTGGAGGAACTCCAAGCACGTATGTTAGAAGCCAAGTCCGCGCATAAACTCGCAAAGGCTGAGCTAAAACGCGTGAAGCAAGCGACGGCAGACGACGCGATTGCCAGCGTTAATTTAGATCGTACCATCAGCGGTTATGAACGCAGCTTGTCCGCTGTGAAAGTGGTCGAGAAAAATATCCAACGCGCGGAAGACGCTCTGGCATACACCAAACTACGGGCACCATTCACTGGCACCATTGGTGAAATTCGCATTGATGCATTTGAACAAACTCTGCCAGGAGTGAGTGTTGCTACCATCCAACAAGACGGTCAATGGGAGGTCGATATCGACGTGCCTGAAAACATGATTCGCCAGTTCAGTCTTGGTCAGTCTGCGGCACTTTCTTGGTATGCTTCAGAACACGCTTATGACGCGAAAGTGACTGAAATTGCGCCGAAAAAGCATCTACTCAAGCAAACATATCCTGTCACCCTAGCGATCGACTCGCTTTCTACTGAGTTGTTCAATGGCAAAGCAGTGACAGTGACGACTTCATTCCAGCCTAGCCAATCTAGCCATTGCTTCCCGTACTTTGCAATTTTGGGCGAGAAGAAAACGCTTCACGTTAACGTCGTGCGCGATGCGGTTGTCCATACCGAGCCAGTGAGTTTGGAATCTATCGATGCTCATCAAGCTTGCGTTTCAGGCACTTTCCGCCCAGGTGACTATGTCGTGATCAGCGGAACGCATTACCTCAAACCTGGCGACAACACGCCAAACCTAACCATCAAAACGCTATAGGTCTGAACCATGCTCAATTTAGCTGAATTCGCGATTAGGCAGCGTACTTTCGTGCTGTTTTTCATCGCCTTAAGTGTGGTGGCGGGTATCTACTCTTACTTCGATTTGGGTAAGTTAGAAGATCCAAGTTTCACCGTAAAAACAGCAGTCGTCGTCACATTGTATCCGGGGGCGTCAGCCCAAGAGGTTGAACACCAAGTTACGGATACTATTGAAACCAAACTGCAGGAAATGGCAGAGCTGAACCGCTTGCGTTCATTGTCTCGCCCAGGCATGTCGATGGTATTTGTCGACTTAAAGGAAAGCCTCAACTCCAAGGCATTGCCTCAGCAGTGGGATTTGCTGCGCCGCAAAGTCGATGATGTGAAGCTACAACTGCCGTCCACTGCACAAATCAGTATTGTGCAAGATGAATTCTCTGAAGTGTACGGCATGCTTTTCTCTATCCACAGTAACGATGCTGCTCCAGAAGAACTGCGCCGCTATGCAGAAGAGCTTCAACGCCAAATTAAAGCAGTAAAAGGCATCAAAAAGATCGAACTTCACGGTGTACAGCCACGTGTCGTACATATCGATATGCCCGATGAGCGTTTAGCACAATACGGCTTGTCTGTTGCGCAAGTATGGAACCAGCTCAGCACACAAAACATGACCTTTGAAGCAGGCAAATTCGATGCTGGGACAGAGCGCATTCGCGTCACACAAACCAGTGAGTTTCAATCATTAGACGATATTCGAAACTTGGTGATCAAAGGTGGCGTAAGTGAACTAGGAACTGGTTTGATTCGCTTAGGTGATATTGCTGACGTCACCATGGGTTACCAAACGCCAGCGCTGACAGAAAGCCGATTTAACGGTGACGCTGCGGTGACGCTAGCTGTAAGTCCAGTAGAAGGCATTAACGTAGTGTCATTGGGCGATACCATTCGTGACATTATCCATAGCTACGAGCAGACGCTTCCGCTTGGTGTCGATATTTCTACCGTGGCTTATCAGCCTGAAGAAGTACAAAAAGCGATTGATAACTTTGTCGGCAACCTGCTGGAAAGTGTCGCTATTGTATTTGTAGTGCTATTGGTCTTCATGGGCTTTAAGAGTGCGACGATTGTTGGTTCTAGCTTACTTCTAACTATCTTGCTCACGCTGATTTACATGAACATCGCAGGCATTGACTTACATCGCGTCTCATTAGGAACCTTCATCCTTGCTCTGGGTATGTTGGTGGACAATGCCATCGTGATCACTGACATGATGATTGTAAAGCTGAGCAAAGGCATCGAGCGCACTCGTGCAGCTATTGATTCAGTCAAGGAAACGGCGGTACCACTGCTTGGTGCGACCATCATCGCCATCATGGGTGCAAGCCCTGTATTGTTCTCCAAAACAGACTCCGCCGAGTTTGCGGGTTCAGTATTCTACATTGTTGCTTCATCGCTACTATTGTCTTGGCTAGTAGCCATGACCTTCACCATATTGATGTGTTGGATGTTCATCAAACCAACACCCGCGGATGAAGATGCCAAACCAAGTCGATACAAGCAATTAGTGTTTTGGACAGTCGACAATCCGATGAAAGCACTGACAACACTGATTCCGCTGATTTTGGTGACTGCATTTGCCGTGCCTTATGTAGCGGTGAACTTTATCCCACAATCGGACCGCCCTATTGTATTCCTTGATTACTGGCTACCGAATGGCGCCAAGATTGAAAAGACCTCGGCTGACATGCGCAAAGTTGAAGAATGGCTGATAAAGCAACCTGAAGTAGAAAGTATTTCTAGTTACATGGGCGCAAGTGCACCTCGATTCTCAGTCACCGTAGAGCCAGAACCGTTTGATCCTGCATACGGGCAGATCTTGATTAATACCAAAGATTACGCAGGCATCAATAAGCTCGTTGAACGTGGAGACAAATGGCTGCAAAACCAGTTCCCAGATGCAGAGCCACGCTTTAGAGCACTAAAACTGGCGACGTCAGACAAGTACGCGGTAGAAGCTCGCTTCTCGGGTCCAGATGAAGTGGTATTGCACCAGTTGGCGGATCAAGCTAAAGCCATCTTAGCTACTCACCCAGATGCAAAGTACGTTCGTGATGACTGGCGTCAAGAAAGCAAGGTGCTCAAACCCATCATCAATCAAGACAAGATGCGTCAAGCTGGCATTAACCGTGCGGACATCGCTTTTGCTCTGAAACGCGCTTCTGATGGCATGCCATTAGGTCAGATGAACCTTAATGACGAGTTGATTCCAATCCAGCTGCGTGGCACGTCTCAAAACATGGCGTCACTAGAAACATTGCCCGTGCGTTCGCTGCTTGGCATGCACAGTGTGCCCCTCGGCCAAGTGGTCGATGGCTTTGAGCTAGTGCCAGAAGAGAGCATGATCTGGCGCCGCAATCGCGTCAAAACTATCACTGCGCAAGCAGGTGTTGAGCGTTCAACCACACCAGCAAGAGTGCGCAACGCGGTGAAAGATCAAATCGAAGCGATTCCTTTGCCAGCCGGCTACAGCTTGGAATGGGGCGGCGAATATTACGATGAACACAAAGCGGTTACTGACATCTTTAAACAGCTACCAAAAGCCATGCTGATCATGGTGATCATTCTGGTCGCGATGTTTAACGGCTTTAAGCAACCGATCATCATTCTAGCCACACTCCCATTAGCGGCAACAGGTGCCACCTTTGCTCTGCTTGGTTTTGACAAACCATTCGGCTTTATGGCGTTGATTGGTGCCATCACCCTGACGGGCATGATCATTAAAAACGGCATTGTGTTGATGGACCAAATTGAGCTGGAACGTGCGAACGGCCGCCCATTGTCGGATGCCATCAAAGAAGCCACTGTTAACCGCACCATGGCGATTTCGATGGGTGCACTGACAACCGCACTCGGCATGATCCCGCTGCTATCGGATCTCTTGTTCGACCAAATGGCAGCGACCATCATCGGCGGTCTGGCAGCGGCGACCGTGTTGTCACTATTCATCATGCCGGCACTGTACCGCTTGGCGTACAAAGAAAAATCACCAACCACGCAAACTGACGCTGAATTGAAGGAGGCGTAATCATGAGAAAGTTCGTTATCGCGCCACTGGTATTGGCAATGAGTTTATCTGGTTGTGCCGTTGGGCCAGACTATCAAACGCCAACCACCAGCATGGCAGAGACTTATTTGTATGCCGACCAAAATGGCGTCAGCCGCAGTGCTGAGAGAGAAGCGTTTTGGTGGACAGAGTTTAACGACCCAACGTTGAACGATTTGGTGCTTGATATGCAAAGCCAAAACATCCCGCTCAAGGTAGCGGCAGAGCGTATCAAGATGGCTGACAGCTATAAGAGCGTTGTTGAGTCATTCAAGGTGCCAACCATCAGTGTTGGTGCCGGATACGTCAATTATCAGCTGAGTAAGAACGACTCGCTGCTTGGTCCTGCGCTCAATCCTATTGGCGACTCGGCAGCAGGCTTACCACCACAGATTGGTAACACGACACTGTTGGATAACCAGCATGATGGTGTGTTTGCCGGAGCAAGTATCGCATGGGAATTGGACTTATTTGGTCGTATTGACCGCCAGTCCAATGCTGCAAAAATTCGAGTTGAGCAAGCAGAGATCTATCAAAGCGGGCTTACAACCTTGCTCACCGCAGACTTGATTCATAACTACTTGCAGTATCAAGGGGCAAGCGAGCGTCTCGACTTAGCTAAATCAAACCTTGAAGACCAAAGGAAAACCATGGACTTGGTCGAGAAAGTGGTTCGTAGCGGTTATGGCTCGGATCTCGATTTAGCCCAAACCAAAGCGACGCTTGCTGCAATGGAGTCAATCATTCCTCAGTTGGAAATCGCACAACAGGTACACAAACATCGTATCGCAGTACTGCTTGGTGAGCCTTTATCGAAAGTCGAAGTGCGACTTGCAGAAACTCAAGGTGTACCAGCAATGCAGAATGTCGTGCCAATCGGATTACCTTCCGACTTACTGCAACGACGCCCTGATATCCGCTTAGCGGAGCGAGAAATGGCAGCCATCAATGAAGAACTCGCGGCAAGTATTGCCAATCAATATCCGAAGTTCTTCTTAACCGGTGCTCCTGGTGTGTCCGCCTCTAGCTTTGATGATCTGTTTAACAGTGATTCTTTCGGCTGGGTTGGCTCGGCTGGCATCAGTTGGAATGTCTTTGATGGTGGTCGTGGCGATGCTTTAGAGGACATCAACCAAGCTCGTTTTGATACAGCAACACTGACTTACCAACACGCCGTAGATTCGGCTTTTGCTGAAGTAGATTCCACACTATTTGCATATGGCAGAAGCCAAGAGAATCAGCGCCGTATTGATGATGCTCTGGTTGCGACAGATAAAGCCGTGGGGAAAGCCAAGTCGCTCTACCGTGCTGGGTTGATTGATCACTTGTCAGTGCTCGATGCTCAGCGCCAACAACGCATGATGCAAGACAGACAAGTCGCGGCCAAGTTACAAACGGCTCAGGTCACTGTCGCGCTCTACAAGTCGCTAGGTGGTGATTGGGAGTTGGAAAAAACAACAATTCAACAAAATTAAATGAACAGTATTTGATTTTGGGGAGCGAGTTACGAATTCATAGGGGACCAAGAATTCAACCGCTCCCCTTTTTTATCCATAGCAATCCGACTAAGTTCAAATTCGTCGCTATGTAACTGGATGAAATGTAAACATGTCAGTATGTTTAAAAGATGAGCATACGGATTGATTCTCATATCGTGTGTATTCACCTCAACAGGAGTGATTATGAATTTTGTCGACGGCGTATTACAAGTCGAATCTTTTCTCGCGGTGACCCTTGGGATCGTCGTTTTATTTTTGGGCAGGCGCTTAACTCAGGCAAGCTCATTTCTCAAAGAGTTTAGCATTCCAGAACCTGTGTCCGGAGGCATTTTGGTCTCTGTGCTATTCACTATTCTCCACTACGTCACTCAGATAGATGTACAGTTCGATCTAGCAACTCGTGACTTACTTTTGGTTTACTTCTTTACCACTATCGGCATCAACGCCAGCCTGCAAGACTTGTTCAAAGGCGGTAAGCCTCTACTGATTCTTCTTTCAGTGACCATCGGCTATATGCTAGTTCAGAACCTAACAGGGATTGGTATTGCTACCATGCTTGGACAACCAGAAGCAGTCGGCTTGTTAAGTGGTACTGTATCGTTAATTGGTGGCCATGGAACAGCCATAGCTTGGTCACCAAGAATTGCTGAGATCTTCGATCTTAATACTGCAATGGAAATCGGTATTGCCAGCGCAACATTTGGTCTAATTTTAGCAAGTTTGATGGGTGGCCCAATTGCGAAATACCTCATAAACAAGCACAACCTCAAACCCACCACAGTGGAAGAGATGGACGTTGGCACCGCGAAAAATGAACCTCAGCCATCCATCAATGCTTACGACTTCTTAGATGCGATGCTCGCGATTCATGTTTGTATCATATTGGGTGCGATTTTGAATGAAGGGGTCAGTAGCTTAGGTCTCGAACTTCCGCTGTTTGTAACCTGTTTGTTCGCCGGTATTTTGATTTCTAACGTTATTCCAGCATCGTACCCTCGTATTACAGGCACACGTTGGCCAGCAAGGAAGCCTGCTGTTGCATTAATTGCCGATATGGCGCTTGGAGCATTCCTGGCAATGTCATTAATGAGCATGCAACTTTGGGCTCTGGTTGATTTGGCGGGACCGATCTTTATTATTCTTGGCGCGCAATTTTTGGTGGCAATCTGCATCGCAATCTTCGTTGTGTTCCCATTGATGGGGAAAAACTACGATGCGGCGGTAGTGTGTTCTGGTTTTGGTGGAATATCTTTAGGCTCGACGCCAACTGCGATGGCCAATATGTCGGCGGTAGCGCAAAAGTACGGTAATTCACACCAAGCCTTTATCATCGTGCCACTGGTGTGCGCTTTCTTTATCGATTTAGCGAACGCGCTCATCATCCCCTACTTCATTAAATGGATTGGCTAATTAAAACGCCAAACGGTTAAAAAGAGGTCACTTCGGTGGCCTCTTACTTTATTTGCATAAATATCGCTACCACCTTTCCCCGTACTCAGTTGTATAATGACATCTCTGAAATATTTTGTTACGTACTCGTTCACCCTTGAGAAAACACATGAACAGCAGCAGATGGGCAGGCCTTATGGTTGGCACCCTCTTTTTAATCGGCACTCTTATTCTATTCGGTTCTACCGTGCACTCAGCATGGTACAAAATTCCGTTGGAAGCTGTGAATGGCATTGCCTTCACCCTAGCTTTTGGGTTGGGTTTGAATCACTTCTTTGCTTACGTCTCAGCATTCATCACGCTAGCAGCGCTCTTTTACATTGGATACGCAATCGGCTCTCGCATTTTCAACAAGATAAGATAAGCACCTCCCCCATATATACCTAACTAAAGATAGTGGCTTTAAAACAGCCGCCATCTCCTTCCTAAAGGCACTCGGGCCGAGCTCAAGGTTACATTGGCACCAGTATAGCCGCTCACTTTTTCTATAAGCATATTGAGATCGAGCCATTTTCCCGAAAACCGAATAGTGTTATGCAACTTCGAACAATAAAATGGTTTATAAAAACGGCGGTTTGTATCGAGTAATTCTATAAAGGTCGGTGTAGTGTGCTTGGGAAAATGAAGTGTTAATACAAACCTTTGGCTACCCTTAAAGATAGAATTACCAGCGTATTTCCTTGTTTCATTGGAAAAAAACAAACATCGATACTAGATAAAAATCGACCTCTACTTCGCCTTCGTTGCTCCTCAGAGATGTTTGTATGGAAAGAACTTCCTTAGATAGGGTATTTGCGTTTTACTATGTTTGCTTAACGAGCTTGGGGATTGCTGTTACCTTAGTGGTGAGTGTGTACAGGAATGAACCGACTATCACTTACATTCCTTACCTGCTATCGGCATTTATCTGCAGCTTGTATATTTGGTTTGGACAAGCCTTAAACACCTCCCCGAATCAAAAGCTAATCATCATAGCTCTAATTTTTGGCTTCTCGCTTAGCTTCTATGTCTATTATTTTTGGGGCAGCCAACTCGTCTTCTCTTCTTTGTTAACCGTAAATTTGTTGTTTGTCCTGATGGAGCTAGGCTTCATTTGGTCCTTATTCATTTATGGTCTGGCATCACTTATCTATTTTCACATAGACCTATCCGCGATAGTTAAAAATCCATCGAGAGAAATAGATACCTATTCATTTGTTTTTCAATACAGCATGCTATACCTTTTTAACTTCTTCGTGTTTCAGGGGCTCAAAGCCATAGAAAAAGCATTCAACAACTACCGAAGCCAACAAAATGAAGTTCAACAGAGGCTCCTTAGGCTACTAGAGATAGATGAACTCACCGACTGTTTATCTCGATTTAAAGGGAATCAACTTCTCGATCAACAGTTTGAACAAGCGAAGCTACACAATGAGACTTTCGCACTGCTCTATATCGACCTAGACGGCTTTAAACAAATTAATGACTCATATGGGCACGTCTATGGCGATGAAGTTCTTAAAATCACGGCTCATCGTATCTTAGGCCTGTTATCAGACACGCAGTTTGCAATTAGAAACGGAGGGGACGAATTTATTCTCTGCCTACCAAACATAGATAACTTTGAAGAGATAGAACGTTTCAAAGCTCTACTTCTTCAGGTTTGTAGTGCACCCATTTTGCTTGACTTCCACGAAGTTGAAATTGGTCTGAGCATTGGTATTGCGCGTTATCCACACGATGGCGATAACCACCAAAGCTTAATTCATCGTGCCGATGAAATGATGTATCTCACCAAAAAATCAAGAACATAAGGCTTAGGCTCATCAAGGAGCAGCCCCTATAACAAGTACAAATATAATGAGTTCAGGACATAGGTGTATGATCAGTAAATTAGAATTTTCGCATGCTGTGACTGCGATTCGACGAGAGAGGGAAATAACACAAGGACAATTAGCAGATGAACTAGCAAGAAGTTATAGCCTTTTTGAGAGCTTAAATCAGTCGACGCTTAGCCAGTGGGAAAGTGGAAAAGTCACTCCTAGCCTTCTAAAGCGGTTAGCCTTTGCTCATTACCTTGGTGAAAAATATCAATACACTTCAAATGAATATAAACAAGTTAAGGCATCTCAAAGTAAAAACATCTATCTGAGCTTTAAAGACATTGTGTATCAGTACCAAGTTACCGATGTAAAGAGCTGTTTTCTTAGCCAAGTTAGCCCATCAGAGTATGAGCAAATCAATACTGTGCATAAACAGCTCATTACTCCGGGTGGGTTACAAGACACCATCAAACAGTTTAATGCAGAGACAAGTAAAGCTCGTCTTTATTACTGTGAAGGAATGTTAGTTGGGCATCTTATTTACCAAGAGTTAGGCGGGGAGTTTCGAATTCTTAGCTTATGGCAACTAGGCCGCTCGATTTTAAAGTTTCTCGTTCAAGACATTATCCAACTTACCGGGAATGCTATCATTCACCTCCCGGTACATGAACCAGTAATCAAACAACTGTTAATAGATATATTCATTAGAGATTTCTATCACCATAGAAAAGTCACTTTCTTCAAAGCGCCAGCGACAATAATATTTAAAAATCCAATGGTGGAATACTGTTTTGATGGGCTACTCGATTTGGTTCTATATCGATTCCATCAAGTCGGCAATGAGTTCATGCAGCCTAGAATTCGAAACCGTGAATATATTTAAAAATGTATGATAAGGGGCGCGACACTGCGCCCCTTATTTGGTTCTGAATCAACGCTATTGCATTAGATGGTAGACGCGTAGCGATTCCGCCATCATTGCTAAATCTTCACCAAAGAACTCCACGGTGACAGGTTGGTTCGCCAATAGCGTGATGCTTGAGTCGTCAAAGCGTCCAGCTGTATCACATTCAAGATGAACAAAGAACGCTGGCTTATCGGCAACGAGCGTGACTTTATTGGCTTCAATCGTTACTTCAATATTCGCTCTTTCCATTGGCAATGTTTTTAGCTCGTGAGTACTAAACCAAGTGTTGGTGATTCTCTCTTGCCTTACTTGCCCGTCTACGTAGAAGAAACCCGATGCCAACTCAGACGCATCAAACTGCTCATCCAACTGCCAAACAATGGTGTTGCTGTCATTGGAAACGGTGCGCTCTAACGACCAAGTTTGTTTCACTTCACCTTGCCAGTTCACCCAATGCAATTGCGCACTCACATCAACTGATTCTTTGGCGTCATTTAACAAGTGAAGACTCAATTTGCCAGTATGCTCCGAGAACACCAAGTACTGTGGCGCAAAGAAGCGTTTCGCATGGTAATGTAATTGCTTCCAACGGCCGCTGTACTCCAAACTGGACCATGAACTCACTGGCCAGTTATCGTTTAATTGCCAGTACAACATGCCACGACATACTGGAGAGATCGCGCGCCAATGGTCACAAGCGGTTTTGATTGCTATCGCCTGTTGCACTTGACTGAGGTACAACATTTGCTCGAAGCCGGAAGGGAAACGGAAGTAGCGAGTAAACATCTCAGTGATGATGCTGTTACCGCGCGGGTTCTTTTGGTGCTGCTCAAACGTTGGTGAGGTAACATTCCAGTCCTGCTCTGGTACGAACTGTTTTGCTTCAGCAAACGAAGGCCAAGATTGGAAACCAAACTCGGAACAGAATCGTGGATTGATGTTTAGATAAGCATTAAACGATTTTCCTGAGTGCCAAACGTCCCAGAAATGCATGTCGCCTTTACTGTCATCGTGCCACGCATCGCCAAAATCCAGCTCGCCGTTACAAGGCGAGCTTGGCCAAAATCGACGTGAATCGTCTTGCTGACCAATGACTTGTTCGATCATTCGATTCAAACGATCGTAGTTCACCGTGTATTTGACTTTGTTGTGCTTGGATTCGTCGTACCAACCAATTGCACCAATCACTTCGTTGTCACCACACCAAAGCGCAATGGAAGGATGTTCTTTCAAACGCGGGATTTGGAACAGCAGCTCTTGTTCCACGTCTTTTAAGAAATCATCATCAGATGGATACAGCGAGCAAGCGAACATCATGTCTTGCCAGACCAACAGACCCAATTCATCACACAGGTTGTAGAAAATTTCGCTCTCATATTGGCCGCCACCCCAGACTCGAATCATGTTCATATTGGCATCGACAGCACTTTGCAATAACGCACGATAGCGGTTTTCACACTCACGACCCGGCATTGCATCCACCGGAATCCAGTTTGCGCCTTTGGCATTGATTGGTGTGCCGTTGACAACAAACTCCATCGCCGAGCCATGTTCATCAGCTTGGTTGTTTAAGCTCAACTCTCTCAGACCAATCTTGCGTGATAGAGATTGATCACCACAAGATACTGTCATTGGGTAAAGGTAAGCTTCACCATAGCCCGCAGGCCACCAGCGTTTTGGCTCGGTAATATGGAACTGGCAGTGATAGTGACCACTTCCTTCGGTTTGAATCGATTGGCGCTGACCGTCAAATTCAATCGAAATATCATGAGGTTGAGTATCGGTTTCTACTTCAACCAATACATCAACCAGCACACTACCGTCAGCTTGCCATTGTTGCTCTGTAGAGAATGCTTTGAGCCACAAATCGTTCACTACATCAATTTGAATCGGGTCATAAATGCCAGACACCATCAGACAAATGCCCCAGTCCCACCCCGAGTGACATTGGGTTTTGCGAATCAAATTCATGTGCGGGATCTGGTTGTTCCCCATCGCCGAAGGAATAGGGAACGGCAATTTCTTCGCACGTTCTAGCCCTTCTAAATCCACACGGGCAAACTCAACTCGAATCGTATTAGTGCCTTGTTTTAAGTAAGGTTTGATATTAATGCGTTGCTGGGCAAACATGTTGCTGCAAGTTAGTGCTTGCTCACCATTGATATAAAAGGTCGCTAAGGTGTCTACACGGGTGAGCGTCATCCACACTTGTTTGGCAGAAAGTAAGGGGTCGTCAACATCAAACTGACGCGAAATGTGCCAATCACACGTTTCAATCCAGCGAACTTTCGCTTCATTATCAGCAAAATAAGGATTCGGGATGAGCTCTGCTTGTAACAATGCAGACACATTGTCACCGGGCAGAGTCATAGGAATATCGATATCTGGACGATGTGGCGAGGTAAGCTGCCACGTCCCGTTGAGTTCAATTTGAGCCATAGGGTAAGACCTTTAATTTTTATTAGAACAGGTTGGCTCAATGTAATCCTGAGGTGTCCTTACAAAAATAAGGGAAATGTCATTTACGTATGAAATGCGGCGCACTTCACGCAAATAATCTCATTCCATAAATCAGTTATTTACTTTAGAGATCGACAATTAATCGCGCTCTGCGGTTATATTGAGCTTCTCAACGTGCTAGTATCAGCGGCTTTTTGATCATCCTCACACTTTTCGAGCTATTGGTGTGAGGGAAATGCACGGCTTCCGAGCCCTAAAAAGCGAAGTAATTATGTCAAATATGACGAACGCCGCCTCTCATGCTCCTATTCAGGAGGCAGACTATTCTGCGATCCATCCTCCTTCCCTTCTAAAGCGCCTTGAACTCACTAACCCTGTATTCTGGTTAAGTGGTAGCTTCCTCACCGTGTTTGTATTGCTTGCTCTGACGAATACAGACTCTCTGACCGCAATGGTTAACGCAGGCTTCGGGTTTGCGACTCAATACTTCGGTGCCTTCTGGCAAGTATTACTCCTTCTGAATTTCCTTATTGGTTTGGCTATTGCGCTAGGTCGTACGGGTTACGTGCGCTTGGGTGGTTTAGCGAGACCAGATATCGATACCTTTAAATGGTTGTCGATCGTACTTTGTACCCTACTCGCGGGGGGGCGGTGTTTTCTGGGCCGCAGCTGAGCCAATCGCTCACTTTGTTTCTGCGCCACCGCTATACGGTGATGCATCACCAAAAGCTTCTGCAATCAATGCACTTTCTCAGTCTTTCATGCACTGGGGCTTCCTTGCTTGGGCAATCTTAGGCTGTCTTTCTTCTGTGGTTTTGATGCACCTTCACTACGATAAGGGCTTGCCACTTAAACCGCGTACTCTGCTTTACCCTGTATTTGGCGACAAGGCCATTAATGGTTGGATTGGTGATGTAGCAGATGCATGCAGCATCATTGCCGTTGCGGCAGGTACTATTGGCCCTATCGGCTTCCTTGGTTTGCAAATCAGTTACGCATTGAACTCTCTGTTCGGTTTACCTGATACCTTTATCACCCAAAGCATGGTGATTGTGGCTGCAATCCTTATGTACACCTTGTCAGCGCTAAGCGGTGTGAGTAAAGGCATTCAGCTTGTGAGCCGTTACAACATCGTGTTGTCTGTGGCTTTGATTGGATACATATTGTTCTTCGGCCCAACTAGCTTTATTGTTGATGGTTATGTACAGGGTATTGGCCGCATGGTCGATAACTTCTTCCCAATGGCACTATATCGTGGCGACACGGAGTGGCTAAGTTGGTGGACCGTGTTCTTCTGGGGCTGGTTCATTGGTTACGGCCCGATGATGGCAATCTTCATCGCGCGTATCTCACGTGGCCGTACCATCCGTCAGTTGATCCTGTCTATCAGCATCGCTGCGCCTTTAATCACCTGCTTCTGGTTCAGCATTGTTGGCGGCAGTGGTTTGGCATTCGAGCTAGAAAACCCAGGTTTGATTTCATCCGCATTTGAAGGCTTCAACCTGCCTGCGGTTCTGCTTGCTATTACTTCTGAGCTGCCTTTCCCAATGGTGATTTCGGTATTGTTCTTGATCTTGACTACGACCTTCATCGTGACAACCGGTGACTCGATGACGTACACCATCAGTGTGGTAATGACAGGCTCTACTGAACCCAATGCCGTGATTCGCTCATTCTGGGGCTTAATGATGGGTGTCGTGGCTATCGCGCTTATCTCGATGGGCTCAGGCGGTATCTCCGCATTGCAATCTTTCATCGTGATTACTGCCGTGCCCGTGTCTTTCATACTGCTGCCAAGCATTTGGAAAGCGCCGAGCATCGCCAACCACATGGCGAAAGAGCAAGGTTTGGTTTAACTACATAACCCAAGCCCTTCTCTCCAATTAGATAAGAAAACGGCCCCGACAGATAACCTGTGTCGGGGCCGAATATTATGGGTTGGACTCAAACAGCGTCACTACTTTACAGATGAAGTTTACGCAACTCTTTCTTATCCACTTTACCTACACTGGTCTTGGCAATCTCCTCCACCAGCTTCACTTTGAGTAGTAGCGCTTCTCTGGCAAGAATACCTTTCGTGATAAAGTCTTTCGCAAAGCCTAACAACTCTTTCTCTGTCACTTCAGCATCTTCTTTCAACGTCACCAACGCTAGTGGCACCTCGCCCCATTTATCGTGTGGCATACCTATGACTGCAACTTCGGAAACCGCTTGGTGTTGATGCAGAATGTCTTCTAGTTCTAGAGAGCTTACCCACTCACCAGAAATCTTAATCATGTCTTTTACACGGTCAGTGATCTTGATAAAACCTTCATCGTCGATATGCGCGACATCGCCCGTATGCAGATAGCCCCCACGCCAAAGCGCTTTAGAGTTCTTGTTGTCCTTGTAATAGTTCGGCGTTAGCCAAGGTGCACGAACAACAATTTCCCCTGCAGTTTCACCGTCGTGAGGAAGTTTGTTCATTTCATCATCGACAATATGAGCTTCTACCATCGCGACTTTCTTACCGGTTTTCGAGCGATATTCCGCTTGCTGATCGAGGTCGAGTTCAAGCTGCTCTGGAGTCAATTGAACAATAGACAAAATGGGTCCTGTTTCGCTCATGCCGTAACCCGCAAACACATCAATATCGCGCTCGAGTGCCGATTTACACAATGCTTTTGGCAGGGCAGCCCCACCAATCACAACTTTCCAACCCGAGAAATCAATAGACTTGGATTTTGGCGAGCTCAACAGCAGATGCAGGATGGTTGGCACACAGTGCGAGAATGTCACCTTCTCCTGCTCAATCAAGTTAAGCAGAACATCAGGTACATACTTGCCAGGGTAGACCTGCTTAACGCCAAGCATGGTCGCCATGTAAGGAAGTCCCCAGGCGTGCACGTGGAACATCGGCGTAATCGGCATATAAATATCGCCTTGATGCAATCGACCTTGCGACGCATTGGTGCCGATTGTGCTCAGTATGCCAAGTGTATGCAGAACTAGCTGGCGATGAGTAAAGAACACACCTTTCGGGAAGCCTGTCGTTCCCGTTGTATAGAAGGTCGTGGCCACGGTGTTTTCATCAAAATCTGGGAAGTTGTATTCGGTGCTTTCTTGCTCCAGAAGGCGCTCGTATTCACATTCATCGTTATCGCGCAAAACCACGTAACGCGTGACCGTGTCAATGCGGCCTTTGATCTGATCTAGAATTGGCAGAAACTCTTCGTTGATCAGGATAATATCGTCTTCTGCATGGTCGATGGTGTAGAGGATCTGCTCTGGAGACAAGCGCACGTTGATCATGTGCAGCTTGGCACCAATCATTGGGATGGCAAAGTAACATTCCAGATAACGGTGCGAGTCATAATCCATTACCGCAACCGTATCACCTTTCTTCACACCCATTTTGGTCAGCGCGTTAGCAAACTGTTTCACACGGTCATGAAACGTTTTGTAGCTGTGACGACGGTGGTTCGCATAGACGATTTCTTGCTTGGGGTTGAAAGCAACTGGGGAAAACAGCAAGTTTTTAATTAACAACTGATAATTGGATGGATCATTTACATACTGGTTCATATCGGGGTTTCTTTTTGTATTTTTCTTAACGTTCGCTTTGCGAGTGACTCTATTATCGCTCAAAAGCGTTACTGTATTCAGTACACAAGAATGAGATTAGATTCGAAAGTTCTATTGTAGCTCTCTAACCCCAACTCAGAAATGCTTCACCCCTAATCATTGAAACTAAGTTTTGTGATAGTCCGAGAAAATGCAACGAAACCGTCACAGTTTATCGTTAGCATACCTCACACACTCATAAGCCTCGCTCTATACTGAGCAACAAGTTACATCGACCTCAACCCAAACTGTGAGAAGCCAAATATGTCCAAGCCTTTGTATGTTTTTGATATGGATGAGACCTTAATCAACGCTGATTGTGCAATGATTTGGAATGAATTTTTGGTCGAGAAAGGCATCGCAACTGAGCCTAACTTTATTGAGGAAGATCTGCGCCTAATGGGCTTGTACGCCGAAGGCAAAATGGACATGGAAGATTACCTCACGTTCTCCATCAAGCCGCTAGAAAACATGCCTATTGAACAGGTAAACGCCTTGGTAGAAGAGTGCGTTGAAAACCATATTCTGGCTAAACAGTTCCCTCAAGCCAAGACACTGATTGAACAACTGTCTGGTGATGAGATAGATATGGTCATCATCTCGGCCAGCGTCACTTTTTTGGTAGAAGCGGTTGGTCAACGCATCGGTATTCCTAACGCTCTCGGGATTGACTTAGTAGTGGCTGATAACCGTTATAGCGCAGAAATCGACGGAATCCCTAGTTACCGAGAAGGCAAAGTAACGCGCTTAAAACAGTGGTTAGAAACTCAGCCTGACAACTACTCAGAAATCCATTTCTACACGGATTCGGTCAACGACTTACCACTGTGCGAGTATGCGGATTACGCTTACCTGGTTAATCCATGCCTTCGCCTGAAAGAGCACGCTGATAGACCGAATTGGCGAGTGTTGAGCTGGGGTTAATATGTCAAAAGACTGTTGCTCGTGCTAAATAATACCATAGTATTTATTTAACACTTGATTTGTGAAATTTCACAACAACTAAACACAAAATTAGCATTGAGGCTAAATATAATTAACCCAAGCAGTATATGTTTAAAGTTATCAGTAGTGAATATAAATTAATTTTTAATTATCTCACTATTTTCAAATACAATTTTCAACTTATCTTCAGAACAAGATTCAATAAAACCAGAGATTTCAAGCTTCTCTAGAAAGTCTTTTTCAAAACCATTATCTGATTGATTGATCCAATCTAACAATTTTCTTTTTGAAAGACTACCTTCAGAAATATATATGAATTCTATACTTAAAAAATAACCATCCCTAATTGGAGTATTATAAGACCTCATATATCTCAGCTTTCTTTCAAGATCACCTTCTGAGTATTTAGAGTAAGTATGCTGACCTATATTTACAAGTTCACATTTAATCGGAGGAAATCCTCTTAGTAGTCTTACTAATAAATAATCGTCTCTTTTTTTCTTAAAATCTATATCTTTTGGATTATTTCCCCATCGACTATTGGCATAATCTATAGCTTCACTCATAATCGATGTATGCTTGCCCCTCAATGAAGTTTCACTTGGACTGGGATCATGATAATAGTTTATGTAGTTCTTTTCCAATTCTTCAGATAAAATTTCTATATTTTCTACGTTATTATCAAAGTTTTTAATCTTTAGTCTAATAAAAACGCCTTCATTTGTTAGATTGCTTATTATAAATTTAGGAAAAATGTTACCAAATGAAAAGTAAAAATAAGCAATTTGAACTAATTTCTCGTGCTCTTCTATAGATAAAACCTTAGGAAAATTAGATAAAATAAAAGAGTTATAAAATATCTCATATTCTTTAACATTACTCGGGCATTCAAATGAAACTACCATATCGTCAATGCTAAAGTGTATTGGTAGAGATTTAGAAAAATCAGGTTTACCCCGAAATCCATCCTTGAGCAACTGATAAAAACTCATTAAACGCTCCGAATTTTCATATATTCATTGACACATTTTAACCTTTTTAAGGTATTTTTGTTTCCAGACATTATTAACTGCTTTCGGTAAGATTCAACACCAAAGTAAGGCAACGTATGAGGACTTTCTGTAATCTCCCCATTCATAACTAACCCTAGAAACTTACAACACCTTACCAAACTACTACATGTCAATTTATTCTCTCTTGCAGCAATATTTGGGACGATATCAAATGGATTTGTACGTGTTTTAGCGCTGTTGATTCTTAAGCCTATACGCTCCGCGTTTCGTCCCAACGTCTTGGTATTTGTTCCTCCAGCATGAACAACAAGCTCTTGATTGCTTAGCTTCAAACTAGGATTGTTTTTCCTCACATGAACCAACGCTGAGTTGAATATAATCGCACCTTGACTATGTACAGTCCACTTTACTGGTTGACCATTTTTAGCACACTGTTTCATCACTGCTGCAAGATGTTGTGCATTATGGGAAGTTTTCCAAGTCTTATCGAATGTACACTCTATAAGATCTAGTTTAGAGCCATCAGTAGGGTTGTGAAAGAGTGTATACTCTCTAGGGTTATCTTCGTTATAGGCGACTTGAGTATGAATCCCCATTAATCTGGCAGCTTTATCATATTGGTTGAGCATTCCATTTACAGTGGCATGTAGAGTATTTATGTTTTGAGTAAACCTCGAACCCGCGCTATCCCACTCAGCCATAAGTGCTTCAGCCTCATTTACGTTTTGAGTTCCGTCATATTTCCCATTTGCACCGAATTTCTTCTGAACGTGGTACATTTGAGTTCTTTGCTTTGAATGCACACTAACGTTTGCCCCATGCAACGTTTCATCGAACGCAATATCATGAATAACAACCTTTCCATCCTTTAGGACGCACGTTATTAGATAGTGGTAGTTTTTGAATGGATAGGTCGTACGAAAAATCCTTAGCAATGGATTTCGCTTGTGTCTAACAACAGATTTAGCGTTTGGATTGGCTGAGACAAAATATATTTCTTTTACTACTTGCTTTTGATCATACTCGTTTAGAGAGGAGAGCATAACAAGTGTCTGTCTCGAGATATTTATCTTTTTTGTATTAAATAACGAAACAGGGAAACTAATTCTTTTACTAAGAAACTTTTCCAGTTCGTTAGCTGATTTATTATTTACTGTTATGTAATCGAAGCCATCTTTTCTTTCTATAAATTCCCAAGTCATTTTGTTATCTCATGAATACGATAATACAGAATGGTAATTGATATAGAGTCGAATTAGAGTTTTCTAAATGGTGATAGTGTTATTTCTTCGGTTTACTATAATAAAGTAGACTAATGATAGACAAATCAGTTTCATTATAACTCAACTGAGGTTGTATTTTTAAATACTCACTTCTATCAAAAGTAGTGAGTATAACTCATGCTAAGTTCACTGCCCTTATTATGCTTAACATTTAATCTCAAATCCCAGTCCATTGCATTCCCTAACCTGCTTTCCCAATCTATCAATAATTTCTGTTTTGAATCAGCCCCTAAACTGGAAGCAGGCATCAACTTCAAATGTGTTTTCCAATATTCACTAGCGGTATACAACGCACCAAAGGTTATGTTTAGCTCTGAGTCTTTATAGTTTGATAGGTCGACATTCACTCCTGGCATGGCGTAAAAAGAAATGGCGCCATTGAGTTTGGCTGCCTTTCCTAGCGAGCCAAACCAACGAGCACGCTCGCAGTCATTGCAACTTAAGTCTTTCTGTTCAATCGTGAAACGCGTACTCCATGCAAATTGACTGTCTTCAAACAAGTCAACTTGTCGGATATTCAATGTCGAAACATTGAATACATCAAATTTATCTAACCAAATGTCTTGATTCGAAAACCTTACATTTCCATCAAAAAATGTGGCATTTGAATCATTAAAACGAGAAGTCTCGAGATAAAGATAATCGTAATATGCGGCCCTAAAATTGAGTTGACCAAATCCACCCAATTCTGAGTTGTAGCCTGTAGATAAACCTATTTTCATCGGGTTTTGTGCGAGATGTGGCGGTGCAGATTTGGACATTTCCCATTCCAAATCTAAAGCTGGCAGTTTAAGCCTTTCTTGCATCAGCTTAACTTTTCGACTTTTGGCAAGATTCGCTTCACTTTCACTGCCATCAACTATCGTTAGCTCATAATAGTCAAACATCACGTTTAGCACTCGGCTCTTCTCATAAGATGAGAGCTGGGCGTATGAATTGTTAGCAAAGAGCACTTTATCAATCGTCAAACTTTTAGCAGCTTCTTGCTCACGCCCCGTGAGTGCTAAATATTTATCTTTAATGCGAGAGTACTTCGACTCTCTTTTGTCGATCGATTTCACTAAAGGTTGGTTGTTATGTTGCTTATTTGGCAGCGCCTTGAAGATATCTAGAGGCATGTCCCAAGGTTGAACATTTTTGAGTAAAGGTTCTTCCAGAACAATGCTAATGAAACTAGCCATATAAGTCGCGCAGTTCCCATCTAAGAAGTAATAGCGAAACTCTTTGCCTTGCAACTCCCAAAGGTGAGATTCCAGTAATTTGAGCTCATCTTCCGTTAGGTTTAGTTCATATTCCCAAAGCTCACGCTGCTCTCCTTCAGCATACCCAAACTCATACCGATAATAATCCTCTTGGCTAAAACTCGCACTGTAGCCTCCCAAAAGTCCATAGGTCACATACTTGATTGGATTGTCTCTATGCCCCGTATTTGCACCAAAGTTAACGCTACTATCGAGTAGAGGTGTTTTTGAGCTGTAATATTGTCCTTCTTTGTTCAACTTCATCAATAAATGACCAAAGAAAGACGCAGGGTTTCCCATATACCCCGTCACAAAAATCAAGCTAATCGAATCTAGTTGATTCTCTTCCTGCCAACCTTCGAGCTTTTCGCAGCGCACTTTTGGCGCAGAGAATTGAGTTCCTAATTGCTTTTTCAACCATAGATATCGTGCAGGGAAACGGCATTGAGCAAGCTCCTGATTTGTTCGATTGGCGTCGTTTTCAAATTCTCCTAATGTTGCAAGCAACTCCGCTTTTGGGTTCACGCGACCTTCAGGCGCAAAGAAAAACGCATCCGACTCAATCAAACTTTCGCCCCTTTGAAAGTGTAGGAGCTTTAACCATTGAGGGTGGTTTCCTAGCTGTTCGACAATTGCAGCCTTTTGGCTATCGATAGGTGAAGCGCTAGCGTTAACAGGGAGAAAAGCAACAAAAGATAAGTAGGCAATAGATGACAAAGGTTTGAGCATGGGGTCTAGTAAACTGCAATTATAAAAAGAAAAGGAGCGCTTTCGTGGCGCTCCTTTAAAAAAGAAAGTAAACGCTATGCAACGTTACATTGATTTGCAAACTGGCTAACTTCTTTCACTACAACGTTGTAGTAGTTTTGCGCTTTCTCAGTTTGAGTAGAGCCTACATAGTTTGCATCTTGAATCATTTTGCCGAAATCCTGACGAATTCCATTAACGATTTCTGGGCGTACTGAGTTATCACACTCAAAGATATCTAGCATCGCCATCATATGTTCACCACTTCCCTGAACTGTATCCTGCTCGATTAGCGGGTAAGTATCATTAATAAATTTTGCTGCAGCCCAAAATGGGCCAGCACAGATTTCAGGCGTAGAAACATGTGAAGTCGTCGCCGTCGTTCCTAAATCCCAAACAATGTTGGTTGTTAGTGCAGGAAATCCTTTCAGAGTTGGGCCTGCAATCCAGTGACCTATACCACAGTCTTTCCAGAGGTTTGAAGCAAGAGAGGGCGTTGCGAATGCAATTAATACCACTGCAAGAAAAATTTTCTTCATATTATCCACTACCGTATGATTTTTATAAAAAATTTTGAGTAATGAACTCTATTGAATCAATAAGATACAGTCAATTTATTTGTACAACGAATAACATATTCAGTGATATATGTGACAACAAGCCCCAAATACACTCCTAATTGCAAGTAATCTCATATAGAAAGTATCAGTCGTAATGTATCGTTTACTTTCTTAGAAAAAAATTAATCACTTGATTAAATACTGATTAATTTTTCGTATGTCGCATGAGAAATCAGCGTCTTATAATTAATCAAATGTTGAATATCTTGAGAGAAGATTGTGACGGAAGCTCATCGCAGGGCGGGAAGACCTACAGACAAAATCGATGCGCGGGAAAAACTCATTTTCCATGCGCGCGAACTCTTCACCATTATGGCTTATGACAAGGTGTCAACTCGCCTAGTCGCACAGAAAGCTGGCGTGAATGTAGCGATGATTCGCTACTACTTCGGCAACAAAGAAGGCTTGTTTGAGACCATGTTGCGCGAAACCCTGTCGCCAATGCAAAAACAGATGCAAGCACTGGTAGCTGACAGCAACGAGCGAAACTTCTTCGATTTAATGCGTACTTACTACCGCGAAATGATCAAGGTGCCACAGTTTCCACGCTTGATTGCCCAAGTCATGCACATGCCCCCCTCCGAGACTCAACGCAAATTACTCGAGAAAGTCTTCGCTGATATCAGCCAGCCAATGCAAGGCGTTCTCTTTGATAAGTTGGTCGAAAGCGGCGTTTTACGAAAAGACGCAGACCCTCAACTTTGTCGCGTCTCTTATATCAGCTTAATGGTATTTCCTTTTATGGCACCACCTGCACTCCTAGCCATTCACGGTATCGAACTCTCAGAAGCCTTCTTGAACCGATTATTCGAACACAACATACAACTGATGAAACATGGATTTTTAGACTCGGGCGACCAATATGAAAATGAATAAAAAATTGCTTTTCTTTCCTGCCCTTGCTGTTGGGGTCGTCATTCTGTTTTTGGCTATTAGCCTTAAGCCTGACTTGCCCGTAAAACCAGCGAGTGATCGTGCAAGATTGGTTGAAACCATCCCACTGGAACTTAAAGCCATTGCTCCTATCGCTATCGGTTTTGGCAAAATTGCACCGAAAGTCGAGTGGAAAGCGATAGCAGAAGTATCCGGCAAGGTAGTTTACCGCTACCCGCAACTGGAAAAAGGACAAGTGCTGCAAGCAGGAACGGAAATCTTGCGCATCGATCCACTCGATTACGAGTTAAAACTGGTTCAAGCTCAAGCTGACCTCAAGTCTGCACAAACCTCTCTGGCTAAGCTGAACCAAGAAGAAGCGAATCTCAAAAGTACACTAAAAATAGAGGCTAATCGTCTTGTTATCGCCAATAAAGAGTTGGAACGAAAACAAAACCTACGCAAGAAAGGCCTAACCTCCCAATCGGATGTGGACCAACAAGAACAAAGCGCACTCTCTCAACGCAAGGTAGTACTGGATATTGAAAACCAAATCGGATTAATGCCAGACGAAAAGCGTGTCGCAGAAGCCTTAGTGAAGGTCAATGCTTCAAAAGTGGATGAAGCGAAACGTTCGCTTGATAAAACCATTATCACCCTTCCTTACGACTTGCGTATTGCAGAAGTTGAAATTGAACAAAACCAAGTAGTTAACCTACAACAGACCATGGTAACCGGGCATGGTATTGATGTCATGGAAGTGGAAGCTCAACTGTCCATTCATGACATGCAAACTTTGGCGGCGAGTATCGGTGAGTTTGTTCGTGATGAATCTGGTATTCCACAACCTGATATGAATGCGATTCATGCCAACATTGAACTCAACAGCGGTAATCTTTCTGCAAGCTGGTCTGCTAAAGTTGCGCGCATCAGTGAAACCGTCGATCCAAGCCAAGCAACTGCTGGTGTGATTCTAGAGATTGAACAAGACTACCGTGCACTGAACCCAACCTCTGTTCCCCCATTGGTTAACGGCATGTTTGTTCGAGCCTTAATTGAGGGACAAGAAAACCCGAGTTGGGTCATACCGGAGCGTGCGCTTCATGGCGATAAGATTTACCTGATGGGCGATGATAATCGTCTGCAAGTCATGACGGTTGAAGTGCTATACCGCCGCAATAACCAAGTGGTGATTGATGGTGAACTTGAGCAAGGCCAGAAGCTGATCATCAACGATTTGCTACCTGC
Source organism: Vibrio rotiferianus CAIM 577 = LMG 21460 (assembly GCF_002741985.1). Lineage (GTDB taxonomy): Bacteria > Pseudomonadota > Gammaproteobacteria > Enterobacterales > Vibrionaceae > Vibrio > Vibrio rotiferianus. The sequence goes on from NZ_APHW01000111.1 coordinate 96,022, forward strand.
GATTAACGGCATGCTGTTGAAAGAATCACCTGAACATTCAGAAGCCACTATTGAGGAGTCTGATTCATGATCCGATTCTTCGCCAAGCACCCTACAGCAGCCAATTTGCTAATGCTAACGCTGCTGATATTGGGGATTTCTTCACTTTCCACGATTAAGCGTGAAACCTTTCCTGAGTTTGATCCGCCCTACATCCTAGCTGGTGTGGTATACCCTGGCGCTTCCCCTCAAGAAGTCGAAGAAAGCATCTGTGTCCGAATGGAAGATGCTGTTGATGGACTTGCCAACATTGAAGAAACTCAGTGTGAAGCAATTGAGGGCTCAGCACGTCTTATCTTAAAACTGAATGAAGAAGCCGACATCGGCCGTATGCTGGTCGACGTTCAAACGCAGATCAACTCGATAAACGATTTCCCACAAGAAATTGAGTCTCCGGTGGTTCAAGAGCTCGACTGGAATGAGCCTGTTGTGGATGTCGCCATCACCGCAGATACCACATGGCCGGAGTTAAAAGCGTATGCTGAACAGCTTAAGCGCACGTTAAAGCTCGACTATGATGTATCTTTAGTCGATGTTGCCGGTTTCTCAGACCACCAATTCAGAGTAGAGTTAGATACCCAAGCCATTCGCCAACTTGGCTTGAGTGTTGGTGATATAGCGGAACAAATTGGTCGTCAAAACGTCAAGTTACCAAGTGGTAATGTTGAAACGCCAGATAAGAACTTTCTGATCCGCTTTGACGAGCGCCGTGTGACGCCAGAGGAACTTGAGACCATCGTCGTGGGCTCTGGTCCAAATGGCTCGATCATCCGCTTAAGAGACATTGCGACGATTACCGATCGATTTGAATTGGACGAACAAAAAGTCCTCTTCGATGGCCACCCGTCTGCCCTACTAAAAGTCAGCAAAAACAAAGAAGACGATGCACTGCGCATTAAAGAACGTGTTGCTCAATTTGTCGAAGAACAACAAGCCATCGCGCCAGACGGTGTGATGCTACAAATGACCAATGACCTTTCATCCGTGCTTTGGGATCGCCTGACCATGATGGTCAAAAACGGTTGGCAGGGTATCATTTTGGTCTTCGCCACCATGTGGTTGTTCTTTAGTTTTCGCTACTCTTTTTGGGTCGCGGCTGGTTTGCCTGTTGCCTTCTTGGGTGGGTTATTTTTGATGGCGCAACTTGGCCTATCCATCAACATCATGTCTTTGGTTGGGTTACTCATGGCCATCGGTATCATGATGGATGATGCCATCGTTATTGCCGAATCGATTGCCGCTCACCTCGACCGAGGAGAAGAGATCGATGATGCCGTGATTAAAGGGGTGAAAAAGGTACTGCCGGGGGTTATCTCTTCCTTTTTAACTACGGTGTGTATTTTCGGTAGCTTGTTATTCTTGCAAGGTGAAATGGGGGCGGTACTTAAAGCGGTTCCTCAAGTTCTGATCCTCGTATTGAGTTTAAGTTTGGTGGAAGCCTTCTTGATCTTACCTAACCACCTTTCTCACTCACTGCATAAGCAAAAACAAGAGAAGACGACACCAAAGTTCAAACAAAAGCTGCTCGCTTCTTTTGAAAACTTCCGCAACACCACATTGGTCAATTCGGTAGATAAAGTAGTTGAATATCGCTATGCCTTTATGGGAGGTGTAATTACCTTGCTTCTTATCTCCGCCGCAACGTTAGTAGGTGGTTTGCTCAAGTTCCAACCTTTCCCTGAGTTGGATGGCGACATTGCAGAAGCGCGCATTATTCTTCCTCCGGGTTCTTCTCTATCTCAAACGGAAGCTGTCGTCGATAAGATCGTCGCTTCCGCTCAAAAGCTAGATAAAGAATGGACAGAGAAAGTGGAAGACGGCAACCCATTGGTTCTACATATCACCAGTCAATTTAACGCTAACGCCGACGCAAATGAGTCCGGTCCTCATATTGCCACGGTACGTCTGGATTTGCTTGGCGCAGAGAGTCGTAACACACTCATCGATGAATTTATCGATGCATGGCGCGAAGACATTGGTGAACTTGCCGATCCTATCTCGTTGGTATTTAAACAACCGACCATGGGCCCGGGTGGACGAGCTATTGAAATTCGAGCGAAGCATGATGATCTGGATGCGCTCAAAGCAGCCTCTATCGACATTCAGCAATACTTGAATGAGTTTGACGGTGTGCATGGCGTGTTGGATGACATGCGTATGGGTAAAGAAGAAGTCTTGGTTAAACTGCGTCCGGGGGCGGAAGCTTATGGGATTAACGGCCAGCTCATCGCCAATCAATTGCGTGCGGCTTTCTTTGGCCAAACCGCAGACGAGATCCAAGTTGGGGTAGAAAACATTTCCATCGAAGTTCGCCTCGATAAAGCACAAGCGGGTGACTTACAGCAATTGGCAAACTTCCCAATTATCTTGTCCGATGGCAGTCAAATTCCACTCGCAACCATTGCGACTTTGGATTTCCAACGTAACTACGTAAGAATCCAGCGCATTGATGGCTTGCGCACTGTGAGCGTATTCGGTGATATCGACAACACAAAAGCCAACTCGACCGCCATCATTCGTCAGTTCCAACAGGATGAAGCGCCAAAGCTTATGCAAAAGTATCCTGGCCTTCGCTTTGATTTTGAAGGCGAAGCCAAAGACACCGCCGAAACTGGCGCATCAATGGGTAAAGGCTTCTTACTTGGTTTGTTTGGCGTGTTTGCGATTCTGAGTTACCAATTCCGCAGCTACCTAGAACCATTCGTGGTGATGCTCGCAATCCCGCTTGCCTTTATTGGCGTAGTGTGGGGACACATTCTGCTTGGCCACTCTTTGAGCATGCCGAGTATGATGGGCTTTGTGTCATTGGCAGGAATTGTGGTGAACGATTCAATTCTGTTGGTTCAGTACATACGCCACCATGTAGATGAAGGGGATAATGTGCATGACTCAGTAGTCAAAGCAAGTCGAGAGCGTTTTCGCGCCGTATTCCTTACATCGATGACTACTGCAGCTGGTTTGCTCCCATTACTCACCGAAACCAGTTTGCAGGCACAGGTTATCCAACCTCTGGTGATCTCCATCGTGTTTGGTATCTTTGCTTCTACTCTGTTAGTTCTGTTTATGATCCCAGCGGCGTATGCCATTTTGGCCGACTTCGGATTAGTCCATAAACACGAAGAAATCTAAAACGGCTGATAAGTAAACTTATCAATATGGACAAGAGCGGCTTCGGCCGCTCTTTTTGTTTTCGGCAAATAGCGTTAAAAGCAACACAAACACTTAACAAAAGCATGGTTATTATGTGGAATTAAGTGCAAATATGAACAGTTGAGAATGCAGTATGTCGAGTTTTATATAACCAATTCAAATGATAGGCATGGGGCTCATGATAAGTTTTATTATCAAAAGCGGCATTTAGCACAGTAAAAATACACACAAACAACACATTCACAATCTGGACTAACGATAATGAAATCATTGATTGAAGAATTAACATTTTAACAATGATTACAACAATGTTAACTTTAGCCCCGTTGGTCGCACTGGTGGTAAGCCTCTCACCAAGCCTATTGTCAGTATGATATGGACGTTCGACCACCTCCAAAATGAATAGACACCAATTTGGTGCCCTTTTTTCGCCCGTGAAGGTATTCTTCGCGGGCTTTTTTCTATCTGCCATATTTTCTCTTAACCTTTACCCCCAGCTTCTAGCTAAACTTCTTCAATTAGCAGGCATAAAAAAGCCAACCCAATTGATAGGTTGGCAAACAGAGCAACAAGGTTGACGCAGACTGCTCACTAGCGCCACACTTGTATCGGATGCACTCTGGTTAATCACTCATCCTTGTGACTAACACGGAATCGTTGTGGTCAGAGGTTATGACTTGGTTGCCCCTGTCTTCTGGCATTTGATCTTTACCAGTTGAGCTTGTTGTTCTTTGATGTGTTTAACAATACGGTCATCGCGTTCATCAATTGCGTCCATGTTCATTTGTTCGATGTCCGCTACTGCCTCATGCTTCATTGTTGTAAATTCTTGACGTAGATCCGCACTCCACTCTTCTTTGTCTAGAGTGTTAGCAGCAGCGATTGGTGATGACATTACAGCAATAAGACCTAGAGTAGATAGAAATACGCTTTGCATAATAAGCTCCTTAAGGATTAGCAGTTCATTGGGTTGCACTTTATACATTGCACATAGGATGCCAACTTTTTAAACCTTAAATATCAACAACTTATGTTTTGGTTAATTTTCCCACCAACTGCTACATGGTGAATTTCACACACACAGTGTTAAATTAACCAAGTAAATTTATGAATATTTAATCATTCACTCAACCTATAGTATAGAGAGTCTATTCCAGTTCGCTTAAGGCATAAAAAAAGCAGCCCGAAGGCTGCTTTAGATTTTCACTTTAGGTGAAACTAGCTTTGCGCACTTTCGTTACCGACAGTATTTGATGACTGTGATTTGAACTTACCAATCAAACGACCAAAGAATCGCTTCACAATGCGGAAGATGTTTTTAATGTCTTCTAACATCAGGTACAAACACGGTACCAAAATCAAGGTAAGGACAGTTGCAAATAGAACGGCAAAACCAAGTGCTACTGCCATAGGGATAACAAAACGAGCCTGCAAACTGGTTTCAAACATGATAGGTAGAACACCTGCGAAGGTGGTAATCGACGTCAACGTTATCGCTCGAAAACGTGCGCAACCAGCTTCAACGACCGCCTGCTTAATACTCATGCCTTTTTCTCGCACTTGGTTAACGTAATCCGTCATCACCAACGAATCATTGATAACAACACCCGCTGCCGCGATCAAACCAAACGTCGACATCATACTGATGTCCATATCCAGCCAGAAATGCCCCCAAATCGCACCCGTTAAGCTAAACGGAATCACCGACATAACGATCAGCGGTTGTGTGTAACTCTTCAGCGGCACAGCGAGCAAGATGTATACGATGATCATGCCTGCAATAAAGAACATGATTTGCTCATTACGTTGCGCTGCCTGCTCTTCGATGTCACCACCCAATTCCGTTTTCACACTTGGGAAGGCTTTCTTCATATCCGGCAGAATGTTATCGTCGATAACCTTCACTACTTCTTGCGGCTCAACCAACTCCTCATCAATTGAACCATACACATACACAGTTTGATAACCACCCTCTCGACGAATGCTGCTTACCCCTGGTTGCTCACTAATCTTCACCACATCACCAAGCATGACCTTTTTGCCTGCTGGCGTCGTGATCACTGCATAGCGTAAAGAAGAGAACGCTTCACGAGTAAGTTGCGGGTAACGCACCATAACTTTGATTTCTTCACCGTCACGGATAATACGCTGCGCTTCACCACCATAGAAGCTATCACCCACTTGCTCTGCGACCATGGTGAGATCCAAGCCCAAGTCATAAGCGACAGGAGCAAGGGATAACAACACTTCTTTACTACCAGAATCGATAGAAGAGGAGATATCGTACAGACCTTCTTCTTGCTGTAAGCGACCAATCAAGTAGCGACCCGCTTCATTTAGTTCGTTAATGTCCGAACCAAATAGTAGGTAACCAAACTCATCACGGTCACCGCCTCCCGCACTTTGCTCACGGATCTTAAAGCTCTTCATGCCCGGAATCACAGGCATGGCTTCACGCCAACGGCGAGCAAGCTCAAAGGTATTGAATGGGCGTAGCTCTTCATCCACGAGTGGCACGAGAATACGACCTTCAGTACGGCTACGGTTATAAGAAAGCACGTCACGAATCATCCCCTGACCATGTTCATCAATGATCTGGTTTTCGATGTCTTGCATTACTCCTTCAATGGTTTTTAACGCATTGATGGTTTGCTCACTCGATACCGTGTCATTCATCTCAATCGTGATCGCAGGGTAATCCGTTGGTACTTTCGGGTTTGGAATTACGCGCACGTAGTTCGAACTCACTAAAGAAGCGCTGATCAATAGTAGGCCACAGAAGAAGGCGAACACCGTCCAGCGCCAATGTGTACAAGCTTTGACAAAGCTACGGTATGGACCATTTACAAAACCAAAGAAACGCTTGTTGAAGCCATCACGCCAACCACCTGGCTTGATAGGTGTGAAATTGGTGTGTGCCAAGTGCGCCGGAAGAATCAGCTTAGATTCAATCAGGCTAAAGATAAGACACAGAATTACCACACCCGCAATGCCATAGAAAAATGCACTATCAATACCGCTTGAGAGTAGGAATGGGGCAAATACCGCAATCGTGGTTAACACACCAAAGGTAGCAGGTGTCGCAACGCGCTTAACACCCGTCACAACGTTCTCAACACCACCGCCCTTTTCTTCAATCTCACTGTAGGCACTTTCTCCGGTCACGATGGCGTCATCCACCACGATACCGAGCACCATAATAAAGGCGAATAAGGAAACAATGTTCACTGTGATACCCAGCATTGGCATCATCATCACAGCACCTAAGAAACACACTGGCAGCCCCAGCATTACCCACATTGCCAATCGGAAACGAAGGAACACCGTCAACATGATAGCAACTAGCGCAGCACCTTGAAGCAGGTTTTTCAGCATCATGTCGAGACGACCATTGAGGTAATAGGTCATATCAACCAACACCTTGAGCTGAATGTCGTCAGGTAGGGTTTTGTTCTTCGCTTCGATGAAGTTGCGAACCGATTCGGCAACTGGAATGATGTTTTGATCACGCGTGGCTTGAACCGCCATGTAGATTGCGTTTTGGCCCGAGTATTCGAAGTAACGATCTTCTTCTGTGAAGCCGTCTTTAATCGTTGCTATGTCTTGTAGGAGTACCTTCGCGCCATTCGCCCCAAGCTTGACTGGGATATTGCGGAACTCATCACCATGGTAGTACTGGTTCTCAATACGTACCGCGATCATACCTGCGTTGGTTTTTACTTCACCAGCAGAATAGTTCGCAGAATAACGACGAATCGCATTACTCACATCATTTAGAGTCAGGTCATATTTACGTAAAACGAGTGGATCAACTTCAATCGCAATCTCTTCTTCAGGCGCGTTTAGATCCACCAGCATGACGTTTTTCAGCTGTAGTAACTCATCTTCAACTTGCTTGGCGATGGGCTTGAGCTCTTCTAGTGGTCTGTCACCCACCAGTCCCATCTCGATTACTTCTTGTCGCCATTCCACCTGATAGACATTAATTGGCTCCATGCCCGCTGGTAGATTGGATAAAGTGTCTACCCGCTGCTTAACATCATCCAGAACGCGCTTTATGTCTGCATTCACGTCAATTTCAATTGACACATAAGCACTGCCCCGGGAGGCTCGTGCAACGGTCTTTTTAATACCAGTAACGTCTTTGATCGATTCTTCGACTTTGACCAGAATACTCTCTTCAATCTCTTGAGGAGACGCACCAGGGTAAGCAGCCCGGATATTGATGTAGTTAATTTCAACGTTCGGAAACATCTGACGTTGAATAAACATAAAACTCACGATACCCATGACGATGATGAACATCATCATTAGGTTCGCAGCAACAGAGTTATTGGCAAAATAGGCAATAATGCCCTTTTGTTGATTATCTTCCATGATCGACCCCTACTTACTGTACGACGGTTTCGGAGTCGTCATTCTTTTTTGCGACTTGGACAGCCATGCCTTTTTGCGGATACTCAGGCAGAGTCAGTACAAGCTTATCGGATTGTTCCAAACCTTCACCCACGAGTAAGAACTCCCCTTCAGCACGGAGCACATTTACCGTTCTCGGTTGCAGTTCATTTTCACCGTTCACAACCCAAACTGTGCGGTTCTTCACCAGTTCTTGAGGAAGACGGTAAATGTGTTTGAGCTCTTTACCGGTAAAGCTCACTTCAACATACGAACCAAACTTAATCGGTGGCTGATTGTTGTCTAGGCCATATGGGTCTCTAACTTGGATCACCATGTTGATCATGCGCGTCGCACTATCGATCATGCCAAGATCTCGGACAACCTTACCTTCACGAGTAGTAGAGAGAATCCCTTGTTGGGTCACCGTAGCATGCAGCTCTTTCAATGATTCAGGTAAGAACGCACTGTCAAAGCCCGCGATAGGCACATGAATCTCTGCCACTTCGATATTGTTCAACGTTGCAACGCGAGAACCTGAAGAGACAAACTGCCCGACCCCAATTTCACGCTCAACCACTAGCGCATCATAAGGCGCCACTACCTTGCAGTTTTCTAGATCGCGTTTGGCTCGTTTCAACGCAGCTTGAGCCGATTTAACTTGCGCTTGCGCACTAAGTACTTGCGGCTTACGTAGGTAAAGATCGGTCACTTGCTTGTCGCTTAGTTTCTTCGCCTGACGCTTTGCCACTTCCGCTTTTGCCTGTTCTTCAATCAGCGAAGCACGCGCACTCGCTAGTCCCGCTTCAGCTTGTAGAACAGCCGCCTCGTAGTTATCACTCTCTATCGTGAAAAGAACCTCACCACGCTTAACAATACCACCCGTTACGAAGTTTGGATGCCAACTCACCACCTCACCGCTAACTTGAGCAGCTAGGTGTGTCTTTTCAAACGGAACCATTTCGCCATGGCTAGTAATGACAACTTTATGATCGGTAGGAAAGAGTGAAGATATTTGTACTGTCGGTTCACTGATGGTGTCTTTGATTGACTCTTTTTCCGGCGCCGTTGCAGCGATTGCGGCATAACCCGCATAAGAGCCACCAATGACAGCGAAAGGTAAAAGCCAACGTAATACTGGTTTTGCTAACATCGAAAATCCTTTTTATTTTTGTATTCTTCCATTTGTCCCCATTAGGCCTTGCCTTAAAGCCAAGTTAAAAAGCCAATTGCTCAATAACTTTGCTACCTACTCCCCGCGGACAAACAGTGAGGTTTTGCATCTGAAATAGACAACTTTATAAGAGAGCCGTGCTTGCGTTGTTTTTGCAAATATCCATCACAAGTAAACTATCCATGGCAAGTTAATAAAATTAACAAAAAGTTAACCATCTTCGCAAGTTACAGCCTCTCTCGCTCACTCTTTATACGCAATGAGCATGCCAAAGCATTAACCATTAAATATCAATAACTTACTTTAAAAGTGTTATTTTTCACAGTTCAGTGTTGGCAATAACCACCAGATATTAGTGATATTGACCAATTACACCGAAAACATCACCCAAAAACATGATATTGTCCGCCCGAATAATATCGCTTCCAAAATGGCTATCATCCAAACCGGACTCAGTGGTCTATTGAAAAATCTGCGACTTTGCGACAAGCATGCACGTTACTAGTCTTTGAAGCTTGATATATAATCAAAGGGTTGCGTCGTGTATTAACAAGGAAGTGTGTATTGCTACGTTATCTCTCTAAAGCCTTACTTGTCTCTATGCTTGTCCTGATCTCAGCATGTTCGTCGATCCAGCCAAGAGATCCCAGTGAGAAGTCCACCAGCTTTCAGTTTGGCTACCAAGCAGACTCCGCACTGGCTGAATTTTTTGAAAGCTACGATAAAGATCCTGATTCAGACACTGCTTTCTATCCTCTCAATCAAGGGAATGATGCGCTTTTGGCTAGAATCGCACTGATTGAATCTGCAGAGAAAAGCATAGATCTGCAGTACTATATTTATCGCAGTGACGAGACTAGCCAACTTATCACTTGGCGTTTATATGAAGCCGCTCAGCGTGGTGTCCGAGTTCGTTTATTATTAGATGACATGCAAAAACGTAATGATGCAGGTATGGCGGAGCTGAACGCTCATCCAAACATAGAGATTCGTCTATTCAATCCCCATCATTATCGCGATGCCCGAGTCTTTGCCTTCGCAAGCGATTTCGGTCGATTAAATCGACGCATGCATAACAAATCTCTAATTTCAGATAGCGTCTCTGCCATAGTGGGCGGCAGAAACATTGGTAATGAGTACTTCTCTTTTGAATCCAATGTAGAGTTTGGGGATTTTGATGTGATGCTATTTGGTGAAGTAGTCACACAAACAGCAGACCAATTTGACCTTTACTGGAATAGCCTTTACGCCGTTCCAATGGAATGGATTGTCCCAAACTCCAACAAAGTCGATGATGACGAAATTCAAACCCAAGTTAAAAAGCTGGGGTTAGAAGCGAAGTTCTCAACCGGTCGGTATAACTTCAAAAAGTTGGATCTGTACGAAAAACTACAACAGGGTCAACTGAAATTGTATTGGGGTCAAGGTGATGTCTGGTTTGACTTACCCGATAAAATCGAAACTCAAGAAAGCCAACTTGTTGCCAACTTAAGTGAGCTATTAGAAAGCGTTGAAGATTCGTTTGTACTGATTTCCCCTTACTTTGTACCAACAGAATCGGGAACCAAAGCACTTGTCAAAGCAGCGAAGCGCGGCATTGATATCACTATTGTGACAAACAGCTTAGCATCTAACGATGTCTTTGCCGTTCATGGTTGGTATGCAAAATATCGTGAAGATCTCGTCAAAGCAGGCATTAAACTGTGGGAGGTCAAAGCAAGTGCGAACATCAAAAGTAAGTGGAGCTTAACGGGTAGCAGTCGAGCAAGTCTACACGCCAAAGCCATGATGATCGATGGTAAAACCTTATTTGTCGGTTCGATGAACTGGGATCCTCGCTCTGCAGAGCTCAACACCGAAATGGCTGTGGTTATAGAGCAACCAGAGTACGTACAGAAATCTCTAGCACTATTGCCTGAGCAACTCAAAGAAAGTGCTTATCAAATAGCCATTAAAGATGGTGATATCGCATGGCTAGATAAAGAGACTGGCGAAGAATTCAATTCAGAACCAGAAGCGAGTGTGTGGCGAAAAATGGGCGCTTGGTTTTCGGGAATTCTTCCAATCGAAGACCAACTTTAAGTCACTCACACTATGGTAAATTAAAAGTTCTTTACTCGAAGAAATTGGTTAACCTTTGAAAAATCAAAGCGCTATTCATGGTTGAGTAGCGTTTTTTATAACTAGAAAGGAATCGCAATGTCAGTAACATGGAACGAATACTATCAGAAGGTTGCGAGCCAACCTCACCGACCAAACGTAGAACGAGCCGCCAATCTGCTTACGCTCAACAACAAAATCGCCATTGATGCAGGATGCGGTATCGGTCGAGATTCCAACTATCTTCTCAAACAAGGCTTTACCGTTTACGCGTTTGACACTCATCAAGATGCGGTGGAAACTTGCTTGACGCGTTTCGAAGGCAATCCTAACTTTTCCATATCGCAGTCTTGCTTTAGTGATTTTCATTACCCGCAATGCAGCTTGTTCATTGCCAGTGCCAGCTTGTTCTTTTGCCCTAGCGAACGCTTCGAAAGCGTGTGGCAGAGAATCAACGAAACATTACCGCCGGGTGGTGTATTTTGCGGGGATTTGCTGGGGATTCGCGATTCTTGGGTTGGCGCAAACACGCATCCAAATATCAGTGCCTTTTCTAAGGAAGAAGTCGAAGCATTATTTGAGGATTACGAGATCGTCCACTTTTATGAGAGGGATGAAGATGGCAGCACAGCCGTTGGTAGTACAAAGCATTGGCATATGTTCAGCATCACTGCAATTAAACGTTAGTGCATTATAACAAGGAGCGTTATGTACCATTTTCAAGGTGTCACATTAAGAAGAGCGATTCCGGAAGAAGCAAAGGCACTTTATCAGTTGATCACTGAAGATGAACGATGGGCTGAGTTCAATGGCCCTTACTTTCCATATCAGACACCAACACTAGAGGGCTTTCGCAACAACACCTTACAACGACTGATGAAAGGCGAAGACATGTTGTTGATTGAGTTCGAGGGCAAACCCGTCGGCTCTGTCAGTTGGTATTGGGAATGTGAAAGCACACGTTGGTTAGAAGCAGGCATCGTCATCTACGATTCCAACTACTGGAACAAAGGGCTGGGCTTTTGCGCGCTAGTGCCTTGGATAAGCCACATATTTGATACTCAAGAAATCGAACGAGTCGGGTTAACAACCTGGTCGGGTAATCCAAGAATGATGCGCTGTGCTGAAAAGCTTGGCATGCAGCAAGAAGCTCGCATTCGTAAGGTACGCTATTACCAAGGCGAATACTACGACTCGATCAAATACGGTGTATTAAGAGAAGAGTGGCAAACTCTTATCCAGCAACTGTATAGTCAAGAACAGTTAGCTTAAGTCATTGTGCATAAAAGAAAAGGCTTGGCAATGCTCCAAGCCTTTTTTATCAGGTTCATGTCAATTTCGGATAAACCACTTCAAACCGCTCTAGCAGCAATAATCGCTGCTCGTGCCACTCAATGCCTAACTCATCACACTCGGCTTTGAAAAACCGAGTGTGTGCGTCTCGCCACCAAGCCATGGTGCGGTCACCTTCCCCTTCTGCGTGACCAAACTCCTCACTCACGTCTGCATATCGACAAGAACTAACATCCGTGATTCGAATGATGCACACAGGTTCACCATCCCAGTTTGTCACAACTTGTAAATGACCTACTCGCGGCGTTACTTCTCCCTGTTCGCTATACCAAAGTTCCATGCTGCAAGATGCGGTTTTCTGACCAATTCTTACCAACTCAGCACAATTGTTAGCGTTGTACTCATCTGCACAGTAGTAATCCGCACTCACTGACGGGATTGCGTCTTTTTCTTGCTGAGACAGTGTTTGAAGGTATTGTTCGAGGTAGGCTTGTGATTTTGCGTCCATATTGCTTGCCATTGGTTTCCAGTGGAGAAGAGAGTATCTATTCACCACAAAAAGAGCAACGCAAAAGCACATCAGAACACTTTATAAAACAATCATTTTTCATGAGTTTTTTGCTAAACCTTACCTCTATTTGCTATGGTTTCAGAGATTCATCCATTCTCGACGCAAAAGGACGTTTTATGCGCTTAATCATCGGCATCTTCTTCGCTGCTCTGCTCTCTTTTCCAACTTTAGCATCAGAAGAAACGTACTCAGAGTCCGACCTTTTAGATCGACCTCTGATGGAGCGTTATATCCTCGATGAGCTGAAGTCACTGCGTCAGGAACAACAAGATCTAGAACGACGTATGATTGTCGAGATCACTGATCGCGAGTTAACAGTGGCCGACAAATCATTAAACTACGCGAATGTCACCGTCACGTACTTCTTCTACATCATTGCTGGTGTTGCCTCGCTCATCGCCTTTGTAGGTTGGCAATCACTACGAGAATTTAAACACAACACCAAAGAGATGGCAGACAAGCGATTAGAAAAAATAGCCCAAGAGTACGAGAAGAAATTTTTAGCATTAGAACGCGACTTAAAGCGTAAGACTCGCATTATCAGCGAAAACAATAAAGAGATTGAGAAGATCAACGAAATCCACAACTTATGGTTACGTGCACAGAGTTCACAAACGCCTGAGCAGCGTATCGATATTTACGATGAAATTTTGCTCGTTCGTCCAGGTGATTTAGAAGCGCTAACTTACAAAGCGGATGCGGCCATGGAGATCAAAGAGTATCACTGGGCATTGAGCCTCTGTAACCGCGTACTTGAAGTGGATGACACCAACGGTCCAGCCTTGTATCAACGAGCTTGTGCATACTCTCGTTTAGGGATTGAAGAACAAGCAATTGAAGACTTAGAGCGTGCGATTGATACCAGCCCTTCCATTCGCGATCTGTTAGCGGAAGAACAAGATCTCGAACTGCTTCACGGCAATGAGCGCTTTGAGCAGCTCTTAGCAAGCAGCACGTCTGAGTCTTAAGCATGAGCAGCCACTTTAACCTCGAAGATGCCAGCCAAGTTTTGGTTGGCGCTTTTGCTCTCGCAGTCCCAATTTCTTTCTCGGAAGAAGCTTGGCGCTTAGGTGAAAGCTTACCAATGGTGAATTTGCTGATGCTATTCAGCCTGTCGGTGCTCTTCTTGGGTTTTTTCGCTTACCAAAGCGTATTTCAAAGTAACATAAAAACGCGGGTTGCCGTGTTCATCTTTCGTGTTGTGATTGCTTACTTCATTGCCGCAGTGGTGGTTGCTTTAGTACTTTTCTGCATCAACAAACTTCCTTTATTCACCGACCCACTAATCGCCCTAAAACGGGTGGTTGTGATTACCATGCCCGCTTCAATGGGCGCGATTGTGGTGGATAGCTTCGATAAGGAATAACTGGCTCAGCAGTTGCTATGACTCTTGTTCGTCGAGAGTCAGATTCGAACCTGCATGATCTTTACCAAGCACATCTTCAGGGTTTCTTAATGCACAAGTTTCTAGTGAGAGACACCCGCAACCAATGCAACTACCCAAATCGTTTTGTAGCGCTTTGAGCTTTTGAATCTTTTGTTCTAACTGCTCATGCCAATGACTGGCCATGGTTTCCCATTGCTGCTTGTTTGGCGCTTGATGCTTGGGCAGTTCTTCTAATGCCACTTTGATCTCTTCTAACGATAATCCAACTTGCTGTGCTGCTTTGATGACGGCCACGCGGCGAAGCACGCTGCGATGGTAGCGACGTTGATTACCTTGATTTCTCCAACTTGAAATCAATCCCTTTTGCTCATAAAAGTGCAGCGCTGATACCTTCACTCCAGAACGCTTTGCTACCTCGCCTACGCTGATTTCCATTTCTAGCCTCTTTTATCCAACAAAGTGCTTTACCTCAAGTTTACTTGAGGTTTTAAAGTTACACCACGTTAACAAATTAAGCAGATAAAAACGATGAAAAATAAAACAATTCCCTACTTGGCTGGACGCTTCTTTGATGGCATTTCTTCCGGATTATTTATGATGGCGCTGCCATGGGTTATGTTGGCTGAACCAGACATGGGGACCTTCGTCGCATTGGTCGCTCTCTCTTGTACCGCTATTTCCTTCTTGGCGACCCCTTTCTTTTCCACTTTTATCGACCGCCATTCAAGAAAGCAGCTCCTGGTACTCAATCAATGGCTACAAGCGGGCATGGCATTTATCATTTTTATCGCTTACTGGCTTGAACTTGGCTCACATTGGCTTTTAGCTTTTGCGCAAATGGTTTATTGGGTATCCAGTAATTTCGCATGGACAACCAACAACGCATTCACCCAAGAAAACTACCAACCTCATGAATACGCTAAGATTTCAGGTCAGCAAGAAATCATCATGCAATCAACCACTTTAGGCGCAGGGGCGTTGGGTATCATATTGCTAGAGATGTGGGGAATGTTGGAGTTCGCCTTATTTGCTGCCTCAGCATCTTCCATCGCAGCACTTTTCTACATGGTAACGCCTTACGTACAGCAAATCAGAGAATCCCACTCAATTGCATTCATGACTCAATTGAAAGAGAGCAAACAGATCTTTGCAAGAGAACCGACGTTTTACGCCTTTATTCTGCTATCTTGCTTGTCGTATCCGATCTTAACTTATCTTGGAAAACTGGTGCCGATTTGGTTCTCACAACAAGGTATCTCCGGCGATTGGTACGCAGGGTTTAACATCAGCTTTGGATTAGGCTCCCTACTTACTGGGCTTGTTGTCACCAAGATACTGCGTCAGTTTTCTCATACCAACATCATTGTCGTATCGATGAGTGTTTTAGCATTTGCCCTGATTGGTATGAGCTTATCCGCAAGTCCAGTCACCATCCTGATGTTTACGGCACTATTTGGCACCTTTAATGCGCTCAATCGAATAGCAAGAATCAATTGGATGCACCATTCCGTATCTGTACACCAAAGAGGACGAGTGGATGGTGGCATCAGTATGTTTGCAGCGACAGTACAGTCTCTTAGCTATGTCCTCATTGCGATGCTAAGTCACTATGGCTTGACTCAGTACGGTTTCACGCTCGCGGCTGCCACCGTACTGTTAGCAGTCTTCTTTATGTGGCATTTGCAAGGAAAACTAAACCAACACGACAACATATATGGGTATAGAGTTAGAGACTGCAATGAAGTAAATTAGAGGCTCCCCTCAACCTCAAACAGCGAAGGAAACCGCAGTGAATTTAAGGCAGTTGGAAGTCTTTTACGCAATCATGCAAACCGGAACTGTTTCTGGTGCCGCACGTCTACTGCATGTCTCGCAACCCAATGTCACTCGGGTACTTGCTCATACGGAACAGCAACTTAGCTTCGCCCTATTTGAGCGCATCAAAGGCCGCTTAGTACCGACCCAAGAAGCCAAAGCCCTGCTTCCAGAAGCAGAGAAAGTCTATCAACAACTTGGGCAATTTCGCTCTCTCACCAATAAGGTGAAACAAGGCACTCAGCACTTGAGAGTCGGAGCTCCACCAGTATTGGCTTCCCAGTTGCTTGTTCCGACGGTTGCGAAACTGTCTAAGCAGCAAGGCATCTCATTTGAACTGTTAACTGCAAACCGTGATGAGCTGTGTTCAGGCTTACTTAAGCACGAATTAGATGTGGCGATTGCCTTTGGTGAAGAAGCTCCACCCGCAATCTTGAGTGAGGTTTTACTCAAGCAGCAACTTGTCCTGATTGCGCCAAAAGAGGCGCTCAATTCGAATGACGACACAATTTCGTTTGATGATTTGATTCAGCACGAGTTGCCAATCATCGGCTTGGACAGTCGTGATCCGCTCGGTTTATTGCTTCATCAAACACTCTCTGCACGTAATGAGCATTATCACCATGGGATCACAGTACGCAGTTACGCCGCCGCCGCTGAACTCGTCAAGCACCACTCCGGCTTTGCGATTGTCGATCCATGGACAGCAAAACAATATCAAAATGATACATCAGTAAGCGTGCGCTCACTTTCTCCAGCGCTGTCATTTTCTATCTCTATCATGTTTGCTGAACACACGCCGCAATCCATTTCTACCAAGCTGCTTATAGCGTCGCTAAAGCAGCATGTGAATCAGTAAGTTAGCACTCATGCTCACCTATAACTTCAAGTTATAGGCGTACAACAAATAGGCATTCGGCTTCCCTCTTCAAACTGACTACATTGTCTGAAAACGTATTGAATGAATAAGGGAACCATCATGCAAATCGCTCAGCCGTACCTACTTTTTCTTGGCGACGTCACCGACCCACTCGCAGCAAAAACCGCGCGTGGTATTCATCAATGGCGCCCAGAGATTTGTTTAGGCCAGCTCCGTCTAACATCAGAAACCGTTTCCTTAGGTTTAACCGACATGACGCTGCAGCAGGCTCAGCAGCTAGGCGCGAAAACGCTCATCATCGGTACAGCAAACCCTGGCGGTGTTATTCCTGAATCATGGCAGGCGACGTTACTAGAAGCGGCGGAAATGGGGTTTGAAATTGCCTCAGGTATGCATCAACGTCTTTCTGAATTTGCGCCTTTGAATGACTTACAGCAACGTGGCCTAACCGAATTGCACGATGTACGCCATTATGATGAACCGCTGAAAGTAGGCAATGGTAAAGCGCGCTCGGGTAAACGCCTGCTTACTGTGGGTACTGACTGCTCGGTTGGCAAGATGTTCTCAGCCCTCGCGATCGAGAAAGCACTGCAACAATCTGGCTGTAGAGCCGAATTCAAAGCCACAGGTCAAACTGGCATCTTAGTCGCTGGCAGCGGTATTTCCATTGATGCGGTCGTCGCGGACTTTATCTCTGGCGCGGTTGAAACTATCAGCCTGAGTTTACTAACCACGAATGGGACATCATTGAAGGACAAGGTTCGCTGTTTAACCCCTCTTTTGCGGGCGTGAGTTTAGGTTTGCTTCACGGTGCACAAGCTGACGCTTTGGTATTGTGTCACGAGATCGGGCGCCCGCACATTCGCAACCTTCCTCATGCTAAATTGCCAACGATTGAGCAAACCATCGAGGCAAATTTGCAAGCAGCACGTTTAACAAACCCTAACGCACAACTTGTTGGGATCTGCTTGAATACCTCGGCAATCGATGAAGGTGGTGCCGCACAGCTTTGCCGCTACTGGGCTGAGAAATACCAAGTACCTGTCACCGACCCTGTGCGTTTTGGCGTAGAGCAAATTGCTCAACACATTATTGCGATTTAAGGGTTGTAGACGCAATGAAAATTCATGTAGAGCCCGTCACCATTGCGATGGCGACACCTTTCCGTATCTCCCGTGGCAGTCGAACAGAATGTCATGTGGTGCGAGTGACCATAGAGCAGAGTGGCATCAGTGCCCAAGGTGAATGTACGCCATACCCACGTTACGGAGAGTCAGTGGAATCGGTTCTTAAAGCCATTTCTCAAACGGCTAATGAACTACAAGCTCTGTTTACCCAAGGGGGCATTAACATTGCCTCCCTAAGAGAAAAGCTGCAAACCCTTCTCCCTGGTGGCGCTGCGCGCAATGCACTCGACTGCGCGATGTGGAACTTACAGGCCAAGCTAGCTGGCAAGCAACATGCTCAAGAATTGTTTGAGTTACCGACGTCGATTGTCACGGCGATGACCGTGTCGATTAACACACCAGAGGCGATGGCAAACCAGACCCGCAGTTACATAGAACAGGGCGCTAAATTGCTTAAAGTAAAGCTTGATGGCGAACAAGTGATTGAGCGTGTGAGCGCTGTTCGCGAAGCAGTTGGCGAGGCGATGATAGTGCTGGATGCAAACGAAGCGTGGCAAGATCTCGACTTAGGCGCCACTTTTGCTGCGCTAGCGCCACTGAATATTGCAATGATTGAGCAACCTTTGCCCTCGAGTGACGATGATAAGCTGAAAGACATTTTGCATCCTATTCCACTTTGTGCTGACGAAAGTTGTCATACACGTCAGCAATTGCATGAGTTAGTGGGTAAATACGAAATGGTGAACATCAAGCTCGACAAAACCGGAGGCTTGACTGAAGCCCTGCTGCTTGCAGAAGAGGCGAAACGCCTTGGCTTTACCTTGATGTCTGGCTGCATGCTAGGCACTTCATTAGCAATGCGTGCAGCGCTACCCATAGCGGCACAATCGAAAGTGGTCGACTTAGATGGCCCAGTCTTACTTGGTCAAGACGTCGACTCAGCTCTGGTTTATGAACAGGGTAAAATTATTCTCTAATGAGTAGGCGATCATCGCATTCCCCATTTCATGATCCAGATTAAAAAACAATCACTTCCAGCATGAAATAAGTCACATAAATTATACTGCTATTACGGCATGCTAGTGTTGTAGTAACCCCTTATCTTATTTCAGCAAGGTGGTGGTTGTATGTATAGAGTCATCCGAAAAATGACATGGAAGACGAAAAGGCGGTAAACCCGCCCTACTCCAATGCAGTTCATGGCCTGAT
Organism: Vibrio rotiferianus CAIM 577 = LMG 21460; assembly: GCF_002741985.1. GTDB lineage: Bacteria > Pseudomonadota > Gammaproteobacteria > Enterobacterales > Vibrionaceae > Vibrio > Vibrio rotiferianus. Next base: position 115,162 of record NZ_APHW01000111.1, read on the forward strand.
ATCAGGTTTGCTTTGGAATCGTTGATGTCTACAAAGACATGTTCGGTTTCGCAAGTCATTTGCAAGGAGGCTCTATGCCTATCAATAAGATCCGCAACGTCGCTTTTGTCGGTCAAACGGGTACCGGCAAAACCACTCTGATAGAAAAACTGCTCTACACCTGCCAAGCCACCAACCATTTAGGTTGTGTGGAAAAAGGCGATACCGTCACCGATTTCGACCAACAATCCATCCAATATCAACACAGCATCGAAGCCACTCCAGTCACCCTCAGCTGGAACAAACACCGCCTCAATATCATCGACACTCCCGGACAGAGTGAACTGCTCGGACGCACGCTCAGCGTGTTCCCTGCCGTTGAAACCTCAGCGCTGATCATCGACCCACAAATGCCCATCAACCAAACTTCTGACCGTTTATTCGCCTTTGCCAAAGAGCAGCAAAAGTGCCAGATGATCATCATTAACAAACTCGACAATCACGGTAACCAACTCGAGGCTGTGATGGAAAACATCATCGAGCATTTCGGGGATAACTGCTTACCGATCAACTTACCTGCTGCCGATGGTCAATCGGTTGTAGATTGCTACTTTGAGCCAGAAATTGAGCGCGAAACCTTACTTTCTCAAGTCGATGAAACTCATGAAACCTTGATTGACCAAGTCATCGAAGTCGATGAAGAGTTGATGGAACTGTACCTCGAACAAGGTTCCGAACTGACACCAGAGCAGCTGCATGATCCATTTGAAGAAGCATTAAGAACCGGGCACGTGATCCCAATCTGCTTTGTGTCGTCCGAAACAGGCGCAGGGGTAGAACTGCTGCTGAGAACCCTAGCGGAAATCATGCCGATGCCAAATGAAGGCAACCCACCACTGTTGGAGAAAAACGGCAAGAAGGTCAAAGTAAACTGTGAAGCACTTGAGCACAGCGTGGCGCATGTGTACAAGATCAGCGTCGACCCCTACATGGGCAAGCTCGCCTATTTACGTGTTTACCAAGGCGAAATCAACGCAGGCAGCCAGCTCTACATTGGTGAAAGCAACAAAGCATTTAAAGTCGGTCATCTCTACCAATTGCAAGGCAAAGATAGAACTGAAATCCCAAGAGCGCTTGCTGGCGATTTCTGCGTACTCGCTAAAGTCGATGAGCTAGAGTTTGATTCCATTGTTCATGACTCTCATGAAGAAGATGGCGTACAACTCAAAACCCTCAACTTCCCAGACTCGATGTACTCGCTATGCCTCAAACCAGTCAAACGTGGGGACGAACAAAAACTCGGTGACGTACTGAACAAAATTGCCAGTGAAGATCCTTCTCTTCGAATCGAACATCGCGCACGCACTAATGAAACCATCATCAGTGGTCAGGGGGAATTCCATCTAAAAGTCGCGCTTGAGAAAATGTCTTCGGTCTACAAACTGGAAGTGGAAACCAGCCAACCAAGCGTTGAATATTTTGAGACCATTACCAAGCCAGCAGAAGGTCACTACCGCCATAAAAAACAAAGCGGTGGGGCGGGACAGTTTGGCGAAGTGCAACTAAAGGTGCGTCCACTTGAGCGTGGTTCAGGCTTTAAATTCATAAATAAAGTAGTGGGCGGCTCCATTCCTACTGCACTGATACCAGCCGTAGAAAAAGGTATTGTTCAAGCGCTAGAAGAAGGGGCAATTTCTGGTAATCCAATCAAAGATGTGGAAGTTACGGTTTACGACGGGAAGTATCATTCGGTCGACTCAAAAGAAATCGCGTTTGTCATCGCCGGTAAGAAAGCCTTCTTAGATGCGATCAACAATGCAGATCCTATTGTGCTCGAACCGATTGTTCAAATGGAGCTTCACATTCCAACTGCGAATGTGGGTGATGTCTCCGGCGACCTATCTGGCAATCGTGGACTGATTGAAGGGACTGAGCCAATCGATGCTAACTTCACTATGCTAAGAGCGAAATCTCCAGTGAACGAGTTACAAGATTATGCTCGTCGTCTACGATCAATTACTGGCGGTGAAGGCAGCTTTAATATGACGCTCAGCCACTACGAACCAGCACCACCAGCGGTGCAAAAACAAGTGTGCAATGAAGCGACGCAGCAAAACTAACCTCTCTCATTTATCCCCTAAAAAAACAAACGCCCTCAAAGCTTGGGGGCGTTGTTGTATTCTCTTGGTCTTTATTTGTCTAAAGACATACCAATCTGATCGAGCTTCGTTTGAAACTGTTCTACACTGTCGGCTTTATAGGTAGGAGAACCGTTAAAGTAGCGTGGCTTCTCTGGCAACATCGCATTCTTTAGTTCTTGTTCCTGATCGACATTGTCATGGTACACCGTTACACGGTTTGGGATATCCTGCTTCATAAATGCCATTTTAGTTCTCCTTTATTAAGACGAACCTTAAGTGTAGAAGCGAACAAAAAATGCGCAAAAGCTAACCATTGAAAATTTGATCTTCTTGACAATATCAATCCAACTTCATTTCCATCAAAGGTCGCCACATTTCGATGATCTCTTCTTCGGATGGCATTTCACTTTGCTTAATGGTCTTCACTACACGACATGGATTACCGACTGCAACGCTGTCTGCAGGAATGTCTTTGGTCACTACACTTCCAGCACCAATAATTGCTCGGTCACCGATTGCCACACCGTCAAGAATGATAGCACCCGCGCCAATCCAGACGCTGTCACCAATACTAATCGGGTTGCCCGTTGCGATTGGACGAACACGCTCCGCAAGCTCAAATGGGTGCCCCGCCGTACTGATCACGACATTCGGACCAATTTGCACGTACTCACCAATGTGAACAGGCGCAAGATCGAGAATAGTGACACCTGCATTCAGAAAGCCACCTTGAGTAAAGTGGATGTTGTTACCCATGTCACAATAGAAAGGCGGCACAATATTCACACCGTTCGCACTGCCAAGCAGTGACTTGATGATCTCAGCCTTCTTCAAATGCTCGGAAGGTCGTGCATGATTAAAGTCATACAGCTTCTCCTTTACTTCAGTTTGAAACTCAAACAGCTCAGGAGTAATGGGAATATGCACCGAAAAATCAACCAGTTTACTGCTCATCGACAACCTCTTAGGAACATAGAGTACGTCAATAAATGATCCTAAATTCAGCCAGTTAAGTGCTAACTATTCGCATCAGTTCAAGATGTATTTGCGAGCAATAGCGCATTTTGAAGTTGGCAATTGGCTTCCCCATGTTTATCTTGGAGTTTCACTCAGCAAGGAAAGCAGATTGATGTCACGAAAAGAGCTCAACCAAATGGGCAGTGCCCAAGTTTATCTGGTCGAAATGGAAGGTCGCAAAGTCATTGAGAAGCGCAACCCGACACAAGTTGAAGTGGCCTTTTATCAACAACATTCTGCAACGTTCAACCAGCTAGGCATTCTTGTTCCCGAGTTTGTTGGGTTTGATACTGAGCAAGATACATTGTGGATTGAGTATATTCCTCACCAAATCGAGCAAGACTTCCTCCTGCAAGATCCAAGAATCCTAAGCCGCCTTGTGCAAATTCATCAGACATCACCACCAAGCGATAACGCAATATTTAAAGCCCATAACTGGACAGAACAAGCAACCACCTCTGCACTTGAAACTCTCCAACTAGATGCGCGCACCGAGGCTTGCTTGCGCCATTTTCAAACCAAAGCACAATACCTATTCAAGTCCCAAACGCTACTCTCCGGAGACAGTAATGCTGGCAACTGGGGGCTAAGGGACAATGGTGACTTGGTACTTTTCGATTGGGAACGTTTTTCTATCGGGCATCCGGCGATTGATCTTTCGCCGTTAGTTGCGGGAATGGGTACTCTCAAAGACTATGAACAAGTAGCAAAACGATATATAGAGCTTGGCGGTAATGGCATAGAGTCAGAGCTCGCTACTGCTATCTTGTTAGCAAAAGCCTAGATCGTAATTGAGGTAACAAATCTGCTGGTTTCCAGAAACAATCCGCAAGCCAGCAAATACATAGAATGGTTTCGACAAACATTACCAAACTGGTGTGAGCCAGTGGCGTTAGAGGATAGTTTGAGCTAAGCGTTATCTTTTTGGGCTTGGCTCTTGGATCTGATAAAAGCGGCGTTCGTTCTCTGCACAAGTGGTCTCGCAATTACACACTTTATCGACGCCTACATTGTTCAAGCCACCGCAACTGCCTTGAATGCGCTTGTTATGAAAGATCACACCGAGCGACATCAACAAAATGATGGCTAAGAACCCAACAAAAGTGAACAGCCAAACCATTACTTCACCTCTTTTACGTAAGAAGAAACTAATGCTTTAAGCTTAGTCGGGCGAAGCGTCATAAGCGCGTTTTTTGATTGAGATTTGGGATTTAGCAATACCGAAGGCGCTTTTTTACTACCACAACCGCCGCAACCACCTTTTTTGGCATGGTTGATAGAAGGACGCCCTTGTGTCGCTACAGTTAACGCTGAACGAGGAACACCCATCACATCATCCAGTGAACTGCGTGTTGAGAGCTTAAACACCTGCTTACCGCTACTTAGAAGCTTGCCAAGCGCACGCTCGCCTATATTACGAACCAACACCGCATCGACTTTATACTCTTGTAGAGATTGAATGAGTTGTGACTTGGCTTTGCAGCCAGCTTGCGGCATAGCAGCAATATTAGCGAGGTTCTTCAACAACCCTTCCGTATCGGAGTAAATAGCAATATATGGGGCTTTAACAAAGTGATTGGCGACGCGTTCGCCGTCATTTGGAATGGCATAAATCATGAGTTTGACTCCTGGTCAGGAAAAACAAGTGCATGACCCTCAACTAGGCTTTTCGCAACTTTAAAACGCGCGCTCTTAACCGTATTACCAAAGGTCTGGCGAGAGACTCCCATTTGGTCGGCAGCTTGCTGTTGGCTTAAACCTTCTAGATCCGCCAAACGCAATGCTTCCAGTTCTTCTGGCAATATGTCGACTTTCTCTAATTCATAAAACGGCACGCCATTGGGCTTAAAACAATGGTGTGCTGCACGTCCACATATGCGTCTTTCTATTTTTGGTCTCGCCATCACATCCTCTCTACAAAACGCCTTCACCTTACGCCCATTTATGGCATATGCCAATTATAGTTTTTGGCATATGACAATATCTTAGTTTGCAAAAATAACGTTTACAGCGAAATATTCGTTAGACATCTAATAATAATGCAACAACACATACAAACCACCATACGATTCATTGACATACATCGATAAAAAACCTCTCATTTATGAGGGCATTTTCATCAAATATTCACCATCGTTTTCACACCCGTTAACAAATAAAGCTATAATTCATCTAATACATTAATTTGAACACTAATGATTAATTCGTTACCCTAAGTGAGCTATTTAGAGAAAGGAAACTCAATATGACGTACAAAACTCCCTTACTACTAGCGATTGGTGCGCTAGCAGCGACCAACGCAAACGCAAGTGAGTGTGGAACGGTTACCATTGCAGATATGAACTGGAATTCTGCAACACTGATTGCCAATGTGGACCGTTTTATTCTTGAGCACGGCTACGGCTGTGATGCCGAACTCATCCCTGGCGACACCATGCCAACTGGCACCTCAATGATCGAAAAAGGGCAACCAGATGTGGCACCAGAACTTTGGAGTAACAGCCTCAAAGATGCGCTAGACAAAGGTGTTGAAGAAAAACGCCTTCGTTTTGCAGGCAAAGCGTTAGTCGATGGTGGCGAAGAGGGTTTCTGGATCCCAGCCTACCTTGTTAAGCAATACCCTGAAATGAAAACCATCGAAGGTGTGAAAAAACACGCGAAGCTGTTCTCTCACCCAGAAGACAAAGCAAAATCGGCATTTTACAGCTGCCCTGCCGGTTGGAACTGTCAAATCAGTGCTGGCAACCTGTTCAAAGCAATGGATCTTGCTGACTCAGGTTTTGACATCATTGATCCAGGCTCAAGTGCCGGTCTGTCAGGCTCGATTGCAAAAGCTTACGAGCGTGAAGAAGCGTGGTTCGGTTACTACTGGGCACCAACTGCGGTTCTAGGTAAGTACGACATGGTAAAAGTGGATTTCGGTAGCGGTGTAAACTTGGATGAGTTTGTAAACTGTACCACTCAAGCAGAGTGTGATGCGCCAAAACCAACTATGTACCCACCTTCACCAGTTCATACGATTACGACTGAAGAGTTTGCTTCACGCTCTCCAGCCGCTTACAACTACTTCACTAAACGTGGTTTCACCAACGCGGACATGAACCAGCTATTGGCATGGATGGAAGACAACCAAGCCGACGGTGAAGAAACCATGTTCCATTTCCTAGAAAACTACCCACAGATCTGGACTGCATGGGTTCCTCAAGACGTAGCTAAAAAAGTGCAAAGTGCACTGTAAGACTTAGACGTTTCGTAAACGGTATAGGAATACCGCATTGTTGTATGCCGAGACTCGCTTGAGTCTCGGCAAGAAAAGGAAGTAAACATGTCTGACTCGAATTGGCTTAGCGAATTCCCAGAAATGGATCGCTCAGATCTTAGAGCCATCCGCAAAACCTTAGATGGCGCCTACCGCGATTTTTCTCGTGAATACGGCGACCTCATTGAATCATTCTTCGACCCTCTTCTCTCATTTCTCGTTTGGTTCGAAAAACTACTCATTTCAACACCATGGATGATCATCCTTGGCGTCTGCGTCGCCTTAGTATATGCAGCGAGTCGTTCCTGGAAGCTGGCTGTTGCCTGCTTTGGCTCTTTGATACTGATCGGCTATTTCGGTATGTGGGAAGACACGATGCGGACACTCAGCATCATCACTGTGTGTACCATGCTCGCCATTGCACTCGGCATTCCGATTGGTATTGCCATGGCCCGCTCGAATCGCGTGCAATCGGTCGTGACACCACTGCTTGACGTGATGCAAACCATGCCCGCGTTTGTCTATTTAATACCTGTCGTTATGCTTCTTGGTATCGGTAAGATCCCTGGCTTAATTGCGGTTGTTATCTACGCAATCCCACCTGTGATTCGTTTGACCAACTTAGGCATTCGACTGGTAGATAAAGAAGTACTTGAAGCTGCTACCGCCTTTGGTGCCAGTAAAAAACAGCGCTTAGTTGGCGTGCAATTACCTTTGGCAATGCCAACCATCATGGCTGGAATTAACCAAACCATCATGATGGCGCTTTCTATGGTTGTTATTGCTTCTATGATTGGCGTGAAAGGCTTAGGTCAGCCTGTATTAAAGTCAATCACCAACCAGTACTTCACGCTTGGTCTGCTTAACGGCTTAGCGATCGTTGCATTGGCTATTCTGTTTGACCGTGCATCGCAAGCTTACGCGAAACGAACGCAAGCGCACTTAGGAGATCTGAAACATGACTAAGCCACTTATTGAAATCAGCGGGCTGTATAAGATCTTCGGACCAAAGCCAAAAACCGTTATTGAGCGAGTAAAGCAAGGGCAGAGTAAAGACCAGATTCTTGCTGATACGGGACATACTGTTGGTTTGAAAGACATCAATCTGCAAATTAACAAAGGCGAAATCTTTGTCATTATGGGGCTGTCAGGCTCTGGTAAGTCAACCATGATTCGCCACTTCAACCGTCTGATTGACCCGACCATGGGGCAAATATTGGTTGAGGGCGTGGATGTAATGCAGCTTTCAGCGACCGAACTGGAGGAGTTTCGTCGTCATAAGATGTCGATGGTATTCCAACGTTTTGGTCTATTGCCTCACCGCACTGTGGTTGACAACGTCGCTTACGGCTTGGAAATCCAAGGTATCAAAAAAGAAGCGCGTCTTGCGAAAGCTAATGAGTGGTTGGAAACGGTTGGTCTTAAAGGTTACGAGAATCAATACCCTGCACAGCTTTCTGGCGGCCAGCAACAGCGTGTCGGCTTGGCTCGCGCTTTAGCTACTGATGCCGAAATCCTACTAATGGATGAAGCTTTCTCCGCACTCGATCCATTGATCCGTAGTGAGATGCAAGATCAGCTTATCGAACTGCAAGAGAAGCTACACAAAACCATCATCTTCATTACTCACGACTTGGACGAAGCACTTCGTTTGGGTGACCGTATCGCTATCTTGAAAGATGGCGAATTAGTTCAGCAAGGTTCTCCAGACGAGATTCTGCTCCACCCTGCCGATGACTATGTAGAAGCCTTCGTTAAGGACGTAAACCGAGCAAGGGCTCTGACGGTAGAAACCGTAATGCAACCACCAGCGTATCGTATTACCGCTACGACCATTGAAGAAGCTCTTATCGAAATGAAACGCGTGAAGCAAGACTATGCATACCACGTAACGGACGAAGGCTACCAAGGTGTCGTCACCAAAGAAAGCTTACTAGATGCCGCGAAGATGGATGCTGCGCAAGAGCTGGCAGAAGAGATCTATGAAGAAGTGCCGGTTGTTTCGCCCGATTCTGTCATTGAAGAAGTGCTTCCAGACACCATGTCTTGTGACTACTCACTGCCAGTTGTGGATGATGAAGGTAATCTGCAAGGCGAACTAGAACGCAGCGCCGTCGCTGAAATCTTCACTGATAACTCTGAAGAGGCGTCGCCGCCAAAGGAGGTAAAAACGCCTCCAGCAATGGATAAGGCATCCTAATACGCAAAAGGCTCATCATCGGATGAGCCTTTTTTCTGGTGACGCTTTAAAATCGCACTACGAAAGCCAAATCATAAATGCAAAGATCAAAACCAACAACAAAATACCAAAATAGCTGATACGTAAACGCATCGCGTCCGATACCGGTTTGTGTGGACGTTTGCCCAAAGTGAGAATAGACACACCAAGATACCCAAGGTAATAGCTCACTATTTCGAGGACAAAGTCGATAATAATCCAACGGACAAGCGCCCCTAATACCCGAAGGGCTCCTATGTAGAATTCTTCCATTTTCTTTTCCTATTCCTTCTTCTTTGCAAATCACTGACGTTAAAGAATTTTTCTAACAAAAGCTGTTCAATGGTTTGCTTTGTTCTGACGCAGGTCTAGGAAACAAGTCTATTATTATCACGGTATACCCAAGTGACCTTAGCATACATGCGACGAGATCATTTTGGTATATCAACTCGTTGATTTAAAGAGGAATCAAATGAACAAGACATTACTAGCAATAACAATGGCTGCTGTATTTACTTTGGCGGGCTGTCAGGATGAGAAACCAAAGGAGAGCACCGCGACTGATGTACCTCAAGCAACAGAAGTTGAAACAACCATTGATGCGACACCGATTGAAGAAGAGCAAGTGATCACAACAGAAACATTTGTTGACTCAGCACACAACGCGCAAAATGCATTAGATTGGAATGGCACGTACACAGGTAAATTGCCATGTGCCGATTGTGCGAGTATTGACACAACTCTAACCTTAAACCCAGATGGCAGCTATACATTGGTTCAAGTATATAAAGGCAAAGAGGATGGTGAATTTAAATCTGAAGGTCAGTTCACTTGGAACGAGTCAGGTAACACTATCACACTGGTTGACGAAGCCGCACCAAACCAATACTTCGTTGGTGAAAACATGTTAATGAAGCTGGATATGAACGGCGAAAAAGCGACAGGCGAGCTAGCGTCATTCTACAACCTAAGCAAGATGCCTTAATGCTGAGTAGCGATTTCATCTAATCCTGATAAGGACCCAATCCGAGCCTCCCCCGCTCGGATTTTTTATTCTCGTTCATTAGAACGACAATCAAGAATCTTCATTTATTGAGAAAAATAACAATGGCACCAATTGACGCAAACGATTGCCATTGGTAGATTGCGCCATCTTTTTCATTTGTAAGTATGTCGTATGCAAATATTTAAACGTTTCGCTGCACTTATTCCTGCAGTACTTTCCTTCTCTGTTTTCGCTCAAACTCAACCAATCCTTGTTCAAGGTGCGATGGATATTGAAACCAGCACACTAGTTGAAGCTTTAAATGATGCGAAAGAAACCACCGTTGGCTCTTGGACGTTTTGGCAGGGTGACATCGACGGTTACCCAGTGGTGGTATCTCGCACTGAAGTAGGATTGGCGAACGCTGCTGCTTCTACAACGCTAGCGATTGAGCATTTCAACCCGAAATACGTCATCAACCAGGGCACATCTGGCGGCCACGATCCTAAGCTATACCGTGGTGACATTGTTATTGGTGAAGTAAGTTTTAACATGGGCTCTTACAAGTCTGAATTTGCTGAAAAAGGCAAAGGCATCGATCCAACCAAGTGGCAGAACTTCGACGTAACCATGCGTCTACGTGAAAACGGTGAGTTTGTTGAACATAAACAGTTCAAAGCGGATCCAGCATTGGTTGAAACTGCTCTTTCTTTGTCTGAAGGATACAAAAAAGGCCAAGTTGTGAAAGGCTTGATTGGTTCAGCGGACGAATGGAACCGCGAAGTAGACCGTATCAACTGGTTCCATGAAACCTATGGTACGTCTGTTGAAGAGATGGAAACGTCATCAGCAGCATTGGTTGCTCAAGCTTACCAAGTACCGTTTGTCGGCATTCGTATTTTGTCGAACACAGACCAACACAAACAAGACTTCGATCCGCAAACTGCGGTGGATTGTCAGCTGTACACAATTGACGTGATCAAGGCGTTGATCAAAAAGCAGTAACGCCGTAATAGAACAGCAAAGGGAGGCTTAGCATAGCCTCCCTTTTACTTTGAATGTTGAATTAGGGCTCATTCCAAATACACAACCAACAAATCGGCCTCAATGGCATTGGCGAGCTTCGGGATTGAGGAGAATAAGCGGCTCATAAACTTATGATGATGGCCACAGACCACTAAATCGATGTTGTGCTCCTTCGCTACACCAGCAAGCTTGATATGCAGATCACCAACCACCACCATGGTCTCGGTAATCGGATAATCACTTTGTTCAGCTAAGGCTTTAAGCTCTTGCATGAGTTTTTGTTCGTCCTTCGATTCCAGCGCCACTCTATCGTGATCAACGAAAACAAAGGACACCTTGCTATTTGCATCTTTTGCCATCGAAATGGCTTTGTCGATGACTGCTCGACTCGAATCTGATAAATCTACTGCAACTAAAATGTGCGCGTAGCTCATGATACTCTCCCAACTGACCTGCCTAAATTAAGTCTAGCACCGCAGGGAGAGTCTTACTGAAATCACCCCAATTACCCTACAGACATTGTTGTTTAAGCCAGTTGGTCAACTTTATGATTTCTGGTTGGCGTGCTCGATTCTTCTTATGCACAAAGTAAAAACTGTCCCCGGTTTCCAATCCGTGGGAGGGGATATAAACCAGATCCTGAGCCTTGTCGCGTTCATTCAACATAAAGTCATTGGCGAATGTGATGCCTTGGTCGTAGCGCGCTGCTTCGATCGCCAGAAGCATATGGCTGAAGTGTTGCATATCGATGTCTTTCGGCAACTCAAACCCTCCGGCTTTACACCATTCCGCCCAATCTTTACCCCGCTCACGATAAATAGAATCAGTGGAAAGAATTGGATAATGCCAAAGTGCATCGGGCATAGGCTGGTCCTGAATTTCCTTCCAGATGTTGAGGCTGCACACCGGATACAACGTCTCATCATACAGGCGAACCGCCATGTAGTTGCGCTTTGGCTTTTGTACCGTGATAAAGCAATCACCCACACTGTCAGTTTGCTCTGGATCTCCAGCAACCATGTTAAGCGTTAGATCGATTTCGGGGTGTTGACGCTTAAAGTCTGCCAATCTAGGTATCAACCATTTCACGGCTAGCGAACTGTAAATCGCCAAACGTAGACTGCCCTTTTCTCCTTCACGTACCTTCTGACTGGCCATAGCAATGGCACTAATAGCAGGGCTGATATCTTCGAGGTAACGAAAGCCGGTATCTGAGAGTGACAACTTACGCCCCTGACGAATAAACAAGGCTTCACCAAGATAGTCTTCTAATACTCGAATCTGATGGCTCACTGCACTTTGGGTTACATTGAGCTCTTCCGCAGCAAGGGAAAAGCTCAAATTACGCGCAACGGATTCAAAACAGTGGACCGCTCTAAGAGGTGGTAACTTCATTATCTAAAAAACTCATACTTAAACTAATAAATATCATTTCACTTCATCCTATGACATCACCTACTCTTTGGCAAAGAATGAGGAGAGGAATAACGTGAAAGTCACATCTGTCGGTGCAGCGATGCTGCTATTAATTGTTGGTAACCTAGTTGCGGTGCTCTCAGACGCTTTGATCAAAAGTGTCGGTAATGAGGTGCCAGTTTTTCAGTTTGTGTTCTACCGACAACTTTCAGCTGTGATGATGTTGTTACCCGTATACCTGTTCACAAAACAAGCGCCATTAATGGAAGGTTTTAAGTGGCATGCAGTTCGTGCGCATGTCTGGCTAACAGGCGCAATTTTCATGGTGTTTGCCATCTCGTCGATGCCACTCGCCACCGCGAACGCAATCTTCTATGCCGCGCCTTTAATCATGCTGCCACTGGCGGCGATCTTCTTCGGAGAAAAACTCTCCACTCAATCAATCGCAGCAGCGGTAATGGGCTTTGCTGGTGTGCTGGTGATTATACGCCCAGACCAAATTGATTGGGCCGCGTTGTCTGCATTAGTCGTGGCGCTAACGCTCGCGATCAACAACCTGTTGATCCGTAAGCTGCCAAAGAATCAATCCGTACCACACACGCTTTTGATGACCAACTTAGCAGGTATGCCGGTATCACTGTTGTTAGTATTTATTGAAGGTGAGGCATGGGATTGGAGCTCATTCCCTGTAGCGGCCGGTTCAAGCTTGTTCATCATGATTTACGCAGCTACCTGTGTATTAGCTTATCGTTCTATCGACAGCAATAAGATTGCCAGCGCAGAATACAGCGGCTTGATTGGTGCAGTAATCGTTGGTTTGATTTGGTTTGGTGAAGTGCCGGATATCTTTATGGCAATTGGTACCGTGATGATTGTCGTGCCTCTGATTTGGCTATCTAAACGCGAGCGCAGAAAGCAAAAACAAGCGCAAGCCGCAAAACTTGCAGAAGAGCAACAGCACCATCAAGCGCCAGCTGCGTAAGTCATCTAAAGAAGCCGAGCACTCATCGCTCGGCTTTTGTATTTTAAAGTCAAAAATTCAAGCTCTAAGCTTTTCTAATGTACGCTACCGCATGAGATAGAAACAGACGAGAAAAGCGATCATTGAAGCGAATCCGATACTCGTGATTAGCTTCTGAAACTCGCTGCCAATTCTGGTCAAAGTAATCATTGATATCATCTACAGCTTCGTCCATGTTCTGGATGTGTTTTTTGTTCCACTGGTAGGTACAAGAAGCAACCAGTATTCCGCCAACATTCGTTGCACTTTTTAGCGCATTCACCATTTCTAGTGGAGAGTCGCACTGATCGAGTACGTTTAAACAAACCACTAAGTCATGTTTAGTATTGATCGTCCCGCTACTAAACGGCTGATCCACAAACTCAACATCTAAACGCTGACAATCTCCTACCAAATGTTGATTCTCGAACTCGAACGACTTCATCTCATCTAAGCTATAGATGTAATTGAAAGCCGCCAGTGGAGGGGTAAATAATATTTGCTTTAACCCTGACAGCAACAAATTGGAAGGCTCAACCAACGTCGCTTTTTGGATAGAGTTCAGTCTAGCGGTGGTCTCATAAAAGTTTCGGCCTAATGCTGCGCCAACCTCAAGCAGGCTTTTCGGCATTATTCCCGCTTTTCTCACAGCATGTTCAATAAAGCTAGCAACTTCAATACAGTGCGAAGACTGAATAAATGAAAAAGGCACTTTCTTTGATTGACTAGTCAGCTCTCCAATCAGTCCTTTTTCTAAAAGATGATCAAGCCACTGAACCTCATAGTAACTCGCTAGCCCTCGTTGATTGAGATAGAAATCTTCCATACATTCTCCTTCCAAAGGCGGGCAATTTTATCTAGCCAAACTAACTCTGTCCGATTAGAGTGCACAGTTTTTGGAGGCAAAAGAATGCAACGAGAGACGAACATCGTCCCTCGCTAACAACCTCTCGCTACTACCTGATCGCATTGATGGTAGCCGCACTCTGTTCCATGGTTTTAAACTCATCGCTCTGCTTAATCTGATTCAAGGTGTCTGTTAGATCGAACGTCCCAACCACCTGCTTCGCTGCCTCAAAGGGAGTCACGCCTTTTTCTAATTGAAGAATGTCGTAGCCTGCCGCTTTTAACGCATAAATTGCTGCTCCACCACTTGGGTAAAAATAGCCCCACCCAAATTGAGATTCCACACTCTCTCGATTCTGGTAATTTGTGGTAAATGCATAGGGCTCTACAAATTTTAAGTCGGAAAAGTTTGGCAACGCATTTCTCAAAGCCATCACTTCAACATACCAAGCGCTACCTTCAAACAGCTCTTGCCCTAACCCCATATTCTTCGCATATTGCTTGCTGCTGTTATCAATATTGATCTGCTCTTGAGTTAGGGCAATGTATTGTTTGAGCATGGATTTGGCTTCATCTTGCGTCATAACTTTAGGCAAAGACTTGAACAAATTGAGTACCGCAAGCTTATATGTAATCTGCTCTACATTCACTGGATAGCCAGTAAGCTCATTGAAGTGGTTGGCAGGATATTTAAAGTGTTCATCCTGATAATCATGGAACATTTCATGCACGGCTAATGCAATAGTATTACGTTGATGCTCGCCTTTTATAAAGGTCTCTGATGGCTTATACACTTGTAGATAGTACTTCGCTCCATTAAACGTATATTGCCTTTCGTATGCTCCGTTACCTCTATTTATCGCATCATGGAAGATGTGCATATTGGGTTCATACTTGTAGATATTCAACGCGCCGCTTTCGTTCATCCCCAACTTTTGCGCGCCATCAGGAGCTCTATTTGGATTAACCAGAAAAGCAGTAACTGGCGTGCTGCTTTTCTCGTCCAAACGCAACATATAAGTCGGAGCTTTACTCAGGTAGTTACCATAACCTCCCCAAATTGATTGAACCTTGAGAGCATTCAAAGACGAATTGAATTGTACAAAAAGCTGACTATCAACTTCACTTGCTAAAGCCGTTTCACCAGAAGAAACCACCTTTCCAAGCCCATAAGCCGTAATTTCTTGCTCAGTCATATTATGCATACCTTCAGCAGGTGCGGCATGAATGGTGAAGTAATAGAAACCTTCTGGATCAGGTAAACCCATCTTCTTGTAGTAATCAATGTATGGTTGATGGTATTTGTGGCCAACAGGGAAATCCGTTGCAACTTGGTCTTCGGTTGCCCATGAATGAACACCTATCGTTGCGCCCCTTTCAATAGTTCGGTTTGCTCCCGCCAAGAATAAGTCCGTACCTCCCGAGGCAATTGACCCATTCGCGGCAATGTAAGAATCTAGCTGTTTAGCGCGCACTTGATACGCCAGTTCAAGGTTTGACTCATCATCAACAGAGCCATCAATGCTCACAAACTTGAGCAGCTTGATATTGCGATGCTTTGCCATCATTTGTTCAAATGCCTTTGGTGACCCCTGACAAATAACCCCTTTCAGTTCCGCGACATCCCCCTTTACTACGAATGATAAACCGGGCTCTTGTGACGAAAGCTGATCTCCGCATTGAGAAGTGAACACGCTCGAGTTATTCGTTACCGTCGAGTCGTTGCTCTTTCCTTCGGAGCCACAGCCTGTTAACGCGATTAGAATACTCATGGTTAATATTTGTTTCTTCATTCCTTACCTCAATAAAACGCCGTTCAAAATTACTAGGAATGATAAACAAAAAAATCCCGTTTTATGTTGGTTCTTACGTGCGCTTACAGAGGCTTAAGAAACCATCATTTTCTTTACTTTTGTAAGCAAGCAGCACAGAACGAAGCTCATAAGTACCAAGGTTAAGAAGTGCACTGGACATCAACTGCTATAGTTAAAACAGTAAATAATAAAATTAGGGCAGTATTGAATTCGTCATCACCTCTCGAAAGTTCTAAACACTCTGCAATTTCTAGCGAGTCTTCGCTATCGATTCAATTCACCGCTGCCTCTTTTTGAGGATCTGCGCATGCTAAGTAGTTTTAAATCGAATCTTCAATCTTTTGTAATTTCAATATTTTTTCTCCTTTCCTTACTCAGCACTCCCTCAAACGCTTCTACACTTAAAGTGGGCACTTACTCATGCCCTCCCTTCGTTATAGCTCTGCCGATAATAACCTAAACGGCCTCAGTATTGAGTTGTGGGAGCAGATCGCCAAAGAAATGGATGTCGAATTTAGTTTTGAAAATCACCCTTTGGGTGACCTACTCAATGCGATAGAAACAGAAACAATCGATATTGGTGTTTCTTGCATCTCAATCACCCCTGAACGTGAGCTGTTTGCCGACTTTTCTCATTCTTTCTTTGAAACCCACCTCGCGATAGCTGTAAAAAATCAAGGTTATCTGCATACTTTGCAATCTATCTTTTTGAACCCCGCATTGTGGTTTATCGTTGCTGCTATAGTGCTGGTAGCTGGGTTAGTCGGGGCGTTTTTCTATGCGATAGAAGAAGGCAAAAATGAAAAGCTCTATTCAATGAAAAGCAAAACTGGTCGCTGGATTGAAAGTTTTATTCTTGGCCTGCTCTTCATCACTCGGGGGCCTTTCAACTACTTCGAATTTAAGAGCTTAACGGGACGAATCGCTACAGTATTTATTGGCGTTTTCAGCATGCTTTTCATCGCCAGTATTACTGCAGTACTAGCCAGTAAACTCACCCTTAGCCAAGGTTCCTCACAAATTAAGGGCATCAATGATCTTGCCAATGTTGAAGTCGGTACCAAAACCGCAACCACCTCTTCTTTACTGCTTACCAGCTTTGGTATTCGTCACAAAGACTATCCAGATATGACGACACTTTTAACCGCGTTAGATAATGGCGAAGTCGAAGCTATCGTTGCTGACGACGTGGTACTCAAATATATGATTGGTAGTGGCAAATTATCAGGAAAATTTGAAGATTTGGAGGTGTTGCCATACCAACTAGAAAAGCAGAACTACGGCTTTATCATTACGGAAAACAATCCTTACGAAGAAGAGATCAATCGTGCTCTACTGCAAATTCGTGAATCACGAAAATGGCGTAAAACGCTGGTTGATTATTTCGCGGATAAGTAGCCCTAAACGACAAATACTAAAATTAAAAAAGCCCTTACGTTCAGTGAACAAAAGGGCTTTGTTTTGTATTCAAATTCGTTGGCAATTATTGAGGAAGAACCACTTTTCCATCTTGGATTGGGAATGTCTTACCTGCAGGCTTGCTCTTCATACGCACAGTAGCTGGAGCGCCTGCCACTTCATAAGTGACATCGTAACCGACTACTTTCTCAGAAGTCGTGTATTCAGTGTGACATTGCTTCTCAGTCGATGTCACAACGTCCCCCTTCTGAACATTGTCTTGAATCTCTCGGCCAGCCATAGCCCCCGCAATTGTGCCAGCTGCAGTAGCAATCACTTTACCTGAACCACCACCAATTTGGTTACCTAGCGCAGCACCTGCTGCTGCACCACCTACAGTACCAAGGATCTTGTTGTTATCCTTTGGTGCTACTTGGTGAGTAACAACCACGTCCTTACAAACTTGGTGTGGGTTCTTCACTGTTTCAGTTACCGCTTCAACAAGCGTGATGTTCGCTTCTGTTGGTGCTGGTGGCGTCTTATCTTTACAGCCTGCTAATACAGCAACAACAGCTGTAGCGATTGCGATAGATTTCATATTCATGGATTACTTCCCAGTACAGTTATCTTTGCTTGGCGGTATAGTAAATCGCGGACTGAAATTCACATCAGGCGAAATTGAGCCTTCTGTCATTAGCAGGTTAAAAAACGTTGTTTTATTATAGTTACGTCAGCAAAAGAGCAAGCTAAGGTAAATCAGAGCTAGATCACATCAAGGTGAGCTATGAGTATTCGACTAACTACATTGCTAGGATGAGTAATAATTACGCAGGAACCATCCATCGCGTCCAGAAAGCAAGCAACATCGAAGCGAACATTACCCAAACAAGCGTCGCCGGTGTTAATGTGCCAACCAAGCTCAAGCGATAACTAAAATAGAAAACCGAAATCAAATACGCGGCATAAGGAATAAGAGAATAGATACCGAACAGTGCCGTTTGTCGCAAGGCCTCCATATCTCGTTCACTGCCCACAATAAAATGAGCGATCAACGCAAAAGTTGGAAACAATGGCACCAAACCCGCGATGTAGAAACTTTTCGACTTCGATAGCATAGCAATGATCAACACCGCAACTGCACCGAGTAAAGATTTAAGAAAGAGGCTTGTCATCAGTTTTCGCCAAAGCGCTTAAGCCAAACTTAGAAACAGCTCATCATCCGTTAGGTACTTATGACGATGGCTAAGGCTACGCAAGTGCATAAACATAAAGTCAGGAAAACCCGGAGCAATGATGTTGTTTGGCTCCCAGAAAATACCACCAACAAACACGTAACGGCCTTGTTTTTCATCGTCATGCAGAGGGTTGTTAATGGGTGTCGTCAGCTCAGCACGGCAACCTTCAACAACACACACGATCTGACCTTTGAAAATGCCAATCACTCGTTTAACAAGGTTTGCTTTTATTCCACACTTCCATGCTTGGCGCGTTGCCCACTCATAGCCGTGTTTGTTGATCGCTTTTTTTTGCAGATGCACAACCAGATTCATCATTTATCCCTAGGAAAGTCACTGGTTGTACTATAACCAAATCGCCTTCTAGGTTTGCCGATATAAATTTGTCGAAACCATAGAAGTTAAAAATCAAGAAACGAGAGCATTACAACAAATCGCCTTTTACTTAACGATTTTTAGGATTTTTCTGACATTAGAAACTGGAATGTGTTGCATAGAATAATAACAAATTTATAAAAATAAAAATGACAACACGGTGACGTATGGCTTTTGATGATTATTGGAAGAAGGTTCGAGAAAAACACCTAAAGAGTGCCGACCTAGAGGGGCTTATTGTAAAGAGGGTTCGTGCCAATACAGGCAGTAAACGTCTCCCTTATCGCACAAAGTGTGGGGCACTGTGCGAGATCAAATATAACGAAGTTTGTGAGGCACAAAAAGAGTGATGCCTTTGCACCACTCTTTTTATCAATCATTCACTTCTCTTATCAGGCGTCGATGAGGTAATTATCTCCTTCATCCTCTAGACGGTCGATCAGTACACGGCACTCGTCAAGATCAAGTGGCTGCTCAAAACGACGCTTCAAATTCATTAAAAAGAATATGTCTTCGCACATCGCTTTCTCTGGCTCATCACTGATTTTAGCAACTGGTGAGCCATTACATGACACCATCTTAATCACAATAGACAGCGGCTTGTATGCGATGCCTTGCGCGTTTGCGTAATCACCCATGTCGTTCGCTAGTGACGTACCAATACCAAAACTCACTTGAACACGATCTTGGAAGCGCTCACAAATATCCAGTGCTTGCTCGAAGTTTAAACCATCGGTAAACACTAAGGTTTTCGTCATTGGATCGATGCCAAGTGATTGGTAATGCTCGATCATCTTCTCGCCCCATGTGTAAGGGCAACCACTATCATGACGAACACCCACGTACGCATTACTGAGTTCTTCATCGAAGTCTTTTAAGAAAGCATCAATACCAATGGTATCGGTTAACGCAATACCTAACGCACCATTAAACATCTCTTGCCAACGCTGCAAAGCCACCTTTTGCGAATCACGAACATTCACCAGAGCTTGATGCCCCATAAACCATTCGTGTGCCACCGTCCCAATCGGTGTCAAGCCAAGCTCTTTCGCCAAGTGGTAGTTGCTGGTTCCTGTTAAGCAGTCAGGCAACTCTTTGCTCAGGTACTGCAACATTGAACGTTGTGCTTGGAACGAGAAACGACGACGGGTCGACATATCGGCAAACTTAAAGTTGGTGATATTGCGACGTTTCAGTTCTGCTTTGAGATGACGAACCTTCTCTTCTAAAACAGATTGGAACTGCTCAACTGGAATATCTGCCCAACGAGCACGGCTGCGCACTTCAGACACAATGCTCATGATGATGGTTTCGTAGAGAATGGTTTCTGTCCAAAGACCATTGATGGTGATGCGTAATTGGCTTGTACCATCCGCCATGGTTTTAATATTGAAAGAAACATCGCGTTGAGGGTTAAAACGAAACGCGTGCAGAGCATCAACAAATTCTGGTTTTAGATAAGGCGCAACGCCCTTCATGTATTCAATTTCTTCAGCAGAGAAGGTGATGTCTTGCAGTTTAAGAACTTCCGCTTTCACCTCTGGCATTAATTCAGACAGATCTTCTTCACTACGCACGATGAATTTGTAGGACACCATCGCATCAGGATAGAGCGCAGCAGCAGCACTCATCATATTCACTTTGTATACGTCAAAATCTAACGCACTTTGGATGATGCGAGACGAAAATAAATTGGTGGTCATTCGGAGCCCTTCTACATGCCCTTTTTCGTTTATACCCAAATTCCCTCAGTACGGTGTAAACCGCATCTTATTGTTTTTCCAACGAAGTTGGCGGGAAGTTTTCCACAAGGTAAACTTGGGTATATAACTTGTTGTTACTAACTAAATTGCGTAAACAATAAACACCCGCTTATAGTTTGTCAACTTTTGTTACTAACCACTCATTTTTATAAGGTTTTTACGCGCAAAATTCCGACAGTTATTGTGGATAACCCAAATAAATAAGCGCATCCATACCTAAGGCCAATTATTCTGTGGTGGCCGCCATGTTTCTAACAATCGGTTACTTACCCATTGATTGACTACTTGTTATGCGCTAGATTACTTACAAATTATTCTCAGGACCAAATCATGATCGTAACCGTCGACATCATTCCATTCAGACTATCTGGCTGCGCCGATAAAGGGTTGGAAGTGTTGCTGATCAAACGTTCAAATCCAGAGCGCCCTTACCATGGCGTATGGGCTCTACCCGGCGGATTTGTATTTGATAAAGACATGACCCACGAAGGTGGACGCCCAGCAGACGAGAACTTCGAAGCGGCACGACGCCGTATTTGCCGTGAAAAAATCCACACCTACCCTCGTCACTTTAGTGAAGCCTTTGTCGATGGGGACCCAAAGCGCGATCCTGAAGATTGGAGCCTGAACATCACTCACTATGCCTTGGTTGACCGCAACAACAAAGAGCAAATCGATAACGCTGGCGTACCAGAATGTCATCTAAAGTGGTTCCCACTACAAGCAATCCTTGATGGTGAAGAAACCCTCGCTTTTGATCACCAAAAAATGATTGAAAAAGCATGGCAGAAGCTGCGCGCCTCTATCGAATACACCTCTGTCCTGCTGTTCGCACTTGATAAAGAGTTTCTAGTTGCAGACATCATCGCGGCCTATCAAGAATTTGGCATCGACATCAGCCGCATGACGATCAAACGACGCTTGATTGATTCGGGTGTGCTCAAGCCAACCAACAAAGTCGCTTCCACCAATAAAGGCAAAGGCGGTAAGCCAGCCATGGTGTACACCCTAGCAAGCGACGAAGTGACCTTTTTCCAAAACTGCTTGCGTGGCTAACGTAAGCATAAAGACAGACAAGGAGTCTGCCATGACAGTTCGAGTTAATTACCAAACCACCGCTGTGATCGACGTCGATCCAGAGAAAGGGTTTACCGAACTTTGCCCTGACGAACTGCCAGTCACTGGCGCATTAGACATCGTTCCAGAGCTTCTAAAGAATCACACGAAAGGTCGTTTGAAATTAGTCAGCCGCGACTTGCACCCACCAAAAGCAGCTTGGGATGCAGAAACGCCTGCGAACATGCTTGAACCAGTAGGCCTACCAAACGTGGATATTAAGTGGAACCGCCACTGCGTACTTGGTACTACGGGCGTTGAACTGTTGGATGGTCTACCACCTGTTCTGGAGTACGATTTCCAAGTGAATAAAGGCATGGACCCAGACGCACACCCTTACGGCATCTTTTTCCACGACGTGGCTGACACCAAAACCACAGGTGCAAATGAGTTCCTAAAATTCAACCACATCGATACGGTGGTGGTTGGTGGCTTGGCACTCGATTTTTGTGTGAAAAAGTCCGTCACTCAAGCACTCGATTTAGGTTTCAAAGTGATTGTGAACCTAGCATCTAGCCGCGCAGTCTTGCCAGATACTATCGATGCAGTGATTGCCGAGATGGAAGAGAAAGGCGCAGTGTTTGTTAACAACGCAGATGACATCATCGTAGAAAACTTCGCGTAATTTGCGTCTACAAACCAAGATATTCTCGCTGAACCAAGCGTCTCGAGGTTACTTGGGTATAGTCAATAAAACAAAACGGTCCAGCTTATCTGGACCGTTTTTCGTTTGTGATATTTGCATTCAGAAACAGCAAAAACGAGTGCTGGATTGGAGAACATCACCTCAGGAATTATTACACTAATAGTAATGATCTGAGCAGAAAGGACGCCATGATGCACCAACATGAAAAATTAAACTACGTTGAGTTTGGGACAACCAACATCAGTGCAACTAAACAGTTTTTCGAGCAAGCTTTTGGGTGGAGCTTCGTTGATTACGGTCCTGAGTACAGCGCATTTACAGGTCAAGGTTTAGACGGTGGCTTTTATGTAGCGGAGCAAGTCAGCCAAACAACAAATGGGGCTGCGTTGCTGGTGTTTTATAGCTCAGATATTCACGCCACGTTAGCCAAAGTTGAGGAGTTCGGTGGTCAAGTCATCCGCCCGATTTTTGAGTTCCCCGGAGGTTGTCGTTTCCATTTCACCGAACCGAGTGGCAATGAGTTCGCGGTCTGGTCTGAAAGCCATTAATTTATAAGCCACAATCGGAACTGACATTGGATTACTGGTTGATCTCACCTTTGGTTTAAGTCACTGTTAGCGCAACAATTAATCAATGAGGCGCTAGACCTCGACCAAGGGTGTAACATGAGTGCAGCCAGTTTTTTTCGCTTACTTTGTCTCGCTGCTATTTGGGGAGGTTCGTTTCTATTTATGCGAGTCGCCGCCAATACATTTGGACCCGCTTACTTAATTGAGTTTCGGGTAGCCTTCGCAGCAGTAGCATTATTGATGATTGCCCTCTACCTCAGAAAGAGAGTTGTCTTCTTCAAACACATTAAACACTTTTTCATTATTGGCCTGTTTAATAGTGCCGTACCCTTTGTGCTTTTCGCGTATGCAGCACAGACACTGAATGCATCAACGTTAGCTATTCTCAACTCAACGGCACCGATATGGGGGGGGCTTTAATTGGCTTTGTTTGGTATCGCAGCCCGTTAAGCGCAAAAGCGATTCTTGGCATGATGATAGGTATTGGCGGTGTCGCCGTTCTTGTTGGCTTGGATTCTTCAACTATGGGCAATGAGGCAATATTTCCTATCGGGGCGAGTTTAATGGCTTCATTCAGCTACGGTATTGCAACCAACTACACCAAGAATGCGCGACAAGTCTCTGCCTTTGATAATGCTCACGGCAGCATGTGGGCAGCGGTGATTTGGGTACTTCCTTTGCTGCCATTCTTGCCAATGCGGGCAGAACCAAGCACCTTTGAATGGGGCTCTGTGATTACACTCGGTGTACTATGTACTGGCTTAGCCTACTTACTTTACTTCCACTTAGTCTCTGAAATTGGCCCGACTTCAGCCCTCACGGTCACGTTCCTTGTCCCTGTTTTTGGTATCCTATGGGGCTATTTAATTCTGGGCGAGCCGATCGGCTTCAATACCATCATAGGTACCATTCTGGTGCTGAGTGGAACGATGTTGGTGACGGGCTTCTCCCCTTCCGCCGTGCTTGCTAAGAGAAGGGCAAAGTAGATTAGTTAGCCCAACACCACTTCCACACCTTGCTTTCTCAACTGTTCGAGGTCGCTTTTCGGAGCGGCTTCGTCGGTTAACAGCACCGAGATTTCACTCGTTTTACCAATTGAAGATGGGTAGATTTGTCCAAACTTGCTTGAGTCCGTCAGCACGATATTACGGCGCTTTTTCGCAATGATGGTTTCGGCGATTTCTGCGCGCATCATATCTCGGCTAGTAAAGCCAGTATCTTGATGGAAGCCGTCAATACCCAAGAAAGCCGTGCTGAAGTGAATATTCTCAATACACAGCTTGGTTAACGGTCCAACTAAGCTCTCGCCTTGATGCTGATACACACCACCAAGCAAGATGATATTAGCTGAGGTGTTACGGATGAGGTGGGCGATGTACGCCGATGGGGTAATGATGGTCACGTCACCACGTTCAGCCAGCGTGCGAGCCAATAGCGCATTAGCACTGCCGCCTTCGATCAATACGGTTTCGTTTGGTGATACCAAGTCTGCCGCTTTGTTGGCTAACGCTTGTTTGATGTCGAAGCGCACTTCGAGTCGCGTATCAATATCGTCACTTTGTAGCGCCGTCGCAGCGCCATGTACACGCTTCAAGTAGCCTTGTTGCTCAAGGAAATTCAAATCCTGCCTGATGGTCACGCCCGACACGCCAATGATGTCAGAAAGCTCCGTTACTTGAACGCGTTTGCGGTCATTAACCAATTGCAGGATTTCATTTTGTCTTGAGTTCACAGGCTCGCTCCTTATTAATGAGCTTGCAGTATACGCCCGAACACTTTCATATGAAAGCAGCCTGTGAACGATAGAAATAAGCTAAGTCGCGTTACACCGTAAGCTCAAGACGGTTGCCATCCGGATCTAACACGCAGCTTTCATAATAACCGTCACCCGTTTGTCTCGGACCGTCGATCCATTGGTAGCCATCATCCACTAAGGTTTTGGTCAATTGATCCACTGCCTGTTCTGATCCTAGAGCGAAGGCAAAGTGTGCCAACCCTGTTACCTGCATCGCATGAGATTTTTCACAAGCGGTCACAACTTCCATCGACATCAACTCCAATCGTGCGCCACTTTCAAACGAAAGAAAGTAAGATGAAAACTGTTTAGTTGGGTTGTGGTATTTATCGTTAGAAACCGCGTTAAAGTATTTCTCATAGAAGGCTTTTAGCTCTTCCAAACGTTCAGTCCAAATCGCGATATGTTCAATTTTCATTAGGATTCCCCCTAGCTCTTAACTGCGTTCAATCTAACGAGGAAACGCAGCACAAAAAAGAGAGCAAATCACTTCTGAGTTGTTCCTGTTTTATGGTTGGAGTTGTGTTTGAATGAAAGTGATGCCCATAATGGCGCAAAGTTTTTCAGGACAGAATGATGGAAGAAATTTACTTCGCAGGCGGCTGCCTTTGGGGCGTTCAAGAATTTATGCGCCACCTTCCGGGCGTAATCAGCACCGAAGCAGGACGAGCAAATGGCTCAACGGATAGCACTCAATCTGAATACGATGGCTACGCAGAATGCGTGAAAACCCAGTTCGACCCTGAGCAGGTTTCGGTTGAAACTTTAATGGGGTATCTGTTTGAGATCATCGACCCGCACAGTGTTAACAAGCAAGGTGAAGACGTAGGTGAGAAGTACCGTACTGGTGTCTATAGCCAAAACGAACAACACCTAGCCATCGCTAAAGCGTTTATCGCAGCAAGACCGGATGCTGAGAAGATCGCCGTAGAAGTACTGCCACTTACAAACTATGTGCCAAGTGATGATGAGCATCAAGACCGACTCACACGCTTTCCAAACGACTACTGCCATATCCCGTTAGATTTGCTGCATAAGTACAAGAATCCGTCTTAATGGACTAGCTAAATCCAGCGTAACAACCCCTCCTAACCTCCTCTTGGCTTCAAATTCGGAGCTTACATTCGCCAATGTGTATCAAGGGGAGGAACTAGCTCAGTTCACTATCAGCTCTCCTAAGCGCTTTATTTCTTTTCTCAAAGAGATAGAAAATTACGTTAATAAAAGGGTTACTATACCCAAGTGACTTCAAGATGCAGGATTCAGAGCGTTGTCATTGATTCGAGGTGAAGGAAAACAACGCAGCGTAATAGCCAGCTCTTTCCAAGTTGTTTGACGCAGAAGTCGAGTCAATGACACGCTCCCAAAGGGCGAGTTGTCTTGGCTTGTATACTTTGTTGTCGATTCTTGATTTAGACCCACTAGACCTTTAAATCGCCGCCGCGTCTACAAACCAAGTCATTCTCGCTGAACCTAGCATCTCGAGGTTACTTGGGTATATATAGCCTTTAGCACAAAGCCTCTTTTTTATAGCAAAATTGAACCATATTTGATTCCCTTCTCGTTTATTTTCAAGCTTCATTACTAGTTTCAAAATAAATGGAATATAAGTCACAATACTAATTCCCTTCTAGCTCATTGATATTAATGACTTCTATCACACTTAGCTCTCAGTGATACAAAAGTATAGTTATTGGATTTTTTTTACTATTTCAGAAAACCGTAACATTAATTAAATTTGCCTCATTACTTCAGTACCAACGAGTCAAAAAATGATTACAGAACTAACAAACGTCAATTTAATTAAAGGCAACCTTCAAGCAAATAATAAAAAAGAAGTCTTTGAAGAGCTAGCACAGATGCTATTCGAAAATAATCGAATCAGCAGCAAAGAGGCTTTTTTAACCGACATCGAAGCACGTGAAGCATTAAGCGTGACTTCAATGGACGGCATCGCTTACCCACACGCAAAAAGCAAAGCGGTTACAGAGCCTGCAATCGCTGTTGGCGTAAAGCGCGAAGGCATCGAGTATGGCGACGAAGAGGGAGTCAAACCGACCGTATTCTTCATGATTGCTTCACCAGATAACGGTGCCGACCACCATATTTATGTTCTTCAAGAATTGTTCGGTAAATTTAGCGAAGAGTTTACTGAAGATATTCATAACGCAAAAGACGAAAACCAAATACTAAATATTTTAATTAATTCATAAGGCGTGAAATTATGAGTACTATCACAGCTCAAGCTAGTAATAATAGCGATTTCAAAAAAATCCTAAGTACCATGAAAGGTCACCTTTTATTCGGTACTTCTCACATGCTTCCATTTATCGTTGCGGGTGGTGTACTACTGGCGCTAGCGGTAATGGCATCAGGTAAAGGTGCGGT
Organism: Vibrio rotiferianus CAIM 577 = LMG 21460; assembly: GCF_002741985.1. Lineage (GTDB taxonomy): Bacteria > Pseudomonadota > Gammaproteobacteria > Enterobacterales > Vibrionaceae > Vibrio > Vibrio rotiferianus. The sequence goes on from NZ_APHW01000111.1 coordinate 142,148, forward strand.
TCCTGCGGACGGTTTATTAGCTGATATTTCTAATATCGGTATTAAAGGTCTGGTGCTGTTCCCAATTATTCTTGGTGGCTTCATCGGTTACTCAATTGCAGACAAACCAGCTCTAGCACCAGCGATGATCTCTTCTGGCATCATGGCTGACATGGGCGGCGGCTTCCTTGGTTGTATCGTAGCGGGCTTCATCGCAGGTGGTGTGGTATTCCAACTTAAGAAGATCCCTCTTTCTGCTAACATGACTGCGTTGGGCGCTTACTTCATCTACCCTCTACTAGGTACGCTTATCTCTGCAGGTATCGTTCTATGGGGTATCGGTGAACCAATCAAGATCTTCATGGCTTCTATGAACGAATTCCTAGCTTCTATGGCTGGCGCTTCTAAAGTGGTTCTAGGTACGATTCTTGGTGGTATGACTGCATTCGATATGGGCGGTCCAATCAACAAAGTAGCAACGCTATTCGCTCAAACTCAAGTTGATACACAGCCATGGCTAATGGGTGGTGTTGGTATCGCAATCTGTACGCCTCCTCTAGGTATGGCACTAGCAACATTCCTATTCAAGAAGAAGTTCACTAAGCAAGAGCAAGAAGCAGGTAAAGCAGCAGCAATCATGGGTTCTATCGGTATCTCTGAAGGTGCTATCCCATTCGCAGCAAACGACCCTGTACGCGTTCTTCCTTCAATCGTTGCTGGTGGTATCGTTGGCTGTGTGTTCGGCTTCCTAACAGACGTTCTACTACACGCACCATGGGGCGGTCTAATCACAGCTCCTGTATCAAGCAACATCCCAATGTACGTTGTGGGTATCGCACTAGGCTCACTAACAACAGCAGTTATCGTTGGCTTCTGGAAACCAGTAGCTGAAGAAGAAGCAGAAGACGAAATCGCAGAAGCAGCACCTGCACAAGCTCAAGCGGCTCCAGCAGCAGGCGAAGGCGAGTACGACATCGTAGCAGTAACATGTTGCCCATCTGGCGTAGCACACACATTCATGGCAGCGAAAGCACTAGAGAAAGCAGGTGCAGCAGCGGGTCTGAAAATCAAAGTAGAAACTCAAGGTCAAAACGGTATCCAGAACCGCATCACTGACCTAGATGTAGCAAACGCGAAGCTGGTTATTCTAGCTCACGATATCCAAGTAAAAGACGCTCACCGCTTTGCAAAAGCAAACGTTGTTGAGTGTTCAACGAAAGAAGCGATGCGTAACGCAGCGACTCTTGTGAAAGCTTAAACCTTAAGCTCCTCCCCTAAGAGCCCTTTCCCCCTAAGGGCTCTATTTCAAGTTTTCAAGTTTTAGCAATACCCGTGATTTTTAATAACCATATAACCCTACATATCACAAGGTCTTAAAAATGAAATTCAAACCTTCCCTACTCGCTTGCGCAGTTCTCAGTGGTCTAGTCGGTCTAACAGGCTGTAACAGCGACAACGATTCTTCCTCTTCACTGCCTGGCGATCCAATTGTTGATCTCGCGGTGTTGAAATACGTCGATCCAATGATCGGCACAGCAGCTTCTGGTCATACATTCCCGGGCGCGACGGTACCGGCAGGTATGGTTCAACTGTCTCCAGATACCTTCATCGGCTCTAACACAGACCACGAATCTGGACTTAACCCTTGGCACTCGGCTTCTGGCTACTGGGATTCATCCAACTACGAAACTGGCGAAGTAGTTAACACTGACGTTCCGCTGTACGGCTTCTCCCATACTCACCTTTCAGGTACAGGCGCAACGGACTTAGGCGACATCTTGGTTCTGCCATACGCAGACATGGCGAACACACAACTGAACTCTTTCGACAAAGCCAATGAAGAAGCAAGTGCAGGCTATTACAAAACCAAGCTAAACCAAGGTCAAATCGAAGTAGAACTAAGCGCAACCAAACGCGTTGGCTTGCACAAATACACCTTTGCTGATGGCGCAGACCGCAACGTGAAGTTCGATTTGGGCCATACCCTAATGAACAACAACGGCAAATCTTTGAAGAACAAAGTAGAAGTGGTGGACGAATACACCATTCGCGGTCGTAAAACATCAACAGGCTGGTTCCAAGGGCAAGATCACCAAGGTCAGGACATCTTCTTCTACGCGAAATTCAACCAGCCAATCGCCAAAGCAATGTTGGGCGAACAAGATCTAGAACCAACGCGCGAAATGCGTGATGGTGCGGTTTACTCAGGCGATGATCTGACGGCTTACCTAAACTTCGGCACAGGCGAAGAGTCAATTGAGATCCGCGTGGGTATCTCTCCAGTTAACTGGCAAGGCGCACAGAAAAACTTAGAAGCGGAAGCACCAAGTTTCGACCTAGCAAAAGTAAAAGAAGACGCAGAATACGCGTGGGCTGAGAAGCTAGCAAAAATCAAAGTAGAAGGCGGCACAGACGCAGAGAAAACCAACTTCTACACTGGCATGTACCACATGATGATCGCACCAATCGAGTTCTACGATGTGGATGGTCAATACGTGGATATGCTTGGCACAGTGCGCACACTGAAAGATGGCGACACACCAAACTACTCGATTTACTCAACGTGGGATACGTTCCGCGCCGTTCACCCAATGTGGACCATCATCGACCCAGATCAAGCAACGCTATACGTGAAAGACTTGATTCGTAAATCTAACGACGAGTTTGGTTTATTGCCGAAATGGGAAGGTCACGGTTCAGAAACTGGCACCATGATCGGCTACCCATCGGCAGCGATTCTGGGCGATGCGGTAACAAAAGGCTTGATTGATGCAGAGCAGGCTTACACGGCGTCGGTGAAATCAGCGCGTTACACACCGCATGAATACCCACAGATTCATGACGACATCCTAAGCTCACTCATGGCAGGTCAGCTGAATTACCACGAGAAAGAACAGTGTGTTCGTTACCCGAACTGGAACTCAGTGTCGTACTCGTTAGAATTCTCCTTCTACGATTGGACGATCGCAGAAATGGCAAAAGCCGCCGGCGATATGGACGCGTATGAAGAGTTCAAAGCTCGTTCTTACAACTCTTTGAAACACTGGGATGCAAAAGCAGGTAACGCAGACGGCACAGGCTTCTTCGTACCAACAGAGCTGAAAGAAGGCGACCCATGTGCACTGAAATACGCTTCAACTGACTTCGACCCTTACAAATCTGACGCGTTCTACTACACAGAAGGTAACGCGTGGCAGTGGCAATGGGCGTTCATGCAAGACTTAGACAAGCTGACTGAAATCATGGGCGGCACGCAAGGTCTGAACGACAAGCTGAACAACCTATTTACTGCCGATCCAAATGGCGGCGAAGCGCACCAAGACATGACAGGCTACATCGGTCAGTACATTCACGGTAACGAACCTTCGCACCACGTCATCTACTTGTACAACCGTACTGAAGAGTCTTACAAGGCGCAGGAATACCTAGACCAAGTTTACGACCAGTTCTACAAACCGACGCCAGACGGCATCATCGGTAACGAAGACGTGGGTCAAATGTCGGCGTGGTACTTGATGTCGGCACTGGGCTTCTACCAAATCTCGCCAACCGATCCAACCTACAGCATCGGTCGTCCAATCTTCGACAAAGCGACGGTAGACATTGGTTCTGGCACGTTCACGGTAACGGCTGAGAACAACGGTCCAGACAACATGTACATCAAAGAAGTGACCATAAACGGTAAGCCTCTGGATGTGTACAACACCTTCCAGCACAGCGAATTCAAAGCAGGCGGCGAACTGCACTTCGTGATGACAGCTGACAAGTCTGAAGCAATGCAAGCCAACCTAGGCGAATAATGATTTTGAGGGGACCTCGTGTCCCCTTTTCTCGTGGAATAAAAACAATGAAACTAAAAAGAACCCTACTCTCTACTGCAGTGTTAACCGCCATGCTTGGTCTTGCTGGTTGTGGCAGCGACTCTGACCCAGAAACTCCGGTTATCTCTACCCCTACTTTGGAATTCGTTGATACCTTGATCGGCACTAAAGGTCTTGGCAACGTCAACCCATCTCCAGTCATGCCAGAAGGTATGATTCAACCGTCACCAGATAACTTCGATCCAAACGGTTGGAATGGCAAAGGCTCACCTGTCGAATACGATCCTGTGCACAGCCTGCTTTCTGGCTTCTCAATGACTCACATTTCCGGCGCAGGTAAAGGTGACCTAAACGACTTCGCCTTCTTGCCATACACAGGCTTCAATACTGATGCCGTGACCATGGATAAAAGCTCGGAAGTGGCGGAGGTTGGTTACTACTCGGTTGACCTTGTAGAAACAGGCGTAAAAGCTGAGCTGTCAGCAACCGACCGCGTGGCGTTCCAACGTTACACTTTCAAGCCGGGTGAAGACCGTAAAGTGCGTATCGACCTGCAACACGAATTGTTGGAGCAATACGGCAACCACTCTCGCAGCATCTACTACAAACGCGTTAATGACACCACCGTCGTAGGCGCGCGCACCTCAAACGAATGGGGTCAATGGCAAACCGTGTTCTTCGCGGCAGAATTCTCTGATCCAATCATTGAAGAGAACCTGTACACCAAGCTGGCTTCTGAAAGCAAACTCACTCCAACCGACGCTACGGAAGTCGGCTTGGAAGATTACCGCGGCTACGCAGAGCACAAACCAATGCCGGGCGAACCAGAACCTGACCCAGAACGTTTGGCAAAACGCGCAAACGATGTCCTGACTCACTTGAACTTTGGTAAGAGCGATGAGCCATTGGTGGTCAAAGTAGCGATTTCTGGCACTGGCGTTGACGGCGCATTGAAAAACCTAGAAGCAGACACTAACGGCTGGGATTTCGACAATGTCGTACAACAAAACCGCGTGGCTTGGGAAAACATCCTTGGCGAGTTTGAGCTGGAAGGCGGCAATAAAGCTGACAAGACCATGTTCTACACCTCCCTCTACCGTACGTTTGTTGCTCCATTCCTATACCAAGATGTGGATGGCAAATACCGTGGCATGGATGGCAAAGTGCACCAAGCAGAAGATGGCTTAGTGAACTATTCAGTGTACTCAATGTGGGATACCTTCCGCGCTGCACACCCATTGAAAACCATCATCGATAAAGACCGCGCGATTGAACACGCACGCGATCTATTGAACAAATACCAAACGGGCGGCGTGCTGCCAAAATGGGAACTGCACTCGGATTACACTGGTGAAATGGTCGGTCATCCTGCGGTCTCGGTTATTGCCGATATCATGGTAAAACACCCAGAAGCCTTTACCGCTGCTGAGTTTGATTTGGCACTGAAAGCCGCTGACGAAACAGTCAACTTCAACCTTGATAAAACCGAAAGCTGGGTGCCTTACCAAGATGCTTGGAACGGTGACAAACGCTTCACGGTAATGACGCGTCACAACGACTACCAAGAAGACATCGGCTTTATTCCAGCTAACACCAAATGGGCGCCGGATTCTGGTGACAAACCGGGTTACGTTGAAGGCTTAAAAGTCGATAAATACGACGAGCTCGTGAACGAGTCGGTGTCTTACGGTCTTGAGAACGCTTACTACGACTGGTGTATCGCTCAGATCGCTAAACTTGCGGGCAACGACCAACAGTACGACCGCTACATGGCACGTTCTGAATCGTTCAAGAACTACTTCGATTACAACCCAGAACAATACGGCAAACTGCAAGACACCAAAGGCAACGCATTGGGTGCAACGGGCTTTATGCGTCCGGCTTACATGAACAGCGGCAGCAAGGTTTGGGCAAACAACCTGAAAGCCGAATGTTTGGACGAGAACATGGCGCTGTCTATCCCAGACGGTATGGACTACAACGCGTGTAAAGACCGCAAAGCACTCAACGAAAGTGACGTGTTCTGGCCTTACCGCGCCGAGCACCGTGGTGAAGACTTCACCGAAGGCAACACATGGCAATGGACATGGTTTGCACCGCACAACTTGAACGGTCTGGCTAACGTGATGGGTGGCGAGCACATCGACCGCACTGACTTCTCTCTTCCTGAAAACGTAACCGAAAAAGGCAAAGCGGCATTCCTCGCTAACTTGAATGCGCTGTTTAATGCGGACTCCAACGCCGATACGAGCCAATCACACGATATGTCGGGCTACATCGGTCAGTTCGTGATGGGTAACGAGCCTGATCACCACGTGCCTTACCTTTACAACTGGACGGCTGAGCCTTGGAATACACAAGAAATTGTCGATCAAGCGATGAACGAGTTCTACCACCCAACCCATGAAGGTCTGATTGGTAACGAAGACGTTGGTCAAATGTCGGCGTGGTACGTGATGTCTGCATTGGGCTTCTACCAAGTCACACCGGGCGATGCAAGCTACACCATCGGTCGTCCTCTGTTCGACAAAGCCGTGATTCCAGTCGCGGACGGTAAATTCACCATCACCTCAGAAAACAACAGCCAAGAGAGCATCTACGTGAAGTCGGTGACCATCAACGGCAAACAATTGAGTGACAACTTCAGCTTCGCGCACAGCGATTTGAAAGATGGTGGTGAACTGCATTTCGTCATGACTTCAGACAAATCTGAAGCGATGAAAGCACCTCAATAAACCTCTATCACTCTTCCCTCTTCAAAGGTCAGTTCGCGAGAGCTGGCCTTTTTCATACACAAATCAATTGATGTTCTGACCAATGCGCCACAGCACGCCACTAGGATCGTGCAAACAGAACTCTCGCATCTTCCAAGGTTGATCAACCAGTTCCGTCATCTTGGCTCCGAATGACTCCAGATCTACGTTCGAGACGTGTTCATGCCAACTGGCAACACCTTTCATCGGCTAATACATTACCCGAACGCTCAGGGGTCGCTTTTACCATAAGCTCCACGAGCGATTACAATATGTATTTGAAGCTTGCTGCGACTTATCACCAAAACAGTTTTTATTAAACATTCGGCTTAACCAAGTACGCAGAATGCTACAGAACTCTGAATTGGACAAAACCATCTCTGAAATCGCGTTTGCCTTCGGTTTCTTTCACTTGAGTCAATTTAGCCGTTTATACAAAAACTTATTTGGAGAGTCCCCCAGCGAAACTCGCCAAATATTTAGGGGGAAATACATCGTTTGAAGTTGGGGGCACTGAAGAGAGCATAGAATTTGCCGCTAAGACACTCCAGCAAAATAAAGCGCGTAAGAGGTTGAATGTCATACTTACGCGCTCGATTCCATTGGTATGTCTATTTGAGAAGTTTTAGAAAGCTTTCAAGACACAAGCGTAAAACCTGTGATCAGAATTCAAAGTCAACGGTTAGATAGTAAGTACGTCCCATTTCTGTATCTTCATAATCTAAGTCTGTTTTATCTAGACGTTCATCCGTCAAGTTTGTCACACCAGTCTTGATGGTGAAGTTATCATTAATCGTGTACGCCCCACCAAGAGATAAGATAGAGTAATCATCTAGCGTGTTGTCTTGGCCATCCTTTTGCTTGCCCGTGTAGTTCACTGTCGCAAATAGCAGCAGATTTTCAGTACCTTGCCAGTTTAGATTCACATTCGCCAACCACTCTGGTGTATACGAAATATCCATGCCATTTTCTTTGTTTTTTGAGTCGGTATAGGTAGCATTCGAGACCAAAGATAAGCTATCAAAGATATCTAACTCACCTTCTAACTCAACTCCTTTAGTTTCGACTCTATCGATGTTTTCATACTTGATGATGTTTGAAGTCCCGTTGAAGAAAGGGTCTAAATCGCGATCAATTAGATTCTTAACATCATTGAAGAATATCGTTGCTTGTACGTAGCCACGAGTCGCATAGTAAAGCGTCGAGAATTCATAAGTTTTCGACGTTTGAGGTTTAAGATCAGGGTTACCGACTAAAGTACATCGCCCACCACAGCTCACTAGCGAAAAATCTTCTGAAGACTGGAAAATAGTTGGAGCTTTAAATCCTTCCCCATATCCACCTTTAAAAGTAAAGTTCTCGATACCGTTGTAAACCAAATACGCTCTCGGACTAAAGTTATTACCAAACTGGTTGTTGTGCGTTAAACGACCACTAATTGTCGCTATTAAATCATCATTCACTGAGTATTCGTCTTGCACATAAACAGCGCTTTGCGTGACGGAGCGGTCACTAGAATAGTCACGTTTGTTCTCTACACTCGTGTAAGAAAATTGACCACCCACTGAGATAAGTTGATTCTCTACGTTTTCTAGAACGAAACGACCATCGACCGTGTGGTTATCTTGTGTCATTTCCGCTTTTTTAACCAGTGGATGGAAGTTGTCCTCATTTACTTTTGATGTTTCATAGAAATAAGAAAAATCTGACTGTCCCCAGCTCCAATTACGATTATGGCCCAATGTAGAGGTTAGCTTTTCACGATCATACTGGCTCTTATACACCGCGTTTCTTTGACTAAAGTAACTGTATTCAACTCTATCATCCAAAGCATATGCGACATCGAAGTAAACCTCATCGTGCTCGGTCGGGAGCCAACTTAAACCACCACGAACAGTTTTTCTATCTTGCTCAGCTTGGGGCGAGAAATTATCGCCTGCATCATCAGGGAACCACGCATTCTTTTTACTCATATCCAATGAGAGCGTGTAAAACAACGAATTGGGAACGAGAGCTCCTCTGGCAAACACATTACCAATCGCGAGTTCACCATCGGCGTCGTTAACCAAAGAGGAGGCATTGTTATCCTGTGGAAGGCTGTAAGAAAGGCTACCAGAGACCGTAGTCTCTTCTTCCGGTTTCTTTAGAATTACGTTGACCACACCACCAATAGCTTCGCTACCATACAGAGATGACATAGGGCCTCGAACAACTTCAACTTGTTCAATCGCACTTAAAGGTATGCTTGATAAATCAAAAGAAGCACCGCGAATCACTGTCTCACTTGAACTCGTACGACGACCATTGATTAAGAACAGTGTGTAATTGCCATTTGAAGAGTTTTGGTTATGCAAACCACGAATAACAACTTTAGGCTCGCTACCCGTATTTCTTAATATATGCACACCAGCGACATTTTCTAACGCAGTCGTAATATCTGTCGCTGGAATTCGGTTCAGTTCCTCTGAGGTAATGACAGAAATAGAAGCGGGAGCATCCTTGACCGATGTCTCATGCTGAGCTGCGGTGACTACCATCACTTCCATGTCATTATCATTGGCGTGCGTAAGTGATGGCGCTGTGGATAGCGCTAACGCCACTGCGAGGCTTAAATTATAACGTCTCATTATTAGTCCTTTTATAGGTTTCTATTTTTCTGTGTTAAACAGGGCTATCAGCCCACCAGCTAGCATCGCGCGCCAGCTAAAGTAATCGTGTCCACTTGCTCCTTTCTCAATAGCAACCTTGTATCCCTTACTCTTAAGTGCCTGATAAAGCTGTTGGTTAGTAGCGAGAATACTGTTTGACTCAGGTTCGACTTCGAATAGCCCAACTGTTAGGTATATCTCAAGATCTTTTTGGGCTTCTGCCCCGACAACATCCGCCATCCAGTTGCTATGGCTACTTTGTATTTCAGTCGCTTGAGGAACCCACCAGAAAGAACCAGATTGGCTCAATACTTTGCCAAAACGGTCAGGGTGCTGGAGTGCAATGTACATAGAGGCTAAACCTCCGAAGCTTGATCCTGAAAGCACCGTATTTTTGGCATCAGGACAGATATTCTGGGTATCACAAAGCCATGGCATAAGCTCATCAGCGAGAAAATCAGCGTAGGCTTTGTTAGGTGTGAGCTCTGCCGCACGCATACTCGGCATCGGGGTATTAACAAAGATCGCTCTCATCGCGGGAACCTTCTCATTAGCAATCAAATTATCGAGAATGAGAGGCGTTGGTACTCGTTCTAAATAAGCATCGCCATCAAACAAAATTAAGACTGGAGAATCACGACTGATTGAATAGATTTCGTTTGGTTGATATATGCTGATCTTTCTAGTGCGAGCATTTTCCGGACTTACATATGTATGATCGGCAATCGTCCCCTTTGGATTCCCACTCTGTTGGGTAAACACATCATTACTCCAAGTCTTAAGAGTTACTGTCGACGCGGAGCTGGATAAATTATCGCCTTTTCCAAGCATTGGCTTAAAGTTCAATGGATCTGGTTTTATTGTCGCTAGAACGGCACGTCGCTGCTCTCTGCTTTCACCATCCAACAATTGGGGAACATTAGGGGCAATTCGATAAGATAAGCGAGTGCTATTAGGAACTTGATAAGAGCGAAACCAGATATCTGTATCGCCGAGTTGACTCAAATGAGCGTGCCCACCATAGGGTGTCCCCAGTACTCTAACGTTATTAACATGGCCTCTGTACAAAAATGTAATCAGAGTAGAATCGTCATCGCTGTGCTCAATCAAAGGAGCACCGCCTTGCTGAAAAACTTGTTGCCAGAACTCTTGTTCAGCTGCAGGGTTCCCCTGCTCTAACTGCTTTGAGGTATGCGCGATTATTGGACTGATAATAGGGATATCCGGAGAAACATACTGATTGTCTTTTAGAGCCAAGGCGTTCAGCAATATTGATACTCCCACCGCACACTTCTCAGCAGCAACGATCTCGATATGGTAGATCCCCGGTTTCTCTACATACCAAAACAGGTCTAACTCTGCAGTTGGAACACTAATCAGAGTTTTGACTACCTCTCCGTTTTCGTCCTTAACAACGACACTATCGAGCGCTTTTTCACTTTTAATGTACCCGCGAAAATAACTCGTTTTTTCAACGCGTAAGGGAAAAGTATCCTGACGTTCTACGGTTAATCGCTGCTCTGAATTTATGCTCAGAGTCTCATTACTTTCCAATGTATTTGATGTAGATAGCAGTGCGGCCAATACAATAAAGTTCATCATGCGCCATATTTCTAATGATATTGATTCTCATTAATGATAAGTTTTTTTGAACTTTGTAACAGCAAATTTGGTTATGCAAAACAGTCATTCTGTTATTCATCACCAACGTATTTTTATGAAAAATTGGTAGAAAACATGGCTAAACGACTTTCTTCTTTTCCCAAGAACGCTTTGATTCGTTGGAAGAATTACGATCGTACCCACGTACTGGTGTCTGATACTGCGACCTCTTCAGAGCATTTGATCGAAGGAGAGTGTACCCGTTACAAAGTTAAAGATGGCTTTTCTATCAATGGAGGGACGACGACAGAACTCGCGGACTATCAAGTCATCTCAACTGCTAGAAAGTCTTTAATATTGGTCCTTTTGCTTGAAGGGAAACTGAATTTTGGCTACGACAACTTGAGATTTACCCTTGATGCAACTCATTCACCGCAAGGTGTCCTTGTTAATCTCACTAAACCGGTCACTTTTAGGCGAATACTTCATAAAAACAACACCGTAACTAAACTCAATATCGTCACTCCAGTTACATGGGTAGCAGAAAGGTCAGAGAAAAACTCGGTTATAGAAGCGTTCACGGGGCAACATATGGCGAATTGCCCGATAGAAATTAATAAAGCGATCCTTCAACTCGCTTACGACATAACGAATAGGGGCACGCCAGAAGGTTTATTAGAAAAACTTCACATTGAAACTTTGACCCAAAGATTATTGCTCAACGTATTTGAGCAAGTCCTCTGCTCTTTGCCGAATGAAGGGGGGGGCTCTCGGAAAAAGGTGCCAAAGGAAACTCTCAAGGTGATCACGCACTAGACCACTTAGTGAGCTATATTGAAGCAAATCTCGATAGGGAATTATCAGCTAAAGAGCTCATTGAATTTGCAGCCATGAGCGAATCTAACCTACAGCGCAAATTCAAGACCACGCTCGGCTGCAGTGTTCAAAGCTATATTAGGAGAAGAAAATTGGAGGTTGCCCGTTTGAATCTAGAAATCGGTGCGGCAACGATTACGGAAGCAGCTTACAATGCGGGCTATAAACACCCTTCCAACTTTACCAATGCATTCAAAAAAACATTCGGTTACCCTCCTGCCGAAGTAAATGTTCAGCGCGGAGGAAAAAGAAACTGATGCAATATGGTGTCACGTTTAGATGACTCCCAATGGGCTTTAATTCTACGCTAGATATTCTGACCAATGCGCCACAGCACGCCGCTAGGATCGTGCAAACAGAACTCTCGCATCTTCCAAGGTTGATCAACCAGTTCCGTCATCTTGGCTCCGAATGACGCCAGAGCGACACTCGAAACATGTTCATGCCAACTGGCAACATCTTCCACCAGCAAATGCATCATGAAATTATTGCCGTGTTTTGGCTCATAAAAATCTTGCAGCAAGAATGAGCAACTGTCCTTGAAGAAGTACGCCACACCACCAAAATCCGAAGGCATCTCAAAACCCAACGCCTGATAAAAACGCTTTGATAGCTCATAATCTTTCGCTGGAACAAAAGATTTAATTTCTACAATATTGAGGTTTTCCATTTCCTAAGTTTCCATTGTGTAGCACGTATTCAACCACTTTAAGTAACTCAGCGCGCCCTGACTAGGGGCTCTCTTTATTTCTTAGGTGCAAGGCACACACTCCGCCATTTGGTTTTGCAGCCAAAGGACAAATTTATGCTCCAGTTCAGAGCGAGCCTTATCTTGAGTCAATAAAACATAGTCATGCCCTGACGGCACAAAACCAAATGGCGCGACGAGGTTGCCACGTTTGAGGTCATCCATCACCAGAGGATAAGAGCCCATCGCCGCACCTAAGCCATCCACCGCAGCTTGAATGCAGAAATAGAAGTGAGCGAAAGACTGTTCTGCTTTTCCGTTCATCGACGCTTCACCAGAGCGCTGAATCCATTCTTTCCAAGCTTCAGGCCTGGTTTGGCTGTGTAATAGCTTCACGGAGTTCAAATCACTTTTCACTTGCTGCCAGTAGTCAGGTGAAAACACTGGACCTACCCACTCTTCCACTAACTTGGTTTTTGGGTAGTGATACAAAGGTTCAAAGTCATCTCGACGAATTGCCATAGCAAGCCCTGTCGAGCCGAGCGTTACAGGTCCTCCCGCAGTCGAAAGCCGAACGTCTGCGTCACAACCATCATTAAACGCGGAAAGCCTTGGCATCAACCAACGCATGGTTAGCGTTGGCTCACAAGAGACTTCAAGGTATTGATGCTTCTCCTGCACTAGCTTGTTCACGCCAGTTTCCAACGCTTGGAATGCTTGCTCGGTATAACTTTTCAGCATCTCACCTTCTTTAGTGAGCAGCATATTGCGCCCCTGTTTGTAGAACAGAGGCTGAGCTAGATAGGTTTCCAACACTTTAATCTGCTTACTCACTGCGCCATGCGTAATATTGAGCTTGTTTGCTGCGTCACTAAAACTCGCAGACGATGCTGCGACATGGAAAACATGGAATGATTTAAGATGCCTCATCTGTGACTTTTTCTCACACTTAGCGGAATTTGTTTCGATTATAGTCTCCTAACTCTCGACCTACAATTGCCCCATTCATAACAACAAAGAAACAGGAAACACTATGGAGCTTTTCAGCCTTGCCTTATTAGGCATACTCATTGTCATCAGTCCCGGAGCCGATTTTGTATTAGTTCTTAGAAACAGCCTCAACAGAGGCAGACAAGCGGGAATTTGGAGTGCTATGGGCATTAGTCTTGCGATTTCGGTACACATTACCTATTCCTTGCTTGGTATCAGTTACTTAATTTCACAGAACGAATGGTTGTTCAGTTTGATTCGCTACCTAGGCGCGGCTTATCTGATCTATCTCGGATTGAAAGGTATTTTTGGGGCTGATTCTCAGCAGAAGATAGAGGGGGAAACACAAGAAAGCATCTCCATTTGGCAGTTCTTTTTCCAAGGCTTTTTGTGCAACGTACTTAACCCAAAAACCATGTTGTTCTTCTTGAGTATCTTTAGCCAAGTCATCGACCCAAATGCGGCATCGCAACACCTTGCTTTGGGTTACGGTGTCTACATGATTGCGCTACACGGGATTTGGTTTTCTATGGTTGCCATCTTGTTTACCTCACCGCGACTACAGAGCTTATTACTGCGCGTGAAACATAGGTTGAATCAAGCTTGTGGCGCTGGCTTATTGGTGTTTGGTGCCATGTTAGGGTTAAAGTCATAACACGCTGAGTTACGACATTTCGACCAATGCCACATCGAAGTTTGATAATCACACGTATAATCCTCGTCAAAACTGTTTAGGGCAATTGACCTTGAGGAAAGGAACTCAATGAAAAAACTACTTCCGATTGTATTCACTTGTTTGAGCTTAGCTTTCAGCGCGCCATCGGTATTGGCTTCTGAACGTGCAGAGCAGGGTTGGCAATGGATTGAGCAAGGCGCAATGATTGTCGATGTGCGTACGCCACAAGAGTTTGCCGATGGTCACTTAGACAACGCAGTTAACTTCCCGCTCTCAGAGTTAGGTAAACATTTTGCTAATGTCGATAAAGATACGCAAATCGTGCTTTACTGCCGCAGTGGGAATCGCTCAGGGCAAGCGTATCAGTACCTACAATCGCAAGGGTTTACCAACCTTCATAACGCAGGTGGTTTAGTTGAGATGCAACAAGCGAAGTAATGCCACTTAGCACCTGCCTACGCAATGGCATGGAAAAGCACACCTCTCGTGTGCTTTTTTGTTTTCTCGACGCCGAAAACTAAAGTTGGTACTGCAGCACCAATTCGTGTTTCTCTTGGTAGATTTGAATCAGTTCGGCTTTACTCTTAGCGGTATTTTGATAAAACAACGCACCTCCTTTAACCAACAAACCATAATGTTGCTGCAGCATATCTAAAACAAACTGCACACGTTTAATTGTGGTTGGCGTGCAACTTTTACCATCCAAATCATCTTCAATATCGAGCACATGCGAACGAAACATCTCAAGCGTGAAAAGATGTTCCAACTCAGCATCAGACTTTAGCGATGTTTGTATCTTTTCCATCGACGTTTGCACTCGCTCTACGATTTCTGGCACGGCATCGTTTTGAACTAACCAGTCCCGCTTGTATTCAAGCATCTTAAAGCCTTGTTGTTTCACGTTTTTGAATAGCTGCATTGCCTCTTTTCGGGAATAATCTTGCTCCAATAACCAACCAGAGAGAAAGCGCGTTTCGAATCGCTCACAAGCATCAAACAGAGGGTCATGCATACCATTGCTGTTGAACTCTCTTAACGGGTCAAACCGATACATATAACCAAAATCGAACAACTTTAGCTGACCTTGTTTATCCACCAGCAAGTTCCCTGAACACAAATCCCATTCAAACAACCCACTTCGCTCACAGACAAATAGAGTCGAGAATAGCTGCCCTAATAAGTCCTCAGTTAGGGCTTGAATTGACGAACCCTCAATCCAATCTGAAACAATGATCCCTAAACGATAATCAGCATAAACAGTCTCAACAATATGTTTAAAATCCTTAGTTAAATTCGGATTGTCTTTTTGAGTTTGAAAATCAAGACGGCGTTGAACTTCATTCAGAAAGGAGTACTGACCATCAGGGTTTTGCACTTTCGCCTGTGGGCGTTTTTTCTTGAGCGTATAGTCTCGTCCGCCGACACGAATATGAAATACCTGCGCCGTCAAACCACTTTCAAACGTTTCGACAACATACTCTGAGTCCGCTGTCGTTAACGCCAAGATTTCTGGTGGCAATGGACATTGATCCACATTGCCGACAATTAAGTTTTGATCACTTAAGTCAAATGCTTGCTGCTGTAATTGGCGTTGGTTCATGAAGTGCTCCCTGCTAACGATTCAGACATTGTTTACTTTATCGACAATGAAGCACATGACCTCCCCCTTTCTGACCAAAGTCATGGTTGAGTACTTGGGTGGAGTCCCGTTTAAATCGATGAACTGACTCAGATGTTGTCATCTTCAGAGAGCTTACGAAAGTAGTCTTCCAGTCGATGATGACCATAAGTCGGCGCGATATTGTCACCGCCTAACATGGTCAGGAAGAACTCAGCAGGACCGCCCCATTTCTCCGGCAAGTGACGTACTAACGACAGCCCGGCGGTGCGCAGGAAGTCCGGTAGGTGCGTATTTTTCTCCACTTTGTGTTGAGATTTGAACGCGAGCCAAGCAATATCATTGACTGACAACACATCTGGACCACCGACATCTAGTTCTGTGTCATTTCGTTCAATCGCTTCTACACAAAACCTCGCCAAGTCTTTTCCGTGAATGGGATTAAGCAAGTTTCCACCATCGCCAAAAGTAAACACTCGACCCGATTTCGCCATGCTGTACACCTCGGTAATATCAGAGAAAAAGCCATTCGGGCGAATCACACAAGGGGTTAATTTAGTTGATTGCAGAAGTCGACTCGCAAAGCGCTCTTTCGCCTCTAGCAGACGAACTTGAGGATATTTCTGAGCATTGAACGCAGAGATGTAAATGAATTTACCAACACCGGCTCGCTCTGCTTCTTCAAGCAAGTTCAAGTTTGCTTGGTAGTCGACATCCAAATAACCTAATCCATCTTGCTGGCGAGTAATGCCCAAGCATGAGATAACAACGTCCACACCCTCGCAAACGCCTTTTAGCTCATCGGGGTGAGTCACCTGGGCTTCTACTGCCTGCGACTCTTGTAGGCCCATCGCAAGGAGCTTGGTTTTGTTTCTTGCCAACGCTTTAAATTCGGCTTGCTGCTCCATCAGGGATTCAACAATATTCGAGCCTAAGTACCCCGTTGAGCCCGCAATTAAAATTCGAGGGTGCGTTTTCATAACATGACGTCCTATTCTTGCTCTGGTCGGTATGGCTCTTCACGCAATACGTGGCTCACCAATAACTTTAGGTAGAACAGTGGTAAAAACCATTCCAAACCTTGTAGTGCTTGTGCCCAGTAAATCGAAATAATCACACTCAGAGAATACAGGGTTAGCGCCACAGGGCGTTGTAAATACAACGGTGTTTTCATGACTAGGCTACATGCCAAGACCATGTAACCACCGATCACAACAATCCACATGATATCGAAGTTCAAGAACGCCCAGCTGTAGAGAGAAAGCTGCACGAAATGAGTCAGAATAAAGCTCATGTGCTGCTTAAAGCCTTGCCCTTCACGATGAAACCAGCGCTTTGCCGTAGACGTCGCATTGGTAATAATGCCGCCGATAATATCCACTGTGAGCAAACCCGCGATGACATATTGAGTCACAGACCAACCCAGTTGTGCAAAGTACGCATAAACCACCATGACAAAGCCAGCAGCAAAAGGAACATACAGCTGCAAATTCTTTTCTGCTTTCGTTGCGCCCGGACCAATCAGCTTGTCAACTCCACCCCAGAAACCCGCTCTTGCTTGAGGAACACTCCAATCAATTTTCATACTAAAACCTTATTTCGACCATCTGGTCTTTTTAAATTAGTACGCTTTGAGCACCAGGTAAAGATCTTTTTTGTCCAGTTGGTCTAAATAAAAGATCTTGTGTTATACTGCGAGGCATTGCGGTAACAAAAACTGAGAAGAAAACCATGCCGAAGATCGTCGATCATGAAAGCAGACGTAGAGAAATTGCCTTAAAAGCAACCGAAGTGTTCCTTGAGTTCGGTTACAAAAATATTGGTATGAGACAGCTGTGCGAACAGTTAGGAATGAGCAAAAGTGCGGTTTATCACTATTACAAAAGTAAGGATGAACTGTTCAAAGCCGCAACAGAGGCCATCGTCAACTTTGACGCAGAAGTGCTAGCAGACAGACCAAACTCAAGTGAAGCGAGTACAGAGCAACAAGTCGAAAACTTCGTATTGATCTTCCAACAAATGGCTCCGCGTTTCTTCCAAGAAATGAAGCTTGTCTCTGATTACATTGATGTGATTGGACAAGAAAACATTGCCACCGATCCATGCATGTTGCTTGCGAATCAAAAGTACATAACGATGCTAGAAAACTACGTTTCAGCGAAGCACAAAGAATCGCTTTATACCCTAATACTAGGGCTGCTGAACCATCAGTTGATGTTGGGTAAAGCGCTAGAAGTGGATTATGTTATTGAGCAGGTCGAACGGATACTTGGCTAGTATTCCACATACTAATCCATACTGTTTGTGTGTTAACTAGAAGAGCGTCGCATATTAAGATTTCTTGCTGGTAAATATGCCTCACGTCATCTACCAATAGGGTTTTATAAATTCTTAAGGAAGGGTGATTATGAGATGTATTGTCGTTCTTTTGGCTCTGTTTTCATTTTTCTCTAACGCTGCAACAAAAGAGTCTTTCATTGATAAAGGCCAGTTTAAGTATGTGCTTTATTCTGGCGTAGATGATTCCATTGTCGAACATATTAATCATCGACTTACGAGTAAAACTCCTCAGCTAATTACTGATTTTAAAGTAAAAGAAATGCCAGTGATTACGGTAAGGATCTGGAAAGACCGAAACCAATATTTAGCCTATCAAAAACATCTTTTAGGTCAGAGTTACCCTTGGTCTACGGGCTATATAAGCGAGAATGAAATATTACTCCGCGATACAGGTTCCCAAAGTACAATGGACACCGCATACCATGAATATGTACATCTAGTAACGACTGCAATAAACCCTAATATTATCAACAATCCAAGATGGCTCTGGGAAGCGATCGCTTGCTATGAAGCCGAAAAAGAATATGGCTGGCGTAAACCATCAACAAAAGAGGAATTTAGGCAATACGCAAAAATTCTTAAAGAAGGTAACGGTTGGGATAGCCAAGGAGCCGTGTACCGTATCGGTTATAGCATTGGTGAGTTTATCCAGCAAAGTTATGGTTCGGATGGGTTAATCACCCTTATTCAAACCAATGGTGACATCTCTAAAGTGACCGATAAACCGCTGGAACAAGTGTTTGATGAGTGGATTGAGTTTACCGAGAATAAGTACTACTAATGCTCTCTACTTCCCTCGCCCGTACATCTTGTCGAAGTTTGGGATGTTCTTCTCCCAAATGGGCGTCTCTTCTCCCACAATGGATTTGAGTGTGTCGATGAATAGCTTGGTTTTGATCGGCGCATCACGGTGTGGATAGACTGCATAGAAGGTGCCGAAATCATCAATATTCAAGTGCGTCATGATCGGCACCAACTTGCCTTGTTTGATTTCGTCTTGAACCATTTGTGCGGTCACCACAGCAAGCGTATTTCCTCCTGCTGCGCTTCTTGCCAACATTTCCACATCATTCACTTTATAAGCGACATTAAGCTGAAAGTGCTGTTGTTTACCTTGCTCATCTTGATAGCCAAATTTATCGAATAACAAGCCTGGAGCGGCGTAGATAGTGGCGGGTAGTGATTCCAATTTCTCCAAACTGTTTACGTCACCATGCTTTTCTAAAAACGCAGGGGCAGCAACAATCAACAGGCGACTCCGCGCAATCTTACGGGTAATCAAGCTTGAATTTTTAGGTCGTCCAATTCGGAAACCAATATCAAAACCCTCTTGCACCATATCCACCATGCGATCTTCTAAACGTAGTTCAAACTCCACATCTGGGTATTGTTGTTGAAACACCGAAATCGCATCTTGAACATATTGACGTCCGAACATGGTTGAACTGGTAATGCGCAAGACACCACGAGGCTCTTCGTGATAATTCTGCGCCAAACGGTGAGTATCACTGAGAAGTGTGCGAAGGGATTTGGCTTGGTTGACCATTTCATTCCCGGCCGCCGTCAATGATAAAGAGCGCGTAGTTCGGTTGAGCAATCGAACACCCAACTCATCTTCCAAACGGCTGATCTGTTTTGAGATCACCGAACGATCCACATTCTTCTGTTCTGATACCTTGGTAAACGAGCCAAGCTCGACCACTTCAAGTAACAGCAATAAACGACTAGAGAAATCCATAACGTCTTACCTAAAAAACCATTGTTGCTTTTATAGCACCAATTATATGCCATTTAGCTTATTTTTCTCATCTTATAACAAATCTATAGTAGCTGCACACAACGGGAGAGAGACAAACCTCCTCAATACCAAGCCAATAAATTCGCGTTACTGAGGTCCGCTGATCTTACTAACGCTGAGGAAACAGCTATGAAAACTTTATCAATCACACAACAAAATGGCATCGCTACTGTTGAAATCAACAACCCACCAGTGAACGTACTGACTATCGATTTGATTAATGAAATCAACGAATTTGTCCTATCACTTAAAGATGACCGCGATACGAAAGTAGTGGTATTCAAATCTCTTCATGAGTCTTTCTTCTTGGCGCATTTAGATTTGAACGTTATCAACGGCACACAAGGCGGTCAGGCAGCATCAATTGAATTCAACCACATGATTGCCAACATCAAAGCGATGAAACAAGTATCGGTTGCTGTGGTTGATGGTGTGGCTCGTGGCGGCGGTAATGAGTTTGTGATGGCGTGTGACTTGGCTTACGGCACTGAAAACGCAGCATTTGCTCAGCCAGAGATTCACGTCAACATCCCAACGGGTGGTCAAGGTGCGGTGCAGTTCGCTCGTCGCATGGGCAAAAACAAAGCACTTCAAGCACTGCTACTTGGTAACGACTTTACGGCACAACAAGCAGAGCAGTTAAACATCATTACTCAGTTTGTTCCTAAAGCAGAGTTAGATGGGTTCTTAGCGGCAACATTGGGCGTGATTAGCCAACTAGAAGTGCGTGACATTGTAATGTACAAAGAGATCATCGCAACCTCTATCAAAGATGAAGACGCAGGTGCAGAGCTAGAATTGCGTTACTTCTTAGAGCGCGCAAAAGAGCAAAAAACCGCAGCAATCATCGACGCGTTCCTAAAACACGGTGGTCAAACAGAGCGTGAAGCGAAAGACATCCAAGGCATCTTTGTGGATACCGCGGCTGAGCTAAACAAACAATAGAACTTAGTTCATCATCTACTTAGGTACCGACAGTCCGTTGGTGCCTTTATACTTATACCTTCTGGAAAAAGGTCTATTAGTCTTTTTCGAACGTCGCCACGGTCTTAATCACGCCAGACATCATTTCGTTAGCGTCTGATTTCTTAGCCGAACTTTGCATGGTTTGAGTGTTTTGACGCAAGCGTTCACGCAATGCTTCAAGTTCCTTTTGTGTATCCGATAATTCCGCAGATTGGTGGTTACTCATCTTATTCTCTACTTGTACTTAACGATTAATGGAGCGATTATCATCTAAACTTTTTATAAGATATAGTTAGCTACCATCTGAAAATTAGATACATCGTTATGTTCAATCTTCAACAACTTGAAACGTTAGTCATGTGCGTGGAGTGTGGTTCGTTTTCTGCGGCGGCAAGAAAGCTTGGGAAAGCACAGTCTGCGGTCAGTACTACGATTTCAAATTTGGAAATCGACACAGGGCTGACCATCTTTGATCGTACTTCTCGATTGCCTACCTTAACGGCACAAGGCGAGCGACTGCATGCTCAAGCCATCTCCTTGTTAGAGCATGCACAACACGTACAAAATATGCTGCAAACGTTCAATGTAGGAGTAGAAGATAGGATCTCGATAGGGATCAATGCGCTTTTGTTAACACCGCAATTTTTTGGCGTCATTGATGAGTTTTATCAGCAATTTCCGCACACCGAGCTCAATCTCAATGTCTTGAAAAACAATGACATTGCTGATGCCGTCGCGAGTAATGAAGTGGATATCGGTTTTATGCTGTGGGGCAGCATACAGCCTAAGAACGTGATTTTAGGTTCGATTGGTTACGTGCCGTTTTCTATCGCGGTGCATCAATCACATCCGTTATTGGCTGAGGAATCAGTTTCTTTTGAAGCGCTTAAAACGTATCGACAAATCGTATTAAAAGACTACCCTGCTCACTACAACGCGAACTTATCGAATTCACTGACCAAAGTGAATGACTTAGAAACGTTAGTAGAGTTGATTAAACTGAATAATAACTGGAGCTTGATACCTGACCACCTGTTTCAAAAGCACTCAGATATCGTTCCCCTTAAACTACAAGGGGAAGAGAAAGATTGGCTTTTACAAATTGACCGTGTGACGGGCAAAGCAAAGGAAGCAGGTCCTGTCATGCAGTGGCTTACTGAGCGTTGTTTGGATTTTTATCCTAGCGTACAGCCCAAGTAATAGATCGGAAAGCTAACTGCTAAATATTACGATTAAATTTAAATGTCATCAGCCGTATCTCGATACGTTTCGGATGACATTGTGCTCATTACTAATCAATGGTACTTGGCGAACCAAACCTATTCTCGGCCCACACTTCATTTTTGTGTCTTTATTTGGATACCAAACGCCTTGTTCTAATACCGCCATACCTTACCTACCTTTCTTGATTGGCTACCCTTATGAATCGCTACTTATGCGAGTACAGATAACTTACAGAGACTTCTCGAAAGAGGTCATTAACTCACTCAATTCCGCTGCGGTCGCTGTATCAAACTCACCCTCTTGGAACTTGTCGTAGAAGCCGCCTAGGCTGTATGTGCCTTTTACATCACCACCCCACCAAGGCATCAACTCAGCCATAGTTTTGATGTTAGTCGCGCCGCCGTTTGCACCCGGAGATGTGCTCACTAACAGAACTGGTTTCTTAGTGTCGCCAAAGAAAGACGTACCTTGAGGCGCAACGCGTGATAACCAGTCGATCGCATTTTTCAGGAATGCTGGCATTGAGCCATTGTGCTCTGGTGATGCAATGATGATCGCATCGTATTCATTTAACGTTGCACGCAGTTTGTGTACGTTTTCTGGAATGCCCTGACCTTCAACGTCCAAACCGTACATTGGTAGTTCAAAGCCGTTTAGGTCAATGGTCTTTACTTCTGTTTGTTGAGCTTGGTTTGCCAACGCTTGAACCAATAGGCTATGGATTGATTGGCTGTTGTTGCTACCAGTAAATGCGACGATCTTTTTCATAGTGGAATCCTAATTACGTTTGCCCCTACTTATGTCGGGCACTCAGTGAATGAGGTGATATTAATTAACTCCCACTAGTGAATAAACACTATAATAGTGGCTATATAGTTCACCATTAGTGAACAATAAAAACATGAGGAAACTAATGCGTGGATAAGATCAGAGCATTAACCGTATTTCGTCGAGTGGTGGAGCTAGGTAGCTTCGTCGCGGCAGCAGAAGATTTAAACCTCTCTAAAGCAGCAATAAGTAAGAACATCAATGAATTAGAGAGCTATTTGAAAAGCCCTTTGATTAACCGCACGACGCGTAACTTGCACATTACCGATAATGGTCAGCTCTATTATCAGCAAGTGTGTCAGGTTCTCGATGCACTCAACAACGCAGACCGCTCGGTGATTGAGTCTTCCCACACATTAAAGGGCACGCTAAAAATCAGCATGCCGATGTCATTAGGGTTGATTGAGCTGAATCCCATCATCTGCGAGTTTATGAAGCTGCATCCAGAACTGTCCATCGAAGTGGTGATGAGTGATGAACATATTGATTTGATTGAGCAAGGGGTCGATATTGCCATTCGTGGAGGAGGCGAATTGGGTAACTCTAGCCTACGCTCGCGCAAACTATTGGATATTCGTCGTGTACTTTGCGCTTCCCCTCAATACCTTGAAGAATCGCAGCCGTTTCAATCACCAAGTGACGTTATACACCATCGTTTACTTAGCTATAGCCTCTCTTCAACGTCTCGCCGCTGGACATTTCAAAATGGCAGTGAGGTACTGGAAGTTGATCTGCCTGCGAGTGTTTACATCGTCAACAGCGGTTTGGCGCTCACCCAAGCGGCATGCGCAGGGCATGGGGTTGCGCTATTGCCAGACTTCTTTGTTGAGCCTCAGTTAGCATCCGGTGAATTGGTTGAGATTACCCCTGAATGGCAGATGGAAAAGCACGCGCTGTATATCGTTTACCTTTATCACAAAGAGCAGTCTCAAAAGCTGAGGGCATTTATTGATTATGTGGTGGAGAGCTTCCAAACGCGATTTAAGCGTCAGTCAGATCCACAGCAGATGTACTCTTCGATTATTAAGCTAGGGTCTTGAACAAAAGATTTAGCCAAAGAACAGGCAGCAAAAAAGCCAAACTGGGTAGTTTGGCTTTTCATCAAGATCATCCTTGTACCTAAGCACCAGCCTACAGGAACAAGAGAACTAAAAGTTTATCGACGGCGGTTGTTAAAACGAGCGCGATCTGCACGCTGTTTAGACGAACGCTCTTTGTGTGCAGACGCAGCCTTCGCTTGTGAAGCCAGAATCGATTCAACCGTCAGTTCCATTGGCTCACGCGGTTCCAATCCATGACGGAAAGTACGTGCACGTGGTGGCAGGTTGTACTCGTATTCAGACGCCTTTGGCATACGCTTGTAGCGGTATAGGTAGAAGTTTTCTACACGCTCACGAGCCCATTCTGTTTTCTTCAGGTATTTAACACTGCTCGCAATGCTTGGCTTGGTGTTGAAACAGTTCATACGCATTGCTGTGTCGAGAATTTCCCAACCGTAATGGTCAACAAGCTGCTGCAACATGTCTTCTAATTTAAGACCGTGCAGAGGGTTGTTCTTCTGCAGTTCAATACGTTCTTCGTCGGTCATAAATTCATGGCTCATGAACGGCTCCTTAATTATGGGTAGCGAGCATGGTACTCACCACCTTACCTCTATTAGGTTTAGATTAATTCATCATAGTGAACAAGCCATCAAAGTCTCTGTTTAACAGATATATCTTATTGGCTTGTTCACACTTATATGGCTTAGCTACGTTGGTTACGCGGCGCTCAACACTTTTTGCTGATGTGCAATGTACTCTTCAAACGTACCTTGGAAACTCACTAGCTGTTTGTCTTTCACATCAATGATCGACGTCGCCAAAGACGATACGAACTCACGGTCATGACTAACGAAGATCAAAGTACCAGTGTAGTCTTTTAATGCGCTATTTAACGCTTCAATCGCTTCCATATCCATGTGGTTGGTTGGCTCATCCATGATCAGCACGTTGATGTCTTGCATCATTAGCTTACCAAACAGCAGGCGGTTCTTCTCACCACCCGAGCAGTTTTTCGCCTTTTTGTTGGCATCGTCAGCAGTAAAAAGCAAGCGACCTAGAATGCCTCGCACCATTAGGTCATTGTGCTTCACGGTACGCCATTGTGAGATCCACTCAAAGATGGTCAGATCATTATCAAAATCCGCACTGCTGTCCTGTGGGCAGTAACCAATCGAAGCGTTTTCAGACCATTTTACTACGCCCTGAGTTTGCTCTAGTTCGTTCACTAGACAACGCAGCAAAGTCGTTTTACCCACACCGTTTTCACCGATGATCGCAAGGCGAGTACCTGCTTCAAGTAACAAGTTGCCTTTTTCAAACAACAGCTCATCACCAAACGAGTGGCCAAGGTCTTGCAGTTCCAACGCTAAACGATGCAGTTTTTTGCCCTCACCGAAATCAATCGATGGGCTAACACGGCTACTTGCTTTCACTTCGTCGAGTTGGATTTTTTCCATCTTCTTAGCGCGAGAGCTGGCTTGTTTCGCTTTCGATGCATTCGCACCAAAACGGTTTACGAATTCTTGAAGTTCGTTGATCTCAGCGGTTTTCTTCGCGTTAGAAGCCAATAACTGCTCACGACGAAGACCAGATGCTTCAAGGAAATATTCATAGTTACCAGGGTAAATGCGCAGTTCGCCGTAATCGATGTCTGCCATGTGAGTACACACAGAGTTTAAGAAGTGACGGTCGTGCGAGATGATGATCATAGTACACTTACGTTGGTTCAACTCTTCTGCCAACCAGTTGATGGTGTGAATGTCCAAGTTGTTGGTTGGTTCATCAAGCAGCAAAATATCTGGGTTTGCAAACAGAGCTTGCGCCAAAAGCACGCGCAGTTTCCAGCCCGGAGCAACTTGTTGCATCAAACCAAAATGCAGTTCTTCTTCAATACCCGCTTGAAGCAAAATATCGCCAGCACGGCTTTCTGCTGTGTAGCCGTCCATTTCAGCGAACTCACTTTCAAGCTCAGCGACTTTCATACCATCTTCTTCACTCATTTCAGGCAATGAGTAGATGCGGTCACGTTCCTGCTTCACTTCCCAAAGCTTGCGGTCGCCCATGATCACAGCGTCAATTACGCTGTATTGCTCGAACGCAAACTGATCTTGGCTCAATACGCCCAGTTTCAGCCCCGGAGTAATAGAAACGTTGCCCGAGCTTGGCGCGAGTGCTCCGCTCAGGATTTTCATAAATGTCGACTTACCACAGCCGTTTGCGCCAATCAGACCATAACGGTTGCCGTTGCCAAATTTAGCAGAGATATTTTCGAACAGTGGCTCGGCACCAAATTGCATGGTGATATTGTTTGTACTAATGATAGCGGCGTCCTCGAAGGAAATTTCTTTTTAATAACAAGTTGTTAATTCACTTTCGAGATACGGTGAGACAAGGGCATATTGAAAGTGGACGCCATTCTATCTGATTCGCTCAATAGGTGATATAGATCACGCTAATGTTGCGAAGGATTTTTATCAAAAAAAGCGCCCCGAAAGACGCTGTTAATATCAATTAGTATGAATCTATGAACGCGAAGCCATTGGGTGGCTTGGACTCATCTCTAGTAGGTCCCACAGGTTGCCATAGAGATCTTCAAATACAGCGACAGTGCCGTAGTCTTGCTCCGCTGGCGGGCGAACAAACTTAATGCCATGATCTACCATTCGGTTGTAGTCACGCCAGAAGTCATCGGTGTTTAAAAATAGGAACACACGTCCACCGGCTTGATTACCGATAAAGTCATACTGTTCTGGCTTAGACGCTTTGGCTAGCAATAATGTCACACCATTAGAACCAGGAGGAGAAACCACAACCCAGCGCTTATCTTGTTCTGGTTGGTACGTATCTTCCACCAGCTCAAATTTCAGCTTATTCACATAAAAGTCTATCGCTTCATCGTAATCTTTTACGACCAAAGCAATATGGATAATGGATTGTTTCATCGCGTTATACCTTTAGTTTTCCGCTGATTACCGTCTTTGCAGAGCCAATCAGTTTAATGCGCCCGTTTTCAAGCAGTTCGGTTTGTAAATGTCCACTGCGGGCTGATGCTTGATAAGCGCGGAGTTGGTTTTGACCAAGTTTTTGCGACCAAAACTGAGTCAGTGCGCAATGGGATGAGCCTGTTACAGGATCTTCATTCACGCCCACCCAAGGGGCGAAGTAACGCGAGATGAAGTCGATGTCAGGAGATTTCGATTGAGCAGTTACCACCACGCCGCGCCCTTGAATGTTCTTTAATGCGTCAAAGTTAGGCTCGAGATCCAGCACGGTTTGTTCACTGTCGACTTCAATAAAGCCTTTGCTGTCAAACTGAGCGTAAGAAACCACTTGTTCCGCTTTCAATCCAAGTGCCGCTAGCAACGCAGCGTCTTGTTCAACATCCATTTCAAGACGAGTCGAAGGAAAGTCGAGCTCAATCGTCGATTCGTTCACTTTTGCGTGAAGCTCACCAGAAAGAGTTTGAAAGGCAATGGTATCGCCAACCTTCGCTAATCCTTGTTCTTTTAAGATTTGCGCTGTGGCTAATGTGCCATGACCACATAGCGCCACTTCGACTTTAGGTGTGAACCAACGCAGTCGCATGTCTTTCAAACAGAGAAAAGCGGTTTCTGATACCGCCATTTCTTCAGCGATAGAGAACATCAATGCCTCTGGTAACGGTTCTTTTGAGAGGCAAACTCCGGCAGGGTTTCCTTTGAAGGGTTCGGTGGTGAAAGAGTCCACTTGGTAGATATCGAGATCCATGATGTGCTTCCTAACATTGCGATTTTGGCAAGGTGCCAAACAGCTTATAGGTTTAATGGTAAAGCGACAATGCATGCTCTGATTGTTCTAATAGAGTAGGCAGGGATTAATAGGCTAAGTGCTTTTTAATCACACCTTGTCCGAACAGCCGTAACCGTCACTTCAATCAAGACATCCCCTTCTAAATCAACGCCCAAACACGCTCGTTGTGGCCAATGGTCTGAGTTATCTCCCATCCACTCACACCAAACCGCATCCATAAGGGGCTTATCTTTCATATTCGCGATATAGACTTGCGCACTCACGATGCGCGTTTTATCAGAGCCCAATTCAAGCAAATTGTCTTCAATAGTTCGCAGCGTTAGTTTAGTTTGTTCAACAATGCCAAGAGTAGTGTCAGAAGATGTCGCGACAGTCCAAACTAGGTCTTTATAAGCTGACGATTTATTTCTTCCTTGGTAAATACCGCGTTTCCTTTCGATCATTCCTTAATCCTTAAGTCGTTGAGTAGGGACAACGAGGTATCACCCAGCTATGACTCGATAGCGACGCACTTCGTATTGGTCTTGTTCTGAATAGAATGTATTGAGGAACTCGCCGCCCGCCTTTTCGATCACGCGTCTTGATGCACGATTGTTCACATCACAAGTGACGATAGCAGAGTCCTTAATGATTTCGGTTTTCACCCAATTCAACATGAATGTGGCGATGCCTTTACCTTGAGCATCTGGCTCGGTTTCGTAACCAATGTGTCCAATCACATTATCAAGGTAGTCGTTGTTACCGTCACGAACCCGAATCGACCCAAGTATCGCCCCTTCCTCTATACAGAAGTATGTCGAAGACGGCGTCCAACCTTCCGGTAAGCCTTCGCCTTTGGCGTATCCAATTCGTTTTTTCAACAGCGCTTCACTGTCGCTTTGGGCGGCGACGTACATTTCCATTCCCGCATGAGCACACTTTTCAACATACTGCTTAAACGCCTCTAAATGACTGAGGTTGGCTCTGACTATTTGTATTGTCTTCCTTGTGTTAGTTTGAGTGAGCATTCGTTACGAAACCAATGGCTCGATGTTTTCTGCAAATAAGCACTCAAGGGGATAAAGCAAAGCAAGTGTCGGCATATCTGTTTTAGAGAACCAAGCCAGCTCGATAGTCTCGTCATCTAATTGTTCCGTTTGCAGACACTTTAACAAGACAACTGTGTATTCAACTTGGTCGCCGTTTGGATAAGTAAAACCAAACCCCTCTCCACCGAAAACACCTAGCACACGTTCAACTTTAATCTTGAGTCCGGTTTCTTCTCTGACTTCTCGAACCACGGCTTGCGAAGGTGATTCGGCTGGCTCAATCATGCCGGCAGGCAAACTCCAACTGCCATCAGATTTCTTTTGCAAAAGCAGTTTATTACTTTCATTAAGGATCACAGCGGCAACGCCCGGAATCATTAATACTTGATTACCAACTTTGCTGCGTAGCTCTTTTACGTAGTGACTGACACTCATTTTTCATCCTTGAATATAACTTTTTACCAAACATTCATTTTGAAATACAACAAGAAGCAGGTGATGAATAGCAATCCACACCATGCGAAGAATGTCATGGCCTTTTGCTCTACCGATGCCTCTTCAGGATCCGGTTGCAAAATAAAGTAAAAACAAACGATTGGGACAAGCTCGTAGGTTTTACCTATATATTGATGACCAGCGTCAAGGAATGGTGGGACGTACAAATACACCACAGTGTACGCAATGAAATAAAGCATACCGAGAATTCGGTTTAAACCGATAACCTGCCCTTCTCGGTAAAACCACGCGAACGCCGCTAACCCTGCAAGTATTGCTATGAGTAAAAACATCCGTTCTTCTACCCTTGTTTTGAACTTTCTCCTACCCTATTGAAACAACCCAACTAATCAATCACTTATGCAACTAAATACGATAAAGCTCAAATAGATTTACTAAGCACCTAGCTCGATAATTGATTAGCTTTCTTCCACTGCAAAGGGGTGATGCCATTCGCGCGTTTAAATGCGCCACGAACATATGGGTAAGTAGACGCACTCCAAAACCTAAAAAGGCACCAATCGGTGCCTTTTTGTCTGAGTCAATCCTACATTTTTATCATTGCGTCTGTTGATAAAACCAACAAACTCCAGATAATTGATACCCTCACTACTTTTAGCCTTTGCTACTATAGTTAAGCGAACTTTTGAATCATTTCTGCCAAGTCCTCTGTACTTTTTCTTACTGTTTCATTCATTTTGTTTGTTTCTGTCATTAACTCATAAGACTCATTGTACTTAAGGTTTATGGTTTGAATATTTTCATTAATTTCATCAGTTACATATACTTGCTCTTCAATTGCAACTGCTATTTGTTGATTGCGTTCAACCACATCCTGCACAAGGTCTTCAAGCTGTTGAATACAATCTAAAGACGAATTTAACAAAGATACTGTACCCGTTGATTTCTCGTTCCCTTTCTTGAGCGCGAGTACTGCGGATTGACTACCTTGCTGAATATTCTCTATTACTGTCTTTATTGACGTCGTCGACTCTTGAGTCCGTTTAGCCAATGTTCTTACTTCATCAGCAACAACAGCAAAACCTCGACCTTGCTCACCCGCTCTGGCTGCTTCTATAGCGGCATTCAATGCTAATAGGTTGGTTTGTTCAGCAATACCACTGATTACTTCCACAACTGAACCCACTTGTTCTGTTTGGTTGTTTAAACGCGTGACCACCTCAGATATTTGTCCTAGCTCATCCACGAGATCAAGAACTGAAAGGTTAACTCCATCAATCACAGTGCGGCTTTCTGTCATTGTGTGCTGGGCTTTTAACGTCGCATCCGCCGTCGCTTGAGCATTCACCGATATTTCAGATGAAGATGCTTGCATTTCATTCACAGCGACCGATACGGAATCAATTTGGACTTTCTGTGCGCTGAGATTTTCAGTAACGCTTTCGCTGTTTACTGCAGCTTTATCTGCGTTTTGCTGAGTCGAGTCACATGAATCCTTGACTGAAATACTAATTCTTCCGAGCAAAGCATTTGCGTATTGCTTTCTCATTTTCATTGCTAGCTCAATCTCTGCTAGATCATTAATTTTATTGCAATAAATGTACTCCATTAGAGGATTATCGAAATCCTTTCTTGATTGTTTTGCTAGCTTTTCTAATGGTCGTGTCAAAACATAAATCGCTAATATTGACAACAAAGAAACCGCCATGAAAGCAACCCAAGAGGGCTGACCTAACGTTTCGAGCGTCATACCCAAAGCACTAGATACTAAAATAAAAAATGCGGCTCTCATCCAAAGGCGCGTTCTTGGAAAATACATTTGAATTGGTTTAGAACCTGCATTTAGCTTTGAGTACGCCTTCTCTGCTCTTTTTACATATGCCCGTTCTGGTTTAAACCTAACAGATTGATATTCTACTGTTTTTCCGTTGCTCTTTATTGGGGAAGCAAACGCATCCACCCAATAATACCCACCATTCTTTCTCTTGTTTTTAACCATCCCCATCCAGTGTTTACCACTTTTCAGGTGCGACCATAAATCTTTAAAAGCCTGTTTTGGCATATCGGGATGCCGAACAACATTATGAGGCTGACCAATTAACTCGCCATCATCAAAGCCCGCGACTTCATTGAAGTTATCGCTCGCATACTTGATGTAACTTGACGGGTCGGTGATAGAAATTAAGTTATAGCTAGAAGGATAGTCATATTCCATTTCTCTCATATTCATTCCTCATAAAAATACATCCTCAGATACTCATTAACTTGCATAATTAATCGTAGGGCATAGGGTTTATATGTGAGAGAGAACTCGATTAATAAGTCATAAAATGTGACCCACCTCAAAATACACATCAAGTTTCATATTAACTACACTTAGTTTCCATCATCCATTAAAAAGGCACCCATCGGTGCCTTTTGTTTACTTATCTAGTGCGCTTACAGCTCGTGTTCGGTACGTGCGATGATGTCGTCTTGCGCATCTGGTGATAGCGCGGTGAAGAAGGCTGAGTAGCCTGCGACTCGCACAACAAGATCACGATATTGCTCTGGGTTCTTCTTCGCTGCTAGCAAGGTCTCGCGAGAGACGATGTTGTACTGCACGTGCCAACCTTTGTGGTGGTTGAAGAAGGTACGAATCAACATAGAAAGCTTGAGCTTATCCCCTTCAGACTCAACCGCTGCCGGGCTTAACTTCTGGTTAAGCAGCACGCCACCAAGGATCTTATTCGCTTGAATCTTACCAACCGAGTTGTATACCGCTGTTGGACCTAAACGGTCAGAGCCAGAAGATGGGCTTGCACCTTCAGCTAACGGCGTTTTCGCTTTACGACCGTCTGGCGTTGCCATGGTTGAAGCACCGAATGGGACGTTTGCCGAGATACTTGATGTACCTGCGTAGTAACCGCCGCCAATTGGACCACGCCCATGACGCGTATTTATAAACTGCTCTAGCTCATCAATGTACACTTGGTAAGCGTCTGCCAGTAGTTGGTCTACCGCGTCATCATCGTTACCGTATTTTGGTGCAAAGTTGATAAGACGTTGGCGAAGCTGCTCGTTCTCCATGCCGTCGAAATCTTCTGCCAATGCTTTTGCCAACTGTTGTTGTGAGATAAGGGGCTGGGTGATTTGCGCATCATCGAAAACAAGATGTTTGATTGCTGCTAGGCTGTTACCCAAGTTTGCGATACCGACTTGCAAACCAGATACCCAGTCGTATTTCGCACCACCTTCTTTCACGGTTTTACCGCGCGCCAAACAGTCATCCACCAGCGTTGAACAGAAGATATCTTGCGCCTGTTGTTCAAGCACGCTGTCGACGACCGTATCAATCTCAATCGATTTACGGGTGTAGTAGCGGATTTGTTCTGCCCAAGAAGCCGTCACTTGCTCAAAGTTCTCAAAGTTGCCTTTTGCTAATGACTTATCGTGCGGCAAGAAAGCTTTACCCGTTGTTGCATCCACACCTTCGTTCAATGAAGCGAGCAGAATACGGGCGAAGTTAATGAAGCTCATGCCCGTACAACGGTAACCCCATTTGCCCGGAACCGCCGTCTCGATACAGCCGATAGATGCGTAGTTGTACGCGTCTTCTTTCTCTACACCAAGCTTGATGAATTCAGGAATGACAATCTCATCGTTGTTGAACGCAGGCATACCGAAACCACATTTAATCACTTCAACACAGCCCATCAGGAATTCTTGATTTAAACCTTCATGGTAACGCACACTCAAGTTAGGTTGCGTCGAACGTAACTGACCACAAGATTCCAGAATCGCCCAAGAAAGTGAATTCACTGCGTCTTCAGGCTCACCCTTTTCATTCAACTTCTGACCGCCGATACATACGTTTTGGTACAGCGGAGAACCTGCGGATGCTTTCGAGTGCGCACCAGAGCGAATCTTGTTTACTTCAAGCAGCTTCAACCAGCAGCTTTGTAGCAACTCTAATGCGAAGTCTTTCTCAATTGTGCCGTTTTCGATATCACGAACATAAAATTCGTTGAGGAATTGGTCCATACGACCGAAAGAAACCGAGTGACCATTCGATTCGATTTGTAGCATCAATTGAACGAAGTAGCTCAATTGCAGTGCTTGCCAGAAGTTTTCCGGCGCATCACTCGCGACATGACGACAGTTTGCCGCAATGCTTTCTAACTCAGCTTTGCGAAGTGGGCGTGTCTCTTCTAGCGCCATTTTTGCTGCTAATTCAGCGTAGCTCACCATGTGGTCTTGAATTGCAAGCAGCACGATTTCGACCGACTTGTAGAACTGCTCTTTCTTCAAGCCTTCAAAGGTCGAAACATCATTGTTCGCACGGTGTTGACGAACACCCTCTAACAAACCGTTCATGCCTAGCTTCAAGATTTTCTCGTTATCCACCGCTAGGTGCGCGTCACCCGAAGTCATGTTGCCTTCGGCTTTAATGATGGTGCTGGCTAAGATTTCTTGCTGCTCATCAGTAAACAAACCATAACAACGGTCTTGAACGGTTTTACCGCGCCAGTACGGTGTGATGCTGTGGATGCCTCGCTTATCTTCTTCAGTAACAGCAAAGCCTGCACCTGGGCGGTCAGCTAGCTCGTCAATTTCCGCTTCAATCCAACGTACTGTGTATTCTGGGAAAATAGGCGCAGCGCGCACTTTGCTCGCCTGGTTACCGACTATCAATTCATCGTGCTTAATCCAAATCGTACGAGTACGTAAGTGCTCTTGCAGTGCTAGCGCACGTTGGACAATCACAGGTTTGTCTTCGTTCGCTTGATAAGCACGAGTGTATGCCTCTGCACGCTCGGTACAGACAGGTGGCGTTACGATATTTACCAGTGCCGATTTGTGCGCTTTGATACGCTCAGGAAGGTAATTCAGGTCCATAGTTAACCTCTTACAATCACGTTAAGTTGGGTGTTTTCGCTTGCGTATTGCATGGCGCTTTCTAGCAGTTCTGGTTTGTTTAATGGCTTGTCAGAACACTCGTAAGGCATATCGAGCAAACGGTATTTATTGATGCCGAGCGTGTGGTACGGCAGCAAGTGAAGTTCTTGGCAGCTTTCTAGTGAAGCCGCAAAATCGATGATGTCTTTCAACTCTTCGATGGTGTCATTGAACCCCGGCACAACGGGAACGCGAATCACAATGCGCTTCGCGATAGGTGCCAGTTTTCGGAAATTGTCTTTGATGCGTTTTAGTGAACCTTTCGCCCAGCTAAGAAACTTTTCTTCATCGGTGTGTTTTAAATCCGCCAACCAGCAATCAATATGCGGCGCGGCTTTTTCGACGTTCTTCCACGGCACATGCATGCACGATTCAATAGCGGTAGAGACTTGGTTGTCATGCAGACGTTGTGCGAGTTCTGCCACCAAATCGGCTTGCATGAGTGGCTCACCACCGGAGAATGTCACGCCACCTTGGCTTTGGTCGTAGAACGGTTTGTCTTTCATTAAGGTGTCGAACAACATGTCTGATTTCGCCTCTTCACCGCAGACAGTCAGTGCTTGCGTAGGACAGACGTCTCGCAGCGCGATCAGTTGGTCTTCTTTGATGGCTTTGCGATTGATGATGATCTGGTTGTCGATACGTTGAATACCATCACCCATCATTTCACTACCCGCTGTAGATTGAGTTGTGGCTTGATAAGCAGAAACGCACAGCTGGCAACCTTCCATACAACTTCGCTGATCAAATAAGAGTGAATGCTTTTCGCTGCGGCTTTCTGGGTTTTGACACCAAGGGCAAGACAAGCTGCATCCTTTAAGAAAAAGAATGGAACGAATGCCATCGCCATCATGGGTAGAGAATCGTTGAATATTGAAATACATCTCTGCTTGCCTCTTGGTCTGTGCTACCGCTGTGTACTTAATCCGTTTCTTGCTGGTCAAGTCTTATCAGCGGCTTTTCTTTGTTCGAACTGAAAGCTTCATTTGAGCGTTTACAAGTTTCACTTAACTTTCATTTAATGAAATTATTATAGTTTCAAATGAAATTTCAATTGATCAAAATCAAGATCTCGTTCGATTGTCAGATCTATAGTGATCCCATCATCAAAACGAAGATTTTGTTTAAGGTAGAAACCATGATTGAACTTTATTTAGATACTGCTGATGTGGCAGAAGTAAAACGCTTTAACCAGTGCCTACCGCTAAAAGGCGTGACGACAAACCCAAGCATTTTGGCGAAGTCAAAACAGGGACTGAATGAAACCCTAGCAGGCATGCAAGAAGCCCTTGGCGGTACACCTCGCTTTCATGCTCAAGTCGTGAGTTCAACCGTCGAAGGCATGGTGGCAGAAGCACGCCAACTGAATGAATTTCCTTACGATATGGTGGTAAAAGTGCCAGCAACAGAAACCGGCTTAGCAGCAATTAAGCTAATGAAAAAAGAGGGAATTCAGGTTCTTGCTACCGCTATCTATTCAGCTCAACAAGGTTTCCTTGCAGCACTGTGCGGTGCAGACTACCTAGCGCCTTACGTAAACCGCATTGATGCGATGAACGGCAACGGTGTTGAAGTGGTCGCGGATCTTCAATTGTTGCTCGATCAAAACCAACTATCAGCGAAGATTTTGGCAGCCAGTTTCAAGAACACTCAACAAGCGATGGAAGTGATGAAACTGGGTATAGAAGCCATTACATTACCAACCGATGTGGCGGCACAAATGTTCGCTCACCCAGCAGTAAAACCGGCGGTTGAACAGTTCGATAAAGACTGGAAAGAGACGTTCGGCGATAAACTTTCATTTGAAAGCTAATTAAAAGTAGCAGCTAGAAGTCTTAGTTAGGGTCTATTGATCTTTCATGGTTAAGTTTTGTTCGAGATAAAAGCGTTTTAATCGCGGCGAGAGGTTTGCCGCCTAGTCATTCTAAGCAATTACCTCTCAACAAAGAGTAAAACGCTTTTAGTCGGGGGCGCCTAGCCGAACCCTTCGGGCAGCGTTTGTGGTTCATTTCTACTTCGTTACCGACTTCTCAGTTAGACTAACTATATTTCAAGGCCTCTGCCTCATATAAATTACCCACAAATAGCTGCAAAAATCAGTTTGAAAGGTCAACAGACCCTATTAATAAAGGGAATCTTAACTCACCCTGTGCGTCGGTGAGTTGAAGATTCCCTTTTCCAACTTTATAAAGGTTTTGGTCATAACAAATACTTTAAGCGTGTCTACGCAGCTTCAGCACAGTGAGTAATTTGATCTTTACCATTCATCTTAGCTTGATACATAAGTTGGTCTGCATACTTAAGCAAATCAGACTCAGTATGATACTCGTTCTTCACAAGTCCACCACTCAGTGTCAGGTAGATCTCACAACTATCCGCTTTCAATTGGATATTTGAAATCGCTTCTCTCAGCCTATTCGCTTTAGTGATGGCTTCAGGCATATGTTTCGCGGAAATCCAGACACAAAACTCCTCACCACCAACACGAAACACTCTCTCATTCCCAACCTCAGTCTTCAAACAGTGTCCTATTTCAGATAGTGCCTTGTCACCAATATCATGACCATGCTCATCATTAATATGCTTGAAATCATCAATATCAAACATCAGTAGATAGTCACCAACGAAACTAGCAAAAGAACTAGTAAAAGCCAGACGGTTACTGGTACCCGTAAGGGCATCAGTCAACGCCAGCTTAGAGAGAGAAGTGTTGGCTTTAGCGCGGCTTAATTCAAAAAAGTGAGTGACACACCAGATCGTTACATAACAGGTGATAAAGTTAATCATAACGGGTGCGTAGTCAAATAACTCATCACTAAAAAGTCTGTATATCAGCACCGAGCCTACTGAAAAAAAGACAATTGCTGTGAGTTTGAAACCAAGGCTTCCTCCATCAATAAATAAGAAATTATGGGAAAGAAAAAAGCCCAAAGAAAGACAACATCGGTAAGGGGAAGAATCAAGTTCGCCACAAGTATTAATGACGCAATACTCAACAAATAGGCGAATACCACATAGCGATGACAGCCTCCGTTCCTACATTGAAGAAAAACGTAAAGAGATAGCAAGGCAAACAGCGCTTCTATAAACGCAAGCAAATATTGTGAATGATAGAAGACATTAAAAACAACCAGTGCCGACATAACAAACATGAATACAACACTTACAGACCGAAGTACTTTATTCCGGATCTGCTCTGTGTACTCCAAATTTTCCATACTCATAAATCCATTTTCATGCAAATCAAAAAGAGCGAGTTACATATCACAAACATAATTGTGTTTTCAGTTCCATTGATGATAATGATATCAAATTGTTAACAGGATATTTCTCTATTCATTGCAACCGAGAAGGGAACTCGACACCTATGTGTACACGCATCTTCAATAATTTAAACCCGTCATTTCCTATGACAGGGAGAAACTTCGATTGGCACAACCCATTAACAACTTACTTATACCGACTACCTGCCGGAGATTCAATCCGGCTTGGAATCAATGATCGTCACCCAGAAGCACAAAAGGCACACCATTGGACAGCCCAGTACTCGAGTGTTTGTACCTATCTAGGCAGCGATAATATTGGCCTAGCGTCTATTGATGGGGTAAATGAAAAAGGTCTCGCCGTGAATGGGTTGGAAGACTTGCTAGCGTACTTTGAAAATGCGACAGAGATCATAAAGAGTAAAGATTCAGTCTCGAAACTAATACTCGAGATGCTAGAGCAAGACGAGAAAGAACATACACCAACACAAATCATTCCAGATGGCGTCGCCATCATCAGCTCACTTCGCTGGGTACAATTCACATTAGACAATTTTGAAAGTGTTCGCGAAGCGGCGGACTATTTCAGAAATAACCCTGACAATCTATACATCGTCAGTGAATATGTTCCAGATGGAAAGAACGAAACACCGACTAAATTGCACTTAACACTCTCTGATACAAGTGGTAATTCTGCAATTATTGAACTGAGAGGTGGACGTTTCAGTGTAAACGAAAGTGAAAACTATAATGTTGCGACCGTTACACCGCGTTTTGAGATTCAGCAGCTGTTATTAAAACCATGGTTAGAAAAATGGAACCATCCTAAGAACCTCGTTGGACTCACTCTCTTCGACGTTCCAGGTGGTACAGCAACTCATCAAAGGTTCGCTCGAGCAAGTTATTACTATAAGTTTTCCCAACCAGCAGCAGAGCAAACCGAAGTGCTTAGCCAAACAAGAGCATTGATGGCAACGTGCGCAACACCACTTGGTTGTCACTTTGAGCAAAAGCCTGAGTCACCACCCTCTGCGACTACGCTTTGGTGTAGCATCATCGATCACAACAACCTTTGCTACCATACCGTTAATTCATCAACCATGGCCCATAACTGGGTAGAATTAAAGCGCGACTTGCGCGAGCCGCAAAGAACTTTAGTCATCAACGCCCAATCCACTAATACGGAATATGTTGGCGCAAACGTATTTGGTGACTTAAGCGAGCACATGGAAACCTGCCCCTCTCCCTTTGACAACTACTAGTTAGCCCCCCCCATAGCCTCCTGAACTGGGGGGCTATGGCCTTAATTGTTTTCAATTTGCAATTACATGTATTTATGAGCACTATGATTCCACCCAATAAAATGAACACCGTTCAATTTATATTCTAATGGTCAATTTAATTTCTTTTAAGGACATTTACTGATGAAAAGAGCACTTATTCCGCTTGCTTTACTCACTTTGCTCTCCGGTTGTACCAGTATGTCTCCCGATGAGTGTAAGACGGCTAATTGGTACAAGGTAGGCTACCAAGACGGTCGAGAGGGTGACAACCCAAGCATCATCAACAGCTATACAGAAGACTGCAGTGAAGCTGGCGTTACGCCGGACAGAAAGGAATGGCAAGAAGGCTTCGATAAAGGCACGATTCTCTACTGCTCTCCGGATAATGGTTATACGGTAGGAGTAGAAGGTAAAACATATTATGGCGTGTGCAGTAATAAACAATTCATTGAAAACTACCAGTTAGGTCATCAGGAATATCAGCGCCAGCAACGTATTCAAGAGCTCGATACTCAAATTTCGGTGATCGACAACCAACTGGATAATAATCCAGATAAAGATAATGCCAAGCGCCTAAAAGAGAAGAGAAAAAGGCTGGCAGATGAACGTTCACAGTTACTAATGCCAACCATCAATTTCAATTTGAATTTCTAAGGAACTTAACCTTAACTTGCTAGAAATACGTGACCCTAGCTCAATTCTAGGGTCATAAATTGGCTGTTCGGATCGAGTTCGTAGTCACCAAACGGATCGCAATACACAAAGCCATGCTTTTCATACAACAGGCGCGCAGGTTTAAAAAATTCCATCGAGCCAGTTTCTAAACTTAAGCGCTGCAACCCTTTTTGCTTCGCTTGCTCAATCACATGAATCAATAATTGAGACGCCACACCTTGGTTTCTTGCTGCTGGTGTGGTGCGCATGGATTTAAGCTCTGCGTGTTGGTTATCCAACTCTTTAATTGCAGCACACCCCAACAGCTGCTCATCTTTCCATCCAGTCCAGAACGTTACGGCTGGTAGTTTTAGTTTATCCAGGTCTAACGCATGTACGCTCTCTGGCGGTGACGTGGCATACATATCTTGTAAGTGTTCTTCTAATAGCGCGATGACTTCTGCTCTTTCTAAATTATCGACTTCAATCTTCACATATCTTCCTTGATTTATTCATTTAATTGCATCGAATTTATTGCAAAACCTGAGTGGATACAATCTTTACTAAACCCTTTTTACAGCGCCTGACGCATGATGTGTTGGGAGCCAACTGGACCACCATGATAGAGCTCATGAGTATCTTCAAAACCAGCTTTGAGGTAACACTGATAAGCTGGCACATTTCGGCAGTTAACCGTTAGGTAGAGAAACTCAAACGTTGGATAGTGCAATTTAACAAAGTCCCCAAACAAGCTAATTGCTTGCTTCGCGATACCTTTACCTTGATGGCGATGATCCACCAGCAGTGAGCGAACTCCTATACTTCCTTGAGGACAAAAGTCATAATCTTCACTGTACGCAGCATCGAACAAAAAGAACCCTACCACACGATCATTTTCTAGGATCAAATGGGGCAGCTCTGTCGGTTTAAGACTTTCCAATTTCTTACCAATATCCTCAATCGTAAACTGAGCCTGCTCTTCCAAGACTTGTAGCTCAATGGTTTGCTCATGACGGCATGGCGTGTACTTTTCAATGGTAATCATGGTCATCCTTGTTGAATTTACGTTCGATTTATACAGGGTATGTCGTAAATGGAAATACCTACGGTCGCAATTCCCACTCGCAGGCAAACGTTTAGCACACTATTATCCTCACCAATTGTTAGTGAGGTTGTCATGTTTCGTTTTCTGCTTTGTAGTTTCTCTCTTGTTTTACTCTATCCTACCGCGATTGATCTTTACCTTGTAGGTTTGCCACAAATTGCAGCCGATCTAAACGCCAGTGAATCACAGTTACACATTGCCTTCTCTATCTATCTTGCAGGTATGGCAACCACCATGCTGTTTGCAGGAAAGATCGCCGATTCCATTGGTCGCAAACCTGTTGCTATGGTTGGCGCTGCGATCTTCATTGCAGCATCACTACTTTGTAGCATGGCTGAGCAATCCACTACATTTTTAATCGCACGCTTTGCGCAAGGTATTGGGGCTGGCTCTTGCTATGTAGTTGCGTTTGCTATTCTACGAGACACATTGGACGATAAACGCCGCGCCAAAGTTCTCTCCATGCTTAACGGCATTACTTGCATCATTCCTGTGATAGCACCCGTTGTCGGCCATCTCATTATGCTCAAATTCCCTTGGCCGAGCCTGTTCACCACAATGGCAGGCATGGGGATGATGGTTTGTTTGCTTTCTATTTTGGTACTCAAAGAGTCAAAACCTAGCGTCATACCACAACAAAGCACCGCTTCAGCTTCTACCCAAGAAACGTTTGCGGAGCGATTTTTCATCAGCCGACTCATCATTACTGCTATCGGTGTGACCACTATTCTTACCTACGTGAACGTCTCACCAATGCTAGTGATGGGCGAGCTAGGTTTTGATCGTGGTGGCTATTCTTCTGTCATGGCAGGCACGGCACTCGTCAGTATGATCACTTCTTTCTCTGCACCATTGGCTTTGTCTTACTTTAAGCAACGTACTCTGATGCTGACTTCGCAAACCTTGCTTGCCAGTGCTGCAATGGTGATTGGTTTTGCGCATCTAAACCAATGGGGAATCCCATTTTACTTATTCGGATTTGGGCTGATTTGTGCTGGCTTCTCGATTGGCTTTGGCGTGGCCAAGCGCTCAGCCCTTTCTCTCTGCGTGCAGGTGTAGCAAGCTCCCTACTGGGCATTGCTCAAGTGTGTTGCTCTGCTCTCTACATCTGGTTTATGGGCTTAATCGGCGTTAATGCGCTGAATATGTTGGTGTTTGTGTTAGCTATAGGTGGCGCAATCAGCTTGGCTCTAATACTATTTATTCCTAAGCCTGCTCATGAAAGCCACTATGAAGAAATCACTAGCCCGTCTTGATCTCAACCTGTTGTTCACTCTGCAATTGCTGCTGCAAGAGCAGAGTGTCTCCAAAGCGTCGAAAAAATTAAACGTCACGCCTTCAACAGTGAGTAAATCGCTCAATAAACTTCGTGACTGGTTTGATGATCCTCTGTTTGTCAAGACACCGAAAGGACTAGCACCGACTCCACTCGCGCAAAGCATGGAGCAAGATCTGGCGGAATGGCTACAAATTGGCAGCCAAATTGCGGAGAAGCGCAGCGATATAGCGCCAAAAGGCGTGCGCTTTGATCTGACCATTGAGTCGCCTTTGGTGCTGACGATTCTTGATGATCTTCTTGTTGCAATCCACCAGCGCTACCCAGATGCAAAAGTCAAAACCAGTAACTGGGATTACGATTCACTCGATGCGATTGTGCGTGGAGAGGCAGACATCGGCTTTACCGGAAGAGAAAGCCATCCTCGATCGAAGGAGTCACTAGACCTGCTTCCCTACTTCCTCGATTTCGAAGTGCTTTTCTCAGATCTACCTATGGTGTACCTGCACAAGGATCACCCTGCATTAGAGCAGGAATGGAACCTTGAGACCTTTTTGAGTTACCAACACATCAACATTGTTTGGGAAAAGAGTGAAACGTGGGCACTGGATGAAGTGTTGAGCGAACTTGGCTTACAGCGCTCCATTGGCTTAACCATGTCGAGCTTTGAACAGTCTCTGTTTATGGCCGCGCAACCACATCACAATATGCTGACTACAGCGCCACAATACTGTGAGAGTTACACCAAGAAGCTGCATCCAGATTTGGTGTGTTTGCCGATTCCATTAGAACAACCACAACAAGAGAAACTGCTGATCCCATTCACCATGATTTGGCACAAACGTAATGCTTACAGCCCAAAACTGGTCTGGTTAAGGGATACAATTAAGTCATTTTATGGCTGTTCTTGTAGCACTAATTAACATCAAGAAAGGGCAATATACTTTTAACGAAACGCCATTGCTCCTTTCCCTACCCCTTCATAAGCGATGACTTGTAACGACTGTCCTTCATCCAATGAAGAGGCAATTTCGTTAGCGATAAATACAGCCAGCAGTTCTACCGTTGTATCCGTGTTCAATACCGCGGTTTCGCTGTGCGCGATAGCTAGTTGGAAATCCCCTTGAGATGTGGTGTAACGGAAGCCAAAATGCGTATCGCTGTTGATGAGTGTGGCATGCTCGCTCAATTCCAGATGCCCAATCTCGACAAGATCTTCGATTGAAGCAAGGTAAATGTCTTGCCAACGCTGTGCAAAAGCATGTTCACGAGCAGCATCACGCTGACCATCGACCAGAATTTGAATCGGCGAGCGATGACCATGCGCAATGCGTTGACAGTTGCCGTCGTGTTTTTTTAAACCGTGGGTATAGTGATAGTAAGCGCCATCAAGTTTTTCGTGACGCAAGGTCAAATCAATCGATGCCACGTTACTTGGTAGATTGCCCTGTAATACTTTGTGGATGTGCTGAGTCACGCTCTCTATCGAAATATCTTCAGCA
Organism: Vibrio rotiferianus CAIM 577 = LMG 21460; assembly: GCF_002741985.1. GTDB lineage: Bacteria > Pseudomonadota > Gammaproteobacteria > Enterobacterales > Vibrionaceae > Vibrio > Vibrio rotiferianus. Next base: position 185,292 of record NZ_APHW01000111.1, read on the forward strand.
TCAACAAAACAAAACGCTTCATCAGGACAATGTAAGTGGATGCTCTTTTCACCACGCATAAGATCGACTTGGGAATACCCTGTTTTGATACTCGCTACTTCCACCGCTGAGCTCTTCACAGGTATGAGCAAACGGTGATCAACATATTGATCGACCAGTTGTTTGATTTGTTTTTTCACTTTAGAGAAATCCAGCACCATGCTCATCTCATTGAGATCACCGTGCATTACTACGTCCAGAATCCAACTCTCGCCGACCATGCCTCGTATTTCACACAGGTACGATGCATCAATAACCGTGAGATCGTTAACAAATAGATTCAATCTGAATTCCTCATTCTATGTTGAGCCTTAAAATCAAATGTTATGTTATAACACTTACCGCGCTCACTCAATTTCGCAAGGTGATGTTCTTTCTGCTCTGTGTTGCGCTATGGTTTCAGCTATAACTAATCACTTTATCAACTAATTGGCCCTTTCGATTTAACGCTACACTGCGACTCTTAATGAGATTTGAGGATAAGGAATGCCAACATTTTTACTGACCACGATTGCCATGTTGGCGTTTGCCGCCAATTCGCTGTTGTGCCGTTTGGCATTGGCAGCAGGTTCAATTGACGCGGGCAGCTTCACTCTTATCCGTTTACTCTCTGGCGCCGTTACTCTCATCGCCATCATGCTTTTACGTGGAAACTGGCGCGGCCAAATCCCAACAACTCGATTCAGCCTGCTCGCTGGCATAGCCTTATTTGGCTATGCAGCGCTATTCTCTTTTGCTTATGTAAAACTAGCAGCTGGAACGGGAGCACTGCTACTTTTTGGTGCTGTACAGCTGACTCTACTTGCACTTTATTGGTGGCAAGGGGAGCGCTTTAAAGCCCTCGAACTGGTCGGCATCATCGTTTCTCTGGTTGGATTTGCTTGGTTAATGCTGCCATCAGCAACGCGTCCAGATGTTTGGTCAGCGATATTAATGGCGCTTTCTGGTATTTGTTGGGCAGGCTTTACGGCTTTGGGTAAGCAAGCACCAACACCAAGCAGTGGCATTACTTCGGGGTTTATTGCCGCTTCAATTCTTGGGCTTATACTCTCGCCTTTCTTACTGGAATCTGTTCACTTTACTGAACAAGGCGTGTTGTTAGCCGTCGCATCTGGTGCCATCGCTTCAGGTTGTGGCTATGTGCTTTGGTATCAGGTGATGCAAAAACTCACATTGCTGCAAGCAGCAATAAGCCAACTTTCTGTACCAGCCATTGCTGTGATTTTGGGCAATGTGTTATTGGGTGAAACCCTTACCCTACATTCGTTGATTACCAGCGCTGTTATTCTTGGCGGCATTGCATTGGTATTTTTATCTCGCTCTCAAAAATCCAAACCCAACCCCGCAAGCCAATAAAAAATAATAACTTTCCTCTCAACTTATCTCCCATCATCTATGCTTTTTGTTAGGCATTTGTTTTCACCGTACTGTGGAAACGAGCAACGCCTGACGCAATGGCGGTGAATATCGATTAAAGATTTGCTTTAGTAATTCCGACAAACCCGTCTCAATAGTGAGACTTTCTAGTTAAACGTTTTCTTGCTTATTTTTGCCTCACACCATAAGCAATGGGGGATCTAAGGTGATTTGAGCATTTTGACCCAGTTTGATTTTGACAAAGGATTTACAAACCATCTCGTTTCAATCGCTATATTCCGCCTCCTAATCTTTTTCAGAATGAAATTCTGATTATTGATTGAATAAATTCATCCACTTACAAGCATAAGCCTGAGCTAACGTTGACACTATGAACGAGAAAATCAAATTCGCCACAAAAGTAGCGCTTAGCCTGACTCTGGCTTATCTGATCCCGTTTTCGATGGGTTGGCCACAAGCTTCTACAGCGGCTACGACGGTCATGTTGATCGCTTCTACCGGCAGTCGGCGTGAATCTCTAGCCAAAGGCACACTGCGCGTACTCGGCACTTTAGTAGGCGCGGTGATCGGCTTATTGCTTGTCGGCATGTTCGCCCAAGATCGCTTGCTATACATGCTCAGCGTTTCGGTGGTTGTTTCCTTTATTTTCTATTTCCGCAACGCGTACCAAAAAGACCCTACCTTACTTGCCTTAACTGGCGTAATGGTCTTGATGATGTCTAATGGTGGCGATGCAGAAGGCGCGTTCATGTATGGCGTCGATCGCGCCTACATGACTATCTTTGGCGTGGTGCTTTACACCTTGGTGGGTACTTTCTTATGGCCGACGAAGACAGAACAAAACCTGCGTCAACTCGTTGAGCAACTGAACCAAGCTCAACAAGCACTGTTTAAAGCTATTTTGCAAAACTTCGAGGAAAAACAAGCTCACCAACAAGGATTAGTCCCTGCTTCAGGCACGCAAGAAGGCGAGGAAGACGAAGAGCCTAAGCCCACCATTGAAAACCTACTAGACAAAGTATTCGCCGCACAAAACGCACTAGAGCAACGCTTTGCAACAGTTAGTGTGGAATGCAGTGACGTATCGGCCTACATGAAAGAATGGCAACTCGCTGTTCACTTCAACAAGCAAATTACCCAAGAACTCAGCGTGGCAGCACACAGCCACTTTAGCCACCAGCAAGACCGAGTCTGCATCAATAACTTCGATCAAGCCATCGAAGAAATTCAAGCGCTATTCAAAACCTGCCAAGAAATGTGGGACAACGAGGGGCCAGCTTACCGCGCTCAGGAATTTAAGGTTGATTACAACCAACAAGCTTTGTCAGACGCTCCCCATTTAGTCAAAGGCTCTGCCCTGACACTGGGCCACTTACTCAAGCTAATGCATCAGAGCTTATCTCGCCTTGCAGAGAGCATCAGCTGTATAGATTCGGTCACCAATAATGTCTCGTTCAAACAAGATCTGCCGAAGCAGAAGAGCAAATTCCTTTGGTGGGATGCAGAAAACTTCAAAACCGCAGTAAAAACCTTCACCACCTATTGGGTAGCAGGATTGATTTGGATTTACTTTAATCCACCGGGTGGCTACTCGTTTGTTACCTTCTCCACCATCTTCATGTCACTGCTGTCGTTTGTTCCGGTTCACCCATTTATGTTGCTGATCTTGTTTACGTTTGGCTTCTTGTTTGCGGTGCCTTCGTACGTCTTCATCTTGCCGGGCTTGGAACTCGGAGGCGAATTGGGCTTGTTCATCTTCATCTACACCTTTATCGGCTTTTACCTGTTTAAAGGGCCAGTGACCATCTTCTATATGATTGGCTTGTTTGTCCTCGGTCTGGACAACAACATGACCTATCACTTTGGTATTCTGATGACGATCATGACTTTGTTCTACATGGTAGTTTTCATGATCATCTTCGCGCACTACTTCCCTTTCAGTTCTCGCCCAGAACACTTGTTCTTAACACTGAAAGAGCGCTATTTCAGGCACGTTGGCGACCTATTTACCAGCTATCATGAACAGTCTGAATCCACATTTAATAAGATGAAACGCTCACTGCACTTGGTGACGCTGAACGTTTCCTCTAAAAAGCTCAAAGTGTGGGGGGGGCGAAGATCAACCACAAGCTGTTCGACAAGACACCGCCAGAAGCGATTGGTGCATTCAGCAAGTCTTGTGACACCTTGAGCAATCACGTCAACATCTTGATTGCCGCCGAACAAAAGCTGTTAAGTAACCCACTTATTAAACAGTTACGCAGCAAGCACACCGATTCCATATTACCTCTGATGGCTGGCGCACTAGCAAGCCATCAGGCGACGGACGAACTCGATTCTGTGTTCGAACAATACAGCCAGGATTACCAATCTTTTGAAAATATACTGGAAGATTTCTTTAGTGAGTTGGATTTATCTGACTACGCTTATTCAGAGATAGCTGGTTTTTATATCTTGCTGAATTTAAAACGGAACGTGTTCGAAGCGATAAATCAATGCAAGCAAACCTACGAGGATATCGATTGGGTGAACTTACGTCAGAAGCGGTTTTAAAGGTGAGGATATGATGCTTCTAAAACTAACCAAACCAAGCCTCGCCATACTCTCTGTACTTGGATTAAGTGCGTGTACGACTTTGGGCCCGGATTACGTCCACCCAGAGCAAAGCGCCTTGCCAAGTGATTGGTCGGTAGAAAAAGCGGCACAAGACACACAACAATCCGAGCAAAAACTGCAGCAGTGGTGGCAGCAGTTCAACGATCCAACGCTGAACCAGCTGGTTGAAATGGCAAGCCAACAAAACCTCGATCTTGAGGCTGCGGGTTTGCGCATTGTTCAAGCACGTTCATTATTGGGCATCTCAACTGGATTGCAGTACCCGCAAGTGCAAACCGTCTCCGGTAACCTAGCCAGAGCTTATGTGAATGACCAAGGTGTGAATAACGCTGCGCTGTCGTTTGATGCTGGCTGGGAAATGGACATCTGGGGCAAATACGCGCGTGGCATTGAATCTGCCGAAGCGGGATACTATGCATCGATTGCGTCTTACCACGACATCATGGTGACCATTACTGCGGAAGTCGCGCGCAACTACATCAACTATCGCACTTTCCAAGAACGTATCTTGCTCTCACGCCGCAACATCGAGATCCAAGAGCGCGTTGTGAACATCACCCAAGTACAGTTCGATTCAGGCAACGTAACCGAACTCGACGTTCAGCAAGCAAAAAACCAGCTCTTCAACACCAAAGCGGCACAGCCTTCTCTTGAAATCGCAATGAAGCAGTCGCGTACAGCATTGGCATTGCTTTTAGGTGTGCTACCGGAAGAGGTGGAGAGCCTGCTGCAATCTGATGGTTTCGCCCAGCGTATGGCGGATTATGAAAACCAGTTTAAGTCATCCGGTAGAAAGCCAGCTTTGTCTGGCAGTGATGAGCGTTCTATCGTACCTAGTCCACCGCTACTAGAAAACAAAGTGGATGCAAACTTAGTCATGCGCCGACCGGATCTTCAAGTATCAGAGATGCAGGCTCGTGCACAAAGCGCCAAGATTGGTGTCGCAGAAACCGCACTTTATCCAAGTTTTTCACTGTTCGGCTCAATCGGTATCGACAGCACAGTGCCAGATGGTAGCAGCTTCAGTTTCAGTGACTCACTGACCATGGTAGTGGGCCCAACATTCAGTTGGAACATCTTTCAATACGGACGAGTGAAGAACAACATCCGCTTTGAAGATGCGCGCTTCCAAGAAACGCTCACCAACTACAACAAGAAGGTACTACAAGCCGTCAATGAAGTGACCAACGCACTGGAAGCCTACGACTTATATCTCGAGCAACAATCACTGCGTCTGCAATCGGTGAACGCTTCAATTCGCGCGTTTAATATCTCGATGATGCAGTACGAAAACGGCCAGATTTCCTTTGACCGCCTCCTCAAGTCCTTGGAAAACATGACGCGATCAGAAGACAGCTACGCAATCATCAAAGGTAACGTCGCCAACCAGGTTGTGGCGCTCTACAAAGCACTTGGCGGTGGATGGGAAACCCAAACTGGCAAGTCATTCTTATCTGAAACCACTGCCAAGCAGATGCAAGACCGAAGCGATTGGGATGGTTTGCTGGACGAAGAAGAACGCGTTCTGCCACCACTGCTTCTTGAGCAACCATCAGACAAAGCGCAAGCGGACGATACCCAGAAAAATAGTGCTGAGCAAAACAGTGCCGAGCCCGATGAGGAGGTGCAGTAATGCCACACGAACTCTCTTGGGGTGACGTTTACTTCTCACCGCTGCTCTTGGTGCTGATTTTAGCGGTCACCGCTACATGGATAACGGTGATCATTTTGAACAAGACACGTTTGTCTCGTTTCATTGCGTTTCCGTCTCTGACATTCATTGCCATCATGGTTTTCTACGTGGTGGCCATCGACAGTTTTTATATACAGTTTTAGGTGCCCAACAAGATGAAAAAACTACTCGTTATTGCACTCAATCTTGTCATTCTTGGTGGCGCGGCATGGTTCGGCTATCAGAAATTCGAAGAGTATTTTAATAACCCATGGACCCGCGATGGTCAGGTACGTGCGAACGTTATCAAGGTCGCACCTCGTGTATCAGGGCCAATCGTTAATGTCACCGTCATAGATAACCAAGAAGTAAAACAAGGCGATCTGTTGTTTGAGATCGACCCAACCACTTATGAAGTTGCCCTATCACAAGCGGAAGTAGCGTTAGAAAAAGCCATCGTTAGCTCTCGCGGTAAAAAGATCGAATACGATCGTTTGAAAGACATTCGAGCTAAAGACCGCGGCGCCGTTTCTCACAAAGATCTCATTCGTCGTGAAATCACCTACGAAGAGTCCCTACTGCAAATCAAATCTGCAGAAGAGCAACTTAAGTCAGCACGACTAAATCTTAGCTACACAAAAGTTTACGCATCGGTCGATGGGTTTGTTTCTAACCTTGATATCCGCAACGGTACTCAAGCGGTAGCAAACCAACCATTAGTAGCACTTATCGATAAAAACAGCTTCTGGGTATTTGGTTTCTTCCGTGAAAACCAATTAGCTCAAATTGCTCCTGGTAACGATGCTCGGGTGACTTTGATGTCTCACCCAGACACACCAATCGACGCTACGGTGGACTCGATTGGCTGGGGTATCGCCCCTAAAGACGGCACAGTGGGCTACAACCTTCTTCCTAATGTAAACCCTGTATTCCAGTGGATTCGCTTAGCGCAACGTATTCCCGTTCGCGTGTCATTGCATGAATTACCAGAAGGCGTCGACCTGCGATTTGGGCTTTCTGCTTCCATCATGGTGATGAAGGACTCATCACAAGAGCAAAAATAGGAGTGAAAGAGACAGACCCATGGCTATTGGAAAAAAACTCAAAAACATCAATGAAGAAAATAACTTCTTCTATCTGACCTTAGCGCTTATCGGACTATTAATCGGTGGTGCGTTTGTTCAGGTCGTTGGAGAAGGTGCAATGGAGCATCTGTTGCAAGGTTTCACCATCATCACCTTCATCGTCTGTATGGCGAGCTTGCGCTTTGACAAAAACTGGTCGCGCTTTCTCTACACCTTGCTTGGTACTTGGGTCTTGGTGATCGTCATCAAGACCGCGCTAGGTATTAAAGAGATGGATGTCGTGATGCTAGCCCTCACCTTCGCCTTCTTCTTCGGGACATTCAAATCCATCGCAAGACAGATTCTGTTCACTGGGCACGTGAACACTAACAAAGTGATTGGCTCTGTTGCTCTATTTTTGCTGCTGGGTCTGATGTGGGCAATTGCTTACCTCATTCTTCTTGAGTTCTCCCCAAACTCATTCACCGGGATGGAAGCCATCTCTTGGGGTCAGAACTTCTCAAATGCAGCGTATTTCAGTTTCGTCACCTTAACCACGTTAGGTTATGGCGACATCAGCCCTCTAACACCATTGGCACAAGTCGTTGTGTATTTAGAGGCCATTGTAGGCGTGTTTTATATGGCGATTGTTGTTTCAAGTCTCGTCAGTTCCAACATTGAACATCAGGTAAACAAAAATGGATAAACAATCGGAAAAAAATGAGAGTAAGATTTTCATCAGTAACATGGTGGAATCTGCTATACGAATCGGCTTGATTTTAATCTTGCTGATGTTTACGTACGACATCATCAAACCTTTCATTCTTCCTGTGATTTGGGGTGCCATCATCGCGGTAGCATTGATGCCAATCTGTAAGAAGCTGGAAAGGGTGTACGGTGGCAAACGTGGTCTGGCTGCAACGACGATTGCATTGCTGGGTATCGCCCTTCTGGTGGCACCTCTAGTCATGGTTTCGGGCTCAATTGTTGATGGTGCAACCCACGCACTAGAAGTTCTGCAAAACGGCGACATCAAAATCCCTGGTCCAAAACCTTCTGTCGCCGAATGGCCACTTGTCGGTGATAAGCTTTACGAAGTATGGACGCTGTTTGCGACCAACTTAGAAAAAGCGATTCAAACCTTCATGCCGCAAATCAAGTCGGGTCTAACGTCTCTACTTGGCATGGTCGGTGGAGCTCTAGGTAGCCTGCTTCTTTCTATCATTTCACTGGCGATTGCTGCCGGCTTTATGACTTATTCAGAGTCAATTGCCTCTGGCTTGCGAACCGTCGCTGTACGTACGGCAGGTGATAACGCGAAAAGTTGGACAACGCTTATTGCCGCAACCATTAAAAGTGTTCTACTGGGCGTGGTTGGTGTTGCTGCGATTCAGGCTCTATTGATTGGTGCGGGCTTCTTTATCTTTGGCGTTCCGGCAGCAGGCCTACTCACTCTGATTCTGATGATTCTTTGTATCGCTCAGCTTCCTGCTCTGCTCGCGGTTCTACCTATCGTGGGTTACATGTACATGACTAACGACACAAGCACAGCAACCATGTTTACCGTATGGGTAGTGGTTGCAGCACTGTCTGAGAACTTGTTCAAACCAATGCTGATGGGCCGTGGTGTTGATGTACCAATGCCAGTGATTCTGCTGGGTGCAATCGGTGGTATGTTGTTCTATGGCATCGTAGGCCTGTTCTTGGGTGCGGTTATCTTAGCGATTTGGTACGAGCTATTCGTTTGGTGGTTGAGCATCGAGAAGGCACAGCAGCAAAAAGAAGACTTACTAGAAGAGAAGGAAGAGACACAAGCCGAATCAGGCCACGGCGCTGGTATCTAATCTTCATCAGTCACCTCACCACTTGAAACAAACCGCTGCCTTTGCAGCGGTTTGCGCAACTAAGCTCACAGTTTCATTGTTTGATATCCGATTAAAATGACGATCTTGTTAAATTTTCATACTTCTTACATTCGACGGTTGCAATCAAGCATTTAACGATGCACTCTCGATGACCACAAATGACAGAGCTTAGGATAAAAACAATGAAATTGATCAAGCCTTTAACTTGCGCGCTTGCTCTTGCAATGAGCGGAATGGCATTCGCTGATGTGACAATCCATGTTCCTGACGACGTTTCAGTTTTGGCCGCTAACGGTGAAAAGGTTAAGCTTTCTGGTGGCTTCTTTGCTTCAGAGAAGAGCTTTACGCTTCCTGATGGTGTAAATCAGGTAGTATTTCGATTCTCGCCTTTCTTTAGTAAAGGCAATGATCGCGTCAGCGTTGATAGCGATGTGATCGTAACTCGTTTCGACGCAGCCGATGCGGAGCTAAGCCTACAGGTTCCTGAATACCGAGATCTTCGCCAAGCTGAAGCAAACATCAAAGACCTCGATTGGAAACTGGTTGATGCTTCTGGCAATGCAATTGCAGTAGAGCAAGACAAGCTTATCAAACCAGGTATGCAGATCGGCCGCGATTACGTTCGTGAAGTTGAAGATTACAACCGAGCTGGCGGGGTTGCTGCGATTGGCGTTGCAACCGCAGCGGTAGTTCAACCTGTAACACTTCCTGCAAAAATCCCAGCAGACATGAAGCAAACAAAGCCTGCGACAATGAAAGCAGATTCAACCGCTGAAGAAATGCTGCATTTCTGGTACCAAAAAGCGGACGCAGAAACTAAAGCTCGCTTTAAAGAATACGTAAACAAGCAATAGCTAATAAAAAAGCCCGCATCATAGCGGGCTTTTACATAGTGACAATCAATTATAGCGAAATAAAGATACCCGCCAAACATGCACTCATTAAGTTCGCTAACGTACCAGCTGCTACCGCTTTCAGCCCCATGTTCGCTACGTCTTTACGACGCTCTGGAGCCATCACACCGATAGAACCAAGCTGGATCGCAATAGAGCCGATGTTCGCAAAGCCACACAGTGCAAAAGTGATGATCACTTGAGTGTGCTCACTCAGCGTTGCTTTGTGCTGTACAAAGTCAATAAACGCAACAAACTCGTTCATTACAACCTTCTGACCAATGTAAGAACCAGCCGCTAGAACTTCGTGACTAGGCACACCAATTAGCCAAGCTAGAGGCGCAAATAGGTAACCAAAAATGGCTTGTAGCGTAATACCCGCAAAGCCGAACACCTCACCTAAGTTTTCTAACCCAGTGTTCACCATCGCAATCACACTCACAAATGCGATCAGCATAGTACCTACCGCAACCGCGACTTTCATGCCGCCCATCGCACCACTTGCCAGCGCATCGATCACGTTGCTTTCTTCAGACTTGTCTAGCTCAATGTTGTTGTAATCACTTGGTGTTTGACGTTCCGGTACGATGATTTTTGCCATCAACAAACTACCAGGAGCCGCCATGAAGCTCGCCGCGATTAGGTATTTCAACTCAACACCCAAACCTGCGTAACCGCCTAGTACACTACCTGCGACAGACGCCATGCCACCCGCCATAACCGCGAACAACTCTGAACGAGTCATGTTTTGAAGGAATGGACGAATGAGAAGTGGCGACTCGCCTTGAGATAGGAAGATGTTACCGGTTGCAACAAGAGATTCTGCTTTGCTGGTACCCAAGAACTTTTGGATAGCACCACCGATAAATTGAATCACTTTTTGCATGATGCCCAAATAGTAAAGGGCAGAGATAAGAGCGCTGAAGAAGATGATGATAGGAAGGACGCGAATAGCGAAAATGAAACCAGTAGAAGCGAGGTCACCGAAGAGGAACTTGATGCCTTCATCGGCAAAACTTAATAACCCAGCAACACCACTACTCAAACTCGCTAATGCCGCTTGTCCCAAAGGGAAATAAAGCACCAGAGCAGCAAACCCCAACTGGAGTAACAATGCGCGAGAAACAGTTTTCCAATTGATTGAAGAACGGCTCTCTGACAGCAGGAACGCACAACCTAATAGAGCAACAATACCAAATAGACTAAATAGAACACTCATGAATCGGACCTACTGAACGTTGAAAAGGAAAGGAGCGCCAAAAGCATTGGCAGAAGAAAGGGACAACGCATCGAGTGACAACACACTCGTAGATCCAAATTGGAGACAGAACGGATAGTTCGACATCTTTTTTTACCTTATACAAGCAAATGAACGTAGCTGGTCCAATCCTTGGGGTCATTCACTGCCGATGAGTTACTAACTCATCCTGCTCCTTGTGACGGCTTGTATGGGTAAGGGTCCTGAACAACTGAACCCTAATTCCCGCTTAAACGGGACGCAAGTATAGCCAACAAAAAGAGAGTTTCATCACATTTATTTACGCAAACGTTCAAGCGTTCACTTTTTATGCAAACTTGTCATTTTATGGTCATACTTGTAGTAAAAGTAAGGGTATTGGGAGATTTCTGAATGCCGAAATTATTAAAAATGGACAATAAATGCTCACTTGAACGCCAAAGACTAAAAATGAGCAATTTTACTCTCGCCAACCTATGGATTTTGGATATACAATTTGGAACGCTTCATTTTGAAGCCTCTGTGTATTCAGAGCATCATGATGCCGAGATGGTGAAATTGGTAGACACGCTAGCATGAGGTGCTAGTGCCTTAGGTGTGAGGGTTCGAGTCCCTCTCTCGGCACCATTCCTTTCTTTCAAAGAATTTAGAGTGTAATGCAAAGTTCTAAGCAGGCAAAACAATCCGCGGACGCTAATCAATTACTTAGCGAACTAGCGGTGCACGCCTTATTACACCTGCACTTCAAAATCCACGCATCATCGCGAAGCCTTCCTCTCAAAGAACGTAACGATCTACTGCAAAAGTGGCTTAAGCCTAAGCTCAAAAGCAATCGCTACAAACTGATTAAAAAGCCATTAAAGTCTCTGACTCAACAGGCAAAAGGGGAAAATGGCAATTTAGAAGCTTTACTTGAACGTTGTGTAGGTGCCGATAAACCTGGCAACCCACAGCCTCACCTCGACAGCTACCTGCTGCTGATCAACGAAGTCGAGAAGAAATTAGGTACCACGGTACTGCTTTCTCGTCCTGAAGATGTTGACTTATCCCACGATCAACACGGTTGTTTGCTGTGCGTACTGTCGGATAACTTAAACCAACACTTCGACGATAATAACGCCCTAATCGCACCTATTTCGATGCTTTTCCGTGGACCTATGAGTCAACGCTCTCTGTTCCTTGGTAGTATTTATGCCAGCAACACCTTCAATTACGAAGTGCTGTACCAAGACGAGCAGTTTGTGCGAATCACGCTAGATTTAGCGTAATACGAAACTCAGATGAATCAAAAAAGCCGCGAAGTTCGCGGCTTTTTGCTTAATTAACGCTATCAATGTCTGGAGTATCGACCCTCAGAGCTATCAATCCAGTTCGCGGAAACGAGCCGTGAAGTGGCGAAGTACTGGTGGTTCGTATTCAAACGTCAATCCTTTCAGTTCATGAGCACGATTCTTCAACTCGATGATCGCATCAGCGATGTAATCCATGTGATCGTTGGTGTAAACACGACGTGGAATGGTCAAACGCATCAACTCAAGTTCCGACGCTTTTTGTTCACCTGTTTCCGGATCTCGACCAAGCAGCAGTGAACCAATCTCTACTGCACGAATGCCTGCCTCTAAGTACAAGGCATTACATAGCACCTGCGCCGGAAATTGATCCGCTGGGATATGAGGTAAGATCTTCGCCGCATCAACGAAGACAGCATGACCACCTGTTGGGTATTGAATTGGAATGCCACCCTCGCGTAGACGCTCACCCAAGTATTGCACTTGGCTAATGCGGTAGTGAAGGTAATCCTCATCCGCACCTTCATACAATCCGCGAGCCAAGGCTTCCATATCACGACCTGCCATACCACCGTAAGTGACAAAGCCTTCCATCGGTACACATCGTGTTTGAACCGCTTGGAAAAGCTCTTGATGATCGCGAATACAACACATACCACCAATATTCACCATCGGATCTTTCTTCGCAGACATGGTGAGCATGTCACCATATTGGTACATCTCACGAATGATTTCGAGGATCGACTTGTTCTCGTAACCCGCTTCACGCTGCTTGATAAAGTAAGCGTTCTCACAGTAACGAGCCGAATCAATCACCACAGGAATGTCGTACTTGGTTGCGATCTCGTACACGCTGCGCATGTTTTCCATCGACACTGGCTGACCGCCTGAACTATTACACGTGACCGTTGTGATGATTGCACAGATGTTTTGAGAACCATGTTCTTCAATCGTTGCTACCAGCTTATTAAGGTCAAAGTTACCCTTCCAGTCATATGGCGTTGTGGTATCGAACGCTTCTTCCGTTACCACGTTAATCGCTTTACCGCCATTGAGTTCAATGTGGCCCGCTGTGGTATCGAAGTGGTAATTCGAGATAAACACGGGCGTTTCACCACCACGCACCTGACGCATGCGCTCAATCAAAGCAGGGAATAAGATTTGCTCCGCCCCACGGCCTTGGTGCGCAGGTACTGTCAGCTTGTAACCAAAGAAATGCTCTACGGCATCACACAAGTTGTAGTAGTTGCGACTGCCAGCATAGGACTCATCACCCATCATGATGCCTGCCCACTGATTGTCACTCATAGCACCAGTGCCAGAGTCGGTCAGCAGATCGATATAAACATCATCACTACGAAGAAGAAATGGGTTAAAGCCCGCTTGCTTGAGGGCAACTTCTCGGTCAGCCAAGGTCGTCATTTTGATTGGCTCAACCATTTTGATACGGAACGGTTCTGGGATACGTTTCATTGTTAATTTCCTTATACGCACGACCCTACGCACTTAAGCGTAAGATTAAAAACAAACTGATAAATTGCTTTTCAATGCGGAAGCATTGAGGAAATTAACGTGCAGAGATTTTGCTAAGAAGAGACAAGCAGTAGTCTAGGTTGTACCAGAACGACAGCACCAAACGGCTATCGAGAATATCCTTAATTCTCATCGTCTTCGTCCTCCTGATAAAAAGAAAAGCCAGAAACCTCATGTCTCTGACCTTTTCAATATAGTGCAGTTTTCAATCAAATTTCAGTGAAGCTTACCTCATTTTACGAAGGTCTTGCCCTTTTCATTCTGCGTTTGATGTTGTTCTCTTTGACCATGTAGTCGAACAGCGGTGCGAATAAGTTGGCAAACAGAATCGCTAACATGATGCCTTCCGGATAGGCTGGGTTAAGCACTCGGATAAATATCGTAATCACGCCAATCAAAATACCGTAAGCCCATTTACCGCCATTTGTGAAGGCAGCCGATACTGGGTCTGTCGCCATAAAGAAGGTACCAAACGCAACACCACCAATCACAAAGTGCCAATAGAACGGCATAGAGAACATTGGATTGGTATTCGAGCCAATCGCATTAAGCAGTAGCGACGTCACAGCTAAGCCAACAAAGACCCCCGCAACGATTCGCCACGAAGCGATCTTCATAAAGATCAGCACCAGACCTGTTAGCGCGATCAGCAAGGTGGATACTTCCCCCATCGAACCGGGCAGATTGCCAACAAACGCGTCCATCCATGAGATAGGCTGCCCCGTCATGTTGTTCGTCAAGGCACTCTGACCACCTTCATACCATTGGCTCAGCGGTGTCGCGCCGGAGTAACCATCTGCCGCAACCCAAACCGCGCCGCCAGACATGTTAGCGGGATAAGCGAAGTACAAGAACGCGCGCCCAGCCAATGCGGGATTCAGGAAGTTACGCCCCGTACCGCCGAAGATTTCTTTCGCCACCACGATACCAAGTGTGATACCTAACGCGGCTTGCCACAACGGAATGGTTGGCGGGAGAATTAACGCAAACAGAATGGAGCTAACAAAGAAGCCTTCATTCACCTCGTGCTTGCGGACAATAGCAAACAACACTTCCCAGAAGCCACCAACCACAAACACAGTCGCGTAGACAGGCAGAAAGTAGGTTGCACCGACTAGCATTTTGCTCACCCAACCCGCTTGGCTCACCGCTTCTACTGAGCCCCAAACCCAACTCAGCCCCCAAAAGGCATCGATCGTTTGTTGCGCGGCAGCTTGGTCAAGACCATAAAGCAGAGCATCGCTGGATTGCTGACCGATGTTATACATGCCCCAAAACATCGCGGGGAATACAGCTAACCACACCATGATCATGATGCGCTTCAAATCGATGCTGTCTCGAACATGGGTGACACCGTGGTTCACTTTACCCGGCGTATAAAAAAGGGTTTCAACAGCTTCAAAGAGTGGGTAGAACTTGTGGTACTGGCCTCCTGGTTCAAACTTTGGTGAGACCTTTTCAAAATAATGCTTCAGACTCATAACGACTCCTCCTCTAAACAGTGTTACGAGTGCCACTCAAAAGCGATCGTTTTTTACCCTTTCACTCTTCTGTTCCGTATCTATATCCTGTGATTATGTAAACCGTGAAAGTCGTGCTTATACTCAATCAATAACAAAACAAAGGAGTGAATTATGAAGTTAAGGATGATGTGGACAACCATTGTGGCTATTACCGCGCTTCCATTCGCTAACAGTGCACTGGCAGTAGACAAACAAATGTCACCAGCTTTGAAGAAGAAAATGCAAGCGATATGCGATGCGCAAGGTGACGTCCCGGGAGGTTGGCAAGTGGCGAAAGTCACCCCAGATGCTGAGCGCTCTCTCAGTATGATTCTGCATCAAATGAATGCAACGGATAAGCTAAAACAAATCAATGATGTGAGAACCCAAGTTGTCGGCGGTATACACTATGCGATGGAGTTTGAACTCAAAGACGGGCAAGTGTGGAATGCGATTGTTTTGCACAGTGCCCGAGGCGATTACATGATTGAAAGACACGCCAAGAAAGGCGAACTTTGCCCTAAAGGTGGAGAGTCCTAACGGCTCTTCCAAATACAGCAAAGGCGACAGTTTAGTCGCCTTTGGTTTATATCGAGATAATTTTCTTTACAAACTCGGCTTTAGCATCCGTATATTTTTCGATGGTAATTTCAGCTTGCTTCACCAAAGAAAACTTCAGAGCTAAGTACTCACTTCTAAGCTCAGCATTTCCATTTAGTCTATCTCGAAATTGAATCCAGTCTCGCCACAACTGTCCTTGATACTGAGTGAGGTGCAGATAGTGTGTTTTGACTTGATAAGAATCATCGGTGAACTTTGCAAAGACAATCTCATCTTGCTTTTCCACTTTCAAGCGCAGAATCCAACACTTTTCAGTGCATCAATCAGCTTTGGAGAAACATGAGGAAAGTGCTCAATACCTAGCACAATATCGATAATGGGTTTGGCAGGCATATCCAAAATAGCAGTACTGCCAATATGCTCGATTTGAGTTGGCGGAATCTCCGTCACTAACGCCAGTTCAGATCGGCTGCGTGCAAACTCCTGTCGCCATGCTGGGTCATGTTTAACGACGTCTACTTTGTGATTGGCTAAACCTAGTTTCATCCATCCCTCTCCTGATAAACCCAAGTATCATAAGAAGGAAGTAATCCAACCACCAAAGTAAAAGCCAAACTTCCGGCACATCCGACACTAATCACCCAACAAATAGAGTCTGGAGTACTTTTAGTTTGGCTTTTTACTGTTAAACCGTCTCGGTTTTTGCCTCTATCTTCTCATTCACCTTATCGCAAATGTACTCCCCAATAGGCATTGCAGATGTCGCTGCGGGAGACGGTGCGTTGCAAACGTGCAGGCTTCTTGCGCTTTCAGCAAACAAGAAGTCATGAACCAAGGTACCATCAGACAACACCGCTTGCGCACGAATACCCGCAGGATATGGTTTGAGATCTTCCACCTTGATGCTTGGGCAGTATTTGTTGACCAATTTGAGATAGCCCGGCTTCCACCATGAGTTTTTAAACTCATCCAATCCGGTTTTTAGATGCTTTTGTGTCACCTTCCAGAAACCGGAGAAACTGAGCATTTGCATGGTATCTTGCAAGCTGAAATTAACCTTGTCGTACCCTTCTCGTTTCCAGCCTTGCACCGCATTTGGACCAACGGTCACACTACCATCAATCATGCGAGTCAGGTGGACACCTAAGAATGGCAAATCAGGGTCGGGAATTGGATAAATAAGATGATTCACCACTTGGTCGTGTTTGCTATCTAAGCGGTAGTATTCACCACGATAAGGGATGATCTGAAAGTCAGTTGGAATACCCATCATCTTAGTCATACGATCCGCCATCAAGCCGCTGCAAGTGACCAAGAACTTGGTATTAAGCTGCATCGTTTGACCGTCTGAAATACAGGTCAGTTGAACTTCTTCATCCTTCTCTTCGGCAGCCACCACTTTGGTTCTCAAGCTAATTTGCCCGCCAAGCTTTTTGAACTCTTCCGCCATCTGCTCAGTGACCAAACGATAATCGACAATACTGGTGGTTTTGACATAAATCGCGCCCAAGCCTGTGATGTTTGGCTCAGCCAGCTTGAGTTGAACTTTATCGAGTAGCTTTACGTCGACGCCGTTGACATGACAGCGCTCATAAAGCGCATTCATGCGTTCGACTTCTTGCTCATTGGTCGCAACAAGTAACTTGCCACAGTTCTCCACCGGAATATCGTGCTCGGCACAGAACGAAATGGTTCGCTCTACCCCGCGCTTGCAAAAATCCGCCTTTAAACTGCCCGGCGCGTAGTACACCCCAGCATGAATCACGCCGCTATTGTGCCCGGTTTGGTGCTTAGCAAAACCGGACTCTTTCTCAACCAATAAAATGGATTTGTCTGGGTGACGTTGCTGCAGTTGCCATGCTGTCGACACGCCAACGATACCGCCACCGACAATGATGTAGTCATAGACTGATTTCATACGACCTCTTATAAAACCGATAGTTGAGATTGTTGCAATTTGAACTTGCGACCACTGTAAATAAAAATCGCGACAAATACTGCGCAGCTTGCTACACGAACCAACATTGGGATGTCGTGCCAAACCAGCAATGTACCCACCACAATCAACACAAGACGCAGCAGAATGTTTAGAGGACCTTCCAAGTAACCTTCAATCGCACCGATCAATGCATAGGTACCGATGATGGCAAAGAAGCCTACGGTAATTACCGACGTCACATCCCAACTTACCAAGCCTGTGTAGGCAATAAGTAGCGGCACAAGATACAAACCTTTGGCGATTTTCCACGCCATTAAACCGGTGCGCATTGGCGGTGTTTTTGCAATGGTTGCCGCAGCAAAAGCGGTCAAACACACTGGAGGGGTTACGTTGCTGTCTTGCGATAACCAGAAGATAATGAGGTGAGCAGCCAGCAGTGCTAAGCCTACCGCTTCCATACCCAGACTTTGCTCTAGTAGGGTTTCCATAAAGTCAGCGGGCACTAACGCCACCATTTCTTTCGCGGTTTCCAACGCCATTGGGGCATTGAGCAGTTCTAGCTTTTCTGGCGCCGCCAACATAAAGATGGCTTTTGCTTGTTCAGGCAATTGACCTGACACCATCAATTCAAGCAATTGATTTTCCGCAATCAACTTGTAAAGCGCAGGGGCAGACAGTGTACCCAATACAATATACGCCGCTGTCACGGGTAAACCCATACCTAAAACAAGAGAAGCGAGCGCAATCAGGACGATCATGATGAACAAGTCGCCATTCGCCCAACCGTCGATCATCAGTGAAAACGTGTTGCCGATGCCTGTTGTGCTGATCACGTTGATCACCAAACCAATACCCACCAGCAATACGGCAGTTGTCGCCATGTTTTTCGCGCCTTGCGAAAGTGCTTCGATGATCGCTTTTGGTCCCATCTTATGCTCTTTCGAAAACCAAGAAGCCACCACCACTGAAATGATCGACAAGCCCGCAGCGTAAGTCGGTGTAAAGCCTTGAACCAATAAAGTGACCAATACCGCCAATGGGATAAGATTGTGCCAACCGCTGATCAGCACTTTAAGTAATGATTCATCGCTGGTAGTGATCTTCTGAACGCCGCTGCGTTTGGCTTCGATACGCACAAAGAACGCCACAGACAAGAAATAGATAAGAGCAGGAATGAAAGAAACGGCAATAATATCAACATACGGAATTTGCGTGTAAGACGCCATGATAAAAGCACCCGCTCCCATCACTGGTGGCATCAACTGACCACCTGTCGACGCCGCAGCCTCAACGCCCGCTGCAAAGCGCGAAGGGAAACCTGCTTTTTGCATCAAAGGAATACTGATAACACCGGTGGAAACCGTATTTGCCACACTAGAGCCCGATACTGAGCCCATCAAACCGGAGCCAATCACTGCGATAAAACCCGGACCGCCGATGATTTTGCCTGCCGCAGCACGTGCCACATTGATGATGTAATCACCAACACCAGAGCGAACGAGAAATGCACCAAACAGAATGAACATGAATACGAAAGTCCAACTGATGCGCGAAATAGAGCCAAACATACCCTCAGAAGAATAGAAGCTGCGGTAGAGTAAGGTTTCCATGCTCAAACCCGGGAAGTGGAAAATACCTGTTGCCCACTTCCCCCAAAGTACAACGTAGCTTAAACACACCACAATCAGCACTGGAATAAACCAACCCATGGTGCGTCGAATCAGCTCAATAACAATCAGAATAGCCATGATGGCGAAGACCCAATCGCTGGTCACAAACTTCACGCCACGCTCATACAGCGCATCTTCGGCATAGGGAATGTAGAGCAAACACGCGACCGCGCCCATGGCAATTAACACATCAATGCCGAGTGCAATCTTACTCTGCTTGAGGGAGATATGAGCCGGATACCAAAGCGCACAAATCACCGCAAAGCCAGCAAAGTGGGTCGCGGAAATCCATAACTCTGGTAACGTCGATAAGGTATTAAACCAAATGTGCAAAGCAGACAACACCACGCCAAACACTGTGATTGTTGTGGTTACCCACGGAAAATCAGTGCGCGTGGGCAGCTCAAACTTCTGTAATTCCTTTTCTATTGAGTCGCTCATCTCATACTCCAAGCTCTGGCGGCTTTTTCCATCTTAGAAATCGGTAGGGATAAAATGCCCCGAGTCAAAACTCGGGGCGAAGTTAGCGTTATTTCGCCATTAGATCTGATGGGATTTCGATGCCCATTTCTTTGTAATAACGCGCCGCACCTGGGTGAAGAGGCACTGGCAAGCCAGCGATCGCTTTCTCAATCGCCATTGCTTTTGTTGCTTTGTGGATACCTTGTAGGAAAGGCAGATTCTCGTAGATCGCTTTGGTTAGTTGGTAAACGTCTTCTTCCGAGATATCTTCACGAACTGCCAAGAAGTTTGGCTGTGCAATGGTGGTGATCGGCTTATCTAGACCCGGATAAGTGTTCGCTGGGATCTCGTACTTCGTCCATAGGTTATAACTGCCATTCGCCTCTTTAATCTGCTCATCGGTAAACGAAAGAATCGAAATGTCTTTACCCAGCGCAGCAAAAGCTTGAGTGACCGCACCAACAGGTACACCCGCAGGCGTGTTCATGCCGTCAATGGTGCCGTTTTGAAGTGCGCTCGCACTGCCGCCGTAACCCATGTACGCAAGGTTAAATTTATCAGGGTCGACCTTCAGACCTTTCATGATTTGGCGACCAGAGTTCTCAGTACCAGAGTTCTTCTTACCGATAGAGAACTTCTTGCCATCTAGGTTGTTCAGGTCAGTCACTGTGCCCGTTTTTGCTAGGTCAGAGCGAACAATAAAGTGCTCAACGTTTTGCCACAGCATAGAGACTGAACGCAGCTGCTCTTGGCGACCGCTTTTCTCATAAGGACCTTTGCCAGACCAAGCCCATGCACCGTAAAGACCTTGTAGAATCGCGAACTGTGCTTCATTTTCGTTCAGCAGTTTGACGTTTTCACCAGAGCCCGCAGAGCTGATTGCAGAAAGGGAGAAGTGGTGCTTTGGAGCCAATTTCACTTTGCTTAACGTCGCCAACGCTACGCCCACAGGATAGTAAGTACCACCTGTCGATGCCGTTGCAAGAATGTAGCTACGATCCTCTGCTGCAGCATTAGCAGCAATACCAAAAGAAGTCACAGCGACAGCCAAAGCTTTTACCAGCTTATTCATTTTCATTATTACTCTCCGTGTAGTCGTTTCACGATTGGGGATTTACATCATGTTAAATCTTTATTAACAACAAATTCCCTAGAGCAATTGAAATGCCAACTTTTAAGTCATTGTATTTGTTGGCCCAAGCACAGAAAGACATCAAAAATGAGCAAAATTCTGCTGATTTGATAGCAAAGTAATGAGCAAGATCTTGCTCATTGAAGAGAAGAAGGTTGCACGCCTAGATCGCAAAAGGTTAATAAAATGTGATCAAGACAAAATAAATGCACGATTCACTAATAAGCAATATTTTGCCGATGCAATTTTGGATTGAACTGCAACTAATGAGCGTCTTAACAATAAGAATAAAAAGCGCATCATTCTAAACTGCTCACTTTATAAGCGGAGGTTTATAGCCTAAACGACTACAAATAGCACAATAATACAGCAAAACAAGCCATGTTAACGAAATGAAAAGTCATTTATTCTAATTTTGAATTTAAAAAGCAGTTCAATCCACCAGTTCAGAAACAAACATTGACCGTATCAACTTATTTTCTACTTCGGGGTTGTGCCAATAGCCCTATGTTCGTTAGGGTAACAACACGCCAAGGCAAACGTATTCCTTGGTGCTTTTTTGTCATTAAGGATCGCTCATGTCAGCAACTGCGCAATTGCAATTCGCTTTAAAACGCCCATCTGGCGTTGCTGCTGCGATCCTCCTGCTCTCTCTGAAACTGATTCAGAGCTGACAGGCTATATCTTAACTTTCTGTCAGCTTGAGAAGAAGCTGACGGGAACACAACATACTCCTCCCATTCCTTTCAGTTTCTTCCAAGCGAAACATAAGAGGAATAACAATGTTAAGCGCACGCAATATCGCCGCTTTGGGCTTCATGACTTTCGCCATGTACTTAGGCGCGGGTAACCTGATCTTCCCTCCATTTTTGGGTTATCAAGCAGGTGAAAACTTTCTGAGCGGGATGTCTGGCTTCCTCTTGACGGGTGTAGGTCTGCCTGCGATGGCACTGGTGATGGTGGCTATCGTAAACGGTTCAGACAAATTAACCGCTGCCCTACCTAAACCTTTGGCGACCAGTTTTTGGGTAATGGTATTTATCGTGATTGGCCCTGCGTTCGTAATACCACGTGCGATTACCGTCGCTTACCAATTTAGCTTTGCGCCAATGTTTGGTGATGCCGCTTTGGTGCCTTTCACTATTGCTTTCTGTGCTATCACCATTTTGTTTGCGCTATACCCGGGCAAATTGGTCGACAACCTAGGCAAGATCTTAACCCCAGCATTGATGGCTATTTTAGTGATCATGTCTGTGACCGCTCTGGTTTATCCAGCCGGCGAGCTTACTACTGCAACGGGACCATACGTATCTGGCGCATTTTCTGAAGGCTTGACCCAAGGCTACATGACCATGGATGCGCTAGGCTCTATCGGTTTTGGTTGGATCATCTTCCGCGCGATTCGCAGCATGGGTGTGGATTGTCCAAAAGCCACCGCAAAATACACGCTAATTGCAGCTTTGATGTACGCGGTTGCAATGGCATTTGTTTACATCTCATTGGCTTACATTGGCTCAACAAGCTCATACTTAGGTTCTGAATTCAGTAACGGTGGCGACATCTTAACGGCGTTCACCTTCAACCACTTTGGCGCGTTTGGTTCACTACTACTAGGTGCCGTGATGGTATTAGCATGTTTGACTACTGCTATCGGCGTAACCACAGCAGGCAGTGAGTTTTACGACAACACTTTCAGCAAAGTGAACTACAAAGGCTGCGTTATTACGACCATGGTGTTGGCTGGTTTGATCGCCAACGTAGGTCTGGAGCAACTATTGGCTATCACATTACCAGCGGTTGTGGCGCTTCACCCAGTAGCGATTGCGTTGATGATCATGGCACCAGTGCGCAACAAGATGTCGCAAATCATGGTCGTCGCGACGGCGTTCACTGCTCTAACGTTTGGTTGTGTTGATGCGCTGCACATCCTAGGTTACATGCCAGAAGCCGCAAACCAATGGTTAGACAGCAACATGCCGCTGTACCACTACTTTGCAAGTTGGATTGTTCCGACGATCGCTATGGTGGTTGTGGGCGTAGTATTTACCCGCAAGGCAAGCCAACAACAAGCCGAGTTGGTGAACCAAGCCTAGATTGGCAAGTACCTTAACAAATAAGTACCTCAACAAAAAACGGCTTCCTCAGAAGCCGTTTGTTCTATGTATAATCAGAGCGATTTAGACCAAACTTCTGCATCTTTTGGTTGAGGGTTCGGCGCGGTAAATCTAACTCGACCATCACATCCGTAATTCGTCCTTGGTGTCGAACTAAGGAATCGTGTAGTACCTTACGTTCAAAGTTGTGTAGCTGAATCGCCAACGGAACGCCTGCTTGCGTCTCTTCGGTTGTAGAAGATGGTCGACTGGAGAGAATTTCCATTACGGAGACGGTTTCATCCAGTGCAAAACGCATCGCGACATTCCTTAGCTCGCGCACGTTACCGGGCCAAGCGTAAGCAAGAATGGCTTTTCTATCGGCTTCACTCAGCGGACGACTCTCAGGATTACTTTTCAGAGCAAAGTGTTCGAACAAGATCAACGCGTCTTCTTCTCGCTCACGTAATGGTGGCAAATAGATCTGCGCCACATTGAGTCGATAGTACAAATCCTGACGAAACTCATCATGATCATTGAGATCTTCTTTCGCGGCGGCGATCACTCTCAAATCAACCGAGATCTGCTGATTACCCCCAACGCGCTCAACCGTATGTTCCTGCAATGAACGTAAGACTTTCACCTGCATAGACAGTGGCATACTCTCGATTTCATCAAAGAATAAGGTGCCTTTATCCGCGTATTCCAATTTACCAATGCGCTTTTTACCCGCTCCGGTAAATGCCCCAGCTTCGTGCCCAAACAGCTCACTTTCAAACAGGTTCTCAGGAATAGCACCACAGTTGATTGGCACAAAATGATGGGTTCTGCGTTGGCTTTCATTGTGCAAACTGGTCGCTACCAGCTCTTTACCACAACCTGTTTCACCGTAAATAATCACGTTAGTATCAATGCGTGCTAACTTGGCAACTTGTTCTCTAAGCTGTTGCATCACTCGGCTTCGCCCAATCAACACTTCTTCTAAGCCACTAACGCTAGATAGGTACTCTTGGCGATCTTGAGTGGATGTTTGTGCGCGATAGCTCTCTACCGCTTCGGTCACTCGTTGGGATAAGCGCTCAGGTTGAAAAGGTTTCTCGATAAAATCGAACGCACCGTTTTGTAACGCCCCTACTGCCATATCGACGTCACCATGTCCGGTGATCAAGATAATCGGCGTTGGAATGTGATTGGCAATCAGGCTTTCTAGTATCGACAAACCATCGGTGTCCGGCAGGCGAACATCACTGACAATCGCATCAAATTCTTGGCTAAGAATGGCCGCTTTGCCCTCTTCGCCTAAACTGAACGCAGTCACATCGAACCCCGCCAGTTGCAGCCATTGACTGGTAGCTTGGCGAACAATGTCATCGTCTTCGATAAGTGCAATTTTAGGGGAGTCGTCAAAAGCCATGAGTTACTGCCTGCTTTATAGGTGGGAAAGAAATCGCTCTTTGTTAACGGTAGCAAAAACCACTGAGGAGAAAAGGAGCTAGATCTCACTTCTTGCTTACAAGTCTTTAACATCCAACCAGTTAGGCGCACTCTTTAAAGACTGTCGGTGAGGACGCATTAGCTGAATGGAGTCAGTATGCAGCGCAAAAGGAATGGCAAAACATGGCTTGTGGTCGCAATTGCGGCAGTGCTGATGTTGTCTTGCTATAGCGCCAGCAGAGAGGTTGCCCGTCAGTGGTTGAGCGTACAAACTCAAACCGAAGCTCAACAAAAGCTGCTCGACTATATTGGTGAAGTTCGTCGAGCACTTAAACGCTTCTACCATCTGCCTTACCTTGTTACCAACAATCCAGAAACCATCGCGTTTGTGAAAGGAAACCGAACTTATTACGAACCGTTGCAAACCCAACTGACTCAACTCGATAAAGCTGCCAATACAGAAGGGTGGTTAATCCTGTCTAACTCTGGCGAAGTATTGGTATCGAGTTTGATAGAAGAGCGCTTTAGCCTGTCTGACCGAAAAGCCATTGTGGAACAAATTCACAATCAAGGCGGCGGTGTTTCCTTGGTGAACAAAACCAAAGGTTCGAGCCCATTGTATTATCTTGCAGCCCCTATCTACGACGGTCTAGATATCGCAGGCATTGTGGTGGTGCAAATCAACCTGAGCTTATTGACCGAACAGACCATTACTAGCCAAGACATCATTACGTTGCAAAATCGCCAGCAACGCTTTTTCCTATCGAGCAGCTCGCTTTATAACGCTGACTGGTTTAACGAACCGAGCAATACCGTTCAGTTAGAAACGCAACGCTTATACGACAACACCAATATCAGTGTGTGGACGCTCAACCAGCAACGTTATTTTGCGCACACCGTTAAATTGGATGATTTGAATTGGTACGTAAGCTACCTCACCCCTTCTAAGCCGATTCAACAAACCATAAACGTGATTGGTTGGAGCGTAGCAGCGCTGATCTTGTTGGTTGTATTACTCGTCATCATTGGTCTACAGCGTCGCCAGAAACACATCAACCAACAGCGAATTCAAGCTCTGTTGGAAGAATCCCAACGCCGCTTAAAACAAATGATCAATAAGACCCACGTAGGTTTGCTATTGATTGATGAACAAGGGCAACTGTTCGATCTCAACCCAATGGCGAAGCGTTTGTTCTGTTTACCGGAAAGCGTCAATCGACACGCTTTTGCTTGGGAATTATTCGACGCAGGCAATCCCAATTCCACCACACTTAAATTACTGAAGGACTTGCCTAAACATAAAGAGCTCGCAGAGATCAGCACGGTCGAAACCATAGCCAGACGTAGTGACGGTAGCGTCTTCCCTGTCCTATTTTCTCTGACCAGTTTTCCATGGCATGGCGAGCAGTATTTCCTTGCGACGATCATCGATATCAGCAAGCGGAAAAAAGCCGAGCAATCACTGCAACAGGTCAACCAAGAACTGGCGCAGCGGGTAGAAGAGCGAACTCAAGCGCTAAAAGAAGCGCAAAGCCAATTAATTGAATCGAGCAAAATGGCAGCCTTAGGTCGCATGTCAAGCGCGCTCACTCATGAGCTCAATCAGCCACTAACAGGCTTGCGAACCCTGCTCACAACAAACGAGCTGCTAGCGGAACGTGGCGAAACCGAGATGATGAAAGCCAACAATGTCTTAGTACAGAAACTGATTGATCGCATGGCAAGCATGACCAGTCAGCTAAAGACATTTGCTTACAACAAGCCAGAAAGACTACAAGAGATTTCCCTCACAACCGCTTTAGAAGAAACCCTACGAGTTTATCAATCTCAATTAGAGAACGTTGACGTGCGTGTACGTGTTCCTCACGATTTACCTAACATCATGGGTGAAGAACAACGACTGCTTCAAGTGCTCGGCAATCTTGTGTCAAACGCATTGGATGCAATGGACCAAACCGACAATCCGCAGCTGAGTTTGATCGTCAATCCAACAGAAAATCAAGTTGAACTGCTTGTCAGTGATAATGGCTGCGGCGTGTCGGATGAGATGCTTGAATCCATGTTCGAACCATTCCAAACCTCAAAGAAAATTGGTAAAGGTTTAGGACTCGGTTTAGCGATCACGGCTAATAACATGCGTGACATGGGTGGCAGTATTTCTGTGCGCATAAACCACTCCAAAGGCCTTTCCTTTGAGCTTATTTTTATAGCTGCCTAGAAAGTAATCAATAACCACATATTTTTGCTCAAATATATTTACAAGATAATTGATAAGAGCGTCTAAATAATGAGACAATTTACATAAGTTGCATAAGCAGACAAAAACCAACGTCTGCACACCTATAACAATGCAACTGTAAATCCGATCTATTCAATTGCTTCGGCAACAAAAATATAAAGTAACAATGGAAACGTTATGAACAAATTAGCTTTTGCAGTGGCTAGTGCACTAACCGTGCTTTCAACACAATCAATTGCGGCACCATACGTCGCAGATGCTCGCAGCCATGCGATGGGTAACACTGGTGTGGTTTCAGCAGATTACCTAACAGCCCCACTTCACAACCCTGCTCTTGGTGCGTTATATCGTGAAAACGATGATGTCGGCCTACTTCTGCCTGCATTTGGTATCAATGCGAATGACAAAGATGAAGCGCTTACCACTGTCGAAGATGCGCAAGACCTGTACGATCGCATTAAAGGCATGCCAACACCTGCAGATGAGGCAGAAATGTCTCGCTTACTAGATAAGCTCGATGATAGTGCTCCAGTAGCAATCAACGGTGGTCTAGGTCTGGCTATCGCAATCCCGACTCGCCATGTTTCAATCAACCTATTTAGTACAGGTTACGTTGAAGTGATCGCGGCTCCAGACATTGCTGATTCTGGTACGGTAGAGCAGCGCTACCTGAACTCAAACGTTGAGCTAGTGGCATTTGGCACTGCTGAATACGGCGTTTCATTTGCACGCAACTTTGAGCTAGGCGGCCAAAACATCGCGTTTGGTATCTCTCCTAAATACCAACAATTGATGACCTACTCTCAGCGCACTTCTCTAGATGATTTTGATGTCGAAGATTACGATAAGAGTGAAGTATCAAAGAGTGCCTTCAACATGGATCTAGGCATGGCGTGGCACAAAAATGCATTCCGCGCTGGTATCACTATTAAAGATCTGTTCAAACAAGACATCGATACAGAACTTGGCGGGTACACTTACGAACTCACCCCTCAAGCAACTGTAGGTCTTGGTTATGCAAGCGACTACGTTTCATTTAGCATTGATGCCGACTTAACCAAGCAAAAACGTTTCAAAGAACTAGCAGACGACACTCAATTTGTTCGAGTTGGTATTGAAGGCAATGCTTGGGGTTGGGCACAACTACGAGCAGGTTATGAGATGGATCTAGAAGATACTTTAGAAAACTCAATTACTGCAGGTATTGGCATCAGCCCATTTGATGTCGTTAGCTTAGACATCGCAGGCTCTTATGCTGGTGAAAACCAACTAGGTGCAGCGGCAAACCTAGCATTTACTTTCTAAATGTTATCTCCAGCCTTGCATAAGCGGGGCTGGAACTCTATTTCCAACTATTCTGATTTACCCCCCCCTTCCGATTAAAAAAATACCAGTTGAGCCATATTCTCCCGAAGCTTGAGAAAAACACGATCTCAATATCAGAATCCCTCTTTGACCTACACTATTCTCAAATACAGAAAACACATATTTCAAAACAATAAAGAGTGAGAAACATGATTAAGTTTCCTGAACATTTTCTTTGGGGCGGTGCCATTGCTGCTAACCAAGTAGAAGGGTCGTACAACCTTGGGGGTAAAGGGTTATCGACTTCGGACATGCTGCCAAACGGTATTTTGAGTCCGCATCAAACCCGTGAAGAGCGTACGCCGGGTATCAAAGACCTGGCAATTGACTTCTACAATCGCTACCCAGAAGACATTGCGCTGTTCAAAGAGATGGGCTTTAACTGTCTGCGCCTGTCTTTGGCGTGGAGCCGCATCTTCCCGAACGGTGACGAGCTAGAACCGAACGAAGAAGGTTTGGCGTTCTACGATAAAATTTTTGATGAGCTAGCGAAGCAGGATATCCAGCCTTTCGTGACCTTATCTCACTACGAAATGCCTTACGCACTGGTTGAAAACTACGGCGGTTGGGGCGATCGTCGCGTGATCGAGTTCTTCGAACGTTATGCTCGCACCGTGCTTGAACGCTACAAAGACAAAGTGAAGCTGTGGCTAACGTTTAACGAAATCAACATGTCTCTGCATGCGCCATTTACTGGTGTCGGCTTGCAAGAAGACGCCAATGAGCAAGAGATTTACCAAGCGATTCACCACCAGCTAGTGGCAAATGCGAAAGCGGTAAAACTGTGTCAGCAAATCGTACCAAACGGCAAGATTGGCAATATGCTGCTTGGCGCTCTCTACTATCCATACACCTGCAATCCAAACGACGTGCTAACTGCAATGCATGAAAACAACAAGTGGTTGTTCTTCGGTGATGTGCAAACACGTGGCCAGTACCCGGGCTACATGAAGCGTTACTTCCGTGAAAACGGCATTGAAATTCAGATGGAAGCAGGCGACTTAGAAGAAATCGCATCGGCAAGTGTCGACTTCATCTCATTCAGCTACTACGCAAGTGGTTGTGCGAGTGCGGATCCAAAACAGAAAGAGGTGGGGAACATCGTCGATGGAGTACCGAACCCATACCTTGAAAAGAGCCAATGGGGCTGGTTAATTGATCCGAAAGGCCTGCGCGTTCTGCTTAACTTCCTACATGATCGCTACCAAAAACCGCTGTTCGTCGTAGAAAACGGCTTAGGTGCGCGTGATGAAATCGATGAAAACGGTCAGATTCAAGATGATTACCGCATCGCTTACCTGAACGACCACCTTGTGCAAGCACACGAAGCAATTCTTGATGGCGTTGAGCTGATGGGTTTCACCAGTTGGGGGCCAATCGATTTGGTCGCAAACTCAACCGCTGAGATGAGCAAGCGTTACGGTTACATCTACGTTGATCGCCACAACGATGGCCAAGGCACGTTAGAACGCAAACGTAAGAAGAGCTTCTTCTGGTATCAAGATGTGATTCGTACTGCTGGCGGATCTCTAAAAAGCTAGCCTTAGTAAGCAACTCATCAGAAATAACAAAGCCCTGTAAACACAGGGCTTTTCTTATTCCCGATTATCAGTCATATGACCTATTGGTTAAACACCAATTTCACCACCGTCTTCACGGCGAATAACCACCGTTGCGGCACGTGGACGAATCGACATCCCCGCTGGAGTCTCTTCCGCAGCATTATCGCTGTATGGCCAGTTACCCGGATGCTGAATGTTCACGAACAGCGATTTGTAATCTGGGCTGATGGTAAAGCCGGTCACTTCACAGCCGTTAGGACCAACAAAAAAACGCTTCAGTTCCGCTTGGTTCTCTGCACCAATCACCTCTTGCGTGCCGTTTTCATCTGTCAGTTTTGATGGCACGACAGCAAGCATTTGATCATTGGTGTAGGACGTCACTTCATCTGCACCATTATCCGTTTGAATCCAAAGGATGCCGCGAGGGTCAAACGCCAAACCGTCTGGGCTCGCAAACTGGTTAAGCTCCGTCAAGCTCGAACGGTTAGTGTCCGCATCACCGTTTGCTGGAGAACCAAACACAAAGATATCCCACGTAAAGTCTGTTGCCGCTTCGCCTTCGTCCCAGCGAATTACATGACCAAACTTGTTGTTCAGACGAGGGTTGGCTGGGTTAGTTTCCTCTGTACGCTTGGTGTTGTTCGTTAGCGTTAGATAAACCGAACCTGTGAACGGGTCAACGGTACACCACTCAGGACGATCCATAGGTGTTGCACCAACAAGGTCTGCTGCGCCTGCCGTATTTAGGATAATCTCTGCTAGCGAGTTAAAGTTGTCTGCCAGCTTACCACCAGAAACTGTCGCGCTATCTAGTGTTAGTGGTAGCCAAGTACCAGAGCTGTCTTCATTAAAGCGCGCCACATACAGAGTGCCTTCATCCATGTACTTATCACCCGTTGCCAAACGGTTCGCTGGATTAGCATCTGTTGGATCCCATGCTGCTGCAGATTCAAATTTGTATAGGTACTCAAAACGAGAATCGTGGCCAGAGTAAAAGACCACAGGCTTACCTTCTTCAAGCTTACCGAACGTACAGCCTTCGTGACGGAAACGACCTAGCGCCGTACGCTTTTTCGCGCGTGAGTTTTGCGTGTAAGGGTCAATTTCTACAATGTAACCATGACCGTTTGCTTCGTTACGGTAATCGTCCAATGCGCTTGCACCAGTTGGTTCTACATTGAATCGTGTGAACTCGTCTAAACGTTCCTCAGCGTTGCCCGCCAACGTTTCCCATAAGTAACGAGTGCGCTCATCGTCGACACCAATACGATCTTGCTCTTCAGTGCGAACACCTGCGTTGACGAAGTAACCCGGCCAGTTCTCTTCACACGTTAGGTACGTGCCCCAAGGCGAGAAACCATTACCACAGTTGTTCAGTGTGCCACGTGCTTGGCTGCCATCTTGAGAGAAGCGAGTCACGGCCAATTCTGTATTTGCCACAGGACCAGATAAGTCCATGACCGTAGCACCGGTGTAACGGCGGTTTAGTGGGTCGGTATCCACTAGCTTCCACATGTTGTCTTCAAGTTGAACGCGAACCACAGAGACACCATGTGCGTTAATTTCTTTACGAACTTCGTCGACGATAGTGCGCACACCGCCCACAACGGTTGGACCACTTGGATGCAATGCTGAAGTATCAATGTACTCGTGGTTAATACACAACAAGCCATCAGTATCACTGTCATTTAGTGAGAAAAAGTGCATGCCATCGTGGTGCATACCCAGCGCATTCAGCTGATCAGTACTCGTGTTACTACCATCATCTTTCCAGGCATTACCTTGTGCGTTTAGCGGCGTCCCCCAAGGCACTAATACCTGTGCGATATAACCTTGCGGAATCGAAACTGCATCCGTCAGAGAGCCCGGAATAGAATCAAAATTCAATACTGCGCTAGACACGTTAGACCCATTCCCAGCTGAAGTACCCGAGCTAGACGAGTTGCACCCAGATAAACCAAATGCACCAAAAGCGGTCATTGCACTAATACCTAAACCACCTTTCAGGATACTGCGTCGAGAGAGGCTCGCTTCCAGTACTTCTTCAAAAGGCTTGTTATTACTCTGGTTGTAACGCTTCGCGTCGAAGGTTTCCTTACTCATGGTGTTGCTTTCCCAGTGTTAGGTTGAATTATAGGTTTGTAAAGCGAGGGGAATTTTGGAAGATAAAAGTGACAGATTTAGTCTATCTTTATGAAGTTTGCGTTTCGAAAATGTTATAAGATCATCATCTATTCTACCTAATCCCGATTTTGCTTGGGCTAAGCTAGATTTGGGGGTATAAGGTTTATACTCAAGTAACTTCAAAATCCCCCTAAAGGGCGAGGTTACTTAAGAACATTTAAATCATCCACGAGAGATAATCATGAAACTAGATAAAATCGATAACAAAAATCGTCGTCTGCGTAAAAAGCTATTCCTAGGCGAATTCGCTATCCTAGGTTTTGAAATCAGCTGTGAAACAGACATTAACGACTTCGACCGTTACGATGCATTCGTTGATGAGTTTATCGACTACATTGATGGCCTAAACCTTTGTTTCGGCGGCGGTGGTCTTGAACTGTTTGAAGGCTTCCTATGTTCAACTGGGCGTTACGAAAGCGCGACTGAAGAACAAAAAGCACAAGTTTTGGCTTGGCTACAAGCTCGTCCAGAAGTTAGCAGCGCAAAAGCTGGCGAATTAGTTGACGCAAACTACCTGTAATTACAGAGCCATTCCGTAATACAAATAATTGAGAAAGCTGGTCTTCGGACTGGCTTTTTTGCGTTTTGGGCAATGATTTTGTGCTAAATGCACCAAGGCTTGGAAAGCGGATAGTTTTTGGGGTATTGGGAAACTTTGGTATTTGGAAAGAGTTAGTGTGCTAGATAATTTTAGAGCTGGCGTTCTATGGAGGGTCATCCGTCCATTGCCAGCTCAGTGTCACGAGTGTGGTTAACTATGCTTTTTTAGCAGCGTCAGTTTTTGTGTCTTTCCAATATTGAATACGTACACGATGCAACTGTGCTCTTCTCATCTTTTTCATAGTAATCTCCCTCATCTATATAGGTAGCGCTCATCATGAGCTTATTGTCTAAGGTTGTTTTCCCCTTCAATCTATCGGGGAATGGACAAATTAACCGTGATTGATTTCACAACATAATGACAAAACATGCCGTGTTGCAGTCAATTTTTGAACAGTTCGACTGCGTTTTATCGTATGGCAAGGGTTAACCTATCCACTGAATATGACAAATTAATGGCAATCAAGTTCCCTATTTCATCTGTCATTGAATCTTAATAATGATTCTTGAATAACCTAGCAAGTAATATACCAGTTGCACATTAATTCCCGTTCAGCGCTCAGCTATAATGCTCATGAACTCTGGCTAAGGCTGAATCCGCTGCTGATAGTGTTGGCGGTAATCTCTCGGAGTAAGCCCTTTATAAGTCTTAAAATGGCGATTAAACAAGGCTTGGTTTCGATACCCTACTCGTTCAAACACTATCCCAATCGGTAACTCTGTCGATTGCAGTAAGTCCGCTGCGTGATTAATACGCAGCTTCATCAAGCGCTGGCTAAAGGGTTCTTTAAAGTGCTTTTGAAATAATCGAGTCACGGCACTTTCACTAAGCGATAAATCGTTCGCTAAGTCGGCAAGGGTTATTTTACGAGCAAAGTGCTGCTCAAGGTACGCATTGACCTTAGCAACCCGCTCTCTTTCTTGTTGCTCATGTTCACTCAGCGAGAGGTAAGAATGCGTCATCAGTGTTTTTGCGGCTTCATCATGAGCAAGCAAAGAGAGAACATGAATAAAACGGGCAAGCTGTTCGATTGCAGGGACTTTCATCAGCTCATGCATCAAGTCCACCACTTGTTGGGCCGTTCCCTTAGAAAAGACCACACCTTTATTGGCCGCTTTTAATAACGGGTCAAGTTTACGTAGCTCCGTGCAATAAAACATGAGGTTGGAAATCCACTCACGCTTAAACCAAACCACGTGTGTCTCACAATTGTCTTTCGAAGACGTAGAGCAAAAAGAATGCGGAACGCCAGGGGCAATCAACAACATCTGATTATGTTCGATATCCATCTCGCAATGGCCGACATTTAACACTCCATGAAAATGACGATGAATAACCAACTCATACACATCATCATGAAAGTGTAAATCAGACTGCTTTGTTGACTCATCAATTCGACGATAACGCCAAGAAAAGCCTGGTCTCTGAGGTATTTTTTCAATGTACGCCATTCATCACCCTACTAGATAATATTGCTCTACGCGTAAATAGTATCAGTAATGCAGGTCGATTCTTCATTACGCCTCAATAGTATTGATATTAAGCGGCATACTATCAACTTAGCCTCGTCTCGCTCCTTATTCTTGCCTCATAAAGACGCTAACTAAAGGAGCTGTTATGAGTAACTTCAAAACCAAGCTACGCCGGATCATGCAGAAAACTCGCGATGAATGGGCCATGTTTGCAGTACAAGAGATGGGGATTTCATCAGAAACAATCGCTAAATCTTATGGCTACAATTCGAGTTGTGATCTTGAGCAAACTCTCAGACAAGGCGAAAAAGACAACGATTCGTACATTCGCTCGGAATCTTGTGCGAGATCTCTTACAAGCAATGTAAGTAAAACGACCATCTTTGACTAAGAACAAGTCGAACAACAACCTTAAGCAATTGAAAAATAAAACTTATATCTTTTTAAGCAATATCCGCTGCCAAAGTTTTTTTACCTAGCTGATTGAGAGTAATCAGCAAAACAACAATACTAAACATGTCGACAGGATGTTGGCGGGAACAGGAAAAAAGCCTAAAGGATTGGGTATCTTCAGGATGAAGATTTGGTAGCTTAGGATGAGTTATCAGCAAGGATGTAGTTAAGCTCTAGGATAGAGTTCGCCCGTCAGGATGATAGGCAAGAATGGACACCGCTAGGAAGGCGATGAACAAGGAACTCGGTTAAAGGACTTAGCCACAATCAAGGATAGATGCAGGGAGCACCTATTAGTAGCCGGATTGCTGCGAAAAAGAATAAGCCCCGTCTGGGAAACCAGGCGGGGTTTTATTTTGCCTGTCATTTATCTGCACCTCTGCGCTCAGCTATGCATCATGCTATTATTTCAGCAATTTCTCTAGCAGACGATACCCTATGCTGAATCCAGTTTGGTTACATACGTTTAAAACCCTTGTCGAAGTCGGTCACTTTACTCAGACGGCTGAAAAGCTCTATATGACACAACCCGGTGTCAGCCAACACATCAAAAAGTTGGAACAAGCTTGTCAGCATCCCTTAATTAAACGCGAGAACAAAAGCTTCGAACTCACCGAGCAAGGCCGCATGGTATATGCCTACGCGTTAGAGCTAGAAGAAAAAGAGAAAAGCCTACTAGAAGATTTGAGCTTTGACGATCCGCACGCTGGATACTGCAAGCTCGCATGCTCTGGGGCGCTTGCCTTAAGGTTGTTTGATCCTCTACTTGAAAAGCAGAAACAACATAAAGGCTTATCGATTCACCTAGAAGCTGCGCCTAACCAATCCATTCTTAATGGCGTTGCTGAGGGTCGAATTGATATGGGCATCGTGACCTACTCACCAAATAAAAGTGTGTTTCAAAGTGAACAAATTGGTCGAGAAACATTGTGTCTGATCTTACCTAAATCCCACCAAGGAAAAGCACTAACGCCTGAGCGGCTTCGAAGTTGCGGCGTCATAGGGCATCCTGATGCTGAACATTATATGACGTTGTTTTTCGACCAATGTGCAGAACCTTTACTCAAAGAGATCAAGGTCAGTGACATGCCATTATCGGGCTACGTAAACCAACTCAGTCAGATTCTATTGCCCGTTAGCAAAGGACTGGGTTTTACCGTTTTGCCACGCAGTGCGGTAGAAAGTTTTTCATTAAGAGAAGAGTTGTATGTCGCTGAGTTAAAACAGCCCGTATATGAAGATCTGTTTTTGGTGAGAAAGCGCAGCCGCGCATTACCGTTGCGCTACCAGACTATTAAAGAAGTGCTATTGGATGTGATTGGTAGTGCTCATCAATGATGTTAGCCACTCTTCGCTGGTAATGCGTTTATCTTGGCAATCCACCCAATATGGTTTGCCAGATAACCAGCTCTTCGAAGCGACTTCCTTTATAAACACATCCACAGAATCAACGTCGTCTTTGGCGTAATCCCATTTATTGCGCATGTGTTCTGCCGCTTCTTGATTAGTGTACGTCTTGCCATTGCGGATAAAGGTGCAGGAGGATTGTTCAACTCGCTTTATTAACGTCGAGATATCTTCCTCTACTCCAGCTAGTACAAAAGTAGGCAGAATGCTTAATGTAAGTAACAACGTACACTTTGCTTTCATCACATCTTTGTCCTTATCTCTAGCCACGTAACTACTACCAAGTAATTACTAATAAGTGACTTAACTATTCTGGTGTTTGGCTGTTTAGCTCAGCGATTATTGCCACCATGCCTTAGCAGGCTGAGGCTCCGCAATCGCCAAGCGTTGGCCAATCTCAGGGCTCACTAACATTACACCGCGCTCTTCACTGATGTCTAACGCGCGCTGCATTGGTTCATTCCAATCATGCATCGATAAATCAAACGTACTGTTGTGAATCGGCATCATCACTTTGCCCTGTACATCAATGTGTGCTTGAACGCTTTGCTCAGGGAACATATGAATATCTGACCAGAGATCGTTATATGCGCCTGTTTCGATCATAGTGAAATCAAACGGGCCGTACTTTTCGCCAATCTCTTTAAAGCCATTGAAGTAACCCGAGTCACCACTGAAGAACACTTTATGTTGCTGTGCATTAATAACCCAACTCCCCCACAACGTCGCATCACGGTCTGTCAAACCTCGACCAGAAAAATGCTGAGTCGGAGTCAGTGTATATTCAATGCCGTCGACAGAATGTGACTCCCACCAATCTAGCTCGATCACTTTCTCCTTAGGCACGCCCCAGTTCACCAGCAAATGCCCCACTTTTAACGGCACCAAGAAAGTGCCTACTTTGTCGCCTAGCACTTTGATAGAAGCTTTATCTAGGTGATCGTAATGGTCATGGCTGATCACCACTACATCAATATTTGGCAAATCTTGCAAAGTGATTGGTGTTTGGTGGAAACGCTTTGGTCCTGCCCATTGGACAGGAGATGCTCGGTCACTAAAGACAGGATCGGTCATCACCAATTTGCCATCAAGCTTCATCAACACGCTCGAATGACCAAGCCGGTATATGACGTCATCTTGTTCTTCTAGTAATTGTGTCGCAGTCATCGCATGCACTGGAACTTCAATCGTTGGCGTTGGGTTTGCACGCTCAGTCGTGAAGTACGCTTTCATGATGCCGAACATATCACCCAAGCCGCTTTTGTATTCCAACTCTGTGTTTGCAAATTTGTCCGGGTATGTTGGCGCTTTTTCAGTATCAACATTAGAACAAGAAATCATTGATGTACCCATCGCGAACGCTCCTACTGTGGCTAGCAAAGTTTTTTTCATAAAAAGTTAACCCGAACAAAAGTAAACTACACGGTGCAGTTTACATTCAAATTATCAAAAGTAAACTACTTAGTGTAAAATAGATCCAGAAATGATCTTCTTAACTCGGCAAATTTATGAATGTAAAAAGAAAAGGTCGTAGTGAGACCAAAAGAGAAGCGATCCTGTGCGCAGCAAAGCAAGCGTTCCAAGAGTTTGGGGTTCAGAACACCAGCATGGATAAGCTCTCTGCTATTGCGCAAGTCTCTAAGCGCACCGTCTATAATCACTTCCCTTCTAAAGAAGCGATCGTGACCGAGTTACTGACCGAGCTTTGGCGCTCGTCAATGATGGACAGCGATATTGAGCGCTTGCCATCGCTGCCACTCAAAGAGCAATTGATTGAATTGCTCTATAGCGAGATCATAGTGGTCACAGAACCAAACTATATTGAGTTAGCGAAAGTAGCATTTGGCCACTTCTTATTTAAGCCGGAAGAGCTCAAAGAGCAAGCAGAGCAAATGTCGAAGCAAGAAACCGCGTTGTATCGCTGGCTTATTCAGCAATCAGAGAAAAACACGTTGAAGATTGATGATGTGGACTTGGCAAGCATTCAATTGCACAACTTACTCAAAGGCAGTGCATTTTGGCCACAACTGATGGGGATTCGTGCTTCCTTAACGAACGAAGAGTCCAGATGCCTAGCCACCCAAACGGCTGAACTCTTCTTAAGTCACTACCAAAACAGCTAAAAGAAAGCGGTCAAATGGCCGCTTTTTTCAGTTTTGTCACATCGAAAAATGATGAATTTTTGACTCAATTTTCTTTTTCTCACCCTTGACAGTCGCACACAGCAAGGCTTGAGAGTTCGATAAATTATTTTTGTCGTATCGACGATATTTTTTCGTTTTCATCGAATGAGAAAACGCCCTAAGGTGCGCACCTCTGACGACGTGGTTGTCCAACCACAATTCTAAGTCGCTGATGAGAGTGGATTCTGTCACATCAATTAAACCCACTCACTATACTCTATATTTATATTTTTAATTTGGTACTGACTTACTAAGGAATTGCCATGCGTATTGCTATTCTTTCTCGTAATGAGAATCTATATTCAACCATGCGCCTAAAGCAGGCGGGTGAAGAGCGCGGACATCAAGTTGATGTGATCGATACTCTGCACTGTTATATGGATATTACGAGTAACAACCCTAAGATTCGTTACATGGGTGAAGAATTGCCAAAGTATGACGCGGTTATTCCTCGCATCGGTGCATCTATCACTTTCTACGGTACAGCGGTTGTACGTCAGTTTGAAATGATGGGCACATTCTGTGTGAACGAGTCAGTAGCAATCAGCCGCTCTCGTGACAAGCTACGCTCTATGCAATTGCTATCGCGTAAAGGCATTGGTCTACCTCGCACAGGTTTTGCGCATCACCCTGACAACATTCAGGACGTGATCAAAAACGTTGGTGGCGCACCATTAGTTATCAAGCTACTTGAAGGTACACAAGGTATCGGCGTTGTACTTGCAGAAACAACTAAAGCGGCAGAAAGCGTTATCGAAGCATTCATGGGTCTAAAAGCGAACATCATGGTGCAAGAGTTCATTGAAGAAGCAAACGGTGCTGATATCCGCTGCTTCGTTGTAGGTAACAAAGTTATCGCAGCAATGAAGCGTCAAGCTAAAGAAGGTGAGTTCCGTTCTAACCTTCACCGTGGTGGTTCTGCTGAGCTAGTGAAACTAACCAAAGAAGAGCGCGCAACCGCGATCAACGCAGCAAAAGTCATGGGTCTAAACCTATGTGGTGTTGATATTCTTCAATCGAAGAACGGTCCTGTTGTGATGGAAGTGAACTCTTCTCCAGGTCTTGAAGGCATCGAAACAGCAACAGAAAAAGACGTTGCGGGCATGATCTTCGACTTCATCGAGAAGAACGCAAAACCAAACGCTAACCGTACTCGCGGTAAAGGCTGATAATTGTTTGAGTGAGAGCCTCTAAACTGGGCTCTCTTTATCACTCATCGCTAGGATGACACTATGAATCAGAAAATGATCATTGGGAACGCCGAAGCAATTTGCTTACCTGAGTTAGGGATTACTCACCTTGAAGCGCGTATTGATACAGGCGCACAGACTTCTTCTCTGCACGTAGATAATCTAGAGTGCACAGAGCAAGACGGTCAGTCATACGTAGAATTCGATCTACACCCAGATGTTTACCACTTAGAGCAAGTGGTTCGCTGTAAAGCTCCACTGAAGGCGAACCGCAAAGTGAAATCATCAAACGGGACCTTCGAACACCGCTGCGTGATCACGACGATGCTGCGCATGGGCGACCAAGAGTGGCCTATCGACATCACGCTGACTAACCGTGAAAAGATGACCTACATGATGTTGCTAGGTCGTCAGGGTATGGCAGACAAAGTTCTGGTAGACCCGAGCCAATCTCACTTATTGGCTCCATAATCCCCGTAGCTTCAGGTGAGCGAACTCCGTGGTCGCTCATCTGGCTCTTCTAGCTATCCTTTTCCTTTTTATCCCTCTCCTTTTTCACATTCTTACTTCTCAGTACAGAACGCATTAATCCTTTCAGTTTTATCTTCGTCACTCGCCAGTGCGTAATCGGTCTAACCGGTGCAGTATTGATGATGTGTTGATAAGCATCTTCATCGAACTCAACTTCACCGCCATGAGCCGCCAACAAACAACTCGGATTCATCTCAAAAACGCGCTTTAACGAACTGCGATACTTATTGGGATGAAAGATAGGAAACGGCGCAATCAAATGGCTTTTCACCTGCACCATTAAGTCCGCGACATAAAGTACATCTTGATCGGCATGATAAACCGACAAATCTCTATCAGTATGTCCGGGGGTTTCCAAAATTTGCCAATCAGCAAATCCGGGGACGGCGTCTCCATCCACCAGCTCAATATCCGGTCTTAGCTTCCGCGAATACCATAGATTCCGCTTAGGTTTACGCATTCGGTTCGCCATCCAACGCGCCAAAATCAAATCCGTAAGATGCATCAACCAACCATCAAAACCACCATACCAATGCGTGTCTCGTTTTGCAGCCAGAAGCTGACAACCAGTGAGATCTCGTAACTTGTGTGCTGCTCCAGCGTGGTCTGGGTGCATGTGGGTGACGACGACCAGTTTTAGGTCAGTGAACGAGCGATTAAGCTGATGCTCAATAAAATCCTTGAGGTGAGGAATGTCTGCTCGACTTGCGCCATCAAGCAACATTAATTTGTCTGGATACTCGGCAAGATACATGGTTTGGATGTATCCCTGAATTCTATGCAGCTGCAAAACATATCCTTGTTTTGTTGAATCTTAATTCTTTTTTTTCTTCGACCAAATCCTTACTGGTCAGACCAACTATAACAGCAGAATGGACACTCTGTTAAATAAATGTTTACACCACAACTCAACAACGATTATTAATCGAAAGAACAAATTTTAATCATTAGACACTAGTGGGGTTTTATCCGTTAATGCGCGCACACGGAGTTCGTGTCAGGGTATGAGGTTAGCGCCTCATGATTTGCTTTTTTGTATTTTCTCCTCTACTTCCTATGAGGGCTTAAATACATTTTTGTGAGAATCGAGTTGGAAAAAGCAACTAAATTAGACCGCATCCGCGCGGACTACAACGTTCACTACTGGAGCCAAGGCTTCTACGGAATTGATGACCAAGGCGAGGTATACGTATCTCCTCGTAGTGACCGTGCACACCAAATCCCTTTCAGTGCGATTGTTAATGAGCTAGAAGCTAAGCAGTTGAATCTGCCTGTATTAGTACGCTTCCCGCAAATCGTGCACCAGCGCGTGCATGGCATTTGCCAAGCTTTCAACCAAGCAATTGAAGAATACCAATATCCAAACAAATACCTGCTGGTATACCCAATTAAAGTAAACCAACAGCGTGAAGTGGTTGATGAAATCTTAGCGAGCCAAGCACAGCTAGAAAACAAACAGCTGGGCCTTGAAGCAGGCAGTAAGCCAGAGTTATTGGCCGTATTGGCATTGGCTCAACAAGGCAGCTCCGTGATCGTGTGTAATGGCTACAAAGACCGTGAATACGTGCGTCTTGCACTGATCGGTGAAAAGCTAGGTCACAAAGTATTTATCGTACTAGAGAAGCTATCTGAGCTTGATCTGGTACTTGAAGAAGCAAAAAGCTTGGGCGTAACACCACGTCTTGGCTTGCGTATCCGCCTTGCATCTCAAGGCGCTGGTAAATGGCAAGCAAGCGGCGGTGAAAAATCGAAGTTTGGTCTATCAGCATCTCAAGTATTGAGCGTGATTGATCGTCTAAAACGCGAAGACAAGCTGGATACCATGCAATTGGTTCACTTCCACCTTGGCTCACAGATGGCGAACATCCGTGATGTACGTAATGGTGTAAATGAATCTGCACGTTTCTACTGTGAACTACGTGCCATGGGTGCAAACATTGATTACTTCGATGTTGGCGGTGGTTTAGCAGTAGACTATGACGGTACACGCAGCCAATCTTCGAACTCAATGAACTACGGTCTTGCAGAATACGCGCGTAACATCGTGAATACGGTCGGCGATGTATGTCAGCACTACGAACAACCGATGCCAGTGATTATCTCTGAATCAGGTCGTTCTCTGACTGCACACCACGCTGTATTGATTTCTAACGTTATTGGTACCGAAACATACCAACCGGAAGAAGTGTTCGAGCCGGCAGAAGACGCACCAATCTTGCTACAAAACATGTGGCGTAGCTGGGAAAACTTGCAGAATGGTACCGATGCGCGTGCATTAATTGAAATTTACAATGATACCCAAAGCGATTTGGCTGAGGTTCACTCACAATTCGCAACTGGCGTACTGAACCTTGAACAACGTGCGTGGGCAGAACAACTGTCGCTACGTATTTATTTCGAGTTAAGTCGTCAAATGAGTACCAAGAACCGTTTCCACCGTCCTATTTTGGATGAGTTGAGCGAACGTCTTGCGGACAAGTTCTTCGTGAACTTCTCTCTTTTCCAATCCCTG
This sequence comes from Vibrio rotiferianus CAIM 577 = LMG 21460, assembly GCF_002741985.1. Lineage (GTDB taxonomy): Bacteria > Pseudomonadota > Gammaproteobacteria > Enterobacterales > Vibrionaceae > Vibrio > Vibrio rotiferianus. Next base: position 227,369 of record NZ_APHW01000111.1, read on the forward strand.
CCAGATGCATGGGGCATTGATCAGGTGTTCCCTGTTCTGCCACTTTCTGGCCTTGGCGATGTGGAAGAGCGTCGTGCGGTGATGTTGGACATCACTTGTGACTCCGATGGCGCGATTGACCACTATGTTGACGGTCAAGGCATTGAGAGCACGCTACCAGTACCAGCATGGAGCAACGACAAACCGTACCTAATGGGCTTCTTCCTAGTAGGCGCATACCAAGAGATCCTTGGTGACATGCACAACCTATTTGGTGACACCCACAGTGCAGTAGTCAATGTTGATGAAGACGGTCAATTCGAGATCAGCTACATCAACGAAGGTGATAGCGTAGAAGACATGATGCGCTACGTTCACATCGACGTAGATGCGATTCGTGACAATTACAAACAATTGGTTTCAGCGCGCGTTGAAGCCAGTGAACAAGAACAAATCCTAGCTGAACTGGAACAAGGTTTGGCGGGCTACACCTATTTAGAGGACTTCTGATATGAATGATTTGTTTACGAAAACCGATTATTCGCTTTACTCCAACTCTATGTCGTTTCTACGTCGACCGTACATCAAAAATCCAGTATCGGCAGACGCAGACGTTGTGGTGCTAGGGGTTCCTCTGGACATGGCGACTTCTGGTCGTCCTGGTGCGCGTATGGGGCCAGATGCTATCCGACGTGCGTCAGTAAACCTTGCTTGGGAAGGCAAGAAGTTCCCTTGGGACTTCAACGTATTTGATAAATTGAAAGTGATCGACGCAGGTGACCTTGTGTTCGATTGTGGTGACGCGGAAGATTTCACTTACCGCCTAGAAGCGGCAACAAGTGAGATTCTAAAGAGCGGTAAGACAATGCTAGGCTTGGGTGGTGACCACTTCATCACGCTACCAATCCTACGAGCTTACGCAAAACACCATGGTCAAATGGCACTGATTCACTTCGATGCGCACACGGACACTTACGCGAACGGCAGTTCTTACGACCACGGTACTATGTTCTACCACGCGCCAAAAGAAGGTCTGATTTCTGCGAAGAACTCAGTTCAAATTGGTATTCGTACTGAATATGAGCAACAAGATCACGGCTTCAATGTCATCAACGCGATGCAAGCAAACGACATGTCAGTAGAAGAGATTCTGGCAGAGATTCGTCGCACGGTTGCGGATAAGCCAGTGTATGTCACTTTTGACATCGACTGTCTGGATCCTGCGTTTGCACCAGGTACAGGTACGCCTGTTTGCGGCGGCTTGAACTCAGATAAAATTCTGAAGATCATTCGTGGTTTCGCTGGCATGAACATCGTGGGTATGGATGTGGTGGAAGTCTCTCCTCCTTACGACCACAGCGATGTAACAGCATTGGCTGGTGCGACCATCGCACTTGAGCTACTTTACGCCTACGCGTCAGGTCGCGAATAACGTAAGTTTTTTCAAAGTCATCACGGTATTTTAAAGGGAGCTTCAGCTCCCTTTTTTGTGCTCTACCCCTTACAAAAGTTGGATTAGTTTTTCTAATCCAAATCATAGATTTTTATCTTGCTCAACTTCACATTTTTTGATTGCTAAGTCGGCACTCAAGCTCTAATATCTCGCGCCTAGATTCCCTAATCACTTTGTTTATTTGGCTCTCCTATATGGAGCGCTAAGGCTTTTTACGTCTTAAATTTCTGGAGAGATACGCAAATGTCCGCCTCGTTTCCATTAGCGAAACTTACCTTTTTAATCGCAATTCTGACTGCCGTAGGTCAAATGACTCAAACGATGTACGTGCCTTCTATTGGTCATATGGCGGGTGAGTTCTTGGTATCAGCGTCTTCACTTCAAGCCGTGATGGCGTGTTACCTGATCCCTTATGGTCTATCGCAGTTTGTGTACGGTACGCTTTCTGATCGCCTTGGTCGTAAGCCGATCATCATTGCGGGTTTGATCATCTACATTCTTGGTACTTTGGTTGCGCTATTTGCTCATGAGTACGAATGGTTCCTAGCCGGTAGCTTTATCCAAGGTTTGGGTATCGGTTGTGGCGGTGCGATGTCTCGTACACTGACTCGTGACTGCTTTGAAGGCACAGAACTGCACCGTGCAAACAGCTTGATCAGTATGTGTGTAATTTTCTCGCCATTGATGGCCCCTGTACTGGGCGGTTACCTAACTGAAGCTTTCGGTTGGCGCTCTAGCTACTTATTCCTTGCACTGTTTGGTATCGCAGTAGTGATCACCATGATGACAAGCATGATGGAAACTTTGCCGAAAGAGCGTCGCAAACATGAATCTGTGGCGAAGAGCTACAAGTTCGTGCTGTCAGACAAACGCTTCCAAGGCTTCTTACTGGTGTTGGTTGCTACGTTCGCAGGCGTGGCAGTATTTGAAGCAGCAGCCGGTGTACTACTAGGTGGCGTACTTGGTTTACCGGCAACCACAGTAAGCTTGCTGTTTGTCTTACCGATTCCGGGTTACCTAGTCGGTGCAGGCTTATCGAGCTACATAGCACAACGTCGCTCTGAACGCCGTGCTCTGAATGTTGGTCTAGTGGCTATCTTAGTTGGCTCTGCTGTCGTGTTAATTCCTGGTCTGTTTGGTCTAACAACGGCATTGACCCTGATTGGTGGTGCAACCATTTACTTCTTGGGTGCGGGCATTTTGTTCCCAGCGGCAACAACAGGTGCGCTTTCACCATTTCCATACCATGCAGGTACTGGCGGTGCGATTTTAGGTGGTATGCAGAACCTAGGCGCGGGTATCGCGACGTTATTGGCTTCGTTCTTCCCAGCACAAGATCAAATGCCACTTGGTTGTTTGATGATGGCAATGTCGATCATCGCCATGCTTGGTCTACGTTGGGTTAATCGCAAGCACGACCATTCAAACGAAATGCCACTGGCGATCTAAAATTTGATTCTCATCCCCACCAAGATAAAGAAAAGGGACATGCTGCAAAGTGTGTTCCTTTTTTTGTTGTATATATCTTGTCCTTTGGATCTCATCCACCAGCAATTGCATTTAACATCCCACCTAATCTTTGCTAAAAAGAACAATTGCTTATACAAAAATTATTCGTTGGCCATTCGATATAAAAATATTCACTGGAAGAACACTAACGTACTTTTACTCACACTATAAATGAATGGCAAAGCGACACGAGAAGAGTACACAAAAAGGACACATAGATGCGTTTCACTTTAACCACGTTGGCCGTATCGGTCGCGCTAGTCACCGGATGCAGCAATCAAGGATTACCAACCATGAACCATTACTCCCAATCGCAACTCGTTGCTCAACAAACCCAAGCACCCGTTGCTAAAAAAGTCCCTCATGCAATGAATATTCATGGTGATACACGAGTAGATAGCTACTACTGGATGCGTGATGATGAACGCCAAGATCCAGAAATCTTGCAACACCTTGAGCAAGAGAACCAGTACGCCGAAACTGTACTGAAACACACCGAAGCACTACAAGAACAGCTGTTTGAAGAGATCAAAGGTCGCATTGCGAAAGATGACAATTCGGTTCCAGTTCGTAAAGGCAGTTACTACTACTCGAATGAAGTGACGGGCGACAACGAATACGAAGTACACCTGCGTGCAAAAGACTTTGCTGGTACAGATAAGCAAGTCATCTTGGATGTTAACGAACTGGCAAAAGAGCATGAGTTCTTCAGTATTGGCGGCCTATACGTAAGCCCAAATGAAAACATGCTGGCCTACGGTGAAGACACACTGAGTCGCCGTATTTACACCATCAAGATCAAAGACCTCACGACGGGCGAATATCTAAAAGATGAAATTGAAGGCGCATCAAGCGCAATCGCGTGGCAAAACGATAACCAAGCCTTCTACTACATCAAGAAAGACCCGCAAACACTGTTGGGTTATCAAGTTTACCGCCATGTACTAGGCACCCCTCAGACAAGCGATGAGCTGATCTACGAAGAAACCGATAGCGCTTACTACACCTTCTTGAGTAAGAGTAAAGACGGTCAGCAAGTTTACATTTGGCACTCAAGTACAGAGACAAGTGGCGTTTCTGTGATTGATGCCAACAACCCGAACGCTAAAGCCGAAGCTTTCTACCCTCGAGAGACTGGCATTGAATACAGCATCGCTAAACTGGGTGATTGGTATTACATCTACACTAACTACCAAGCCGTAAACTTCCGCTTGATGAAAGTGAAAGCAGAAGAGATGCATGACCGCTCTAAATGGGTTGATGTCATTGCTGCCGACGATAACACTCAGCTTGTCGATTTCGACTTGTTCGATGACCACCTTGTCTACGAGCAACGCGCAAACGGCTTATCTACCGTTAAGGTTCGCCAACTATCGACGGGCGAAGAGTTCCCACTTGAATTTAATGACAGCGCGTTTGCGGCTTACCTAACAGGCAACTATGAATTAGATAACTCAAAAGTTCGCATCTATTACAGCAGCTTGACCACACCGGGAACTTACTATGATTTCGACCTGAACTCTGGTGAATCTGAAATCATGAAGCAAACGCCAGTACTGGGTGATTTTGATGCTGATAACTATCAATCAGAGCGTATCATGGTTACTGCTCGTGATGGTAAGCAAGTGCCAGTCTCATTGGTTTACCGCAAAGACCTCTTTAAGAAAGATGGCACCAACCCAATCTACCAATACGGTTACGGCTCTTACGGTTCCACCATCGAGCCAACGTTCCGCTCAACTCGCCTCAGCTTACTTGATCGCGGTTTCGTGTACGCAATCGCTCATATTCGTGGTTCGGAAATGCTTGGTCGCCCTTGGTATGAAGATGGTAAAAAGCTAACGAAGCAGAATACCTTCAATGACTTCATCGATGTGACTAAGGGACTTGTGGAAGAAGGCTACGGGGCAGAAGATAAAGTATTTGCGGTAGGTGGCTCTGCGGGCGGTCTACTGATGGGCGCCATCATCAACCAAGCACCAGAGCTTTACCGTGGTATTGGCGCACATGTTCCATTTGTCGACGTTGTAACAACCATGCTGGATGAGTCAATACCTCTCACCACCAACGAATACGACGAATGGGGTAACCCGAACGATAAAACCTACTACGATTACATGCTGAACTACTCACCATACGATAATGTGAAAGCTCAGAACTACCCAAACATGTTGGTGACAACAGGTTTGCATGACTCACAGGTGCAATACTTTGAGCCGATGAAGTGGATCGCTAAACTTCGTGAAATGAAGACCGATGACAATGTACTGCTGTTCAAAACTGATATGGAAGCAGGCCATGGTGGCGCATCAGGTCGATTTAAGCGATTGAAAGAAGACGCATTAGAATACGCATTCTTCTTAGATTTACTAGAAACGAAATAGTGCCAGCGTAAATAGCAGTACTCACAAAATTCAATGCCCGCTTAATGCGGGCATTTTTAATCCAAACACAAGCTATGTCGTCCTTTCGAGCTTAACAGAAAGAAAAACGCCTACTCACAACGAGTAGGCGTTAACACAATAAATGTGTTTAGGCAGTAGAAACTGTCCTATTGGTTAGAAGTAGTAACGCGCACCTACAGTCCACCAATCATTTTCCTTCGCACCTACATCGTTACCTAGGTCAAACTGGTAACCCGCAAAGGTGTAGAAAGAAGGCGTAACCGCATACTCCGCTTGAAGTGCAGCTTCGCTATAAATTGTTTTGCTTGCTTTATCATCTTCTACTGATTCGTAGTTCACGCTGAACGTCCAATCATTTACACCGTATGCTAGAAGACCTTCTAATTGAATTGTTTCTGCATAATCACTGAAGAAATATTCATTCATGCCATAAACAACAGCTGCATATAGACCTGAACCATATTTGCCATAGTTCGCTGACAGCACGTGAGATGTCGCTGATTCAGATTTAGCACCAACTTGGACGTCGCCGCCGCTATATACGTATCCTAAACCAAAACCTGCTAGCTCAGTGCTTAGTGCAATTTGGCCACGTGCATCGTATTCATCATGCTCGCCTTGCCAACCTAGACCTAGGTTTAAACCAAAGCCTTCACCAAATTCGAAGCCCTTACGGTAGCTCAACATTTTGTTAGCACGAGCAGAACCCATGTTGCCATGGTTGCTGTATAAGAAGTCGTTGGCAAACGCGATTGGCATATCAGCTACGCCAGCTACATCATAGTATGGAGCCCATTGAGTACCTGCAACTACACGACCAAACTGCTCATGTGTCGCACCGATGTAACCTAGACGTGTTTTGAACGAATTGCCACCGCCGTTTAGGTAGTTAAGAGCCCATTCGCCTTTCGCATCAACTGTTACGCCATTACCAATATCTTTCTTACCTGCGACATTGATACGCGGAGATACTTGGTGAACTTCTACATTCTCGTTGAAGTACTCACCCACGCCTACAGAAACGTGACCACCAATCGACATTGATGTGCCATCGCTGTTGTAAACTTCTGCTGCGAAAGCTTGAGAACCACATGCTAGTGCCGCCACTGCAACGGCTAGAGTTTTCATTTTCATTGTTAACATCCGTATAGTTGTTTGTACTGGTTCGTCCCGACAGCAAAATCAGCAACCAGATCGCAACGAACAGATAACAAAGTAGTAATGAAACATAAATGAAACAAATACTTTCTTATGCAATTGGTGGTATTTGTGGTTAATTCTTAAGCAAGATCACATAAAAAAAGGGAACTTTTCAGTTCCCTTCATAATTTGTGTGGAGTTTTGCGTGTTACAACTGCCAGCGTGCGAGTGGCTTCTCAGTTTTGATACCTTTGCTTCCCCAACGGTCAATAACGTCAATTTGCAGTATGCGATCCTGTGATACTAATGAAATCAGTGTTTTTGACGGACGCTTATCTGTGATCAACCACAGAGTTTTATCTTCCTCAAATTGAGCTTTTAAAGATAGTTTCTCTTTGTCAGTCCATTCCAATTCAGGTTTGAATTGACGATCGACAACAAACAATTGATTACCTGATGCGAAATCTTCTAACGATTTTCCCAACAATACCACCGAATCGATCTCTTTTTCGAAAATGACTTCTTGTTGTTGATTAATAAGCTCTCGTACATTCAACATCAATGCTTGTTGGTTCTTCTCAATTCGCTCTCGATATTGAGGGTATATTTTTTGCAGATCCTCACCGACAATCGCAGCCATCCGAATCAAGTTTGTCGGGTTCATCCAGGCAAATTTAGACGTTTCGCCGTTTTCTAGTTTCAACGCCGCAACCCCTTGCGCCCTTGGAGAAATCGCTTGGGAAGCATCAATCTCAATTAGGCGAACATTCCCCTGTCGAGCGTAAACAAAGGTAGGATCTTGATGCCAAACAGCACCCAACGTGATAGCAACTGTTGCATCCTGTCCCGCTTTAATCACTTGTTGCTGACCCTTGCTCCCAAACCAGTTAACTAAACGCTCAATGCCATATCGCTTAGGTGGTAAGTAACTGGTTTCAATGCCTGTGCCTTGCATCAACTGCTGTGACAGCATGTAAGTGACAGGTGTACTGGTGAGAATGTCTTTAGCAACAGTAAGTGGCGTATATGCGCTCGCTACTATTATGCCCAACCCGATGATTAGCTTTTTCGTATTCATATTTAGATACCTGACTAGGCTTTACGTACGATGCGGTACATCGTTGCGGTTAAAAAGAAAATGGCAGAAACGATAATGATCGAAGCGCCAGATGGCACCGGAAGTTCCAACTCCATCGGTAAGACCGTCCCCACCAAGCACGCGATGGTTGCGAGTAAGGATGAGAGCAACACAAAGCTACCCATTCGCTTAGTGAGTAGACGTGCTGTAGCCCCTGGGATAAGTAGCAACGCGCCCACTAACACGGCACCAATGATCTTCACTGCTGCAATGGTGACAAGCGTGATCATCATAACGAATAGGTAGTCGTAGAAGCTGGTATTAAAGCCTCGAACACGAGCAATATCTGGGCTGATGCAAGTCAACAAAATGCGGTTAAATGTCGGGATCAGCAGTAATAAAATGATCAAGCAACTCACCGCCAAAATCGTAATATCTCTATCTGTCACCGTCAGGATCGAGCCAAACAGAACGTTCTCTAACATGTGGATATTGATTTTTCGTGCCACATACATCAGCAAGGCAGCACCAACTGCCAAAGCCAGCGCAAGGAATACACCAACGAGTGTATCGTATGGAACATTGGTTCGATTTCGCACGAAATGCAGCAATAAAGCGAAGATCATGCAGAAACTAAACAGTCCAATAAATGGATTTTCTGGTGGCTCGCCCAGAAGGACACCAATCGCAATACCAGTCAGAGCTGCGTGACCGACGGCTTCAGAAAAGAACGCCAAACGCTTGGCAATCACCAACGTGCCTAAACCGCCCAACAAAGGCCCCAGAATTAACGCAGCGACAATCGCGTTAACCATAAACGCATAAGCAAAACTGTCGCTAAGCCAACCCGCTTCAACGCCATGCAGAGCCAGTTCTCTTAACCAATCCATTACGCAGCCTCCACTTTCGCGGTGTAGTGCTTAAACAGAGACTCAATTCGCTCTGGGCTTAACACTTCAGAGTGATGTCCTGACGCGACTATCTGACGATTCACAACATGGACTTGGGCATCCAAACGACGCACAGCCGTTACATCATGATGTACAGCGAGAACTGTTTTCCCCTCTGCAACCACTTCATGAATCAAACCCTCTAGATAACGAACCCCTTGCTCGTCCATACCTGTTGTTGGCTCATCTAGGACAAGTAAACTTGGGTCGTCTAGCAAAGCTTGAGCAAACAATACCCGCTGTTGTTCACCACCTGATAGTTGTCCCATGCGACGGTCACTGCGCGCTGCCATCCCCACACGCTCTAACTGAGCCAGTGCTTTTTGAGTTTGCTTAGACTTACGTCGCCAAAACAACGGAACGCGTGTTTGATTCAGCAATACAAAGTCCATGACTGTCAGTGGCAGACTGGCTTCAAACATAGCCTTTTGAGGCACATAACCAATTTGTCCTGCTTGTTGCGTCTGCTTTGGATCTGGCCAATGTACCGAGATATCCCCCGTAAAAGGCGTTAAGCCCAACACTGAACGCAACAGGGATGTCTTACCACCACCGTTAGGCCCCATAATGACGTGGCATTGTCCCGCCTCGAACTGGGTTTGAATACCTTGCAGAATGAGGTTGTCACCATATTTCAGGCTCACCCCGTCAAGAGAAATAGAAGGGCCTGGCATCACGCTTTCTCCTGCGCGTGTTTGCTTGCGACGAACTTCATTGCTTCAATAAGCGTCGCGACGTTTTCACGCATTTCAACTTCCACCTTATTGGCTTCGTACTCGCCATGGGTCATATGAGAAAAACGGTAAAGCTGTACGCCAGTCGCTTCTTCGATCGTATCGACAAAGCGGTTAGGCATATTGAGTTCGTAAAACAGCACATCAATACCGGATTGACGAATCTTCTCGATGGTTTCTTGAAGTTGGCTAGCACTTGGCTCAACACCGTGTGCTGGTTCAATCACGGCAGCCACATCAACACCAAACTCTTGCAAGATATAACCATAGGCATTATGCGTCGTTGCTACTTTCATCCCAGCGGTATTCAATTGGCCTAAAGACAACATGGCGTCACGCTTTAACAAACGAAATGTTTTGGCGTAGTTACGCGCATTCTTTCGGTAGTAAGCCGCATTGTCTGGATCGAGCTTGCTCAGTTCACTCGCAATGGTGTACACCTTTTGAATCGTAGTCGATAGGCCAACAAACGTATGTGGATTCACCGCGCCTTTGCCGACTGACTGCCCCATTGCTGGTAACAGCGGTACTTCTTTGTTTGCTTCTATCACCACTAGGTCATCACGTTGAGCCGCTTGGATCACTTTTAGTGCAAAATCGTCATGGCCAATCCCATTCACGACAATCACATCCATTTGGTTCAAACGCTTAAGATCATTCGGTTGCGGCAAGTAGTTATGAGGATTAAAGCCCGCATCGACCAAAGGAATGATCTCCGCTTTATCTCCGACCACCGCTTTGACATAGCTGTAGTAAGGCTGCAAGGTAATACCTATGTTCAGCTTCTCTGCGAAGGTTGAAGTGGATACGGCCAGTAATGTACATGCCGTTAGAATTCGACGTAAGAAGGCGCGTTTCTTGATAGTTGTTATCATATTGATGGTTACTTATTGAACGTGATGACTTGTTGATCGAAATATTGATTGATCATAACGACTTAGTGGGCATGCGTAGCAGTGGATGAAGGCATTAAGACAACCTGGTGCCAGCCATTTTGCTTTCGCTCCTCTTGCTGGATAAGGTGACTCAACTGTTCCGCTGACGCTGATGTAGAGAGCCAAATATCAGCTTGCTCATGACGACTATCTAGGAGCATCGAAGCCGAGCCCTTTTCACCTTGTCTCACACCAATGTAAAGACCTGCATCCAGTTTTTGCCACTGATGAGAGCCTTTGCGCTGCCAGCTTTGGTCTTTAACAAATGGAGCAACCCAAAATTCTTCCAGCTCACTGATTTCTGGCCATTGGCCTTCATCAATATGAAGATCACGGATTTCCTCATGTGCAAGTTTGAGCTCAGCAATCATGGCAAGTTCTTCTTGTTCAAGGTCGGTAATCAATACTTGATGTGCGAGTGCTTCGGTATGTTCTGATTCGGTTTGATGATAAGGCAGCAAAAGCGTTGATATAGCGAGAATGCCAGCAATGGTCAGAGCAACCCATTTGCCTTCACGACTGCCATTATCTGGGCGAACTTTCTGGGTAATCATTTCTCTTTTAACTCAACCACATCCACTTCTACTGGGTTTTCATGACCAGCATCGAAGACAAGGTAGAAGTCCGTTTGAGGATGAGTAAATTCAGCAATCGAACGCTTGTCTGTAGTTACTTTGGCAATCAAGTTGTCATCGTAATCGTACATCTCAACATCGTAATCCACTGCAGTTGAACCATCAGAGTAGCCCGCTTCGCAGATCACTTTTTCTTGCTCTAGATGGCAACTCATCAATGGAAAATGCGCCGCTGCTTGAAAGGAAATAAAACCAGCAAAAATAGCTGAGACTTTAAGAATTGAAAGGTTTTTCATGGTGTATCCAAAATGGCTCAGTGTTTCACTGAGCTAAGCTTTGATTAGTTAAGTTGCGTTTCAAAAGTCAGGTGAACATTCGCACTGGCTTTATCTGCTAGTGGGTCATTTTTCAGCTCACCTTTGTAGTTGGCTTTCATTAGGTAACGGCCCGCCACTTCCGGCGTGAATGTAATTTTGCCGTCTTTATCACTCACTGCATCGATTTGCTCTTGATGGTTGCGGTAAAGCGTACCTTCACGAGTAATTTCCGCAGTCACACCTTGTTGAGGTTCCCCATTAAAGAAAAATTGGAAGATCACTTCTTCACCTTCAATGATGTCTGAAGGGTGCGTAAGCGGCTTCATCTCAAGCAATTTGCCTTCAATTTCCAATGCTTTTTCTGTTGGCATGCCCACTGTTACGTAGCTTTCTGCGCGGGTGTAGCTTAGCTGAGTCACCACATCACGCGCTTTTTCCGGAATAACGCTCGCACGGTCAGCTTTGCTCGCTTTTGCCCATTTCACCGTGTCACGACGGCCTGCTTTATATTGGGTGTAATAGCTAGGTTGATTGTTGATCGCGACCTTGTGTGTGCCTTCCTCTTCGAAATAGAAGTCAAACATCGAGCGGCGTTTGCCACGCACAACAAAGTTAGGACGCTCAGAACGGCCATCCGGCATGATCACAAACGCTTGCTCACTGCCTGCTGGTTTATCAAAAACAAACGTCCCGTGAGATGCGGTCACGTCGAACGTGAGCCAATCACCACCTTCTTTCGATACCGTGAAATGAGAAGGTAGAACCCAACGTGGGTGCGCTTGTGCCGTTGTCGCCGCAGCTAACCCCATCGCCATTACGCTTGCTAGTGCCACCGCTTTCATTTTGGTTTTCATTATTATTCCTTCTCTATCACTTAACTTGGTAATTGACGGTGATTACGCCCGTCTCTTCCGTTGGTTTGATTTGGTAGCGTGCTTCTTTGTCCGCTAACTGAATTTTTTGGCGCAGGTAGTTACGACCACCATGCTCGCGCACCACTTCCACATGGAGCGTGTAATCACCTTGCTCAAGGCGCTGACCATCGTCGTTGGTACCATCCCAAACAAAGCGATATTGACCTGCCGGGCGAGTTGCTGATGTCACCGCATCAACCAGTTCACGGTCATAACGGCCTACTTTGCGCCACCAGCTACGAAGATCTTTCAGCCATTCATCTTTACCGACCCAAAGCTGGATGGTTTTCACTGGTTTACGTTTCTCATCCTCAATCCAAAGTGCCACATAAGGGCGTGCATACATTGAGGTATCAATTTTGGGTAACTCAAATTCAAAATCGACTTTTGCGCTGTCAGGTAAGGGCGTAGCTAATAGAGGCAAAGGAGCTAAAGCTGCAATCAAAGCCATTTTGCAAAAGGAGTGGTGACAAAAAGATCGGCCTTTTTTTAACATCGGGTTTTCTCTGAATAGGCCGCTATAGCACAGCAGCAAAATAAATAACAAGTGACAACACAGTGCCAAAAGACATCCACTGCATTGAGGTTCTAAAAGTCTTCTTCTTTGGAAGTAGCAGACACACACCAGTCAAGACAAAAAAGACCATCAGCAAGGCAGTGATATCAATAAACCACTTCCAAACCTCTCCGCTGTTTCGGCCTTTATGTAGGTCGTTTAGTAGCGCAACAGTGCCGTAGTTGGTGGTTTCTACTTCAGCTTCACCGGTCGTCATATCAACGAATACCGTCGCGTTGTAACCTGGGCCTTTGAAATCCAAAGAAAGCTCACCAATGAGCAGCTCGCCGCCCTCAACCTCGGTGTACACATCAAGTGCTGATGGCGTGCCTCGTAAGTCTGTTTCTTGGGTGAGGAAACTCAGTAGTGCTGCTCGATTAGGTTGAAAACTTCCCTCGTTAGCAAAGAGTTGTTCATTTGGAATGGTCAGCGTGTGTTGCTGAATGATGGGTTCACTGCGCTCGAACAGTTCTGGGCGATTTAGTGTGATGCCAGTTAACGCAAAGAACAGCGTCACCAATAAAAGAGCCATAGAAATGTAAATGTGCAGACGGCGTGCCCAAGTTTGCACACCTTTGCTTTTGAGCAACATAGGAAACAATCATCACCAATAAATGAGCGCTTAATTTAGGTGATAATCATTCGTATTGGCATTTAATTTACATTGTTTACGTTTAGAGTAAACGTCAGGCTCCCGCTAAAAACAACGAGAGCAGATAAAGAGAAGTTTATCGAGCTAAAATGGGATAAGTGAAGAACACCAAATGGCAGAAGTTAAATAAGAAATGGGCTAACACCGCGCACCATAAACGGCCCGTGAAATGAAATACCAGTCCGTAGCCCAGTCCCGCCAACGTTGCGAATACAATAAGTAGAGGACCACCAGCAAAGTGAGCCAGGCCGAACAAGATGCTAGCGATGACTAAACCTAGTCGCCAATCAAAACGGCGGGAAAATGATTGCTGTACAAACCCTCGGAACAGCGCTTCTTCAGCCACACAAGTAAGTATTAGGTTGTTCAACGCAAATAGCCACCACCATGATGGCAGACTCAACTCTGGCTTTAATGCACCAAGCATAGCGGCAATAGGCAGCAGCGAAAGCAGCAGAATCATCACCAGCAATGCAGGCTTTACTCTGACTTTAGCCTCTCCGCCCAGCAAAAAAGGATAAGCGAGAAAGAGAGCAAAGAGAGCCAGCGGCTTGTCTAAATTCAGATACATCGAGAAAGGTGCGCTCAGTGGACCTGCCGTCACTTTGTCAAGAACTTGCAGATTATTGAAACCCGGAATGACATGCACAAAAAGCATGACACACCAAATGATCACAACGCTCCAGCCCAAATAATAAACGGGCTTCGTTTTTTGGTTCGACGCCAACATGGGCAGTCGATACGCAACACCCAAAACCACCAAAGTACTTACGAATGCGGTGAGCTCTATCCGACCGATAAACAGAGCACTCAGCAAAGTGAGTCCAAGTAAAACCAGAGCAACCACCTTTTGCCGAAAAAACACCGCACCTATCGCTAGAATAAGTGGGCCCCATAGCCAGATAGCAGAATCGAGATTCATAGTACTGTCCTTATAAGAAAAACTGACGTTCCAGTCTTAACGCTGAATGGAGGTAATATAACGTTATGATATTTAAAAACAGATCGAACCAGATTCACTGTTTACAAACAAAAAGACCCGAGAGTTATCCCGGGTCTTTCGAGCACCAATACGTGCCTATTTACAATTGGACTTAGCTATTCTGGCTCGCTTTTGCTTTGCGCAGTTGAGACAAGTATTTCACCCAACTCTCTGCTTGAGTTGATGGCTCAATCTCGTTCGCGCGCTTGGCATTCGCTAGCGCATCTTCTAGACGTTTCAGCTTATAGTAAGCACGAGTCTTCACTAATGCCACATCAGCTTTACGCCCAGAAACCTCGTCCAAGGCAACTAATGCATCTTTGTATTGCCCCTCTTGAACAAGCAGTTGAGACAAGTTCCAGTAATATTGACGGTCCAACTTTGCAGCCACGCGCCAACTTGCAATCGAATTATCCATTCCTTGGCCATCTGCCAGTACGTTGCTTGTTGTGCTTTAAGTTTGCTGTCTGAGTTTATGTCATTCAGCTCACCTAATATTTGTGCAGCTCGCTCTGGAATACCACGCTTGCCATACAACTGAGCGAGAAGCCTCAAATCACCTTGGTTCAACGCGACACCTTGCAATTTTGCAAGAGCGAGAGAATCCAGAGCACGCTTGTCATCATCAACACGTAAATACAGAGCAACAAGCTGTCGCCACCATTCCACACGCTCAGGCTCAATCGCAATCAGGCGTTTAATCGTAACAATGGCAGGTTTCCACTTTTTCAGCTCAAGCTCTGCAGACAATTTGATCGACAGAGGCGCCATCTCATCTGGCTGGCCCAATTTCTCATAACGAGCCATTGCAGAGAGCACTTTGTTCCATTGACTCAACTGATAGTGAGACTGCGCGATGCGCAACCAAATATCGTGCGCTTTTTGAGTCTTTGGCACCGATTTGCTCAAGTCGTAGTAGTGAGGCAGAGCTTTAGAAAACTGCTGCTCATTTAACAGCATATCCGCTAACATTTTCCGTGTTTGCCAAGCTTGCTCGTCATTCAAAAGATCGCTATTTACTGCGACCTCCAATTGTTTGATAGCAGGCTTAACTTGCTCATTCTGCCAGTAGAAAATACCCAGCATGCGAGCAACAAACGCTTGATCATACTCACGAGATAAGTCGAGACCTTCGAGCGTGGAAATGGCTTCTTGCAGCTTTTCTTCTTGCGCCAGGTTGTGAGCACGTTGAACACGAGTCGCCGTGTACTGACTCAGTTCATTCGCGACAGTGGTAAAAGCGCTCAGGCTTAATACCGCTCCGATTAAGAATTGCTTCATCATTTAGCTAACTTGAACTCCACTCTTCTGGTTTGCCCAAAGCGCTCGACCGCTACACCATTTTCAACCTTCGGCTGATACTTCGACTTTTTCAATGCACGAATGGCTTCTTTCTCGAACATTCTCTTAGGTTTAGCATCTATCACTTCAATGTCTTTAGGACGACCTGTCGCATCAATAGTAAAGCGCATCGTCACGTAGCCTTCGATCTTCCGCTTAACCGCTTTACTTGGGTAACGAGGCTCTGGGCTGTAAAGCATTATCGCCTGTTGGTTGCCCATGCTGCCTTTTAAGTTCGGCGCACTGATCGCGATACCATCCAGTGCGGTATTCAAACCCAATGCGCTGATTGGCGTGACTTGGCTCATTGGCTCTACTTGGGTTTCCGCTTGAGACAGATCCATCGGCTCTGGCGATTCTGGTGGTTCAGGCTGCTCAGGTACAGAGCGTTGACGACGTTGAACATCAGCATCATTCTCTACCATCACCATATCAAAGCGCACCGCCTCCGAAGGTTTAGGTGCACGTTGATTGCCCTTATCGACCATCCACGCCATAAAGCTAAACAAGCTCACCGCGATCAAAACTGATGCTGGTAGCGCGAGTAATAGCCTTTTCATTAAGGTTTCTCCGCCGCCAAAGCAATGTTCTTCACACCAGCGCCCTTCGCCGCATCCATAACTTTCACAACCGTACCATTGTAAGCATGCTCATCAGCTTGAATCACAAGCGATGCATCTGGCTGCTCAAGCAATAGGTGCTCAATGGTGGCTTCCACACGCTCGATATCCACCAAACGTTTATCGATGTACACATCATTTGCAGCAGTTACCGCAATAAAAATGCCCGCATCTTTTTGACTAACGACATTCGATGCTTGAGGGCGATTCACTTCTACACCAGACTCACGCACAAATGAGCTAGTCACAATGAAGAAGATCAACATGATGAAGACAATATCCAGCATCGAAGTTAAGTCGATCTGTGCTTCATCCTGTCGATTGGTTCTACGTCCGAGTCTCACTTCTGACTCCTTAAAGATTGTTCTAACTGGAGGGCTTTGCGTTCACACACTTTACTTAAGCGCGCATGCACAAACATGCCAGCAAGTGCTGCGACCATACCTGCCATGGTTGGCAGCGTCGCAAGTGAAATGCCAGAAGCCATCAATTTTGGATTGCTGCTACCTTGTGTGGCCATCACATCAAAAACCGTAATCATACCTGTTACCGTTCCTAATAGACCTAGCATTGGACAAATGGCCACAAGGACTTTAATCGTTGATAGGTTTTGACGCAGTTCAATGTGCGCTTTAGCTATCCATCCTTCGCGGATTTGATGCGCGTACCAAGAGTGATGATCGGCTCTTGCTAACCACTGCGCACAAAGCTGTTTCTTCACCTTTGGAAATTCCGTTGTTAGGTAAAGAACACGCTCCATAACCAGTAACCAGCACACCGCAACTACGGCTGCCAACCACCATAGGATTTGGCCACCTTGCTGCATAAAGCGCATCAAGGTTGAGGCCCAATCCTCACTGATCAAACCCAATGTGTTGAGTAGGATCTGCTCCATTACGCTGCGTTCTCCGCTACTGTATTCGGTGCTTTTTGGCCTTTTGGCATATCACGCTCAGCTTGTTCTGCCACAAGGCCAATACCTTGCTTCTCAAGAATATTGCGAATGTTCTCTGCTTGAGAGCTTAATACGTTGTGTGCCAGAAGCAGCGGCATTGCTGCAACGAGACCAAGTACAGTGGTCACCAATGCCATTGAGATACCACCAGCCATCACTTTCGGGTCACCGTTACCAAACTGAGTGATCACTTGGAACGTTTCGATCATGCCTGTTACTGTACCCAGTAGACCAAGCATCGGCGCCAGAGCAGCAAGCAGTTTCAGCATTGATAGGCCTTTCTCAAGGTGCGTTTGCTCATCCACGACAGCTTCTAGTAGACGAAGCTCAAGCGCTTCTACACTGCGGTGCTTGTCTTTGTGGTAAACCGCTAAGATACGACCGAGTGGGTTATCTTCTGGTTGAGCTGGATTCTTAAGCTGTTTGGCGATTTTCTGACGAGCAATCATTAGTGACACACCGCGAACCAACGCGATGATCAAACCAATCGCTAACAAGCCAAGAATGATCTTACCAACCACACCACCTGCGTTCAGGCGATCGGCCATGGTTGGTGAATTTGCTAATTGCTCAAGTAGAATGCCACGAGATGGGTCAATCACTACGGCATCGATTTCACCAGCCTTTACGCTGCTTGCCGTTGGACCATTCTCTGGTTGGCGGAGATAGCTAACTGCATCACCGCGTTGACCATTCCATTTTACGTAACCCGCATCGTTCAACAGCGCCATTGAGCCAAGGCGGACACCATCAACGGTTTGCTCACGCCCTTCACCATCAAGCAATGAGAAGGACACGTTCGCTATCTCGCCACTTGCTTTGACTTGCTCTTCCATACTGCGCCACATTGCTTGAAGCTGTGGCAATGTTGGTAGTGATTTAGCGGCAACAATGTCGGCGATATTTTGCTGGTAAGAGTTTGCGTCTACACCAGTAACAGAGTGCTTAAGTTCTGCTTCCAGTTCTTTTGCATTTTGGCGAACCACACCAAACAACTCACCTAAGCTGCCTGTTTCAAGGCGCAGTTTTTCTTCTAGCTGTGCAAGCTCTGCTTCATTTTCACTGAACGTCACGCCAAGCGTGTCAGCTTCTGCCTGTAACGCTACACGCTCTGCTACAAGCTTGTTTTTCATTGCTTGCAGCTCTTGTTGAGTTTGCTTAAAGCCAGACTCACGAGCCACGTTGTGTGACTGCTGTTGGCGGTTCTCTTGCTGTGCTTTCTGCAGCAAAGTATCGCTTGCAAATGTGGTGTGCGGTAGAAGCGCAGCGCTAGAAATCAATGCGACTGATAGCCATTTCTTCATCATTTATTTGCCCTCCGCAACGTTTAGAGACACAGGCAAAGTAAGCATGCTCGGTGCTATCTGTTTGTTCGCCATAGCAAATGCGTTATCGAGTTCTGCTTTCTGTTCCGTAGCAACGGCTTGCCATGCTTTTTGTTGCTGAGACCAACTCCAGAAATGCTCACCAGACAGGCTGCGCGCAATAAGTGACACACGGCCTAAGTAGAGAATATCGGCTTCAACTTGGTCGTTGCTGTCCAAAGCGATCTTACCTTGGTAAACAGCAATCTTAGTGCCGTAGTCCATTTCAATTTGGTACGCTTCTAGAATTCGACGGAATTTTTCAGCATCCGCGACGTCAGCTCGGGTCATCATGGCATCAAGTTTTTCAATGCGCTCTTCACGCTGTGCTTTGCGGATAGGTTTATCATTCGCCACAATCGTTTTAAGGCCATCAAGCATGTGATACATCAAAGGCACTACGCCTTGACGAGTCTGAGCGATCTGCTCAATCTGCTCGTTCAAACTGGCGACTTCGTCATTCTGGCTATCGACAAGATTTGACAGGTGATCGCGATAAATCTTCAAGTTGCTGACTTCTTCTTGCAGCTGCTCAATTTCAGCTTCTAGAGACAAAGACTTCTCTGCACTTGCATCAATGCGCTTTTGGCTCACTGCCGACGCTTGGTTTGTTTTACTCTGCACTGCTTGTGCATCGTTAAGATTTTCCGCGTGAACGGGAATCAAAACCGATGAGATCAACAGAGCGATACTTGATTTCATTAGATTCATACGAGTTATATTTCTGTTTTCCAAAAACGACTAAAGGGGAAGACTCTTCTTCCCCTTTAAAAATCAGATTGTTATCAGTATTTGAACTGGATTGTCGCCATGTAGTTTCGGCCCTCACCTATCACTACATTACTCGCTCCCGCTTGATCACCATTTGTGCTACCGCCACCTGCTAAGTAGTCAGTATCGAACAGGTTTTCCACGTTGAATCGAGTTACTATGTCCAACTTCTCATCATACTTGTGTGTGTATGACACGCCCATATCAATACGTGCATACCCATCTTTCTTAAATGTGTTCGCCGCGTCGCCGTAGCGTTCACCTTCATAAATCAATCCCAGGTTTACGTTGGTGTTGTTCTGAACTTTGTAGCTCGACCAAACACTTGCTGAAAACTCTGGAACGTCTGCCGGACGGTTGCCTTGATAGTACTTACTTCTAGTCAATTCTGCGTCTAAGTACATTGCAGAAGCAGTCAGAGATAGCTCATCAGTAACGAAACCTTGCGCTAGGACCTCAGCACCTCGGTGCACTTGCTCACCATCTTGCGTCGCTAGTTCCATGCCAGGATTGTTTGGATCGTTAACATCTATTCGAACATTTTCCAAAGTAATGTCAAACAACGCACCAGTTAGGTATAAACGCTCATCAAACAGTTCCCATTTAGTACCTACTTCGTAAGAAATACCGCGCTCAGCTTCTAGCTCCTCACCATCATTGGTAAAATCAGTATCACTTACCGCACCTTGTGGCATAAAGCTTTCAGAGTACTGGACATAGATTGAACCGTTGCTCGCAGGATGAAAGATAACGCCCAGCTTTGGTGATACTTGGCTCTCAGTTAATGTATCACTACGCTTTTCATCGTAACGAACACCCGCTAGTACTTGCCAATAATCGTTGATTGTCATCATGTTTTGCGCGTAGATACCCCAAGTATCATATTCGCTGGTCGGCCACTTTTTAGAGCTTGTTGGCTCTGGCTTAACAACGGTTTCGCCCGCAGGGACGTACGCTTGATCATGGAACGCCATAAAACGGTCGTAGCTGTAATCTAGATAGTTTACGCCAACTAAAAGGGTGTTTTCTGTGCCAAATAGTGAAAAATCTGTCGTCACATCTACGTACGCAGTATCAAATACCCAGTTATCAGAACGCTCGTTACCTTTGTGCTTAACCGTACCGTCTTTTTCGTACATATCGAATTTCGGGTAAGACTCCACATCAAAACGTTTGAAATCTTGACGGTTATAACCCGCTTTCACATTTACGTTATCTGTAACTTGCGCATTAATGTCGATACCGTAGTTTTCTACATCGTTATCGATCTTCGACCATTGTGCATCCCAAATATACTTGTCTCCAAGCACAGGCTTACCGTCTACGATGTAAGCACCTGAATCCACACTGCCTTCATCTTTGGTACGGTCATAATGTGCAGAAACCATCACGTTTTCAGTGATGTCGTACTCCACAACTAAACCACCAACCGCACGGTCCGTTTCTGGCTCGGTACCGTCACCGTATTCGCGCCATGAGCCGTAGCTTTCTTTTGCAAGAATGGCGCGAGCACGTAGCGTCTCTTCTTCATTCAATGCACCACTCACGTCTAGTACTGTACGAGAATGATCGTTTGAACCGATATCTTGGCTCAAGCTTGCTTGCGTTTCTGTTGTTGGCTTCTTCGAAACCATGTTCACAAGGCCACCCGGCTCAGACTTACCGTAAAGTAGGCCTGAAGGACCCTTAAGAACTTCAACTCGCTCTAAAAGCTCAATTGGTTGACGGTAGTGAGACCAGTGCTGACGACCATCGCGTAGGAAGCCATCTGAGCTGCTTAGTTCAAAACCACGTAGTGAGAAGCGCTCACGGTTACGGCTTGTACCGCCCGCACTAACACTCGCGTCATTTTGTAGAACTTCACCTAGTGTGCTTGCACGTTGCTCATCGATTACTGCTTCATCAATAACAGCAACTTGCCCTGGAGTTTCCAGTTGCGTCATTTCCATACGCATTGCTGTTGTGTTGGTATCCGCTTTGTAACCAAATTCACGGCCTTCAACTACGAGGTGTTCATCTGTTGTTTGAACTTCTGCCACTGCAGGCGCTGCTAACACCGCACCGATCACTAATGCCAATTGGCTCTTAGTAAACATATCCTTTCACTCCGACTATTTTCGGGTCGCATCTTAAACAACGCGATTCCCTTTTAATTATTTCGGCAGTGAATATAAATGACAACCATTACCATTTGCATTAAATTTACATTCTTTGCATTCGTAAAGGTTTGTAAAGAGGTAGTGTTCAATTTGCTTCGTGAACTAGATGTAAATCACATTTTTCCCTTCACTATGATTTAGCCTACTGTCTGAACAGCAAGGTAACTGCAAGTCCACCTTCAGGGCGATTAGATGCAATGACTTTACCCCCCATCATTCTCATCGACTCTTTAACTATCGCTAGTCCTAGGCCATAACCACCGAGCTTTTTGTCGCGAGATGCATCTAGGCGGGTAAATGGGTCAAATATATCTGACAGCTTATCCTTTGGAATACCGGGACCATCATCAGAAATGGTCACCGCCAAATAACTATGCTTATCGGCGATTTTATTCGATAACGAAACATCAATCTGAGCAGTCTCCCCTGCGTACTTGATCGCATTACCAATCAGATTGTTTAAACATCGAACCACTAAAGTGTCATCACACTGTGCCTTTGTTCTTGTTGCTTCACAATCAAATGAAAGCTTCTGCTCAGCTTTCAAATCTATTTTGCAACGCTCTACTTGAGGGGCAAGCAAGAGCTCTAAGTCACTGCGTTTTAACTCCGTATCGTAGCGTGCATTTTCTAACCGACTGAACTCCAGAATCTCTCCTATAAGATGATTAAGCTCATTGGCTTCTTCTTCCATACGATTCACTAGACTCTGTTCGCTATCACCGACACGCTTTCTTAACAGGTGTAATACCAAATTCTGACGGGCAAGAGGCGTACGTAACTCATGAGACACGTCGCGGATTAGACGACGTTGCTTTTCCGCCAACGAGTGGATCTCTTTGGTCATGTGATCAAAGTCTCGAGCCAGTTCATTGAACTCGCGCGTGTTTGATTTCAGTTCAGCAACCACGCTCACGTTGAAATCACCAGCCGACAGCTTATTGCTGGCTTCTCTAAGTCGATCCAAAGGCTGTTGTAGATTCCTTGCCATCAACAGCGAAAAGAGAGCTAAAATGACCGCAGCAATGATTACCTTAAGTATTGAAAAGTAGAGAATGAAATCATGGGCTGGGTGCAAACGGTGCGGTAGCTGAATGACTAAGCTATTGTTACCAATAAGAGGAATACTGAAAATAGGTCTACTGACTTTACCTTCTAGCTGCTCGTCTAAACTCCTTTTGAATTTCAACTTAAACTCAAAATGAGGGTGCATTAGGCGATGCGTTATTGGGTGTTGGTTTTCATTTAAAACAAACAAATAAAAATGCTGAGCATTGGCCCAATCCGCCAATTCATCCATGTCCCCGTCTTCAATCAACACGTTGGCTTGATGAGCCAAATCCAGCATTTCAGTTTTGACTGCTGCTGGAACTTTAAGCATCGCTTTAACCAATGCTTGCTCAGCAACAGCTTGGACGGCCAAAATGCTAATGACGATGGCAGTCATATAGCTAAAAAGTTGAAATGCAAGGCTGTCTCTGCGCTTAGCGATGTAGGATGGGCACACAAACTTCATTAGCTCGTCACAGCCTCTAGGTAGCTATAACCTTTACCACGAAACGTTTTAATATGCTGTTTAGACAAGCCCGCTTCCACCAGTTTTCGACGTATATTGCTGATATGCATATCCAGATTACGATCAAACGGGCTCAGTTCTTTCTTTAAAACTTCGGTTTGCAACTCAGCTTTAGAGACCACAATACCCTGATTTTTAACCAGATAACCAAGCAAATCAGCTTCAGTACCTGTCAATGGCAAGCTATTTAGTTGACCACTAATACTTTGCACAGTACTGCACATCGCTTGTCGCTGACGTTCCAAACCTACTCGGCGAAGAATCGCTTTTATGCGCATCAACAGCTCAGCGACATTAAATGGCTTACCGATGTACTGGTCGGCCCCAGCTTGATAGCCATCTAACATTGAGTTCTCATCATTTAGCGCGGTGAGCATCAGAATCGGAGTGGCAAAGCGTTGACAAATACGACGAGCAACTTGCATACCATTTAGGTTTGGCAGCATCACATCAAGAAGAACCAAGTCAACTGGTGTTTTTTCCATATACTGCAACGCACTTTCACCGCAATGCACCGAAGAAACGGTATAACCCTCTTCTTGCAATACTGCCTCTAACAATTCACACAACGGAACGTCATCATCTACGATCAAAACTCGAGACATGTTCAATTACCACTCAAATAAAAATGGTTCGCATTCTATTACTCATTTACACATTAAACAACCATAGTTTTTGTGGTTTTTACATCGAAAAACGGTACAAAAAAAGCCCACTTTTCAGTGAGCTAATTCAAGTTTTGTTCGTTATATATAATATCTGCTAAATCAGCACTTTAGACCTGTCACTTTAGCAACATCTTCAACGATACTGCGCAAGTTGCTACCAATGGAATGCAAGGTTTCCAATTCTTCTTCTGTAAATGGGTGAGTAAGTACTGACTCTGCACCTTTTTTACCAACAATTGTCGGTAAGCTGAGCACCACACCTTCTACCCCATATTGCCCGGTCATCATAGTACCGACAGGAAGGACGGAACGCTCATTAATCTTAATAGCCTGAATAATACGAAATACACTCGCGGCAATACCATGAACCGTATTTTGTTTACGGCGAAAGATCTCGTAACCAGCTTGTTTGACAGCTTCGAGTAACTCATCTGCATCAATACGCGCTATATGGTGTGTATCACAGTAGTAGTCTGCGGGTTGCCCTGCGATGGAAATGAGACTTTTAGGCGTAAAGCAGTTACTACCGTGTTCACCAAGAACGTAGCCAAAAATGTTCTTAGGATCCAAATCAACACGATTTGCGACGATACTCATCAAACGTGCCGTATCAATCACACAGCCACTGCTAATGACTCTGTTGTTATCGAAACCAGTATTAGCCGCGATGAAGTGTGCGACAATATCACAAGGATTAGAAACAACAATCAATGTTGCATTAGGAGCCACTCGCTCAATCTTTCGAGCAATTTCAACACCAATCTTAGCGTTAATTTCTGCAATATCGATTCGAGTCTGGCCTTGTTTAATCTGCGCGCCTGCAGTAATCACAACAATATCTGCACCTAGGAGATCTAGATAATCATCGGTAGGAATAATGTGAGTGTTTTTAGAGAACGTAAGTGCAGCAGTATGACGGAAGTCGAAAACCTCCCCTTCGGCACGCTCTAAGTTCTGATCCAGTAGAACCAATTCACTTACGCTACCCATGGTCAGTAAGTAATTACATACTCCAACACCAACGGCACCAGCGCCAATTACACCAATCTTCATACTTCTCTCCCTGAAAATATAGTTACACCCTCTCTTAATATTCACCCTAAAAGCGTGGGCCGCGAGAGCATAAAAGTCCAATTACTTTATGATACCTAGAATACTTATCTAAGCTAGTCTTTCTCTATTCGATCGAGTTTAAATGATGGCAATTTCTTCTTTGTTTTCATAAATAAAAAATAATCCCATACATTTCGACTCTAGAAACGAAAAAGGAGTACAATTCTTTGCAGTTTCTTATTGAGAATAGACGTATATGACAACGCTATTGATTGGCCACCGAGGTGTGGCAGGTAAGTATCCAGAAAACACGAAAGCCAGTATTCAAGCCGCCATTGATATGGGACTGCATTGGGTTGAAGTAGATGTTCAACCAACCAAAGACAACGTACTGGTAGTTTGTCATGATCACACAGTAAACCGTTGTAGCAATGGTCGAGGTCGAGTTGACCAAATGACCTTATCAGAACTTCGAACGTTGGATTTTGGTCGCTGGTTTAGCGATGAGTTTGTCAATGAATCCATCATGACATTATCAGAGCTGCTAGAGCTCGCAGCAGAAAATAACCTGAACCTCAATATTGAAGTAAAAGTCGATCACCATTCCGCAGAAGATGTTGCTCAAATAGTCGCTCAAACGCTCTCTGAAAGTCCATTAGCTCATGAGCGCATCCTTTTATCAAGCTTTAGTCATGATGTGATTAGAGCACTACACAAGCACTGTACTGGCTATCGGTTAGGAGTATTAAGTGAGTTCTTTACTCGTCAAGATAAGCTGTTGTTGGAAGAGGTAAATGCTTACAGCTGCAACCTCAATATTAACTGGGTGCGTTCACGCCAAATCAATAAACTACAACAAGCGGGCTATAAGGTGATGTGCTATACGGTCAACAACCCAAATAAGCTAAAACACTTACCAGCCTTGGATGGCATCTTTAGCGATCACCCTAGCCGATTCATGTCTAATTCATAATATTGGAATCTGGAACTTCATTACCATTCAATGGTAATTGGGGTTCCCATTTTGACCAACTTGATAAACTCATCCATCTCTTCGTTGGTAATAGCGATACAACCATTGGTCCAATCAAAGCTTTGAATAAACTGAGGGGATTGCGTCTCACCATTCTTGAGACCATGAACCTTTATGTCTCCACCAGGAGATACACCTCGTCGATGGGCCTCCAAACGGTCAATCGCATCTGGGTAACTGATGTGGACAGAACGATAGAAAGCAGAATCATTAATCACATAATCTAGGGTGTAATCACCTTCTGGGGTTCTATTATCCCCTTCTTGCTGTTTGTGTCCTTTGGGATTAGCGCCTAACGCAATTCGGTATTCTTTCACCACCTCGCCATTTTCCATTAGGTACATTCTGCGCTTAGATTTGTCTACTTTGACCAAATCTACAGCAGCCTGCGTAAGAGGGATAAAAAAACAACACAAGATTAAAGACAACCATTTTACTGACATCGCCAGAACGCCTAACTCTTACAACTTAAGGGAACACCAAAGAGCAGCCATGCTAATCATAAGGTAATACCAAAGCAAACTTAATATGTACAAATATCACTACTTATTGCAACCAAGTTATATTACTTTATAAGGAGATTACTTTATAAATTCAGCACAAATAGAGAGGGTATTATGCTTAACATCGCTTTTTTCAGTGCAAAATCCTATGACGAAGCCTCTTTCAATAAAATCAAAAATCATCGGGACTTCGAGTTCCACTATCACGATTTTCGATTGACCTCTAAAACAGCGAAAATGGCGCAAGGTTGTGAAGTGGTATGTGCCTTCGTTAACGATGACTTATCTGCACCTGTACTTAAACAGCTTTCTCTAAACGGTACTAAGCTTATCGCTATGCGCTGTGCTGGTTTTGACAAAGTAGATTTAGAGGCTGCAAAGGAGCTAGGCCTGCAAGTAGTTCGCGTTCCAGCCTATTCCCCAGAAGCCGTCGCTGAGCATACGGTCGGTATGATGATGTGCCTGAATCGCCGACTACATAAAGCGTATCAGCGTACACGTGATGCAAACTTCAACCTAGAAGGCTTGGTCGGTTTCAACTTCTATGGAAAAACCGTAGGCATTGTTGGCACCGGTAAAATTGGTATCGCGACTATGCGTATCTTCAAAGGCTTAGGCATGGAACTGCTTTGCTATGACCCTTATGAAAACCCACTTGCACTAGAAATGGGCGCTCGCTACTGTTCTCTCGAAGAAATTTACGCCAACGCAGACGTCATTTCTCTCCATTGCCCTATGAGCGAAGAAAACTACCACTTATTGAATGATCAAGCCTTCTCTCAAATGAAAGATGGCGTCATGATCATTAATACTAGCCGTGGTGAATTGCTTGATTCAGTCGCCGCTATTGAAGCACTAAAACAGGGCAAAATTGGCGCACTAGGTTTAGACGTGTATGACAATGAAAAAGACCTATTCTTCCAAGACAAATCAAACGACGTAATTGTCGATGACGTGTTCCGCCGCCTATCCGCTTGTCACAACGTATTGTTCACAGGGCACCAAGCCTTCTTGACTCATGAAGCGCTGAACAACATAGCTTCAGTAACTTTAAACAACGTTGATGCTTTCTTTGCGGGCAATGCGTCAGGCAATGAACTGATCAACTAAATCAATAGATCGAGCAGTATAGTAGAGCGTTGAATTTCAGCTATGCTATACTCCTCGACCATTAAAAATTTGAGTCCAATTACCATGAGCATAAAAACCGATATTCAAAAGCTGCACAACCGTTTAGATACTTGCCAACGCAAACTGGATGCGGCACGTTCTCGTGGTGATCATGAAATGATTACTAAGTTCACGAATGAAGTTGACGATCTAACGAAGAAACTTAACCAACTTAAGCACAAGCAAACATACGAACTTAACAAAGAGCGTAAGAGCCTGCTTGATATGCCATTTTCTCGTGAAATCACAAAAGCTGAGCAAGCAGACATTGGTAAGCTTAAGAAGCGTGTTCGTGGTCTAGTTATCGTTCACCCATTAACAAAAGTGGGTAAAGAATTGCGCCTAGACGTAATGACAGGTTTTGCTCCGAAAGAGTTCTAATCACTCTTTTAAACAACAGATATTAAAAAGCCCAAGCTGCTTAGCTTGGGCTTTTTTGTGCCTAAAATTCATAAAGTTAAGCTTAGAAAAATCACCATTATAGATAGTGAGTGACACTGCAACCTGTTCGTTTTCAAATTCTCGTAGTGGCAAAGCTTTAGCTAATTTCCAAATACTAAAAACGACAAAAGCCCCGCTATTTCTAGCGAGACTTCTTAATCGTTCTGAGATTTGGGACTCGATCGACTAGAGATTTGATGCAAACCCCGTCTAATTCTCAAACGTCAGAAATGACGAAAGCCCGTTGATTTCTCAACGGGCTTTCTGTGTAGTGGCGGAGAGATAGGGATTTGAACCCTAGATACGCTATTAACGTATGCCGGTTTTCAAGACCGGTGCTTTCAACCACTCAGCCATCTCTCCACAAATTGTCATCAACAGATTAGTACACTGGTGATGTTGTTACTTGTTTATACAGGTAACGATATTTAAAGCCTGGCGATGTCCTACTCTCACATGGGGAAGCCCCACACTACCATCGGCGCTAATTCGTTTCACTTCTGAGTTCGGAATGGAAATCAGGTGGGTCCAAATCGCTATGGTCGCCAAGCAAATTCTTTAATTCTGGAAAGCTGTTTTCAGTTCTTAACACATTCAATGTTCTTACATTGAGTCCATCAAAACCCCTTGGGTGTTGTATGGTTAAGCCTCACGGGCAATTAGTACAGGTTAGCTCAACGCCTCACAACGCTTACACACCCTGCCTATCAACGTTCTAGTCTCGAACAACCCTTTAGGATACTTAAAGTATCAGGGAAGACTCATCTCAGGGCTCGCTTCCCGCTTAGATGCTTTCAGCGGTTATCGATTCCGAACTTAGCTACCGGGCAATGCGTCTGGCGACACAACCCGAACACCAGAGGTTCGTCCACTCCGGTCCTCTCGTACTAGGAGCAGCCCCCTTCAATCTTCCAACGCCCACGGCAGATAGGGACCGAACTGTCTCACGACGTTCTAAACCCAGCTCGCGTACCACTTTAAATGGCGAACAGCCATACCCTTGGGACCGACTTCAGCCCCAGGAT
The DNA here is from genome assembly GCF_002741985.1 of Vibrio rotiferianus CAIM 577 = LMG 21460. Classification (GTDB taxonomy): domain Bacteria; phylum Pseudomonadota; class Gammaproteobacteria; order Enterobacterales; family Vibrionaceae; genus Vibrio; species Vibrio rotiferianus. The sequence continues at coordinate 256,227 of NZ_APHW01000111.1, forward strand.
GTGATGAGCCGACATCGAGGTGCCAAACACCGCCGTCGATATGAACTCTTGGGCGGTATCAGCCTGTTATCCCCGGAGTACCTTTTATCCGTTGAGCGATGGCCCTTCCATTCAGAACCACCGGATCACTATGACCTGCTTTCGCACCTGCTCGAATTGTCATTCTCGCAGTCAAGCGGGCTTATGCCATTGCACTAACCTCACGATGTCCAACCGTGATTAGCCCACCTTCGTGCTCCTCCGTTACGCTTTGGGAGGAGACCGCCCCAGTCAAACTACCCACCAGGCACTGTCCGTAACCCCGATAAGGGGTCGACGTTAGAACATCAACACTACAAGGGTGGTATTTCAAGGACGGCTCCACCAACACTGGCGTGCTGGTTTCAAAGCCTCCCACCTATCCTACACATGTAGGGTCAATGTTCAGTGCCAAGCTGTAGTAAAGGTTCACGGGGTCTTTCCGTCTAGCCGCGGGTACACTGCATCTTCACAGCGATTTCAATTTCACTGAGTCTCGGGTGGAGACAGCGTGGCCATCATTACGCCATTCGTGCAGGTCGGAACTTACCCGACAAGGAATTTCGCTACCTTAGGACCGTTATAGTTACGGCCGCCGTTTACCGGGGCTTCGATCAAGAGCTTCGACCGAAGTCTAACCCCATCAATTAACCTTCCGGCACCGGGCAGGCGTCACACCGTATACGTCATCTTACGATTTTGCACAGTGCTGTGTTTTTAATAAACAGTTGCAGCCACCTGGTATCTGCGACTCTCAATAGCTCCATCCGCGAGGGACTTCACCGTCGAGAGCGTACCTTCTCCCGAAGTTACGGTACCATTTTGCCTAGTTCCTTCACCCGAGTTCTCTCAAGCGCCTTGGTATTCTCTACCCGACCACCTGTGTCGGTTTGGGGTACGATTCCTTACAATCTGAAGCTTAGAGGCTTTTCCTGGAAGCATGGCATCAATGACTTCACTACCGTAGTAGCTCGACGTCGTGTCTCAGCCTTAAGAAGAGCCGGATTTACCTAACTCTTCAGCCTACACACTTGAACCTGGACAACCGTCGCCAGGCCCACCTAGCCTTCTCCGTCCCCCCCCATCGCAATTGTAAGAAGTACGGGAATATTAACCCGTTTCCCATCGACTACGCCTTTCGGCCTCGCCTTAGGGGTCGACTTACCCTGCCCCGATTAACGTTGGACAGGAACCCTTGGTCTTCCGGCGAGGAGGTTTTTCACCCCCTTTATCGTTACTCATGTCAGCATTCGCACTTCTGATACCTCCAGCAAGCTTTACAACTCACCTTCAACGGCTTACAGAACGCTCCCCTACCCAATGAAGTAAACTTCATTGCCGCAGCTTCGGTTTATAGCTTAGCCCCGTTACATCTTCCGCGCAGGCCGACTCGACTAGTGAGCTATTACGCTTTCTTTAAATGATGGCTGCTTCTAAGCCAACATCCTAGCTGTCTAAGCCTTCCCACATCGTTTCCCACTTAGCTATAATTTGGGACCTTAGCTGGCGGTCTGGGTTGTTTCCCTCTCCACGACGGACGTTAGCACCCGCCGTGTGTCTCCCGGATAGTACTTACTGGTATTCGGAGTTTGCAAAGGTTGGTAAGTCGGGATGACCCCCCCCTTAGCCTTAACAGTGCTCTACCCCCAGTAGTATTCGTCCGAGGCGCTACCTAAATAGCTTTCGGGGAGAACCAGCTATCTCCAGGTTTGATTGGCCTTTCACCCCTAGCCACAAGTCATCCGCTAATTTTTCAACATTAGTCGGTTC
>NZ_APHW01000083.1 GCF_002741985.1 Vibrio rotiferianus CAIM 577 = LMG 21460
CGATTGCAGACTCCGATCCGGACTACGACGCACTTTTGGGATTCGCTCACTCTCGCAAGTTGGCTGCCCTCTGTATGCGCCATTGTAGCACGTGTGTAGCCCTACTCGTAAGGGCCATGATGACTTGACGTCGTCCCCACCTTCCTCCGGTTTATCACCGGCAGTCTCCCTGGAGTTCCCGACATTACTCGCTGGCAAACAAGGATAAGGGTTGCGCTCGTTGCGGGACTTAACCCAACATTTCACAACACGAGCTGACGACAGCCATGCAGCACCTGTCTCAGAGTTCCCGAAGGCACCAATTCATCTCTGAAAAGTTCTCTGGATGTCAAGAGTAGGTAAGGTTCTTCGCGTTGCATCGAATTAAACCACATGCTCCACCGCTTGTGCGGGCCCCCGTCAATTCATTTGAGTTTTAATCTTGCGACCGTACTCCCCAGGCGGTCTACTTAACGCGTTAGCTCCGAAAGCCACGGCTCAAGGCCACAACCTCCAAGTAGACATCGTTTACGGCGTGGACTACCAGGGTATCTAATCCTGTTTGCTCCCCACGCTTTCGCATCTGAGTGTCAGTATCTGTCCAGGGGGCCGCCTTCGCCACCGGTATTCCTTCAGATCTCTACGCATTTCACCGCTACACCTGAATTCTACCCCCCTCTACAGTACTCTAGTCTGCCAGTTTCAAATGCAATTCCGAGGTTGAGCCCCGGGCTTTCACATCTGACTTAACAAACCACCTGCATGCGCTTTACGCCCAGTAATTCCGATTAACGCTCGCACCCTCCGTATTACCGCGGCTGCTGGCACGGAGTTAGCCGGTGCTTCTTCTGTCGCTAACGTCAAATAATGCAGCTATTAACTACACTACCTTCCTCAC
>NZ_APHW01000096.1 GCF_002741985.1 Vibrio rotiferianus CAIM 577 = LMG 21460
TTTTTTCATATAATTCAGGGGGGGGTAAAGGTTTTAACATTTTTTCAAATTCTTTAATTTTTATTTCGCTTTCTCGTTCAAGTTCGTCACGATACTTAGCCAAATAAATCAAATCATCTTCAGTTAAATATTTCTTAGTTTCTTCGCTTGGTATATATTCACGCATAAAAACTCCTTAGAAAGGGCAAGCCCTTTAAAACCCTTGCACTTTACGGGCTAAATAAAAAGACATTTAACCCGAAAAGCACTATTATATTAACCAACATAAAAACCATGTTTAAATTTATATAAATGGTCTATTAGTTTTTGTCTACAATGCGGACAATTTAAATGATGCTTATCTTTTTCGCTAATATTAATCAAATCACTAGTTTTCTCTATGTCTTCCAAAGATAGTTCTTTTTTAATATCCTTAAAAAGTCCACCAAAAGAAATTAAACGCTTTCTAAATAATCCGTTATGTATTTCTAATAAAACTTTTTCGGAAACAAAATAATCACCATCTTTGTTCTTTTTTATATAAGAACTAGGTTTTGTCGCATACTTAGCAACCTCAGCAATCATTTTCAATTCAGAATTATACATCCTTTGAGCGTGTACATGGGGTTGTAATCAACTTTTAAAAGATTACGCCAAGCATTAGAAATTAAACTTTGAGTTTTAAAAATAGTTCTATCTTGTAATTTAAAATATTTTTGATAATCCGCTTTATTAACTAATATTAAAGCATGAATATGGGGATGAAAATTATCTTTTCTTTCATTATAAGTTACCTCAACGGTTCTAAAATAACCTGAACTTAAAAGGTAATCTATTTTTTGAACAATC
>NZ_APHW01000045.1 GCF_002741985.1 Vibrio rotiferianus CAIM 577 = LMG 21460
ACCTCCTTATAGATGATTACTCACGATGAGTGTCCACACAGATTGATACGGTTTATAAGTAAAAGAGACGAAGATATCCCAATATCTTCAATCCAGTGTCCCGTTCGTCTAGAGGCCTAGGACACCGCCCTTTCACGGCGGTAACAGGGGTTCGACTCCCCTACGGGATACCATTGGGTCGTTAGCTCAGTTGGTAGAGCAGTTGACTTTTAATCAATTGGTCGCAGGTTCGAATCCTGCACGACCCACCATTTCAAGCTGGGGCTATAGCTCAGCTGGGAGAGCGCCTGCCTTGCACGCAGGAGGTCTGCGGTTCGATCCCGCATAGCTCCACCATCTTGAAAACCTTCTTCCACAAGAAGTAAAACTAATGTGGGCGATTAGCTCAGTTGGGAGAGCACCTGCCTTACAAGCAGGGGGTCACTGGTTCGAGCCCGGTATCGCCCACCATCTTTAAACATTCTCTCTTGAGAGTTTTTAAAAATGGTTTTCATTAGAAAATCTGCTCTTTAACAATTTGGAAAGCTGACAAATCAACAATTTATTGTTGATTGTAAAGTTCTCAATGTTTGTCTTTAAGACAAACACCAATACAACACATTCAAGTGTTCTTGGCTTTTGTCTTACTTTTTTAAAGTAAGGTAGAAGAAAAATTGAGTCCGGCAAAATCGAGTCTGCATCATGTATAAAAATTGCAGACAACTTTGGTGACTTGTTCATCAACTCGAAACTCCTTCGGGTTGTATGGTTAAGTGACTAAGCGTACACGGTGGATGCTTGGCAGTCAGAGGCGATGAAGGACGTATTAACTTGCGATAAGCCCAGATTAGGTAGTAAAAACCATTTGAGTCTGGGATTTCCGAAA
>NZ_APHW01000061.1 GCF_002741985.1 Vibrio rotiferianus CAIM 577 = LMG 21460
AACGAAATCMYMTACAGAATTATAGCGATTTGTTTTTATTCGCGTCTTCCTGCAGAACGGCTAGATACCGGTAATACGTTTCGATTCTTTTCTGTGTTTGCTCTGGTGTCTCTGGCTGATTGCAACCTTGTTTAATTTCAGCCATAGACGCCCCTGTTGGGCATCCTGAGTTAAGCACTAAATCTTCATGCGATGCACAAGCCCCAAGAACTGCACACACTGACACGATCAATATCTTTTTAAACATCCCTTTGAATCTCCTTACAGAATTAAAAACAATAAAATTAGTAGTTCTAACATAGGTTTATCTCCTTTAAATTGAGATTTGTGCCAGGCATGAAATAGCGAAGTCTTTTCATGCCTGGTGCGAATCCGACAAGCGATAGCGCGTCAGTCGTATTTCGAGCTGTTCGGGTAAGCGTGGCTCTCGATGTGTTCAAGAATTAGCGCATGGATAGCACTCTGACCAAACGCCTCACTATCCACCGCTGCGTCTTCCGCTTCCTCTATCAATCTCCGAAGCTTACGCTAAAAGCCTCATCATGCCCTGCTTTGACATTTGCGCCCCCTGTAGTTGATTGTGTGGACTCTGAGCCGATGCTTGAT
>NZ_APHW01000069.1 GCF_002741985.1 Vibrio rotiferianus CAIM 577 = LMG 21460
GGATTAAATGCACGCYTATCCCTGACAAGACCTAGACCCGCTAAGGTGATTCTTGAAATGTGGTACTTAAATTCATCGAGGAACACCGCTACAGGTCTGTTTTCGCCCTGAGTTCTGTCACGACTTGCCGCGATCTGGAAGATTCTTTGCACAAGCATTTTCTGAACGATTTTTGTCTGTTCATTCATGCTCGAACCTACGATATACACACAACCGCCAGACTCGAAAATCTCCCGCAAATCAAAGCCCCCCAAGGCATTAACGCTATTTACTAGGCGATTTCCTCCAATGAAGTCATAAAGCCGGCTGCACCATCTTTGAACTGTTCAGCCAGTGGGGATTGAAACATTGATCGGAATGTCTGAGGCCCGTTGTTGATTTCCCCTGCAAAGACTCTTGAAGCTCTACGGTCATTGCCTTTGTGAAAGTCTGCATCTGACCCCGTTTTCTCAAGCCCAAACCCTGCTGTCATAAGCTCTTCAAGCTCATATTGAGTGATACCGGTCTAACATATCGATTTGATACTCATTCGAGCGCAAGTCAAACAGGTAGAAAGGCTTGTCATCTTCACAGGATTTTTTCAACACATGTCTACACCATTCATCATCTTTCGGATCGAGTACGAATACAGCCTCATCAACCAATCGACTGAGCAAGCAATCTGAGCGCAC
>NZ_APHW01000071.1 GCF_002741985.1 Vibrio rotiferianus CAIM 577 = LMG 21460
TCTGTTAGTATTTACGCTGAAAAGGGTTATATTTTCGTTTGTAAGGGTGGTTTTTCTGATAAGGCATTTGAAAGCATTAAATCATCCCCTGTACTTGATAAAACAACTGTTAATAATGGTTATATTTATTACGGTGTTACTTCTGACGGTGTCAAGATTGGGCGAAGTATTGAAGATGATAAACATTTACTACTTGTCGGTCAGTCGGGTTCTGGTAAGTCAGTCTTACAACAAGCTTTAATCTATCAATTAAAGAATAACATTGAATACATTGATGAAATGATTTTAGTTGATTTAAAAGGTGGCGTTGAATTTTTCCAACATCAGGGCGATAAAATATCTGTTGTTTATGAAATTGAAAAGTTAGCCGATGTTGTGGGGGGGGTCTTGTTGAAACTGTTCGTAATCGCTTGGATTATATGCGTGAAAATGGTTTGAAAAATTATGACGGTAAGAAAATTTATTTAATGATTGATGAATATGCTCAAATAGCTTATCACAAGCCATTAGGTAGAGAGCAAAAAGAGATACACAATTCATTGCTTACCAATTTAAATAAACTTAGCACTCTTGGTCGTGCTTGTGGTGTTCGTTTAATTTGTGGTTTGCAGAAATGTACAACTTCTGAAATGGATAGCGGATTTAAAATAATCTGCATGACCGAATTATTATGAAGTCTAATTCTAATCTAATTTTTAGTGAGGTTTTCGGAACTTCTGATTTTGGTGAGGGTGTTAAATTGCCTAAACCTTCTAAATTTAAAGCTGGCGAAATGTTGGCTTGGATTGACGGTGAAAGAGTCCCAAGCCATGTTAAGGGCTTTTTGATTAATGAGTAAGTGATCTAAATCCCTGGTTTGGCACCGCAGGAACGAGGAGCCCCAACCAAGGGAGTTTTAAACGGTGAGCGATATGACAAACACAACTAAGCAAGTCCTTTTGAGACTACCCACAGAACAAGTTAAACAACTAGAGAAAATCGCAAATGAAAGGCGTTTAAAAAATGTTCAAACTCTTCTATATCGTTGGATTGAAAA
>NZ_APHW01000080.1 GCF_002741985.1 Vibrio rotiferianus CAIM 577 = LMG 21460
TAATACTATATTGATATCAGTTGATATTAAATGATATCAGAGTTTAATAATAGAAGTTTTATTTGGGAGAAATAAGAGTAAAGAAATTGTTCAGACTTATAGGGACGGTTTACAGTCTTCTCATAGAAGATTAAGACCTAAAAACGAGGAAGAACAAAAACAGTTGTTTTTAACATTAGCAATATCGAGTTATATATACGAAAGGCTAATGAGAGAAATTGATTTAATTGATAAATATCTAAGAAAATAGAGAGGAAATTATGGATATGAAACTGACAATTACAGGAACAATTAACGGCAAGCGTGAAACTAACTGGGACAATAAAACGCAACATTATTTGCAGTTCTTAGCACAAGATAACGGGGCAATTAAAGTTATTGATGTTCGCTTAGCAGAGGGCGACCCTCTAGGCTATCAGAATGGCGATAAGGTTCAAGTTGATGTAAGGGCTTACAGTTCTAAAAATGGCGTTGGCTTTGAGGCTCTTTCGCCATGTCGCAAAGAGACAAAGAGTGCTTAATATTACATTTGTTTAAGGGGGCTTATGCCCCTTTACTTTAACAGGGGCTTAATATGTATAATGATTTTATCAATTGTTCTCCGACTTCCTTTTTAGAGAAATATATTTTAGATTCTAAGGTTTTTGATTTTGATTTTTGGGATTTAAGAAATATTTATATCACTTCATTTTCTCGACACTCTAAAACTAAAGAGTTTGCAAAAACTCTATTAGATTATGTCGAGAGTAACGAAAAAGAAAAGTTTAATAAACTTGTTCTTAATCTTTATTTGGTTAAATACGAGGCTTATCAGGATTATATTTTAATCTTTTTATGGCTAAGTATGATAACAAATATAATTTAATTTCCTTTTTGAAAGTAATTTGATTGATATTGAATCGCCTTTTGTTGGTTTGGAATCAATTTTAAATAATGATAGTTATAATATATCGTCATTAATAG
>NZ_APHW01000040.1 GCF_002741985.1 Vibrio rotiferianus CAIM 577 = LMG 21460
TGCTAAAGATTGGCAGCCAAAGTCGCCACGCTGCGCGTGACCACCCACAAAAACCACGATCTCTAAGATTTCTCCTACGCTTGAACGCTCCGGAGAAACTAAGAGACCGCTTCCCTAAATTAATGCTCCGCTTAATTCTGGGCCCGCTATCTGTGGTCCTTTGAGGGTGGTCACCCGCCGTTACGCTGAACGCTTCACTAGCTGGCGACTTTGGCTTGGGACTCCGTCCCCACCCAAAACCCGAGTCTGGGGACTCTTGCCTGCGCTGCCGCTTGTCAGTTTTGTGCGGCCCCCCCCTGTCGTTTCGCTGGACGCTACACTTAAAACCCGCGCTTTGAGCTGAGGCGCACAAAGTTGACAACTCTCGTTGACATCTCTCGTTGACGAGGTGTAGCATTGCGCTCAGTATTTAATCGTTTGGAGCTGTTAACGATGATCATTCTATTATGTTTCCTTGGCGATGGTGGTGGCGGAATACACGGTATTTTGCATTGCTTGGGGCTGGCTTTATCCATAGCTTGCGGCCTGTTCTTGGCGGCTGTGCTACGGATGGACGAGAAAAA
>NZ_APHW01000048.1 GCF_002741985.1 Vibrio rotiferianus CAIM 577 = LMG 21460
TTATATTCAGTGGCAAGGTTAACCATCTAGGGGAGCCGTAGGGAAACCGAGTCTTAACTGGGCGTTCAGTCTCTGGATATAGACCCGAAACCAGGTGATCTAGCCATGGGCAGGTTGAAGGTTGAGTAACATCAACTGGAGGACCGAACCGACTAATGTTGAAAAATTAGCGGATGACTTGTGGCTAGGGGTGAAAGGCCAATCAAACCTGGAGATAGCTGGTTCTCCCCGAAAGCTATTTAGGTAGCGCCTCGGACGAATACTACTGGGGGTAGAGCACTGTTAAGGCTAGGGGGTCATCCCGACTTACCAACCTTTGCAAACTCCGAATACCAGTAAGTACTATCCGGGAGACACACGGCGGGTGCTAACGTCCGTCGTGGAGAGGGAAACAACCCAGACCGCCAGCTAAGGTCCCAAATTATAGCTAAGTGGGAAACGATGTGGGAAGGCTTAGACAGCTAGGATGTTGGCTTAGAAGCAGCCATCATTTAAAGAAAGCGTAATAGCTCACTAGTCGAGTCGGCCTGCGCGGAAGAGTGTAACGGGGACGTAAGCTATAAACCGAAGCTGCGGCAATGAAGTTTACTTCATTGGGTAGGGGAGCGTTCTGTAAGCGTTGAAGGTGAGTTGTAAAGCTT
>NZ_APHW01000081.1 GCF_002741985.1 Vibrio rotiferianus CAIM 577 = LMG 21460
AATGGATAAAAGCCAGCCCCAAGCAATGCAAAATACCGTGTATTCCGCCACCACCATCGCCAAGGAAAACATAATAGAATCGATCATCGTTAACAGCTCCAAACGATTAAATACTGAGCGCAATGCTACACCTCGTCAACGAGAGATGTCAACGAGAGTTGTCAACTTTGTGCGCCTCAGCTCAAAGCGCGGGTTTTAAGTGTAGCGTCCAGCGAAACGACAGGGGGGGGCCGCACAAAACTGACAAGCGGCAGCGCAGGCAAGAGTCCCCAGACTCGGGTTTTGGGTGGGGACGGAGTCCCAAGCCAAAGTCGCCAGCTAGTGAAGCGTTCAGCGTAACGGCGGGTGACCACCCTCAAAGGACCACAGATAGCGGGGCCCCAGAATTAAGCGGAGCATTAATTTAGGGAAGCGGTCTCTTAGTTTCTCCGGAGCGTTCAAGCGTAGGAGAAATCTTAGAGAATCGTGGTTTTGTGGGTGGTCACGCGTCAGGCGTGGCGACT
>NZ_APHW01000060.1 GCF_002741985.1 Vibrio rotiferianus CAIM 577 = LMG 21460
ACTAGGTTTTGTCGCATACTTAGCAACCTCAGCAATCATTTTCAATTCAGAATTATACATCCTTTGAGCGTGTACATGGGGGTTGTAATCAACTTTTAAAAGATTACGCCAAGCATTAGAAATTAAACTTTGAGTTTTAAAAATAGTTCTATCTTGTAATTAAAATTATTTTTGATAATCCGCTTTATTAACTAATATTAAAGCATGAATATGGGGATGAAAATTATCTTTTCTTTCATTATAAGTTACCTCAACGGTTCTAAAATAACCTGAACCTTAAAAGGTAATCTATTTTTTGAACAATCGAAAAGACGGTTAAAACCTTTTGTTAAATTTTCAATAATATTTTTTAATTCCCCATGCTCACAATTCTTAATTGTCAAAGTAAGCATTAAAGCAGAATAAGAACGCTCATTAAAACGAGTTGTTAAAACTCTATATATTTGGCTAACCTGTCCAAAAGTTTTTAAACTCCTACGCCATTGACACATAGGGCAAAGCCTTTGACCGCAAAAATTAGCATATGCAAGCTTTTTAAAATGACCACTAGGACACTCTTTAAAACCAAGTAAGCCCCCACAGTCTTTTATATATTCCCCTTTCTTTTCCATATCTAAATTAATAAAAGCATTTCCGATAGCGGTAGCTTGCTTTTTCCGCAAAGTAAAAACGCACGTACTCTCTAATTCGTCAGCCTCTTTACTTACAAGCATTGTTCTATCTTCTAGAATTTCGCCTGTATCCTTGAGGCTGTTGAAATAGTCAAATCTATTATCTGACATTCGCCAACCTCCATTTTGTTAAAGAGCTATGCAATATCAATTAATATCACATGATATCAATATAAGGACTGGTTAAAAAAAAGTCAAGTTAAAAACACCGTGGAACAGAGAGAAACGCAAAAAACATAACTAAACAATTGTTTTTTATAGAATTATTGCCGATGTTGTGGGGGGGGTAGTTGTTTCTTTATAGTATCAAGTAACAGGAGGGGTCTAGCATGTTGCGTTTTATGGACTGCTTGACGATGTCAAGTGCGTTTATGGATAAGTCATTAGTAACCCCCCACAGAACGCCAGAGAACGCCACAGGAAGCCCAAAGGGGGTTACTAACAACTTAACCACCAAACCAGACCACAAAGCCACACAAGCCAATTACAGGCTATTTTTATATATATTTTTGTTTTGATTAAAAAACCCTGACAAGGTCAGGGGCTAAAAGTTTATTACTTTGACAATGTAATATTTTACTTGCTTTCATTATCGTATTTTATCAGCTCATTTTCAA
>NZ_APHW01000088.1 GCF_002741985.1 Vibrio rotiferianus CAIM 577 = LMG 21460
TTAGCCCCGTTACATCTTCCGCGCAGGCCGACTCGACTAGTGAGCTATTACGCTTTCTTTAAATGATGGCTGCTTCTAAGCCAACATCCTAGCTGTCTAAGCCTTCCCACATCGTTTCCCACTTAGCTATAATTTGGGACCTTAGCTGGCGGTCTGGGTTGTTTCCCTCTCCACGACGGACGTTAGCACCCGCCGTGTGTCTCCCGGATAGTACTTACTGGTATTCGGAGTTTGCAAAGGGTTGGTAAGTCGGGATGACCCCCTAGCTTAACAGTGCTCTCACCCCAGTAGTATTCGTCCGAGGCGCTACCTAAATAGCTTTCGGGGAGAACCAGCTATCTCCAGGTTTGATTGGCCTTTCACCCCTAGCCACAAGTCATCCGCTAATTTTTCAACATTAGTCGGTTCGGTCCTCCAGTTGATGTTACTCAACCTTCAACCTGCCCATGGTAGATCACCTGGTTTCGGGTCTATATCCAGAGACTGAACGCCCAGTTAAG
>NZ_APHW01000072.1 GCF_002741985.1 Vibrio rotiferianus CAIM 577 = LMG 21460
CAAGCTCGCGCAAGTCAAACATCCGATTGAGCAAGTATTTTGGTATATCAGTCCGTATTTAGTTTGTTTTGCGGTAGCTTTACGATTGGCTAAAGTGACAGGTGAGCTCAAACTGGAAAAACAAACATAACAAACTGTTTAAGAGTGATTCGCAACGCGTGGCATTTTTACTATGCGTTGGTTTTAGTGTTTAAGGTGGTATGCGGGAGCTTCGGTATTGCGTTGCTCACACCTTAACAGGGCGTTAGTACGGGTTTGACATCAAAGGTCATAAGTTTTGGTGTTTATCTGTTTTGGCGCTCGTCTTTACACCTTTCAGTTTGTACCTTTCACGTTCTTTCCGGTGGCACTATGTGTGGAGTGTTCGCTTTGATTTTAACGTTTACGGCTTCTAACTCTTAGCCTATTTCTTTGGCGCTTTTTCATTTTCGTGGTGGTTTTTGAGAGAACCTTGATTACTTTTGGTGTGGCTGTTGAAGTACGAGGAACGAATCCTTTTCTAATTTAAAGCTAGTGAAAGTAGGGCAGTTCAGTGCGTTTTTCTTCTAGCCAACTTTTATCTTTCAATCGAGGTAAAGTTTTGTAGCTGCCCGTCTCACTTCAGTGTTCAAAACCTTTCATATCATGCCACTTTTCAATATCTTGGAGCGAATAAATAGAAGTAGCGCATGTACTAACAAATTGCTTAAGAGTGATTCGTAACGCGTGGCATTTTTACCTTGCGGTGGCTTATGTGATTAAGGCGCCATGCGGTAGCTTTTGTATTGCGTTACTCACACCTTAGCAAGGCGTTATGTGAAAATGCCAGCTATGGAAACTGGCATTTGTTGTGTTATTAAGCGTTGCTTAGTGCAAAGCTGGATAAATGGAACTCAAGTAACTGTTTTTGTTCTAGGTTCTTCTCACCATTTTGGATTGTGGCTTTCAAGATCTCTGGGCTTTTGTCAGAATAATGAATGTTGCATTTGATTCCACTTTCGCAAGTGTACTGTACACCGTAGTTTATCGTTCTCTCTTCACAGTTAAATGGTGAACCCATAAGTAGGTTGCGAACAGCTGTCAAATCAGTCTTGCTAATTTTGAGTGTGCTCATAGAAGTTTTCCTTTATTTTCATGTGCTAATTACCAGAATAATGTAATATGCACCTAATTTATATGCAATTGTTTTGTTTGTAAGTTGTCGGTAGTGGTAGTGGTAGTGGTAGTGGTAGTGGTTGAGCTATTACTGTGTTCAAACTTGGTTAGGAGCTTAAATTGGCTAAAAAATACTATGTTGTTTGGAAAGGTCGAGAGGCAGGTATTTTCACTACTTGGGCAAAGTGCAAGTCACTAGTCGATGGTTTTGCTGGAGCAAGGTTTAAGTCGTTTCCAACGCTTGAAGAAGCAGAGTCTGCATTTGGTGAAAAACCAAAATCAACAGCACCGAAGGTCAAAGCTAAGATAGTTAAAAAGTCTAGCAAATTAAAATCTGTTCCTTTATCTCAGGAACAAATAGATGCAATGCCATTTGAAGTGAAAATCTACACTGATGGGGCTTGTGAGCCGAACCCCGGAGAAGCTGGAACAGGGCTTGCGGTATATGAGAGCAACGAGCTAACTGAACTATGGTATGGCTTGTACCAATCATTCGGTACTAACAATACAGCCGAACTCCATGGACTCAATCAAGCATTACTACTTGCTAAGGAAAAATTAGCAACAGGAAGTTCAGTTGGTATCTTTTGTGATTCAAAATACTCTATCGACTGTATTACAAAGTGGGCTAGTGGTTGGGAGAAAAAAGGTTGGACTAAGTCTGGTGGTGAAATTAAAAACTTGGACATAATTAAGCCAGCTTATGCTATCTACCAAGAAATATCGTCTCAAATTACAATTCACCATGTGAACGGACATGTTGGCATTGAGGGTAATGAGTTAGCAGATAGGATGTCCATCATAGCTATCGAATCTCAGGATAAGAGTCTTTCGTTGTATAGAGAAACTCACAATATCCCTGAACTCTTGGCGTTACGTGCTGGTTGATAGCCACACATAACAAACTGTTTAAGAGTGATTCGCAACGCGTGGCATTTTTACTATGCGTTGGTTTAAGTGTTTAAGGTGGTATGCGGTGGCTTTGGTATTGCGTTGCTCACACCTTAACAGGGCGTTATGTACTTTTACGGAAAATCAGAAATTTATGGATGAAAATACTGAAATTTGGCGTCAGTACTACGAAAAGGCACTGTCTCGCCCACATTCAAAACGTACTGAATTTGCTGTCAGACTCAATGAATCAAACCTCAAAGTAGCCACTGACTGTGGTTGTGGAACCGGCAGTGATATCGAATATCTCAATCAGCAGAATTATCAAGTTCATGGCTTCGATATTAATCCCGATTCAGTCGCTATTTGTAGAGACAGGTTTGGGTCAAAGTCATTAGTGGATATTTCAGAGTCCTCGTTTGAGTCGTTCAACTATCCAAAATCTGGTGTAGTTATCGCAAACTCCAGTTTGTTCTTCGCTGACCCAAACCAATTTGGATCGACTTGGGGCAACATTAAATCTTCAATTGAAATCGGTGGGGTATTCGCTGGTGACTTCATGGGTTTGAAAGACAGTTGGGCTAATAACTATCGCAGCCCAACAACACCTTTATCGGAACCAGAGGTAAAGGCTTTGTTCTCAGGTTTTGAAATAGTCAGGTTCATTGAACGTGATGAAAAAGCGAGAACTTCATTGGGTAGAATGAAACATTGGCATACATATTCCGTGGTTGCGGTGAAACGTACATAACAAGCAATTTAAGAGGGATTCTCAACGCTTGGCACTTTTGCTTCTACTTCAAATTTAGTGTTTATGGCACAATGCGTTATGTTTGGGGGGGGGCGTTGTTCACCCCTTAATTGGGCGTTATGTGTTTATGAGGAAATTACGTGGAAAATGAGTCAGTTGGCTACAGTATAGAAGATTTCTATGTTGCTCTAAGTGGGTTTGATAAAGCGGTATGTGAGGCTTGTGCTGTCAGTAACTTCACGGGAAACCGCTACGCAGTTCACTACAAAGGATACTCATCTCAGATCTTTACGAGAATGTGTTTACACTCACAGGGGCTAATTTCAGCATTACCGAAAACCCGTTGGGCGAAGCGTGATTATGAGTGCTGGGAATTTAGCCTAATTGCCCCACATGTTCGCGCCTTAATGGAAGGTTATCTTCTGTTCTTCTATTTGTCTGAAACACCAATTAGTGAAGATGAGTGGTATGTAAAATTAAATGTTATGCACCTTAATGATTGTACTCGTCGAATTCGGCTGCATCAGAACATTAGAAGTGCTGAAGATGAAGCTGGTTGCCGTGATCAGCAAACAGAACTCAAAGAACGCCTGCAAGGCTCGGAGTTCTTTAAAGGATTGCCGCCAAAGCTACAAAAACAGCTATTAACTGGAAAGGCTCTCATGATCCCGTCTAGAGATGAACTACTTGAAAAGCTCGATGCAGATGTCGGTGAATTTAATGCATATTATGACTTAGTTTCAAACTACACGCATATACTGCCGATTTCTTATTATCGCAGTGAAGCTAACGGACGAGGCTCTGGCGTTTATAACCAAACTGACTTGTCTTACATAGTGCTTTTTTTAATCAAAGCTACTCAGTGGTTAAGTATATCTACAGAAAGAATGGTAGGACTCTTCCCTGATGCAGCCAAGGTTAAAAAAGGGAAAAAGTCGAAGTTCCCACTCGGTCCAAAGGAAAATATGAAGAACCGAAAATAAACACATAACAAAGCGTTTAAGACGGATTCCCAACGCTTGGCATTTTCGGTTTGATTCAGCTTTAGTGTTTACGGCACAATGGTTTAGGTAGGGTGGCAGCGTTGCTCACCACTTAACGCGGCGTTAGGCGACGGGCAGGAAAGTTCTATATTCTCATCTTCTTAGTTCTCTTTGAGTATTCGTTTTTCTAAGTCGGCAACTCAGTATTGTCGGCTCAAATTCTTGAATCTCTTTGGCCGTAAAACATGCCGAGTTTCGCGGGTTGCCTCATTTGTTTTCACAGTCGCTTGGTTGTGAGTTTCACTGGCTCAAAGTGTGGAAAGGGCAAGTTAATCGTAGCTTTCGTTTTTGCTGTTAGCCCGTAGCTGTTAGTTTCTCGGGTTCAAAAACTGCTTAGTCGCTGCAAATTCGTATTTCGTGGTCGTTGGAAATTTGGCTGAAACATAGTGAGTTTTGTGGTTCTTGAATCACAAAAAGTCAGTGGGTGTTTGGTTGCTTATTTGGTTTCGGGTAATCTGCTTTCAAAACCACTTAAACATTGGTGGGAAACTTCGCCTAACAAGGCGTTTAAGACGGATTCACAACGCTTGGCGATTTCAGTTCCTGTCAGGTTAAGTGTTTAAGGTACAATGGTTTAAGTTTGGTGGTTTGCGTTGTTCACCACTTAACGCGGCGTTAGTTCCCCAGAGGAAGCAATCAATCCATAGGGAATTTTTGTTTCTGGTGGAGTACTCGCATAACTCTGATGATATCGCCCTCGACCCAATAAGAGACAATCATCGAAATCTCAGGAATAATGAGCAATCGTCCGCGGATGCCATCTCGTTGTACACCCATTAAAGGTTGTTCAAGCAAGTTTTCTACTTTTGCTTCAATGAGGTTGTCAGTTTTTTCTGCCGCATCAGGGTTGAAGTCATAGAGAAACTCGAAGATCTTTTCACGATCATTAAGTGACTCTTCTTCCCATAAAATCATTGCTTACCTCGATTACGGATTCTGGCTTTGCGCTCTTCCATTCGAGACTTAGCAGTTTGGTGTTCAACGAAAACGGATTTTCCTGAGTCAAACTTCTCAAATGCTAGGTTTACTTGTTCAGTTAGCCATGCATCGTGAGATAATGTTTTTCTTTGTTGTTCAGCGAGTTGCTCAGTAAGTTCACGGCAAGCATCACTTAGAGTTCGACCTTGGCTCTCAGCCATTTGTTGAGCTAGGCGTTTTGTTTCTTCATCAACACGAAATTGAATTCTAGTGTCCATGATGTATTCCTTTGTTGGTGTGTGTACAAATGTTAGCACTAGGCTTTGAGATGGGCAACTAACAAACAATTTAAGAGTGATTCGGCACGCGTGGCATTTTTACTATGCGTTGGTTTAAGTGATTAAGGTGGTATGTGGGAGCATCGTATTGCGTGCCTCACACCTTAATTGGGCGTTAGATGCGACCACGAAATATCATATAAACTCGAATGATTCTGTTGTAGACTTATGAGCTTAGAATTATTTGAAATGAAGAAGATAACCTATGTCAGATTTGTCTCCTAGTGATAAAATGCTGAGCTTGTATCCGATTGACTATCCATTTGAAACTTTAGTTAGCCGGATCAACTCAACGCCAGCCAAGCTCAAGCTAGACCCTGATTTCCAACGAAAATATAAATGGGATAAAGATGGTTGGGCACGGTCGTCAAAATTTATTGAATCTTGTTTGATGAGAATACCTCTTCCTTCATGTTATTTTGCTGAAGATGACAGTGGTCGCCATATGGTTATCGATGGGCTACAACGTTTGACTACTATTACTAGATTCTTCAATGATGAGTTCGCTTTAGAGGGCATGACAACCTTTAAGGAACTTGAGGGAAAGCGTTTTTCTGAACTTGGCTCTTATCAAACTGATTTAGAATCAACAACAATCAGGTGTATCATCCTGCGCAAAGACAATCCTAAAAGCTTAATTCGAGAAATCTTTTCGAGGCTAAACCAAGGAGCTGTAGAGTTATCTGATCAGGAAATCAGGCATGCTATTTATCCAGGCTCTCTTGATGGACTTCTTGCAGAACTTGGATCTATTCCTGAAATAACAAGATTTGGGCTAGCAATAAACTCAGAGTCTGTTCGTGATAGCTTGGAACCAGATGAGCAAGTTTTGAGATACTTTGCATTCTCAGATGACCCTGAACTTAATACTTTTGGGAATAACCTAAAGGTGTTCTTAGATAACTATATGGAAACCAATAGTGATCTAAGTGAAGAACAGGTTGCTGAACACCGAGAACGGTTTAACCGAGCTTTGAATACGTGCAATTCTGTATTTGGTGAGAATGCATTTGTTAACCCTACTGTCGAGAGAAAGCGTAAGGGACTTGTCCATTATGATTTGATGATGACAACTGTTGGTGAGCTTGAGCCTGAATTGGCTATAGAAAAAGCTGAGAGTATTCGAAATGCTTACGCACAACTTTGTGAAAGCCCTGAGTTCCAACGAACATTGTCGGGTGGTTTGCAGAATAAGAGCTCAATATTAAAGCGCAAAGAGCTATGGGGTGTGTTGCTACAGGGTGCTGTAGATGGAGTTCAATGATCTATACCAAAAATATGAGATACAACTGCTCTCGTTAAAAGCAATTATTACTCAATCTCAAAATCGGGTTCTTCAAGATGAGCCCGATGAGATATTTTCAAGTAATATTAACTTTTTTGTCAAATCATATCTGATTACTACTTGTACGTATCTGGAGGCTTATCTTCAAGACTTAGCCTTCGAGTATGCAACTCGTTTACACAACAGATTAAAAGAAGCAAAGGTTCCGCATAATTTTATTTATTGGAAGTTGTCTAAGGAAGTCAAAGAGAAAGAGCTCAGCTTTTCTGACGCGGAGTACAAAGCGACGAAAAAGGATATATCCGACATTATTTCTGGTAACCCTTATAAGACTATAAAGGCTTTTCAATATATTGGAGTTGATTTAAATTCCAATGAAAATTTCACTGCACATAAAGATCAAATTAACTCTATTGTAAATAAAAGAAATAGCATTATTCATCACAATGATGAGGCTAGTGATATTACATTCTCTGATTTACACACTAATATTGATACTGTATTACTATATATGAAAGCCATAGAAAGCACTTTATCGGCTACAGCAGCATAAGCCGCATCTAACAAAGCATTTAAGAGTGATTCCCAACGCATGGCATTTTTTATTCCATCGTTGGGTTTTGTGTTTACGGTGGTATGGTTAGGTTTCGTGGTAGCGTTGCTCACACCTTAATGCGGCGTTATGAGCTTCCAAGAATTAGAAGGATAATATGGCAGTTTTAGAAATTTTGACTGCACCTGATCCAAGGCTTAAGGTCAAAGCGGAAAAGGTGCGAGATATTACGGCGGTACAAACATTAATAGGCGATATGTTGGAAACGCTGTATGCGACTGACAATGGTATCGGTTTGGCGTCGACTCAAGTTGGTCGTAAAGAGGCAGTTGTTATTATC
>NZ_APHW01000047.1 GCF_002741985.1 Vibrio rotiferianus CAIM 577 = LMG 21460
CAACTGCCTCTTTACGACCAACTTGAGTCGACGCCAAACCGATACCATTGTCAGTCGCATACAGCGTTTCCAACATATCGCCTATTAATGTTTGTACCGCCGTAATATCTCGCACCTTTTCCGCTTTGACCTTAAGCCTTGGATCAGGTGCAGTCAAAATTTCTAAAACTGCCATATTATCCTTCTAATTCTTGGAAGCTCATAACGCCGCATTAAGGTGTGAGCGACGCTTGGCTATACTTGAGCGAAGCGAAAACGCCAAGCGTTGCGAATCACTCTTAAATGCTTTGTTATAGTGATTTTAGATACTCATTTACATCCAAGCACAAAAATTCATCAATAAAATCACTCACTATTGTTGGGTAAAAAGTAATCATGATTGGCTTAATTACTGGATCACTTGAAAAGATAAATCCTTTACTAGTTAAATGCTTCTTAAGAAGTTCTATATTTTCTTCAGCCCAAGATATCTTATTATCAAACTTCTTTCGATAAGACTTTTTATCATAAACAAACTTATCAAGATCATCTATATAACCCGTGGGCTCGGAGGAGAATTGAACCATCTTACACTCGATAATATGCAACTCCTTTCCAACTTGTGCAATAACATCAATATCACCAACAGCATCTGGAATATGAGTGTTTTTACCATTTACTTTCATTTTCTTCAAAGATCTTTCACACTTAATATTGTTTTCCTTTAGTTTTTTAATCAAAAAATCTTCGAACCATGAACCTGAAAAATTTGAAAATCTATCTAAGCCTAGACTCATTTTTTTATCTAGAACTGTCCATTCGCTTGGCAGTTTTCTAAAACTCACACTACGAACTAACTGACTTAACTCTTCTAGAGCCATCGACTTAGAAAATAGCACTACACTTTTCCCATTGTCTTCAACTTCAAAAAACGCTCTTCTTAAAGCCCTATATTCCTGTTTAGGTTTGTATAACACCCTATCTTCTAATTTATCTTTTGTAATAGTGAAACCAGCAAGTAGTGTAACTACTTGTTCTTCTGTAAGACCGAATTTAGAGTAATCACTCGCTAGACAAGAAACCATCTTATCTTTTTCAAAATAGCAATACTTAATCTCATCATTTTGATCTATATTGAAGCATCCGATCAAACTTTGAATTAAATATAAACAACTAGAATAATCTATATTAAAGTATTTTTTGAACACAGCCTCAAAATATTCATTCTGCACATTAGCATCAAAGGGTGGTGAAAAGGCTAGTTCTTCATTGTTGGAAAAGCCATGTAAGTCTAGTTTATCAAATGCATTCTTCAGTTTGTTGCATTTGAATTCGACAAAATTGTAATTTTTACTATCTTCAATTATTAATTGACACTCTTCTGGAAAGAGGCTGTACCCGATTTGGCTAGACATATATAGTTCAACCATTTCTTCAGCGGCTATCCAACAATGAGATAGAGCTACTTTATGATCTATATTATCATCAACTTGATTTGGTAGTTTTGCTACAATTTTTTCAGCAAGATATTTTAATGCTCTTTTTGTTTTAGAGCCATACTCTCCCCAAAATTTAATTTCTTGCTCTGAGAGTTCACCTTTTTTATACCTAATAGACATCTCACAGTAATTTTCATATTCACTAAGAATAAATGTGAGCATATCTATTGATGCTGCCTTACTTAAATTAAATTCCAATATTTGTTCATAAAATGAAAATGCTTTTTTTAGCACGTCACCTATTTGATCTTTTTCACAATAAGCACCACGCGCGAAATTTGCATATATTTCTGATTCATAATCCTTTCGGATTTTTCTTTCGATACCTTCAAGTGGTCTATACATTTAATCCTCGACTTTAATCACTATAACGCCGCATTAAGGTGTGAGTAACGCAACCACGAAACCCGACCATACCGCCGTAAACACAAGACTCAACGATGGAATGAAAAGTGCCAAGCGTTAGGAATCACTCTTAAATGCTTTGTTATATGCCCTTTACCTATAGTTCCTAAAAATGTTCTTGAGAAAAAATTCTGAAATTTCCCTTGCACTTCAACCCAGAACGGGTAACACTAAGTAACACCACTTAGTAAGATACAAAGTAACACCCGTTCTGTATTGGAGATAAAAATGAAAGTCAGTAAAACAGTTAAGATTGACATTACAATATTGAAGAAACTAAAAAACATTTGTTCATACTTAAAGCAAACAGAGCACTCATATCTGATTGATGCTATTGAACAAAAGGTATCCAATGACTTTGCCACATACCGTAAATATCTCGAACCTGAGCAATATCGCCCTGAAAGCACCTGCCCCAAATCTGGTGTATATAAAGTGATTTTTTACGATTACGCGAACGATATGATTACATCCTCTTTAGGTGATTACTGGCAAGCCAAAGAGTTATCAGAAAATTCATCTGCTAAACACGGCATAAGTAGCAAAAATAATGAGGTGAAAGAAAACTCTTTGTTAGCAACATTTTTAACAGAGCAAGTCGGGGGAAAAAAACACATTAAAGAGTTCATCTTCGTAGAAAAAGGAAAGAATTTCCCACCCTTGGACTCTAAATATGCAAATTGCTACGAACTACTAAGTGAAGTCACTGAAGACTTTAATTATGAACTTGATTCACAGCTCTTAAATAGGAATTAATATGGCTCTAATGATTTTAAAAAGACTGCCAACAGAAAAAGAATTGGATGAGTGCAGCTTAGATTACCTTTACTTTTCAGAAGACTTTAATAGGCGAGTTTCATCAAACTCGCCATTTGAAGCATTTGTAAAAGACTGTGGTGACTTTATTATGCTTGGAGACTGGAGCATTGGCAAAGCAGACTGGTTTGAAGTCATTGATAGCAACATAAGATCTATTCATGGATAAACTGTATTACTAAAGGACTATTAGTTTTTGAGCTCTTTTGCCCCAATTCAATTAAGAATCAAACTTACTTAAAGATTAATAGTTCACGTTATGTGATACGCACCCGTCCATGGCATATAACGCCCTGTTAAGGTGTGAGCAACGCAATACCTATGTCGCCGCATACCACCTTAATCACTAAAACCACCGCATAGTAAAAATGCCACGCGTTGCGAATCACTCTTAAACAGTTTGTTAGTCGCGAGGCACCGAGCGACAATTTTAAGCCGAACTAAACTTTGCGAACAACAAACTTTATGTGCTTTGATGCACTTAAGTCAGGCGTAGTCTCAAAACGGCTACTCAATGAAACCACTTGGAACAAACAACTCCGTAGAAAACGGACTGACAACACCAAAAAGCGCTTTTGGAAAACCAATCTCACAGTGCGGACTTTCAACAAAATCACTGAAACCACGTGGAAATTACCACACCAGAGAAAACGTCTTTTCAGCGAGTGAATCGGCTTTTGTACCAACAAACTCACCGAGCAGAGTTGCAACTAAGAACAGACGCTCGATTGCCCTGCTCTGTCAGCACCAAAGAACAAAAATACCGCTTGGACACTTGCAAAACTTTGGACTTGAAACAGCTGAAACTGAGTTTTGACCACGATGAAGAGTCTGTATAGCAAACAATCATCAGCCAAATCTTAAGCTTAGAAACATGATTTTGATTGCTAACTTTTTCTGGCGACTAACGCCGCGTTAAGGGGTGAACAACGCCACCACCTAGCCTAAAACATTGTGCCGTAAACACTAAAGTTGAATCAAACTGAAAATGCCAAGCGTTGAGAATCCCTCTTAAACGCCTTGTTATACGCGTGCTGGCACTACAACGGAACTTTCATAACCTTATGATTTGGTTCACTTTCAATGTCAACCGCTAACCAACCTAAAGACTCGTACAACGATGGTACATTTGTGTAAGCATACAGGTTACTTTGAGTTGTTGCTGATACTTGGCTAACACCTCTATTGATCAGTTCACTAGCAATACCTTGACCACGCCACTCTGGTGATACATAAACAGCATTAAACCAAATAACTTCTGAGTCACCATGAGGTTCTTTAAAGCGCGAATATGCAAGACCACCAACAACTTGATTAACTCTGAGAGCAACAATCACTGGTGGAAGGTTAGCTTCTGATTTATAGGTATCTACGAATAGAAAGTCAGACCATTCCGTTTGAAACAGCTTCTCTAGAGCAACCCAATTCTGACTACTTTCATCGCAATTTCTGAATACTACCTTGTTCATATTGGCTTATTTCCTCAAAAGCGTATAACGCCCAATTAAGGTGTGAAGCACACAACCACTACACTTAATTGACCACCGTAAACACTGAACTAAACCCAAACCAAAAATGCCAAGCGTGCTGAATCACTCTTAAATTGTTTGTTAGTTGCCTTTCTCCAGTACGTAGTGTTATTTGGCATTCTTTGATTCTCCTGCTTTCATTACTCCTATGATATCTTTAAGTTTATCGAGAGTTTGTGGCTGAAAATCGACTTGTTGAATTTCTTTAAATGCACTTTGACTTTCCATGTTCCAGTTTTCAAAAATGGACTTCATATCTTCTTTACTTACATCGTTGCCATATATTTCCAGGTACAGCTTACCGAAACTAATAGCATGTGTACGTTCGGTACGTTTGAGAGCTTCGTGCATATAAGCATTTGATTGGTTATATGCATGCTTAGCCCACGCACCAAATAAGCCAATGACAATTAACCCCTTGAGCATGAGGTAACCGAAGAACAACCAACTAACATCCGCTTTGTCGGTGTTGCTGAATTCATAAGCACCGTAGGCTAGAGCTAGTAATGACGCACCTACCGCGCAAGCTAATGCTACATTACCCTTAAAACTCCAGTCGTGAGCTTTTGTTTTGTACTCCGTTTCCTTGGCTTCTAGTGCGGACAACGCATTTGACACATATTCAGGTACTTTTGCATCAATTCTGTTCTGTATCTGCTTTTCGTGTTCTTCTTTTAGTTTAAGTAATTTAGCTGACAGGTCATTTTCACGTTTTTTAAGCGTGTCATGCTCTTTTTGAGCTCGAATCTGCTGATCATGTAAGTGCTTTTCTGATTGAGCAATCTGTTGCTGTATCAATGACAATTTGTGTTCAGATTGTTGAATGCGAGCCTCTGCCTGCTCTTGTCTTAATTGGGCTTGCTGCTCCAATGAGCGGATGCGGTCTATCGCTTCTTTTTCTAATGAGTTGTCAATTCGGTTTGCTGTAATATGGCTAAGCTCCTTATTTAGAAGAGTTTCTTCGTTAATTAAACGCTTCCACTCTTCACGGGCTTTTACCGATAGTGTGTTTAACAACTTAGTTCGAAGACTCGACGAAGAACTAGACAGAACCCTAAATTTAGCTTCATGCGATAAGCTCGAAACAATTTTTCGGATGTTAGCTTCCGAAGCTAACAACAGGTATTTGTTAATTCTATTTTCAGGAATTCGCTCAAAGATTGCGTTCAACGATTTTGGAGATTGCGAAGAGAACAGATCATTTAAATTGCGCTCACTCATATGTGATAGAAACCTGTTTAGCTCTTGCCCACTGCTTTTTACAAGCAGTGCATCAAGCTCACTAGTTTCCATAGAATGATAAAGATTTATCAATTTGTCTTTAGGCATATTACCTATTCTTACGTCTTCCAAACTATCCACCTATTCTGAAATGTTCCGCTTTGGCAACTAACGCCCTGTTAAGGTGTGAGCAACGCAATACCAATGCCACCGCATGCCACCTTAAACACTAAGCGCAACGCATAGTAAAAATGCCAAGCGTTGCGAATCACTCTTGAACAGTTTGTTAGTCGCAAGGCACCGAGCGACAATTTTAAGCCGAACTAAACTTTGCGAACAACAAACTTTATGTGCTTTGATGCATTTTAGTCAGGCGTAGTCTCGAAGCGACTACTCAATGAAACCACTTGGAAAAAACAACGCCGTAGAAAACAGACTGACAACACCAAAAAGCGCTTTTGGAAAGCCAATCTCACAGTGCGGACTTTCAACAAAGTCACTGAAACCACGTGGAACTTACAACACCAGAGAAAACGTCCTTTCAGCAAGTAAATAAGCTTTTAAACCAACAAACTCACCGAGCAGATTTGCAACCAAAAACAGATTTTCGATTGCCCCGCCCTATGACCACCAAAGAACGAAACAACCGCTTGGAAAATAGCAATGCATTGACTTATAACCGATGAAACTGAGCTTTGACCGTCGAAGATGGAACTATGAATCAAACAACCAGTAGCCAAGTTTGAGCTTAGAAACATGATTTTGACTGCTAGCTTTTTCTGGCGACTAACGCCTTGTTAAGGTGTGAGGCACGCGATGCCGAAGCTTCCGCATACCACCTTAACCACTAAACCTAACGCATAGTAAAAATGCCACGCGTGCCGAATCACTCTTGAACAATTTGTTATGTTGTGGACTCAAGGCAGAGGCATCCATTCTTTTACGCCTACATACTGGTCATATTTGTCTTGTTCGTCTTTTGTTTTTTGGTCTCTGATGTAACGCATTGAAAATCCACCATACATTGAACCACTGTTATTCAAAGACCAATCTACGATATCTTCATCTGAAACTGAGTATGCTTCACCGACGACAATATGGTCTAACTGAGGGAGTGTTTCAAAAGCTTGAACCACGAAAGACTTTGAATCTACATCTACCACCATGAACCATAAGTAAGCACCTTGTTCTGGGAAGTATACTTTTACAAGAGCAAAACTAGATGCAAGCTCAGGTTTAGACAATAGCTCGCGAAAGAACCCTATGCTCGCTTTAGCTTCGGTAATTGTCCTCTGCCATAAAAGGTCAGCGGATAAAACTGGATTACTCTTCACTTCGTCACCCGAAAAACTTAAACCTGAATGTAGAATTGATACCAATAGTAGTAGCCAATATTTCATTGTTAGCCTCAAACAACATAACGCCTTGCTAAGGTGTGAGTAACGCAATACAAAAGCTACCGCACAGCGCCTTAATCACCATAAGCCACCGCAAAGTAAAAATGCCACGCGTTACGAATCACTCTTAAGCAATTTGTTAGTACATGCGCTACTTCTATTTATACGCTCCAAGATATTGAAAAGTGGCATGATATGAAAGGCTTTGAACACTGAAGTGAGACGGGCAGCTACAAAACTTTACCCCATTGAAAGACGAAAGTTGGCTAGAAGAAAAACGCACTGAACTGCTCTACTTTCACTAGCTTCAAATTAGAAAAGGATTCGTTCCTCGTACTTGAACAGCCACGCTAAAAGTAATCAAGGTTCTCTCAAAAACCACCACAAAAATGAAGAAGCACCAAAGAAATAGGCTCAGAGTTAGAAGCCGTAAACGGTGAAATCAAAGCGAACATTCCGCATATAGTGCCACCGGAAAGAACGTGAAAGGCACTAACTGAAAGGTGTACAGACGAGCGCCAAAACAGATACACACCAAAACTTATGACCTTTGATGCCAAACCCGTACTAACGCCGCATTAAGGTGTGAGCAACGCTACCACGAAACTTAACTATACCACCGTAAACACTGAACCCAACGATGGAATGAAAAAGGCCAAGCGTTGGGAATCACTCTTAAATGCTTTGTTATGTGTTTGAATTTACGACCAATTCAAAAATTTGACCCGTAGCCTTTCCTGATTTGATATGCTTCATACCCACCCTATAGAAGTAGCCTGATTTTACTGGATGTACGACATGAGTCTGTAATAACAGTGTCGATTCATTTAAGGTTTTGACAATAAATTCATATTCTTCTTTTAGCTTTACTTGACCTGGGTTATCAAGTGGATTCGTCGAGTGCAAAAATCCATTACACCTTTTGTAGGCGGCTTTTAACTTAGTTTTAGATAAGTAAGGTAAAGGTCTAGCCACAAAATTGTCCATACCGTCCTCTCCTGAAGTAACGATATATGGTTCTGGATAATAACGAGGATTTGCTTTGGAAAGGTACTTCATAATTGTTGCTAAATGCCAGTCCTTTTCCGCTCGACTTGAGTATTTTCGGTACTCATTTTCATTTATTAATAATGGTGCTTTAACTATTATTTCTAAGATTTTTCTGAGTTGCAGGTAAGAAAACTCAATGTCAGTAATTGAAATACTTGATTCAAGGGATTGAGTTATCAGAGATTTTCTTCTTTTAATGTCCTCCATTAGAAGAAGATACTTTTCTAGAATTTCTTTATTTACATCAGTTTCCGAACCCATTTTTTACGCCCTTACTCCAATCAAACACATAACGCCCAATTAAGGTGTGAGCCACGCTACCACTACACCCAAATTTGATGCCGTAAACACTAGACTTAACCCAAACCAAAAATGCCAAGCGTGGGGAATCACTCTTAAATTGTTTGTTAAGTGCATGAAACCCCACCTCCACTATTTGGATTGGATTGCTCGAATAACTAAACTTCCAAGCTGCCTAGTATTGTGTGCGTTTCCATTAACGTTAAGTACATTGATTCCAAAATGCTCAGCTACCTCTCTTAA
>NZ_APHW01000049.1 GCF_002741985.1 Vibrio rotiferianus CAIM 577 = LMG 21460
GACGTAAGGTTTTACATATTGAGGTGGAATAAGTCGAACTCGATGCCCATAGGCTTCACACTTTCTCGCAAGCCAGTGAGCACCGCCACAGGCCTCAAAAGCGATGATGGTAGGTTCAAGTACAGATAAGAAACGGAGTAGTTGGCTTCGACTAAACTTACGGCGAATAACGTCTTTGCCAGTGTGATTGTTGCCAACCGCATGAAAGCAGTGCTTGCCTAAATCGATACCTAAGATGTAAATGGTAGACATATGGTTCATCTCGTTCTGAGAGCCTACTCTAAGCGTAGGGCTTGAGAGTGAGGCGGACCATATAATTAGCCCCCAATCGTGTGGGGGCTGATTTGCCGTTTCTAATCAGAAATAGTGGAACACCGGAGGTTCATGCATCAAAAAGTTCTGATGGGAGATGTTCCATGCATAAGCGCCAGCTAGGGTGAAAACCACATAATCGCCAATGTCGATCTGTTCAATATGTTGATTGCGTGCCAGTACGTCTTTTGGTGTGCATAGTTGGCCAACGAGAGTCGCTTGTTCATGGTGTATTGGCTGCGAGATAACAGGTGGCAGTTTGTTTTTCACAATGGTAAACGGATGATCATGACTTTGTGCAGCTGGTGTGCGGAAGTGATGTGTTCCTCCGCGGGCGATGACGAACTTCTCCCCAAGGTTCTGTTTAATATCCAATACTTCCATTACGTAATAGCCACAAGGTGCGGAGATATAACGCCCACATTCAAAGCGCAGTTTCCAGCCTTGAATTTGCTCTTTGGCGATAAGGAACTCTAACTTGTCGCAAAACTCCATCCACGGAAAATGCTGCTCAGGATTTCGGTAGTTGATCCCCATGCCACCACCAAGATTGATCATCAATTCTCCTAGCTCAAACTTCGCTTGCCAGGCTTTGACCACTTGGAAATAGCGTTGCATCAATGCAAGGTGACGATCGACATCAAGCTGATGCGACATAAGGTGGAAGTGGAAGCCTTTTAATTTTATTTGGGGGTATTCACGCAACAAAGTCAGAGCATTGTTCAGTTCTGTTTCATCCAATCCAAATGGGGTCGGCTTTCCGCCCATTGCCAGTTTGCTTAAGGTGATGTCACCAATATCGATGTTCATCCGGAGGAAAATTGAAGCTGGGCGCTTGAGCGTTTCCGTCAGTGAGCCAATGCGTTGTAACTCGGTTAGGCTTTCAACGTGAATCGCCTCAACATCGAGCTCAATCGCCTGTGCTAACTCACTCGGCATTTTTCCTGGTCCGCCGAAGATTAGGGGCTTGTTGAGTTGCTGCTGGTGGAGGTGGGAGAGCTCTCCGCCTGAGGCCGCTTCAAAGCCATCTACGTATGGTGCCAGTGTCTTTAAAACGGGAGCTGAGGGGTTTAATGCTGATCGGTTTAGAGACTTGAATGATCTTGGGATCGTATGATAATCCCCACTAACAACGTTAGTGGGGATTTTTTATGTTTGCTCAAGAGTTGGTTTTGGCTCATGAAACAATAGAGGATGGTAAAAACTACGAGTCTGTAGTTAATGCCATTCAACTTGAATGGATAGAGCAAGCTTTGCTTGATACATCTAAAGCAAGTATTAGGCGACGACGTTTACCAGCGCAACAAGCGGTTTGGCTTGTTATTTGGATGGGACTGCAACGGAAT
>NZ_APHW01000051.1 GCF_002741985.1 Vibrio rotiferianus CAIM 577 = LMG 21460
ATGAAAACACCAATGGCTTGATACGACAATACTTACCAAAACGAACTTCTATGTCACATGTGACACAGAAGCTCTGCAATGAAATTGCACACAAACTAAATACGCGCCCACGCAAAAGACTTGGGTATAGGACACCAACGGAGTATATTCATGCGCATCTGTAAAAAGTGTCGCACTTCAAACTTGATACTAAGTGTCTTGTATTCTAGTACAAAATGTCACATACCTGTTCACAATCCCGTCTTATTGAGCTGATTAAGAATACTTAATGCACGCTTGTACTCAGTATCTAGAGAAGAACTATTAGGGTAGTTTGGTTCAATATCATGACAAATTGCAAAAATAGATTCTTTTATAGATACTATCTTTGATGACTCTAGATATATTGGAACCGTATAGAAATAATCGGAAACCTTAACAAGGTAATCCTTATCACTAGGATAATAGCTTAATTCAGACTTTCCTGTTTCACCATAATATATAACCCTAACTATTTTCAATTCATCGCCATCCCAGTATTCTTTAATCAAGCTACCTTCTGACGATTGTGATAAATTATTTTTCTCAATAATAGATAAACCAGACTCCTTCATATCAATTAAATGATGCATACGTTCGAAGTCACACATCACCTTGTCAAACGCCCATGCATGATTGTATGAATACAGCGTTAGTGAGGACAAGAGTACAATCTTAAACAAGTTATATATCATGGCCTTTCTCCATCAACCAAATCTTCGATTGACAGGCCAAAAGTCATCTGAAAATGTGGTTTATCTACAAAACTCTTCCAATTTCCACCCCATTCAAATCCATAACTGATACCAATTATTCCAATTGCTTTCCAGTCAGGATTCCAGTTAACTTTTCTATCCTTAATCTCAACAACATCTATCGCCAATCCATAATTATGATAACTATATCCACCTTTAACATTGGTGACTATCTTTCCTTCAGTTGTTCGACCTTTAGCATACAATTTGTCTTGCTCTTCAACTGTACGCAGAGCTTGGGTTATACGTAAAGCAATACCAAGTTCTTCTTCCACAGCATTTATGAACGCAGCCGCTGGTGACCTAACATAACTATGCAATGTCGCAATTCGATTATCTGTAATAACATCCCACGTTTTAGCTGCCTGTTTTGCGATTTTAGAAGGGGTTTTTACCGATGGTTTAACTGCGGCCTTTTCTAATTTCTTTTGAATGCAATGATTTAATTTCCTATGAGTTTTGCCATTTACATCAACCCTTCCATCAGGTCTTACCATCCCAACTACCCTCTTTTGAAATTCCTTTATAGCAGCCACCGTCTTTGACTTTTCAGGATTTCTACCTAGAGAACCATCAACTTTTAATTGAGCAATTGGTTTTAACAACGAAATAGTGAGGTTGAGTCCTTTTTGTATTTCCTTTATATCAATTGTCTGATTTTTCCCACTTACGCCTACTGAACCAATGAGTTTTACCTTAGCCATCTGAGCCTCTTCTTAGAAAATTTAGGCTACTATTTTACCTTTTGGATACATCTATTTTCGAGCCAATCAGCTTTCATGAGATCAGACAGAAATTTTTATATGAATAGCAACTAGCTTTTCATAATCTATTGAAGCTACAACACAAAACAACAGTTGACGTAGATAGCGCATAACGCCCTGTTAAGGTGTGAGCAATGCAATGCCGATGCTTCCGAATACCACCTTAAACACTAAACGCAACGCATAGTGAAAATGCCACGCGTTGCGAATCACTCTTAAACAGATTGTTATGCGAATTTTGACTGAGGCAAAGAACTTTTTTCATCTTGCGTAAACTGGTACAGCTTAGTTTGGTGACCTAAAATGTCGCCTTCAACCACGAGAAACCGCCCATGTTCCGCAAAAAACATAGGGTTAATATCTTTCCTGACCACATCGGCAAACCAGTTAGCTGCTTTGGTTGAGTCTATTAAATATTCCCTGCACCGTTTAGCCCAAGCGTCATACTCTTTAGCTTCAGCGTCATAGTTTTCATTCCAACCATTTCGTTTGTAGAACTTATCTGGGTAAAGAGTCTCACCGTGTCGCTCACAGTGTTTTAAGAATGTTTGAGCCGCCAAATTTAAAGCAATTGATAATGTCTCTGCTGCACGATGCAACTCGTCGTATTTTTCGGGCCAGATTGCACCAATGACTTTTTGCCTAAACTCGTAAATTTCATCTGGCATACTTGCATCCCATTGAGGGCTTGGTGCTAGTGTCCAACTAGTCCATATATCCCAACGGTCGAGCCTACATAACTTCACTGCTGAATCGATGATAGCAGCAACTGCCACTTGCTTTGAAGCCTTTACTAAATCAGTGGTCGCACTCAAAGTTTCAGACACCCACAACTCATGCTCTGACTTTATTTGGTGCAACTTTTCTACGGGCCAATCTTGCTCATTGCTGTCGATTTCAGTGTGATGATTGGGACAAAGAAGGATTAGATTGTGGTAGGAATTTCTCTGCTTTTCGCTTAACAAACTTTGCCCACGTGAAGCTTTGTCTTTTTCACCAACAATGTGAGCCTGCTCACCTAGAGTAAATGATGAACTATCAGCATTTTTGTCTTGAGTAAGTTCAATTTTACACATCGCACAACGATTGCCAGAACGTCCCCATAACAACTTAATGTCTTTTTGTTGAATTGCCGCCAAAGCTAAAATTTCCTCTTATTCGCATAACGCCCTGTTAAGGGGTGAGCAACGCAATACCGAAGTCGCCGCATACTGCCTTAAACACTAAAACCAAACGCATGATGAAAATGCCACGCGTTGCGAATCCCTATTGAACAGTTTGTTATGCCAATTTTTCCCGCTGTGCATAAGCATCATTGATCATTAAAAATGTATGGTGCATCCGCAACTTCGATTGAGCATACAAATCCCGTACTTCAGCTAACGAGAAGAACTTTGCACGACCTATTTCATCATTGAATTTCGGCAATATGACTTGGTCTTTAACTTCTGTGACCCAGACATGACGTAATACTAATTCACCATCATCAAAACGTCCTGCATAGGTATTTAAGTAATTATCTAAAGCAACTTCTAAACCCGTTTCTTCTGCAATTTCTCTGACCGCTGCCTCTTGAGGAAACTCTGTAGATTCAACACTACCTGACGGTATATGCCATAGACCTTTCTTTGAGCCGGTTAGCTCTTGGACCAATAACACTTCATTGTGTTGATTAAAAATCACAGCTCCGGCAGCTTTTGCCGTAACTTCTATGTGATGCTGAATCCCGTATTGCATCTAATTCTATCCTCATCCATGAGAAGTAAAGTAAAAGTGGCATAACGCCCTGCTAAGGGGTGAGCAACGCAATACCGATGCTTCCGCACTCCACCTTAATCACTAAAACCAACGCATGGTGAAAATGCCACGCGTTGCGAATCCCTCTTGAGCAGTTTGTTAGTCGCGAGGCACCGAGCGACAATTTTAAGCCGAACTAAACTTTGCGAACAACAAACTTTATGTGCTTTGATGCAGTTAAGTCAGGCGTAGTCTCAAAGCGGCTACTCAATGAAACCACTTGGAACAAACAACGCCGTAGAAAACGGACTGACTACACCAAAAAGCGCTTTTGGAAAGCCAATCTCACAGTGCGGACTTTCAACAAAGTCATTGAAGCCACGTGGAACTTACAACACCAGAGAAAACGTCATTTCGGCGAGTAAATCGGCTTTTGTACCCAACAAACTCACCGAGCGGGGTTGCAACCAAAAACAGACTCTCGATTGCCCTGCTCTGTCAGCACCAATGGACAAAACAACCGCTAGGACAGTTACTAAACTTTGGACTTAAAACAGCTGAAAATGAGTTTGGACTAACAACGATGAACCTGTGAACCGAACGATCAGCAGCCAAGTTTTGAGCTTAGAAACATGATTTTGATTGCTAGCTTTTTCTGGCGACTAACGCCGCATTAAGGTGTGAGCGACGCTTGGCTACACTTGAGCGAAGCGAAACCGCCAAGCGTTGCGAATCACTCTTAAATGCTTTGTTAAATGGCTTGGATTCAAGTACGAAGTGCGACACCTCTGAACATAAAAACAGTGAGATGCGATAATCATGAAGTTTGCTCCCGCCAAGAAGTAAAAAACATGAGATACACGCACCTCACTGAGAACGAAAGGTATATGATTTCTGCACTCAGAAAGCAAGGAATTAGTACCCCTAAAATAGCTAAACAACTGGGTCGTCACAAAGCTACTATCTATCGAGAAATTGAACGCAATTCCCGATACAACAGACACTTTAAAAGGTACTCCTATCAGGCGTGGAGAGCCCAACAAATGGCTCGCAACCGGCTGAGTCGCTCGCGCAGAAATAAGCGCTACAGCGAAATCGACTTCAGGTTGCCTGAGGCCTTGTTACGACTGGATTGGAGTCCTGACCAAATCGCTGGATACCTAAGGGTAAGAGGCTATCCAACAATGAGCCACGAGCTCATTTATCAGTACGTTTGGAACGACAAAACTCTCGGTGGAACACTATGGAAGCACCTACGCCAATCCACTAAGAAAAGGCGTAAAAGGTATAACTCAAAAGACAGCCGAGGTCGGCTGGCAGCAAAGCGTCATATTACCGAAAGACCTGCAAAAGCTGAGCATCGAAAAGAGCCTGGTCACTGGGAAATTGATACCGTCGTTGGCCGCGGAACCAAGCACTGTATCGTGACTTTAGTCGACAGAATGACTGGCTACACTTTTATTGGGCAAATGGACGATAGAACAAGCGAGTCGCTCAACGTAAGAATGAGCAAAATCATGACTCGCTCTGACTTACCTTTTAAGACGATAACTGCAGATAATGGCACTGAATTTCATGGTTATGCACAACTAGAAAAACATCATAACTGTCTGTTTTACTTTGCAAACCCATACCACTCATGGGAACGAGGCACTAATGAAAACACCAATGGCTTGATACGACAATACTTACCAAAACGAACTTCTATGTCACATGTGACACAGAAGCTCTGCAATGAAATTGCACACAAACTAAATACGCGCCCACGCAAAAGACTTGGGT
Organism: Vibrio rotiferianus CAIM 577 = LMG 21460; assembly: GCF_002741985.1. Classification (GTDB taxonomy): domain Bacteria; phylum Pseudomonadota; class Gammaproteobacteria; order Enterobacterales; family Vibrionaceae; genus Vibrio; species Vibrio rotiferianus. The sequence goes on from NZ_APHW01000051.1 coordinate 5,057, forward strand.
ATAGGACACCAACGGAGTATATTCATGCGCATCTGTAA
>NZ_APHW01000092.1 GCF_002741985.1 Vibrio rotiferianus CAIM 577 = LMG 21460
TTTGTTCCAAGTGGTTTCATTGAGTAGCCGCTTTGAGACTACGCCTGACTTAAATGCATCAAAGCACATAAAGTTTGTTGTTCGCAAAGTTTAGTTCGGCTTAAAATTGTCGCTCGGTGCCTCGCGACTAACAAACTGCTCAAGAGGGATTCGCAACGCGTGGCATTTTTACTATGCGTTGAATTTAGTGATTAAGGTGGTTTGCGGCGGCTTTTGTATTGCGTTGCTCACCCCTTAGCAGGGCGTTAGCTCGATATATCAACACCTTATAGTTAAGGTTCTAGTAAGTAATTGCTGATCCAGTAAATTGCAGTCTCTCGTGAAGTCATACGAAAAAAAGCTAAGTGGATTTGTGTCGTGACTTTTTAGATCGTATCAATCCGGATAAATGCTAAGTAGGAGTTTTTATGAGAGTTCAACAGTCAAAGATTGGGACTGACCCAGTAAAATATTATGCGAGTTTAATTGGAATGGAAAAGCATGAGGCTCGCTTGAAAAAGCAAACCAATGCAATTCCGATCATGACTGGAATTGTCCTCTACAGACAGCTCCCAAAAAATAAGCAATCGCAAATATTAAAGCAAATACTAGGCATAAGTGATAACCAGTTAAAAGCCTCATTGTACGGATTAGTTTCGCAGGTTGTAGCTAATCCATATTGGTTCTCGTGGTCTCTTTCTGACAGTGAGCTTAGGGAGTTCTTTGATACGAATAAAGGGGTGACTGACGCGCTGAAAACCGTAGGGCTAGATATAACAATTCCGTTGACAGTGGCTGGTGTTGCAGCATTTTTATACTCCGCAAATGAAAAAGGGGTCATTGGAGCGTCACAAAAAGCCTCTGAGCAACTCAAAAAAACGGTTACTTCGTCGCCAGTGGCGCAAGTTGGCATGAAAATGGGACTAACAAAACAAGCAGCATCACGAGCATCGGCAATTCTAGTTGTTATGGTTACTGTTATTGCATACCAAACGAGTTCAAATGCAAAAGATGCTCAAAAAGAATTGTTACGCAGAGGTTTGCTAAAAGCGGATGATTTATAATGCTAATCATATTTCTAATACTTGCCTTTTCATTGGCGACAATCCATTTCTCTCACGTGCTTTTCTCTTTGTGCCTATTATCTCCAAGTCAGTTACCTAAAGGTGTAACATTATTACGTTCACTAGCTCTTTGCATAATGGCGGCTTGTGCGCAGTATTATACGCTTTCATTGATCTTAGGTTCTAACTTACCTGCGGTATCAGGTTTAGTTTTAGTAATAACAAATACTTTCTTCTTTATAGGTTTTTACTCTGCTTACAAAGCTAAGTACACCAAAGAAAGTTAGTGCGTGAATATATATCAACTTAGTATCAAGTTTGAAGTGCGACACTTTTTACAGATGCGCATGAATATACTCCGTTGGTGTCCTATACCCAAGTCTTTTGCGTGGGCGCGTATTTAGTTTGTGTGCAATTTCATTGCAGAGCTTCTGTGTCACATGTGACATAGAAGTTCGTTTTGGTAAGTATTGTCGTATCAAGCCATTGGTGTTTTCATTAGTGCCTCGTTCCCATGAGTGGTATGGGTTTGCAAAGTAAACAGA
>NZ_APHW01000057.1 GCF_002741985.1 Vibrio rotiferianus CAIM 577 = LMG 21460
TCGCGAGGCACCGAGCGACAATTTTAAGCCGAACTAAACTTTGCGAACAACAAACTTTATGTGCTTTGATGCATTTAAGTCAGGCGTAGTCTCAAAGCGGCTACTCAATGAAACCACTTGGAACAAACAACGCCGTAGAAAACGGACTGACAACACCAAAAAGCGCTTTTGGAAAGCCAATCTCACAGTGCGGACTTTCAACAAAGCCACTGAAACCACGTGGAACTTACAACACCAGAGAAAACGTCATTTCAGCGAGTAAATCGGCTTTTATACCCAACAAGCTCACCGAGCGGAGTTGCAACCGAAAACAGACTCTCGATTGCCCTGATCTGTAAGCACCAAAGAACAAAACAACCGCTAGGACAGTTACAAAACTTTGGACTGAAACAGTTGAAACTGAGTTTTGAGCATCGCCGACGCACTTGCGTATCAAACGATCATCAGCCAAATTTTAAGCTTAGAAACGTGATTTTGACTGCTAGCTTTTTCTGGCGACTAACGCCGCATTAAGGTGTGAGCAACGCAACCACGAAACCCAACCTTACCACCGTAAACACCGCACTCAATATTGGAATGAAAAATGCCATGCGTTGGGAATCACTCTTAAATGCTTTGTTATATGCGTAACTTGAAGTCTGATTCAAAAGAAACCAAACCAGAAACATTGTCGATTTCCAGTATCGAACAATATCGCTTACCAACTATACTTTTACCATCTCTGATTACCTCAACTAAAGAAACTTTATCACCTCTAGCAAGTTTGGATAACTCATTAGTATGGTAACATTTGAACCTCAAAATGTTACCATCACTTTCTATTAGCTCACCATCTATCCTTAATCTGTATAGTTCAGTATAGACTTTAATATACTGCCCTTTGGACTTTAGGTCTTTAAGATGCCTAGATAGTTCAACTTCCCCATTTATTGGTTCAGCTATAGATGAGTAAACCTTGTCATCAGCGTTTAGTATTGAGTAGTAATTCAAATAAAATATCTTTTCCAAATGACGATCATAAAAATCAACCTCATTTTCGGAAACTATTAAATCACATGAAATATATGCGATACTTGGTGTCAATGGAAAAAAGAACAGAACTGACTCATATGACTCGGGCACATCAAATCGAATAATCTCCTTTGGTAAAATACGACTTAGATCGTTTTTATTTACATTTTTCCTAATAACAGGATTGTCTGATGTAACAAACTTAAACTTGGTATGATTATATACGATTCTAGAGTTTGGGTGAGCGATGCCACCTAAGTCTATTGTTGGTATTTGTCTTTTAACAACATCAGAAAGTAACTTTGTATAATTATTATCACCAGTAATATCATTACAATATTTAGCAATGTCATCCCACGTCCCCTGCATAGAGCGAATGAAACGATGCACCCTAATATGCTGTAACGTCACAAAATATGAGAGAAAGGACATTACTTCATTAGTCAATTCACGATTCTCTACTTTTGTAAGATACTTACGATATGAGCTTTCTACCGTAGATAAGAAGTTTTCAATTATCGGCTCATTTTCGTCATCCTCCGGAAGATTGTAAAATTTATTTACCGTAAATATACTGTGATTTACGCCTCGCATCTTCCACCCTGAGTCTAGAGTTTTTGAGCTAACAAATACTCCAGATTTCATTTTCGGATTATTTTTTTGTAAATCTGATATGTCAGCTAAAAACGACCTTAAATAGCAAGCTGGAACTAAATGCTGATCTGTTTTCTGTGCCATGAAACCTCCATTTACCGAAAGCATATAACGCCCTGCTAAGGGGTGAGCAACGCAATACCGAAGCCGCTGCATACCACCTTAATCACTAAAATCAACGCATAGTGAAAATGCCACGCGTTGCGAATCCCTCTTGAGCAGTTTGTTAGCTTGCAAACCCAAAGCATTGATTTTACGTTATTTTAAACTTTGCAAACACTACGTTTTATGTGTTTTGATGCATTTAAGTAAGGCGTAGTCTCAAAGCGGCTACTCAATGAAACCACGTGGAACAAACAACGCCACAGAAAACGAACTCACAACACCAAAAAGCACTTTTGGAGAACCAATCTCACAATGCGGACTTTCAACAAAGTCACTGAAACCACATGAATTTACCACACCAGAGAAAACGCCATTTCAGCGAGTAAATCTGCTTTTGTACCAACAAACACAACGAGCAGAGTTTCAGCAAAAGAGTTCAACTCAGTTAATCCATAAGCCACCGCACCAAAGAACAAATCAACCATTGAAACGATGCCAATTTTGGATTTTCACCACGCTAGTTAACACTGAAATTGAACGCCGATACGACAATTTAGACTTTAAGCTTTTACCACTTGATCGTGCGATATAGCTGCGTTTTTCCTCTTGCAAACTAACGCCGCATTAAGGTGTGAGCAACGCAATACCAAAGCTTCCGCATACCACCTTAAACACTAAACGCAACGCATAGCAAAAATGCCACGCGTTGCGAATCACTCTTAAATGCTTTGTTATACAAACATCGCATCAAAGTCCGATTTGTCCCTCGACGAATGTTTGCAAAATTCCGGTCGCTACATCTCCAAGCCTGCCACTAGCTGAGATTAAAAAGCCCTTTAGTTTCTGCTTTGCAGTAATACGATCTGTTTCTGGAACACTACTATCACTTAGCTCATGGACAGCCGAGGTTAACTCTGTTTTATCGCACCCCGCATATAACTCTATAGCTTTTAGCAGTTCTCGTGCTTCAGGGGGTAGATTCACTGTACCAGATATTTCCTTTGCAATTACTCCATTCGCTGTTTGTATAATCTGCGAATTAATAAATACGTTTCGATCAGCACCGTACTGCGATGGGCTATCTAAACCATGAAGAACATTGGAAATACGTTTAGGCATAGGAATACTAGATTCGATTATGCTCTCAAGTGCGATTAAATCCTCTTGAGCGACAACAAACTCAGTTAGTTCAGACTCTAACTCATGTCGAATATTAAGTAATTTTCTTTCTCTCTCATGCTTCAAGTCGACCTGAATTCGACGAGCTTCTTTAGCATATTTCGAGACTAAATCTATTACTTCACGATTATCTAAATTACTTCCTGAGAGTGATAACTTTGCAACTTCAGGGTTTTGGACACAAGCATCCATAAATGATGAAAACTCTTCAAATTTTGATGACAACGAAGATGAAGCTACATTGTCATCACCAAAAACTCATGAATTACACCATTATTGGTTTTATATTGGTCGTGTCTCGCATTAAACCCCGCAACTTTCTGAAGATAGCCACGAAAAAGTTCAAGTAGCTTCTCCGCCTCGCTAGCCCATATGCGTTCTGCAGGAACGTATATTCTAAAAATGAGGTTGTGCTCATTTTTTTCTATGAAAGAAGATGTTAAGACGCTTAACTCAGCATTCTTTTTATATGGTGTTACTCTTAAGTCATACTCGTTGAATAGCGCATATACCGTTTCTAAAACATCAGCACTCGGGGCTTCAAAAAACGAATAGTGATCGTCATCAATATCATCACCAGCCTGGTCTATTAGCATTAAACCCTCGTGGGCAAGTATCAAATTCGGCACTTTTGATAGCTTACTCAACAATTCGTTCGCAATAGCAGAGTACTCGTGATGTGCAAGTGTATCTATCGCAACCTTTGTCAACTTAACAACAGCACACGTCACATCGTAATCATCGAAGTAGGATGAGATACTGCGCCAGTTTTCTATACTAGACTCCAACATTTTACGTTTATACAACTTATCAGTTGCATGGAGTTTAGCAGTAGCAGCCTCTGTATCTGCATTACCAATGAATAGAATAATTTTGTCTTTCTTGCTCATCAAATGCTTCCAATATTTTTCATATATTCAGTCGACCGAGTCAATTCTGGTTGTATAACGCCCAATTAAGGTGTGAGCCACGCTACCACAGCACTCAATTTGGACACCGTAAACACTGAACTAAACCCAAACCAAAAATGCCAAGCGTGGGGAATCACTCTTAAATTGTTTGTTATACGAACATTTCATCGTATGTGCTGATTGCTTTAACTGCACCACTTAGATCATTTTTGCCATTAAAGCCATGCTTAACAGCAATGACGTCACAGCCACTAGATTTAGCTGCACGAATACCCGCAGTGGAGTCTTCAAACACAATTGTTTGGTCAGGTGAAGCAGCTAATTTACCAAGAGCTAAAGTATAGGCTTCTGGGTCAGGTTTATGCTTAGTTACGTGCTCCTGCGTGATAACTAGGTCAAAAGCATTCTCTAGCTGCAACGAGATTAAAATATTATCCACCATCCATGTTGCTGCTGAACTAACAACTCCACACTTTTTACCTGCTAGTTTTAACTGTTCTATGTAAGCCTTAGCCCCAACATTTAGCTCAAGCTCATCATTGAGCATCTGTTCGTAATGAGCTCGAAAGTAGCAATTAAACTCTGTTAAGTCAGGAGCAATATTTGCATTATCAAAGAAGTGACCCGTTACAACCTGCCAACTTTCACCCATAACATCTTTGTAAATGTTGTGGTCTACGTGTGCGCCATAATCCAAACACGCTAATGCTAACGCTTTACCCTTTAAAGGCTCTGAATTTACTAATGTTCCGTCCATATCGAACAGATAAACTTCATAATCTTTCAATTCACTCTCCATGTTAAATTTTTCGAGTTCGTATAACGCCCTGTTAAGGTGTGAGCAACGCAATACCGTTGCCGCCGCATATCACCTTAATCACCAAACGCAACGCATGGTGAAAATGCCACGCGTTGCGAATCACTCTTAAACAGTTTGTTATGTGGTAATTTCGATCAAAACTTGGAAATCCCAAGCTTTTGGCTGAATGGGAAAAGAATAAACATTACCTGGGTCTTCTTCGGCTTCCACTTTTAATTTTCTACCATCAATGAGCGTCAGACAATACTCTAAACCACCTGTATCAATATCTTCTAAGTAACCTAAATCTGAATGATAAATAGATAATATTTTACAATTAACATTAACAATAGAGGTACCCGATATAAATCCGCTGTGTATTTCCAAAGGAATACTATCTCGAATACAGCTAAGGGTAGTAACTTCTCCAACCTTCAGAGCTTGATCCAACTCATACCAATGAAATCGATATTTACAAAGCTTCTGCATCTGTATACTTTCCTATTTTTTACCACATAACGCCCAATTAACGTGTGAGCAGCGCAGACACTGAACTTAACCACTGCACCGTAAACACTAAACTCAACCCGAAGTGAGAGCGCCAAGCGTTGCGAATCACTGTTGAATTGTTTGTTATGTTTTACCACAAACGCATGATTTAATTGAGAAAGAACTGCTATTTCTAACTAGTTTTCTGAAGCAAGCCACAAGGCTAGAATCAACTTGGCCACCAAAGGCGACCAACCTAAAACAAGTATGAACACTTCCCTGCCCAATGAGGCAACACGATAAACATTCAACAGCTACCCTAGTCTCTTCCCACAACAGCGCAAGACAATGGTAAATTGCCGAGACTACTGCCAAGGTAGGATGCTGCTTGGTAAAGAACCTCAAAGCGACTTTAAGCCAGAGACACTTAAACCTACCCTGCTCGACCTGACAATGAAGCAACCCACGAATCTTGGCATGTTTTACGGGCTGAGAGATTCAAGAACTTAGACCGACAATGCTGATTTGCTGAGTCTACTAGGGACGAACTGCCATAGGGATAAAGAACTAGAGCCTGAAACCTTTAGGCCTTTGAATTAAAAGTAAACATAACGCCCTGTTAAGGTGTGAGCAACGCAATACAGAAGCTGCCGCAGACCACCTTAAACACTAAACGCAAAGCATAGTAAAAATGCCACGCGTTGCGAATCACTCTTAAACAGTTTGTTATGTTTATTTCCCATGAACAGAGACCTTTTCAATGTAAAACCCAAGCCAACCTTGCTTACCACAAGCTTCAACCGTGCTACCTATATCAATGCTATCTCGCATCAGCTTTTTCGTAGGGTACCAAAAAGTACGATTCGACTGAGGGGCTTCAATCGTGATGTCACTAAGACCAAACATAACCCTCCTACCCTCGGCAGCGTTTGAGAGTTTGCCGACATGACAATAGCCTTGCCCTGTTAAAATCGTAGTAATTAATAAAACGCGGAAAAATGGCAATAGAAGAATTGCGATAATCGGGTATGCAAAAAGCCCAGAGAATATTAACACCTGCCATCGATTGAAACCTGCTTTATGCCTAAGTCTATGAGCCATAACTGCCCATACACTTTTTCCATTCACTTTCCCAAAGATTACAAATGCCAAGTAACAAGCTGTACAAACAGGCAAAAACCGATAAACGATGAAGTCAAAATACGCACCAGACATATCAAATGGCAGTCTAAATACAATGATGGAAATACCAAAATATATCGCGAAGAAGAGACTCACACTGTTGATAGCTGACATTTTTATCCTTTAAACATAACGCCAAATTAAGTAGTGAGTAACGCTACCACCCACCTAAACCATTGTGTCGTAAACACCGAAGCTGATTCAAAGTAAAAATGCCGAGCGTTACGAATCTGCTTAAATTTATTGTTATGAGCGGGGTTAAGAGTGCGCTTTGACGTACTTTTTAACCTTTTTCATAGCCATTTGACGCTTAAGTGGTGAAAGGTAGTCGATAAACAAGTTACCCGATAAATGATCTATTTCGTGCTGCATTACGATGGCTAGAAACTCATCACTTTCGATGGTCATTGGCTTACCTTCGCGATCTAAAGCAGACACAACAACTGAAGTAAAACGCTCTACGTCCGCATAGTAATCAGGAACTGATAAACAACCTTCTTGGCCCAATGCTTTATCCGAGCCACTAACCACTTCTGGGTTAACCAAAATTAACGGTTCATCTCGACTTTCTGAAAGGTCGATAATAACAACTGCCTCTTTACGACCAACTTGAGTCGACGCCAAACCGATACCATTGTCAGTCGCATATAGCGTTTCCAACATATCGTCTATTAATGTTTGTACCGTCGTAATATCTTGCACCTTTTCCGCTTTGACCTTAAGCCTTGGATCCGGTGCAGTCAGAATTTCTAAAACTGCCATATTTTCCTTCTAATTCTTGGAAGCTCATAACGCCCTGCTAAGGGGTGAGCAACGCAATACCGAAGCCGCCGCAAACCACCTTAATCACTAAATTCAACGCATAGTGAAAATGCCACGCGTTGCGAATCCCTCTTGAGCAGTTTGTTAGTCGCGAGGCACCGAGCGACAATTTTAAGCCGAACTAAACTTTGCGAACAACAAACTTTATGTGCTTTGATGCATTTAAGTCAGGCGTAGTCTCAAAGCGGCTATTCAATGAAA
>NZ_APHW01000038.1 GCF_002741985.1 Vibrio rotiferianus CAIM 577 = LMG 21460
TCGGGAATTGCGTTCAATTTCTCGATAGATAGTAGCTTTGTGACGACCCAGTTGTTTAGCTATTTTAGGGGTACTAATTCCTTGCTTTCTGAGTGCAGAAATCATATACCTTTCGTTCTCAGTGAGGTGCGTGTATCTCATGTTTTTTACTTCTTGGCGGGAGCAAACTTCATGATTATCGCATCTCACTGTTTTTATGTTCAGAGGTGTCGCACTTCGTACTTGAATCCAAGGCGTATAACAAAGCATTTAAGAGTGATTCGCAACGCTTGGCATTTTCGCTTCGCTCAATTATAGCCAAGCGCTGCTCACACCTTAATGCGGCGTTAAATGCTCAGGGAAGGTATGGTGGAAGATTTAGAATTGAAAGCCCCAGCTAGAGGCTTAGGTAAACAGTGTAAAGCGATACTCAGAACAGTTCCGGATTGGTTTGGTAGGGAGGACGCCTTGCTCTGTTATGCAAGGGAAATTGATGAGTTAGATACCTACACTGCGTGGTGTAAAAATAAATTGGTTGGGTTCTTCTCGGTAAATTATCACAATGAGCATACAGCAGAGTTACATGTATTAGCCGTTAGCGCAGATTATCACCGAAAAGGAATAGGTAGAGCTTTATACTTGGCTATAGAGTCAGAGCTAAAAGCTAAAGCAGTTAAGTTTGTTCAAGTTAAAACTCTTGGTGAATCCGTGGGAGATACTAACTATGACAAAACGAGGCAGTTTTATATGGCACTAGGCTTCTACCCACTAGAAGAAATCGCAGACTTCTGGGGTGAGGGTACCCCTTGTTTGTTCATGGTTAAGAGCATTTAACAAACAATTTAAGAGTGATTCCCCACGCTTGGCATTTTTGGTTTGGGTCAAGTTCAGTGTTTACGGCGTTCAATTTCAGTGTCGTGGTCGCGTGGCTCACACCTTAATTGGGCGTTAGTTTGCTAAAGGCTAGCGGTTAACTAGCCTAAGCTTGCTCTCACATCTGCAATGGTGATGAAGAGTTTGTTTTCGGCATCATGAAATGCTTGAAAACCATAGCGTTCATAGAAGTGTTTCGCACCGTCTTTGGCATCAACGATAACAACTGGAAATGCAACGCTATCACTAGCGGCTAATAGTTTTCTGAGTGCGTCGATAAGCAGCCACTCACCAAATCCTTTCCCTTTGTATCGGTCATCGACAGCAAGGCGGGCAATCAGACCACCAGAGGTGGATGATTGGTGCTTTTTTTGTAACTTATCAGGCAATGCCTTTAAGTCAATTGGTGTCATTGTTAGCGTGTAAAAGCCGATAACATGTGAATTGTCGCTATCATCTTCCAAAACAAAAGTTCTGGTGTTGTCCTTCTTTGCTTGCTGACTCGCCATTACTTTTAAGTAATTATTGAGAGCTTCGATGCCACAGTTGAATCGGTTTCTATCGTGTTTAGCTTTATCTAGAAGTACCGTATTCATCATTGAGTTTTGCTCTCGTATCGATCAGCAGCAGCTTTTAGTTTTGAGTTCTGTGTTGCAGGACGATCTAAAGCTTCCATGAGCAACATCGCATCTGCTTGGCTCAGCTTTAAAGCCTGTTCACGTTCGATGACTTGTTTAGCTTTTTCGATTGCAGCGCTTAGAACAAACGAGTTGATGCTAGACATGCCGGCGATCGCGGCAGCCTTAGTAAGTAAGTCTTGTGTATCGACATCAACTCTAGCGGTGATGCGAGGCAAAGTAGTAGCCATAATGTTATCTCCTGTTGTGTCAAAATGTCACATGTGTATTATGGTCTTAAAGTGTGTAATAAGCAATATCTGTGTCACTTTGGCACGCAAACTAACAAACAATTTAAGAGTGATTCGGCACGCTTGGCATTTTTACTATGCGTTAATTTTAGTGATTAAGGTGGTATGTGGTGGCATCGGTATTGCGTGCCTCACACCTTAATTGGGCGTTAGTTTTAACTTGAGATCGAGTAACAGGAGGATACAGAAATTGGATGAAGTAGCGATTGTAAATGCTATTAATGGGTTGAAGTCGAACCCTATCAAGGATTATATTTTTCCTGCTGCGAGTGTTATCTTTACCACTTCGCTTGGTGCTTGGGCTGTACTATATTCAGTCAATATTCAAGAAAGAAACAGGATTCAGATACAAAATATTGACGCTTTGAACGAAGCAATTATTCAAGCGAGTGAAGCTTTAGATGAATTAAAAATGATAAAGAGAAATTATTTTTCTCGATTGAGCGACTGTCCATACGAAAGACTAGCTGTGATTCCAGAAGTGATTTTACATCCAACTACTATAGATTTGAAAGTATCTTCTTTATCTTTCATTGTTCCAGCGAAAGGTGTCCTAAAAAAATCCCGCTGGAGGAATCTCGCCTACATCAAGGCTCTATTTAAACAATTTAAAGGGCTTCAAGATTTATGGTTACTTAGAAACAAAAAGTACTCTGAGTTAAGAACTAAATTTAAAAATGCCCGTAATCTAGATAAAGAAGGCATTCAATCTGTTTTAGATGAATACGAAATTATCGAGATAGCAGATCTTACGGAACAGTGTTTGCACCATACAGATGATCTAATATTGGAAATTAGTTGCTTTTTGATTGGTTTCCCTGAAGCTAACAAAAGCATTTTTCATAAGAAGGTTTTGAAGAAGTATAGAAAAACACTTTTGATAGAGCTGTCTGAAGACAATTTGGTTACATTTGTCCCTGAATTGAATATCGTAGAAATGGCTGAGCTTATGGGGATGGAGCATGAAGATGCTTCAACTCGGTATCAACGCATTTTTAACAGATAAAACTAACAAACTGTTTAAGAGTGATTCGCAACGCATGGCATTTTTACTATGCATTGGTTTTAGTGATTAAGGTGGTATGCGGCAGCTTCGGTATTGCGTTGCTCACACCTTAACAGGGCGTTATACGTTTTTTGAGTTCTACATAATAAAAAAGTGTTGGTTAGTAATGAAAATAAAATCACTAAAAGTAATGAGCTTTAGAAATATCAATGGTAAAAACAATATCTTAGATTTTAATGATTCGGATATAATTTTTATTTTTGGTCAAAATAATGTGGGGAAATCGACATTTTTACATGCTTACGAATACTTTGTAACTTCAAAGAAAAAATGTGTTCTTTCCGATTTCCATAACTTTGATGAAAGCAACATAATTGAGATGGAGATGGTTTTTATCAAGGAGGAGGGAGACTCGGTTGTTTTCGATAAAAAAGGTTTAAGTCGCTGGGTCTCTTCTGAGAATGAAATTAAGTTTAAAAAAACCTGGTCACAAGCAGGAAAAGAAGGGAAAAAGGAAACTTTCGATCCAGCTATTGGCAAATACGTTGATAATGGGTTTGGTGGTTTTGATGCTCACTTGTCAAAAGAAGCACCGACGCCAATCGTTATACCTGCAATGCCAACACCTGATGAGTTAAGTAAGTGGATTACTGAAACCATAAAGAAACAGGTACTTAAAACCCTTTCAACGGAACATGCCGAAGCATATCAAGAAGCTCTAGATAAGTTAAATGAACTTCAATCTACGATTGAAGATACATCTCTTGTTAAGGGGTTTGCTGATAAAGCTAACTCAAACTTTCAAAAAGTTTTCCCTGAGCTATCGCTATCAATTTCTCCTGTAATAGGGCAAGAAGTTGATGTTACTAAAGCGCTAGATAAAGAGTTTTGCGTGGCAATTAACAACAGTGAAACAGATGGAAAGAGTGAGTTTAACTCTCATGGGCATGGTGTAATTAGGCAAGCAATGTTTAACTTTTTAGGGTTATCTAAGAATAATTATGACCCTGAAGACGGAGGTGAAGTAGTAAAAAAAGAATTTATCATTCTTTTTGAAGAGCCTGAGTTATATCTACACCCTAAAAGAATACGACTTTTAAAGGACACATTGTATTCACTATGTCATAAATCGAAGTTTCAAATTTTATGTGCTTCTCATAATCCACAGCTTATAGATCTATCCAAACCGCATACGACATTGGCACGTTTAACTGTAAATGGTGACAAAACAACAGATATTCATCAAGTTGGTGATGATGTGTTTGATGCTCAGGGGGAAAATAGAGATAGAATTTTAATGCTTAATCGCTTCAACCCACATGTTTGCGAAACATTTTTTGCAGATGAAGTAGTACTTGTTGAAGGAGATACCGAAGCTATTGTAGTTCGCCAGCTATTGCACGAGCATTATCCTGAGCGAGATATTTTTGTTCTAAATACTGGTACTAAAAATAATATGCCATTTTTCATTAAGGTGTTAACGCATTTTAAGATTAAACAGCATGTTATCCATGACAGCGATTGTAGATATCAATATGACAAAAGTGGGAATCCAATACGCAAAAATGATCAAACTCCAAAAAGAAACAGTGCGTGGACACTGAATCAGACCATTTGGGATGAAATGGTGCAAAGCAATGAGCGCTTTCCAAGTTTGGTTAAACGTTATGTTTCGATCCAAAATTTCGAAGACTCGCATGACTATTCGTATGATAAAAACAAAGGTAAGCCCTTGTCTGCGTGGGAATTTGCTAGAGATATAGATATTCAGGGAGACGCTTCGATAGTAAAGTTTGTTCGTCAAATTGTAGGTATAAGTCCAAGAGAACTTGAGTTCACACCTAGTGACTTAGAAAGCCTTGTCGTTGAAGACGAAATTGAAGATAGTTTACAGACTTGCCCTGTATGCAACGGTAAATGCAAGTTTGGGAAAGAAGATTGCAGAGCATGTAAAGGTATGGGCTCTATCTATGAAAGTACACTCAAAACACTTGATTTAAGTGAATTTGAGAAAGTGCCATGCCCAACTTGTGACACTGGTAGAATTGATTGCAAGACCTGTAGCGGGGATGGTGTAGTTGACCGTCATAAAGCATTAGACTTCGCACAAAACGTATAACAAAGCATTTAAGAGTGATTCGCAACGCTTGGCAGTTTCGCTTCGCTCAAGTATAGCCAAGCGCCGCTCACACCTTAATGCGGCGTTAAGTGCATGGAAATTTATACTTCGGAGAAGAAATGGCATTAACACAGATGCAAGTTATCCAATCGTTGGGTGATGCGATGGCATGGTTTGAGAGAGAACTAAACTGGGGAGTCCCTCCAACGGAGCTAAGGCATCTAAGTGGAAGAATCGGTGAACTCTACGCAGCTTTGATTACAAATGGTCAAATGGCAACCGAAGTAAATCAAAAGGGGTATGATGTAGTCGGAATGAACGGCGAGCGGA
>NZ_APHW01000085.1 GCF_002741985.1 Vibrio rotiferianus CAIM 577 = LMG 21460
TTTTACGTTCTTGGCGGGAGCAAACTTCATGATTATCGCATCTCACTGTTTTTATGTTCAGAGGTGTCGCACTTCGTACTTGAATCCAAGGCATATAACAAATTGTTCAAGAGTGATTCGGCACGCGTGGCATTTTTACTATGCGTTGGTTTCAATGGTTAAGGTGGTATGCGGGGGCTTGGGTATTGCGTGCCTCACACCTTAACAAGGCGTTATGTTCACAAGCAGGAAATACGGATGGCAATATTAGATTTTAAAGAGATTCCCATGCCACATAAGGGTGGCGGTGAACAAGACAAATTCGAGCTTTTTGCACGGGATTTCTTCCACAACTTAGGCTATAAAATTGAATCAGCTCCCGGAAGAGGTGCTGATGGTGGAAAAGATCTACTTCTGATTGAAACACGAAAAGGTATAGCAAATGATACCGAAGTGCGTTGGCTTGTTAGTTGTAAGCATAAAGCTCATTCAGGTTCATCTGTGTCTAAAGCTGACGAGCCAGAAATCCTAGACTCGCTACGTGCTCATGGTTGCGACGGGTTCATCGGTTTTTATTCAACATTGCCCTCATCTGGTTTAGTAGCTAAAGTTGAAAGTATTACTGAAATTGAGCACCAGTTTTTCGATTCATCAAAGATTGAGCAAACATTGCTCAAAAATAGTAGTTGTCTCGAATTAGCAAAACGATACTTCCCTATTTCATATAAGTCTTGGGCTGATGAGAATCCGAAACCAGCTCAAATCTTCTCAGACTTTGAACCTTTTAAATGTCATTGTTGCGGAGAAGAACTTGGCTATGAAAGTATTGGTAGGGTAGTTTCTTGGAGTAAATATGAAACTGTTAATGACGTAGCAATCAAGAAAATCAGAAATCAGTACGTTTGTTGTGGTGGCGATTGCGACTATAAGCTCTCTCACTCTGCTCGATACTTCACTGATGGTTATGTAG
This sequence comes from Vibrio rotiferianus CAIM 577 = LMG 21460, assembly GCF_002741985.1. Lineage (GTDB taxonomy): Bacteria > Pseudomonadota > Gammaproteobacteria > Enterobacterales > Vibrionaceae > Vibrio > Vibrio rotiferianus. Next base: position 950 of record NZ_APHW01000085.1, read on the forward strand.
ATGCATGGGCAGATCTAAGAGATTATTTCACACCAACTCTTTATTTGAGAGCTGTAATGGGATTTTGCAACGAATTGAACGACCCTACTATTGAATACAGCGCCGAAGCATTTGACCAAGAGAAAGAAATCTTGTTAAAGGCATTTCCATATGTCTGCCGTAACTTGACCAAATCTGAAGTCGATCAAATCCGAGATCTAGCAATGTTGCCTAAGTTTCTCGGTGGTTTAGGGAAGTGAACATAACAAAGCGTTTAAGACGGATTCCCAACGCTTGGCATTTTCGGTTTGATTCAGCTTTAGTGTTTACGGCACAATGGTTTAGGTAGGGTGGCCGCGTTGCTCACCACTTAACGCGGCGTTAGTTTTATGGAGGAAATATTGTGGAAATCTGGAAGTTATTGTTCTTTATACCTGCGTGTTTTGCGCTCAATATGACTCCTGGTCCAAACAATCTATTGTCCATGAACAATGCTCGTTGTTACGGTTTCAAGTCCGCTTTTATTGCGGGACTTGGTCGTATTGCTGCGTTCGCTGTAATGATTGCTTTGGCAGCTTCTGGTTTAGCAGTCGTTCTCTATGCTTCTGAGACTCTATTTCTAACGATCAAAATTGTGGGCGCGGCTTATTTGTTGTGGATTGCCTTTAATCTTTGGCGTTCGGAATCAAGTCCTGTTTCCGAACTCGAAAATACTCGCAGCCGATTAGGGTTAGCTAAACAAGAATTTTTGCTAGCCGCCGGTAATCCAAAGGCGATCTTAATCTTTACTGCTTTTCTACCACAGTTCGTCGATGTTTCAGCGAGTGTAAATGAACAGTTCTTCGCTTTAGGGGCTACGTTTCTAGTTTTAGAAATGGGTGCAATATCGATTTATGCGATATTTGGAATGTACTTAAGGCAGTGGTTTACGAAGCCGAAAATGGCAAAGCGCTTCAATAGAGGTTGCGCAACTTTTTTGGCTATGTCTGGAGCAAGCTTGTTACTGAGTCGCCAGCAATAAAACTAACAAGGCGTTTAAGACGGATTCCCAACGCTTGGCATTTTCGGCTTACTTTAGGTTAAGTGTTTATGTCACAATGGTTTAGGTAGGGTGGTAGCGTTGCTCACCACTTAACGCGGCGTTAGGCTAAAAGGAGATAAAATGTATTCAAATACACACTATGAGAATTATCCAAACCTCAAGCCTTGGGTTGGTTCAAAGTATGGCCAAGGTAGGACTAAAAAGCTGTTGGTTATTGGAGAAAGTCATTATTTGCCCAAAGGGTCCACATCATCATTGAACATCGAAAATTGGTATTTAAATAATCAAAATGACCTCACTGATATCGAAAAATCTTGGATTAATACTAGCGGTATCATTAAAAAGAATATCCCTACCAACTTCCCCAAAAAGTCTCATTGGATTTATAGAAATGTAGCGAAGGAGATTAATAATGCATTTTTTGGTTACACGAATTCAGCTGATATTTTAGAGCATGTGGCTTTTATGAATTACTTTCAAAGGCCAGCTGAAAATGTAGGTGACAGTATTAAAGTACATTCTTTAGATTTGAAAATGTCTGAAACTATCGTTACGGACGTAATCAAAACTCTGAGTCCAGATCTTGTTGTTTTCTGTTCAGCAAAGGCTGGAGAGTACGGTGCAAAAGTTGTACGTAATTTAGGCCTCGAGTGTGTTGTGGCTCCTCATCCATCGAGCCAATGGTGGAATCGAGAGGCAAAAAAATATGGTGGCTTTGGTCGGGAGGTTATTCCGAAATTCTTGATTAAGCGCAAGTGGTCAGAATTAGCCTAACAAACTGTTTAAGAGTGATTCGCAACGCGTGGCATTTTCACAATGCGTTGGTTTTAGTGGTTAAGGTGTTATGCGGCAGCATCGGTATTGCGTTGCTCACACCTTAACAGGGCGTTAGTCGCCAGAAAAAGCTAGCAATCAAAATCATGTTTCTGAGCTTAAAATTTGACAGCTGTTTGCTTGGTACATCGACTAATCGTAGATCATTAGAGCTTAGTTCTAGCTGTTTTAAGTCCAGAGTTTTGTACCTGTCCTAGCGGTTGTTTTGTTCTTTGGTGCTTACAGAGTAGGGCAATCGAGAGTCTATTTTTGGTTGCAACTCCGCTCGGTGAGTTTGTCGGTACAACAGCCGATTTACTCGCTGAAATGAAGTTTTCTCTGGTGTTGTAAATTCCACGTGGTTTCAGTGACTTCGTTGAAAGTCCGCACTGTGAGATTAGCTTTTCAAAAGCGCCTTTTGGTGTTGTCAGTTCTTTTTCTGCGGCGTTGTTTGTTCCAAGTGGTTTCATTGAGTAGCCGCTTTGAGACTACGCCTGACTCAAATGCATCAGAGCACATAAAGTTTGTTGTTCGCAAAGTTTAGTTCGGCTTAAAATTGTCGCTCGGTGCCTCGCGACTAACAAGCTGTTTAAGAGTGATTCGCAACGCGTGGCATTTTTACTATGCGTTGGTTTTAGTGTTTAAGGTGGTATGCGGGAGCTTCGGTATTGCGTTGCTCACACCTTAACAGAGCGTTAAATGGCTAGGTTGACTATGTCACTCAAAGGAGAGTAGTAAAGTAATGGGTATGTTTATTAGAGGACTAATTTCTTATGACTTATTAGTGGAGTTGAGTGAAAGTAAAATAGTCATTCGAACGATAGGAAATGGTCCCAAACTTGAGTACGAGCCATATTTAGCCGTGGAAACTGCAGGTAAAATCCGTGTGATGAAAGGTGTCGGTTCAGAGGCTAAGTTACAGTCAGGAACCGGTGTTAAGGTCATTAACCCGTTTGCTCATCCACGCTCTTTTGTTGCTGATTTTTATGTTGCTGAAAAATTGATACAACACGGTGTTCGAGAAATACATAAATCGAAAATTTTCAAACCAGCACCTCGAATCATAATGCACCAACTAGAGAAAACAGAAGGCGGCTTAACAAACGTTGAGGAAAGAGTTTTAAGAGAGCTTGCCCTAGGTAGTGGAGCACGAGAGGTCGTCATTTATGTCGGGGAAAAGTTAGATTCAGATAGAATTACTTTTGATGATGTGAAGAGAAAATAGCCACTTAGTATCAAGTTTGAAGTGCGACACTTTTTACAGATGCGCATGAATATACTCCGTTGGTGTCCTATACCCAAGTCTTTTGCGTGGGCGCGTATTTAGTTTGTGTGCAATTTCATTGCAGAGCTTCTGTGTCACATGTGACATAGAAGTTCGTTTTGGTAAGTATTGTCGTATCAAGCCATTGGTGTTTTCATTAGTGCCTCGTTCCCATGAGTGGTATGGGTTTGCAAAGTAAAACAGACAGT
>NZ_APHW01000093.1 GCF_002741985.1 Vibrio rotiferianus CAIM 577 = LMG 21460
AACCCATACCACTCATGGGAACGAGGCACTAATGAAAACACCAATGGCTTGATACGACAATACTTACCAAAACGAACTTCTATGTCACATGTGACACAGAAGCTCTGCAATGAAATTGCACACAAACTAAATACGCGCCCACGCAAAAGACTTGGGTATAGGACACCAACGGAGTATATTCATGCGCATCTGTAAAAAGTGTCGCACTTCAAACTTGATACTAAGTGATTTCTTCAACTATGGCACCGACAGTCATTTTTTGAATTGCTTCCCCATATGCTGGTTTACATATGACTAAAATCTGTGGATCCAACTCAATGCCTCGATTTAAGGCTCTTTCAATTAAGGTGAAAATCCTATCAATGGAGGTGTTTACACAATGAAATATTACCATTTCATAGCGATAGTTAACTCTTAGTTCCGAAAGTTTTTGCAGATCACTTACCAGTTCATCAAGACTCAATGGTGAAGTCACTTTTACTTCAATAGCAACCAACTGATGATCTGTATTCCCGGGAGAATGGAAAAGAAAATCAGGCATTCGCCTACTTTGAAGTGGCAAAATTTCCAGTACTTGAGCCTCTTCATCGGGTACGATTGATTTTACTAATTCAGAATGTAAAAACACATTCTCAATTTGACCATATTGTCTTTCATAAGCATGCATTGCTACGCGTACAAAATGATAAAGCTCATAGCAATATACCCTTTCCGCATGACCAAAGTAACCATTACCAACCCGATCTATTGCATACTCAAGCCATTGTAGAAACAACCGAGAATTCATTTATTTACTCCAATCACATAACGCCCTGTTAAGGGGTGAGCAACGCATTACCGAAGCCGCCGCATAGCACCTTAAACACTAAAACCAACGCATAGCGAAAGTGCCACGCGTTGCGAATCCCTCTTAAACAGTTTGTTATGTGCATTCCTAACCAGATCACCTGTTAATAACTTGCTGTTGATTTTAATGGATTTTTTAGAGTTATCCACAAAAACACTATATACATCAGTAACTTGCCGTTGAAAAACTGTTTGTAAGTTAACAAAACGTCAGATATGATTGTTTTCGGATACAAAAAAACCACTAATGTGAACTAGTTACGTCAGCATTAGTGGCTTCTTCACCTACAACAATAGGAGGTCATATTGCTAAACGATTTAATCGAAGTCGCAATTTGCTTACTAACGCTAGTTAGTATCACTTTAAAATATCTAGGCTGATCGTCGCCAAACAAATAGACTAGATTTTGAGACCTAAGCCATCTTAATTGATGGCTTATCAAAAATACAGAAATGATTTTCAGCCTCATGCACATAACGCCGCGTTAAGTAGTGAGCGACGCCTTCACATAACCTAAACCATTGTGCCGTAAACACAAAACTCAATTTGAACTGAGAATGCTATGCGTTGCGAATCTGCCTTAAACGCCTTGTTATGCGCTTACTCACTTGAGCACCAAAACGCTTCAACAACCAAACAATATACGGCAACTTTATTGGAGATCTATCGTAAAACCCGTAACTCAAGTCGGGCGCAGTTTCACCACGACTTTTGATTGAAGCGCACGTGAACGAACAACACCAGAGAAAGCTGACGCTCAACCAACGGAAAACCTTTTGAGCCGACAAGCTCACCGTGAGGATTTTCAACCGCTAGAAAACTCTCGACTTTACCGCCAGTTACAGCACCAAAGAACTAGCCTTGGAATCATCCAGATTTACTTTCACCCTTTGGCGCATAACGCCCTGTTAAGGTGTGAGCAACACACTACCGAAGCTCCCGCATACCACCTTAAACAGTAAATTCAACGCATAGTAAAAATGCCACGCGTTGCGAATCACTCTTAAACAGTTTGTTAGCACAAAAGTTCACCACCTAATTATTCATTGCTTTTTCGTCTTGAAAAAACAAATGCAGCGATAAACATACTGACGATGGAAAGTGTAAAAACACCCCCAAATATATACAACTTCGAAGTGTAACTATCGCACATTCTTTCTACAACAGACTCACTAGGCTTTGCTGGATTAACGAATATTTTTATATTTTTCCCTTTCTGCTTGCTATATACAAGCCTCTTAGCTGCATCGTGTAACTCACCGTTATCATATGATTTCACCCATGAGTAACGATTACTTACATATATCTTACCGCCATAGTTATATTCATATGAGACCTTAGGAGCATAGGAAATTTGCCGACGACGATTCGTATCTTCATATTTCATAGATTCGACTTCTGCGCTAATTATCTTTGCAGGAATCACGTTCCAGTCCTGAGAAACATAACACCCAAATCCAATCTTCATCGGCGTTCCAACAGCGACATACACGAGAAGCAAAAACATTGGCGAAAATAGTAGTATCAATAGAATACGTAGGTACTTTTTTAACATCCGTTCATTTAACGTCTAGAAAACTGACTTTTATATTAACCGGAAGCCAAAATTCGTAATCACCTAATTACACCACTGTCGTCGCAAAATTTTGTGCTAACGCCGCGTTAAGTGGTGAGCAACGCCAACCACCCTGCCTAAACCATTGTGATATAAACACTTAACCCAAAGTAAGCCGAAAACGCCATGCGTTGGGAATCCGTCTTAAACGCTTTGTTATAACTAATTTTCCACCGGAACCCATTTTTTAACTAGTTTGAACTCCGTATTTTTCTGGTACAAATTAGACTTACCGAGCGACACCTCAGGTAACACGCGTTTAACATAATTTTCAATCATATCAACAACCCAAACTGGTGCTCTAGGGTCAATTTCAATGGATTGAATAAAGCTATCAACGCTGATAGGCAAGTTGATGTGTGAGTTATCCCAAAAATCACCGTCAAATACCGAATCAGGATGAACTATAAACCTAACCTCTTCTTCATGGCTAAAAGCATCTCGCTTATAGCGCACATCAAGATAAGGGCTTTTATCTGCGTTAGTTAACTCGGGCAATTGTTTCCAGTGAGAAAAGTAAACTACTTTCTCTACACCTAAACGTCGAATGTTTTGCAACAAGTCAAACTGACAAATATTTGTGGTGATTTTTACTCCAGATTTTGAAGGCGAATAAATCCTCCACATAGCATCAGATTCTAATTTGGTTGTCCAACATTGACCAAAAAAATGCTGAGACCTTGAATACAAGGCTTTATTGCCTTTTTCGTCACAATCGTAATTTGAAAGCTCAGTTTCCCATGGGTCATCCCAATTAGAAACTTTGGTGAAAGTGAGCATTCCCGTTTCAACAAGGTGAACAAAAGACTCGAATGAGAAATACCGACATAAAGTTGTATCAAGTTCAAGTCCATTACCAATCTCTAGTTTCATCTACTTCGAACTCCCCAATTAGTTATAACGCCCTGTTAAGGTGTGAGCAACGCAATACCGAAGCTCCCGCATACCACCTTAAACACCAAACGCAACGCATAGTGAAAATGCCACGCGTTGCGAATCACTCTTAAACAGTTTGTTAGCTATGTACTCAACTTTTTCAATTTAGCCTCTTTGACTAGCCTTTTGCTTTCTAGTTTAGCAATCGCCTCTTGATAGTTTTTAAGGTTGTCATACCTTTGCCACCAACGATATGCTACGCCTACAAACGCAGACCAAAGAATAAGTGAAGCCATTTGGGGGATGCGAAAAAGGTTTCCTAGGCCAGCAAGATCAAATGCAAGAGGTATTAAGTTAGCCAAGCCGAAAAGAAAGAACATTGCAAATATTCCTTTGAAAGAGGAACGGCTCATTTCAACACTAGATTTTCTGATTTTTCCAAGATGTTCGATTTCAAAGTCGATAAGGTCAATGTCATCTTTGAGACTCTTAGCTCTCGACTTTTTGTATACTGCAACAACAAACATCACTATTACAGTCCCTAAAATACCAATAAACAGACTTTTAAGATCCGTTCCATTCATACTGTCATTTTTCCTTAAATAGCTAACGCCCTGCTAAGTGGCTGACAACGCGACCACCGCACTTAACCAAACCACCGTAAACACTATACCCGACTTGAACTAAAATTGCCCCGCGTTGACAGTCCGTCTTAAGCAGATTGTTAGCTGCTACGAAGAAGGTTGAGTTTTTCACCCAAGTGCCTAATTTGAAATACATTATCGCTTTTAAATGACAATGTAAATTGGACAGCTCGAAAACCTAAACTTAAATGATGAACCATGCTTGACAGAGAATACTTTCGAAGAAGCCCACTACCAAGTGCGCAAAACTGATTTAGCCACGGCAGCATTCCAACATCCAAGAAGCCGCACCAAAGAACTAAACAAACACACCACTTCAGTAAGCTGACTTCGGTTGATTCAAACACTTTTCGAACAGTGCCACTGGCGAGATACTTCGTGCCTTTAAACTATCAAGTGTGAAGCTAGAGCCCCGTATGCATGAGCACTTAAGCCCTTAGTTTCTTTAAATACTAGCTAACGCCATGTTAAGGGGTGAGCCAACGCATTACACTGAAGCCTCGGCAAACCACCTTAAACACTGTTGCTGAATTTAAACAGAATTCGCCAAGCGTTGCGAATCCTCCTTGAACATTTTGTTATGCAAATTCAGCGACATAGCCTGCAACTTACCACAGAAACCAAAGCCATTAAGCCAAAAACAGTTCCCAAAACAACAGAACTCTACGAAGTTCACGAACTTTAGAAACCCAAAGCCTCAACAAGTAACAAGCACTGAAGTTCAGCGCGTAAAAATGCTTTTGCGACAAATAACTAAAAGAGCCAGAGCTTCAGCAGATTTGGGCTGTCGTTCACTTTGCCCTTTCCACACTTTAAGCCCGAAAAACTCACCACCAACCAGATCGAAAACTGAATGAGGCAACCCACGAAACTTGGCATGTTTTACGGCTGGAGACATTCAAGAATTAAGGGCGACAATGCCGATTTGCCGATACCAGAAACCGATAGCCGGAGGGAACAAAAAAGACGATTACTACCAATTCTGCTCTCATTGCATAACGCCCTGTTAAGGTGTGAGCAACGCAATACCGAAGCTTCCGCATACCACCTTAAACACTAAAACCAACGCATGATAAAAATGCCACGCGTTGCGAATCACTCTTAAACAGTTTGTTATACGCACGAACGTTTAAGCCAAGATTTTATGCCAAGCCCCACTTTGAAACCATGATTTTTATGTGCTTTGATGCACTTAAGTCAGGCTTAGACTCAAAGCGGCTTGTCACTGAAACCACTTGGAACAAACCGCGCCGCAAAAAACGGACCTGCAACACCAAAAAGCACTTTTGGAAAGACAATTTCACAATGAGGACTTTCCACAAACTCACTGAAACCACGTGAACTCACCACACCAGAGAAAGCGCCCTTTCAGCGAGTAAGTCGGCTTTTAAAAAGGCAAATTCACAGAGCTGAATCTCAGCGAAAAACGCAGCCTGGACTGACCCCGAAAAATCAGCACCAAAGAAGAAAACCATCACACAAACGGCAAGCCGAAAGTGAGCAAAGAACCAAGGAAAATTAAAATTGAAGCAGGAATATCTCGACGCCCAAACACCACGAATCAACGCTGAAAATCGCAATTTTTGACCTGAATTTTTAGGCTTTCTTCATATAGCGTATAACGCCGCATTAAGGGGTGAACAACGCCTCCACCCAACCTAAAGTATTGTACCGTAAACACTAAATTTGAAGTAAATGCAAAAATGCCAAGCGTTGAGAATCCCTCTTAAATGCTTTGTTATATTGCCCGCACGACAGAGCTAAGTTTAGCGCCAAGGTGCTGAATTGGTTACAAATCTACTGGCTTTGAACTCAGAAGTAAAATGGATAGTTCGAAACTCAATCATAGACAACAAAACGCACTTGGCTAAGAAGCGAAATGAGCTAAAACTGGAGCAATTTAATCACCCAGAATGACAAAGAATTCGAGCGAGAAACCTGACAGCAAAGTGCGCTGAAACCACAACTTTCAATGAGGTCTCCACGAAAAACAAGCCGCGCAAAATGAACTTGAGCCAGCGAAACTTACTAACGAGGAGACTTGCGTGACGTTGCAGCTAATTAACCGCAAGACATTCTACGTGCGATGGTCATTTTGATGGCAACTTTCACGAGACGAACAGGTGTGTAGCTTGAACGCAGAACAAAGATAAACGGATAATTTAACCCTTTGAATCTTATGCAATATAACGCCGCGTTAAGTAGTGAGCAACGCCACCACAACACCTAACCATACCACCTTAAACACAAAACCTAATGATGAATGAAAAATGCCATGCGTTGGGAATCTGTCTTAAACGCTTTGTTATATTTTTGTTCAATTGAGATCCCATGACCAATACTTTGTTCCATATATAGGCCCGACATAACCTTGATGAAATAATGTTCCGCGCGTTGGACTGATTAAATGACTGCCTTGATCGCCATCAGTAACTAAAAATACATGGTGGGATTCAAGTGCAATTTCATCACATAAGCTCTTCAGCTCTTCGCTGTCAGCTAGAATTACCTCTCCAGGCAAAGAATATGGGTCGTCGCTATAATCAACCATCGTATCTTGATTGATCCACCAGTTTTCTAACTCTGGAGCACTCATTTTTGGAAACCAGAAAAAGTCAGCCTCTGGTTCAATTTTACACCAAAGGTCGTGTGAAATTGTTACTAGCAGTTCATTCTGAATTTTATCTTTAATAGTCTTGTCCATAACTGAATCTCGAAAATATAACGCCCTGCTAAGGGGTGAGCAACGCAATACCAAAGCCGCCGCATACCACCTTAATCACTTAAACCAACGCATAGTAAAAATGCCACGCGTTGCGAATCCCTCTTGAGCAGTTTGTTAGTTTGCAAACCCAAAGCGTTGATTTTACGTTATTTTAAACTTTGCAAACAACAAACTTTATGTGTTTTGATGCACTTAAGTCAGGCGCAGTCTCAAAGCGGCTACTCAATGAAACCACGTGGAACAAACAACGCCGCAGAAAACGAACTCACAACACCAAAAAGCGCTTTTGGAAAACCAATCTCACAATGCGGACTTTCAACAAAGCCACTGAAACCACATGAACTTACCACACCAGAGAAAACGCCATCTCAGCGAGTAAATCGATTTTGTACCAACAAACTCAACGAGCAGAGTTTCAGCAAAAAAGTTCGATTCAGTTAACCCAAAAGTCGCCGCACCAAAGAACAAATCAACCGTTGAAACGATGCCAATTTTGAATTTTCACCACGCTAGTTAACACTGAAATTAAACGCCGATACGACAATTTCAACTTTGAGCTTTTACCACTAGATCTTGCGATATAGCTGCGTTTTTCCTCTTGCAAACTAACGCCTTGTTAAGGTGTGAGGCACGCAATACCGATGCCTCCGCGTACCACCTTAACCACAAAACCTGACGCATAGTAAGAATGCCACGCGTGCCGAATCACTCTTGAACAATTTGTTATGAGGCGCGCTCTCACTGATGTTTAACTAACCCCATTTCTTCAGCGGTAGCTAACGCATTAAAAGGGCTACTGATTTCACTAGACAAAACTTCAACTTGCCGCTGGTCTAAATGCTGAATTTTTGAATCACTTGGCTTATCAAAGTAGATAAAGCCTTTTAAGACTTCATTTAACGTAGTGATGTCCGCTTCATCTAACACAGCCTTGAGATTAGTCGCCTCAGCTTGTGTGCACTCATAGTCTTTAAGAAAATGAATGTATAAGAACACTTCTCTTTTGTCGTCCAGACTCAAGCTTTCAAACCATTCGGATTTGGGGAAATCCAATATCGTTTGTTCACCAATTTTGTCGCACTCTTGCCATTTGTCATCCCATACTTTCAAGTAACTCAGCTTATCAACTTTCGCTGAGCAGCCAAAGAGAAGCAGAGGTAATAGATAAATTAGTCCTTTTTTCATCACAAATCTCTAAGCTAAATAGCGACGCTTCATAACGCCCTGTTAAGGTGTGAGCAACGCAATACCAAAGCCTCCGCAGAACACCTTAAACACAAAAACGCAACGCATAGTAAAAATGCCACGCGTTGCGAATCACTCTTAAACAGATTGTTAGCTTTCTTGCAGTAAAATGTCCAGATAAAGCACTGATTATATGAACTTTTCCACATAAATCGTATGAAGTTTAGTTCTACTAATAACCGTATATGTTACTATTGTCATAATCGCAAGACTTACTTAATGGTGTCACCTTTGATTGCAGGACTGTTTTTAAGAAATTATAAATGTTATAGCAACATTAACTTTATTCCCTTCAACTATGAAATGCGCGAAAACCTCAATGTTTTTATAGGTGAAAATGGAATAGGAAAGTCATCGATCCTTGAGTCGCTTAACTGCCTAATGAACGAAGTAGAGCTTAAGCATTGGGATACTACGCTAGGACAACGAAAGGACCGTACATTTATATGTCCGGTTTTTTTGATAAAGAAGTCAGATTTTAACTTTAGCTCCGAAGAAGAAAAAATTTCGGATGCTTTCTGGAACCTTGATCCGAGGAAGATAAGCAATCCTGAACACTATATCACGTTCGCAGAATGGCGAAATGAATTAGAAAAAAATATAGATCGTGATGACTACCTATTATTCTGTATAGGTAAGGACCGAACAGGGAATGTCGTTTTAACTTCTACCGTGCACAGTTATATAGTTAACCAAACAAAACGCTACGGGGTATCGAAAGCAAAAATAACAAGCCTTTTCGAAAAGCTAATTTCCCACTATACATACGTATATATTCCCATTGAGAGCTCAATAAGTGACATCTTAAGTTTACAGGCAAATGAGATGCAAGCCCTGATGGATAAGAGTGTAACAGATGAGATAATAAGCCTGCTTTCGAAAAAGAACTACGACTCAACTGGAAACAAAACTGGTGGAAGAAAAAGTAGTATTGTTGACTTGATAAACTCCAATCTCGATGATTACATCAAAAGTATCAACACTAAGCTTCTTAGCGGCTATAAATTTGAGCCCAAAGGAACAAATAAGAAAACCGTCAAGCCAAATGATATTCTTGCATCAATATTGAAAGAGTATTTCAGTATACGTCCACTGACTAAAGATGGTAAACACATAAACAGCCTTAGCTCTGGTCAACAACGATTAGCGCTCATGGATGTTGCTATTACTTTGTTATCAACAAACCAAATGAATAAAAAAGTAATATTAGCTATCGACGAACCAGAAAACTCATTAGATTCTGCACATAGATTTTCTCAATTTGCTCGATTGACTGAGTTATCTGAGCAATATTGTCACCAACTACTCCTTACAACCCATTGGTATGGATTGTTATTACGACCTTCGGAAGGTCGCTTACACTTTGTGTCGGAAAATGGAGATGATGCCCCAAAATTAGCGAGCTACCCACTAGCAAATCTTTACGACAACAGAAGGCATTTTCCTGATTCTATCGAGATGAAAAGTTATTTCGATCTTATGAGTTCAATGTTAGCAATACTCAAGTCATCGAATGCCAATTGGATTATATGTGAAGGGTATGAAGATGCTCTCTATCTTAACCTGTACTTGAAAGATAGAGTAGATAATTTAAATATCCTTCCTTTTAATGGCTGTGGCAATGTTAAAAAACTATTCAGATTTTTAGATGTACCATTTTCTGATTCAGAAGAACTAAACAAAATAAAAGGGAAAGTTCTGTGTCTTATTGATACAGATGAAAAGTCATTGATACAGATACCAGGCTATAAAGCTGGCAATTACAAAAAGAAACTACGATTTGACAGAATAATATTAGACAGAGAAAACGATGACGCTAAGTTAATATCTGTAGCTAACAACACAGCCACAAACACTGAAATAGAAGATTTACTAGAGCCAGAAATAACGTGGGACGCACTAAAGGAAATAGCCAAAGAAGATATTCAGCTATCGGACTTGTTGTCTAACTACTCTTATAAATCAGATACAAATAAAAAGCATGCAGACTTAACAAAAAACATACCTTTCCTTAAGAAAGAAACCGTTACGGCTTATGAAAATTTTGACGAGCTCAAAGCATATCTAGGAAATGATTCCATTAAAAAGTCTCTCGCAATACATTATTGTGATATTGCATTAAAACAAGGTGATATACATATACCTGCTTGGGCGGACGAGATAATAAAGCACTTTAACAGTTAGAAAAATACGTTACTTAAGCTAGTTCCTGCCGGACCTAGCTTAAGTTGATTCGAGAAAGCTAACGCCCTGTTAAGGTGTGAGCAACGCAATGCCGAAGCCGCCGCATACCACCTTAAACACTAAAACCAACGCATAGTAAAAATGCCACGCGTTGCGAATCACTCTTAAACAGTTTGTTAGCCGCTCATTCCCAAAGGTTACTGCTTACTCAACAGGAACTTACGCAAATCTCTCTCTGCACGCATAACAAACAGAATAAACACTTTGTCACCGTCTGGTTTATAGAAAACACGACATGGATTAACGACAACTTCACGATAACTTAAATGTTCTAGCTCGGGAGGAATACGACCTGACTCTGGGAAAGTTTGTAGGCGTTCGACTTTGGAGAAGATCGTTTGCACTAACTGCTTTGCAGCTACGATATTTTCAAGTGCGATGTATTCAGCGATATCGTTGAGGTCAGATAACGCTGGTTCAGTCCAGATTATTTCAGCCATTTTAACATTTTGTCCTTGGCTTCATCATGACTTACAACTTTACCGTCAGCTAATGCACGCTCACCTCGTGCAATACCCTCAAGAATAGCTAAACGATTTTGCATAAATTCGTAGTCATCAACATCAACTAAATACGCAGATGGCTTGCCATGCTCAGTAATTAACACAGGTTCTTTGGTGTCATGAAGATCGGCGAGGATCTTAGTTGCTTGACGTTTAAGTGATGTAACTAGTTCTACTTTCATGAGAGCTGCTCCAAAGGAATACTAAAGTGATACTATTCTATCACTTTGAGTATAGCAAGCTCCATGACGGCTAACGCCCTGTTAAGGTGTGAGCAACGCAATACCGAAGCTGCCGCATACCACCTTAAACACTAAAACCAACGCATCGTAAAAATGCCACGCGTTGCGAATCACTCTTAAACAGTTTGTTAGCTTAATTTTCCAATAGGTAGTGGTAATTTTTTCTTGTTATTGAATACCTATCTAATAACCACTTTTCGTACTTCAATTTTTGCTCCCGAGTTGAAAAACCGAGCGATAAATCAGGGTGCTCTCCCAAATAAATGGCAAAGTCTCTATCTAGTTCGTGACCAACATATTTTCGGTAAAATGGATAAAACTCAGATGGTAGCGGAACAAGCTTGTACTTTCCCGAATCGAGAAAAATCGCCACATAACACTTTGGCATTTTAACAACTTTCTCTAAATATAATGTGTTATGCACATTGCATGGTTTGTATGGAAAAAATACCCATATAGGTGAACCACCTTTGAATACGGTATATCAAAGTTCACAACTGAACCATTTGGTTCTAAGGATATATCTAAATTATCATTTTGAGTGGACTGAAAACCGTATTGATCGCTATCGACAAGCGAAAAAAATGACTGATGGTCAAAATGAAGTCCATTCTTACATCTAGATTTTGTGACTAAGAGAACATGCTTAACTTTTATATGTGCATCTTTATGGTTCCTAACAAGTATGGAAATATTACTGTCAGTATTGTGTGTAGATACTTTGATTGACGGATTCTTTTTGTAGTACCAAAACGCAACGGGAATTAGAGCAATGATTAAACCTACCATGCTATACACGAATTCAATATACTCACTCAACTAAACCTTACTCCTATTAAGCTAACGCCCAATTAAGGGGTGAACAACGCCACCACCCACACCTAAAGCATTGTGCCATAAACACTTAACTGACTTGAAGTGAGGGCGCCAAGCGTTGTGAATCCCTCTTAAATTGCTTGTTATGCCTTGCCCCACTCAGTTCGAAGAGCTGCCAAAACCACTGTATCCCACCACTTTCCTTTGAAAAAACGATGCTCTCTAAAATGTGCTTCTTGGCGCATACCCAGAGACTTACAGAGCTTAATAGCTGGCAGGTTTTTGCTGATTGTCTCAGCATAAATGCGGTGAACTCCCAACTCCGAGAACCCGAAATCTGCTAGAGCCAAGGCGGCTTCATGACTTAACTTATTACCTTGAGAGACTCTGGAAAATGCACACCCCATCGAAGCCTGCTGATTATCCTCTAACCGTAAACAAACAGTACCAACAAACTCACCTGATACCTTACGCTCGACAGCTAATTGGTATGATTTTCTTGGTTTCTCAGAAGCCTGAGCTATAAACAAGCGTGTTAACTCTCGGTATTTATTAGGGTCACAATCGCTTTCGTCATAAAAACGCTGATATTTAGCATCCTGAGACATAGCAACAAAAGCGTCTTCATCATTCGGAGTCATATCCCTAATAATCAGACGCTTAGTCTCGATTTTAAACATCGAAAGTTCCTTTTCCTTGTGAGGCATAACGCCGCATTAAGGTGTGAGCAGCGCTTGGCTATAATTGAGCGAAGCGAAAATGCCAAGCGTTGCGAATCACTCTTAAATGCTTTGTTATACGCAAATCACATTACAAACAATCTTGGACATACATTTTGCTGTAAGGGCAAAGAAATTCAGCAGGTACAACATAGCTATTTTCTAAATATTCTTCTAAAGATGGAACGTACATTTCATAGTAAGCATCGAAAGCAATATCGTATGTATTAAATTTCTTATTCACGAATCTATCATACACTTCTTTGAAAAATACAATTTCATCTTGCGTTGCAAAGCCAGGGTTTGGAGATAACGCGCTATAGCCACTTCCTTTCCAAAAAAGAAGTAACCCTGTACCTGCGTCACAATGTGGGTGGTTTAAAATCGCATAAAGGCTTTCTACCCCTTCATCATCCCAGTTATAGTGATCAGCAACTACATGCAATTCTTCTTTGCTCTGCAAGCATTCAATAGTGACCATTTCACCATCAGATATATCAAATTGATCTGCCATATACCTAACGGTTTCATAGTCTTCTCCTTGCTTTAAACAAATATTACTCCAAGCTTCTTTACTAGGAATAAAACCACATTCAAAACATATAGATGCGCGTTTTTTCTGCTCTTTTGTCAATCTTTTTGCCATTTATTCCTCCGGACTAGACATTGGCGTATAACGCCCTGCTAAGGGGTGAGCAACGCAATACCGATGCCGCTGCATACCACCTTAGTCACTAAATTCAACGCATAGTAAAAATGCCACGCGTTGCGAATCCCTCTTGAGCAGTTTGTTAGTCGCGAGGCACCGAGCGACAATTTTAAGCCGAACTAAATTTTGCAAACAACAAATTTTATGTGCTTGATGCACTTAAGTCAGGCGTAGTCTCAAAGCGGCTATTCAATGAAACCACTTGGAACAACCAACGCCGCAGAAAACGGACTGGCAACACCAACAAGCGCTTTTGGAAAACCAATCTCAAAGTGCGGATTTTCAACAAAGTTACTGAAACCACGTGGAACTAACCACACCAGAGAAAACGTCATTTCAGCGAGTAAATCGGCTTTTGTACCCAACAAACTCACCGAGCGGAGTTGCAACCAAAACCAGATTTTCGATTGCCCCGCTCTATCACCACCAAAGAACGAAACAACAGCTAGGACACTTCCAAAACTTTGGACTTAAAACAGCTGAAACTTAGTTTTGATCACCGACGACGAACCTGTATACCAAACAATCATCAGCCAAATTTTAAGCTTAGAAACATGATTTTGATTGCTAGCTTTTTCTGGCGACTAACGCCCAATTAAGTTGTGAGCAACGCTGCCACCTTACCTAAACACTTCGCCGTAATCACCAAACAAGTTGAAACCAAAAGTGCCGAGCGTTGCGAATCAGCTTGAATTGCTTGTTATGTTTACCACAAATACATGATTTACTTGAGAAAGAACTACTATTTCTAACTGGTTTTCTGAGCTAAACCACAAGGCAAGAGCCGACTTGGCCGGCAAAGGCGACCAACCAGAAACGAATAATTCCATTTCCCTACCCAATGAGGCAACCCGACTAAGCACCAACAAGCGCCCTATCTTTCCAACCAAAGCGCAAGACAATGACAGGTTGCCGAGACAACTGCCAAGGTAGAATGCCAATTCACTAAGAACCTCAAAGCGACTTTGGGCCAGTAAAACAAAAAGCCAACCGCCACGACCTGACAATGAAGCAACCCACGAACATTGACATGTTTTACGGGCTGAGAGATTCAAAAACTTAGGCCGACAATGCGGATTTGCTGAGTCTACTAGGGACGAATTGCCAGAGGGACAAAGAACTAGAGCCTGAGACATTTAAGCCTTTGAAATACAAGTAAACATAACGCCCTGTTAAGGTGTGAGCAACGCAATGCCGAAGCTCACGCATACCACCTTAAACACTAACCGCAACGCATAGCAAAAATGCCAAGCGTTGCGAATCACTCTTAAACAGATTGTTATGATTGTGGCTGAGGAATCGTATATTCATAGAAAACCACACCACTGTCCTTAGCGGGTTGCGCTATGAACCCCAGCTTCTTAAGTAACTTCGCTGAAGCAATATTAGATTGCTCAACACAGCCTATGAGTTTTAACCAAGATTCGGATTTCTCGACTTCATGGATGAAACCTTGAAGTAATTCACTAGCCAGCCCTCGTCCCCAGCATTCTTCAGCAAGCAAATAACCGATATGGGCACACTCGTCATTTTCCACATAAGCAAACAAGAAACCTATTAGTTCGTTATCCTCGACTTTTACTTGAAGTAAGCGGCTCTCCAACAACATCCGCTCAAGCCAGATTCGGGCTTGTTCACTAGAACCTATCTCGTGGAAATATGGAGGAAGATTTTCTACAACTGCTGGCGTGAGGATTTGAGGAATTCGTTCTAGCAAATATGAGTGTTTAGACAAATCCAACCCTGCAGTAATTTCAACGACTGTCAGCCTCTGACTTTCAAATGATATTGCCATACAACTTCCCCATTTCGATAAAAATCATAACGCCCTGTTAAGGTGTGAGCAACGCAATACCGAAGCCACCGCATACCACCTTAACCACTAAACCTAACGCATAGTAAAAATGCCACGCGTTGCGAATCACTCTTGAACAGTTTGTTATGTTGAAACTCAGCACGTGTTTTACATTAAACTTTTACCGCATTTTCAACTGCATCAAGACTTCCAGGTGTCAAAGACAGCCTCAATATTATGACCATCTGGATCATGAACGAAGCAGGCATAATAGTTCTCGGTATAGTGAGGTCGCGGTCCTGGAGCTCCGTTGTCTCGCGCTCCTGCTAAAATAGCTGAGTCATAAAACTCTCGAACCTTTTGCTGACTCGCCACACGAAAGGCAATATGAAAGCTCGTTAAAGCACCCTCAGTCTTAGCACTACAGATCTCGAATAAGAAGCCCTTACCGAGGTCGAAAGCCCAAAATTTACCTTTTTCACCAAATGCAATTTTGTACCCTAGTGGACTAAAAGCTTCTTCATAAAACTTCCGGCTTCTTTCTAAATCACTGACGGGAATTGTAACGTGATCAATCATGTATATACCTAAGATATTGTGTGGAAGAAGAGAGTAGCTGAATACCTGTGGGCTTTGAAGCCCTATTCAACATAACGCCCTGCTAAGGGGTGAGCAACGCAATACCAAAGCCGCCGCAAACCACCTTAATCACTAAAATCAACGCATAGTAAAAATGCCACGCGTTGCGAATCCCTCTTGAGCAGTTTGTTAGTCGCGAGGCACCGAGCGATAATTTTAAGCCGAACTAAACTTTGCGAACAACAAACTTTATGTGCTTTGATCCATTTAAGTCAGGCGTAGTCTCAAAGCGGCTACTTAATGAAACCACTTAGAACAAACAACGCCGTAGATAACGGACTGACAACACCAAAAAGTGCTTTTGGAAAGCCAATCTCACAGTACGGACTTTCAACAAAGTCACTGAAACCACGTGGAACTTACCACACCAGAGAAAACGTCATTTCAGCGAGTAGATGTGCTTTTGAACCAACAAACTCACAGGGCAGAGTTGCAACTAAGAACAGACGAACGATTGCCCTGTTCTGTCAGCACCAAAGAATAAAAAACCGCTTGGGCACTTGCAAAACTTTGGACTTTAAACTTCTGAAACTGATTTTTGACCATCGACGATGAACTTGTGCGCTAAACAAGCAACTGCCAGATTTTGAGCTTAGAAACATGATTTTGATTACTAGCTTTTTCTGGCGACTAACGCTGCGTTAAGTGGTGAGCAACGCCAACCACCAAACCTAAACCATTGTACCTTAAACACTAAAACTGATTTGAACTCAAGTCGCCAAGCGTTGGGAATCCGCCTTAAACGCCTTGTTATTGCGATTTTTCCTTGAGAATCATCGACCGAGCAAAAGTCGCTATTAAGATACCTACCACTAGTCCTAAACCATTTGCACCTAAATCAAGCCATTCACCATAGCGATTTACATATGGTTGAACTAACTCAATAACCCCACTAAACGCTAAAAATCCTACTATCAAGAATAACCACTTCTTGGGTCTAGCTAGCGCAATTGGAAATGCCAAAGCCCCATAAGCAATAAAATGGTGAGTTTTATCTGAACCAGGAACAGGAGGAAGACTTTCCACTGGGTATAGGGACAAACCCGTGATTATTAGGGCTATTAGAATCGTAAATAGCAACCAATGAATTTGAACTAAATTTAATACAGATTTCAAGATACACTCCGAATCGCTATAACGCCCTGCTAAGGGGTGAGCAACGCAATACCGAAGCCGCCGCATACCACCTTAAACACTTAATTCAACGCATAGTGAAAATGCCACGCGTTGCGAATCCCTCTTGAGCAGTTTGTTAGTTTGCAAACCCAACACGTTGATTTTACGTTATTTTAAACTTTGCAAACAATAAGCTTTAAGTGTTTCGATGCACTTAAGCCAGGCGTAGTCTCAAAGCGGCTACTCAATGAAACCACGTGGAACAAACAACGCCGAAGAAAACGAACTCACAACACCAAAAAGCACTTTTGGAAAACCAATCTCACAATGCGGACTTTCAACAAAGTCACTGAAACCACATGAATTTAACACACCAGAGAAAACGCCATTTCAGCGAGTAAGTCTGCTTTTGTACCAACAAACACAACGAGCAGAGTTTCAGCAAAAGAGTTCAACTCAGTTAATCCATAAGCCACCGCACCAAAGAACGAATCAACCATTGAAACGATGCCAATTTTGGATTTTCACCACGCTAGTTAACACTGAAATTGAACGCCGATACGACAATTTAGACTTTAAGCTTTTACCACTTAATCGTGCGATATAGTTGCGTTTTTCCTCTTGCAAACTAACGCCCTGCTAAGGGGTGAGCAACGCAATACCGAAGCCGCCGCATACCACCTTAATCACTAAAATCAACGCATAGTAAAAATGCCACGCGTTGCGAATCCCTCTTGAGCAGTTTGTTAGTCGCGAGGCACCGAGCGACAATTTTAAGCCGAACTAAACTTTGCGAACAACAAACTTTATGTGCTTTGATGCATTTAAGTCAGGCGTAGTCTCAAAGCGGCTATTCAATGAAACCACTTAGAATAAACAGCGCCACAGAAAACGGACCGACAACACCAAAAAGAGCCTTTGGAAAGCCAATCTCACAGTGCGGACTTTCAACAAAGTCACTGAAACCACGTGGAACTTACCGCACCAGAGAAAAAATCACTTCAGCGAGTAAATCGGCTTTTGTACCAACAAACTCACCGAGCGGAGTTGCAAGCAAAAATAGACTCTCGATTGCCCTGCACTGTCAGCACCAAAGAACAAAACAACCGCTAGGACATTTACAAAACTTGGGACTTGAAACAGTTGAAACTGAGTTTTGAGCATCGCCGACGCACCTGCGTATCAAACGATCATCAGCATAATTTTAAGCTTAGAAACGTGATTTTGACTGCTAGCTTTTTCTGGCGACTAACGCCCTGTTAAGGTGTGAGCAACGCAATACCGATGCCGCTGCATACCACCTTAAACACTAAAACCAACGCATAGTAAAAATGCCACGCGTTGCGAATCACTCTTAAACAGTTTGTTATGCCTTTACTACCTTTAGATCTCGGTGTACTTCTTGTGAATCAAACAAGAACTGCGCAAAGTATATTTCTAGATGACGTTGCAGCATTTCGTACGCGAGGTATCCGAATGCCACCAAGCTAACCAATAATAGCGAAACGTAGTCAGTAAGAGACGAATAATCTATAAACTGGGAAAGAATAGCTGGAGACATGGCAACAAAAGCCATTAAGAAATACATGACCATATAAAAATAGGTTAAGAACACTCTTTTTCGTTGAGACTCGTATTTTGGCTTAAATTTTAGCTTGGGATACTTAAGCTCATTAAACGGAATAAAGTACTTTCTACCTTTAACATAACATTTTAAAGACTTAACTGGGTTTTCGAGGCTTATAGCATATTCAATTTCCGCAGAACTTACGTAACTACTACCTGCGATCGTGTAAAAGCCAAGGTCTTTTGCGTAAGGATGTAAAGTGTCGACCTCAGATAGAAAAGCTCTAGCATGTTGATACTCCGCTATCATTGCCGAGCGGCGTGTAAACTTGAATTTTAGTACACCAATCAAAGTTGCAATAATTGCTACCACTGCACTACAAACCTTTAAAATCGTGAGAATATCTTCCATTTTTTCTCCTGAGGCATAACGCCCTGCTAAGGGGTGAGCAACGCAATACCGAAGCCGCCGCATACCACCTTAATCACTTAAACCAACGCATAGTAAAAATGCCACGCGTTGCGAATCCCTCTTGAGCAGTTTGTTAGTCGCGAGGCACCGAGCGAGAATTTTAAGCTGAACTAAACTTTGCGAACAACAAACTTTATGTGCTTTGATGTACTTAAGTCAGGCGTAGTCTCAAAGCGGCTATTCAATGAAACCACTTGGAACAAACAGCGCCGTAGAAAACGGACTTACAACACCAAAAAGCGCTTTTGGAAAACCAATCTCAAAGTGCGGACTTTCAACAAAGCCGCTGAAACCACGTGGAACTTACAACACCGGAGAAAACGTCATTTCAGCGAGTAAATCTGCTTTTGTACCAACAAACTCACCGAGCGAAGTTGCAACCAAAAACAGACTCTCGATTGCCCTGCTATGTCAGCACCAAAGAACAAAACAACCGTGAGGACACTTGCAAAACTTTGGACTTAAAACAGCTGAAAATGAGTTTGGACCAACGACGATGAACCTGTGAGCCGAACAATCAGCAGCCAAATTTTGAGCTTAGAAACATGATTTTGATTGCTAGCTTTTTCTGGCGACTAACGCCCTGCTAAGGGGTGAGCAACGCAATACCGAAGCCGCTGCATACCACCTTAATCACTAAATTCAACGCATAGTGAAAATGCCACGCGTTGCGAATCCCTCTTGAGCAGTTTGTTAGTCGCAAGGCACCGAGCGACAATTTTAAGCCAAACTAAACTTTGCGAACAACGAACTTTATGTGCTTTGATGCACTTAAGTCAGGCGTAGTCTCAAAGCGACTATTCAATGAAACCACTTGGAACAGCCAACACCGCAGAAAACGGACTGACAACACCAAAAAAGCGCTTTTGGAAAACCAATCTCACAGTGCGGAGTTTCAACAAAGTCACTGAAACCACGTGGAACTTACAACACCAGAGAAAACGTCTTTTCAGCGAGTAGATCTGCTTTTGAACCAACAAGCTCACCGAGCAGAGTTGCAACCAAAAACAGACTCTCGATTGCCCTGCTCTGTCAACACCAAAGAAAAAAAAACGCTAGAACACTTGCAAAACTTTGGACTTAAAACAGCAGAAACTGAGTTTCACCATCGGCGATGAACCTGTGCACCAGACAAGCAACTGCCAGATTTTGAGCTTAGAAACATGATTTTGATTGCTAGCTTTTTCTGGCGACTAACGCCTTGTTAAGGTGTGAGGCACGCAATACCGGAGCTGACGCATAACACCTTAACCACTAAAACCAACGCATAGTAAAAATGCCACGCGTGCCGAATCACTCTTAAACAATTTGTTATGAGTATGACTCAAAGGGTGTGAGATCAATCCCCTCAAAATCACATACTGCTCTTATTACTGGATTGCGACAGAGACGTTTCAGATAACCCGATAAGTGCTGATAACTCTCCACATGCGTCTCTTCTGGTAGCCACCCTGCCAACATGAACAGGAAGTAGTCGCATGCAGTTAACTCATTTCCGATTAAGTATTCATGTTGCTTAAGTTGCTCATCAAGAATGGATAACACTTCCATAATGCGAGAGTTTTGAGCCGAGACTATATCTGAAGCCCCTAGTTCGCTATTTGTGTGACGCTTTGGGTAATAGCGAATCATTAATTCTGACTGTAGCGTATTGTTGAGAAATGCTAACCATTGAAAGAATAAAGGACGCTTTGCATCACCCAATGCTGGCATTAACCCTGATTCAGGGTGTAATTCACAAATATGAATACAGATCGCAACACTTTCAAAAACCGCCTGCCCATCGACAATCAGAGTTGGAATACGACCCGCTGGGTTCAATCTGAGATAGTCTTTCTTTTTGTGGGATTGAGCCTTCTTGTCTACCAACAACAATTCAAAGTCAGCTTTCACATGCTGCAATAGAAAGTGTGGAGCCAAACTCGCGTTTTTTGGATAGTAGTAAAGCTTGAACAAATTAGGCTCCTTGCCTGTAATTCTGGGGGGGGACTCATAACGCCCTGCTAAGGGGTGAGCAACGCAATACCGAAGCCGCTGCATACCACCTTAATCACTAAATTCAACGCATAGTAAAAATGCCACGCGTTGCGAATCCCTCTTGAGCAGTTTGTTAGTCGCGAGGCACCGAGCGACAATTTTAAGCCAAACTAAACTTTGCGAACCAACAAACTTTAT
>NZ_APHW01000095.1 GCF_002741985.1 Vibrio rotiferianus CAIM 577 = LMG 21460
CMTAACGCCCTGTTAAGGTGTGAGCAACGCAATACCGAAGCTCCCGCATACCACCTTAAACACTAAAACCAACGCATAGTAAAAATGCCACGCGTTGCGAATCACTCTTAAACAGTTTGTTATGTTTGTTTTTCCAGTTTGAGCTCACCTGTCACTTTAGCCAATCGTAAAGCTACCGCAAAACAAACTAAATACGGACTGATATACCAAAATACTTGCTCAATCGGATGTTTGACTTGCGCGAGCTTGGTCTCGTCGTATCGCTTTTTTTGCTGGTTGTATTGCTCAAACATACCATTAACCCATGTAACATCTTCCTCAACCCATTTTAAGTTGAGTCCTGAGGTAGAAAATAGATTCAGGTCCAATATTGGCAGTAAATTGAAATCGAGGGATTTTAGATGCTTAGCAACCGATAAATACCAACTGCATGGGTCGGAGTATCCATCTTCACCACCAACAGATATAAGGCCAGAACACATATCGCTTTTAATCTGCCGAACTGAAAACTCGTGAACTGATTCGAGAATAGTTACCGCTCGTGTTTGCTCGGTGATAGCCCAATTACCAGCAACGGCTGCACGAATTTCAGAAACTGCACCCAGCATACCTACACCAGCTAGCAGAGGCCAAAGGTAGTCAACATACTTCCACTTACGCTTACAGAGATTAAAGCCACACCAGATTGGTAAATGGAAAGCTAATGCTAAACCGCAGGTGAGCAAAACAAAGTGAAGTGAGTTGGAGAGCATGAACTCACTCTC
Organism: Vibrio rotiferianus CAIM 577 = LMG 21460; assembly: GCF_002741985.1. Classification (GTDB taxonomy): domain Bacteria; phylum Pseudomonadota; class Gammaproteobacteria; order Enterobacterales; family Vibrionaceae; genus Vibrio; species Vibrio rotiferianus. The sequence continues at coordinate 765 of NZ_APHW01000095.1, forward strand.
GAAGAAGCTTTCCATAAACTATCAAATTTCCTCTAAAAACATAACGCCGCGTTAAGTAGTGAGCAACGCCACCACCCTACCTAAACCATTGTGCCGTAAACACTAAAGCCGAATCAAACTGAAAATGCCGAGCGTTGGGAATCTGTCTTAAACGCTTTGTTATGCCTGTCCTAAAATGCGCTCAATAAAAGCTGACTTTTTTCGACGATACTCTTCATGAGCCCAACCTGTACAAGACATTTTGAGTTCATTGTATTGTTGAACCAACTCAGGGCTGTCACGGAGCTTGTCCCTAAACCTCACAAAGAAGTCAAATTCTGAGCCATTCGCTACGACTTGAAAAGCGACATCTTCACCTGAGCTATTTTCTAGCATGCAAAGCTCTGGAGTTCTTAACGTATTGGATTTTTCGTTGAAATCTAAAGTAGAAAGTAACTTCACTGCTTTTTCTAACTCGTTACCGCTAACACCAACAAGTATGTCTAGGTCTCCCTTAGATACAGCATTAGGGATAGAAGAAGCTCCAATATGCTCAATTGTTGCGCCTGGAAGTAAAGCGGCTATCTGAAGTTCATACTTACGATAGAGATTTTCACAAGAGACCTGATACTCATCTGCTTTGTAAAATTGCATATTTTCTCCCAAAAGGCATAACGCCCTGTTAAGGTGTGAGCAACGCAATACCTAAGCCGCCGCATACCACCTTAAACATTAAACCCAACGCATAGTAAAAATGCCACGCGTTGCGAATCACTCTTAAACAGTTTGTTATGTTTATTTGTAAATGACATCTTCTAGAGATTCATCACCAAAAGCATCCGAGTTAGTTAAATGGCCATCATATCCCCCTAGTTTGTTGATATAGCTACCATCTTTGAACACTAACTGTAGCCCATGCTCTCGCTCCCAATCACAATTACATCCAAATGAAATGTATATTCTATTATCTTCATCTCGACGAGACACAATAGGTTCACAGCCAAACTGAACAAATTGCCAAACATCCTTCGGCTTTTCAATTTCAATATACCAATCATCCTCAGGGCTAAGGTAATTCAAGGTTTTTAGGTAATATTGATAAACAAACTCACTTACATCATTGAGAACGCTTTTATCTAGATTTATGAAGTTATTGATTGCTTTGTGAAAATCTTCTTTGCCTGTATCGTCTTTGTAATCTTCAAGTAAGAATTCATATTCCTCATTATCAAGAAAGGCAACTCTTATTAGGTCAGTAAAACATTCATCACTGCTGTCATCCACATTAATCATACTTACTGACATTTCAAACTTTAACAAAATCAACCTCTCTATAACCGTGGGGTACTCGGAAACATAACGCTCTGTTAAGGTGTGAGCAACGCAATACCAAAGCCGCTGCATACCACCTTAATAACTAAAATCAACGCATACTAAAAATGCCACGCGTTGCGAATCACTCTTAAACAGTTTGTTAAACGTATTTATCCCCGTAAAACACTAACTCTGCATCTCGGTGATTTAAATGCCAGTTTTTCCAATGTTCCTTTTCGGTCTCAACTTTTTCTTTATCTACAACCCTAGGTATCAGCAACTCAACGTCATCTCTTTTTTCATGAGATACAACGAAGTTATGGCAGTCTTGGATTCAAGTACGAAGTGCGACACCTCTGAACATAAAAACAGTGAGATGCGATAATCATGAAGTTTGCTCCCGCCAAGAAGTAAAAAACATGAGATACACGCACCTCACTGAGAACGAAAGGTATATGATTTCTGCACTCAGAAAGCAAGGAATTAGTACCCCTAAAATAGCTAAACAACTGGGTCGTCACAAAGCTACTATCTATCGAGAAATTGAACGCAATTCCCGATACAACAGACACTTTAA
>NZ_APHW01000075.1 GCF_002741985.1 Vibrio rotiferianus CAIM 577 = LMG 21460
TTAGCAGGGAAGTAGACTTACTCGTTTCTGGTTTGGCGCATCTGTCGGTCAAGTGAGTACGAGCTTGTGATTTGGTTCAGAAATTACGGTCAATTCTTCAGTTCTTTGCCAAGTAAATCAACGAATTGTGCTAAAACATAACAAAGCATTTAAGACGGATTCCCAACGCTTGGCGATTTCAGTTTAGGTCGGCTTCAGTGCTATATGTGGCAAGGTTTAGGTTAGGGTGGTCGCGTTGTTCACCACTTAATGCGGCGTTAGCCGTCATGGAGCTTGCTATACTCAAAGTGATAGAATAGTATCACTTTAGTATTCCTTTGGAGCAGCTCTCATGAAAGTAGAACTAGTTACATCACTCAAACGTCAAGCAACTAAGATCCTCGCGGATCTCCACGACACCAAAGAACCAGTGTTAATTACTGAGCATGGTAAGCCATCCGCGTATCTCGTTGATGTTGATGACTACGAGTTTATGCAAAATCGTTTAGCTATTCTTGAGGGTATTGCACGAGGTGAGCGTGCACTAGCTGAAGGTAAAGTGGTAAGTCATGATGAAGCTAAGGACAAAATGTCAAAATGGCTGAAATAATCTGGACTGAGCCAGCGTTATCTGACCTCAACGATATCGCTGAATACATCGCACTTGAAAATATCGTAGCTGCAAAGCAGTTAGTGCAAACGATCTTCTCCAAAGTCGAACGCTTGCAAACTTTCCCAGAGTCAGGTCGTATTCCACCCGAGCTAGAACACTTAAGTTATCGTGAAGTTTTCGTTAATCCATGTCGTGTTTTCTATAAACAAGACGGTGACAAAGTGTTTATTCTGTTTGTTATGCGTGCAGAGAGAGATTTGCGTAAGTTCCTGTTGAGTAAGCAGTAACCTTTGGGAATGAGCGGCTAACAATCTGTTTAAGAGTGATTCGCAACGCTTGGCATTTTTACTATGCGTTGCGTTTAGTGTTTAAGGTGGTATGCGGTGGCTTCGGTATTGCGTTGCTCACACCTTAACAGGGCGTTAGGCATCAAAGGTTACAAATGTACAGTTCGATATTGATACTATTGTATGGTTTTTGGGTTTCACTTGGTGCAGTTTCGGGTACTTGCACACAGGGAGATGATGGACGTTTTTATGCTTCGATAATGTATGGCTCAGTGCTGTTCATTCTCATCATGGTCAGGCTTCTTCGTGAAAATAGAGGTTTACAATTTATATGGATTACGCCCTTAATTGCTTTGTTAGTTGCTATGTCGGTAACTTATTTCTGGGCACCTTTTGTAATTGAAACAACCATTGAAGGTCATCATTTGTGTGGCAAAGAGTTTGATTCTCATTTGGTAGAGTCTGATGTCTGGTCTAGAAGCATACCAACGCTTCATATTGTTTTCTCGTTGGCTATTTTCATGCTTTCATTTTGGAAGTTAATTAGGTGCAAAACGGGTAAGTAGTTTGTGGTGACAAGATGCCTAACAAACTGCTCAAGAGTGATTCGCAACGCTTGGCATTTTTGCTATGCGTTGCGTTTTGTGTTTAAGGTGGCATGCGGGAGCTTCTGTATTGCGTTGCTCACACCTTAACAGGACGTTAGCTTTCTTCGCACTAGTACCTATCGTCAAGAGAAAAAGCCATATTTGAATTGTGGTTGTTGTTGTGTATTATCCGAGTTTCATAATAAGTTAACGTAATCATTAAGTATTCGTATGTTCGGAAAATTAATTAAAATTGCCTTAAAAGTCTTTGGTGTCTTAGCTCTTTTGATTGCTATTACAGTTGGTGGAATAATCGGAAAAGAGTTTGGAAAAGCCGCAGTCACTTCTACTCAAGAAGTGGAGAAACAGGCGAAAATTAATGAAGCCCTAAATAAAGCAGCGCAGCAAATTAATGCAACCACCCCAACAATGGTTGATGCTGAAACCCGTTTAGATAAGGCATCATTAGGTGAGGATTCAAGGCTTATCTATCATTACACATTGATCAATGTAGATCCTCAAAATGTAGATAAATCTTGGGTTAAGACAACTTTGCGTGATTCAGTCCTGCCATCTGTGTGTTCGAATGACAAAATGATCTCTTCAATCAAGTTTGGTGTTAATTTTGAGTACTCATATTCAGGAAGTAATGGCGTTTATCTCGGATCTTTCACCGCAAATCGTGATAGTTGTGGGTTCAAAAGCTAACAAACTGTTCAAGAGGGATTCGCAACGCGTGGCATTTTTACTATGCGTTGGTTTTAGTGTTTAAGGTGGTATGCGGCGGCTTTTGTATTGCGTTGCTCACCCCTTAACAGGGCGTTAGGCGACATGAGACAAACGATAGAGTAGTGATAGTATCTTGGCGTGAATCTAGCTTCAGTTAACAGAAAAGGAGTGGATTAATGAATGGTAAAGCATTTGATAATTGGCAAAAATCGCGAAAGAAAGGATGTTTAAATTGGCTTTTCAGAACAACTTTCGTCACAGCCATTTTGTACATAATTTTTAATGTTATTTTCCTTTATCCATCTTCTGATGCGGCAAGCATTACGGTTTTCTTATCGGATAATGCTCTTAATTACTCAATTTACACGATCGGGATGTTTTTCGCATTTTGGGCTATTTGGCTATACAACGAATCTTCGTATGAGAAAGAAGTTAAACGTAGAAATGTCGCCTAACAAACTGTTCAAGAGGGATTCGCAACGCGTGGCATTTTCACTATGCGTTGGTTTTAGTGTTTAAGGTGGTATGCGGCGGCTTTGGTATTGCGTTGCTCACCCCTTAACAGAGCGTTAGCACTATCAATAGTAATGGGGACAGTCAGTAAGTGGCAGATGATATGAACTATGACTCTGAGGGGTATAGTAAGACCCTAGAGAAGCTGGTGACATTAGCAGAGAAAGAATATTATGTGCAAATGGTTGATATTAATAGGCATCAGGTTGTTGTCAGTCGGGCTATTCTCTGGCTTTTAGTTGTATTAATTGGTTTTGACTTTGCTTTTGTAGAATGGATGCATTCGAAGCTATCTACAAGTGTTGACCTGTTTTCAGTCATGGTTGCATGCCTAGTCATTATCTCATTTGCAATAACGTCTGGAGTTATTGCGTTTGGTTTTGCAATTCTTTCTATTCCTGCCATTGGCGGTTACTCAAAGCTCTATGAAAATAGTTGGGCTGATTATGCAAATAACGCTTATGAGCGTTGGGGTTCCGAAGAACCGTTTGTCTATGAAACCGAAATGAGCACACTTTTGGGAAAAATAGATTCAGCTTGTAGTTTTGGTAGCAAAACTAACCAAAACCGAGGTGTCAAATTACGTATAGCTTCCATTCTAGCTATCATATCCGCAGTTTTCACATGTATAACATTTATCGTGTTTTCATTTGGTTATTACCTATAAGGAGCACTCAGTGTCAGATAAAAAGAAACCACCTATGCCTAAGCCACCGCAACCAATTCGCAATGATACAAGGCATGTAATTACGAACTCCAAAGAAAAAATTCCTCAGAAAAAATAGTGCTAACAATCTGTTTAAGAGTGATTCGCAACGCTTGGCATTTTTGCTATGCGTTGCGTTTAGTGTTTAAGGTGGTATGCGGAAGCATCGGTATTGCGTTGCTCACACCTTAACAGGGCGTTAGTTTGCAAGAGGAAAAATGCAGCTATATCGCAAGATCTAGTCGTAAAAGCTCAAAGTCGAAATTGTGGTATCACTTTCAATTTCAGTGTTAACTAACATGGTGAAAATCCAAAATTGGCATCGTTTCAACTATTGATTTATTCTTTGGTGCGGCGATTTTTGGGTTAACTGAGTTGAACTTTTTTGCTGAAACTCTGCTTGTTGAGTTTGTTGGTATAAAAGCCGATTTACACGCTGAAATGACGTTTTCTCTGGTGTGGTAAGTTCATGTGGTTTCAGTGGCTTTGTTGAAAGTCCGCATTGTAAGATTGGTTTTCCAAAAGCGCTTTTTGGTGTTGTGAGTTCGTTTTCTGCGGCGTTGTTTGTTCCAAGTGGTTTCATTGAGTAGCCGCTTTGAGATTACGCCTGACTTAAGTGCATCAAAACACATAAAGTTTATTGTTTGCAAAGTTTAAAATAACGTAAAATCAATGCGTTGGGTTTGCAAACTAACAAACTGCTCAAGAGGGATTCGCAACGCGTGGCATTTTTACTATGCGTTGATTTTAGTGATTAAGGTGGTTTGCGGCGGCTTTGGTATTGCGTTGCTCACCCCTTAGCAGGGCGTTAGTCGCCAGAAAAAGCTAGCAATCAAAATCATGTTTCTAAGCTCAAAACTTGGCTACTGGTTGTTTGATTCATAGTTCCATCTTCGACGGTCAAAGCTCATTTTCATTGGTTCTAAATCAATGCATTGCTATTTTCCAAGCGGTTGTTTAGTTCTTTGGTGGTGATAGAGCGGGGCAATCGAAAATCTGTTTTTGGTTGCAAATCTGCCTCGGTGAGTTTGTTGGTTTAAAGGCTTATTTACTTGCTGAAAAGACGTTTTCTCTGGTGTTGTAAGTTCCACGTGGTTTCAGTGACTTTGTTGAAAGTCCGCACTGTGAGATTGGTTTTGCAAAAGCGTTTTTTGGTGTTGTCAGTCCGTTTTCTACGGCGCTGTTTGTTCCAAGTGGTTTCATTGAGTAGCCGCTTTGAAACTACGCCTGACTTAAGTGCATCAAAGCACATAAAGTTTGTTGTTCGCAAAGTTTAGTTTGGCTTAAAATTGTCGCTCGGTGCCTCGCGACTAACAAACTGCTCAAGAGGGATTCGCAACGCGTGGCATTTTTACTATGCGTTGAATTTAGTGATTAAGGTGGTATGCAGCGGCTTCGGTATTGCGTTGCTCACCCCTTAGCAGGGCGTTATCGAGTCCCCCAGAATTACAGGCAAGGAGCCTAATTTGTTCAAGCTTTACTACTATCCAAAAAACGCGAGTTTGGCTCCACACTTTCTATTGCAGCATGTGAAAGCTGACTTTGAATTGTTGTTGGTAGACAAGAAG
>NZ_APHW01000087.1 GCF_002741985.1 Vibrio rotiferianus CAIM 577 = LMG 21460
GCTGCACGAATTTCAGAAACTGCACCCAGCATACCTACACCAGCTAGCAGAGGCCAAAGGTAGTCAACATACTTCCACTTACGCTTACAGAGATTAAAGCCACACCAGATTGGTAAATGGAAAGCTAATGCTAAACCGCAGGTGAGCAAAACAAAGTGAAGTGAGTTGGAGAGCATGAACTCACTCTCGAAGAAGCTTTCCATAAACTATCAAATTTCCTCTAAAAATAGTGTACCCCACGAAAAGTGGACACAACATAACTACACACTTTCGAACTCAACCGGACTCACATAGCCCAACGCTGAGTGCTTTCTATTTCGATTGTAATAGATCTCGATATATTCGAAGATCCCCATTCGAGCTTCTTCTATATCTTGGTAGTCTTCTGCGTATATCAGCTCGACTTTCAGTCGACTGTAAAAGGACTCCATAACAGCATTATCCCAGCAGTTGCCCTTACGGCTCATGCTCGGCACACCACCATGCTTACGCATGAAGTCCTGATAATCATGCGCTCTGTATTGTACACCACGGTCTGAGTGGATTATGACGCCTTTAGGCGGCTTACGTGACTTGAACGCCATTTTCAGTGCATTCGTAATCAGTTGAACCGTCATCGTTGTATCTAACGACCAACCAACAATACGGCGTGAATGCAAGTCCAGAACCGTAGCTAGGTAGACCCAACGGCTCTTCACCCAAATGTACGTAATGTCAGTCACCCACTTTTGATTAGGGCTCGCTGCTTCAAAGTCTCTACGTAATAAATTATCCGCTACATTGGTCATCGCTGCCACATCCTTAGTGTATTTGAACCCTATACCATTGCGTGCTTTGATACCATTTTCTTTCATGATATCAGCAACATAGTTGACACAGCAGGCATGGCCTGCTTGATTCAGCTCATCGGTAATTCGAACTGAACCATAGCGAGCACGATGCTTTGCAAAGGTGCACATGACTAACTGTTCAAAACGGCACCGCCGCTTTGAGCGTTCACTCGGTTCTCGATTTAACCATTTGTAATAACCACTCGGCGAAACGTCCAAGGCGTGGCACATATGAGTGATTTTGTATTTCCCAACATAGCTCTCAATATACTCGTACTTCACTCTTGGTTCTTCGCGAAGTACGCCGAGACCTTCTTTAGGAATTCCATTTCATCACGTAGACGCTTGTTTTCGCGCCGAAGGGCGCGAAGCTCTTCAGACTCTTTCTTCGAGTAGTCAACACCGTCTAAGGTGTTAAACTGTTTATCAGATAGGCGTGTAAATTGACGCTTCCAGTTTCGTATTTGTTGGGCGCTAATGCCCAACTCCTTGGCAACGGAGACGGCTGTTCGGCCCGGAAGACTGGCAAGACGAACCGCTTCTTTGCGGAACTCTTCGGTGTACGCTGGATTACGATGTTTAGCCATAGATCACCTCTCAATTAGACCCTAGATCTAACTTAGTAAAGTGTCTACTAAACGTGGGGTACTCGGGCATATAACGCCGCGTTAAGTAGTGAGCAACGCTACCACAAAACTCAACCGTACCACCGTAAACACAAAACCCAACGATGGAATGAAAAATGCCATGCGTTGGGAATCTGTCTTAAACGCTTTGTTATGTTGCTGTTTACATTAGCGGATGAATTTCCCTGTTGGAATGTGAATCTGAGCAGTCTTTGTACCATCTTTACTGATTAGGAAAATATGATTTTTGGAATCATCTAATTTCGTTGCCTGCCAACCAAATTTAGAAGTGGCTTTTTTTAACGTTTCAAAAGCTACTTTATTTACTGAGGCTGCTGATTCAATACCGACCAGATCAATCTCTTTACCAATGAACTCTGGATAAACTGGTGAGCTGAAGTCGATAGATGCGTAGATATCACCGCTTTCTGTACGACTGAAGTTTAAGATTGGATATATACACTCTTCATATCGATCAATTCTCCAAGTGCCACCACTTGATTCATGTCCCTCAGTAATAACAACTACATACCCCGGTTTACCACTCTCAACCTGCTTGATATGGCGTAAACGCTCTTTCTGCCCTAATCGAGTATCTGATGGTGTATTTAAATACACCAAACCATTCTTCTCTTTGACTTCCTCAGCCCAGATTCGAAGATACACACCTTTTTCATTCTCAGCGCCCCAAGACCATTGAACGTTTGTTAAAGGGGCTGATAAGTTTTCAGCAAAAAAGGCAGACATTGATTTGGTATTCATAAAAGCTCTCCACGAAACAGAATGACATTTTAATGCGTACCAGTTTGATTGCAACATAACGCCCTGTTAAGGTGTGAGCAACGCAATACCGAAGTTGCCGCATACCACCTTAAACACTAAAACCAACGCATATTAAAAATGCCACGCGTTGCGAATCACTCTTAAACAGTTTGTTATGAGCGGGGTTAAGAGTGCGCTTTAACGTACTTTTTAACCTTTTTCATAGCCATTTGACGCTTAAGTGGCGAAAGATAGTCAATAAACAGATTACCCGACAAATGATCTATTTCGTGCTGCATTACGATAGCCAGAAACTCATCACTTTCGATGGTAATTGGCTTACCTTCGCGATCTAAAGCAGATACAACAACTGAAGTAAAACGCTCTATGTCTGCATAATCAGGAACTGATAAACAACCCTCTTGACCCAATGCTTTATCCGAG
>NZ_APHW01000053.1 GCF_002741985.1 Vibrio rotiferianus CAIM 577 = LMG 21460
ATGGCGTACGTCGATTTAAATCCACTTAGAGCAGGTATTGCAGACACACCAGAAGCCTCCGACTTTACCTCGATTCAGGCAAGGTTAGAGGCTCTGAACCACCAGCAGCCGACGGCACCTTGTCTTCATCCATTTATCGGCAATCCCTCCAATGAAGCCATCGACGGTATTCCATTCCGTCTGATGGACTATATAGAACTCGTTGATTGGACAGCGCGTCAATACCGAGACAACAAAGCCAGTATGGGAATACATATTCCACCGATATTACAACGTCTAAATATCAGCCAGCGAAACTGGCTGGAGGCATGCACTCAGTTAGAGCGTCGCCGCAGTACAGCTGTAGGCTGCCAAGAAAGTGCAGAAGAGGCGAAGCTCAACTTGAACAAACGTCGAATCCATTTACTTCGATTGGATAGCTAGCTTCCCTCCCCCATCTTTATCATCGCGCCCTAACCTAAACAAAGAATCAACTTGTTAGCGATTGGCAGTTCCTGCTGTTCATTGTCAGAGCGTAAATCCGTCCAAACGTCACTGACTACTACCTAAACTTAGCCTCTTGCCTATCACGAAAAGAGTCAACTAAGGCCTCGCACTGTATTAGCATGTGGCCTTTTTAGTGGTGCCTGTCCTTGTAATTTTTTTTTTAGAGGGCGATACAAACTCGAAGACAACTAACTTACCGTCCCCCATCTTTATCATCACGCCCTAAGCTAAACAAAGAAGCAACTTGTTAACACTTGGCAATTTCTGCTGTTCATTGTGAGAGCGAAAATCCATTCAAATGTCACTAACTACTAGCTAAAGTTAACCACTTGTCTATCGTGATAAAGGTCAACAAAGGTTTCGTGCTGTATAAGCATGTAGCCTATAGAAGTGCCTGTCCTTGTTATTACCTTTATTACCTTTATTTTTTGTTTTTTCTCTTTGGTAAAAGGTTATCTAAAGAAAGCATGCTATCATTACAAAAAGTACGAAATGCATCTCTAAGCGGAACTATCTTGATTCCTTTTAAATTTTCGCTCAACAATTTTTTGGCAAGATTTTCATTAACAACTAAATTACTTCCAATACCCTTTATGCCCCCTCGCAGCTCAAAACAGTCAAAGTTTTTGGCATTTTCTGTCAAAACTATTTCCCCAGTGGGAATTTTTAAGTTGAACTTACCTATTTCAAACTCAGACTTATTTTCATCAAAGAAAACCAAATGTTCATAGGTTTCTAAACGTTCTCTTTGTGTCGGCATTTCAAAAAATATGTGCTTAAAATCACTTTCAAAAAGTTTACCTTCTATCCAAACATTAATGGTCCTTTCCTTATAGTCTGCGACCTTATATTTTCTTATAATATCCCACATATTTTCCCTAATGATGTGCCCTTCATGTTTTGTATAGTCAAAGCCAAGAAAAGGTTTTTCATCAAAGTTCCAATTTATTTCCTCTATGGAGCTATCGAGCTTATATACACTAATATCAGAGGGACCAGCAGGATGACTGGTACCCTTTTGGGTTTGAAAGACACCCCCAACAAAGCCTTTGTAATAAACTGAGTCTGTGTCTACCATAATCATATAATAATTAGTCATTAATTTAGCCTTCCTTTACAGTCTTTAGGAACATCCCCAGACCATATTCTATTTTTATAGTCCATCTGGACCTTTCTTACCGCATCTCTTGCTTGTCTATCAGTCATATTACCGGCGGCATGCTCATTGCTAATATCAGAAATATCTTGAGCGACAAGTGCACTATAGTTATTGTGGTTTGAACTGTGATATACAGGCATATCTTTTAGCACTCCATCTTTAAACGCAGATTCACTACCTGGGATAAATATTCCGTTTTCAACACTATCTCTCCTTCCTCCAATACCTATCGCATCTAAGAACGAGCTATTCTTATTCCAAACATCAACAGGAATAACATGGTGTGCAGATAGCCTATCCCCAGTCGATCCCCCCATTTTTCTATTTAACTTGCCACTATTTAAGCCTAGTGGGTCGACAAAGTCGTATGGATTATGGACATACGCCTGTGGCCTTAACCCGCCCGCAAACCCGATTGGGTCTGGGCTTAGGTACTGGCCACTGTCTGCATCATAATAGCGATTAACGTTGTAGTACAGGCCGGATTCGCGGTCTTCTATTTGCCCTTGGTAACGCAGGTCACAGTATAGCTCATCATTGTGGGCGTTTTCTCTAAAACCATGATTAGGAAGCGCATTTCGTTGTTGGTAATGGCCCCACAAGGCTTGATCACCTTGCCAAACGACCTCGCCATTTTCACTGCACAGCTCCTGTGGCGTGCCTGCATGGTCTGTCACGATATAGTGTAGCTGAGACGCTTGGTTGGCCTTGTGCGTCACTTGCGCGAGTGGGCGGAAGGTCTCTGGTTCGTAGAGGTATTCGATTTCCTGAATAACACTGCCATCGGCGGTCTTTTGACTGTGCTGGACAATATTTGCCCCATCCCATAAATACTCAGTAATTCGTTGGGTGCTTAAACACTCTTTTGCGACTCGCCTGCCCAACGGGTCATAACGAATTGAAGGGACAGACACCACAAAGGATGAAATAAGTGTGGGTTGTTGATACCTCTGCCAGAGGTTGGCTCGTAACAGATTGCGACGTATTAGACTGTTTCTTAACCTGAATCGGTAATTCACCATAAGGGTATGAGATGACCACCGCGAGAAGCCAACAGATTTGTGTAGAGACAACGCCTTATTATCACTGTGTTTCTCGTTGTGTGAGGCGAAGCTTCCTATGCGGTGAAGATCCAACCACGCAACGAAACTATGAACATCGCCGTGAGTGGATAAAGCAAAAAATGTACGCCCTTTCGCAAGTCTACTGCATCGATGTTTGCGCTTATGCCATCATGAGTAACCACTATCATCTTGTGGTACATATCAACCGAGAGAAAGCCCTGGATCTATCAAACTCCGATGTCATTGCACGTTGGAAGCAAGACCATAAATTACCTACTTTGGTCACTCGATGGCAGTCAGGGCAGCTCACTAGCCAAGCAGAAATCGATGCGTGTATGACGATTATTGAGTCTTGGCGAGAGCGGCTATGGAGCCTAAGCTGGTTTATGAAAGAGCTCAACTTTGACATCGCTTGTCAGGCAAACAAAGAAGACGACTGCAAAGGCCATTTCTGGGAAAACCGCTTTAAAAGCCAAGCCCTGCTAGACGAACAGGCCCTTGCGGCAGCGATGGCGTACGTCGATTTAAATCCCCTTAGAGCAGGTATTGCAGACACACCAGAAGCCTCCGACTTTACCTCGATTCAGGCAAGGTTAGAGGCTCTGAACCACCAGCAGCCGACGGCACCTTGTCTTCATCCATTTATCGGCAATCCCTCCAATGAAGCCATCGACGGTATTCCATTCCGTCTGATGGACTATATAGAACTCGTTGATTGGACAGCGCGTCAATACCGAGACAACAAAGCCAGTATGGGAATACATATTCCACCGATATTACAACGTCTAAATATCAGCCAGCGAAACTGGCTGGAGGCATGCACTCAGTTAGAGCGTCGCCGCAGTACAGCTGTAGC
>NZ_APHW01000086.1 GCF_002741985.1 Vibrio rotiferianus CAIM 577 = LMG 21460
ATAACGCCGCATTAAGTGGTGAACAACGCGACCACCCTAACCTAAACCTTGCCACATATAGCACTGAAGCCGACCTAAACTGAAATCGCCAAGCGTTGGGAATCCGTCTTAAATGCTTTGTTATGTTTTAGCACAATTCGTTGATTTACTTGGCAAAGAACTGAAGAATTGACCGTAATTTCTGAACCAAATCACAAGCTCGTACTCACTTGACCGACAGATGCGCCAAACCAGAAACGAGTAAGTCTACTTCCCTGCTAATGAGGCAACTCGCTCAAGGCTCAACAAGCGCCCTTTCTTAGCACAAGCAGCGCAGAACAATGGATATTTGCCGAGGCAACTGCCAAGGTTATTAGCTAATTGGGAAATACGCCCAAAGCGACTTTAAACCAGAGAAACAAAACGACTAAACCACCCGAAAACTAGAATGAAGCAACCCGCGAACCTTGGCATGTTTTACGGGCTGAGTGGTTTAAGAACTGGGCGATAATAGTGATTTGCTGAGTCTACTCCCAACGAATAACCAAAGGGGAAAAGAACGACTCAGAGGCATTTAAGCCATTGAAATTCCATTAAAACATAACGCCGCATTAAGGTGTGAGCAGCGCTTGGCTATACTTGAGCGAAGCGAAAATGCCAAACGTTGCGAATCACTCTTAAATGCTTTGTTAGAATTATTTGGCAATACTGACTTCGTCCATTGCTCTAACTAAGCCTTTAATAAAGCGAATTGCTTTCGCCAGATCTTCTCTTTTTACAAGGTGAGCTTGCTGTTGATTTGTATTGGCTTGATGTGCAGCATCACCACGCATAGATACAAACTGATCGAGTACTTTCTTTGCTTGCGATGGATAATAATTATCCCACTTCCAACTTTCCGTAACATCGATATCAAAATATGCTTTAAATAGTTGCTTAGTCTTTGCGGTGTTCGGATTGAAGAAGCGCTTCAAGTCTTCGTCTACTTTTCTTTGAACAAAATGCCCTAGCTGGCTTCCCTTTACAGAGAATAGCCAAACTTCAATTTCCTCATTAAACCGATTTTTGACGTAGGTTTCCCAAGCAGCGAGCGTAAGCACCAACCCCGCTCGCTTCAGCGATTCCGTATTGTAGGCTGATGAACCATTTTTTTCTTCGTCAAAACGTTCTAAGATCTCTTCAGCATCTTGTATTGAACGCTCAAACAACTCTCCGGATTTTGTCAAAACTTACTCCTAGCTTAATAATAATTCTAACGCCCTGTTAAGGGGTGAGCAACGCAATACCGAAGCTACCGCATACCACCTTAATCACTTAAACCGACGCATAGTAAAAATGCCACGCGTTGCGAATCCCTCTTGAACAGTTTGTTAGCCGCTCATTCCCAAAGGTTACTGCTTACTCAACAGGAACTTACGCAAATCTCTCTCTGCACGCATAACAAACAGAATAAACACTTTGTCACCGTCTTGTTTATAGAAAACACGACATGGATTAACGACAACTTCACGATAACTTAAATGTTCTAGCTCGGGTGGAATACGACCTGACTCTGGGAAAGTTTGTAGGCGTTCCACTTTGGAGAAGATCGTTTGTACTAACTGCTTTGCAGCTACGATATTTTCAAGTGCGATGTATTCAGCAATATCATTGAGGTCAGATAACGCTGGTTCAGTCCAGATTACTTCAGCCATTTTGACATTTTGTCCTTGGCTTCATCATGACTTACCACTTTACCGTCAGCTAGTGCACGCTCACCTCGTGCAATACCCTCAAGAATAGCTAAACGATTTTGCATAAATTCGTAGTCATCAACATCAACTAGATACGCAGATGGCTTACCATGCTCAGTAATTAACACGGGTTCTTTAGTGTCGTGGAGATCGGCGAGGATCTTAGTTGCTTGGCGTTTAAGTGATGTAACTACTTCTACTTTCATGAGAGCTGCTCCAAAGGAATACTAAAGTGATACTATTCTATCACTTTGAGTATAGCAAGCTCCATGACGGCTAACGCCCAATTAAGGTGTGAGGCACGCAATACTGATGTTGCTGCAGACCACCTTAAACACCAAAGCCGACGCATAGTAAAAATGCCACGCGTGCCGAATCACTCTTAAATTGTTTGTTATGTTTTTAACTGAATAGGATTTCCAGATGCTCTTTAAAGATTTTAGCTGGTACCACAAACTGATACCCTGTTTCAGTGGTAACGACAAAGTCCCCATATTTTTCGACTACTCGAGATGAAGCACCAAAATTTTTCTTAACAATATTAAAAGAAAACGCCTCTCCAGGCTCTAAAGTAACATTTGAAATGCGAGCCTCGGTAAAACCATCCCACATAAACTGTAACACTTGCTTCGACTCTGGTAACTGAGCTTGAAAATTTTTAATAAAGGTTTTAATCACTGAGTGATTTTCGAGCCTAATATTAATACCATTCATCGGTCCATGTATTGGATGTTCAGCATATGACATGGATAATGTAACCTTGATATGTGGTTTGGTAAGTTTATCATTCACAAAATTCAATCCGAGAAGCGTTGCAAATAAAGCTATCGATGTAACGATTGGCTCCATTTCTAAAGGAGCACCTGTTTGCCAGTTACTATCAACCGCCCAAATAATGGCGACAACAAGTGCTACCAAGTTCGCGCATACTGCGAATAAGAACCTGATATTTTCTCTTATAAAATCCAAAACTTTAGTCATAGCTTCCTTAAAAACATAACGCCGCATTAAGGTGTGAGCAGCGCTTGGCTATACTTGAGCGAAGCGAAACTGCCAAGCGTTGCGAATCACTCTTAAATGCTTTGTTATGGCGACACTTCAAATATTTCGTATTCACCAATCCCTTTAGAAAGCGTGACTATATATGTAGAGTCACTACTCACTGGCTCCAGTGTACACGTTTGAAAATGAAGTCTATATTCTAGCTCTGCCTTGTAGGAAGATGGTTTTTGCATCCATCTTAAACGGTTTATCTTAGACCGTTTAGGCTTGGACAGTTGCATTTCACCTTTGTCATACACAACTCTAGAAGCTTCAAAGCTAGGTGGGTTTTCCGCTAACTTTTCATCAGCTTTAATAGCTTCAGCAATGCGATTCAGAAATACTATGGGTTCCTTTACTTTTACTACATATTTACCAAATTTTTTGAGTTCTTCCGACGGCTTACCATTGACAGGCAACGACATACAATAGATAAAGTGAGAGTCATTAAATGTAGGTGCTACAACTCTTTCTATACCATCTATTACGGCAGCACCACCGTTCTTATCAATAACTATTGCTTCACCTGGTACTTGTGCCTCAGCTATCCCCTCTGCCATATCAACTCGGGTTTTATCTTCGGTGTCTTTGTAGTACTCCAGTGTTTGAAAACGAACGTTTCCTCTACAAAAGTCTTCAGCGTATTCAAGTTTAGAAAAAACACGATACAAAGGGGATGGGATAGCCCCAAAAATCTGTAAACGCTTCGAGATAATCCATGATGATTTCATCTGGGAAATTAGCTGTTTATATCGAACTCTACTACTCATTAATATTACCCTCTAACTTCATCAAGTACACTGAGCCTGGTGTCCCCCACAAAAAGTAGACAGTACATAACTACATACTTTCGTACTCAACTGGGCTGATGTACCCCAACGCTGAGTGTCTTCTTCTACGATTGTAAAATACCTCGATGTATTCGAAGATGCCCATTCGGGCTTCTTCGACTGTTTGATAGTCTTCTGCGTATATCAGTTCGACTTTCAGTCGACTGTAGAACGACTCCATCACCGCATTATCCCAACAGTTACCCTGCCGACTCATGCTCGGTACACCTCCATGCTTGCGCATGAAGTCTTGATATTTATATGCTCTGTATTGTACACCACGGTCCGAGTGGATAATGACGCCCTTAGGCGGCTTACGTGACTCAAACGCCATTTTTAGCGCATTGGTGATGAGCTCGACGGTCATCGTTGTCCCTAGAGACCAACCCACAATGCGCCTTGAATGCAGGTCCATCACTGTCGCCAAGAAGAGCCAACGGCTCTTCACCCAGATATACGTGATGTCCGTGACCCATTTCTGATTCGGTGTCTCAGATACAAAGTCTCTACGCAGTAAGTTGTCAGCAACATTCGTCATCGC
>NZ_APHW01000062.1 GCF_002741985.1 Vibrio rotiferianus CAIM 577 = LMG 21460
CGGTCAAGTGAGTACGAGCTTGTGATTTGGTTCAGAAATTACGGTCAATTCTTCAGTTCTTTGCCAAGTAAATCAACGAATTGTGCTAAAACATAACAAAGCATTTAAGACGGATTCCCAACGCTTGGCGATTTCAGTTTAGGTCGGCTTCAGTGCTATATGTGGCAAGGTTTAGGTTAGGGTGGTCGCGTTGTTCACCACTTAATGCGGCGTTATATTGCATAAGATTCAAAGGGTTAAATTTTCCGGTTTATCTTTGTTCTGCGTTCGAGCTACACACCTGTTCGTCTCGTGAAAAATGCCATCAAAATGACCATCGCACGTAGAATGTTTGTCGGTTAATTGGCTGCAACGTCACGCAAGTCTCCTCGTTAGTAAGTTTTGTTGGCTCAAGTTCATTTTGCGCGGCTTCTTTTTCGTGGGGACTGCATTGAAAGTTGTGGCTTCAGCGCACTTTGAGTCAGGTTTCTCGCTCGAATTCTTTGTCATTTAGGTTAATCGAATGACTCCAATTACAACTCATTTCGCTTCTTAGCCAAGTGCGTTTTGTTGTCTATGATTGAGTTTCGAACTATCCGTTTTACTTCGGAGTTCAAAGCCAGTAGATTTGTAACCAATTCAGCATCTTGGCGCTAAACTTGGATTCATCGTGCGGGCAATATAACAAACAATTTAAGAGTGACTCCTAACGCTTAGCGAGTTCACTCCGGTTTGAAATTTGTGTTTACGGTGCAATGGGTTAGCTTAGGTGTTATAGCGTTGTCGCACCTTAATTGGGCGTTATGTTTTAATGGAATTTCAATGGCTTAAATGCCTCTGAGTCGTTCTTTTCCCCTTTGGTTATTCGTTGGGAGTAGACTCAGCAAATCACTATTATCGCCCAGTTCTTAAACCACTCAGCCCGTAAAACATGCCAAGGTTCGCGGGTTGCTTCATTCTAGTTTTCGGGTGGTTTAGTCGTTTTGTTTCTCTGGTTTAAAGTCGCTTTGGGCGTATTTCCCAATTAGCTAATAACCTTGGCAGTTGCTCGGC
>NZ_APHW01000044.1 GCF_002741985.1 Vibrio rotiferianus CAIM 577 = LMG 21460
TGGATCACTCCTTATACGATGATTACTCACGATGAGTGTCCACACAGATTGATACGGTTTAATATTTCAGAGCAAAATTGGTTCTGCATAAAATGCTGAAGCGGTTTTATGTGGGGCTATAGCTCAGCTGGGAGAGCGCTTCGCTGGCAGCGAAGAGGTCATCGGTTCGATCCCGATTAGCTCCACCACTAGCTGCGTTGCTTCTGCTTCTCGCAGAACAACCTACAGTGTCCCGTTCGTCTAGAGGCCTAGGACACCGCCCTTTCACGGCGGTAACAGGGGTTCGACTCCCCTACGGGATACCATCTTTAAACATTCTCTCTTGAGAGTTTTTAAAAATGGTTACTTCATTAGAAGTGATTAGCTCTTTAACAATTTGGAAAGCTGACAAATCAACAATTTATTGTTGATTGTAAAGTTCTCAATGTTTGTCTTTATGACAAACACCAATACAACACATTCAAGTGTTCTTGGAATTTGAGTCCGGCAAAATCGAGTCTGCATCATGTATAAAAATTGCAGACAACTTTGGTGACTTGTTCATCAACTCGAAACTCCTTCGGGTTGTATGGTTAAGTGACTAAGCGTACACGGTGGATGCTTGGCAGTCAGAGGCGATGAAGGACGTATTAACTTGCGATAAGCCCAGATTAGGTAGTAAAAACCATTTGAGTCTGGGATTTCCGAATGGGGAAACCCACTTACATAAGTAAGTATCCTGTTGTGAATACATAGCAACAGGAGGCGAACCGGGGGAACTGAAACATCTAAGTACCCCGAGGAAAAGAAATCAACCGAGATTCCGAAAGTAGCGGCGAGCGAAATTGGACTAGCCCTTAAGCTTTATATGCGTTAGACGAACGGTCTGGAAAGTCCGGCGATACAGGGTGATAGCCCCGTAGTTGACAACGCACATTCAGTGAAATCGAGTAGGGCGGGACACGTGATATCCTGTCTGAATATGGGGGGACCATCCTCCAAGGCTAAATACTACTGACTGACCGATAGTGAACCAGTACCGTGAGGGAAAGGCGAAAAGAACCCCTGTGAGGGGAGTGAAATAGAACCTGAAACCGTGTACGTACAAGCAGTAGGAGCACCTTCGTGGTGTGACTGCGTACCTTTTGTATAATGGGTCAGCGACTTATATTCAGTGGCAAGGTTAACCATCTAGGGGAGCCGTAGGGAAACCGAGTCTTAACTGGGCGTTCAGTCTCTGGATATAGACCCGAAACCAGGTGATCTAGCCATGGGCAGGTTGAAGGTTGAGTAACATCAACTGGAGGACCGAACCGACTAATGTTGAAAAATTAGCGGATGACTTGTGGCTAGGGGTGAAAGGCCAATCAAACCTGGAGATAGCTGGTTCTCCCCGAAAGCTATTTAGGTAGCGCCTCGGACGAATACTACTGGGGGTAGAGCACTGTTAAGGCTAGGGGGTCATCCCGACTTACCAACCCTTTGCAAACTCCGAATACCAGTAAGTACTATCCGGGAGACACACGGCGGGTGCTAACGTCCGTCGTGGAGAGGGAAACAACCCAGACCGCCAGCTAAGGTCCCAAATTATAGCTAAGTGGGAAACGATGTGGGAAGGCTTAGACAGCTAGGATGTTGGCTTAGAAGCAGCCATCATTTAAAGAAAGCGTAATAGCTCACTAGTCGAGTCGGCCTGCGCGGAAGATGTAACGGGGACTAAGCTATAAACCGAAGCTGCGGCAATGAAGTT
>NZ_APHW01000066.1 GCF_002741985.1 Vibrio rotiferianus CAIM 577 = LMG 21460
GAAATACCCCACATTCGCTTGGCAAGCCTTGAAGCATGTTTCATTCCACTAGGATCTTTCAGGCCTGTCTCACTGAACGCTCTACATCCATCGACTCTGTAAACACTGCTGACGCCTTGGTTTTCCTTACCTCATCATCAATTAGAATCTTTCCGGTCTTCTGGGCTAACCATGTGCGCGTCTCTGGGTGTTCAATCGCATAGGCAATCATCAATTTACAGTTCTCCATTACCGCACCCTCTACCGCTTCAACCTCTAAGGCTCCACAATCGGCTAAGTCACTAATGGCCTGAAAAGCTAGGATTAAATGCACGCCCTTATCCCTGACAAGACCTAGACCCGCTAAGGTGATTCTTGAAATGTGGTACTTAAATTCATCGAGGAACACCGCTACAGGTCTGTTTTCGCCCTGAGTTCTGTCACGACTTGCCGCGATCTGGAAGATTCTTTGCACAAGCATTTTCTGAACGATTTTTGTCTGTTCATTCATGCTCGAACCTACGATATACACACAACCGCCAGACTCGAAAATCTCCCGCAAATCAAAGCCCCCCCCAAGGCATTAACGCTATTTACTAGGGCGATTTCCTCCAATGAAGTCATAAAGCCGGCTGCACCATCTTTGAACTGTTCAGCCAGTGGGGATTGAAACATTGATCGGAATGTCTGAGGCCCGTTGTTGATTTCCCCTGCAAAGACTCTTGAAGCTCTACGGTCATTGCCTTTGTGAAAGTCTGCATCTGACCCCGTTTTCTCAAGCCCAAACCCTGCTGTCATAAGCTCTTCAAGCTCATATTGAGTGATACCGGCTAACATATCGATTTGATACTCATTCGAGCGCAAGTCAAACAGGTAGAAAGGCTTGTCATTGTCTTCACAGGATTTTTTCAACACATGTCTACACCATTCATCATCTTTCGGATCGAGTACGAATACAGCCTCATCAAGTCCAATCGACTGAGCAAGCAGCATCTGAGCCGCACGACCTTTACCCGCACCAGACGAACCAATCAATTGAGCGTGTTTCTTCTGGTACACATCTTTAGGGATATATTGAGGTTTGCCGTCTGAATCCATGCCAACAAACACGCCTTTGTTAAAGTCGAAATACTCAACAGGCAAATAGTTCTCTTCGTTATTTGGAAGCAGCTGATCAACGGTTCTGATATCTGTTCGTTTATTTCGCTCCAGAGAAGTCCGACGCATCACGCGATCTCTCAAGCTATCCAACCTAGGCAGAAGATAACGGCCCCCTGCAAAGAAAAGAGCCACCCCAACAGCAACAAGCGCCAGATACCAAGGTTGAGAACTTAGGATTAAGCGTTTCTCATACACAAGACCATAAGAAAAGGCATTGAAAAGATATTGATTGACGATTGGCCCCAGAGGGCCAGCCATCAATAGAACGGCAAAGACCGTTCTAATAAAATAAATTGTTACAGGGTTATTTTTTTCTTCGTCCATCCGTAGCACAGCCGCCAAGAACAGGCCGCAAGCTATGGATAAAAGCCAGCCCCAAGCAATGCAAAATACCGTGTATTCCGCCACCACCATCGCCAAGGAAAACATAATAGAATCGATCATCGTTAACAGCTCCAAACGATTAAATACTGAGCGCAATGCTACACCTCGTCAACGAGAGATGTCAACGAGAGTTGTCAACTTTGTGCGCCTCAGCTCAAAGCGCGGGTTTTAAGTGTAGCGTCCAGCGAAACGACAGGGGGGGGCCGCACAAAACTGACAAGCGGCAGCGCAGGCAAGAGTCCCCAGACTCGGGTTTTGGGTGGGGACGGAGTCCCAAGCCAAAGTCGCCAGCTAGTGAAGCGTTCAGCGTAACGGCGGGTGACCACCCTCAAAGGACCACAGATAGCGGCCCCAGAATTAAGCGGAGCATTAATTTAGGGAAGCGGTCTCTTAGTTTCTCCGGAGCGTTCAAGCGTAGGAGAAATCTTAGAGAATCGTGGTTTTTGTGGGTGGTCACGCGCAGCGTGGCGACTTTGGCTTGCCAATCTTTAGCAAGTGAAGGGCGTCCAGCCCGAAGCGCAGCGTCAGAACCCGTAAGGGTTCGTGAGAATGTTTGGGAGCGTTCAGCGGAAAACATTCGATTAAAAACCTCGTTGACATTCTTGGTTAACGATAGTTAATCGAGAATATTAACCATAGGTGTCAACGACTGACGCGCTATCGCTTGTCGGGTCAGCACTGAGCTAGCAGGTTCAATCGCTTCGCTCTTTCAGCGGCTACGCTCAGCACTCGACCTTTACTAAATGATAAAAGTTCTTATTAAGTTTTTTTGTGTGAGTAAGTAAATTTTGAAGATGTCGGGGTTTTGGATATGCTGATTGGTGAGAGGTTGAAGCGGAATTCTGGATACACTCACCCTATATTTAACGGAGTATCATTCCGTTAAATATAGTGTAAGCAGATAATTTAATATGCCGACCGGAGCCGAGTATATCGCTATCATCTGGTTAGTCCTGAGAACACAAACTAACTGCGGAAATTACCGGTTGTTCTACCGCCATCCTCACCGTTTCCCGCCAACCTAAAATCTTAGTTCCTTGCAAGGGTTACTACCCAATCTACAAGCCTCTTTGACTAACTCCATACGCTAGTACTGATTCTTGGTTCACTCATCTGGTGTGCGCTTACGGATGTACCGCTGGTAACGCATGATGCTGGAAGTTGTCGCCAGTGACACTGACCCTACCACTCGACAACTTGGAAACTTCTTGAAAGGTCTTTTCGATATGCTAATATGAAAGGACTTCTGGAGCGTAGAAGTATTCCGAAAATAACCCGTCCTGCAAAGACGGGTTTTTTCACATCTGGGGATTATCTTATCTGAGGATCTCCCCCTCATCAAACGAAATCCCCTATATACAGAATTATAGCGATTTGTTTTTATTCGCGTCTTCCTGCAGAACGGCTAGATACCGGTAATACGTTTCGATTCTTTTCTGTGTTTGCTCTGGTGTCTCTGGCTGATTGCAACCTTGTTTAATTTCAGCCATAGACGCCCCTGTTGGGCATCCTGAGTTAAGCACTAAATCTTCATGCGATGCACAAGCCCCAAGAACTGCACACACTGACACGATCAATATCTTTTTAAACATCCCTTTGAATCTCCTTACAGAATTAAAAACAATAAAATTAGTAGTTCTAACATAGGTTTATCTCCTTTAAATTGAGATTTGTGCCAGGCATGAAATAGCGAAGTCTTTTCATGCCTGGTGCGAATCCGACAAGCGATAGCGCGTCAGTCGTATTTCGAGCTGTTCGGGTAAGCGTGGCTCTCGATGTGTTCAAGAATTAGCGCATGGATAGCACTCTGACCAAACGCCTCACTATCCACCGCTGCGTCTTCCGCTTCCTCTATCAATCTCCGAAGCTTTACGCTAAAAGCCTCATCATTGCCCTGCTTTGACATTTGCGCCCCCTGTAGTTGATTGTGTGGACTCTGAGCCGATGCTTGATGTACTGCTCTTTGTCATGGTTGCGCCCTTAGATCTGGACACTAGCACTTCATAGCTTTCCCCTGAGATGTAGCCTTTCCCGTAGTATTGAGCACCATTGCGAACAATTGATAGCCCGTCTGTGTTGCCCTCTACGCTGTCAGAATCTGCCCAGAAGTGAACAGGTGCCGAGCTTCCAGTAAAGTCCAAACGAATGTCTGGTTGCTCTGTGTAACCTCGAGCAAGAGTATCTAAGATTGCGGCTCTTACTTCTTTGCTGTTCATGGCGACACGGATACTCTGTTTTGCTTTCTGACGATCTCCGTACGATGCATAGCTAACCTGCTGAGCGATGGCTTCCATTCCTGCATTAGCGGCCAACACTAAGTAATAGTTCACCGCAGCATCAAAGCGGCCAACGTTTTTATTCTTTAAAGCTTCCTTAGGCCAGCCATCAATCGGATTTGCGGCATAGGCAAAGACTGCACTTGCGATAATCTCACCGCGCAACCCTGACGGCCCTCTGATTGCGTTTACAGTGCTCCTAACCCAATCCTGTTGTATTTGTGGCGCGTCTTTCAATGCATCATTTAAATCCAGTGCATCCAACTCTTTAATTACTTTTTGCTTCTCCTCCTCCGTTCCGCGCTCTACTTCATAGAGCAATTTGATTAGTTGCCAGTTCAGACCTTTACCCGGAGATCTTCCGTATAGGTCTGTGGCGGTTTCAGTAATCAGCGGAGCTAGAGACCGAGCCACCATAACCGTAACTGCTTTTGATTGGTTAAGTTCTTTTGATGTGTCCACGCCTTGGCTACTGCTAGAGCTAGACCCCGTTTCGCTGCCTCCTGACACGCCCACAGGACTATTGTCACATCCCGATAAAGCCAACACAGACCCCATAACTAACGCCAATACACTTTTATTCATTCTGTTGTTTCTCCACTGCTTGGATTTCTTTTCTTAGGTTCGCTAGGTCTTCGCTAATATCGCCGTTCTCTAGCTGGCCCTGTAGCTGTTGAGCCAGCCTCTCTAGGTCTTGTCTCTGGCTCTCTCTGGCTTTTCTGGCTAGGTCTTTCAACTCTTTAACCAATGCCCTTTGTTCTTCCAGTTCCGCATCTGACGGGCCTTTGATTACTCCCTCGTTCCATGCATCCGCGAACTGTTTATCAAACTCCATTTGTTTGAGCTGTACGGTCGCTCTCTGCTCTTCCGCTGTGTTGTCTACCCGTTCAAACACTCCTATGAACAGAACAGCCCCAAGCACCGCAGCCGGACACACAATCAGAAGCCAATGTATAGGTGTCATTCTTTATCGTTCTCCACTATCCACTTATCCAAATCCACAAACGTGAATCGTTCTAAATACGAACCTTTCAACTGTACTTGCTGCCCCCCCCGACTTTGATTGTATCTATCGAGTAGATCACCTTTTTAAGCCGGTTAGAAACGCCCTCCGGAGTGATGTAGTACACATGTCCCCACTTACCGTCTGACATAGCTTTCAAGTGCGAGGCGATTACCTGTTGATACCTTGATCGGGTCTTGATGGTTCGCTCTACCTCTATCGCTACCAGCTCGCCCTCTGGGTTCACTGCCAGCGCATCCGGTCTATGCTGTACGCCATGAGTCTTGATGAACTCCCCACGGTCGCAGGGTGTCCAGTCTTTCCAGCCGTTTGCTAGTGCCTTGAGTCTTGCCTTTTGAATGTCCAACCTGTGCGGAAGTGTTGAAACTGCTACCCTTGACGGCTCGAATACTGGGATATCCTTGATCTCCTCATCTTCATCGAATGAGAATGCCAAACCGTGAGTAGTAAGCCCCCACAGTGTTATCCCTCTCCCCGCGCCTACATCAATTGTCGCTCGCTTAACCTTTTCCTCATGCATCAGGGTTAGAAGTAGTTTATTCACTGCCTGACGTGTCTTTACGCCCATCACCTCCGCTATGATGTCTGATGTTGACCAAACCTCATCACGCAAGAACTTTAGTACCGCTGCCCGCTTCTCTTGGGATCGCTGTGTCCGCTCTTTTGGGTCGGTGATTAGTGTGTTGAGGCGTTTATCATTCATTGCTGTAGCTCCTTATAGTTTCTCTAGGCCAGCCAGTGGGTTGTCTATCGCCTCGTTGAACGCCTCTTGCCCAATTGGTTCTGTGGTTAGTGGTTCGTTCTCTGGCTCGTCTTCCGCGTCTTCTGGCCCCTCGTCTAGTCCTGCCAGTGGGTTATCTTCTGATTCCTCCACGGCCTTTGATTTCTTGCCTTTCTTTCTCTCCAAGGCTGCTAATGGGTTTATGTCTTGTTGTCCCTCTGAAGAGACTGTGCACAGATCTATATGAGTTTTCTCAACCAGATAGCGATCGATAAAGGTTGTGAATGGCATTGATGACGCCCCGAAGAAATACCCCACATTGCTTGGCAAGCCTTGAAGCATGTTTTCATCCACTAGGAATCTTTCGGCCTGTCTCACTGAACGCTCTACATCCATCGACTCTGTAAACACTGCTGACGCCTTGGTTTTCCTTACCTCATCATCAATTAGAATCTTTCCGGTCTTCTGGGCTAACCATGTGCGCGTCTCTGGGTGTTCAATCGCATAGGCAATCATCAATTTACAGTTCTCCATTACCGCACCCTCTACCGCTTCAACCTCTAAGGCTCCACAATCGGCTAAGTCACTAATGGCCTGAAAAGCTAGGATTAAATGCACGCCCTTATCCCTGACAAGACCTAGACCCGCTAAGGTGATTCTTGAAATGTGGTACTTAAATTCATCGAGGAACACCGCTACAGGTCTGTTTTCGCCCTGAGTTCTGTCACGACTTGCCGCGATCTGGAAGATTCTTTGCACAAGCATTTTCTGAACGATTTTTGTCTGTTCATTCATGCTCGAACCTACGATATACACACAACCGCCAGACTCGAAAATCTCCCGCAAATCAAAGCCCCCCCCAAGGCATTAACGCTATTTACTAGGGCGATTTCCTCCAATGAAGTCATAAAGCCGGCTGCACCATCTTTGAACTGTTCAGCCAGTGGGGATTGAAACATTGATCGGAATGTCTGAGGCCCGTTGTTGATTTCCCCTGCAAAGACTCTTGAAGCTCTACGGTCATTGCCTTTGTGAAAGTCTGCATCTGACCCCGTTTTCTCAAGCCCAAACCCTGCTGTCATAAGCTCTTCAAGCTCATATTGAGTGATACCGGCTAACATATCGATTTGATACTCATTCGAGCGCAAGTCAAACAGGTAGAAAGGCTTGTCATTGTCTTCACAGGATTTTTTCAACACATGTCTACACCATTCATCATCTTTCGGATCGAGTACGAATACAGCCTCATCAAGTCCAATCGACTGAGCAAGCAGCATCTGAGCCGCACGACCTTTACCCGCACCAGACGAACCAATCAATTGAGCGTGTTTCTTCTGGTACACATCTTTAGGGATATATTGAGGTTTGCCGTCTGAATCCATGCCAACAAACACGCCTTTGTTAAAGTCGAAATACTCAACAGGCAAATAGTTCTCTTCGTTATTTGGAAGCAGCTGATCAACGGTTCTGATATCTGTTCGTTTATTTCGCTCCAGAGAAGTCCGACGCATCACGCGATCTCTCAAGCTATCCAACCTAGGCAGAAGATAACGGCCCCCTGCAAAGAAAAGAGCCACCCCAACAGCAACAAGCGCCAGATACCAAGGTTGAGAACTTAGGATTAAGCGTTTCTCATACACAAGACCATAAGAAAAGGCATTGAAAAGATATTGATTGACGATTGGCCCCAGAGGGCCAGCCATCAATAGAACGGCAAAGACCGTTCTAATAAAATAAATTGTTACAGGGTTATTTTTTTCTTCGTCCATCCGTAGCACAGCCGCCAAGAACAGGCCGCAAGCTATGGATAAAAGCCAGCCCCAAGCAATGCAAAATACCGTGTATTCCGCCACCACCATCGCCAAGGAAAACATAATAGAATCGATCATCGTTAACAGCTCCAAACGATTAAATACTGAGCGCAATGCTACACCTCGTCAACGAGAGATGTCAACGAGAGTTGTCAACTTTGTGCGCCTCAGCTCAAAGCGCGGGTTTTAAGTGTAGCGTCCAGCGAAACGACAGGGGGGGGCCGCACAAAACTGACAAGCGGCAGCGCAGGCAAGAGTCCCCAGACTCGGGTTTTGGGTGGGGACGGAGTCCCAAGCCAAAGTCGCCAGCTAGTGAAGCGTTCAGCGTAACGGCGGGTGACCACCCTCAAAGGACCACAGATAGCGGGGCCCCAGAATTAAGCGGAGCATTAATTTAGGGAAGCGGTCTCTTAGTTTCTCCGGAGCGTTCAAGCGTAGGAGAAATCTTAGAGAATCGTGGTTTTTGTGGGTGGTCACGCGCAGCGTGGCGACTTTGGCTTGCCAATCTTTAGCAAGTGAAGGGCGTCCAGCCCGAAGCGCAGCGTCAGAACCCGTAAGGGTTCGTGAGAATGTTTGGGAGCGTTCAGCGGAAAACATTCGATTAAAAACCTCGTTGACATTCTTGGTTAACGATAGTTAATCGAGAATATTAACCATAGGTGTCAACGACTGACGCGCTATCGCTTGTCGGGTCAGCACTGAGCTAGCAGGTTCAATCGCTTCGCTCTTTCAGCGGCTACGCTCAGCACTCGACCTTTACTAAATGATAAAAGTTCTTATTAAGTTTTTTTGTGTGAGTAAGTAAATTTTGAAGATGTCGGGGTTTTGGATATGCTGATTGGTGAGAGGTTGAAGCGGAATTCTGGATACACTCACCCTATATTAACGGAGTATCATTCCGTTAAATATAGTGTAAGCAGATAATTTAATATGCCGACCGGAGCCGAGTATATCGCTATCATCTGGTTAGTCCTGAGAACACAAACTAACTGCGGAAATTACCGGTTGTTCTACCGCCATCCTCACCGTTTCCCGCCAACCTAAAATCTTAGTTCCTTGCAAGGGTTACTACCCAATCTACAAGCCTCTTTGACTAACTCCATACGCTAGTACTGATTCTTGGTTCACTCATCTGGTGTGCGCTTACGGATGTACCGCTGGTAACGCATGATGCTGGAAGTTGTCGCCAGTGACACTGACCCTACCACTCGACAACTTGGAAACTTCTTGAAAGGTCTTTTCGATATGCTAATATGAAAGGACTTCTGGAGCGTAGAAGTATTCCGAAAATAACCCGTCCTGCAAAGACGGGTTTTTTCACATCTGGGGATTATCTTATCTGAGGATCTCCCCCTCATCAAACGAAATCCCCTCATATACAGAATTCATAGCGTATTGTTTTTATTCGCGTCTTCCTGCAGACGGCTAGATACGGTAAT
>NZ_APHW01000064.1 GCF_002741985.1 Vibrio rotiferianus CAIM 577 = LMG 21460
CGACAAAAACTATAACTAAACAATTGTTTTTATAGAAGTTATTGCGATGTTGTGGGGGTAGTTGTTTCTTTATAGTATCAAGTAACAGGAGGGTCTAGCATGTTGCGTTTTATGGACTGCTTGACGATGTCAAGTGCGTTTATGGATAAGTCATTAGTAACCCCCCCCACAGAACGCCAGAGAACGCCACAGGAAGCCCAAAGGGGGTTACTAACAACTTAACCACCAAACCAGACCACAAAGCCACACAAGCCAATTACAGGCTATTTTTTATATATATTTTTTGTTTTGATTAAAAAAAACCCCTGACAAGGTCAGGGGCTAAAAGTTTATTACTTTGACAATGTAATATTTTACTTGCTTTCATTATCGTATTTTATCAGCTCATTTTCAATCCAACGATATAGAAGAGTTTGAACATTTTTTAAACGCCTTTCATTTGCGATTTTCTCTAGTTGTTTAACTTGTTCTGTGGGTAGTCTCAAAAGGACTTGCTTAGTTGTGTTTGTCATATCGCTCACCGTTTAAAACTCCCTTGGTTGGGGCTCCTCGTTCCTGCGGTGCCAAACCAGGGGAGTTTTAGATCACTTACTCATTAATCAAAAAGCCCTTAACATGGCTTGGGACTCTTTCACCGTCAATCCAAGCCAACATTTCGCCAGCTTTAAATTTAGAAGGTTTAGGCAATTTAACACCCTCACCAAAATCAGAAGTTCCGAAAACCTCACTAAAAATTAGATTAGAATTAGACTTCATAATAATTCGGTCATGCAGATTATTTTTAAATCCGCTATCCATTTCAGAAGTTGTACATTTCTGCAAACCACAAATTAAACGAACACCACAAGCACGACCAAGAGTGCTAAGTTTATTTAAATTGGTAAGCAATGAATTGTGTATCTCTTTTTGCTCTCTACCTAATGGCTTGTGATAAGCTATTTGAGCATATTCATCAATCATTAAATAAATTTTCTTACCGTCATAATTTTTCAAACCATTTTCACGCATATAATCCAAGCGATTACGAACAGTTTCAACAAGACCCCCCACCAACATCGGCTAACTTTTCAATTTCATAAACAACAGATATTTTATCGCCCTGATGTTGGAAAAATTCAACGCCACCTTTTAAATCAACTAAAATCATTTCATCAATGTATTCAATGTTATTCTTTAATTGATAGATTAAAGCTTGTTGTAAGACTGACTTACCAGAACCCGACTGACCGACAAGTAGTAAATGTTTATCATCTTCAATACTTCGCCCAATCTTGACACCGTCAGAAGTAACACCGTAATAAATATAACCATTATTAACAGTTGTTTTATCAAGTACAGGGGATGATTTAATGCTTTCAAATGCCTTATCAGAAAAACCACCCTTACAAACGAAAATATAACCCTTTTCAGCGTAAATACTAACAGAGCAACCAATATAATTTTCAATGTCATCTCTTAAACTTTCTATTTTATCTTTTTTAACAACACTATCAGATGAATATAAATAAACACCTTTTTTGTCTTCCATGAAAGGACTTGATAAAACCTGTTGTTTAAATTCATCTTTTAAATTAAATTTATAAGGCAAGGACACAAATTTCATAGCCTCGCCGAAAGGATTAACGATTAAATTAAAAATACTATCCTTTAAACTCAAAACCATTTTTTTAACTCTTTCATCATTTATTTCATTTAGATTTTCACCGCTAAATAGCTGTAAATAAATTTGATAAATATTAGATTGCTGGACAAAATATTTATCTTTCGAAAATAAAGCAGAATAAAGATATAAACGGCTACAGTAAGTTAAAAAATTAAAATCATGGCTAATGTAATCATCCATGTCAGAATAATCAAAAGTATTAAAAGTAACAAAGCAATTAAAAGACTTATTAAAAAGAATATTAAAATTTTCTAACGAATTACTAACCTTGGTTTCCAATTGCTCTAAAGTTTCGCTATTAATGACGGATATATTATAACTATCATTATTTAAAATTGATTCCAAACCAACAAAAGGCGATTCAATATCAATCAAATTACTTTCAAAAAGGAAATTAAAATTATATTTGTTATCATACTTAGCCATAAAAAGATTAAAAATATAATCCTGATAAGCCTCGTATTTAACCAAATAAAGATTAAGAACAAGTTTATTAAACTTTTCTTTTTCGTTACTCTCGACATAATCTAATAGAGTTTTTGCAAACTCTTTAGTTTTAGAGTGTCGAGAAAATGAAGTGATATAAATATTTCTTAAATCCCAAAAATCAAAATCAAAAACCTTAGAATCTAAAATATATTTCTCTAAAAAGGAAGTCGGAGAACAATTGATAAAATCATTATACATATTAAGCCCCTGTTAAAGTAAAGGGGCATAAGCCCCCTTAAACAAATGTAATATTAAGCACTCTTTGTCTCTTTGCGACATGGCGAAAGAGCCTCAAAGCCAACGCCATTTTTAGAACTGTAAGCCCTTACATCAACTTGAACCTTATCGCCATTCTGATAGCCTAGAGGGTCGCCCTCTGCTAAGCGAACATCAATAACTTTAATTGCCCCGTTATCTTGTGCTAAGAACTGCAAATAATGTTGCGTTTTATTGTCCCAGTTAGTTTCACGCTTGCCGTTAATTGTTCCTGTAATTGTCAGTTTCATATCCATAATTTCCTCTCTATTTTCTTAGATATTTATCAATTAAATCAATTTCTCTCATTAGCCTTTCGTATATATAACTCGATATTGCTAATGTTAAAAACAACTGTTTTTGTTCTTCCTCGTTTTTAGGTCTTAATCTTCTATGAGAAGACTGTAAACCGTCCCTATAAGTCTGAACAATTTCTTTTACTCTTATTTCTCCCAAAATAAAAACTTTCTATTTATTAAACTCTGATATCATTTAATATCAACTGATATCAATATAGTAATTATAAAAAGAGAAGTCAAGAGAAAAATTAAACTTTTTTATATCTTCTATTCAAAAAAAGTATTTTTTCATATAATTCAGGGGGTAAAGGTTTTAACATTTTTTCAAATTCTTTAATTTTTATTTCGCTTTCTCGTTCAAGTTCGTCACGATACTTAGCCAAATAAATCAAATCATCTTCAGTTAAATATTTCTTAGTTTCTTCGCTTGGTATATATTCACGCATAAAAACTCCTTAGAAAGGGCAAGCCCTTTAAAACCCTTGCACTTTTACGGGCTAAATAAAAAGACATTTAACCCGAAAAGCACTATTATATTAACCAACATAAAAACCATGTTTAAATTTATATAAATGGTCTATTAGTTTTTGTCTACAATGCGGACAATTTAAATGATGCTTATCTTTTTCGCTAATATTAATCAAATCACTAGTTTTCTCTATGTCTTCCAAAGATAGTTCTTTTTTAATATCCTTAAAAAGTCCACCAAAAGAAATTAAACGCTTTCTAAATAATCCGTTATGTATTTCTAATAAAACTTTTTCGGAAACAAAATAATCACCATCTTTGTTCTTTTTTATATAAGAACTAGGTTTTGTCGCATACTTAGCAACCTCAGCAATCATTTTCAATTCAGAATTATACATCCTTTGAGCGTGTACATGGGGGTTGTAATCAACTTTTAAAAGATTACGCCAAGCATTAGAAATTAAACTTTGAGTTTTAAAAATAGTTCTATCTTGTAATTTAAAATATTTTTGATAATCCGCTTTATTAACTAATATTAAAGCATGAATATGGGGATGAAAATTATCTTTTCTTTCATTATAAGTTACCTCAACGGTTCTAAAATAACCCTGAACCTTAAAAGGTAATCTATTTTTTGAACAATCGAAAAGACGGTTAAAACCTTTTGTTAAATTTTCAATAATATTTTTTAATTCCCCATGCTCACAATTCTTAATTGTCAAAGTAAGCATTAAAGCAGAATAAGAACGCTCATTAAAACGAGTTGTTAAAACTCTATATATTTGGCTAACCTGTCCAAAAGTTTTTAAACTCCTACGCCATTGACACATAGGGCAAAGCCTTTGACCGCAAAAATTAGCATATGCAAGCTTTTTAAAATGACCACTAGGACACTCTTTAAAACCAAGTAAGCCCCCACAGTCTTTTATATATTCCCCTTTCTTTTCCATATCTAAATTAATAAAAGCATTTCCGATAGCGGTAGCTTGCTTTTTCCGCAAAGTAAAAACGCACGTACTCTCTAATTCGTCAGCCTCTTTACTTACAAGCATTGTTCTATCTTCTAGAATTTCGCCTGTATCCTTGAGGCTGTTGAAATAGTCAAATCTATTATCTGACATTCGCCAACCTCCATTTTGTTAAAGAGCTATGCAATATCAATTAATATCACATGATATCAATATAAGGACTGGTTAAAAAAAAGTCAAGTTAAAAACACCGTGGAACAGAGAGAAACGCAAAAAACATAACTAAACAATTGTTTTTTATAGAATTATTGCCGATGTTGTGGGGGGGGTAGTTGTTTCTTTATAGTATCAAGTAACAGGAGGGGTCTAGCATGTTGCGTTTTATGGACTGCTTGACGATGTCAAGTGCGTTTATGGATAAGTCATTAGTAACCCCCCACAGAACGCCAGAGAACGCCACAGGAAGCCCAAAGGGGGTTACTAACAACTTAACCACCAAACCAGACCACAAAGCCACACAAGCCAATTACAGGCTATTTTTTATATATATTTTTTGTTTTGATTAAAAAAAACCCCTGACAAGGTCAGGGGCTAAAAGTTTATTACTTTGACAATGTAATATTTTACTTGCTTTCATTATCGTATTTTATCAGCTCATTTTCAATCCAACGATATAGAAGAGTTTGAACATTTTTTAAACGCCTTTCATTTGCGATTTTCTCTAGTTGTTTAACTTGTTCTGTGGGTAGTCTCAAAAGGACTTGCTTAGTTGTGTTTGTCATATCGCTCACCGTTTAAAACTCCCTTGGTTGGGGCTCCTCGTTCCTGCGGTGCCAAACCAGGGGAGTTTTAGATCACTTACTCATTAATCAAAAAGCCCTTAACATGGCTTGGGACTCTTTCACCGTCAATCCAAGCCAACATTTCGCCAGCTTTAAATTTAGAAGGTTTAGGCAATTTAACACCCTCACCAAAATCAGAAGTTCCGAAAACCTCACTAAAAATTAGATTAGAATTAGACTTCATAATAATTCGGTCATGCAGATTATTTTTAAATCCGCTATCCATTTCAGAAGTTGTACATTTCTGCAAACCACAAATTAAACGAACACCACAAGCACGACCAAGAGTGCTAAGTTTATTTAAATTGGTAAGCAATGAATTGTGTATCTCTTTTTGCTCTCTACCTAATGGCTTGTGATAAGCTATTTGAGCATATTCATCAATCATTAAATAAATTTTCTTACCGTCATAATTTTTCAAACCATTTTCACGCATATAATCCAAGCGATTACGAACAGTTTCAACAAGACCCCCCACAACATCGGCTAACTTTTCAATTTCATAAACAACAGATATTTTATCGCCCTGATGTTGGAAAAATTCAACGCCTACCTTTAAATCAACTAAAATCATTTCATCAATGTATTCAATGTTATTCTTTAATTGATAGATTAAAGCTTGTTGTAAGACATGACTTACC
>NZ_APHW01000050.1 GCF_002741985.1 Vibrio rotiferianus CAIM 577 = LMG 21460
CTTATCTGTACTTGAACCTACCATCATGCTTTTGAAGCCTGTGGTGGTGCTCACTGGCTTGCGAGAAAGTGTGAAGCCTATGGGCATCGAGTTCGACTTATTCCACCTCAATATGTAAAACCTTACGTCAAAGGTAACAAAAACGACTTTATTGATGCGGCTGCGATAGCAGAAGCAGCAAGTCGACCAAGCATGAGGTTTGTTTCTGCCAAGTCAGAGGAAGCTCAAGTAATCGCAGCTATCCATCGAGTGAGAGATGGTTATATCAAAGAGCGAACGGCTTGTATGAGCCGAATTGGAGCAATACTACTTGAGTTTGGGCTGAGTTTTCCGAAAGGCCATGCCAAGATGAAAACGCTATTTCAGTGGTTGGCCGAGCAAGATATAAAGCTACCACCGAGTCTGGTCGCTGAGTTGCTCTCGATTCATGAGCACTATAAATACCTAAATGAGAAGTATCTACTCAAGATAGAAAACTGAAAGCGATTACTGAAAATAATGAAAATGCCGAACTGTTGAAGAGTATTCCTGGTATTGGGGATTTAACAGCAACGTTGTG
Source organism: Vibrio rotiferianus CAIM 577 = LMG 21460 (assembly GCF_002741985.1). Lineage (GTDB taxonomy): Bacteria > Pseudomonadota > Gammaproteobacteria > Enterobacterales > Vibrionaceae > Vibrio > Vibrio rotiferianus. The sequence goes on from NZ_APHW01000050.1 coordinate 560, forward strand.
TGTGGCCAATATCAGTTCTCCTTCAAACTTTGGTGGAGGTCGCGAGATGGCGGCATGGCTAGGACTCGTTCCAAGGCAGTATTCAACGGGTGGCAAATCAAAGTTATTAGGCATGAGTAAACGAGGGAACAAACACCTTCGCGCTCTATTTATACATGGAGCGAGGTCCGTGCTATCTAGGATAGAAACAACAGGAAAAGTGTTTGGAGATTGGTTAGTCAATTTACGAGCAACAAAGCCGTTTAATGTAGTGGTAGTCGCACTTGCCAATAAGCTAGCAAGAATAGCTTGGGCGGTGTTGTACCACCGCCAAGCTTTTAGGGCTGTATAGCCATAACCAAGTTTGCAACGCCAATGAACGTGATGACAAAAACGGTCGATCGGCCAGATTAGTAACCTGATACAAAAAATAGCACCTAGTTGCTTTGGGGCTTTTAAGGATAATCTGGCGCGGATATCATCGTGGAGCGGGGAAGTTAATG
>NZ_APHW01000054.1 GCF_002741985.1 Vibrio rotiferianus CAIM 577 = LMG 21460
ACCTGCCCATGGCTAGATCACCTGGTTTCGGGTCTATATCCAGAGACTGAACGCCCGAGTTAAGACTCGGTTTCCCTACGGCTCCCCTAGATGGTTAACCTTGCCACTGAATATAAGTCGCTGACCCATTATACAAAAGGTACGCAGTCACACCACGAAGGTGCTCCTACTGCTTGTACGTACACGGTTTCAGGTTCTATTTCACTCCCCTCACAGGGGTTCTTTTCGCCTTTCCCTCACGGTACTGGTTCACTATCGGTCAGTCAGTAGTATTTAGCCTTGGAGGATGGTCCCCCCCCATATTCAGACAGGATATCACGTGTCCCGCCCTACTCGATTTCACTGAATGTGCGTTGTCAACTACGGGGCTATCACCCTGTATCGCCGGACTTTCCAGACCGTTCGTCTAACGCATATAAAGCTTAAGGGCTAGTCCAATTTCGCTCGCCGCTACTTTCGGAATCTCGGTTGATTTCTTTTCCTCGGGGTACTTAGATGTTTCAGTTCCCCCGGTTCGCCTCCTGTTGCTATGTATTCACAACAGGATACTTGCTTATGCAAGTGGGTTTCCCCATTCGGAAATCCCAGACTCAAATGGTTTTTACTACCTAATCTGGGCTTATCGCAAGTTAATACGTCCTTCATCGCCTCTGACTGCCAAGGCATCCACCGTGTACGCTTAGTCACTTAACCATACAACCCGAAGGAGTTTCGAGTTGATGAACAAGTCACCAAAGTTGTCTGCAATTTTTATACATGATGCAGACTCGATTTTGCCGGACTCAATTTTTCTTCTACCTTACTTTGAAAAAGTAAGACAAAAGCCAAGAACACTTGAATGTGTTGTATTGGTGTTTGTCTTAAAGACAAACATTGAGAACTTTACAATCAACAATAAATTGTTGATTTGTCAGCTTTCCAAATTGTTAAAGAGCTATGTTAGCTACAAGCTTTCGCTTGTGAACTATCAATCTGTGTGGACACTCATCGTGAATAATCATCGTATAAGGAGGTGATCCAGCGCCAGGTTCCCCTAGCGCTACCTTGTTACGACTTCACCCCAGTCA
>NZ_APHW01000056.1 GCF_002741985.1 Vibrio rotiferianus CAIM 577 = LMG 21460
GAACTGAGACACGGTCCAGACTCCTACGGGAGGCAGCAGTGGGGAATATTGCACAATGGCGCAAGCCTGATGCAGCCATGCCGCGTGTGTGAAGAAGGCTTCGGTGTAAGCACTTTCAGTCGTGAGGAAGGTAGTGTAGTTAATAGCTGCATTATTGACGTTAGCGACAGAAGAAGCACCGGCTAACTCCGTGCCAGCAGCCGCGGTAATACGGAGGGTGCGAGCGTTAATCGGAATTACTGGGCGTAAAGCGCATGCAGGTGGTTTGTTAAGTCAGATGTGAAAGCCCGGGGCTCAACCTCGGAATTGCATTTGAAACTGGCAGACTAGAGTACTGTAGAGGGGGTAGAATTTCAGGTGTAGCGGTGAAATGCGTAGAGATCTGAAGGAATACCGGTGGCGAAGGCGGCCCCTGGACAGATACTGACACTCAGATGCGAAAGCGTGGGGAGCAAACAGGATTAGATACCCTGGTAGTCCACGCCGTAAACGATGTCTACTTGGAGGTTGTGGCCTTGAGCCGTGGCTTTCGGAGCTAACGCGTTAAGTAGACCGCCTGGGGAGTACGGTCGCAAGATTAAAACTCAAATGAATTGACGGGGGCCCGCACAAGCGGTGGAGCATGTGGTTTAATTCGATGCAACGCGAAGAACCTTACCTACTCTTGACATCCAGAGAACTTTCCAGAGATGGATTGGTGCCTTCGGGAACTCTGAGACAGGTGCTGCATGGCTGTCGTCAGCTCGTGTTGTGAAATGTTGGGTTAAGTCCCGCAACGAGCGCAACCCTTATCCTTGTTTGCCAGCGAGTAAGTGTCGGGAACTCCAGGGAGACTGCCGGTGATAAACCGGAGGAAGGTGGGGACGACGTCAAGTCATCATGGCCCTTACGAGTAGGGCTACACACGTGCTACAATGGCGCATACAGAGGGCTGCCAACTTGCGAGAGTGAGCGAATCCCAAAAAGTGCGTCGTAGTCCGGATCGGAGTCTGCAACTCGACTCCGTGAAGTCGGAATCGCTAGTAATCGTGGATCAGAATGCCACGGTGAATACGTTCCCGGGCCTTGTACACACCGCCCGTCACACCATGGGAGTGGGCTGCAAAAGAAGTAGGTAGTTTAACCTTCGGGAGGACGCTTACCACTTTGTGGTTCATGACTGGGGTGAAGTCGTAACAAGGTAGCGCTAGGGGAACCTGGCGCTGGATCACCTCCTTATACGATGATTACTCACGATGAGTGTCCACACAGATTGATACGGTTTATAAGTAAAAGAGACGAAGATATCCCAATATCTTCAATCCAGTGTCCCGTTCGTCTAGAGGCCTAGGACACCGCCCTTTCACGGCGGTAACAGGGGTTCGACTCCCCTACGGGATACCATTGGGTCGTTAGCTCAGTTGGTAGAGCAGTTGACTTTTAATCAATTGGTCGCAGGTTCGAATCCTGCACGACCCACCATTCTTCTCCACGAAGAATTAAAACTTATGTGGGCGATTAGCTCAGTTGGGAGAGCACCTGCCTTACAAGCAGGGGGTCACTGGTTCGAGCCCGGTATCGCCCACCATTCTCTAAGTATTTTTGGATGACAACTCCAAACCACTTCAATAAAACGGATGTGGTTAGAATCCTCGACTCTGAAAGTCTTTAGAAAATGTACTTCCTTGTGAAGAAACATAGCTCTTTAACAATTTGGAAAGCTGACAAATCAACAATTTATTGTTGATTGTAAAGTTCTCAATGTTTGTCTTTATGACAAACACCAATACAACACATTCAAGTGTTCTTGGAATTTGAGTCCGGCAAAATCGAGTCTGCATCATGTATAAAAATTGCAGACAACTTTGGTGACTTGTTCATCAACTCGAACTCCTTCGGGTTGTATGGTTAAGTGACTAAGCGTACACGTGGAT
>NZ_APHW01000037.1 GCF_002741985.1 Vibrio rotiferianus CAIM 577 = LMG 21460
TGTCAATCAAGACGGTGGACGCTGCCGCAGTGGAAGGTGAAAGCACGGCTTCGTTTGCTATTTCACGCACAGAAGAAGAAGGCGAACCAGCTAAGGTCACCTTCAAGTTCGATACCAGCATGGCGGACTCGGTTGATATCGACGATATCGATTCGGTCAAGATTGGTGACACGACCTACACAGGCGATGCACTTAAGGCGTTGTTCAACGAGGGCATCGAGCTAACCCTCACTGGTGCAGAGAGCATTTCCGTGGTGGTTACACCAAAAGACGACGCAGAGATTGAAGGTTTAGAGAGCTTAGTCGGTCAGATTGTGGCTGGCGAAGGCGCAACCATTCCAAATGGCGGAGACAAAGCGAACGCCACCATCAATGATGAAACCGTTGACCGTAACGAAGTGGCGGAGGTGTCAATCAAGACGGTGGACGCTGCCGCAGTGGAAGGTGAAAGCACGGCTTCGTTTGCTATTTCACGCACAGAAGAAGAAGGCGAACCAGCTAAGGTCACCTTCAAGTTCGATACCAGCATGGCGGACTCGGTTGATATCGACGATATCGATTCGGTCAAGATTGGTGACACGACCTACACAGGCGATGCACTTAAGGCGTTGTTCAACGAAGGCGTTGAGCTGACCCTCACCGGTGCTGAGAGCATCAGTGTTGTCGTCACACCAAAAGACGACGCTGACATTGAAGGTTTAGAGAGCTTAGTCGGTCAGATTGTGGCGGGCGAAGGCGCGACGATCCTACCGGGTAATAACAAAGCAAACGCCACCATCAATGATGAAACCGTTGACCGTAACGAAGTGGCGGAGGTGTCAATCAAGACGGTGGACGCTGCCGCAGTGGAAGGTGAAAGCACGGCTTCGTTTGCTGTTTCACGCACAGAAGAAGAAGGCGAACCAGCTAAGGTCACCTTCAAGTTCGATACCAGCATGGCGGACTCGGTTGATATCGACGATATCGATTCGGTCAAGATTGGTGACACGACCTACACAGGCGATGCACTTAAGGCGTTGTTCAACGAGGGCATCGAGCTGACCCTCACCGGTGCTGAGAGCATCAGTGTTGTCGTCACACCAAAAGACGACGCAGAGATTGAAGGTTTAGAGAGCTTAGTCGGTCAGATTGTGGCTGGCGAAGGCGCAACCATTCCAAATGGCGGAGACAAAGCGAACGCCACCATCAATGATGAAACCGT
>NZ_APHW01000094.1 GCF_002741985.1 Vibrio rotiferianus CAIM 577 = LMG 21460
CTTTGTAGCTGAGTTTGCTTTATCTCACCGTAACCTTCTTCTATTTCCCAGCGTTGCCAATAGACAGCTAATAAATCTTCTAATGAGTACTTCTTAGGGTCAACAAGGGAAGTTATAAAGCCTTCAATTTCACCTTTTGGGTCTTTATAGAGGATGAGGCGTGCCTGCCAATGAGTCGGTAAATTAGGGTTATTACGCTGAGCTTGTGGTGAGATAGGCATAGAAATAAGCATGTCGTTTTCAGCAAAGTGCTCTACAACTTCATATCTTAATTTCCGTTTTACGGGGGTTAGCCAGTGACTATTGGAGGCTGCTGCATTCCACGATATCAACAGGTCGGCGGAAAAGTAGCAACGATCAAACAATGTTAGCGAGTTGGCTGGCACGTCTGCTAATAATCTGCGTGCTAACGTTGCCTCGCCAACCTGACAAGCATCGAATGCAGCCCCCACCATAAAGCGTGTCTCGGTCGCCATCAGGCCGACCAAGCGAAGTTGAGGGTAAGGTTTATGTTTTTGAGAAATGAATCCAAATGCTTGCGCATTGTCTTCTGAATCTTGACAACGAAAAGTTGTACCATCCACGGCCATGATGCTTAGCCCTAGCACCTTATTTTTTACTAGTGCGTCGCTCTCCCAAGCCGCCACAGAGGTTTTAAACAAAGCGGCAAGAGGCGCCTCATCTAAACGTCGCCTAGAGTCAGTTAGCACACTAGGTGCAACACGAGACCATGTATTCTGAGGTTCGGGTTGAAGAGCTAAATCAAGAGAACTACACACTTCCTTAATTGATTTATTCCGTTGCAGTCCCATCCAAATAACAAGCCAAACCGCTTGTTGCGCTGGTAAACGTCGTCGCCTAATACTTGCTTTAGATGTATCAAGCAAAGCTTGCTCTATCCATTCAAGTTGAATGGCATTAACTACAGACTCGTAGTTTTTACCATCCTCTATTGTTTCATGAGCCAAAACCAACTCTTGAGCAAACATAAAAAATCCCCACTAACGTTGTTAGTGGGGATTATCATACGAT
>NZ_APHW01000074.1 GCF_002741985.1 Vibrio rotiferianus CAIM 577 = LMG 21460
ACCACAATGCGCCTTGAATGCAGGTCCATCACTGTCGCCAAGAAGAGCCAACGGCTCTTCACCCAGATATACGTGATGTCCGTGACCCATTTCTGATTCGGTGTCTCAGATACAAAGTCTCTACGCAGTAAGTTGTCAGCAACATTCGTCATCGCAGCCACATCCTTGCTGTATTTAAACCCTTTGCCATTACGTGCCCTGATACCTTTTTCCTTCATAATATCAGCCACATAATTCACGCAGCAGGCATGGCCTGCTTCGTTGAGCTCTTCGGCTATTCGCACTGAACCGTAACGTGCCCGATATTGGGCAAAGGTACACATGACGAGCTGTTCAAAGCGCTCTCGCCGCTTTGAACTCTCGCTCGGCGTATGATGACACCACTTGTAGTAACCACCTCGACACACCTCTAACGTACGACACATTAAGCTAATCGAGTACTCGCCGGTATAGCTTTCAATGAACTCGTACTTCACTCTTGCTGCTTCGCGAAGTACGCCGAGACCTTTTTTAGGAATTCCATTTCATCTTTGAGTCGCTTGTTCTCGTGCCTTAGCGCTCGAAGCTCTTCGGACTCTTTCTTCGAATAATCGACACCATCTAAGGTGTTAAACTGTTTATCAGATAGGCGTGTGAACTGGCGCTTCCAGTTCCGGATCTGCTGGGCACTGATGCCCAGCTCCTTGGCAACGGAAACGGCTGTTCGGCCCGGAAGACTGGCCAAGCGGACTGCTTCTTTACGGAACTCTTCGGTGTACGCTGGATTACGATGTTTAGCCATAAATCACCTCTCAATTAGACCCTAGATCTAACTTAGTAAAGTGTCTACTAAACGTGGGGTACTCGGATACATAACGCCCTGTTAAGGGGTGAGCAACGCAATACCAAAGCCGCCGCATACCACCTTAACCACTAAAATCAACGCATAGTGAAAATGTCACGCGTTGCGAATCCCTCTTGAACAGTTTGTTATGTGTCTTGGATTCAAGTACGAAGTGCGACACCTCTGAACATAAAAACAGTGAGATGCGATAATCATGAAGTTTGCTCCCGCCAAGAAGTAAAAAACATGAGATACACGCACCTCACTGAGAACGAAAGGTATATGATTTCTGCACTCAGAAAGCAAGGAATTAGTACCCCTAAAATAGCTAAACAACTGGGTCGTCACAAAGCTACTATCTATCGAGAAATTGAACGCAATTCCCGATACAACAGACACTTTAAAAGGTACTCCTATCAGGCGTGGAGAGCCCAACAAATGGCTCGCAACCGGCTGAGTCGCTCGCGCAGAAATAAGCGCTACAGCGAAATCGACTTCAGGTTGCCTGAGGTCTTGTTACGACTGGATTGGAGTCCTGACCAAATCGCTGGATACCTAAGGGTAAGAGGCTATCCAACAATGAGCCACGAGCTCATTTATCAGTACGTTTGGAACGACAAAACTCTCGGTGGAACACTATGGAAGCACCTACGCCAATCCACTAAGAAAAGGCGTAAAAGGTATAACTCAAAAGACAGCCGAGGTCGGCTGGCAGCAAAGCGTCATATTACCGAAAGACCTGCAAAAGCTGAGCATCGAAAAGAGCCTGGTCACTGGGAAA
>NZ_APHW01000076.1 GCF_002741985.1 Vibrio rotiferianus CAIM 577 = LMG 21460
TTATATCTAAATGGATATTTTGTAGGACAAAAAGGACTGAACGTGGATACGTTCGGTCCTTTCTTTTATCCGGTAAAATGAAGTGACTTATGCTCTCCCTCATTTGCTTGAGTTTGCTCGGTAGAGTTCCATCAGGACTCAGTGCCAACCAACGTAACTGGGTATCTATTAAGTTTATTGCCGCTGTAAAGCTAACTCTAGTTGGGCTTACATCGGCGTCTTGAGCAATATGAATCATCTCTAGGCGCACCAAATTGTACGCTAGCAGTATTCCCCAGAGCTCTTGTCTAACACCAACAGCAAAACGACTTCTCAAGGTAACCTCGCTTTGTAGCTGAGTTTGCTTTATCTCACCGTAACCTTCTTCTATTTCCCAGCGTTGCCAATAGACAGCTAATAAGTCTTCTAATGAGTACTTCTTAGGGTCAACAAGGGAAGTTATAAAGCCTTCAATTTCACCTTTTGGGTCTTTATAGAGGATGAGACGTGCCTGCCAATGAGTCGGTAAATTAGGGTTATTACGCTGAGCTTGTGGTGAGATAGGCATAGAAATAAGCATGTCGTTTTCAGCAAAGTGCTCTACAACTTCATATCTTAATTTTCCGTTTTG
>NZ_APHW01000084.1 GCF_002741985.1 Vibrio rotiferianus CAIM 577 = LMG 21460
AAAGGTTCATCGCGGATAAGCGGGAACTGAAAACAAAAACGGTAGTAAGTGATAGAGTTTTATCGCCAAACAAAACCTACACAAACTACCGTTTTCATGTCGAATCATACTTTCCTATCTTCATTCTGGGAAGGCTTTCATATAGTAAAGTCTCATCAGACTCCATCATTAATAAAGCTCACTCTCAAACCTAACTCTATCGCTAGGTGTCCGTGCGGGCTTAAAGCTCAAGCCATACATGAGTATCAATGGCGTAACGTGAAGGAAGCCACACTGCTAGGAGCTCCCGTTGAACTGTCCGTTCAAACCCGACGCATCAAGTGCAGCCACTGCGGCATTAAAACAGAACAACTATCTTGGTTGGAACCCTATGCTCGTATCACTAACCGCCTACGAAGCTATATAGAACAGTTGTTGCCCCTGCTACCAATCAAA
>NZ_APHW01000041.1 GCF_002741985.1 Vibrio rotiferianus CAIM 577 = LMG 21460
TACGCTTAGAGTAGGCTCTCAGAACGAGGTGAACCATATGTCTACCATTCACATCTTAGGTATCGATTTAGGCAAGCACTGCTTTCATGCGGTTGGCAACAATCACACTGGCAAAGACGTTATTCGCCGTAAGTTTAGTCGAAGCCAACTACTCCGTTTCTTATCTGTACTTGAACCTACCATCATCGCTTTTGAAGCCTGTGGTGGTGCTCACTGGCTTGCGAGAAAGTGTGAAGCCTATGGGCATCGAGTTCGACTTATCCCACCTCAATATGTAAAACCTTACGTCAAAGGTAACAAGAACGACTTTATTGATGCTGCTGCGATAGCAGAAGCCGCGAGTCGGCCAAGCATGAGATTTGTCTCTGCCAAGTCAGAGGAAGCTCAAGTAATCGCAGCTATCCATCGAGTGAGGGATGGTTATATCAAAGAACGAACGGCTTGTATGAGCCGAATTGGAGCAATACTACTTGAGTTTGGGCTGAGTTTTCCTAAAGGCCATGCCAAGATGAAAGCGCTATTTCAGTGGTTGGCCGAGCAAGATATAAAGTTACCACAGAGTCTGGTCGCTGAGTTGCTCTCGATTCATGAGCACTATAAATACCTAAATGAGCAAGTATCTACTCAAGATAGAAAACTGAAAGCGATTACTGAAAATAATGAAAATGCCGAACTTTTGAAGAGTATTCCTGGTATTGGTGATTTAACAGCAACGTTGTGTGTGGCCAATATCAGTTCTCCTTCAAACTTTGGTGGGGGTCGCGAGATGGCCGCATGGCTAGGACTAGTTCCTAGACAGTATTCAACGGGTGGCAAATCAAAGTTATTAGGCATGAGTAAACGAGGGAACAAACACCTTCGCGCTCTATTTATACATGGAGCGAGGTCCGTGCTATCTAGGATAGAAACAACAGGAAAAGTGTTCGGAGATTGGTTAGTCAATTTACGAGCAACAAAGCCGTTTAATGTTGTGGTAGTCGCACTTGCCAATAAGCTAGCAAGAATAGCTTGGGCGGTGTTGTACCACCGCCAAGCTTTTAAGGCTGTATAGCCATAACCAAGTTTGCAACGCCAATGAACGTGATGACAAAAACGGTCGATCGGCCAGATTAGTAACCTGATACAAAAAATAGCACCTAGTTGCTTTGGGGCTTTTAAGGATAATCTGGCGCGGATATCATCGTGGAGCGGGGAAGTTAATGTTCCCAACGTGGACTCCGAATACATTAGCGCAAACCAACTCCGTTATGACTAAATTGTAGTTGCAATAACGGGG
>NZ_APHW01000091.1 GCF_002741985.1 Vibrio rotiferianus CAIM 577 = LMG 21460
TTATCTGGATAGGGCTAGGTCGTAGCCGCAAGGATATTCGACCGTTCTTTGAACAATTAGGCGAGCACGGAAAAAATATCGAAGCAGTAGCAATGGATATGAATACGGCTTTTGACCTTGAAGTCCAAGAGCATTGCCCAAATGCCCGTGTCGTTTATGACTTGTTCCACGTTGTTGCTAAGTTCGGTCGTGAAGTGATGGATAGAGTCAGAGTCGACCAAGCCAATAAGCTAAAACAGGACAAAAAAGCAAGGCAATGGGTCAAGCGTTCGCGCTGGGTATTATTGAAAAATAAGGATAATTTAAATACACAACAGGAAAGCTACCTCACAGAAATATTGAATATGAATCAGGACTTGATGACAACCTACTTACTGGGTGCGCAATTAAAAGAACTGTGGCGTTGCAGCTCTGAACTTCAGGCTAAAAACCTGTGGCAGGTAT
>NZ_APHW01000079.1 GCF_002741985.1 Vibrio rotiferianus CAIM 577 = LMG 21460
TATAAATAGAGCGCGAAGGTGTTTGTTCCCTCGTTTACTCATGCCTAATAACTTTGATTTGCCACCCGTTGAATACTGCCTTGGAACGAGTCCTAGCCATGCCGCCATCTCGCGACCTCCACCAAAGTTTGAAGGAGAACTGATATTGGCCACACACAACGTTGCTGTTAAATCCCCAATACCAGGAATACTCTTCAACAGTTCGGCATTTTCATTATTTTCAGTAATCGCTTTCAGTTTTCTATCTTGAGTAGATACTTTCTCATTTAGGTATTTATAGTGCTCATGAATCGAGAGCAACTCAGCGACCAGACTCGGTGGTAGCTTTATATCTTGCTCGGCCAACCACTGAAATAGCGTTTTCATCTTGGCATGGCCTTTCGGAAAACTCAGCCCAAACTCAAGTAGTATTGCTCCAATTCGGCTCATACAAGCCGTTCGCTCTTTGATATAACCATCTCTCACTCGATGGATAGCTGCGATTACTTGAGCTTCCTCTTACTTGGCAGAAACAAACCTCATGCTTGGTCGACTTGCTGCTTCTGCTATCGCAGCCGCATCAATAAAGTCGTTTTTGTTACCTTTGACGTAAGGTTTTACATATTGAGGTGGAATAAGTCGAACTCGATGCCCATAGGCTTCACACTTTCTCGCAAGCCAGTGAGCACCGCCACAGGCCTCAAAAGCGATGATGGTAGGTTCAAGTACAGATAAGAAACGGAGTAGTTGGCTTCGACTAAACTTACGGCGAATAACGTCTTT
>NZ_APHW01000067.1 GCF_002741985.1 Vibrio rotiferianus CAIM 577 = LMG 21460
AGTGTTCTTGGCTTTTGTCTTACTTTTTCAAAGTAAGGTAGAAGAAAAATTGAGTCCGGCAAAATCGAGTCTGCATCATGTATAAAAATTGCAGACAACTTTGGTGACTTGTTCATCAACTCGAACTCCTTCGGGTTGTATGGTTAAGTGACTAAGCGTACACGGTGGATGCCTTGGCAGTCAGAGGCGATGAAGGACGTATTAACTTGCGATAAGCCCAGATTAGGTAGTAAAAACCATTTGAGTCTGGGATTTCCGAATGGGGAAACCCACTTACATAAGTAAGTATCTTGTTGTGAATACATAGCAACAGGAGGCGAACCGGGGGAACTGAAACATCTAAGTACCCCGAGGAAAAGAAATCAACCGAGATTCCGAAAGTAGCGGCGAGCGAAATTGGACTAGCCCTTAAGCTTTATATGCGTTAGACGAACGGTCTGGAAAGTCCGGCGATACAGGGTGATAGCCCCGTAGTTGACAACGCACATTCAGTGAAATCGAGTAGGGCGGGACACGTGATATCCTGGTCTGAATATGGGGGACCATCCTCCAAGGCAATACTACTGACTGACCGATAGTGAAC
>NZ_APHW01000073.1 GCF_002741985.1 Vibrio rotiferianus CAIM 577 = LMG 21460
GGGTTTGGGTGGGGATCGGAGTCCCAAGCCAAAGTCGCCAGCTAGTGAAGCGTTCAGCGTAACGGCGGGTGACCACCCTCAAAGGACCACAGATAGCGGGCCCCAGAATTAAGCGGAGCATTAATTTAGGGAAGCGGTCTCTTAGTTTCTCCGGAGCGTTCAAGCGTAGGAGAAATCTTAGAGAATCGTGGTTTTTGTGGGTGGTCACGCGCAGCGTGGCGACTTTGGCTTGCCAATCTTTAGCAAGTGAAGGGCGTCCAGCCCGAAGCGCAGCGTCAGAACCCGTATTCGTGAGAATGTTTGGGAGCGTTCAGCGGAAAACATTCGATTAAAAACCTCGTTGACATTCTTGGTTAACGATAGTTAATCGAGAATATTAACCATAGGTGTCAACGACTGACGCGCTATCGCTTGTCGGGTCAGCACTGAGCTAGCAGGTTCAATCGCTTCGCTCTTTCAGCGGCTACGCTCAGCACTCGACCTTTACTAAATGATAAAAGTTCTTATTAAGTTTTTTTGTGTGAGTAAGTAAATTTTGAAGATGTCGGGGTTTTGGATATGCTGATTGGTGAGAGGTTGAAGCGGAATTCTGGATACACTCACCCTATATTACGGAGTATCATTCCGTTAAATATAGTGTAAGCAGATAATTTAATATGCCGACCGGAGCCGAGTATATCGCTATCATCTGGTTAGTCCTGAGAACACAAACTAACTGCGGAAATTACCGGTTGTTCTACCGCCATCCTCACCGTTTCCCGCCAACCTAAAATCTTAGTTCCTTGCAAGGGTTACTACCCAATCTACAAGCCTCTTTGACTAACTCCATACGCTAGTACTGATTCTTGGTTCACTCATCTGGTGTGCGCTTACGGATGTACCGCTGGTAACGCATGATGCTGGAAGTTGTCGCCAGTGACACTGACCCTACCACTCGACAACTTGGAAACTTCTTGAAAGGTCTTTTCGATATGCTAATATGAAAGGACTTCTGGAGCGTAGAAGTATTCCGAAAATAACCCGTCCTGCAAAGACGGGTTTTTTCACATCTGGGATTATCTTATCTGAGGATCTCCCCCTCATCAAACGAAATCCCCTATATACAGAATTATAGCGATTTGTTTTTATTCGCGTCTTCCTGCAGAACGGCTAGATACCGGTAATACGTTTCGATTCTTTTCTGTGTTTGCTCTGGTGTCTCTGGCTGATTGCAACCTTGTTTAATTTCAGCCATAGACGCCCCTGTTGGGCATCCTGAGTTAAGCACTAAATCTTCATGCGATGCACAAGCCCCAAGAACTGCACACACTGACACGATCAATATCTTTTTAAACATCCCTTTGAATCTCCTTACAGAATTAAAAACAATAAAATTAGTAGTTCTAACATAGGTTTATCTCCTTTAAATTGAGATTTGTGCCAGCATGAAATAGCGAAGTCTTTTCATGC
>NZ_APHW01000058.1 GCF_002741985.1 Vibrio rotiferianus CAIM 577 = LMG 21460
AGGCTCTCAGAACGAGGTGAACCATATGTCTACCATTCACATCTTAGGTATCGATTTAGGCAAGCACTGCTTTCATGCGGTTGGCAACAATCACACTGGCAAAGACGTTATTCGCCGTAAGTTTAGTCGAAGCCAACTACTCCGTTTCTTATCTGTACTTGAACCTACCATCATCGCTTTTGAAGCCTGTGGTGGTGCTCACTGGCTTGCGAGAAAGTGTGAAGCCTATGGGCATCGAGTTCGACTTATCCCTCCTCAATATGTAAAACCTTACGTCAAAGGTAACAAAAACGACTTTATTGATGCGGCTGCGATAGCAGAAGCCGCGAGTCGACCAAGCATGAGGTTTGTTTCTGCCAAGTCAGAGGAAGCTCAAGTAATCGCAGCTATCCATCGAGTGAGAGATGGTTATATCAAAGAGCGAACGGCTTGTATGAGCCGAATTGGAGCAATACTACTTGAGTTTGGGCTGAGTTTTCCGAAAGGCCATGCCAAGATGAAAACGCTATTTCAGTGGTTGGCCGAGCAAGATATAAAGCTACCACCGAGTCTGGTCGCTGAGTTGCTCTCGATTCATGAGCACTATAAATACCTAAATGAGAAAGTATCTACTCAAGATAGAAAACTGAAAGCGATTACTGAAAATAATGAAAATGCCGAACTTTTGAAGAGTATTCCTGGTATTGGTGATTTAACAGCAACGTTGTGTGTGGCCAATATCAGTTCTCCTTCAAACTTTGGTGGAGGTCGCGAGATGGCGGCATGGCTAGGACTCGTTCCAAGGCAGTATTCAACGGGTGGCAAATCAAAGTTATTAGGCATGAGTAAACGAGGGAACAAACACCTTCGCGCTCTATTTATACATGGAGCGAGGTCCGTGCTATCTAGGATAGAAACAACAGGAAAAGTGTTTGGAGATTGGTTAGTCAATTTACGAGCAACAAAGCCGTTTAATGT
>NZ_APHW01000063.1 GCF_002741985.1 Vibrio rotiferianus CAIM 577 = LMG 21460
GAATCGCTAGTAATCGTGGATCAGAATGCCACGGTGAATACGTTCCCGGGCCTTGTACACACCGCCCGTCACACCATGGGAGTGGGCTGCAAAAGAAGTAGGTAGTTTAACCTTCGGGAGGACGCTTACCACTTTGTGGTTCATGACTGGGGTGAAGTCGTAACAAGGTAGCGCTAGGGGAACCTGGCGCTGGATCACCTCCTTATACGATGATTACTCACGATGAGTGTCCACACAGATTGATACGGTTTATAAAGTAAAAGAGACGATACTGGGTCTGTAGCTCAGGTGGTTAGAGCGTTCGCCTGATAAGCGAGAGGTCGGTGGTTCGAGTCCACTCAGACCCACCAATTTCCTTTGAAGTTGGTATGCAGTATCGACACCTTGATGGGGCTATAGCTCAGCTGGGAGAGCGCCTGCCTTGCACGCAGGAGGTCTGCGGTTCGATCCCGCATAGCTCCACCATCTTTAAGTGTTCTTGCAAAAGAATCTTTAAAAATGGTTTCATTAAGAAATCTGCTCTTTAACAATTTGGAAAGCTGACAAATCAACAATTTATTGTTGATTGTAAAGTTCTCAATGTTTGTCTTTATGACAAACACCAATAAAACACATTCAAGTGTTCTTGGAATTTGAGTCCGGCAAAATCGAGTCTGCATCATGTATAAAAATTGCAGACAACTTTGGTGACTTGTTCATCAACTCGAAACTCCTTCGGGTTGTATGGTTAAGTGACTAAGCGTACACGGTGGATGCCTTGGCAGTCAGAGGCGATGAAGGACGTATTAACTTGCGATAAGCCCAGATTAGGTAGTAAAAACCATTTGAGTCTGGGATTTCCGAATGGGGAAACCCACTTGCATAAGCAAGTATCCTGTTGTGAATACATAGCAACAGGAGGCGAACCGGGGGAACTGAAACATCTAAGTACCCCGAGGAAAAGAAATCAACCGAGATTCCGAAAGTAGCGGCGAGCGAAATTGGACTAGCCCTTAAGCTTTATACACGTTAGACGAACGGTCTGGAAAGTCCGACGATACAGGGTGATAGTCCCGTAGTTGACGATGTGTGTTCAGTGAAATCGAGTAGGGCGGGACACGTGTTATCCTGTCTGAATATGGGGGGGGACCATCCTCCAAGGCTAAATACTACTGACTGACCGATAGTGAACCAGTACCGTGAGGGAAAGGCGAAAAGAACCCCTGTGAGGGGAGTGAAATAGAACCTGAAACCGTGTACGTACAAGCAGTAGGAGCAGGCTTTGTCCTGTGACTGCGTACCTTTTGTATAATGGGTCAGCGACTTATATTCAGTGGCAAGGTTAACCATCTAGGGGAGCCGTAGGGAAACCGAGTCTTAACTGGGCGTTCAGTCTCTGGATATAGACCCGAAACCAGGTGATCTAGCCATGGGCAGGTTGAAGGTTGAGTAACATCAACTGGAGGACCGAACCGACTAATGTTGAAAAATTAGCGGATGACTTGTGGCTAGGGGTGAAAGGCCAATCAAACCTGGAGATAGCTGGTTCTCCCCGAAAGCTATTTAGGTAGCGCCTCGGACGAATACTACTGGGGGAGAGCACTGTTAAGGCTAGGGGGTCATCCCGACTTACCAACTTGTCAAACTCCGAATACCAGTAAGTACTATCCGGGAGACACACGGCGGGTGCTAACGTCCGTCGTGGAGAG
>NZ_APHW01000043.1 GCF_002741985.1 Vibrio rotiferianus CAIM 577 = LMG 21460
CTCAGGCTCGCTTCCCGCTTAGATGCTTTCAGCGGTTATCGATTCCGAACTTAGCTACCGGGCAATGCGTCTGGCGACACAACCCGAACACCAGAGGTTCGTCCACTCCGGTCCTCTCGTACTAGGAGCAGCCCCCTTCAATCTTCCAACGCCCACGGCAGATAGGGACCGAACTGTCTCACGACGTTCTAAACCCAGCTCGCGTACCACTTTAAATGGCGAACAGCCATACCCTTGGGACCGACTTCAGCCCCAGGATGTGATGAGCCGA
Organism: Vibrio rotiferianus CAIM 577 = LMG 21460; assembly: GCF_002741985.1. Classification (GTDB taxonomy): domain Bacteria; phylum Pseudomonadota; class Gammaproteobacteria; order Enterobacterales; family Vibrionaceae; genus Vibrio; species Vibrio rotiferianus. The sequence goes on from NZ_APHW01000043.1 coordinate 272, forward strand.
CATCGAGGTGCCAAACACCGCCGTCGATATGAACTCTTGGGCGGTATCAGCCTGTTATCCCCGGAGTACCTTTTATCCGTTGAGCGATGGCCCTTCCATTCAGAACCACCGGATCACTATGACCTGCTTTCGCACCTGCTCGAATTGTCATTCTCGCAGTCAAGCGGCTTATGCCATTGCACTAACCTCACGATGTCCAACCGTGATTAGCCCACCTTCGTGCTCCTCCGTTACGCTTTGGGAGGAGACCGCCCCAGTCAAACTACCCACCAGGCACTGTCCGTAACCCCGATAAGGGGTCGACGTTAGAACATCAACACTACAAGGGTGGTATTTCAAGGACGGCTCCACCAACACTGGCGTGCTGGTTTCAAAGCCTCCCACCTATCCTACACATGTAGGGTCAATGTTCAGTGCCAAGCTGTAGTAAAGGTTCACGGGGTCTTTCCGTCTAGCCGCGGGTACACTGCATCTTCACAGCGATTTCAATTTCACTGAGTCTCGGGTGGAGACAGCGTGGCCATCATTACGCCATTCGTGCAGGTCGGAACTTACCCGACAAGGAATTTCGCTACCTTAGGACCGTTATAGTTACGGCCGCCGTTTACCGGGGCTTCGATCAAGAGCTTCGACCGAAGTCTAACCCCATCAATTAACCTTCCGGCACCGGGCAGGCGTCACACCGTATACGTCATCTTACGATTTTGCACAGTGCTGTGTTTTTAATAAACAGTTGCAGCCACCTGGTATCTGCGACTCTCAATAGCTCCATCCGCAAGGGACTTCACCGTCGAGAGCGTACCTTCTCCCGAAGTTACGGTACCATTTTGCCTAGTTCCTTCACCCGAGTTCTCTCAAGCGCCTTGGTATTCTCTACCCGACCACCTGTGTCGGTTTGGGGTACGATTCCTTACAATCTGAAGCTTAGAGGCTTTTCCTGGAAGCATGGCATCAATGACTTCACTACCGTAGTAGCTCGACGTCGTGTCTCAGCCTTAAGAAGAGCCGGATTTACCTAACTCTTCAGCCTACACACTTGAACCTGGACAACCGTCGCCAGGCCCACCTAGCCTTCTCCGTCCCCCCCCATCGCAATTGTAAGAAGTACGGGAATATTAACCCGTTTCCCATCGACTACGCTTTCGGCCTCGCCTT
>NZ_APHW01000065.1 GCF_002741985.1 Vibrio rotiferianus CAIM 577 = LMG 21460
CCTCCTTCCGTTCCGCGCTCTACTTCATAGAGCAATTTGATTAGTTGCCAGTTCTAGACCTTACCGGACGATCTTCCGTATAGGTCTGTGGCGGTTTCAGTAATCAGCGGAGCTAGAGACCGAGCCACCATAACCGTAACTGCTTTTGATTGGTTAAGTTCTTTTGATGTGTCCACGCCTTGGCTACTGCTAGAGCTAGACCCCGTTTCGCTGCCTCCTGACACGCCCACAGGACTATTGTCACATCCCGATAAAGCCAACACAGACCCCATAACTAACGCCAATACACTTTTATTCATTCTGTTGTTTCTCCACTGCTTGGATTTCTTTTCTTGGTTCGCTAGGTCTTCGCTAATATCGCCGTTCTCTAGCTGGCCCTGTAGCTGTTGAGCCAGCCTCTCTAGGTCTTGTCTCTGGCTCTCTCTGGCTTTTCTGGCTAGGTCTTTCAACTCTTTAACCAATGCCCTTTGTTCTTCCAGTTCCGCATCTGACGGGCCTTTGATTACTCCCTCGTTCCATGCATCCGCGAACTGTTTATCAAACTCCATTTGTTTGAGCTGTACGGTCGCTCTCTGCTCTTCCGCTGTGTTGTCTACCCGTTCAAACACTCCTATGAACAGAACAGCCCCAAGCACCGCAGCCGGACACACAATCAGAAGCCAATGTATAGGTGTCATTCTTTATCGTTCTCCACTATCCACTTATCCAAATCCACAAACGTGAATCGTTCTAAATACGAACCTTTCAACTGTACTTGCTGCCCCCCGACTTTGATTGTATCTATCGAGTAGATCACCTTTTTAAGCCGGTTAGAAACGCCCTCCGGAGTGATGTAGTACACATGTCCCCACTTACCGTCTGACATAGCTTTCAAGTGCGAGGCGATTACCTGTTGATACCTTGATCGGGTCTTGATGGTTCGCTCTACCTCTATCGCTACCAGCTCGCCCTCTGGGTTCACTGCCAGCGCATCCGGTCTATGCTGTACGCCATGAGTCTTGATGAACTCCCCACGGTCGCAGGGTGTCCAGTCTTTCCAGCCGTTTGCTAGTGCCTTGAGTCTTGCCTTTTGAATGTCCAACCTGTGCGGAAGTGTTGAAACTGCTACCCTTGACGGCTCGAATACTGGGATATCCTTGATCTCCTCATCTTCATCGAATGAGAATGCCAAACCGTGAGTAGTAAGCCCCCACAGTGTTATCCCTCTCCCCGCGCCTACATCAATTGTCGCTCGCTTAACCTTTTCCTCATGCATCAGGGTTAGAAGTAGTTTATTCACTGCCTGACGTGTCTTTACGCCCATCACCTCCGCTATGATGTCTGATGTTGACCAAACCTCATCACGCAAGAACTTTAGTACCGCTGCCCGCTTCTCTTGGGATCGCTGTGTCCGCTCTTTTGGGTCGGTGATTAGTGTGTTGAGGCGTTTATCATTCATTGCTGTAGCTCCTTATAGTTTCTCTAGGCCAGCCAGTGGGTTGTCTATCGCCTCGTTGAACGCCTCTTGCCCAATTGGTTCTGTGGTTAGTGGTTCGTTCTCTGGCTCGTCTTCCGCGTCTTCTGGCCCCTC
>NZ_APHW01000090.1 GCF_002741985.1 Vibrio rotiferianus CAIM 577 = LMG 21460
TTACTACCCAATCTACAAGCCTCTTTGACTAACTCCATACGCTAGTACTGATTCTTGGTTCACTCATCTGGTGTGCGCTTACGGATGTACCGCTGGTAACGCATGATGCTGGAAGTTGTCGCCAGTGACACTGACCCTACCACTCGACAACTTGGAAACTTCTTGAAAGGTCTTTTCGATATGCTAATATGAAAGGACTTCTGGAGCGTAGAAGTATTCCGAAAATAACCCGTCCTGCAAAGACGGGTTTTTTCACATCTGGGGATTATCTTATCTGAGGATCTCCCCCTCATCAAACGAAATCCCCTATATACAGAATTATAGCGATTTGTTTTTATTCGCGTCTTCCTGCAGAACGGCTAGATACCGGTAATACGTTTCGATTCTTTTCTGTGTTTGCTCTGGTGTCTCTGGCTGATTGCAACCTTGTTTAATTTCAGCCATAGACGCCCCTGTTGGGCATCCTGAGTTAAGCACTAAATCTTCATGCGATGCACAAGCCCCAAGAACTGCACACACTGACACGATCAATATCTTTTTAAACATCCCTTTGAATCTCCTTACAGAATTAAAAACAATAAAATTAGTAGTTCTAACATAGGTTTATCTCCTTTAAATTGAGATTTGTGCCAGGCATGAAATAGCGAAGTCTTTCATGCTGGTGCGAATCCGACAAGCGATAGCGCGTCAGTCGTATTTCGAGCTGTTCGGGTAAGCGTGGCTCTCGATGTGTTCAAGAATTAGCGCATGGATAGCACTCTGACCAAACGCCTCACTATCCACCGCTGCGTCTTCCGCTTCCTCTATCAATCTCCGAAGCTTTACGCTAAAAGCCTCATCATTGCCCTGCTTTGACATTTGCGCCCCCTGTAGTTGATTGTGTGGACTCTGAGCCGATGCTTGATGTACTGCTCTTTGTCATGGTTGCGCCCTTAGATCTGGACACTAGCACTTCATAGCTTTCCCCTGAGATGTAGCCTTTCCCGTAGTATTGAGCACCATTGCGAACAATTGATAGCCCGTCTGTGTTGCCCTCTACGCTGTCAGAATCTGCCCAGAAGTGAACAGGTGCCGAGCTTCCAGTAAAGTCCAAACGAATGTCTGGTTGCTCTGTGTAACCTCGAGCAAGAGTATCTAAGATTGCGGCTCTTACTTCTTTGCTGTTCATGGCGACACGGATACTCTGTTTTGCTTTCTGACGATCTCCGTACGATGCATAGCTAACCTGCTGAGCGATGGCTTCCATTCCTGCATTAGCGGCCAACACTAAGTAATAGTTCACCGCAGCATCAAAGCGGCCAACGTTTTTATTCTTTAAAGCTTCCTTAGGCCAGCCATCAATCGGATTTGCGGCATAGGCAAAGACTGCACTTGCGATAATCTCACCGCGCAACCCTGACGGCCCTCTGATTGCGTTTACAGTGCTCCTAACCCAATCCTGTTGTATTTGTGGCGCGTCTTTCAATGCATCATTTAAATCCAGTGCATCCAACTCTTTAATTACTTTTTGCTTCTCCTCCTCCGTTCCGCGCTCTACTTCATAGAGCAATTTGATTAGTTGCCAGTTCAGACCTTTACCCGGAGATCTTCCGTATAGGTCTGTGGCGGTTTCAGTAATCAGCGGAGCTAGAGACCGAGCCACCATAACCGTAACTGCTTTTGATTGGTTAAGTTCTTTTGATGTGTCCACGCCTTGGCTACTGCTAGAGCTAGACCCCGTTTCGCTGCCTCCTGACACGCCCACAGGACTATTGTCACATCCCGATAAAGCCAACACAGACCCCATAACTAACGCCAATACACTTTTATTCATTCTGTTGTTTCTCCACTGCTTGGATTTCTTTTCTTAGGTTCGCTAGGTCTTCGCTAATATCGCCGTTCTCTAGCTGGCCCTGTAGCTGTTGAGCCAGCCTCTCTAGGTCTTGTCTCTGGCTCTCTCTGGCTTTTCTGGCTAGGTCTTTCAACTCTTTAACCAATGCCCTTTGTTCTTCCAGTTCCGCATCTGACGGGCCTTTGATTACTCCCTCGTTCCATGCATCCGCGAACTGTTTATCAAACTCCATTTGTTTGAGCTGTACGGTCGCTCTCTGCTCTTCCGCTGTGTTGTCTACCGTTC
>NZ_APHW01000070.1 GCF_002741985.1 Vibrio rotiferianus CAIM 577 = LMG 21460
ATCCTGACGCGAGAGGCCCGAAGGTCCCCCTCTTTGGCCCGTAGGCATTATGTATTAGCCATCGTTTCCAATGGTTATCCCCCACATCAGGGCAATTTCCTAGGCATTACTCACCCGTCCGCCGCTCGACGCCGTTATCGTTCCCCGAAGGTTCAGATAACTCGTTTCCGCTCGACTTGCATGTGTTAGGCCTGCCGCCAGCGTTCAATCTGAGCCATGATCAAACTCTTCAATTTAAGATTTTGTTCGGCTCAATGAATACTGAACATTACATAAGTAATGTTTGAATTGACTGTGCTGAGTCTTTCGACTCAATGGTCACTTCGTTTCATTGAAACCTAATTTGATACCGAAGTATCTAATTGGATTATCATCAACGAGTGCCCACACAGATTGATAGGTCTATATTGTTAAAGAGCTTGGCTTTCAACACGTTAGTGTCTCAGCGAGGTGCGTATAATACGCTTCCCACTTTGAAAGTCAACATAAAACTCTAAAATAATTTAGAACTTTATGGTGACTTGCTTATTAAATAAGCAAGTGCGAAATAAAGCCTGGCGATGTCCTACTCTCACATGGGGAAGCCCCACACTACCATCGGCGCTAATTCGTTTCACTTCTGAGTTCGGAATGGAAATCAGGTGGGTCCAAATCGCTATGGTCGCCAAGCAAATTCTTTAATTCTGGAAAGCTGTTTTCAGTTCTTAACACATTCAATGTTCTTACATTGAGTCCATCAAAACCCCTTGGGTGTTGTATGGTTAAGCCTCACGGGCAATTAGTACAGGTTAGCTCAACGCCTCACAACGCTTACACACCCTGCCTATCAACGTTCTAGTCTCGAACAACCCTTTAGGATACTTAAAGTATCAGGGAAGACTCATCTCAGGGCTCGCTTCCCGCTTAGATGCTTTCAGCGGTTATCGATTCCGAACTTAGCTACCGGGCAATGCGTCTGGCGACACAACCCGAACACCAGAGGTTCGTCCACTCCGGTCCTCTCGTACTGGG
>NZ_APHW01000039.1 GCF_002741985.1 Vibrio rotiferianus CAIM 577 = LMG 21460
TCCGCTTGAGAGAAAAACTTCTCGATAAGCAAGCTCTTTAAAAATATAGACCTATCAATCTGTGTGGGCACTCGTTGATGATAATCCAATTAGATACTTCGGTATCAAATTAGGTTTCAATGAAACGAAGTGACCATTGAATCGAAAGATTCAGCACAGTCAATTCAAACATTACTTATGTAATGTTCAGTATTCATTGAGCCGAACAAAATCTTAAATTGAAGAGTTTGATCATGGCTCAGATTGAACGCTGGCGGCAGGCCTAACACATGCAAGTCGAGCGGAAACGAGTTATCTGAACCTTCGGGGAACGATAACGGCGTCGAGCGGCGGACGGGTGAGTAATGCCTAGGAAATTGCCCTGATGTGGGGGATAACCATTGGAAACGATGGCTAATACCGCATAATGCCTACGGGCCAAAGAGGGGGACCTTCGGGCCTCTCGCGTCAGGATATGCCTAAGTGGGATTAGCTAGTTGGTGAGGTAATGGCTCACCAAGGCGACGATCCCTAGCTGGTCTGAGAGGATGATCAGCACACTGGAACTGAGACACGGTCCAGACTCCTACGGGAGGCAGCAGTGGGGAATATTGCACAATGGGCGCAAGCCTGATGCAGCCATGCCGCGTGTGTGAAGAAGGCCTCGGGTTGTAAAGCACTTTCAGTCGTGAGGAAGGTAGTGTAGTTAATAGCTGCATTATTTGACGTTAGCGACAGAAGAAGCACCGGCTAACTCCGTGCCAGCAGCCGCGGTAATACGGAGGGTGCGAGCGTTAATCGGAATTACTGGGCGTAAAGCGCATGCAGGTGGTTTGTTAAGTCAGATGTGAAAGCCCGGGGCTCAACCTCGGAATTGCATTTGAAACTGGCAGACTAGAGTACTGTAGGAGGGGGGGGTATGAAGTTTCAGGTGTAGCGGTGAAATGCGTAGAGATCTGAAGGAATACCGGTGGCGAAGGCGGCCCCCTGGACAGATACTGACACTCAGATGCGAAAGCGTGGGGAGCAAACAGGATTAGATACCCTGGTAGTCCACGCCGTAAACGATGTCTACTTGGAGGTTGTGGCCTTGAGCCGTGGCTTTCGGAGCTAACGCGTTAAGTAGACCGCCTGGGGAGTACGGTCGCAAGATAAACTCAAATGGATTGATCGGGGGCCCGCACAAGCGGTGGAGCATGTGGTTTAATTCGATGC
>NZ_APHW01000078.1 GCF_002741985.1 Vibrio rotiferianus CAIM 577 = LMG 21460
ATAATCCAATTAGATATTTCTTTCTTAACGGAAAGTGGTATCAAATTAGGTTTCAATGATACGAAGTGACCATTGAATCGAAAGATTCAGCACAGTCAATTCAAACATTACTTATGTAATGTTCAGTATTCATTGAGCCGAACAAAATCTTAAATTGAAGAGTTTGATCATGGCTCAGATTGAACGCTGGCGGCAGGCCTAACACATGCAAGTCGAGCGGAAACGAGTTATCTGAACCTTCGGGGAACGATAGCGGCGTCGAGCGGCGGACGGGTGAGTAATGCCTAGGAAATTGCCCTGATGTGGGGGATAACCATTGGAAACGATGGCTAATACCGCATAATGCCTACGGGCCAAAGAGGGGGACCTTCGGGCCTCTCGCGTCAGGATATGCCTAGGTGGGATTAGCTAGTTGGTGAGGTAATGGCTCACCAAGCGACGATCCCTAGCTGGTCTGAGAGGATGATCAGCACACTGGAACTGAGACACGGTCCAGACTCCGTACGGGAGGCAGCAGTGGGGAATATTGCACAATGGGCGCAAGCCTGATGCAGCCATGCCGCGTGTGTGAAGAAGGCCGTTCGGGTTGTAAAGCACTTTCAGTCGTGAGGAAGGTAGTGTAGTTAATAGCTGCATTATTTGACGTTAGCGACAGAAGAAGCACCGGCTAACTC
>NZ_APHW01000082.1 GCF_002741985.1 Vibrio rotiferianus CAIM 577 = LMG 21460
TCTAGCTCTTCGATACTCCTACGGGAGGCAGCAGTGGGGAATATTGCACAATGGGCGCAAGCCTGATGCAGCCATGCCGCGTGTATGAAGAAGGCCTCGGGTTGTAAAGTACTTTCAGTAGGGAGGAAGGTGGTTAAGCTAATACCTTAATCATTTGACGTTACCTACAGAAGAAGCACCGGCTAACTCCGTGCCAGCAGCCGCGGTAA
>NZ_APHW01000042.1 GCF_002741985.1 Vibrio rotiferianus CAIM 577 = LMG 21460
CGTGACCACCCACAAAAACCACGATTCTCTAAGATTTCTCCTACGCTTGAACGCTCCGGAGAAACTAAGAGACCGCTTCCCTAAATTAATGCTCCGCTTAATTCTGGGGCCCCGCTATCTGTGGTCCTTTGAGGGTGGTCACCCGCCGTTACGCTGAACGCTTCACTAGCTGGCGACTTTGGCTTGGGACTCCGTCCCACCCAAAACCCGAGTCTGGGGACTCTTGCCTGCGCTGCCGCTTGTCAGTTTTGTGCGGCCCCCCCCTGTCGTTTCGCTGGACGCTACACTTAAAACCCGCGCTTTGAGCTGAGGCGCACAAAGTTGACAACTCTCGTTGACATCTCTCGTTGACGAGGTGTAGCATTGCGCTCAGTATTTAATCGTTTGGAGCTGTTAACGATGATCGATTCTATTATGTTTTCCTTGGCGATGGTGGTGGCGGAATACACGGTATTTTGCATTGCTTGGGGCTGGCTTTTATCCATAGCTTGCGGCCTGTTCTTGGCGGCTGTGCTACGGATGGACGAAGAAAAAAATAACCCTGTAACAATTTATTTTATTAGAACGGTCTTTGCCGTTCTATTGATGGCTGGCCCTCTGGGGCCAATCGTCAATCAATATCTTTTCAATGCCTTTTCTTATGGTCTTGTGTATGAGAAACGCTTAATCCTAAGTTCTCAACCTTGGTATCTGGCGCTTGTTGCTGTTGGGGTGGCTCTTTTCTTTGCAGGGGGCCGTTATCTTCTGCCTAGGTTGGATAGCTTGAGAGATCGCGTGATGCGTCGGACTTCTCTGGAGCGAAATAAACGAACAGATATCAGAACCGTTGATCAGCTGCTTCCAAATAACGAAGAGAACTATTTGCCTGTTGAGTATTTCGACTTTAACAAAGGCGTGTTTGTTGGCATGGATTCAGACGGCAAACCTCAATATATCCCTAAAGATGTGTACCAGAAGAAACACGCTCAATTGATTGGTTCGTCTGGTGCGGGTAAAGGTCGTGCGGCTCAGATGCTGCTTGCTCAGTCGATTGGACTTGATGAGGCTGTATTCGTACTCGATCCGAAAGATGATGAATGGTGTAGACATGTGTTGAAAAAATCCTGTGAAGACAATGACAAGCCTTTCTACCTGTTTGACTTGCGCTCGAATGAGTATCAAATCGATATGTTAGCCGGTATCACTCAATATGAGCTTGAAGAGCTTATGACAGCAGGGTTTGGGCTTGAGAAAACGGGGTCAGATGCAGACTTTCACAAAGGCAATGACCGTAGAGCTTCAAGAGTCTTTGCAGGGGAAATCAACAACGGGCCTCAGACATTCCGATCAATGTTTCAATCCCCACTGGCTGAACAGTTCAAAGATGGTGCAGCCGGCTTTATGACTTCATTGGAGGAAATCGCCCTAGTAAATAGCGTTAATGCCTTGGGGGGCTTTGATTTGCGGGAGATTTTCGAGTCTGGCGGTTGTGTGTATATCGTAGGTTCGAGCATGAATGAACAGACAAAAATCGTTCAGAAAATGCTTGTGCAAAGAATCTTCCAGATCGCGGCAAGTCGTGACAGAACTCAGGGCGAAAACAGACCTGTAGCGGTGTTCCTCGATGAATTTAAGTACCACATTTCAAGAATCACCTTAGCGGGTCTAGGTCTTGTCAGGGATAAGGGCGTGCATTTAATCCTAGCTTTTCAGGCCATTAGTGACTTAGCCGATTGTGGAGCCTTAGAGGTTGAAGCGGTAGAGGGTGCGGTAATGGAGAACTGTAAATTGATGATTGCCTATGCGATTGAACACCCAGAGACGCGCACATGGTTAGCCCAGAAGACCGGAAAGATTCTAATTGATGATGAGGTAAGGAAAACCAAGGCGTCAGCAGTGTTTACAGAGTCGATGGATGTAGAGCGTTCAGTGAGACAGGCCGAAAGATTCCTAGTGGATGAAAACATGCTTCAAGGCTTGCCAAGCAATGTGGGGTATTTCTTCGGGGCGTCATCAATGCCATTCACAACCTTTATCGATCGCTATCTGGTTGAGAAAACTCATATAGATCTGTGCACAGTCTCTTCAGAGGACAACAAGACATAAACCATTAGCAGCCTTGGAGAGAAAGAAAGGCAAGAAATCAAAGGCCGTGGAGGAATCAGAAGATAACCCACTGGCAGGACTAGACGAGGGGCCAGAAGACGCGGAAGACGAGCCAGAGAACGAACCACTAACCACAGAACCAATTGGGCAAGAGGCGTTCAACGAGGCGATAGACAACCCACTGGCTGGCCTAGAGAAACTATAAGGAGCTACAGCAATGAATGATAAACGCCTCAACACACTAATCACCGACCCAAAAGAGCGGACACAGCGATCCCAAGAGAAGCGGGCAGCGGTACTAAAGTTCTTGCGTGATGAGGTTTGGTCAACATCAGACATCATAGCGGAGGTGATGGGCGTAAAGACACGTCAGGCAGTGAATAAACTACTTCTAACCCTGATGCATGAGGAAAAGGTTAAGCGAGCGACAATTGATGTAGGCGCGGGGAGAGGGATAACAGTGTGGGGCTTACT
>NZ_APHW01000046.1 GCF_002741985.1 Vibrio rotiferianus CAIM 577 = LMG 21460
ACACAGATTGATACGGTTTATAAAGTAAAAGAGACGATACTGGGTCTGTAGCTCAGGTGGTTAGAGCGTTCGCCTGATAAGCGAGAGGTCGGTGGTTCGAGTCCACTCAGACCCACCAATTTCCTTTGAAGTTGGTATGCAGTATCGACACCTTGATGGGGCTATAGCTCAGCTGGGAGAGCGCCTGCCTTGCACGCAGGAGGTCTGCGGTTCGATCCCGCATAGCTCCACCATCTTTAAGCGCATTCAATGAGTGCTTTTAAAAATGGTTTCATTAAGAAATCTAGCTCTTTAACAATTTGGAAAGCTGACAAATCAACAATTTATTGTTGATTGTAAAGTTCTCAATGTTTGTCTTTATGACAAACACCAATACAACACATTCAAGTGTTCTTGGAATTTGAGTCCGGCAAAATCGAGTCTGCATCATGTATAAAAATTGCAGACAACTTTGGTGACTTGTTCATCAACTCGAAACTCCTTCGGGTTGTATGGTTAAGTGACTAAGCGTACACGGTGGATGCCTTGGCAGTCAGA
>NZ_APHW01000052.1 GCF_002741985.1 Vibrio rotiferianus CAIM 577 = LMG 21460
CGSAGGGACTTCACCGTCGAGAGCGTACCTTCTCCCGAAGTTACGGTACCATTTTGCCTAGTTCCTTCACCCGAGTTCTCTCAAGCGCCTTGGTATTCTCTACCCGACCACCTGTGTCGGTTTGGGGTACGATTCCTTACAATCTGAAGCTTAGAGGCTTTTCCTGGAAGCATGGCATCAATGACTTCACTACCGTAGTAGCTCGACGTCGTGTCTCAGCCTTAAGAAGAGCCGGATTTACCTAACTCTTCAGCCTACGCACTTGAACCTGGACAACCGTCGCCAGGCCCACCTAGCCTTCTCCGTCCCCCCCCATCGCAATTGTAAGAAGTACGGGAATATTAACCCGTTTCCCATCGACTACGCCTTTCGGCCTCGCCTTAGGGGTCGACTTACCCTGCCCCGATTAACGTTGGACAGGAACCCTTGGTCTTCCGGCGAGGAGGTTTTTCACCCCCTTTATCGTTACTCATGTCAGCATTCGCACTTCTGATACCTCCAGCAAGCTTTACAACTCACCTTCAACGGCTTACAGAACGCTCCCCTACCCAATGAAGTAAACTTCATTGCCGCAGCTTCGGTTTATAGCTTAGCCCCGTTACATCTTCCGCGCAGGCCGACTCGACTAGTGAGCTATTACGCTTTCTTTAAATGATGGCTGCTTCTAAGCCAACATCCTAGCTGTCTAAGCCTTCCCACATCGTTTCCCACTTAGCTATAATTTGGGACCTTAGCTGGTCTGGGTTGTTTCCCTCTCCGACGGACGTTACGCACCCGCCGTGTGTCTCCCGGATAGTACTTAC
>NZ_APHW01000055.1 GCF_002741985.1 Vibrio rotiferianus CAIM 577 = LMG 21460
TACCGCTGCCCGCTTCTCTTGGGATCGCTGTGTCCGCTCTTTTGGGTCGGTGATTAGTGTGTTGAGGCGTTTATCATTCATTGCTGTAGCTCCTTATAGTTTCTCTAGGCCAGCCAGTGGGTTGTCTATCGCCTCGTTGAACGCCTCTTGCCCAATTGGTTCTGTGGTTAGTGGTTCGTTCTCTGGCTCGTCTTCCGCGTCTTCTGGCCCCTCGTCTAGTCCTGCCAGTGGGTTATCTTCTGATTCCTCCACGGCCTTTGATTTCTTGCCTTTCTTTCTCTCCAAGGCTGCTAATGGGTTTATGTCTTGTTGTCCCTCTGAAGAGACTGTGCACAGATCTATATGAGTTTTCTCAACCAGATAGCGATCGATAAAGGTTGTGAATGGCATTGATGACGCCCCGAAGAAATACCCCACATTGCTTGGCAAGCCTTGAAGCATGTTTTCATCCACTAGGAATCTTTCGGCCTGTCTCACTGAACGCTCTACATCCATCGACTCTGTAACACTGCTGACGCCTTGGTTTTCCTTACCTCATCATCAATTAGAATCTTTCCGGTCTTGGCTAACCATGTGCGCGTCTCTGGGTGTTCAATCGCATAGGCAATCATCAATTTACAGTTCTCCATTACCGCACCTCTACCGCTTCAACCTCTAAGGCTCCACAATCGGCTAAGTCACTAATGGCCTGA
>NZ_APHW01000077.1 GCF_002741985.1 Vibrio rotiferianus CAIM 577 = LMG 21460
CCCGGTAGCTAAGTTCGGAATCGATAACCAGCGAAAGCATCTAAGCGGGAAGCGAGCCCTGAGATGAGTCTTCCCTGATACTTTAAGTATCCTAAAGGGTTGTTCGAGACTAGAACGTTGATAGGCAGGGTGTGTAAGCGTTGTGAGGCGTTGAGCTAACCTGTACTAATTGCCCGTGAGGCTTAACCATACAACACCCAAGGGGTTTTGATGGACTCAATGTAAGAACATTGAATGTGTTAAGAACTGAAAACAGCTTTCCAGATTAAAGAATTTGCTTGGCGACCATAGCGATTTGGACCCACCTGATTTCCATTCCGAACTCAGAAGTGAAACGAATTAGCGCCGATGGTAGTGTGGGGCTTCCCCATGTGAGAGTAGGACATCGCCAGGCTTTATTTCGCACTTGCTTATTTAATAAGCAAGTCACCATAAAGTTCTAAATTATTTTAGAGTTTTATGTTGACTTTCAAAGTGGGAAGCGTATTATACGCACCTCGCTGAGACACTAACGTGTTGAAAGCCAAGCTCTTTAACAATATAGACCTATCAATCTGTGTGGGCACTCGTTGATGATAATCCAATTAGAAATTTCTCTTAATAAAGAGCGGTTTCAAATTAGGTTTCAATGAAACGAAGTGACCATTGAGTCGAAAGACTCAGCACAGTCAATTCAAACATTACATTATGTAATGTTCAGTATTCATTGAGCCGACAAAATCTTAAATTGAAGAGTTTGATCATGGCTCAGATTGAACGCTGGCGGCAGGCCTAACACATGCAAGTCGAGCGGAAACGAGTTATCTGAACCTTCGGGGAACGATAACGGCGTCGAGCGGCGGACGGGTGAGTAATGCCTAGGAAATTGCCCTGATGTGGGGGAT
>NZ_APHW01000089.1 GCF_002741985.1 Vibrio rotiferianus CAIM 577 = LMG 21460
CAGCTTCGCAAGTCCTTCGCCAGTGTAAACAAACGTCACCAATCTTAACCGAATCGATATCGTTGAGATCAACCGAGTCCGCGTCGCTGGTATCGAACTTGAAGGTGACCTTTGCTGGTTCACCTTCCTCTTCTGTGCGTGAAATCGCAAACGAAGCCGGGCTTTCACCTTCCACTGCGGCAGCGTCTACCGTCTTGATCGACACCTCCGCCACTTCGTTACGGTCAACGGTTTCGTCATTGATGGTGGCGTTCGCTTTGTCTCCGCCATTTGGAATGGTTGCGCCTTCGCCAGCCACAATCTGACCGACTAAGCTCTCTAAACCTTCAATCTCTGCGTCGTCTTTTGGTGTAACCACCACGGAAATGCTCTCTGCACCAGTGAGGGTTAGCTCGATGCCATCATTGAACAGCTTCGCAAGTCCTTCGCCAGTGTAAACAACGTCACCAATCTTAACCGAATCGATATCGTTGAGATCAACCGAGTCCGCGTCGCTGGTATCGAACTTGAAGGTGACCTTTGCTGGTTCACCTTCCTCTTCTGTGCGTGAAATCGCAAACGAAGCCGGGCTTTCACCTTCCACTGCGGCAGCGTCTACCGTCTTGATCGACACCTCCGCCACTTCGTTACGGTCAACGGTTTCGTCATTGATGGTGGCGTTTGCTTTGTTATTACCCGGTAAGATCGATGCGCCTTCGCCCGCCACAATCTGACCGACTAAGCTCTCTAAACCTTCAATCTCTGCGTCGTCTTTTGGTGTGACGACAACACTGATGCTCTCAGCACCGGTGAGGGTCAGCTCGATGCCCTCGTCGAACAACGCCTTAAGTGCATCGCCTGTGTAGGTCGTGTCACCAATCTTGACCGAATCGATATCGTCGATATCAACCGAGTCCGCCATGCTGGTATCGAACTTGAAGGTGACCTTAGCTGGTTCGCCTTCTTCTTCTGTGCGTGAAATAGCAAACGAAGCCGTGCTTTCACCTTCCACTGCGGCAGCGTCCACCGTCTTGATTGACACCTCCGCCACTTCGTTACGGTCAACGGTTTCATCATTGATGGTGGCGTTGCTTTGTTATTACCCGGTAGGATCGTCGCGCCTTCGCCAGCCACAATCTGACCGACTAAGCTCTTCTAAACCTTCAATCTCTGCGTCGTCTTTTGGTGTGACGACAACACTGATGCTCTCAGCACCGGTGAGGGTCAGCTCGATGCCCTCGTTGAAC
>NZ_APHW01000068.1 GCF_002741985.1 Vibrio rotiferianus CAIM 577 = LMG 21460
ACTCCGTGAAGTCGGAATCGCTAGTAATCGTGGATCAGAATGCCACGGTAATACGTTCCCGGGCCTTGTACACACCGCCCGTCACACCATGGGAGTGGGCTGCAAAAGAAGTAGGTAGTTTAACCTTCGGGAGGACGCTTACCACTTTGTGGTTCATGACTGGGGTGAAGTCGTAACAAGGTAGCGCTAGGGGAACCTGGCGCTGGATCACCTCCTTATACGATGATTATTCACGATGAGTGTCCACACAGATTGATACGGTTTATAAGTAAAAGAGACGAAGATATCCCAATATCTTCAATCCAGTGTCCCGTTCGTCTAGAGGCCTAGGACACCGCCCTTTCACGGCGGTAACAGGGGTTCGACTCCCCTACGGGATACCATCTTTAAACATTCTCTCTTGAGAGTTTTTAAAAATGGTTACTTCATTAGAAGTGATTAGCTCTTTAACAATTTGGAAAGCTGACAAATCAACAATTTATTGTTGATTGTAAAGTTCTCAATGTTTGTCTTTAAGACAAACACCAATACAACACATTCAAGTGTTCTTGGAATTTGAGTCCGGCAAAATCGAGTCTGCATCATGTATAAAAATTGCAGACAACTTTGGTGACTTGTTCATCAACTCGAACTCCTTCGGGTTGTATGGTTAAGTGACTAAGCGTACACGGTGGATGCCTTGGCAGTCAGAGGCGATGAAGGACGTATTAACTTGCGATAAGCCCAGATTAGGTAGTAAAAACCATTTGAGTCTGGGATTTCCGAATGGGGAAACCCACTTGCATAAGCAAGTATCCTGTTGTGAATACATAGCAGCAGGAGGCGAACCGGGGGAACTGAAACATCTAAGTACCCCGAGGAAAAGAAATCAACCGAGATTCCGAAAGTAGCGGCGAGCGAAATTGGACTAGCCCTTAAGCTTTATATGCGTTAGACGAACGGTCTGGAAAGTCCGGCGATACAGGGTGATAGCCCCGTAGTTGACAACGCACATTCAGTGAAATCGAGTAGGGCGGGACACGTGATATCCTGTCTGAATAWKGGGGGACCATCCTCCAAGGCTAAACTGACATACTGACTGACCGATAGTGAACCAGTA
>NZ_APHW01000059.1 GCF_002741985.1 Vibrio rotiferianus CAIM 577 = LMG 21460
AAGCCGCCGCATACCACCTTAATCACTAAAATCAACGCATAGTAAAAATGCCACGCGTTGCGAATCCCTCTTGAGCAGTTTGTTAGTCGCGAGGCACCGAGCGACAATTTTAAGCCGAACTAAACTTTGCGAACAACAAACTTTATGTGCTTTGATGCATTTAAGTCAGGCGTAGTCTCAAAGCGGCTACTCAATGAAACCACTTGGAACAAACAACGCCGTAGAAAACAGACTGACAACACCAAAAAGCGCTTTTGGAAAACCAATCTCACAGTGCGGACTTTCAACAAAGTCGCTGAAACCATGTGGAACTTACAACACCAGAGAAAAAGTCATTTCAGCGAGTAAATCTGCTTTTGTACCCAATAAACTCAACGAGCTGAGTTGCAACCGAAAACAGACTCTCGATTGCCCTGCTCTGTCAGCATCAGAGAACGAAACAACCGCTTGGAAAATAGCAACGCATTGATTTAAGACCGATGAAACTGAGCTTTGACCGTCGAAGATTGAACAATGAACCAAGCAATCAGTAGCCAAGTTTTGAGCTTAGAAGAATGATTTTGATTGCTAGCTTTTTCTGGCGACTAACGCCTTGCTAAGGTGTGAGTAACGCAATACCCAAGCCCCCGCATACCACCTTAACCATTGAAACCAACGCATAGTAAAAATGCCACGCGTGCCGAATCACTCTTGAACAATTTGTTATATGCCTTGGATTCAAGTACGAAGTGCGACACCTCTGAACATAAAAACAGTGAGATGCGATAATCATGAAGTTTGCTCCCGCCAAGAAGTAAAAAACATGAGATACACGCACCTCACTGAGAACGAAAGGTATATGATTTCTGCACTCAGAAAGCAAGGAATTAGTACCCCTAAAATAGCTAAACAACTGGGTCGTCACAAAGCTACTATCTATCGAGAAATTGAACGCAATTCCCGATACAACAGACACTTTAAAAGGTACTCCTATCA